>NZ_KZ454941.1:0-48802 GCF_002797375.1 Bacillus sp. FJAT-42315
CCAGGATCAAACTCTCCGATAAAGTGTTTGATTGCTCATAAATTGTTTCACTTAGATAAACTAAGTTTTTTTAGAATTAACGTTGACGTTTATTTTGTTCAGTTTTCAAAGATCAATTTCAATCCATTGTCGTTTTAGCGACTTTATTATGATAACATTTGTTCATTTCGTTGTCAACAACTTTTTTGAAGTTTTTCATCAAAACTTGCTGTCGTCGTTAGCAACGAATATAAATATACCATCTCTAAAGAGTGGATGCAAGCACTTTTTTCGTTTTTTTAATAGAATCATATATAAACTTATTTTCCAAACACTTTTTAAAAAAAAGACCGCCTTAAGGCAGTCTTCTTCACATACTATTCTTTATGTCTCATTAATGGGAATAATAGAACGTCACGAATAGAAGGAGAGTTTGTTAACAACATAACTAGTCGATCTACACCGATTCCGAGACCACCTGTAGGAGGAAGTCCGTATTCAAGTGCTTCTATGAAATCATCGTCCATTTCGTGAGCTTCATCATTACCTTGTTCACGCTCTTTTAATTGAGCTTCGAAACGCTCTCTTTGATCAATTGGATCATTTAATTCTGTAAATGCATTAGCATGCTCACGTCCGACAATGAACAATTCAAAACGATCAGTAAAGCGAGGATCCTCGTCATTCTTCTTCGCTAAAGGCGAGATCTCTACTGGGTGTCCATAAATAAATGTAGGCTGTATTAGCTTTTCTTCTACTTTTTGTTCGAAAAATTCATTGACGATATGACCGTACTGCATCGTTTCTTTATATTCGATACCGTGCTCTTTCGCTAATTGACGAGCTTCTTCATCAGTCATCTCTTTCCAAAAATCTACCCCAGTGTATTCTTTAACTGCATCCACCATGTGATAACGGCGCCATTGAGGTTCTAGATTTACTTCATATTCTCCATATTGTACCGTCGTAGAACCTAATACTTCCTGTGCAATATGAGCGATTAAGTTTTCTGTTAAGCGCATAATATCTTGATAATCCGCGTAAGCTTCATATAGTTCGATCATTGTAAATTCTGGGTTATGGCGTGTAGAAATTCCTTCATTACGGAATACACGGCCAATTTCATAGACCTTCTCCATACCACCAACGATTAAACGCTTTAAGTGAAGCTCGATGGCAATACGCATATACAGCTCCATATCAAGAGCGTTATGGTGAGTAATGAACGGACGAGCAGATGCACCACCAGCAATTGAATGCATCATCGGTGTTTCCACTTCTAAATAGCCTTGCTCATCTAAATAACGTCTCATAGACTGAATAATGCGGCTGCGGGCAACGAAAGTTTGTTGGCTTTCTGGACTTGTAATTAAATCTAAGTAGCGTTGACGGTAGCGCTGTTCTACGTCTTTCAACCCATGGAATTTATCCGGAAGAGGACGCAAAGCTTTTGTTAAGTACTCATAATGAGTCACTTTAATTGAAAGCTCTCCTACTTGTGTTTTGAAGACGGTTCCAGCTACACCTACAATATCCCCTAAATCCGTCATATTGAAGACTTCATATGCTTCTTCTCCAATAGCGTCTTTACGGACGTAAATTTGAATTTGGCCAGAAAGATCTTTCACATGCGCAAATCCAGCCTTCCCTTTTCCACGCTTTGTCATGACACGCCCTGCGATTTTCACCGTTGCGTCTTTCTCTTCAAGCTCTTCTTTCGAAAATTGATCGAACTCGGAAATAATTGATTGCGCTGAATGAGTGCGTTCAAATCGTTTACCGAACGGGTCCATTCCTTTTTCTCTTAACTCTTGCATTTTCTCTCTTCTGACTAGCAATTGGTCATTTAAATCTTCGTGACTCATTCCATTCACTCCTCTTATCTATGATCGCCCTGCGCTTTATCCAACCTGACTAGTTGCTTCTTTCTTCTCAACTTCTTGAACAAAACCGGACAGCAGGTTCACAAGCTCATCTCTTGTCTCACATAAGTTAATTTCTTTACGTACGCTAGCGTTGCCTCGAATACCTTTTAAGTACCAAGCCGCATGCTTTCTCATCTCGCGCACAGCAATAAATTCATTTTTCAACTCGATCAATCGATCTAAGTGTAGTAAACAGACATCGATTTTTTCTCGAGCCGTCGGTTCACCCATCAATTCACCTGTTTCTAAATAATGAACGGTGCGATAAATCATCCACGGGTCTCCAAGTGCTGCACGACCGATCATAACACCATCAACACCCGTTTCATCCAACATGCGCTTTGCATCTTGAGGGGTTTGAACGTCACCATTCCCAATAACCGGGATGTTAACCGATTGCTTCACTTCTTTGATAATATCCCAATTGGCGTGACCCTCGTACATTTGCACGCGAGTACGCCCATGAAGCGCAACCGCTTGTCCTCCTGCTCTTTCTACCGCTCTAGCATTTTCTACTGCATAAATGTGGTCTTCATCCCACCCCATGCGCATTTTCACTGTGACCGGTTTACTAACGGCATCCGTAACAGCAGCAACCATCTCGTAAATTTTATTTGGATCAAGCAACCATTTCGCACCCGCATCACATTTCGTAATCTTAGGTACTGGGCACCCCATATTAATATCGATAATATCTGCGTTAGTATTTTTATCCACGAAACTTGCGGCTTGAACGAGAGAGTCTCTTTCTCCACCGAAAATTTGTAGGCTAAGCGGCTTTTCTCTCTCATCAATATAAAGCATTTCTAGCGTTTTTTCGTTTTGAAAAACAATCCCTTTATCACTGACCATTTCAGCGCAAACTAAACCTGCGCCAAACTCTTTCACTGTCAAGCGAAAAGCAGAGTTACATATACCTGCCATTGGGGCAAGAACAACCGGATTTTTCATTTCGATATTTCCGATTTTCAGCATACTTCAATCACCTTTCTAATTATTTATCCGGCGGGCTTAGCTCATCCACACGAACTTGAAGCACTTCAGCGATTTGCTGGAGCAACTGTTCCGTAATAGGACGGTACCCTCTTTCCACATCTCCTAACGCAGATACAGGTACACCTATTTCATGAGCGAGCTCTTCCTGGGTAAAGCCTTTTAATTTTCTAAAGGCTCGGATACGCCGACCCCATTGATCTGTTTCCATAGCCGAACACCTTCTTTCCCTTGAATACTAGTACTAAGTTCTTCAAGCGTCATACGTGTGCCTGGAAAGCATATTGTTGAATCTATCTCTAATAACGGTATAAGCACAAAAGCACGTTCATGCATTCTAGGATGCGGAACAATTAGTTTCTCTGATTCAATATTGTCTTGATTATATAATAAAATGTCAAGGTCTATTGTTCTTGGTCCCCATTTGATTTCTCTTACTCGACCAAGCCGCGCTTCAATAGAAAGGCATTTATCTAACAGTTCTTCTGCACTTAAAGGCGTGCGAATTTTTATCGCCATATTTAAAAAACTAGCTTGGTCAGTATATCCTACTGGGTCCGTTTCATAAATAGAGGAAATTTCTTCAATTGTAATATACTCGTCGTTCTGAAGACTCGTCAATGCCGCTTGTAAGTTAGCGAGCCTGTCACCTATATTCGTGCCGAGCGATAAATAAGCTTTATTTTCCATCGTTCATCCTTCTATCTTTTTCTCATTATTTCTACTGCTACATGCTGATAATGTCCGGGGATCGGCGGATCAGGCTTAATCACTTTAATTGTACAAGCTTGAACAGAAGGAAGTTTATTTAAAAGAGCCGCCGCTATTTTCTCAGCCACACTCTCCACCAGCTTCAACGGTGGACCTTCTGCGACATCTTTGCAAATTTGATATACATCTGCGTAATTCACCGTGTATTCCAATTGATCCGTTTCTCCTGCTCGCTGTAGCGATACTTCTAACGTAGCATCTACTCGAAAGCGTTGACCAAGCTTATTTTCTTCAGGAAAAACTCCATGATATCCGTAAAACTCCATACCAGTTACATAGATCTTGTCCATACTTTTACCCCTTCCCTATCAAGGCATCTGTCATTTTTGCCATGCGGCTAATCGACTTCACATCATGCACCCTTAATATGTTGCAACCTTGTTGTATACCGAAACAACATGTCGCTCCCGTTCCTTCCATTCTTTCTTCTACTGGAAGATCGAGAATGTGACCGATGATTCTTTTTCGTGAAGTACCTAATAGTACAGGAAATCCTAAGGCTACAATCTGATCTAATTGACGAAGCATCTCCAAGTTTTGATCCATACTCTTAGCAAATCCGATTCCAGGATCAAGAATAATCTGATTCTTTTCAACACCAGCTTTTACCGCAATATTAATACTCTCATATAAATCCGCTAACACATCTCTTATGAATACTTCATAATCCATTTGCTCGCGATTATGCATTAAAATAATGGGCACTTGTTTCTCCGCTGCAACCGAGGCAATTTCAGGGTCCTTCTTTGCTCCCCACACGTCGTTAATAATATGGGCTCCTGCTTCAATGGACTGCCGAGCGGTTTCAGCTTTATACGTATCAATTGATAAAGGGACCTGCACTTCAGAAGCCACCGCTTGAATAACAGGCAAAACTCGTTCAAGCTCTTGCTCGAGCGGGACAGGAATGTGACCTGGACGAGTCGATTCGCCACCGATATCAATTAAATCTGCTCCTGAAGCAACCATTTCTTTCGCATGACGGACAGCATTGTCGACATGATGAAACAACCCTCCATCCGAAAAAGAATCAGGGGTTGCGTTTAAAATCCCCATAATGTATGTCTTTTGCTGAAAATCTAAAAGATGTTCTCCCGCTTTCACTTTCATGATCCCGAAAAGCTCCTTCCGCTTTTTAATCTTCTTTTATTTTACCAAAGAAATGGAGCAAAAGAAAAAACAGACTGATTTCTCAGCCTGTTTTTCTTTCGTTATTACTCTTCGTCAAACTGATAGAGTGGTGTACTTAAATAGCGCTCTCCGTTACTTGGAATGATCGCCAATACTTTTTTACCTTTTCCAAGCTTAGCTGCTACTTGCAGAGCGGCAGAAATAGCTGCTCCTGAAGAAATACCGCCTAAGATGCCTTCTTCACGTGCCACTTTACGAGCGGTCTCAAATGCATCTTCATTTTCTATTTTAATAATTTCATCATATACGTCTGTATTCAATACTTTCGGTACAAATCCTGCACCGATTCCTTGAATTTTATGCGGACCTGGTTTACCGCCAGATAAAACTGGTGAATCTGCTGGCTCTACCGCATAAATTTTAATGTCTTTGAACTGTTCTCTTAATACTTGGCCAGCTCCGGTAATCGTTCCGCCTGTTCCGATTCCAGAGATGAAAGCGTCTAGCTGATCCATTTGTTCAGCAATTTCTTTACCTGTAGTGCGGCGATGAATTTCAGGGTTGGCTTCATTCTCAAATTGCTGTGGCATGAAATAACCGTGCTCTTCTGCAAGCTCTTTCGCCTTACGAATCGCTCCACCCATCCCTTCCGCACCTGGTGTCAGCACAAGTTCTGCACCATATGCACGAAGTAAGTTACGACGTTCCATACTCATCGTTTCAGGCATCACAAGAATCGCACGGTATCCTTTCGCTGCCGCAATCATCGCTAGCCCAATTCCCGTGTTACCACTCGTTGGCTCGATGATTGTACCTCCCTTTTTCAAACCGCCTTTTTCTTCAGCCGCTTCAATCATCGCTAAAGCGATACGATCTTTGACACTGCTACCTGGATTCATATATTCAAGCTTCAAATAAACTTCTGCACTATTTTCATCTACGACATTATTTAACTTTACAATCGGCGTCTGACCAACTAATTCAGCTACCGAATTTGCTATACGTACCATTTTCTCCACCTCAATACCGAGTATTTTTATTGGTTATATAGAATTTAACAGTTTTTTTGAGAAAAGTCAATCTTTTTATCCTTTAAATTCTCAATTATTACAAAAAAACCTGCAAAACAAAATCGTCTTGTCAGGTTTTTCTTGTTACATACGATGAAGGATCACTTAGCCTCTTCCTTCATTTGCTTCAGTTCACTTTCTGTAAACAAATACGCTTCATTACAGAAGTGGCACTGAGCTTCCGCCTGTCCTTCTTCAGCAATCATCTCTTCAATTTCTGTTTTCCCAAGACCGATAATCGCATTACCAAAACGCTCTTTTGAACAAGTGCACTCAAAGCTCAACGGCATCTTCTCTAAAACCTTCACATTTTCTTCTCCCAAAATGTAAAAAAGAATTTCCTCCGGAGTTAAACCTTGTTCAATTAGCTTAGAAACAGGGGTCATGTTCGTAATTCTTTCTTCAAGATGGGTAATCGTTTCATCTGTTGCACCCGGCATAATTTGAATGATAAAGCCACCAGCAGCTAAAATCGAATTATCCGGATTGACAAGCACTCCTACACCAACAGAAGAAGGTACTTGCTCAGATACGGCAAAATAGTAAGTGAAATCTTCCCCTATTTCTCCAGAAACGATCGGTGTTTGCCCTGTGAAATGATCTCGCAATCCAACATCTTTCACGATCGAAAGCATCCCATCTGTTCCGACCGCACGACGAACATCTAATTTACCATGTTGATTTAAATCAAAGTGGGTTTGTGGATTCGTCACATAACCTCGAACTTCTCCTTTGGCGTTGGCGTCCACGAGGATCAAGCCAATCGGCCCGCCACCTTGTAATTTAATCGTGAGCTTTTCTTCACCTTTAAGCATAGCTCCCATCATGACACCAGCTGTCATTGTTCGACCAAGTGCCGCGGATGCTGTTGGCCAAGTGTAATGTTTGCTTTGCGCTTCACCGACTGTTTCTGTTGTGTTAGCTGCATACGCACGTACTTGCCCATCATAAGCTAAAGCTTTTACTAAATAGTCCTTCATCTAAACACTTCCTTCTTCATCCAATGTTTCGCTTGTAAATGAGGCAAAGCCCCTTTAATGTTAAAAACGGATCGACTACATCAATACTGATCGCTTCTTCAGCAATTAAAGGTGCTAATCCACCAGTCGCAATCACAGTTGGCGTCTTTTTACTTTGAGCCTTCATTCGATTAACAATCCCATCGACTTGCCCAACATATCCAAATAAAATACCTGCTTGCATCGCTGCTACAGTATTTTTTCCAACGATCTGATCAGGGCGTACGATTTCAATCCGAGGAAGCTTAGCAGCTCTTGAATACAATGCTTCTGTTGAAATATTAATACCTGGAGCAATTGCTCCCCCCATATAATGCCCATCTTCATCAATATAACAATACGTCGTTGCTGTACCGAAATCAACAATGATGAGCGGACTGCCATACTCATGAATAGCAGCTACCGCATTGACAATCCTGTCGGCACCAACCTCACGAGGATTTTCATATTTAATGTTCAACCCTGTTTTTATACCAGGACCAACAATAAGCGGCTTTATATTAAAATATTTTTGACACATTTTTTCAAGAGAAAACATGATTGGCGGCACAACTGAGGAAATAATCATCCCATCAATTTGCGAAAAAGTAAGACCTTCATGTTCAAACAGATTCTTAATAATCATCCCGTATTCGTCCTCTGTTTTATTACGATTTGTTTCAATGCGCCAGTGATATTTTAATACATCATTTTCATACACACCTAACACAGTATTTGTATTCCCTACATCCAAAACAAATATCAACTTTTCTCACCACACCATATAGACTTTTTATTTGCTGCCATTCATCATACCACATATAGGACTAATCAGCATTATGGCACGCCTATACTAATTTGAAAAAAAGGACGTCGATTTCATAGTATCGACGTCCTTTTCATTTAGCTTTTCAGCTCATCATCTTTATTTGTCGGAGTAACCGGCTTGTCTTCAGATCCTACTGTCTCTTCTGCTTGAGCTGGTTCTTCTTTTCTCTGTACATTCACTTTCACTTGATCATTTCCACGTGCATCTGAAGGCTCCGAATCGGAGTACTTTCTTTCAGGCAGTGTTCCATGATCAGCAAGGTGCTTAATTTGAGCAGCATCTAACGTTTCAACTTCAAGAAGCGTATTCGCAATAACATCTAGCTTATCACGATTCTCCGTTAAAATTTCTTTCGCACGCTCATAGCAATTTTTAATAATGTGTTGAATCTCAAGGTCGATTTCGTAAGCAATCTTATCTGAATAGTTTTGCTCATTATTAAAATCACGACCTAAGAATACTTGCCCACCAGATGTTTGTCCAAACTGTAGCGGACCAAGTTTGTCACTCATACCAAACTCTGTCACCATGCGACGAGCAATTCCCGTTGCACGCTGGAAGTCATTATGGGCACCAGTTGATACTTCACCAAAAACAATATCTTCCGCTACACGTCCACCAAGTAAGCCCGTAATCTTATCGAGCAATTCTGGCTTTGTCATGAAATAGCGATCTTCTTTCGGAAGCATTACAGCGTATCCGCCAGCTTGACCACGAGGAACGATCGTTACTTTATGAACCATTTCTGCTTCATCTAGCACTAAACCGATAACTGTATGTCCCGCTTCATGGAAAGCCACAATATTTCTTTCTTTTTTAGAAATGACACGACTTTTCTTAGCTGGACCGGCAATAACACGATCTGTCGCTTCATCAATATCACGCATATCGACTTTTTTCTTATTTCGACGAGCGGCTACAAGAGCGGCTTCATTCAATAAGTTTTCTAAGTCAGCACCAGAAAATCCTGGCGTTCTCATCGCAATTGCTTTTAAGTCCACAGACTCATCAAGCGGTTTATTTCGTGCATGAACACGAAGAACAGCTTCACGACCCGTCACATCTGGACGATCGACAGTAATTTGACGGTCAAAACGACCAGGACGTAATAAAGCAGGGTCTAGAATATCTGGACGGTTTGTCGCCGCAATGATAATAATTCCCTCATTGGCGCTAAACCCATCCATTTCAACAAGCAACTGGTTCAACGTTTGCTCACGCTCATCATGGCCACCGCCAAGACCCGCGCCACGTTGACGACCAACTGCATCAATTTCATCAATAAAGATGATACAAGGTGCATTCTTTTTGGCATTTTCAAATAAATCACGCACACGAGAAGCACCGACACCGACGAACATTTCTACGAAGTCAGAACCACTGATCGTGAAGAACGGAACACCAGCTTCTCCAGCGGCTGCTCGCGCAAGAAGTGTTTTACCTGTACCAGGAGGTCCCACCAATAGAACACCCTTTGGAATTCTAGCACCTAATTCAGCGAATTTGCGAGGATCCTTTAAGAACTCAACGACCTCAACAAGCTCTTGTTTCTCTTCATCTGCTCCAGCCACGTCTTTAAAACGGACTTTTTTCTTTTCATCATTGTACAAGCGCGCCTTGCTCTTACCGAAGTTCATTACTCGGCTACCGCCACCTTGCGCTTGGTTTAATAAGAAGAAAAAGAGCAAGAAAATGATTAAGAATGGAATAATCGTTGTGAAGAAAGAGACCCAACCGCTCGTTTCTTTAGCAGGAAGCACTTCTACTTTTGAATCTTTAGCTGCTTGATCCACTCGATTTAACATCGACTCACTATTCATCACATAAGTAAGGAAGTACTCGCCTTCTTTTGCTCCTTTAAGCTGACCACGAACGGCATAAACGCCTCTTTCTGGCTGCATTGTAAACGATGCCACTTCATCTTTTTCAAGACTTGAAACAAATTGATTATACGTTATATTTTTATTCGGCTCGTTGCTGTTATTGAAATAACTAACAACCCCAATAATAACGAGAAATACTAGTAAGTAAAATATGGTATAACGAAATATTCGGTTCATCCCTTACCTCCTCCCATGATAAAAAACATTGTATTCAATACTATCATAGAAAAACTTGGCATTACAACTATTTGACACGTTGCTTGGCAACTTCATTTAATCCAATCAACCCTTTGATTACTTTTCTGTTGTTGTATACACTTCAGGCTTTAACACTCCTATATACGGAAGGTTGCGGTATTTCTCATCGTAATCAAGCCCATAGCCTACTACAAAGGCATCTGGCACTTTAAATCCTACGATATCCGCTTTGATCTTCGCTTTACGCCCTGTTGGCTTGTCTAAAAGTGTAACAATTTTAATCGATTTCGCTTTACGGTAACGGAAAAGCTCTACAAGGTAGCTTAATGTCAAGCCGCTGTCTATGATATCCTCAATAATGAGAACATCTCTTCCTTCCACTGAAGTGTCTAGGTCCTTCACAATCTTGACCTCTCCAGATGAAACAGTTGAGCTTCCATAACTAGAAACATCCATAAAATCCATTTCTAAATAAGTGTCCACTCTCTTTAATAAGTCAGACATAAATGGCATAGCGCCTTTTAACACACCGATAACAAGTGGAAATCTATCCTTATATTCTTCGGTGAGCTGACCACCTAACTCTTTAATTTTCGCTTGAATTTCTTCTTCAGAAATCAAAATTTGCTCAATATCTTGATTTAACAATGTGTTATCCTCCTAGCAGATGATTGCTTATATAAATTAAAGTGACATGATGGCTAGTAACTTTAGCCTCATACTTGGACTTCTTTAACCCCGGTACCCATAGTACTTCACCGTCATAGCCGGTAATAATTGGCCACTGATCGCGTTTCGTTTTAGGAACTTTCTCATCAATAAATAAACGCTTCAGCTTTTTCGAGCCATTCATCCCTTTTGGTGAAATTTTGTCTCCTTGTCTTCTCGTACGTACATACAGTGGAAGCTTCATCGTATGCGGATCGATCATAAAATAGTGATCTTGATCCATCGATGTAGGAGCTTCAGCAGTTAGCATAAATTCGCCGCCAAACGGCCAAGCAACACGCTCTCCAACCTGTAAGACAAACTCATATTCCTCTTTTTGTTCCTTTTCAAAACTGAAAATACATTGCTGATACTCACGACGAACTTTCAAACCATCAGGAAGGTCTAAGCTACCAGATGAAGATCCGCCTTTTAGCAACTGAAGAATTTGTTGAATATGTATGAAGGAAAACGCTATTTTACCTTTGTAAAGATAGTTTAATATTAGATGAATCGCTCTTCTTTGTAAAGGCAAAGGCACCTCTATAAACGCATTGATTTGTACTTTCGCACTAGCTTCATTTTTTTCCCATACTTTATGCATAGCTACTTCTGTTAATTCATTTAAAAACTGGTCATCCTCTTTCATTTCCTCACTAAATCGTTGAAAATGTTCATGAACTTTTGGATTCTCCTGTTTTAAAAACGGAAGTAGATGATGCCGAAAGCGATTCCGTGTGTAATCCAATCGATCGTTGCTCGGATCTTTCCTCGGCTCAAGTCCTTCAACTAAACAATAATGTTCAATCATTTCTTTCGTTAAAGAAAGCATTGGCCGAATGATTTCTCCATCGGCAAAAGGACGACGCATGGGAATCCCCGTTCTTGTGCTTGTTCCTTTCACCAGTTGCATTAACACCGTCTCTATTTGATCATCTCCATGATGAGCCAGGGCTAGTTTGTTGGCAGAGAACTTTTGCATCCCCTCTTCAAAAAATCGATAACGAACTTCGCGAGCTGTTTCTTGTAATCCTGTTGCTTGTTTTTCCATCACAGCCGAAACATTCACCTGCTTAGCGTAGCAAGGGATGCTATGCTTGTCACAAAAGTGTTCAACAAACTGCAGTTCAGCGTAGGACTCTTCTCCTCTGAACATATGATCTAAATGGAGAGCGTATACTTCAATCTGAAGCACGTCACGATTATTAGCCAAATAAGACAGGAGTGCTAAAGAATCCGGTCCGCCTGATAAACCGACGGCTATCTTATCCCCTTTTTCAATTAATTGATGCTGCTTAATAAACCGTTTCATTTGCTCTTCAAATGCCAGCATAATTTCCTCTTCTTGATCTTTTAATGTTTATGACTATACTATCATTTTTATCAAAGGAAAAACAATTTCTGCAGACCATTTTTCACTACAATAATTCAAGAAAAACATAAAGAGCATATAAGAACGTAATCGTTAAAATAGCAGCCGCCGCTTTGACTTGTTGTCTTATACGTCGCTTCCGTTTGATCGCCGTTCTTCCTGTTGTACGTCTCGTATTCGTCACTTTTTTCACTGGGTCATTACGAACAAGCCTTGGACTTAATGCTTTCATCAATTCTGCTCTCATTTGTTTTGCAGATGAATAATCACCTTGCAAAGCGTGAATCAATACAGGGGCATAAGCTTCAAGCTCCTTCTTATGCTTAATACGCGCGATCACTCCTTTCACTCCACTTCCATCTTTAGTAAACCGATTGGGATATGCAAGATTAACCGCTACCATAGCTGCTGCAAATACATCATAAGAAGGGTCTGCTGTTCGCGAGCCCGCTCCCCAATACCCTCTATCAAAGAATTCCGTATACTCCTTCACTGCTCTCCCTTGCTTTGTCGTGCCACCAACATCAATACAACGAAGACGAAAAGGGGGTCCAGCCACAATTAAATTATCCGGCTTAATATCACCAAATATCCACCCTTCTTGATGAAGGACTTGTAAATTCTCAAGCAGTTGCAAAAGCAATACACCAATCCATGAGACACCCTTCTTCTCAATGAACGAAGAAAGCGTTGGCCCTTGAATATACTCCATTACATAAAAAGGATACGTTTTATCACCCGCTTCCCAATCATCTTCATCGACCAAATAAGGTCCGAGGGAAGACCCCTGGACCTTATTAAATGCCTTCAGTACGTTCATTTCAGATGTAATTGAAAGTTGACTACTCAGCTTTAAGGCAAGCGACCCCTCTTTACCTTTTACTAAAAAAACCGTACCAGTCGCCCCTCGACCTAACTCACGCTCAATAATATACGTTTGCTTATGCCACTTTCCACGAATCACCGTCCCTCTTGGTAAGCTAAATTGATTCTTCGAAGTATTCATCATCATGTGACAACCAGCCTTTTTCATTCCGTTTTTGCTTAAATTGTGAGATAGCTTCACGAATAGCAGGACCTGTCGGTGTTAACCCTCCAGTGGATAGCTTGGAAAACAATGAAGTTAATGACTCTAACTTCGGTGTCCAATCTAAAAGTTGCTCAACTTCTTTTCTTTTCCCGGGAAATACATATAGTGAAAATAAATTGTTTCCCATTCTTGCGTTCATACTTAAAGAAAGATCTAACAGCGCTTCTTTCACCGTTGGCAATTTATCTTGCATACTGGCACTCATATCTACTAAAATCAACACCTCTAAATTGGCCGTTTCACCTAGCTCTTCTACTACCTCCATCACTTCGCCTCGTTTTTCTGGCGGCAAAGATTCTATTTCAACATCATTACTTAATATTTTCTTTAATTGTTGATTGACCACTCCTTGCAATGTTTGTGTCATTGCTTGCCGAGTCACCATTTGTACTGTATGAGATAGCTGCGTTTTATAAACGATTTGGCTAATCCCACCTCCAGATAGAGCAATATGATCAATCTCTGTTAACCCTCTTGGATTCTCCGTCTCACGCCCGACAATTCCAATGACATTGACCGTAATCCCTTGTTCAGCCGCTAATGTAGCCATCGCAACTGGATCTTCACCTGAATTCGAACAGCCGTCAGTCAGCAATAATATTTGCTTAATTGTACCTGCTTTCACGAAAATCCCCTCCTACCTTCTACGAGTTATTAGTATCCTCGCCGGAAAAAAGAGGAAATATACATTCATGTCCTTCATCTATTTTTAAGAGATTTTCTTTTTGTTTTTTGAAAAGCTGATATTCATCGGGATCGATGTCCATTTCGGTAAGTTATGGGCTACCTTTGTCACAACCACTGTCATATCGTCTTCAATATCCCCCGCCCTTGTTCGAATCACTTCTTCCATTAACAAGTCAGCTACTAGTTGAGGATCATCCGTCTCCAATTCAGCGATCTTTCGTTTCATCCACATATCGTTGTTTTCCACATTTTTCGGTCCATCGAATACGCCATCACTCATCATAATGATTAAATCACCTGATTTTAATTGCTCGCTCACAACATCCACTTCAAACTCCTGAAGAATGCCCATCGGTAAATTGCTCGCTTCGACTTTAATAATTTTATTGCCGCGCTTAATAAAACTAGGAGTCGAGCCTACCTTTAAAAAATTAGCAGCAGCATCTTGCAAATCAATAATCACTAAATCCAACGTGGAAAAGATTTCATCTGTCGTTCGTAACTGCAAAATCGAGTTGACTGATTTGATCGCCAGCTTTTCTTCAATGCCTGATTTTAAAATTTGCTGAAGAAGCCGCAATGTTTCATTGCTCTCGTAATGAGCCCTTTCCCCGTTGCCCATCCCATCACTAATCGCCACCGCATATTTCCCAGCACCTAGTTCAATTGTTGAATAACTATCTCCTGAGACAAAACCTCCTCCTTTTGCCGCATGAGCCGCACCCGTTTCTATCGCAAATGCCTTAGCTGAACGGAACGTGATCTCACAAACTCCACCTATCCCTCCTTCACACTCTTCTTTATGAACAATAATGTTATCTCCTAAAATATCCGACAGCATTGGAGCTAATAGTTTTTGACATTCTCCATGCTGGTTGCTCGAATAAGGAACGGTCATATCAATATCGACATTGCTTTTTTGCAAGTTATATATATCAATTTGTTCAATCTCGATGCCAAACGACTCGATCGCTTCAAATATTTGTTCCTCTTGCTGATGATGATTTTCTCTTTCTCGCTGAATCTCTTCTGCAAAGTCACTCATCACTTCTGATACTCCTCGAAGCTGTTCCGCAACAAGCTTTCTACTATCGTATACTTGCTTTTTTAATTTTTGATTGGCTTGATAATAAGTCAACTGCTGGTTAACCGCCTCCTCGACGCGTTTCGGACGGAAGCAATGCCTTTCCAAATCTTTAGCCAGCTTTTGTGAAAGTTTTTCATTGCCTTCATCGAACTCGTACAATACATCTGTCATCAATTGATACGTTTGATTAAAATTAGTGGTCCAGCATTGTTCTTTTTTAAAGCAGGTCTGACATGTTTTCTCTGTCACATAACTTAGAAACATATCTACCTCCCGCTCCTCACATTCATCAAGATTATTCACATTAAAATGAGAAAAGCTCTTCGATAAAGCTTGAAACACTTCAGAAAACTGTTCCACTCTGTTAGCGGTCACATCCCTCATTTTCATTAAATATTGTTGTTGTTCCCTAGAATGCTCCGCAGTACCAGGAATGAGCTTGGCCAACTGATCAGTAACAATTTTTGGGGTTAAAAATAAGAACATAATGGCTACCAACGATTCATACATCGATGGCGCTAGCGGAATACCATTTTCATTGTACATTCCAGCAAGCAATGTGGCGGTCAACAACCCCATAGACACCCCTAACCTTCGCCATTCTTTCAATAATCCTCCCAACAATCCAGCGAAAGCAAGTAAACTCATTTGAAAAAAGCTAGCCACACTCGCAAGACTGAAAATCAATCCTGTCACTACCCCTACAGTTGATCCAACAGCAGCTCCAGAAATCAAAGAGAAAACTAAAACTAAATATCTTGAAAAGATGTGTTCAATAGATAATCCGTAAAGGGACCAACCAATCGTTCCTGATGTAATAGAGGCAAGCGTAATAATTAAACTAACGACCTCTTCCATTTTCAAAGATTTCACTCGTTTATTAAGTGCTAAAAACGGGATGCTCTGCATAAAAATAAGTGTCAAAACAAAAGCAAGCGCGGCTTCAATTACCCCCATCAATACATCATATCCATTAAGAATGTAACTATTTTGAATATAGGCTAATCCTAAATTGACACTTAACACGGTAAACAGAACAAGAAATGGGATAGAGATTGTGTCTTGCTTAGTGAAATTCTTAAACAGGCGATGTACTACTAAAAAGAGCACAATCGTCGCAAAGGAGTAACTAATTTGGTCAATTGATAAAGTGAGAGATCCAGCGAGTATGCCGATAAATGCTAATGGAGCAGATTCTCTCCTCAACATGAAAACGGATACAAAGAATGGCAGAGCGAACGGAGTTAAATGCGACAGAATTAAGGCACGTCCCAGCAAAAACCCGATCAATAAAAAGACAAACCCTTTTTCAAGCATCCATTCTTGCAATTGAAAAATCATTTTCTTCAACCCTTGGAACAGTTCTACTTTTCTCCCTTCTAAATCTACATGACCGACCGGCTCTACTATGTTTCTTTCTACTCTCTCCATAGTTAGCACCTCTATTCGTTTTTCGTTTGTTGAATATTATAAAGAAGGACAAGACAAAACTTTGTCAAAATGAGAGACCTGCCTAAAAAAAGTGTTCGACAATATGCACATCAAAAATGATTGACAATTGATTATGTCGTAAAGTATTATATTCATTGTGCTTCAAATAATCTTTGTTATAGCGGCGTAGCTCAGCTGGCTAGAGCGTACGGTTCATACCCGTGAGGTCGTGGGTTCGATCCCCTCCGCCGCTACCAAAATAGCAAAAGTAATAAGGCCCGTTGGTCAAGCGGTTAAGACACCGCCCTTTCACGGCGGTAACACGGGTTCGAATCCCGTACGGGTCATCGGCACAAAAAACCAGATGTTTTTGAATCCAAGCGGTTCAAACGCATCTGGTTTTTTATTGACATTGATTGCAATAACAAAAATAAAAAGCTGTTTCAAAAGCTTAAACGTCCGAGCTTTTGAAACAGCTTTTTTGTGAATGAAATGCCTTTAGAAAAATCTATTACACGAAAGTTTGAATAAGCAGCAATTAACCGCGTTTCGCGCCTCTTCCTCCACGTCGTGATTCCGTTTGGCGCTTCAAAGTTGACAGACGTTCTTCACTATCCTTTAAGAAACGAGCCATTTTCTGTTCAAAATTTTCTTTTGGAGGCGCATAGCTTCCTCTTGGCCCTTTAGAACGGTAATCATTATTTTTGGGACGGGGGCGATAGGACTGCTGTTGTTGCTGCTGTGGCTGGTCTTTCGCTTTTCGGATGGACAAACCGATCTTTCCATCACTCTCTACATTAATAACCTTCACTTCTACTTCATCGCCAACTTTTAAGTGATCGTTAATATCTTTCACATAATTGTCCGCTACTTCACTAATGTGCACTAATCCAGTCGAGCCTCCTGGCAGTTCAACAAACGCTCCGAATTTAGTGATGCCTGTCACTTTACCTTGTAACTTGCTGCCTACTTCGATTGACATAAAAAAATTTTTCCTCCTTAGAAATGATCGAACTTTACATTATATTATATTACGTAAAAAAAAGGTGTCAATATAACCTCTTCTTATTCTCCCGTCTTTTCGCCTTTTTCGTCAGCCTCAGGAATGTTAAAAATGATTTCATTCTCATCTGATAAAAAGTACTTCTTTCTCGCAAGCTCTGCAATATATTCATCATCATTCAATCGTTCGAGCTCTTCTTCATATTGCTTTTGTTGCTTTTTTAATTCAACTAGCGATGCTTGCGCTTCTTCTTTTAGTTTCTGCTTCTCTTCCAAATGAGCAGATTGGGAAATAAGTGTAGACCCAAGACCCGCAATAATAATGAGTGCTAAAATAGAGAAAGCAGCAAGCCTTCTGTATAACTTCTTCTTATGCCTTGCCACAAATAGTTCTCTTTTCGCCCAGTTGGAAACAAAAGCGTTTTTCAAAGCGATCACTTTTTGTTTATTTAATCCGCTCATTTCTCTTCCTCCCGGCTCATTTCTTCCAACGTTTTGCTATATTTATTAATTGATTCTTGGTGTATAGAAAAACTCCTGCTATTTTTTTATTTATACCGGCTAGTTTGTTTCGAATACGTAACGGTACTAGCTTAAAAATAAGGCGAACAGGAAAAAATATGACCTTTCCTATAAATAATAATAGGTGAAGACACATTTTGGCAAGGGTCATCAGTCCTTTCCCTAGCAAACATAGCAATTTAATCATCCATTGGCCAAGGGTGATCACAGGTAAAATGATTAAATAGTAAATTGTGTTCTTAATTAACATAAATACCTTTGAAAAAAATACGATGATCCACTCTAAAATCTTCAAATAAATGGATTTGAATAATGCCTGATAACCAGCAAAACCACATAGCACAGCTAAAAAAACATAGACACGGATTTCCCCATAGTTAATCCTGTATAGACTGTAAAACAATAAACCAGCATAAAGGCACCAGAAAATCATATCGCTAATAAAGGTCAGCCAGCGAGGGCGAGTTGGCCTTTGTAAAAAACGCTGATACGTATCTAGTAACGCACCAAAAATGAATCCCATAATGATCATCGTCATCATCGTTTCAAATTGAATAGTAAGATTCATTTGAATAACTTACTAAACAAGCCTTTTGATTTTTCGCCCGCTGAATGCGCTGAATACACGAAACTAAAGATCGTCCCTTTAATAGCAACTATCCCTTTGTCTACATCTAAATTCTTCATCTGCAAATTTTGACCCTTAATCGATAGATCGCCCATGACAGTGGTCAAAAGAAACTCTTCACTATCAAAGCTTTCAACCTGCTTCACTCCAGTGATTTCTAATAGTTTCCTCCCTCGCATTACTACATCATGTTCCGCCGTCCCTTTATCATGAAAATCATATGATTGATTCATCCTTCTCCCCCTCATTGTGGAAAGTACAAGCTTTGCCACTAAATGTATGCAGGAGAAAGCGAAACTATGTAATAAAGATACGAAGCTTTACTGCTCGTTTAATCTTTCTTCTTTTAGCAACTTATACATCCCTGCTGCTTCCTCTTTTTTCGTCGTTTCTTGAAGTTTTTCTACTTGAACGGTGAGCAGACGCTGACCTAAACGAATCGTCAATTCGTCGCCAAGCTTTACATTAGAGCTTGCTTTTCCCTCGATGCCATTAATCATTATTCTTCCTTGATCCGCTACTTCTTTCGCTAACGTTCTTCTTTTAATAATTCGTGATACTTTTAAAAATTTATCTAGTCTCATGATCTGTTCTCCTTTTCCTTATAAACCAAGCTGTTTCGCCTCATTCCAAAAGGCGTCTAATTCTTCCAACGTATATTCATTAAATGTTCGTTCACTCTCTTTTACCCGTTTTTCCACGTGAGTAAAACGACGATAAAATTTTTCATTTACAGCAATTAACGCTTCCTCTGGATGAATCGCATAAAAGCGAGATACATTGACAAGAGTAAACAAGAGATCACCAAACTCTTCAAGCAATCGACCTTCGTCACCACTCTTCACTTCATCAAGAAACTCTTTCCACTCTTCCTCTACTTTATCTAGTGCTCCTTGAGCATCCTCCCAATCAAACCCTACTTTTGCTGCTTTCTTCTGCAGTTCATAGGCACGAAGCAAAGCCGGTAATCCTTTCTCTACTTCATCAAGCAAAGCGGTTTCCTTTGTCCCTTTTTCCTGTTGTTTAATCTCCTGCCAATTCGCAACGACTTGCTCAGCACCTTCCACCACTTTTTCTCCAAATACATGAGGGTGGCGGCGAATCATTTTTTGAGCGAGAGTTTCAATGACATCTTCAATCGAAAACATCCCTTCACCTTCGCCAATTTGAGCATGAAGCAATACTTGTAAAAGGACATCGCCAAGTTCTTCAATGATATGATCATCATCTTGACGGTCGATCGCCTCAAGAAGTTCATACGCTTCTTCGATTAAATATTTTTTCAACGACTCATGCGTCTGCTCTCGGTCCCATGGACAACCATCCGGTGCACGAAGCTTAGCAATAATTTGTCGCAATACGGCAAACTCTCGATACGTTTGCTCCGCTTCTTTCACTGGTGGAACGTACAGTGAAGTTAAATTATTTAGCTCTACTTGACGATCTAACTCGTATAAAGGTATTTTCTTGACGATTTGTTCTGAGCTACCTGCTGCTGTCACGATATACACTTCATATTCATCCGCGTACTTTTCCATCAAAGTCAGCTTCACTTCAGAGGCAACAAAAGCATCATATACTTGAGCAATGACCACATGCTGAAAAATATTGATATCATCCCTATGTAAAGCTGTCCCATCTAAAAATTGAAAACCATCGATCGGGTCTGCTTCAATGGACGTGAATAAAGCGTCAAGAAAGCTTTGTCCGCCTGCGATGGAGATATCCCATTCCGGTAGCTTCCCTTTTTCCAACAACAATTGCACCGTTTTTTCTGCGACGATTGGGTGACCAGGAACGGCATATACCACTTCCTCTTCCTTTGTTGCCGCCAAAGTCAACTCGGCTACAATTTCTTCATACACCGCTTCAAATTGATCATGCTTTTCATATACATCATCAAAGCTCTTAAATGACACGCCCTCTGCTTGAAGCTCAGCAATCACTGGGTGATCGATCGTTCGTGCATACACTTTGTTCGTTCGTTTTAATAATTTGTATACACCAAGCGGCAATTGATCAAGCTCACCTGCTCCAAGACCGACAATCGTAATCGAATACGTCATATTTATCACTCTCTTCCTTAAATTTATTTCCTTTTACGATTCATTTCTCTCAGCTTATCTCCAAAAGGAATTTGTATCCATTCTTCTTCTGTAAATAAGTTCACTTTCATCATTGTATAAATAAATACAAATGCACCTATGGCTACGCTACTCAATGCCAGAACTGTCATTTGCAGGCGGTCCATATCATATGAAAATAAGAAATGTTCCGTTACCACTCGCCACATTTGTAAAGCTACCGTCATGATCAGCATAGAAAACAATGCTTTATATAAAAAGGTTGTCTGTATAAATGGCATTTTCAGTTGCCTACGAATGTATAAAGCAAGGGTGACCATAATAACACCTAGAGCAAGAACGGTAGAAATAGCAGCACCCGCTGTTCCATACGAAGGAACGAGCAGCATATTTCCAATATACTTAACAAACACCCCAATGACTACCGCTAAAGCAGGAATGATATCTTTATTTATACTTTGTAAAATTCCTGAAAAAGTTAAGATCACCGAGCTAAATAAAATGGACACACAAAAAATCGACAACACGAAAGACCCTTCGCTGTTTTCAAATAGCATTGCATTGACAGCATCCATAATATTGATCAAACCGACAGTAGCTGCTAGCCCAATAGTGACACTGACCTTTACAGCGAGCCGCATATATTCCCTCACTTGCTGTTGCTGATTTTTTTGAAAAGCGGCTGTCACAAGCGGAACGAGCGTCAACGATAGTGACACCGCGGCTACCGTTCCAAGCTGGAGCAGTGGTTGACCCCGATCGTAAATTCCTTTTGCGATCTTCGCTTCTAAGTCGCTAAGCCCTGCTTGAGTAAGCCCACTATATAACTGAAATGAGTCCACTAGCTGGAGCAACACAAGCATCATACCTGATACACAAATAGCAGTACCTTGAACGACTAACAAACGGATTTCCCTCTTATAAAATCCGTTCTTTCTAAGCAAACTAAGCTTAATAGTAGAATGGCGCTTCCGTATAAAAACATACAGCACGAGCATTCCGGCTAAACTACCCGCTAACGAACCGACCATTGCACTAGCACCCGCTATATATAGAGAATACCCTTTTTCGATCATCATATAAGAAAATAGCAATATGCCTCCTACGCGAATCAGCTGCTCTATCACTTGTGAGATCGCTGTCGGGACCATATCTCCTACTCCTTGAAAAGTGCCACGCCATACCGTCAAAAATGGCATGAGTAAAAAGGAAAAGGCAACGATTCGAATCATCGGAGTCAAACCCATATCCCCCATATATTTCGCCAGTGTATCGGCACAAAAAAAGATAACAGCGAATAATACTACACCTAACACACTAACAATAGTGAATGACAGTCGAGCAATCGTCTCTACATGCAGACGGTTTCCTTCTCTTTCTGCTACTAATTTAGAAATAATAATCGGAAAACCATAAGTAGACAAAGCAACCGCTATTCCGTATAACGGGTACACTTGCTGATAAATATAAAAACCGACATCCCCCACAATGTTTTGGTAAGGCACACGGTAAACCGCACTTAAAATTTTTACAAAAATTGCCGCTATCGTTAAAATAATGGCGCCTCGCATAAAAGATTTTTGATCCCCATTTGGCAATGAATTACACCTAGCCCTTCTAAACAAGCTATTACAAATTTAAATGATCTCAACAAAAAAAGGAAGCAGCTCGTTTTTTACTGCTCCCTTTCCTTGCTATTGTTCCATTTGTTTCGCTAAAAAGCTCGCGGCAGTTTCAGCTGATTTCTTCTCCACTTCACTCATCGTTCTCTCCGTTGAAAAAATTAAGACGAGCCCAATGGCATCTCCGTTAGCAATGATCGGAGCAACCGTATACGATTGCACCTCTTCTTCACGTCCATCGACAATTTCAACCGAACCACTAGGGTTATTTAACGTTGGCTGGCGCTCACTGATCGCCGACTCAATTAATGGTCCTACATTTTTATTCATATATTCTTTTTTCGCTACACCAGCGGTCGCAATGATTGCATCGCGATCACAAATCAGTACACTGCTATCCAAACTATCATGTAATGCTTCAGCATATTCTTGAGCAAAATCACCTAATTCACTAATTGGGGAGTATTTCTTTAAAATGACTTCCCCATCACGATCAACGAAAATCTCTAGCGGGTCTCCTTCTCGTATCCTTAACGTGCGACGGATTTCCTTTGGAATAACAACCCGCCCTAAATCATCAATTCGACGAACAATACCAGTTGCTTTCATCTTGTTGCCTCACTTTCATCAGATGATTTTTTTAGGACAATGAATAAACGATTTTTCATCGATATTCCTGTCACATTGATGTTATTATCTTTCATCTGGGAAGTTCTATGCATTTTGATGATTATTTTCTAGCATGTTCAAGATTTTGAATGATATCATAGGCCACTTCAAACCATGCTTCAGCCGTCAGTTGTTGAATATTAATCGTGATTTTTAATTGATTACTTTCCATACCTAATCCTACGGCACGACCGTGTTTATGACAAACTTCAAATACTTTAGAGCCATTGATTTGCTGTGTACCGACTTCACTCATCCAAATCGTGACTAGCTCTTTTTCTTGCTTAATTTTTTCGAGTTGAACAAAGCTTGCGTATACTTTCATTTCTGCCACTCTAAATAAATCATTTACTTCACGAGGGTATTCACCGAAACGATCGATCATTTCTTCCTTCAGCTCTTCTACTTCTTCTAATGAATCAACGCTTCGGAAGCGTTTATACATTTCGATTTTCTGTTGACTATCCTTAATATAAGTGTCTGGAATATACGCATCAATCGATATTTCTATTTCAAACACTGGCGCCTTGTTCTGTTCGTCGACACCTCGTTTTTGTTCTACTGCTTCCTTCAGCATTTGAGAATATAAATCGAAACCGACAGAATCGATAAATCCATGCTGCTGAGCACCTAGCAAATTACCTGCACCACGAATGGATAAATCACGCATCGCGATTTTGAAGCCCGACCCTAGCTCGGTAAATTCCTTAATCGCCTCTAAACGCTTTTCCGCTGTTTCTGAAAGCACTTTATCTTTGCGATACATGAAATAGGCATAAGCGACGCGATTGGAGCGTCCGACACGCCCTCTAATCTGATACAGCTGGGAAAGCCCCATTCGATCGGCATCATGAACAATTAACGTATTCACATTCGGAATATCTACACCCGTTTCGATAATCGTTGTCGTCACTAACACATCAGATTCGCCTTCTAAAAAGCTTAAAATGACTGCTTCTAGCTCTCTTTCCGTCATCTGTCCATGAGCATACGCTACTTTCGCATCTGGAACGAGCATCGAAATTTCTTCTGCTTTTCTTTCAATATCCTCTACTCGATTATATAAATAAAAGACTTGCCCATCCCGTGCCAGTTCTCGCTCAATCGCTTCTCTAATAAGTGCGGGATTATTTTCAGCCACAAATGTTTGCACCGGAAAACGGTTTTTCGGTGGTGTTTCAATGACCGATAAATCGCGAACACCTAGCATTGACATATGTAGTGTTCTTGGAATCGGTGTCGCCGTTAACGTTAATACATCGACATTTGTTTTTAATTTTTTGATTTTCTCTTTATGTGTGACACCAAAACGCTGCTCTTCATCCACAATGAGTAAACCGAGATCATGATATTGCACATCTTTCGATAACAAGCGGTGAGTACCAACGATAATATCAACCGTTCCGCTCTTTAGCCCTTTTAATGTCTCTGTTTGCTGCTTCTTCGATCGGAAACGACTTAATAAACCGACATTGATCGGAAAATCACGAAAGCGCTCTAGCATCGTCTCATAATGCTGTTGAGCAAGAATCGTGGTCGGCACAAGAAACGCCACCTGCTTCTCATCTGCTATCGCTTTAAAAGCAGCCCGAATCGCCACCTCTGTTTTTCCATAACCAACATCTCCACATAACAAGCGATCCATCGGTCGTTCCTTTTGCATATCCTGTTTAATTTCTTGGATTGATCGAAGCTGATCTTCCGTTTCCTCATACGGAAAAGCGGTTTCAAATTCGCGTTGCATATCACCATCTGGAGAAAATGCATATCCTTTCGCCGCTTCTCTTTCCGCATACAGCTTGATTAAATCATCAGCAATGTCTTGAACGGAGGATTGTACTTTATTTTTGACTCGCTTCCATTCACTCCCGCCAAGCTTATATACTTTCGGTTCTTTCCCTTCTGAACCGACGTATTTCTGGACCAATTCGATTTGCTCCACTGGTACATATAATTGATCCGTTCCTTGATATTTAATATTTAAGTAGTCTTTATGAACACCTTTCATTTCCAGTGTTTCAATGCCTAAGTATTTCCCGATCCCGTGATTGACATGAACGACATAATCACCAGGCTTTAGTTCAGAGTAGCTTTTAATCCGTTCAGCATTAGAGAGCTTTTGACGGCTCTTATTTCGTTTCGTTTTCTTGTTAAATAACTCCTGCTCAGTGATTATCGCTAATTTCTGCTCAGAGAATTCAAAGCCTGCTGTTAGTGAGCCTAAACCGATTTGAACCGCTTGTTCCGTCACTATATTTTTTTCAGAAGAAAGCGTTGCCTCAATCTCGTAATCTGCGAGAACTGTTGCTATTTTTTTCATTCGTTCCTCGGTCTCACCTAGAAACACTACCGTCATGCCAAGCTTTTTCCAGCGCTCCACTTCTGTATGGAGAACATTCATTTGTCCATGGAAGTTTTGCATCGAACGGCTAGAAAATTTAATGACATTCTCCGGGCTTGTGCCTGCAACTTTACGCATAAATAACGAAAGATAAATGATCGGCTGCTTAATTTTTTCCTTCACTTCAGCAAACGAGTAAGAAAGCTTCATGTCGTGGACGATCTTTCCTTCCTCTAGTAAAGACGTGTACCACTCTGCTTCCTCTTGTTCTAGCGAGTCATTCAGCTCTTTAATACGGCTCACTTCGTCGAAAAACACGAGACCATCTTGCGGCAAGTAGTTAACAAGGCTCATCGGCTCTTCATACATAATCTCCATATACTTCGACAGGCCGTCAATGCTTTGTCCTTGTTTTAACTTCTCCATTTCCATGTTTATATTTTCTTTTAATAGCTTTTGAGTCTCTTCATTTTTGACCTTCTTTAAAGATTCCTCTAATGCTTGTTCAAGCCGCTGAGCAAGCCTGACTAAATGAACAGGCTGATAAGGTGTTTCCGTTACAGGGCTAACCATAATAGATTGTTTATTTTCTAATGACCGCTGGTTTTCAATGGAGAATGTACGAATAGAGTCCACTTCCGTATCAAAAAATTCGATCCTCACGGGGTCTTCTAATGTCAGCGGATAAATATCAATAATTCCACCACGCAAACTAAATTCACCTGGACCATAGACCATATCCACTCTCTGATAACCCATATGCATTAACTCATTGATCATTTGATCTAAATCAACGTCTTGTCCAACCGTCAGCTGTTTTTGTAACGCCCTCCATTCGTGCTTTGGCGGCAATAATTTACGAAGTCCAGAAATAGGAACGATATAGATCCCCTTTTTCTCTTTGACGATGTGGTTTAACACTTCAATTCTTTGAGCGCGAAGTTCAGGGCTAGCTACACTAATTTCTGCCGCAATGAGCTCATTAGCGGCATACAAATATACCTCCTGCTCATCAGTGAATTGCAGAAGATCATCATATAGCTTTTGAGCTTGTAGCAAGTTATAAGTAATCACCATAATCGGCTTATTGGTCTGTTGGTAAGCTGAGGCAATCAGTAATGCTCTTGAAGATCCCGTCAGCCCGGCGGCTAACTGCTCCTTTAAGCCCTCCGATAGCCCGCTAACTAACACTTGGATATCTTGATTTTGTAAAAATATATTTTGTAAACTATTCACACACGGTTCCTCCCCTTTTAACTGCCAATCCCTTCAATCCCTATTGCAAAGTGAGTTCTTTCTACTGTTCCGACAATTTAAACAGAAAAATGCTTTGGATCAGCATCCAAAGCTACTTACTGTATAAAATAATCATATTCGTGGAAATCAGGATTCCTTTCAAGGGATTCCTGACAATCTTCACATATTATTTTAATCTTCATCGTTCCGTCTTGATCGTATTGAATCATATCGGTTCTTTCATGATCCGTCAGTGCGTGAATGCCTAACCGTTTAGTAGAGATCACCGATTGATCAAGCGAACCAACTAAAGTATTGCAATGACGGCAAAAATAATGAATAGCCATCTGTCTTCCTCCTCGCAGCCCACTGCATCAATGATTAAATTTAGTATAGGCACGACAGACGACATTTATTCACTTATTGATTAAATTTGTTCATCACTTCAAGAAATGGATGATCAAGCCATGCTTCTACTGCATCAGCGCTTGTAGTAATCACACTCTTCATGTTTTCCTTCTCTTCGGCAGTAAACCGTCCTAGTACATAATCAGGTACTTTCATTGGGGGTGTTGGGCGATCAATCCCAATGCGAATTCGATTAAATTCCTGCGTACCGACATGAGCAATGGTCGACTTAATGCCGTTATGTCCTCCAGCACTGCCTTTTTGGCGAAGACGAATCTTACCGACGGGCAAATCTAAATCATCATAAATAACGAGTAGATCTTCAACATCAATATTATAGTATCGCATCACTTCACCGATGCTTTCACCTGATAAATTCATATATGTAAGCGGTTTAAGAAGAAGCACCTTCTCCATTCCTTTACGAACGACCGCATAAACGCCTTTGTGCTTCGCTTCTGTTAGCGGAGCTTGAAAGCGTTCTGCTAATTCATCGATTACATCAAAGCCAATATTATGCCTTGTACCTTCATATTTAGAGCCTGGATTCCCAAGGCCTACTATTAATTTCATCATCTGCACCTCAAATTCCTTCTTAACTATCCAATTGAAGCTATGTAATTTTAAGTATAACTCACAAATGATAGAAATTATACAGTTCAAAGCCAAGCATTTTGTAATTATCCATATTTCTTTGTTAAAACAAAAAAGAGAGTACTACAGCTTTTTCGATTTAGCACTCTCTTTATGACATTATTTCTGTTTTTCTCCACAAAAAATGAACTACTTACCCTACAAGGCTCCTATCTAATTTAGATAGGAGCCTTGTAGATCTGACCATTAGAAACATCATCATTTATCTATATTATTCGCTGGATACTTCTTCCTGTTCTTCCGTCACATCATCTTCTGCCGAACGAGGAGCTAAAATAGATAGGATAGTTTCATCATCTTCATGATTGATTTCAAAAGAATAGTGATCACGGATATCTTTAACAGCAATCACATCACCGATCGCTAAATTTGAAACATCTATCGTGATATGTTCAGGGAATTCACTTACTTTAGCTGTCACCGATAACTCAAATAATGGTTGTTGAAGTACGCCGCCTTCTTTTGTACCAATAGCTTCACCTTGTGGATCAATTCGCACATTGGCTGTCATTTCAGAAGATAAATCTACCGCTAGAAAATCAGCATGAACGATATGATTCTTGATCGGATCTTGATCATAATCTTGCAATACGACATTATATTTTTTTCCTTCCATCGCTAAAGAAATAACACCGTTACGTCCTACTTCTTTAATCACCTTAAAGAAGGCTCCTTCATCTACGTAAATAGACTCGCTATCGACTCCTTTACCATACACGATCGCAGGAAAACCACCTTCATTGCGAAGTTGCGTTAACCCCGATTTTTGAAAACTATTTCGTTTTTTTGCCTCAAGTACTGAACTCATTAGAGAAACTCACCTTTCTGTTTAATTTTTCTATTTTTACTAACTAGCTTCCTTTTTAAATATTCCCTTTTAAAAAGACTTTAAACATCATAAGTGTGTTTCTCTTTACTCAACCAAAAAAAGAGCCCTTCAACAGGCTCTTTTTTTACGTATTAATCAAATAATGTGCTTACTGATTGCTCTTCATGAACGCGTACGATCGCTTCACCGATTAAAGAAGCAACTGATAATTCAACAACTTTATCGATCTTTTTCTCTTCTGGTAAAGCAATCGAGTTTGTTACAACAAGCTCTTTAATGTTAGAGTTTTGAATACGCTCAATCGCTGGTCCTGAAAGAACTGGATGCGTACAGCAAGCGTATACTTCCTTCGCTCCATTTTCTACTAGTGCGCTAGCAGCTAAAGTGATTGTTCCAGCTGTATCAATGATATCATCGATTAGAATCGCAACTTTTCCATCAATGTTACCAACAATATTCATCACTTCTGCTACATTTGGACGAGGGCGACGCTTATCAATAATCGCAATCGGTGCTTTTAAGCGATCAGCCATCTTTCTCGCACGAGTTACACCACCGTGGTCCGGAGATACGATGACAATATCTTCACTGCTAATGTTCTTTCCTTTAAAGTAATCAGATAAAATCGGTACACCCATTAAGTGATCGATTGGAATATCGAAGAACCCTTGAATTTGTGGCGCATGTAAATCTAAAGTAATAACACGAGTTGCTCCTGCTGTTTCAAGTAAGTTCGCAACAAGTTTAGCCGTAATTGGTTCACGAGCACGAGCTTTGCGGTCTTGACGCGCATATCCATAGTATGGAAGAACAATATTAATCGTTTTAGCAGACGCACGTTTTAAGGCATCAATCATGATTAACGTTTCCATTAAATTATCGTTTACAGGGCCGCTTGTGGATTGAATGACATAAACGTCACAGCCACGAATACTTTCTTCGATGTTGATTTGAATTTCTCCGTCACTGAAGCGTTTAACAGAACATTTTCCTAATTCAACTCCAATAGAATCAGCGATTTCTTTTGCTAGAGCTGGATTAGAGTTAAGAGCAAATAATTTTAAGTTTGGGTCTAAATACTGGTTATCCATAGTGGGCCTCCGCTTATTTGTTTAAGTTTAGTTTTTGAACGTAATTTTCTTTATTGACTTGACGTGCGCGAGCAATCGATAATGATTCCCCAGGAACATCCGCTGTAATCGTTGAACCTGCCGCTACATAAGCACCTTTTCCTACCGTGACAGGAGCGACAAGATTTGAGTTACAGCCGATGAATACATGATCTTCTATTTTCGTTAGAAATTTATTTTTCCCATCGTAGTTCACTGTAATCGAACCGCATCCGATGTTGACATCGCTTCCTACCTCAGCATCACCAATGTAGCTTAAGTGAGAAGCTTTGCTACCTTTACCAAAGACAGATTTCTTAATTTCCACAAAGTTTCCTACCTTGACTTCATCATGAATCTCTGAAGCCGGACGGATATGTGCAAATGGACCGATAGCTACGTCACAGCCGATTTCACTATCTGTAGCAACCGATTGACGAATCGTTGTACGATCACCAATTCGGCAGTTGTTAATTTCACTATTCGGACCGATCTGACAGTCTTCACCAATCACTGTATGACCTGAAAGAACCGTTCCTGGGTGAATAACTGTGTCTGACCCAATCGTTACATCAGGACCAATATACGTATTTTCAGGACTGATTAAAGTCACTCCGTTACGCATATGGTCAATATTGATACGCTCACGCATAATTTTCTCCGCCTGGCTTAACGCCACTCGATCATTCACACCAAGCGTTTCATCGAAATCTTGCGTCTGATAAGCGGTTACCTTTTCACCAGCATCTTTCAAAATTTCGATGACATCTGGTAAATAATACTCGCCTTGAACGTTATCATTTGATACTTTCTTTAATGTTTCAAATAAAGCTCGGTTATCGAAGCAGTACGTACCTGTGTTAATTTCTTTCACTTGTCGTTCATCAGCAGAGGCATCTTTATGCTCAACAATCCGCTCCACCGTTCCTTCTTGGCTTCGAATAATTCTACCATAGCCATCTGGATGTTCTGTGTAGCCTGTCAAAATGGTTGCTTTCGCTTCTTGCTCTTGATGATATTTTACAAGCGCTTCCATTGTTTCCGATTTAATCAATGGAGTATCCCCACATACGACAAGGGTACAACCATCTTCTTTTGCAAGAATCTCTTCTGCTTGCCTAACCGCATGAGCAGTACCAAGCTGCTCTGCTTGTAAAGCAAATTCACTTTTGTCGCCAAGATAGCCTTTAACCTCTTCTGCTCCATGACCGACAATCGTGACAATCTTTTGTGTATGTAAATTCGAAATTTGATCTATTACATGTTCTACCATCGGTTTACCACAAACTGGATGCAACACTTTATAAAGCTTAGACTTCATTCGTGTACCTTTACCTGCAGCAAGAATGACAGCATAAATATTCGTCATTTGGGGTCCCCCTATAACCTTTTTGTCCATATTGAATATATCTCAAAAAGGGCTTCATTTCAAGATACTGAAAAAGTGACAATTTTTTGTCCTCGATGAAAGAAGAGGAAAGGAGGAGGGATTTTTACGGTTTAGTCGTTAACATGAAAAAAGAGCCGTACCTTAGAAGTCGGCTCTTGTTGCGTTTGATTTTTTTTACGAAGCTCCTGCTTCTTCTAATTCTACTTCTTCCAATTCCCCTAACCGGTGATATTCTGCTAAAACAGCATCTTGGATTTTACCGCGTGTGTTGGAGTTGATTGGATGAGCAATGTCGCGAAACTCGCCATCTGGCGTACGTTTACTCGGCATTGCAACAAATAGTCCGTTATTGCCATCGATCACACGAATATCATGAATAACAAATTCATTATCTAATGTAATTGATGCAATCGCTCTCATTCGGCCATCCGTATTTACACGTCTTAATCTCACATCAGTGACTTCCATTCTGTTTCACCACCCTTTCCCCCTATATAAAAAGCTTAAACTAATAATTCAATAATATTTTTAATATTCCTTCTTTTTTCAAGAAAAAGTTTGAAATATTTTTGTTATTTCCCAAAAAAATACACTCGTGATTATTTCACGAGTGCAATTACTTCGATTTCAACTTTTGCATCTTTTGGTAATCTAGCTACTTCCACACAAGATCGCGCTGGTTTATGATCGGCAAAATAGTGACCATACACCTCATTAACAGCGGCGAAATCCTCCATATCAGCTAAAAATACAGTCGCTTTAATGACCGTTTGTAAAGAGGCTCCTGCTTCTCGTAGCACCGCTTGTAAGTTGGCGAATACTTGGTGCGTTTGAGCAGTGACATCTCCCTCTACCATTTGGCCTTCAGCTGTTAATGGAATTTGCCCCGAACTAAAAAACAAATTATTCACTAATACCCCTTGTGAATATGGTCCAATGGCTGCAGGTGCTTTTTCAGTCGATACAGTTCTCATCCTAATCTCCCCTTATGAAAAATCAATATTTCTTGAAAAATAATTACCTTCAACTACCGAAATGGCTTGTTCTTTCACATTGACATCTTGTAATTTAACGAGCGAAATATAATCCTCAACTAGTCGCTCATCATCATGCTCAGCTTCCACTAGCACAGCAATTCCTGCAACGGTTGCATTGAATTCCTCAAGTAAGCTCATCATGCCGTTAATCGTGCCGCCTGCTTTCATAAAATCATCGACCAGAAGTACTTTTGCTCCTTCTTTCAAGCTGCGTTTCGCCAACACCATCGTTTGAATTCTCTTTGTCGACCCTGAGACGTAATTGATGCTGACAGTAGGTCCTTCTGTTACTTTACTATCTCGTCTAACGACAACAACCGGAACATTAAGATGAGAAGCAATCGCATGAGCAATAGGAATCCCTTTCGTTGCTACGGTCATGATCGCATCGATTTCCATCCCGGCATAAGCGGAGGCTAGTAACTTTCCTACTTTATGAATCACTTGAGGATGGCCAAGCAAATCCATCATGTATAAATAGCCACCCGGAAGCAAACGCTCCGGCTTTTCTATTTGTTCACATATACGAGCGATAAACTCACGTGCCTCCGCTTCACTTACTTTAGAATAATATTTCACGCCACCTGCTGCGCCAGGAATCGTTTGTAACGTACCGATCCCACGCTGTTCAAATGTTTCTTTCACAATCGCTAAATCTTCACTAATCGACGATTTAGCTGAACCATAGCGTTCAGCAAAAAACGTTAAAGGAACTAGCTGTTGCGGATGTTCCAATAAATAATGCGTCATATCAATTAAACGTTCACTTCGACGGAACTTCATGTTTACTTCTGCCCTCCTAAGGAGTAAAACCGAATATTTAATATTAAATATATATTAACATACGGCTTTAATCAACAGGATTTCCGTCTCCTAACAATCGTACAGCATACACTTGATCACAGAATCCTCTTAAGCCGTTATACACGCGGTGCATTCTCGAATCGTGCTGAATCAGTCCAAATACCGTCGGACCACTGCCACTCATTAATACAGCATCGGCACCGAAACGTTCCATTTGCTCCTTAATGAGAGCTACTTCTGGGTAAAGCTTTAATGTGACAGACTCTAGCACATTCCCTACATTTGTACATACACTCGCATAGTCCTGTGTATCAATTGCCTGTAGCATCGCTTTTGTATTGGGATGCTTCAATCCTTCTAGCTTTAAATTTTTATACACTTCAGCCGTTGATACACCAATCGTCGGCTTCGCAAGAACTACCCAACAATTCGGCGGAGGAGGCAGGTGTTGGATTTTCTCTCCTCTCCCTTTTGCCAAGGCTGTTCCCCCATATACGCAAAAAGAGACGTCAGAGCCTATTTCAGCCCCTATTTCAGCTAATTCATCTAAGCTGAGCCCAAGATTCCATAACTGATTTAATCCTTTCAATGTAGCAGCTGCATCACTGCTCCCCCCCGCAAGTCCTGCTGCTACTGGAATCACTTTTTCAATTCCAATCGTTACACCGGAACGAACGTGAAAGCGATCCTTCAGAAGCTGAGCCGCCTGATAAGCAAGATTTCGACTATCATCAGGGACAAAACGATTATGCGAAATAATGCGAATTTCATCTCCTGATAAAGGTTCCAACTCTATGCGATCAGCTAAATCAACGGTTGTCATAATCATTTCTACTTCATGATACCCGTCGTCTCGTTTATGTAATACGTCGAGTGTCAAATTAATTTTCGCTGGTGCTTTCATCATTATCTTCACTATGGGCCACCTACTTTTGTGCACATTACAGTTTGTCTTATTTTATCATAAAGTCCGTATAGATTTTTGGATTATGGTATTTTAACATTTCTTTTTTGTGATGAAAAGCTGTCATATAAAAAGAGAACCGGAATTCTCCGGTTCTCAGGCGGTTTTAATTTAGAAGTGATGAAAAGCATCAGCGTTTGTTAGCTAATTGGTTTTCTGCAAGTTCAATCGCACGTTTCACCATGTTTCCGGCATCTCGAGTCGTAATTCCTCCCCAGCCTTCTCGTTGAACAGTATCATAAAACCCTAACTCTTTCGCAAGCTCTTCTTTCAATTGGTCAGACATGACTCCTCGTCTTCTACCCATTGTTCTCCTCCTTTTACCGCCTGTTTATAGCTTTTCCTGCCTCTAACAGAAAATAAGCGGGAAAGGATGGAAAGTAATAGACAAAAATAAAAAGCAGTAAACAAAATGTCCACTGCCAACTTAAACTGCACTTCCTGCTGCATCTTCAAATGTTAATTCTACTGTCTCTGTCAGAATATCTGCGTAGCTATAAGAAACTCTTTCGAACGCATTTTCCGCTTGATCTAACTCAACGACAAAAACTGCCTGATAGGTTTCAGCTAATACACCGGAACGCTCAATTGTTTTTCGGCGTCCTCCATTCGCTTTTAGCAACAGTCTTTTGCCTAAATTAGAATCAAGGGATTTTTTAATGTCGGCTAATGTTTTTGGCATCCGCTTCCACCTCACTAGTTGAATTATAACACATGTAAAGGTTCAAGTCAAATAAATAAATAATTTTATCAATCAACACCCCTTCTTGTCAACGTTTTTTATTTTACAAAACTCTGCTTTTTTCACCATACATTTAGCCTACCCAACTTTTATCTATTCATGACAAATAAAGTGAAACTTCCATCCGCGGAGGTCCTTACTATGCCTCCTCAGTCTTCACTTACCTGATGAAAAGGCATTCCTAATCGTAATAGTCCTCGCGTTTCAATTCCACCAAGCCCTTTGTCTCCGGTTAATGTATTTCTTAACACTTCTCGAACATTGATCATTTCGTTAAAAGGAGTAAATCCAACCTTTGCCGATATATACACAGGATCTAGAGCGTGAATGTTGACACGAAAGGGCGAACTAGCAAAATTAGCTCCTGCTCGGATCATGGATTCAAAATGAGATTGACAAGCTCCAGCAAAAATCACCAACTGGTCGAGATGAGGTACTTTCTTTCGAGCATTTCTGACCGCTTGCACAAAATATTTTGAATGTCGATACGCTTGAAGATCTGACTTACTCCCCTTCACTTTAGAGTAAGAATCATGCCCTGTAATGACTAATATATCCGGACGATATTGATCCATTAAATCAGATACTTTTTCTGGCATTTCCCGCTCTAAGCAATGAACGCCATATACAGGGAGTCCGATCGCTTCATAAGCAGCTAAGCACTTCTTTAAATAATTGGGGTCCCCATCTAAATGCAACACTCTTCCAGGGATTTGAAACACGTCATTTTCTTCACGATAACAGCTTGTCGCCCGATACTCCTGTCTTTCTTTAATTAACTCTAATTCTTGGCGAAACAAATGTAATGATTGCTCCTCTAAGCGCCTCGTATCATCCCTGATTCGCTTGCGTTCGTCAGAATCCACCTCAATTAAATCAGATAACGGGGCATCTGCAATCAATCGATAATCCTCGCCAAATAAAATGGCTTGTTTTCCTTTACTCGTTTCTTGAATCGCTGTCACTCTAAATAAAATATCGTTTCCATACGATGGACGGCTAACAATAGAGTTCACTTGAATCGTCACATTCATCATCCCCGTTGATTTTTACTCTTCTTCCTCATCCTATGCAACAGTAGGAAATTTGGCTCTTAAAGATGTGAAAACAAAAAAGCCTGACGCTAACTAAGCATCAGACTTCTTATGAGACCATATTTATTTTTATTGGAAAATAGGATATAGCTGATTAGACAATCGAGCAAATTCAGCAAGCGACAATGATTCTCCCCGTCGAGTAGGATCGATGCCCGCTTGTTCCAACGCTTCAATAATTTGCTCTTTATGCGCTTTTCCTTGTGGTAATTGATTCGTTAAATTATTTAAAATCGTCTTCCGGCGCTGAGCAAATGAAGCTCGTGTCACAGTAAAGAAGAATTTTTCACTCTCTACCTCTACCGCTGGCTTCTCTCTTTTTATGAGTTTGATCACTGCCGAGTCGACGTTTGGCTGTGGCATAAACACCGTTTTCGGCACGATAAATGCCGTTTCAGCCTCCATGTAATATTGAATCGCAATTGATAACGATCCATACGACTTTGTACCCGGACGAGCCGATATACGGTCCGCTACCTCCTTCTGCAACATGACAACAATCCCTTTTAACGGAATGTTTTCTTCAAGTAGCTTCATAATGATCGGCGTAGTCACGTAATATGGCAAGTTTGCCACGACCATTAAATCTTTCACATCGGTGAACTCTTCTTGTACAATACGAGCTACATCTGCTTTTAACACATCTTCATGAACGACTTTCACATTGTCATAAGGAGAAAGTGTATCAGCTAAAATCGGCAGTAGCCGTTGATCGATTTCAAAAGCCACTACTTTGCCGGATGTCCGCGCTAAATGTTCCGTTAAGGCTCCGATCCCTGGTCCAATTTCGATCGCTCCCGTGTCTTTCGTTAACTCTGCCGTTGCTGTAATTCGGTGTAAAATATTTGGGTCGATTAAAAAGTTTTGTCCTAAGCTTTTTTTGAAAGAAAATCCATATTTCTGTAGAATTTCCTTCGTACGCGTAGGAGTCGCAATGTCTTTCATTCATTTTCCTCCTGTAACACGTCTGTTAACGCTTCAGCAAATTGTTCTTTCGTAATTTGAAACATTAACAACCGCTTGTGCAACTGTTTGCCGTTAGTATAGCCAATTCGCAGCTTTTCGCCAAGCTTTTCTCTTCGTTCTTTCGCTTGTGCTCCACCGATTAATCCAGCATCTACCAAATCCTCTTTCGTAATTTGTTCTGCCGCTTCTTGCTCCATCAATTGTGCGTCCTTTAATGCTTGGCGAATCGCTTCGATGGATGCATGCTCCACACCAACACCTTTACCTCGTTTATGCAACGCTTGATGCTTCGGTAAAAAGGCATGCTTGCAGTTTGGTACATGTTCAGAAATAAATTTCCTAATCTTCTCTCCTGGAAAATCAGGGTCCGTGAACACGATCACCCCTCTAGCTTCTTGTGCTAGTTTGATTCTTTCAATGGTGGCCATATTCACTGCTGAGCCGTTCGTTTCAATCGTATCCGCATCAACGGCTCGTTTGATCGTAACCGTATCGTCCTTGCCTTCTACGACAATAATTTCTTTAATTTTCATTTCATGTCTCCTATGATTCGATGTGGAACAATTTCAATGCATTTTCATTAGTTGCTTTCGCTACTTCTTCATAGGAAAGGCCCTTTAATTCTGCAATTTGTTCCGCTACTAGCTTGACGAAAGCCGGTTCATTTCGCTTGCCGCGATAAGGGTGAGGAGCTAAATATGGACAATCGGTTTCAATTAACAAATTATCAAGCGGAATCTCTGCAGCAACTTCTTTTGGCTTTTTCGCATTTTTAAACGTCACTGGTCCGCCGAGAGAAATATAAAAGTTCATTTCGACACATTCCTTTGCTGTTTCGACACTGCCACTAAAGCAATGCATAATCCCTCCTACTTCACCGGCCTCTTCTTCTTTTAAAATAGCGACAATATCTTGTGTCGCCTCACGATTATGAATAATAATCGGTAGCTTCACCTTTTTCGCGAGGCGAATTTGTTGGCGGAACACTTCTTTTTGTACGTCTTTCGGTGATTTATCCCAGTGATAATCTAACCCCATTTCTCCAAGGGCGACCACTTTCGGATGCTTCGCCAATTGTTCTATCCAGCCAAGATCTTCCGTTGTCATATCAATCGCATCGACCGGATGCCAGCCGACACTGGCGTATAAAAAATCATGTTGTTCGACAAGTTCCATCGCTTTTTCAATCGTTGGGCGATCAAAGCCGACAACAATCATATTCGTGACACCGGCTTCTTTCGCGCGATGAATCACTTCTTCGATATCTTCATTATATTGTTCTGCATTTAAATGTACATGCGTGTCAAAAAGCATTCATTTCATCCTTTCTGAAAAGAAAAACATAGAAGTTCTCGTCGAATTTTTGTTCCACGTGAAACATTCTATGCTTTCAAAAAACAAAATTATTTAATCCGAGCACCATTCGGCAAAAATTGATCGACACTAGCTAATGATAATACACCATCTTTTTTACCAGCTAAGATCATTCCTTGAGAAAGCTCTCCGCGAAGTTTCACTGGTTTTAAGTTAGCAACGACGATTACTTTACGTCCAACTAGCTCTTCTGGTTTATAAAATTCAGCAATTCCTGAAACAACTTGTCGTTTTTCAAAGCCGAGATCTAATTGCAATTTCAATAATTTATCTGCCTTTTTCACTGGCTCTGCCGCAAGTACCGTTGCTGCACGCAAGTCAATGTTCATAAAGTCATCAATTGCAATTTCATCCGCAAGCTCCACATAAGGCTCTTCCTCTTTCTTCTCTTCCTTCACTGGAGCTCCTTGCATTTTCTCTTTAATAAAGTTTGTTTCCTCTTCTAAATCAAGTCGTGGGAAAATTGGTTGACCTTTTTTGACAACAGCTGTCCCCTCAGGAATCACACCAAATTGAGATAAGCTACCCCATGCTGTTAATTCTCCTTCTGCAATGGAAAGCTGTTCAAAAATCTTTTTCGGTGTTTGTGTTAAGAATGGCTGTAATAGCACCGCTGATCGTCTTAATGATTCAGCTAAGTGAACCATGACATGGCCCAGCTTTTCTGTTTCGCCTTCTTTCGCTAACACCCATGGCTGTGTTTCGTCGATATATTTATTCGTTCGGCTAATCAATTGCCAAACAGCCGATAACGCCACAGAGAACTCCATCTTCTCCATCGCCTCTTCGTATTTTTCGACCGTTTCTTTATTTGTTTGTAACAGTTGCTGATCAAATTCACCTTCTGATCCGTTATACGTCGGAATAACGCCATCGAAGTATTTATTGATCATCGCTACCGTTCTATTTAATAGGTTCCCTAAATCATTGGCTAAATCAAAGTTAATACGTTCAACAAAGCCCTCTGGTGTAAATACGCCATCTGAACCGAACGGCACTTCACGTAGCAAGTAATAACGAAGAGCGTCTAAGCCGTAACGATCGATTAATGTCACAGGGTCTACGACATTCCCTTTCGATTTCGACATTTTTCCATCCTTCATTAATAACCAGCCGTGGGCAAATACTTTTTTCGGTAATGGCAAGTCTAGTGCCATTAACATAATTGGCCAATAAATCGTGTGGAAACGGACAATTTCTTTTCCGACAAGATGAACATTAGCTGGCCAGTATTTTTTATACTTCTCCTCGTCATCTGTTCCATAGCCAAGAGCAGTAATATAGTTAGATAGAGCATCAATCCATACATAAATCACATGTTCAGGGTCCCCAGGCACTTTAACTCCCCAATCAAACGTCGTACGTGAAACGGCTAAATCCTCTAAACCAGGCTTAATAAAGTTGTTGATCATTTCATTTTTACGAGATTCTGGCTGAATAAATTCAGGGTTCTCTTCATAAAACGCTAATAATCGATCAGCATACTTACTCATTTTAAAGAAATAAGATTTTTCCTTTACTTTCTCAACTGCTCGACCGCAATCAGGGCAGTTACCATTTTCAAGTTGTCGTTCAGTGAAGAATGATTCACATGGCGTACAATACCAGCCTTCATATTCGTCTAAATAAATATCTCCTTGGTCTAGCAACTGTTTGAAAATCTTTTCGACAATTTTCTTATGACGTTCTTCCGTTGTGCGAATAAAATCATCATAGGAAATATCTAATTTTTTCCATAGTTCTTGTACACCTTCAACAATATGATCGACATATTGCTGTGGAGTCACGTTCGTTTCTTCCGCTTTGCGTTGAATTTTCTGACCGTGCTCATCTGTTCCTGTTAAGTACATCACATCAAAACCGCGCAGTCGCTTATAGCGAGCCATCGCATCACCAGCTACTGTCGTGTAAGCATGACCGATATGAAGATTACCACTTGGATAATAAATAGGTGTTGTAATATAAAATGTATTAGACTGATCCTTCACTTCCAAAACCTCCTATAGACATATAGATATTATATAGAAAAGCCCTCACCAGCGGTCGAGAGCTTCCATTTACACACACTGCCATACGGGCATTTACTATTAATTTTTACTAACATTTTACCTCTTTGATGAAATGAATATACACCGTTGGTAAAGAACCCACTCTCTTCATTTTCTCTTATTCAAGAGTAATTGTAAATATTTAATCTATGATTCTCTATTTAATTTTCCAAAAAAGAAACAACTCACTAATTTAGACCATATTCTCTTCACTTTTGTCGATAAAAGACGGGAATCTATCGTTTACTTAACGACAATTCGACAATTTTCTCTAAATGTTTTTACTTTTTTTTACACAACCCTTCAAAACCCTTATATATCAAGGATTTATCAACATTACATTTAATAGAAAAATTACATTTTCTTGTTGACGATCATGGGAAAGGTTGGTATGATATATTCATAAATAAAAAAAATGTCGAATAATGACGATAATAAGTAAACGACTAGTTTACTACAAAACTTATATTTTTGAGAGGAGAAGTGATTTTATTATGAAATCAACAGGTATTGTTCGTAAAGTAGATGAGTTAGGACGGGTAGTTATTCCAATCGAACTTCGCCGTACATTAGGAATTGCTGAGAAAGATGCATTAGAAATTTATGTAGATGATGAGAAAATCATCTTAAAGAAATACAAGCCAAGCATGACTTGTCAAGTTACTGGTGAAGTTTCTGACGACAACGTGAAACTTGCTGGCGGAAAATTAATTCTTAGCCGCGAAGGTGCAGAGCAATTAATGCAAGAAATCGCTGCTTCATTTGAGACGATCAAATAATTGATTCATAAAAGAAACGAGCCTTTATCGGGCTCGTTTCTTTTATTTATATTACAATTCGACATGATACGACTGATACACATCTCTTTTTGGTAAGTCGCGATCTTTTGCCACTTGTTTAATGGCTTCTTTAGAGGACAAAGATTGTTCATGTATGTAATGGTCGACATGCTCAACGATCGATAAACTCATCCACCACTGTTCGCCTTCTTCTTCCTCCACTTCAGCATTGCCTTCAACAATTAAGCAAAACTCTCCTAAAATATCCTCTTCTTTTGACCAGTGAATAGCTTCTGTAATTGTTCCGCGCAAAAACTCTTCAAACTTCTTTGTCAGCTCGCGGCATAATACAATTTTCCGCTGTTCACCAAGCACTTCTGCCATCGCTTGAAGCGTATCTTTCAGTCGATGAGGCGATTCGTACAGAATAAATGTATCATGGCTCTTATTCAGCTGAGCTAGTTCTGCTTTCTTTTCTTTTTTGTTTCGACTTAAAAAGCCATAAAAGTAAAAAGGTTGTGGTGCTAAGCCAGAAGCAATCAATGCCGTTAACGCCGCGTTCGCCCCAGGAAGCGGCACCACAGTGATTCCTTTTTCAATCGCAGCGACAACAAGTTCAAAGCCTGGATCAGAAATAGAAGGCATTCCAGCATCACTGACAAGAGCAATCTTTTCTCCTTGAAGGACTCTTTCTAACAGCGCTTTTCCACTTACTTCTTTATTATGCTCATGATAGCTCGTAATTGGCGTGGAGATCTCAAAATAGTTACAAAGCTTCTTCGTATTTCTTGTATCTTCTGCTGCGATCACATCCGCTTCTTTCATCATGCGAATCGCTCGAAAGGTCATATCTTCTAAATTACCAATCGGAGTAGGGACTAAATAAAGCATCCCTGCTTCTTCATTCGCAAAGCTTTTTTGTTTATTAATCATTTTGATGTCCCCCCTTTTGTAAGTAGTCCATTTTCTGCTTTCTCGTTAATTGCTTGAAAGCATATTCCGCTCGCATCGCTTCAGTAACGGTATGATACGTTTCAAAATGAATGAGGTGCACGGGCCCTCTTCCGCGTGTATACTTCGCTCCTTTACCAGCATTATGTGTGTTTACACGCTTTTCTATATTCGTTGTATACCCACCATAAAAAGAACCATCTCGACACTCTAACACATAAAAATAATGATTATTGCTCGTTTCCATATAACATCTCTCTAATTTCTTCCGTATATTCACCTTGTTGATCGTATATATACAAAGGTGGCAATATTTTAATATCAGTTGCCCCGCCTTTCAACCCTTCAATCAATACTGTATTCGCTTCTTTTCCTTGCCTTGGATAGACAAAACGAAGCCGCTTCGGCTCAAGACGATACTTTCGCATCAACGTTACTAAATCGAGTAGTCGGCCAGGACGATGAACAAATGCTGCCTTTCCACCTTGCTTTAATAACTGACTACTTGAACGAATGCAGTCCTCAAGCGTACAGCATATTTCATGACGAGCAATGGCCAAATGCTCATTCAGGTTAATAATCTCACGAGATGATGATAGAAAATAAGGAGGGTTACATGTGACGAGACTATGTTTTTCACGCCCTAACATACTTGGCGCGTCCTTCAAATCACCATGAATCATCGTAATCTGATCTTTTAATTTATTATATTCCATATTTCGAATCGCCATATCATAAAGTCGTTCTTGTATTTCTACTCCTGTAATTGGCATTTTCGTCTTAGCACTCATCAGTAAAGGAATAACGCCGTTTCCTGAACAGAGATCAATAATCGACCCTCTCTTTAATGGAATTGAAGCAAATCTAGCAAGAAGCACCGCATCTAATGAAAAGGCAAACACAGTTGGACTTTGGATAATTCTCAAATTCTCTGCCAACAAGTAGTCTAGCCTTTCATCGCCTTTCAATGTGACCATTCTTTTTCCTCCATTATGCCAAGTGTATAAAGTGAAACTTCAATCAGTGTGGGTTTTCTTCATCCCCCACTGATTGTTAGTTGAACCAATCGGGCATTTACGGGCTGTTGATCCCCACCTACACATCTGTGCTTCTTTCTGCCATGTTGAGGTGGGGGGTCTTACAGCCCGTTAATGCGGGATAAAAATAGAGACTGCCCCTCGACAGGCCTTATCTTCTCATGCGCAGAAGTTTTGGCACTGGCCTTTTGGACAGCCTCGATACATTCATTATTTTTTATTTAAAAACGATAAACAAAACAAGCAATCTTCGTCTTTACGTGGACTACCAAAATGAACATTGCAAATGTGAAACCCTTCTTGATACAGCCTAGCGAGATTGTCGTAACCTTCTCCAATATCCATCAATTTTGAAGGACTTGCGTTGTTATTTTCTCCACTTTTCCCTTGAGCTACTTGCCTTCGAGAAAATTCTAGCTCTTCTAACCTACGTCGCAAGTTTTCATTTTCAAGCTTTAATGAGTTGTTCTCTTCTAATATTTCTGCCAAACTCTTTTTCAAATCACCGAGCCGTTTATACAATTGACCAATTTGTAGTTCCATATCGCTGACTGAATCGAAGAACTCTTTTTTATCCACTCATTCCACCCCATTACTCTGTGGCTTGTGCTGAAATGGCACCTTCTGTCGTAATTTCTTCCATCGTAAATTCAAGCACTCGCTCTTGTTCGAATACTTCAACTTGAAGAACTCGTTCTAAAATATTTAACCCCACTACTTTTCCAAAGCCATGAGGGGTATTTACTTTTTCACCGACATCTGGAAGGATTTCTTTCGCCGCTTCATATTCATCATTCTCATATTTCAAGCAACACATGAGCCTGCCACATAAGCCTGAAATTTTCGTGGGGTTTAATGATAAGTTTTGATCTTTTGCCATTTTGATGGAGACTGGTTCAAAATCACCCAAAAATGTTGAACAGCAAAGCATTCTGCCACACGGACCGATTCCTCCGAGCATTTTCGCTTCATCGCGAACACCAATTTGGCGAAGCTCGATTCTCGTCCGAAAAATAGCAGCTAAATCTTTCACTAGTTCTCGAAAATCCACTCGTCCGTCAGCTGTGAAATAAAAAATTACTTTATTGCGATCAAATGTATATTCTACATCTACAAGCTTCATATCTAGCTTATGTTCGATAATTTTTCCGCAACATACTTCAAAAGCTTCTTCCGCCGCTAATTTATTTTCTTCTACGATGAGACGATCTTTTTGGTCAGCGACGCGAATCACTTTCTTCAAAGGAAGAACAATATCCTCTTCCTCCACTTTTTTCATTCCGACAACCACTTGTCCATGTTCGACGCCTCTAACTGTTTCAACGATCACATGTTCGTTTTTCTCAATTTTCAGCTCGACTGGATCAAAATAATATATTTTTCCCGCTTTTTTAAAGCGGACTCCTACTACATCATACAAAGGATGCTCCCCCCTGTAAATTCAACACAAGCTGTTCCATCAACAATTGTGGATTCATATTGGCATCAAGCTTGCGCTTCGCCTCTAAAATGGCTGTCATTTGCTCTGTAATGCTTTTGGCAGAAGATTGTAGAGCGCTGTGTTTAAGTAATGCAAGCTGATCCGGGAAAGCAAGACCCGTTTCTTTTCCTGTCTGCAACGATAGCAAATCTTTGAACAGTAGCAATAGCAGATCAAGCGCTTGGTTAACTTGTTGTTTATCTTTAAAATGCCCATTAAAGTCCTCTTGTAATTTCACCATTGCTTCTAGTGGATTTTTTTGAAGGACTTCATATAATTTTAACACTATTGTACGTGACTGTGCAAACCACTCTTCATGACTTAATTCGAGTGCTTGTTGAAAATTATTAGTTAACTTAGCCACTAAAGAAGCCATGGGTACAGAAATCCCTTCTTCTATTAACTTACTTTGAAGAAGTTCGGATGGTAACGGCTTGAACACAAGAAGTTGACAACGAGAAATAATCGTGGGCAGTAAGCGCTGAACTTGCTCAGTCAATAATAAAGCAACGGTATCAGCGCTCGGTTCCTCTAAAAACTTCAGCAAGCTGTTCGCAGCACTGGCTGTCATCTTATCCGCATGCTGAATGATATAAATTTTCTGCTTCGCTTCTACCGCTGTTTTACTAAATTCCTGCTGCAAAAAAGTAATTTGCTGTTTTTTGATCGATAAGCCATCTGGTTCAAGATAATGAACATCCGGATGGTTCCCACTTTCAATTCGGCGACAGCTGTTGCACGCTTCACAAGCCATTATTCCATCTTCTTCACAAAGCAAGCTTTTCGCAAAAAACAGCGCCGCATTTTTCTTCCCTGTTCCTTGGTCACCTTCAAAAATATAAGCATGGGCTACCCGCTCTTTTTCTAGGCTATTCGTTAACATTCTGAGCACCACCGGCTGTAATTCACTCAATTCTTTCCATACCTCAGACATGTACATCCCTGCCTACGTATATAAATTAATAATTAATCCTTTAATTTCTCCTATTTGCCCGAGTAGATCGACCGATTTCTTCTCTTTGTTTAAGACATCTTCCGTTAATTCAATTAATTTCTCATCAATCGTCTCAACGATCTTTAATTTTCGACCTTCTCCAAACTGATTCCATGTATGAGAATTTTTCAAATTCATGCCAAACTCAACGGTTTCTCGAACAAATCGGCGGACAAGCGTTTTATACTTCGCTAAATCTTGAAATGTTCGGGAATGAGCTAGTCGCTTTCCCGCTCCTTCAATATCCGTTAACAGCCGCTGGATTTGATCCGTTTTTAACTGTTCTCCTTGTTGTTGAACGATCGTGGAAAATTTAGATTGTCCATTTGAACTAAGCTTTTGATCTTTTCGCAGCTTGTCGATATTAAAATGTATGTCTTTTTCAATCTTCATATGAGCTATCCCCTATTAAAATTGATGAAATTGTTCTACTGGCAAGACAAATACGGTGGCTCCACCTACAGGTACTTCAATCGGGTAAGGGACATACGAATCCGCATTTCCCCCCATCGGTGATACAGGTGCCACCATTTGATCTCTTGATTGACAATTTTCTTTAATGATTTCTAAAGCTTTATCAAGGCGAATGTCATCCGTTCCAATAATAAACGTCGTATTCCCCGCTTTCAAAAAACCACCGGTCGAAGCGAGTTTCGTCGCTCTAAAATTATGATCAATTAAGGCTTGTGATAAGCGATGACTATCTTGGTCTTGCACAACCGCTAAGATTAATTTCATCATTTCCGCCTCCTCTTTCCGATTCTACTTCTCTCATTATACCAAGAAAATGAAGCAACCGCAGAGAAGAAAACAAAATTTAGATGATCTTAACTATTGCTCGGTAGATCTAATTCGCTCTAAAATACAAGTCATGCTTTCGTGGAACACTTCTTCAACAGATGCTTCTGCATTGATTTTGACAATTCGCTCTGGAAACCTTTCGCTTAAAAGCAAATATGCTTCTCTCACCTTTTCATGAAAGTGAAGCGATTCTAAATCCAGTCGATTCACTTCCCTTTCTTCATGAGCATTAATTCGGGCTAACCCCACTTCTGGCTGGACATCAAACAATAATGTTAAATCTGGCATCACATCGTCTACAGCGAAGCGATTGATTTCAAATACTTCCTCCATCCCAAGTCCTCTTGCATATCCTTGATAAGCAAGCGAGCTATCAATAAAACGATCACAAAGCACGATGTCTCCTCTTAATAGTGCAGGCATGACTTTTTCCACAAGATGCTGCCTTCTTGCGGCCGCATATAAAAGCGCCTCTGTCCGTCCATCCATCTCCGTATTGTTTTTATTTAAAATAACCTCACGAATTTGTTCAGAAATAGAGATGCCACCAGGTTCGCGCGTCCCAGTCACACGAAACCCTTCTTCTTCAAGCTGCTTAATTAGCCTATACATCATACTCGACTTTCCAGCTCCTTCAGGCCCCTCAATCGAAATAAATAACCCTTTTCTCATCCTGTAACCTCCAAAACATGAACTAACTTTATTAATATGTTTAAGCTTGAGATGTTCGATACACCGCAATCCGCTTTGTATTTAATTGTTGACCTCCTTGAATATGTACATGCTGTGCGAGCAAATTAGTCAAAGTAGCTATCTGCTCGAATGCTATTTGTTCTCCTGCGATTAGTAAAGGTATTCCTGGTGGATAAGGAATCACCGTCTCTGCCGCAATTTCACCAACTGCTTCAGTCAAAGGTATCCATACTCGAGGAAGCTTTTCTTGCTCCTTATAAGAAATCATTAACATCGAAGTCTTTTTTAAAGACGATGTATAATCGATAACTTCGCAAGCAGACGGTTTGTCATATAAAGTGAGCCCATCAATTTTCCGCTTGGCTAGCTCGATATAATCGCTACTTCCTGCTTTCAACAAAGGTAACGTACATAGCACTTGTGAAGCGTCTGAGAGCTCTGAATAAACCCCTGCCGCTTCTAAATGGCTTTGAAGCTCATATCCTGTATATCCTTGTTTTCGCAGCAGTAATTTCAAAGGATCATCCGGTAGTAAAACCTCCAGTCCTTTTCCTTGTAATCGCTCAGCCAAAATAGTTTTCATTTCTAGCGTAAAAGCTACATCCTCATAAGAAAACCCTGCTAGAAACGCCCGTGCTACATCCAAAGAAGCCATAATAGGATAAGATGGACTACTAGACTGCAATGCCTGTAAATAAAACTCCAGCTTCTCCAACGACACTCTAGACGAATTCATATGCAAAAAGGACCCCATTGTCATCGCCGGCAACATTTTATGAGCCGAATGCACAACAAGATCCGCTCCCCATTGTAATGAACTATTAGGAAATGGCTCTCCTAAAACAAAATGTGGTCCGTGGGCTTCATCAACTAATACAAATGAGCCATTTTCCTGCGCAACCTTGATCACCTGTTCAATGTCTGTAGCCATCCCATAATAGTTGGGATACGTTAACACGATTGCCTTCACTGAGTCATATTGTTTATATGCTTGTTCAACCGTATCTAAACTGACACCACTCGCTACCTTGAAGGAAGCATCATACTCAGGCTCTAAAAATACAGGTGTCACCTTTGCTAGCTTACATGCATTTAAAATTGACTTATGACAATTACGCTGAACAAAAATGAGGTCACCCTCTTCACAAACAGATAAAACCATTGCCAAATTTCCAACCGTACTGCCATTCACTAAAAAATAACTTTTCTTCGTTTGATACAAATCTATTAATAGTCGTTGAGCCTCTTCAATACATCCTTCGGGAGAATGAAAATCATCCAAATCTGAGATTTCCGTCTGATCATACGCCAAAAATTTATAAAAATCCGCAGCAACGCCATCCATCCACACTTGTCCGCCTTTATGTCCAGGAACGTGAAAAGATAGCGTTTTCTGATCGATATGTCGCTGCAGAGCTTCCATAAGCGGAATACGTTCTTGATTCACTATAGATCCTACCCTTTTCTATACTTTTCTACTAGCCTACCATACAATTCTTACGAAAAAACAGAGGAGATTCTAATTTTTCTCAATTTCCTTACAAAGTGAACATAAGCCTCTTCTTCTGGTTCCGTTTGAAGCACTTTTCTTTCGCATTCTTTACATATAAAAGCTTGATAAATATAAATACCTTCTTGCTTACTTTGTTCACAGACCATACAAATATGATCCACCATCTTTTTTGGCATATTCTCCACCTCCTACTTGGTAGTATTTCCACTTTTTCTTAAAATATGCGAATCTATTGACTTCCTAGTGCATGATTTTCTCATACAAAAAAAGAACAGCCTGAGCTGTTCTTTTTGTTGGTGCCTGGCAACGTCCTACTCTCACAGGGGGAAACCCCCAACTACCATCGGCGCTGAAGAGCTTAACTTCCGTGTTCGGTATGGGAACGGGTGTGACCTCTTCGCTATCGCCACCAGACTATGAAGTTTGAAAGAATTGTTCTTTCAAAACTGGATAATAAGTATTGTAACCTTGCAAATCGCCTATTGGTGTATCTATTTCTAGCTCCGGCTCCTAGACATTCGAGTCAAATAACCTGTCGCTTACAAGACTAACGTCTTTGCAGCGCCAGAACATTTGCTTGTCATGTCTGAACAGTTGCCTCTGCTTTATTGGTTAAGTCCTCGATCGATTAGTATTCGTCAGCTCCACGTGTCGCCACGCTTCCACCTCGAACCTATCTACCTGATCATCTTTCAGGGATCTTACTAGCTTGCGCTATGGGAAATCTCATCTTGAGGGGGGCTTCATGCTTAGATGCTTTCAGCACTTATCCCGTCCGCACATAGCTACCCAGCGATGCCTTTGGCAAGACAACTGGTACACCAGCGGTGCGTCCATCCCGGTCCTCTCGTACTAAGGACAGCTCCTCTCAAATTTCCT
>NZ_KZ454941.1:48883-51920 GCF_002797375.1 Bacillus sp. FJAT-42315
CTTAGATAAACTAAGTTTTTTAGAATTAACGTTGACGTTTATTTTGTTCAGTTTTCAATGTTCAATCTCGGTCACCATTAAGCGACTTCATTATCTTATCAAGTTCTGACTCGAAAGTCAATAACTTTTTTTGTTTTTTTGTTACCTGCGTTTTTTCTTCAGCAGCAACGTTATCTAATATAACAATTTAAAATACGGGCGTCAATACTTTTTTAAAAAAATAATTCATCAATAAAAAAACAGTCTAGCATGTTGCATCTAGACTGTTTTTAAAGAATCCATAATTGAATGACGGCTAATGCTGCTACTCCAGCAATACCAAGTACCCCAGCGATCGTGGAAGTGATTAAATTAATCGGTACATGCAATCCGTAATCCCCACTAAATGAATTAAGTAAGAATAGAAAAAGCGCACCTACAATCACTTTCACAAAAAGAATACTTGCTAACTGAACGGGTTTTACTGGTGAAGCTAGACTGGCTAACAAACTGATTAAAAGAACGAAAACAATAATGCCCCCAGCTATATACACATAAATCCTCTCCTATTCTTTAAATAAGGTTGTCCCTTAAATAAAGAATATGAGACCTGTTAGTTGTTTATGCGAATATTTCTTTTTCTGACTTCACGAAATAAAAAGAAATACTTTGCTTCGTGAGTCTTCGTTTGAGCAACTAGTTCTTCATTATGTTCAAAGCTAAGTCTTAATAATTCTCGATGCTTAAACCATTCCTGCTTAGATTGCTCTAATAGTTGCATTAAATTCTCGTCGTGTGAGTTCTTCAGCTTATTTTTTTTTCTAAAAAACATGAAGATCCCCTTCCTATACTTCTCTTCTACCTTCTAGTGCTTTTGAAAGCGTCACTTCATCCGCATATTCAAGATCTCCACCGACTGGCAAGCCATGAGCTATGCGAGTGACTCGAATGCCTGACGGTTTTAATAAGCGTGAAATATACATCGCTGTCGCTTCTCCCTCAATATTAGGGTTAGTAGCAAGAATCACTTCACGAATCGTTTCGTCCTGTAGCCGCTTTAATAAATCGGGTATGTTAATATCCTCAGGTCCGATTCCTTCCATAGGAGAGATGGCTCCTTGAAGCACATGATACAAACCATTAAACTCTTTCATTTTCTCCATAGCAATGACATCTTTCGGATCTTGAACGACACAAACTACGCTGCGGTCGCGGCGTTCGTCCGCACAAATGGCACAAGGATCTTGGTCGGTAATATGTCCACAAACAGAGCAATAACCAAGATCTCGTTTAGCATTGACGAGTGATTTGGCAAAATCGAGCACATCTTCTTCTTTCATATCGAGAACAAAAAATGCCAGACGAGCGGCAGTTTTTGGCCCGATGCCTGGCAATTTCATAAAGCTGTCGATCAGCTTTGTTATCGGTTCCGGATAATACATATGATCATACGCCTCCTAGAACGGAAGGTTCATCCCTTTTGTGAACTGGCCCATTGTAGAGTTTGTTTCATCATCTACTTTTTTCAGAGCATCATTTGTCGCCGCAAGCACTAAATCTTGTAGCATTTCCACATCTTCAGGGTCAACCACTTCTTCTTTAATTTGCACGTCAAGCACTTGCTTTTGACCGGACATAACAACCGTTACCATACCGCCACCAGCTGTTCCTTCAAATTGTTTTGTTGAAAGCTCCTCTTGCGCTTCCGCCATCTTCTTTTGCATTTTTTGCATTTGCTTCATCATGTTTTGCATATTTCCCATACCACGCATACTTTTCATCCTCCTAGTAATTAGTCTTTAATTTCGAGCAGTTCTTCTCCCACAAGCTTAAGTGCTTCCGAAATGAGAAGATCTCCTTCAGGTTGCTCTGCCTGTTCGTGACCGTCTTCCTTTTGCGTCTTAATGAAATTTTGTCTAATGGATAACCATGTATCCTCAGGAACACCAATCGGCTGATAAAGGTTCCCTGTTAACTCTTGTAAAATAGAAGAGATGGAATCCATAAACACGTTGTTTTCAGTGGCCATCTGACAATGAATTTCATATTTGAATTTTAACACGAATGCACCCGGAGAGGCAGCTACAGGCTCTGCATCATTAAGTAACGCAGCTTGCGATCTCATTTGACGCTGATGAAGATAGTTTAACATATCTCCCCAACGACTTTTAATTAATTGAACATCTTGCTTTGTTGCTTCCGCTAACACTTTTTCAATTTTAGCCACCGGTGCTTTAAAGGCTTTAGAAGAACGGTTCGCTCGCTTAGAAGGAGACTGCGTCTCGGCTTGAGTTGCCGCTTGTACTGGTTGGCTCCGAAGCTGTTGCAATTCTCTTTCAAGCGTTGCGATCCTTTCAAGCAATGTATTCATTTCCGGTAAACTTGTTGCTTTCACTGTTGCTTCTGCTTGACACATTTTCACTAAAGCCACTTCTAAATAAATTCGAGCATGATTGCTAAATTTCATTTCCTGCTGAGTTTGATTTAACACATGAATGTATTCATAAATTTTCTCTAACTCCATTTTTTCAGAAATGGAAATAAAAACAGCATCAATTAACACTCTTTCTAGTGATTCCTCAAGGGTAGGCGCAGTTTTGTAAAGTAGCATATCCCGAAAATATAAAACAAAATCTTCCGCAAACCGGGACGGATCTTTCCCTTGCAGTAACAGCTTTTCCAAAACAACCAGTGCTTCAGGCGCATTTTTTTCATATACGGCCTCAGCTAAATGATTTAACATTTCCTGTCCGACAGCACCAGTTACAGTTAATGCGTCCTCTTCCGTTAACACATTTCCACTGTAAGAGACTGCTTGATCAAGCAAGCTAAGGGCATCACGCATACCTCCTTCAGCCGCTCGAGCGATAATCGGAAGAACTTTCTCCTCATATTCAAGATCACTTTCTTTCATAATCAGTTCCATCCGACCAACAATCGCCTGTGAGGTGATTCGCTTGAAATCAAAACGTTGACACCTAGAAATAATCGTCAATGGGATCTTATGAGGTTCCGTTGTCGCTAAAATAAAAATGACGTGCTTTGGCGGTTCCTCTAA
>NZ_KZ454941.1:54430-284117 GCF_002797375.1 Bacillus sp. FJAT-42315
CAATAATGCCCCCAGCTATATACACATAAATCCTCTCCTATTCTTTAAATAAGGTTGTCCCTTAAATAAAGAATATGAGACCTGTTAGTTGTTTATGCGAATATTTCTTTTTCTGACTTCACGAAATAAAAAGAAATACTTTGCTTCGTGAGTCTTCGTTTGAGCAACTAGTTCTTCATTATGTTCAAAGCTAAGTCTTAATAATTCTCGATGCTTAAACCATTCCTGCTTAGATTGCTCTAATAGTTGCATTAAATTCTCGTCGTGTGAGTTCTTCAGCTTATTTTTTTTTCTAAAAAACATGAAGATCCCCTTCCTATACTTCTCTTCTACCTTCTAGTGCTTTTGAAAGCGTCACTTCATCCGCATATTCAAGATCTCCACCGACTGGCAAGCCATGAGCTATGCGAGTGACTCGAATGCCTGACGGTTTTAATAAGCGTGAAATATACATCGCTGTCGCTTCTCCCTCAATATTAGGGTTAGTAGCAAGAATCACTTCACGAATCGTTTCGTCCTGTAGCCGCTTTAATAAATCGGGTATGTTAATATCCTCAGGTCCGATTCCTTCCATAGGAGAGATGGCTCCTTGAAGCACATGATACAAACCATTAAACTCTTTCATTTTCTCCATAGCAATGACATCTTTCGGATCTTGAACGACACAAACTACGCTGCGGTCGCGGCGTTCGTCCGCACAAATGGCACAAGGATCTTGGTCGGTAATATGTCCACAAACAGAGCAATAACCAAGATCTCGTTTAGCATTGACGAGTGATTTGGCAAAATCGAGCACATCTTCTTCTTTCATATCGAGAACAAAAAATGCCAGACGAGCGGCAGTTTTTGGCCCGATGCCTGGCAATTTCATAAAGCTGTCGATCAGCTTTGTTATCGGTTCCGGATAATACATATGATCATACGCCTCCTAGAACGGAAGGTTCATCCCTTTTGTGAACTGGCCCATTGTAGAGTTTGTTTCATCATCTACTTTTTTCAGAGCATCATTTGTCGCCGCAAGCACTAAATCTTGTAGCATTTCCACATCTTCAGGGTCAACCACTTCTTCTTTAATTTGCACGTCAAGCACTTGCTTTTGACCGGACATAACAACCGTTACCATACCGCCACCAGCTGTTCCTTCAAATTGTTTTGTTGAAAGCTCCTCTTGCGCTTCCGCCATCTTCTTTTGCATTTTTTGCATTTGCTTCATCATGTTTTGCATATTTCCCATACCACGCATACTTTTCATCCTCCTAGTAATTAGTCTTTAATTTCGAGCAGTTCTTCTCCCACAAGCTTAAGTGCTTCCGAAATGAGAAGATCTCCTTCAGGTTGCTCTGCCTGTTCGTGACCGTCTTCCTTTTGCGTCTTAATGAAATTTTGTCTAATGGATAACCATGTATCCTCAGGAACACCAATCGGCTGATAAAGGTTCCCTGTTAACTCTTGTAAAATAGAAGAGATGGAATCCATAAACACGTTGTTTTCAGTGGCCATCTGACAATGAATTTCATATTTGAATTTTAACACGAATGCACCCGGAGAGGCAGCTACAGGCTCTGCATCATTAAGTAACGCAGCTTGCGATCTCATTTGACGCTGATGAAGATAGTTTAACATATCTCCCCAACGACTTTTAATTAATTGAACATCTTGCTTTGTTGCTTCCGCTAACACTTTTTCAATTTTAGCCACCGGTGCTTTAAAGGCTTTAGAAGAACGGTTCGCTCGCTTAGAAGGAGACTGCGTCTCGGCTTGAGTTGCCGCTTGTACTGGTTGGCTCCGAAGCTGTTGCAATTCTCTTTCAAGCGTTGCGATCCTTTCAAGCAATGTATTCATTTCCGGTAAACTTGTTGCTTTCACTGTTGCTTCTGCTTGACACATTTTCACTAAAGCCACTTCTAAATAAATTCGAGCATGATTGCTAAATTTCATTTCCTGCTGAGTTTGATTTAACACATGAATGTATTCATAAATTTTCTCTAACTCCATTTTTTCAGAAATGGAAATAAAAACAGCATCAATTAACACTCTTTCTAGTGATTCCTCAAGGGTAGGCGCAGTTTTGTAAAGTAGCATATCCCGAAAATATAAAACAAAATCTTCCGCAAACCGGGACGGATCTTTCCCTTGCAGTAACAGCTTTTCCAAAACAACCAGTGCTTCAGGCGCATTTTTTTCATATACGGCCTCAGCTAAATGATTTAACATTTCCTGTCCGACAGCACCAGTTACAGTTAATGCGTCCTCTTCCGTTAACACATTTCCACTGTAAGAGACTGCTTGATCAAGCAAGCTAAGGGCATCACGCATACCTCCTTCAGCCGCTCGAGCGATAATCGGAAGAACTTTCTCCTCATATTCAAGATCACTTTCTTTCATAATCAGTTCCATCCGACCAACAATCGCCTGTGAGGTGATTCGCTTGAAATCAAAACGTTGACACCTAGAAATAATCGTCAATGGGATCTTATGAGGTTCCGTTGTCGCTAAAATAAAAATGACGTGCTTTGGCGGTTCCTCTAACGTCTTTAACAAAGCGTTAAATGCTCCAATAGACAGCATATGAACCTCATCAATGATATAGACTTTATATTCAGCGACGCTTGGCGCATATTTCACTTTGTCGCGAATATCTCTAATTTCATCTACTCCATTGTTCGAGGCCGCATCAATTTCAATCACATCTTGAATAGACCCATCAGTAATTCCTCGGCAAGATGCACATTGATTACAAGGTTCATCCGTTGGGGCCTGTTCACAGTTAACCGCTTTCGCCAAAATTTTCGCAGCACTCGTCTTTCCCGTCCCCCGCGGACCGGAAAATAAATAAGCATGCGAGATCTTTTGTTGAAGGAGGGCATTTTGCAATGTTTTGGTCACATGCTCTTGACCGACAACATCGATAAAATTTTGCGGCCTCCACACGCGATATAACGCCTGATAGCTCATATTCTCCCCCCTTTTTCTCCAGTCTTTATCTTCTTCTATTATAACTGATAAAAATTTATTTTTACAAAACAAACAAAAAAACTCACCCTAAAAGGATGAGTGTTCTTTATTGTATATAACTGCCGTGCACCTTCCTTCGACAGCCAACCATAAGCGTTACTTAAGCAGTTAGCTCGATCCAGGTTGCCCCGCGGCACATGAGAGAGTCCACTTAATGCTGCTTCCTTCCGGACCTGACATGGTTCATGGGTTCCCATTGCGCAGGACCCGGACGTCAACACCACTTACTTAAGGCAGACCCTACAGTATGACAGCCTCGGGAAGGGATTCAGTCTCGCTAGAGCGGATTGCGAGTACAGGGCACCGCTACCTCCCCACCTAGCACGGCAAAATTGATACCAATGTTAAGGTGTCTGATCTTAAATTATCTGACACAAATAACAGTATACAGCGTTGAAGATAAAAAAGCAATAAATAGTCTAAGAAAGGGAACTTCCTTTTTCTACCTTACTCTTCTGTTTCTCTGCTTTCTTCCGCTCGCGTAGCTCTTTAAAAAAAGTAGTTAGTATTTGGCCACACTCTTCTTCAAGAACACCTGAGACCACTTCACTTTGGTGGTTAAAACGAGTGTCTTCAAGCAAGTTCATCAATGTTCCTGCACAGCCTGCTTTTGGATCCTTCGCTCCGTAAACGACACGTTTAATCCGGGATAAAATAATCGCGCCACTGCACATTGGACACGGCTCTAAAGTGACATAAAGCTCTGCTCCTTCAAGCCTCCAAGTCCCCAACTTTTCACACGCTTTCTCAATGGCCAACAATTCCGCATGAGTGACCGCATTTTGAGTCGTTTCTCGTAAATTATAAGCAGACGCGATCACTTCCCCTTCATACACAACGACCGCTCCAATCGGTACCTCTCCCAGTTCCCCCGCTTTTTTCGCTTCTTCAAGAGCTAGTTGCATATAGTGTGTATCATTATATTCCATTTTAAATGCTCCTTCTTGAAAAAATAACATTAGTGGCTGACTAAGTATGATCTCCATCATCTCCTAGAGTTCCTTCATTATACAAGAACACTGTAACTACATAGTACAAGATTTTTTTATTATTAGGAGCAAATAAAAAAATCCGCTGCCTGTAAGCAGCGGATTTTAAAATCTCCAATTTATATGCGTTTGTTAATCAATAATGGCGGAGGAAGAGGGATTCGAACCCCCGCGCGGTTTAACCCGCCTGTCGGTTTTCAAGACCGATCCCTTCAGCCGGACTTGGGTATTCCTCCGTATCGACAAGATTTAATTTATCACACTGCTATTTAGTATGTCAATATTATTTTTAAAAAAACGACAGGAGAGACCCTCCCTCCTGTCGTTTCACTTATTAATTTGAAATCTTTTCTTTTCCACCTATATAAGGTCTTAACACTTCCGGAATCATCACACTGCCATCTTCCTGCTGATAATTCTCCAAAATAGCAGCCACTGTTCGACCGATCGCCAAACCAGATCCATTCAATGTATGAACATGCTCTGGCTTGCCATTTTTCTCACGACGGAAACGAATATTCGCTCGGCGTGCTTGGAACGCTTCAAAGTTACTGCAAGAAGAAATTTCACGGTATGTGTCGTAGCTTGGAATCCACACTTCGATATCATATTTTTTCGCCGCTGTGAATCCTAGATCAGCCGTACACATGCTCATTACGCGATATGGCAATCCCAACAATTGCAATACTTTCTCCGCGTGGCCTGTTAATTTTTCTAGCTCTTGATAAGAATCTTCCGGCTTCACGAAGCGAACTAATTCGACTTTATTAAATTGATGCTGACGAATAAGACCGCGTGTGTCGCGACCAGCAGAGCCTGCTTCAGAGCGGAAGCAAGCACTATATGCCGCATAAGCAACAGGCAACTGCTCAGCATCCAAAATCTCATCGCGATGATAGTTTGTTACCGGTACTTCCGCTGTTGGAATAAGGAAGTAATCTTCTTCTTTAATTAAAAACGCATCTTCTTCAAACTTCGGTAATTGTCCTGTTCCTGTCATGCTCGTACGATTCACCATGTAAGGTGGTAGCATCTCTTCATAGCCATGCTCTTCTGAATGAAGATCTAACATAAAGCTAATTAAAGCACGCTCAAGCTTAGCTCCCATTCCTTTATAAAATACAAAGCGGCTACCCGTTACTTTACCCGCACGCTCAAAATCGAGAATTCCTAAGTCCCCTGCTACATCCCAGTGCGGCTTCGCTTCAAAATCAAATTGCGGGATTTCTCCCCATTGACGCGCTTCGACATTATCATCTTCTGTTTCCCCAACCGGCACGCTTTCATGAGGGATGTTCGGGATCGTTAATAGAAGACCGTTTAACTCATCTTCCACTTGCTTTAAGCTCTCATCTAGTTCTTTAATGCGATCGCCCACTTCACGCATTTCTTTAATGAGCGCATCTGCATCTTGCTTTTCACGCTTTAACTGCGCCACTTGTTGAGACACGCTGTTACGCTTGCTTTTCAATTCTTCTGTCTCCACAAGCAATTCACGACGCTTTTGATCTAACTGCTCAAAATTATCAAAAGCAGATAAATCTTCACCACGATGTTGCAAACGATTTTTCACTTCTTCAAAATGAGTACGTAAATATTTAATGTCTAACATAATGATTCCTCCTTATTTTTTGAACACAAAAAACTCGTCCCTGAAAAAGGGACGAGTTTAACCCGCGTTGCCACCCTAGTTGAAAGCAAATGCTTTCCACTCGAAAAAATAACGGTTTCTACCGTAAATGCCTACTTTAAACGTTCAGCATTTCACTCGAGGACGGATTCACAAGTGCCTTTCACCGATTCTCACCAACCACCGGCTCTCTGAAGAACGAACAGCTTGTTACTGCTTCCTCTCATCGATTTACTATATGATTTACACTTACAATGTACTATATTCAAGATTACAGTGCAAGTGTTCTTCCGAAAGAAAAAAAACACGGAAGAGAACCTCTCTCCCGCACTTATTTTCTATATTTGTACTTTCTTCGCTTGCTCGACCATATCGACAAAATAACGAGTGATGCTATGATCATCTGTTAATTCTGGATGGAATGAGCAACCTAAGAAGTTACGATCTTTAGCCGCTACGATACGACCATCACATTGGGCTAAGATTTCCGTTTCCGCTCCAACCGATACGATATGTGGTGCCCGAATAAAGACCGCTGTGTATGAATCCGTCACACCTTTAATTTCTAGGTCTGCTTCAAAGCTTTCTTTTTGACGACCAAAAGAGTTTCGCTCCACCGTAATATCCATTAAGCCGATATGCGGTTCGTCGTAGCCAATAATTTCTTTCGCTAACATAATCAAACCAGCACAAGTACCAAACATCGGTTTTCCTTGGCGACCAAATTCTCTAAGTGGCTCCATAAATCCATATAAATCTACTAGCCGGCGCATCGTTGTGCTTTCGCCGCCCGGAAGAATCAATCCATCCAATTCTTCTAGTTGCTCTACTTTTTTCACAACAACTGCTTCAGCACCTGATGCTTCAATTGAACGAACATGTTCGCGAACTGCTCCTTGCAAACCTAATACTCCGATTTTCACCATGATGTCTCGCTCCTTTAATTACCAGCCGCGTTCTTGCATACGTTGGTCAGGAGAAAGGGTAGAAATTTCGATGCCTTTCATCGCTGTACCAAGATCTTTAGAAAGCTCCGCAATTAATTTGTAGTCTTGGTAATGTGTCGTTGCTTCTACAATTGCACGAGCAAATTTAGCTGGGTTGTCCGATTTAAAAATTCCAGAACCTACGAATACACCGTCTGCACCAAGTTGCATCATTAGAGCAGCATCCGCTGGTGTCGCTACGCCACCTGCTGCAAAGTTAACAACCGGCAAACGACCTTCACGTTTAATTTGCATAAGCAGTTCAAATGGCGCACCAAGCAATTTCGCTTCCGTCATCAACTCATCTTCGTTCATATTCACAACTTTACGTACTTGTGCATTTACTTGACGAATATGACGAACCGCTTCAACGATATTTCCTGTTCCTGGTTCACCTTTCGTTCTTAACATTGAAGCGCCTTCACCGATACGACGAGCTGCTTCCCCAAGATCACGACATCCACAAACGAACGGAACTGTGAAATCGCTTTTTAGTAAATGGTACTCTTCATCCGCTGGAGTTAACACTTCACTCTCATCGATGTAATCAACGCCCATTGCTTCTAATACACGCGCTTCAACAATATGACCAATACGAGCTTTTGCCATTACCGGAATAGACACAGCATTCATAACTTCCTCAACGATACGAGGATCAGCCATACGTGATACGCCACCTGCTGCACGAATATCAGACGGAACACGCTCAAGAGCCATAACAGCTACCGCGCCAGCTTCCTCTGCAATTTTCGCTTGCTCTGCATTGATAACGTCCATAATGACGCCGCCCTTTTGCATTTCTGCCATTCCACGCTTTACACGATCTGTACCTGTATTCATTTGATTTTCCTCCCATACCTTTTGGTTATATGTATTTTTCGTTAAAAATAAAATTTGATTAAAAAACAAATTATTAAAATTAATCTAAACATTTTATTTTTTCCTTGAATATTAATAAACACGAAAAATCACCTTCTGTCAAGATCAGAAGGTGATTTTTTATTAAAACCAACCAGTTATCGTATCAACCAATCCGCTCCAAGCCCCGGAGAAAAAGCTTCCGATCGCTCTCACCGATAAAACAAACCAATTTGCTTTTTCCACTGTTTCTTTAGCTACAACCGGTGCTTTTGCTTGTTTTTCCTCTTGTGGAGTTAAGTATTTTACCTGTTCTCCGTTCTCAGGGATAACAGATAAAAACCCAACCACTTCACCTTTTTTCACAGGTGCTTCGAGTTGATTTTCTTCATTCAAAACCGAACGATTATACTCTACATCATATTTATATTTCGTGTTTTCTACTTTTTTCACATTAAGGACTAACGGAGTTTCTGTTTGAATCGCTACTTGTTTAGATTTTCCTTTAGGAACCTCTACCGTTTCTTGCCCTTTTACTTGATATCCCTTCTTAACGACCTCTTTTTGCTCAAATTGATCAAACCCATAATCAAGTAGTTTCTTCGTTTCAGCAAAGCGTGCATTAGGACTTCCTTTTCCTGATGCATCTGTCGCATTCATAACAACCGAGATCAATTTTCGTTCACCACGTTCTGCTGTTCCAGTGAAGCAATATCCCGCAAAGTCTGTTGTACCTGTTTTTAATCCTTTCATACCCTCATAACCGAACAATAAAGAAGGTAGCATCCAATTCCAATTGGACATTTTGATTTCATCAGTTGTCCCTTCACGGAAGCTCTTCTTCGGAATGCTAGCCGTTTCTAATACTTCTGGATAGTCTTGCAGTAATTCATAAGCTAGTTTAGCTGTCGCTCTTGCTGACAGTAAATTTTCATCTTTAGGAGTACCTGACTTTGGATGCATGCCTTTTAAATCGCTGTTCGAAAGACCAGATGAATTGACAAATTTATACTCTTTTAAACCAAGTTTCTTTGCTTTGTTATTCATTAATTTAACGAATTCAGTTTCAGAACCAGCAATCACTTCTGCAATAGCAATCGCTGCTCCATTCGCTGAATAAATAGTCATCGCCTCATACAATTCCCGAACATTGTATGTTTCGCCTAAACGAAGAGGCACATTGGATAAACTACGATCTTGCGAAACTTTATACGCATATTCACTAACTGTATATGTTTGGTCCCAAGTGACTTTTTTTTCATTTATTGCTTCAAGCAATAAATATTCCGTCATCATTTTCGTCATACTAGCAATTCCTAATAATTGATCCGGATTTTGTTCAAATAGTATTTGACCAGTCTCCCCATCTATTAAAATAGCAGCACTAGCATTCACTTTCATTGTTTCTTCTGCTTGAACGGTTTGTGTCGGTAGCCATAGACTCGCCACTAACAGAAAACTTAGTAGCATTGCCACATACTGATTAAACTTTTTACTCCTCACTGATAAGCCCTCCATCTTTTATTTCACTTTCGTTATTGTAACATAAATAACTTTTATAAATATAGACGAGAATCTTCGTATATATTTCCATTAAAATGAAAAAACAGACTGTATAAAGAGAGGCTCTCTTCATACAGTCTGTTTGCTTTTTATTATAAAGAATAGTTTGGTGCTTCTTTCGTAATTTGTACATCATGAGGATGGCTTTCTCTTAAGCCTGCACCTGTCATACGAATGAACTGAGCGTTTTCACGAAGATCTGTAATATCTTTCGTTCCACAGTAGCCCATACCCGCACGTAATCCACCGACTAATTGATATAACGTATCTGAAATTGGTCCTTTATAAGGAATGCGGCCTTCAATCCCTTCAGGAACGAATTTCTTCGCATCTTCTTGGAAATAACGATCTTTTGATCCTTTTTCCATTGCTCCAACAGAACCCATACCACGATATACTTTAAAACGTCTGCCTTGGTAAATTTCCGTTGCTCCAGGACTTTCTGATGTACCTGCTAGCAAGCTTCCAAGCATAACGGCATGTCCACCCGCTGCAAGCGCCTTAACGATGTCTCCTGAATATTTAATCCCACCATCGGCAATGATCGCTTTGCCGTGTTTACGAGCTTCTGTGGCACAATCGTAAACTGCTGTAATTTGAGGTACACCTACACCTGCAACTACACGAGTCGTACAAATAGAACCAGGCCCAATCCCTACTTTCACTACATCTGCTCCAGCTTCGATTAATGCTCTCGTTGCTTCTGCTGTCGCCACATTACCGGCAATAATATTTAATTCAGGATAAGCCGCGCGAATTTCCTTTACCGTCTCAATAACACCTCTAGAATGTCCATGAGCTGTATCTACGACAATAACATCGACATGCGCTTTTACAAGCATTTCAATACGTTTCATCGTGTCAGTTGTTACACCAACTGCAGCACCAACTAAAAGACGTCCTTGGCTATCTTTTGCTGAGTTAGGGAACTCGATCACTTTTTCAATGTCTTTAATCGTAATCAAGCCTTGTAACACACCTTGACTATCGACTAGTGGAAGCTTTTCAATTTTATACTTTTGAAGAATATTTTCTGCCTCTTCTAATGTTGTTCCAACTGGCGCAGTCACAAGATTCTCTTTCGTCATTACATCATTAATTGAAATTGAATAATCTTGAATAAAACGAAGATCGCGGTTTGTTAAAATACCGACAAGCTTTTGTTCGTCTTCGTTATTTACAATTGGAACACCAGAGATACGATATTTGCCCATTAAATGCTCAGCATCAAATACTTGATGATCTGGCGTTAAAAAGAAAGGATCTGTAATAACGCCACTTTCTGAGCGCTTTACTTTATCCACTTGCTCTGCTTGCTGCTCAACGCTCATATTTTTATGAATAATCCCAAGACCACCTTGACGCGCCATTCCAATCGCCATATCTGCTTCCGTTACAGTATCCATTCCAGCACTGATCATAGGAATATTTAATTTCAATGTCTCAGTAAGCGTCGTTTGTAAGCTTACATCTTTTGGAAGAACATCAGATTTAGCAGGTACTAATAGTACATCATCAAAAGTTAAGCCTTCCTTTGAAAACTTATTTTCCCACATTTTTTAAGCCTCCTAGTCGAAAATATTATTAGTAGGTTATCAATTGGGTAATATACTGTCAAGACATGTAGTAGATGTTAGACTTTTTAGAAAATTCGGAGGTTATCATGTTTCATTTTCAAAAAGACCCTTTACTCTCTTATTACAGTGTACCAAGAGCTAAATCTTTCTTGCAAACCAGATATAAAACAGCTGATATTAAGCAGGCAGAACAATATGCTTATGATAACTGTGACCGTTTTATTTACTGTTTGGAACATGGAGAGCTATTTTTAAAACAGGCCCAACACTCTCCTGTTGCCATTCAACCTGTGCTGGCGTTTTACGGACTAAGCCACTTATTAAAAGCTTGTGTGATGACCACAGACCCCTTTTATCCAGCTTCCGTTCAGGTTCTTGCTCACGGACTGTCTTCTCGAAAAAAGAAAAAACAAAATTATCATTTCTTTCAAGATGAAGTCAAAGTGCAACGACATGGTCTCTTCATTCATTTTAGCGAAAAAATGTTCCATGTAACACATGTAGAGGGAACGAAATTAAAGATGAAAACCTTGTTAAAGCAAATTCCTGAGCTATCTTTCCTTTTTTTTCAACATGATGGACTTACACCAACACGAGAAAAAAAAGAAGAGAGCCCTCTTTATTCAGAATTAATCATTTATTATGCTCTACTCTATAACTTAAGCATGATTGCTCGTTACGAAATAGAGTGGTGGTACGAATTACTTAAGCTTATGCCTGGTGAAGAATATCCATTTATCAAACAATTTTTAACTATTTCTATTCATAAAATGCCTTTATTAATCGCAGACTATTTACGAACAAACGAAAATTAGGTTGATTCATGAGCCATAAATTAGTGGCTGCCATTGAATCAACCTCAATGTTTATAATAGCTTCTGAATGTCGCCTTCCACTTTAGAAGGGCTTGTTTGCGGAGCATAACGATCAACTACTTCCCCTTCTCTATTCACTAAAAACTTAGTGAAATTCCATTTAATACTCCCAGTCAATAATCCCGACTGCTCTTTCGTCAAAAATTGAAATAAAGGGGTAACATTAGCACCCTTCACTTCCGTTTTCGCAAACATCGGGAAAGATACTCCATAGTTTACTTTGCAAAACTCCATAATTTGATCATTTTCAGCAAACTCTTGATTCATAAACTGATCACTCGGAAAACCCAGCACAGTGAACCCTTGCTCTTTATACTTTTCATAAAGTGCTTGTAGCTCTGTAAATTGAGGGGTAAAGCCGCACTTACTAGCAGTGTTTACAATTAATAATACCTGGCCTTTATAATCAGACAGATAAACCGATTCACCACTTGGTTTTGTTACTTGAATATCATAAATAGATTCCATCGTACGCTCCTCCTCTTGTATTTAGGTTCTTTTTTTCATTGTATCTTGTTACTCACACAAATGGCAAAAAGAAAGCGTTAAATGAATGGCGGTGACATTTTAGCTAGTTGCTTGCCTACTATACTTGAATTAGACGGTCAGAAACTCTATACATACAAAAAAAGAACAGCCTGAGCTGTTCTTTTTGTTAGTGCCTGGCAACGTCCTACTCTCACAGGGGGAAACCCCCAACTACCATCGGCGCTGAAGAGCTTAACTTCCGTGTTCGGTATGGGAACGGGTGTGACCTCTTCGCTATCGCCACCAGACTATGAAGTTTGAAAGAATTGTTCTTTCAAAACTGGATAATAAGTATTGTAACCTTGCAAATCGCCTATTGGTGTATCTATTTCTAGCTCCGGCTCCTAGACATTCGAGTCAAATAACCTGTCGCTTACAAGACTAACGTCTTTGCAGCGCCAGAACATTTGCTTGTCATGTCTGAACAGTTGCCTCTGCTTTATTGGTTAAGTCCTCGATCGATTAGTATTCGTCAGCTCCACGTGTCGCCACGCTTCCACCTCGAACCTATCTACCTGATCATCTTTCAGGGATCTTACTAGCTTGCGCTATGGGAAATCTCATCTTGAGGGGGGCTTCATGCTTAGATGCTTTCAGCACTTATCCCGTCCGCACATAGCTACCCAGCGATGCCTTTGGCAAGACAACTGGTACACCAGCGGTGCGTCCATCCCGGTCCTCTCGTACTAAGGACAGCTCCTCTCAAATTTCCTGCGCCCGCGACGGATAGGGACCGAACTGTCTCACGACGTTCTGAACCCAGCTCGCGTACCGCTTTAATGGGCGAACAGCCCAACCCTTGGGACCGACTACAGCCCCAGGATGCGATGAGCCGACATCGAGGTGCCAAACCTCCCCGTCGATGTGGACTCTTGGGGGAGATAAGCCTGTTATCCCCGGGGTAGCTTTTATCCGTTGAGCGATGGCCCTTCCATGCGGAACCACCGGATCACTAAGCCCGACTTTCGTCCCTGCTCGACTTGTAGGTCTCGCAGTCAAGCTCCCTTGTGCCTTTACACTCTGCGAATGATTTCCAACCATTCTGAGGGAACCTTTGGGCGCCTCCGTTACTTTTTAGGAGGCGACCGCCCCAGTCAAACTGCCCGCCTGACACTGTCTCCCACCCCGATCAGGGGTGCGGGTTAGAAGTTCAACACAGCCAGGGTAGTATCCCACCAACGCCTCCACGTAAGCTGGCGCTCACGCTTCAAAGGCTCCTACCTATCCTGTACAAGCTGTGCCAAAATTCAATATCAGGCTACAGTAAAGCTCCACGGGGTCTTTCCGTCCTGTCGCGGGTAACCTGCATCTTCACAGGTACTATAATTTCACCGAGTCTCTCGTTGAGACAGTGCCCAGATCGTTACGCCTTTCGTGCGGGTCGGAACTTACCCGACAAGGAATTTCGCTACCTTAGGACCGTTATAGTTACGGCCGCCGTTTACTGGGGCTTCGGTTCACACCTTCGCTTACGCTAAGCGCTCCCCTTAACCTTCCAGCACCGGGCAGGCGTCAGCCCCTATACTTCGCCTTGCGGCTTCGCAGAGACCTGTGTTTTTGCTAAACAGTCGCCTGGGCCTATTCACTGCGGCTCCTCGGGGCTATTCACCCCAAAGAGCACCCCTTCTCCCGAAGTTACGGGGTCATTTTGCCGAGTTCCTTAACGAGAGTTCACTCGCTCACCTTAGGATTCTCTCCTCGCCTACCTGTGTCGGTTTGCGGTACGGGCACCTTTTACCTCGCTAGAGGCTTTTCTTGGCAGTGTGGAATCAGGAACTTCGGTACTATATTTCCCTCGCCGTCACAGCTCCGCCTTGATGATGACGGGATTTGCCTCGTCATCGGCCTAACTGCTTGGACGCGCATTTCCATTCGCGCGCTTACCCTATCCTCCTGCGTCCCCCCATTGCTCAAATGGTAAATAGGTGGTACAGGAATATCAACCTGTTGTCCATCGCCTACGCCTATCGGCCTCGGCTTAGGTCCCGACTAACCCTGAGAGGACGAGCCTTCCTCAGGAAACCTTAGGCATTCGGTGGAAGGGATTCTCACCCTTCTTTCGCTACTCATACCGGCATTCTCACTTCTAAGCGCTCCACCAGTCCTTACGGTCTAGCTTCACAGCCCTTAGAACGCTCTCCTACCACTGACATCTAAGATGTCAATCCACAGCTTCGGTGATACGTTTAGCCCCGGTACATTTTCGGCGCAGAGTCACTCGACCAGTGAGCTATTACGCACTCTTTAAATGGTGGCTGCTTCTAAGCCAACATCCTGGTTGTCTAAGCAACTCCACATCCTTTTCCACTTAACGTATACTTTGGGACCTTAGCTGGTGGTCTGGGCTGTTTCCCTCTTGACTACGGATCTTATCACTCGCAGTCTGACTCCCAAGGATAAGTTTTTGGCATTCGGAGTTTGTCTGAATTCGGTAACCCGATGGGGGCCCCTAGTCCAAACAGTGCTCTACCTCCAAAACTCTTCCCTTGAGGCTAGCCCTAAAGCTATTTCGGAGAGAACCAGCTATCTCCAGGTTCGATTGGAATTTCACCGCTACCCACACCTCATCCCCGCACTTTTCAACGTGCGTGGGTTCGGGCCTCCAGTAAGTGTTACCTTACCTTCACCCTGGACATGGGTAGATCACCTGGTTTCGGGTCTACGACCTCATACTCATTCGCCCTATTCAGACTCGCTTTCGCTGCGGCTCCGTCTTTCTGACTTAACCTTGCATGAAATCGTAACTCGCCGGTTCATTCTACAAAAGGCACGCTATCACCCATTAACGGGCTCTAACTACTTGTAGGCACACGGTTTCAGGATCTATTTCACTCCCCTTCCGGGGTGCTTTTCACCTTTCCCTCACGGTACTGGTTCACTATCGGTCACTAGGGAGTATTTAGCCTTGGGAGATGGTCCTCCCGGATTCCGACGGAATTTCACGTGTTCCGCCGTACTCAGGATCCACTCTGGAGAGAACGAAATTTCGGTTACAGGATTGTTACCTTCTCTGATGGGCCTTTCCAGACCTCTTCGCCTATCCCGTTCTTTTGTAACTCCGTGTAGAGTGTCCTACAACCCCAGAAGGCAAGCCTTCTGGTTTGGGCTGTTCCCGTTTCGCTCGCCGCTACTCAGGGAATCGCATTTGCTTTCTCTTCCTCCAGGTACTTAGATGTTTCAGTTCCCCGGGTGTGCCTTCAACTATCCTATGTATTCAGATAGAGATACTGTTCCATTACGAACAGTGGGTTTCCCCATTCGGAAATCTCCGGATCAAAGCTTACTTACAGCTCCCCGGAGCATATCGGAGTTAGTCCCGTCCTTCATCGGCTCCTAGTGCCAAGGCATCCACCGTGCGCCCTTTCTAACTTAACCTAAAATGGCGATTACTCGGTTATTGCTTGGTTACTTTATACAATATTATCCAGTTTTCAAAGAACAAGTAATAGTTATAGAAGGAATTCATCCTTCAAAACTGAACAAAATAAAACGCATCGTTAATTTGAGTAAGAACAACGTTCTTACTTTCCGTTCTATCCTTAGAAAGGAGGTGATCCAGCCGCACCTTCCGATACGGCTACCTTGTTACGACTTCACCCCAATCATCTGTCCCACCTTAGGCGGCTGGCTCCCGTAAGGGTTACCCCACCGACTTCGGGTGTTACAAACTCTCGTGGTGTGACGGGCGGTGTGTACAAGGCCCGGGAACGTATTCACCGCGGCATGCTGATCCGCGATTACTAGCGATTCCGGCTTCATGTAGGCGAGTTGCAGCCTACAATCCGAACTGAGAATGGTTTTATGGGATTGGCTAAACCTCGCGGTCTTGCAGCCCTTTGTACCATCCATTGTAGCACGTGTGTAGCCCAGGTCATAAGGGGCATGATGATTTGACGTCATCCCCACCTTCCTCCGGTTTGTCACCGGCAGTCACCTTAGAGTGCCCAACTAAATGCTGGCAACTAAGATCAAGGGTTGCGCTCGTTGCGGGACTTAACCCAACATCTCACGACACGAGCTGACGACAACCATGCACCACCTGTCACTCTGTCCCCCGAAGGGGAACGCTCTGTCTCCAGAGTTGTCAGAGGATGTCAAGACCTGGTAAGGTTCTTCGCGTTGCTTCGAATTAAACCACATGCTCCACCGCTTGTGCGGGCCCCCGTCAATTCCTTTGAGTTTCAGTCTTGCGACCGTACTCCCCAGGCGGAGTGCTTAATGCGTTAGCTGCAGCACTGAAGGGCGGAAACCCTCCAACACTTAGCACTCATCGTTTACGGCGTGGACTACCAGGGTATCTAATCCTGTTTGCTCCCCACGCTTTCGCGCCTCAGCGTCAGTTACAGACCAAAGAGCCGCCTTCGCCACTGGTGTTCCTCCACATCTCTACGCATTTCACCGCTACACGTGGAATTCCGCTCTTCTCTTCTGCACTCAAGTCTTCCAGTTTCCAATGACCCTCCACGGTTGAGCCGTGGGCTTTCACATCAGACTTAAAAGACCGCCTGCGCGCGCTTTACGCCCAATAATTCCGGACAACGCTTGCCACCTACGTATTACCGCGGCTGCTGGCACGTAGTTAGCCGTGGCTTTCTGGTTAGGTACCGTCAAGGTACCGGCAGTTACTCCGATACTTGTTCTTCCCTAACAACAGAGCTTTACGATCCGAAAACCTTCTTCACTCACGCGGCGTTGCTCCGTCAGACTTTCGTCCATTGCGGAAGATTCCCTACTGCTGCCTCCCGTAGGAGTCTGGGCCGTGTCTCAGTCCCAGTGTGGCCGATCACCCTCTCAGGTCGGCTACGCATCGTTGCCTTGGTGAGCCGTTACCTCACCAACTAGCTAATGCGCCGCGGGTCCATCTGTAAGTGATAGCCGAAACCATCTTTCAATCCTTCTCCATGCGGAGAAAGAAGTTATCCGGTATTAGCCCCGGTTTCCCGGAGTTATCCCAGTCTTACAGGCAGGTTACCCACGTGTTACTCACCCGTCCGCCGCTAACTTGAATAGAAGCAAGCTCCTATCAAGTCCGCTCGACTTGCATGTATTAGGCACGCCGCCAGCGTTCGTCCTGAGCCAGGATCAAACTCTCCGATAAAGTGTTTGATTGCTCATAAATTGCTTCACTTAGATAAACTAAGTTTTTTAGAATTAACGTTGACGTTTATTTTGTTCAGTTTTCAATGTTCAATTTCTGTCACTCTCAAGCGACTTTTATAATATACCACCTTATTTCTACATCGTCAATAGATTCTATAACTTTTTTTAAAAAATTACTTCAACCAAATACTTCACTAGAAATAGTAAAGAGAGTGATCCTTTTACTAGAATCACTCTCTTTACTATTTCTTAAAGGTAATACATTCTCAAAACTGATATGCTTTATAAAATTTCTTCTATATAAAGCTCTCTCATTTTTTCTAAATCTACAATATTACTATTTCCAGCCAGTTGAACTAATGGTCTTGTCGGGTACTGTTGTTTCATAAATATTATACTGCCTCGTTGACCGTTGGATAATCGTACTTCCGTTCCCGGGCCCATTTTAGTGAAAGTTGCAATTAAAGCTTTCACAGCTTCTATATCAAATTTTCCAAAATAGTCTTCCTTTAGTACTTCAAGTGCTTTAAAAGGTGGTATGTGACTCTGATCATCCTTTTGAGCAGTCATCGAATGAAAGGTATCAGCTACTGCAACGATTCTTGACAGCGGATGAATTTTTTTGCCTTTGTCTCCCATAGAATACCCTGTACCATCTAGTCGTTCGTGATGCTGGAAGATAGCTATTTTCGTCTCTTGCTTCAATAATTTCAAATCTTTCACCATATTGTAACTATGCAAAGGATGCTTTCTTAATTCCTTTTCGTTTTCATTAGTGGAGAAATTACTATTTTTCAAAATACTCATCGGGATTTTAGCTAAACCACAATCAGCTAATATGCCGGCGAGGGCTGCTTGAATAATCATTCCATTTTCAAAATTCAACTTTTCAGCGATGATACCGCTAATTAGCCCTACCGCAAGCGGGTGATGAAAACGATAATGCCCATCCGTCCATGTATGCAGATGTAGGTAAATATCTGAATGCAATCGAGCATATTCAAGCAAAGGAAGAATAATTTCTCGAATCTTTACGATATCAATACTCATTCCAGCTTGCCATTTAAGAAATTCTTTATTGTACTGTCGCTCACCTTCAATGTATCGTTTTGAAAATTCTTCTTCTATAGAATTCATCGTGTTTTCAACAGAATCAGTTTCATCTGAAATTCCTGTTGTTTCTAACACAGTAGAATCAGCTGTTTGAATATCTACTTCCTGGATCAAAAAAGCTTTTAACAATTCGATGTGACGGTCCGTTAAGATTGTATGTTTAGCAATTAGGGGGCAAGATGTTTTTCCCATGACATCCTCTTGCAATATATTCCCCGCTTGCAACTCCTCTACTTTTATATACATAGGTCAAATCTCCAAGTTTTTATTTATATCTTACCAAATCATTGAAGGAATAAGGACTATAATTTTCAAGTTTGGCTATTTATAGTAAAAAAGCCTGAGGACCAAAAATGGAAATCAGGCTTTTTTTACTATTATTCAACGGATATATTCTCCTCTTCAGGTAAATCCTCTTGCATTTCTTCTTTGGCGATTTTTGTAACAGTTGCGACTGTTTCATTGTCATCTAGTCGGATCAGTTTCACACCTTGTGTATTTCGTCCTGTAATTGAAATATCATTTACATCCATTCGGATCAGGACACCGCCGAGAGTAATTAACATTAAGTCCTCTTCACCAGTAACCGTTTTTACAGCTATAAGAGAACCATTCTTTTCGGTAACGTTACAAGTTTTCAACCCTTTACCGCCTCTTGTTTGAATACGATATTCACTTTCTGGGGTGCGCTTTCCATAACCATTTTCTGTAACGATGAGGACATAGTCGTTTTCATGTAAAAGCTCCATGCCAACAACCGCATCGTCTGCTGAAAGTCTTACTCCTTTCACACCGGTCGATACACGTCCCATTTCCCGAACATCTTCTTCTGCAAAACGAATCATCAATCCATCTTTTGTTCCCATAACAATTTGTTGCTTCCCATCTGTCAAACGAACGGAAATCAACTCGTCATCTTCTCGTAAATTCAAGGCACGTAGACCATTAGTGCGGATATTTGCATAATCAGCGAGCAATGTTCGTTTCACTATACCTGATTTAGTGGCAAAGAACAGGTAAGAATCAGCTGTGAATTCTTCGACACGAATCATCGTGTTTACCCACTCACCCTTCTCGACCTCTAACAAATTAATGAGTGGGATTCCTTTAGCTGTTCGGCTATATTCAGGAATTTGATATCCTTTTAATCGGTATACTTTCCCTTTGTTAGTGAAGAATAAGATCGTGTCATGAGTCGATGTCGTTAATAGATGCTCAACAAAGTCATTCTCATTCGTGCCCATCCCTTGGATTCCACGACCTCCACGCTTTTGGCTGCGATAAGTAGAGGCTGGTAGACGTTTCACATAGCCGTTATGTGTTAATGTCACAACGACTTGCTCACGCGGAATAAGATCTTCATCCATGATTCCTTCTACGCCAGCATCCATGATTTCTGTGCGACGTTCATCATTAAAGCGTTGCTTAATTTCTAATAACTCTTCACGGATAATTTCTAAGATTTTTTCTTCATCTGCTAAAATCGCTTTTAATTCAGCGATTAACGTTAAAAGATTTTGATATTCTTCTTCGATTTTTTCTCGTTCAAGTCCTGTCAAACGCTGCAGTCGCATATCAAGGATCGCTTGTGCCTGTTTTTCAGATAAAGAGAAATTGTCCATTAAGCCTTGTCTTGCGATATCCGTTGTTTGCGAACCACGAATTAAGGCGATAATTTCATCGATATGGTCAAGAGCAATACGTAATCCTTCTAAAATATGCGCTCTTGCTTCCGCTTTTCTTAACTCAAACTCTGTTCGGCGACGAATGATCACTTTTTGATGTTCAAGATAATGATATAGGCATTCTTTCAGATTTAACACTTTCGGCTGTCCATCGACAAGTGCTAATAAGTTAATCCCAAAGCTCGTTTGCATCGTTGTATATTTATATAAATTATTTAAAAGTACACTAGCATTCGTATCTTTGCGGACCTCCATGACAATACGCATTCCTTTGCGATCGGATTCATCACGCAAATCAGTAATCCCATCAATTTTCTTGTCACGTACAAGTTCCGCAATTTTTTCAATTAATTTTGCTTTATTTACTTGGTAAGGAAGCTCTTTGACGATGATCGTTTCTTTGCCGCTCGCCTTTTGTTCGATGTCCACTTTCGCTCTAATCACAATGGAGCCTTTCCCCGTTTCATACGCACGACGAATACCACTTCGTCCCATAATCATACCGGATGTAGGAAAATCTGGTCCTGGAATGTATTCCATTAATTCAAGGATGTTCAAATCTGGATTGTGACTTAATGCAACAATGCCATCAATAACTTCTCCTAATTGATGTGGAGGAATGTTTGTTGCCATCCCAACAGCGATACCAGACGTTCCGTTTACTAATAGATTAGGAAATCTAGCTGGAAGTACGGCAGGCTCTTTCTCAGATCCGTCATAGTTGGGTTTATAATCGATGGTATCTTTGTTGATATCGCGTAATAATTCCATTGAAATCTTGGACATACGAGCTTCGGTGTAACGCATCGCCGCTGCTGCATCACCATCAACTGATCCGAAGTTTCCGTGTCCATCAACAAGCATATAACGGTAGCTAAAATCTTGCGCCATACGGACCATTGTGTCATATACCGCTGTATCACCATGCGGATGATACTTACCGATTACTTCACCAACGATACGAGCAGACTTTTTATATGCTTTATCAGCCGTCATGCCAAGATCATTCATCGCGTATAAAATTCGGCGGTGAACAGGTTTCAACCCATCTCGCACATCCGGTAAAGCACGAGCAACAATGACACTCATCGCATAATCTAAAAAGGATGAGCGCATTTCTTTACTAATATTAATCTCTACTACTTGAGAATTAGGTGTTTCAGCCATTTTCAAAGACCTCCTTTAACAAACACTTATAGAAAGAGAGACAGGATAGATTCGATCTATCCTGCTTATTAAGCAGCCTTTACGGGCATTATATATCTAAATTTTTCACATTAAGGGCATTTTCTTCAATGAATTGACGACGAGGCTCCACGCGATCACCCATAAGAATTTCAAACGTTTCATCTGCTTCAATAGCATCCTTCAAACTCACTTGAAGCAACGTTCTTGTCTCTGGATTCATCGTTGTTTCCCACAGCTGTTCCGGATTCATTTCTCCAAGACCTTTATAACGTTGAATTCCTGGTTTTGTATTCTCCGGTAATCCGGCAAGAATTTCTTCTAATTGATGCTCCTTGTAGGCATAGTCTATCTTTTTCCCAACCGTCACTTTATATAAAGGTGGCTGGGCAATATAGACATAACCAGCTTCAATCAGTTGTCTCATATAGCGGAAGAAGAATGTAAGCAACAATGTACGAATGTGCGCGCCATCTACATCGGCATCTGTCATGATGACTAATTTGTGGTAACGAGCTTTCGAAATATCGAATTCTTCCCCAATTCCAGTGCCTAAAGCCGTAATAATGGTGCGAATCTCATTATTGGATAAAATTTTATCTAATCGTGCTTTTTCTACGTTAATAATCTTTCCTCGCAACGGTAAAATCGCTTGGAAATGACGATCGCGCCCTTGTTTCGCTGATCCACCTGCCGAGTCACCCTCTACGACATAAATTTCGCTAATTTCTGGGTCACGTGAAGAACAATCTGCCAGTTTTCCTGGAAGACTTGAAACTTCCAACGCACTCTTTCGGCGAGTTAACTCTCTCGCTTTTTTCGCCGCCATTCGCGCACGCGCGGCCATTTGTCCTTTATCAACGATTTTGCGAGCAACAGCTGGATTTTCTAATAAGAAGGACTCAAAACGAGCAGAAAAAACAGAATCCGTGACAGTTCTCGCTTCAGAATTGCCTAGTTTCGTTTTCGTTTGTCCCTCAAATTGAGGATCTGGATGTTTTACAGATACAATCGCTGTTAATCCTTCACGCACGTCTTCTCCAGACAAATTTTGATCGGCTTCTTTAAGCAAACCATGTTTACGAGCATAATCATTAATGACACGAGTTAATGCTGTTTTAAACCCAGACTCATGTGTTCCGCCTTCATGGGTATTAATATTATTGGCAAAAGAATAAATATTGCTAGTAAATCCTTCGTTATACTGCAAAGAGATTTCTACAGATATGCCTTCTTTTGTCCCTTCCATGTAAATCGGTTCGCTATGGATAACTTCTTTCGTGCGGTTTAAATGTTCAACATACGATTTAATTCCGCCTTCATAATGGTACTCATTTATTTTTCCTTCTTCGCGCTTATCCTCAATGATGATCTTAATGCCACGATTTAAAAAAGCTAATTCGCGAAGACGATTCGCTAACGTATCATACTCATAGACTAATGTTTCCGTAAAAATCTCCGGGTCTGGACGGAATTGAATGGTTGTTCCTGTACGATCTGTTTCCCCAACTACTTTCAGATCTGCTTCAGGGACTCCGCGTCGATAAGATTGATAATAGATTTGACCATTGAGATGAACGTATACCTCTAGTTGAGTCGATAGCGCGTTAACGACAGACGCTCCCACTCCGTGAAGACCTCCCGATACTTTATAGCCACCGCCGCCAAACTTCCCACCGGCGTGAAGTACGGTTAAAATGACTTCTACAGCTGGACGACCCATTTTTTCGTGAATACCAACTGGAATCCCACGACCATTATCTTTGACCGTAATACTGTTATCTTCTTCGATGATTACCTGAATTTCATCACAATAGCCTGCTAATGCTTCATCAATACTATTATCTACAATCTCCCATACAAGATGGTGTAAACCTCTTCCACTTGTTGAGCCAATATACATCCCTGGCCGTTTTCGAACTGCTTCAAGACCTTCTAAAACTTGTATTTGATTTTCATCATAGGAAGGCTGGTTCGTTGTATTTTGTTGTTCCATAGTCAAATTCATTCACCTGCTCTTTCTCCAAAAGCCTCCTGTAAAACTGTTTATCTTCCAGGCTTTTGCAAATAATTATCGAATATCCGCTTTTTTAATGTGTTTGATGAAAACGATGAAAGATATAATTGGTTGTCTGTAACAACAATTGATTTAAAATTCCCGCTTTTTAATAGCGTATCATCATAAATAATACCGATTGTTTGTTTAGAAGTTACATCGACCGTCTGCTGATCTACGATGGCAATAATATTGTCTATTTGAAGGATGATGTCATCTCCAATGTGAACATACATGGCTAAATCCTCACTTTATTTGTGTCATCGTACCAGCTTCAACTGTAAAGGTGGACGCTTCTTGCAAAGTTTGGTGATTGATTCCTTCTGTGCTTGTTGTCGTAACGAATGTTTGAACCTTCCCTTGGATCGTATTTAGTAAATGAGACTGTCTGTAATCGTCAAGCTCTGACAATACATCATCCAATAAAAGAATGGGGTACTCCTTGATTTCAGAATGAATCAATTCAATCTCCGCTAATTTCACAGATAGTGCTGTCGTTCTTTGCTGTCCTTGAGAACCAAATGTTTGTACATTCTTTTCATTCACATGAAATATGAGATCATCTCGATGTGGTCCACTAAGAGTAACACCTCGTTCGATTTCTTTTTGTCTTTGCGAATGATATTTTTCTTCAAATACACTTACCATTTTTGACCAATCATTCTCTTCTGATACCCCAACAGACGGCTCATATATAATATTTAACTTTTCTACTCCTCGCGAAATACCAGAATGAATGGCACTTGCCCAATCTTGAAGTAAGTGAATAAAGTCAAAACGCTTTCTCACAATTTTGACAGCTAGATCAATTAATTGCTCCGTTAGTACGTCCAGCATCGTATAATCAGTTGTTTTTTTGATTTGTAATTGTTTTAAATAATGATTTCGCTGTTGTAGCACTTTATGGTATTGACTAATATCATGAAGATACACTGGCGATACTTGTCCAATTTCCATATCTATAAAACGCCTTCTCACTTGAGGATTCCCTTTCACAAGATGAAGATCCTCTGGCGCAAACATGACAACGTTCATATTCCCAATATACTGACTAAGGCGTTGCTGCTCTAAATGATTGCATTTCGCCTTCTTACCCTTTTTAGAAATAATTAACTCTAACGGGACAGAATTTCGAGATTTTTCTACTCTACCTTTTATTTTAGCATAATCCGCTTCCCAGCGAATTAAATCTTTATCATTGGAGGTTCGATGAGATTTTGCCATAGCAAGCACATAAATAGATTCCATTACATTTGTCTTTCCTTGAGCATTTTCCCCAAGAAACACATTTACTTTATTTTCAAATTCCACATCTAAGTGCAAATAATTCCTATAATTTTCTAAGTACAGTTCTTTAATGTGCATGAGCAAAACACCCTTTTGTTTTATGAATCCGCTATAACAAAAACACCAAATCCAGGTATTTCTATTTTATCGCCTACCCGTAATTTTCTACCTCTACGTTGATCTATTTCACCATTCACATACACTTCATGCTCACTCAAAAACCACTTGGCCATTCCACCCGTTTGAATCACCTCAGCCAGTTTCAAAAACTGTCCAAGAACAATATATTCCGTTTCAATTACTATCCTATTTTCCATTTTCTCTCACTGCCTTCGATTGAATTCTCTAATACTTTATTTTACTAAACTTTTCACATTAACACAAAGATAGAAAAGCGGAAGGCGCTGTTTAGCCCTTCACGAAAAAAAGAAGGCTGCCCAGCTCAAGGAACAGCCTCTTTTCCATTGTTTATATGTTTAAAGAAATTAATACGTTCTAACAGGCAAGATTAATTGTAGCGTCGAGTCATCATGTTGTGGACGAATGACAAAAGGTCTCATTGCACCTGCGAATTGAATATTAATTTCCGTTCCTTCAAGTGCTTTTAGAGCATCCATCATATATTTAGCGCTGAAAGAGATTTTTAGTTCTTCTCCTTCTACTGCCTGACTCTTAACTTGCTCCGTCACTTTACCGATCTCAGGAGAGTTCGAGGAAACTTCAATCATTTCGTCTCCAATCATCGATAGCTTCACGACATTGTTCCGACCTTCTCTTGCTAATAACGAAGCTCGATCAATGGCCTGTAAAAATTCTTTCGTGTTTAATTCTAACCTTGTTTTACTATCTGTAGGAATTAAGCGGCTTGTGTCAGGATAATTCCCCTCTAAAAGTCTTGAGAAAAATAATAAATGTTTTGCACGGAACAACACTTGATTCTCAGTAATGACGATTTCCACCGCTTCTTGGCTATCATCTAAAATCTTACTTAGCTCACTTAGGCTCTTCCCTGGAATGACCACATTGTATTCCGCATCCGATGCTGTTTCCACAGCCGCTTGTCTTAATGCTAATCGGTGACTATCTGTTGCAATACAGCTTAGCATTCCCTCTTCAACTCGCCAGTTGACACCTGTCAAGATGGGGCGTGTTTCTGAGGTGGACACTGCAAATACTGTTTGTCTTACCATTGCTTTTAATAAGTCAGTAGGTAATTTGAACACTTCTTCTTCTTCAATTTGTGGCAAGTGAGGATATTCTTCTGGGTCTAAACCATTTAAATTGAATTCAGCTTGACCAGAACGAATGACCGTTTGAAAAGATGAAAGAACTTCGATTTCAATGGTATCTGACGGTAGCTTCTTAACAATTTCATTAAAAAAACGAGCATTTAATACAACAGATCCTGTTTGTTGAATATCAGCAAGAAGAATTTCCTCTTCCTCTTTTGGAATAAAAGATTCAATCGAAATATCAGAATCGCTACCTGTTAGTTTAATACCTTCTGTACCTGCATCTATTTTTATCCCTGTTAAAATCGGAATGGTTGTTCGTGAACTGATCGCTTTCAAAACATCTTGAACGCTTTGAGCAAACCGATCTTTTTGAATTGAAAATTTCATTTTTCTTCCTCCATTTTTTTAAGAATAATCATTTCCCTTGCTGCATATATTAATTATTTTATATTAAAAAATAATAGTAGTACTAGTAGGGGGTGTGAATATGTGGATAAGTCTACAGAACGAAAGTAAATACAGTCTATCCACATGTGGACAGACTGTTCGTAAAGTAAGCTAAGTTATTCACATTATTAAGATTTCAAAAGGTTTTGGATTTCTTTCACATTGTGTTGTAGTTGGCTATCGGTTTCTAATAATCTTGAAATTTTTTCATGAGCATGGATTACCGTCGTGTGATCACGCCCTCCGAATTCCTCACCAATCTTCGGCAATGAAAAATCAGTTAGCTCTCTAGATAAATACATGGCAATTTGTCTAGGAAAAGCAACAGATTTGGTGCGTTTCTTTGCCTTGAAATCTTCAAGTTTCACATTGTATTGTTCTCCAACGACCTTTTGAATGTTTTGAATCGTGATCGTCTTTGGTTTAGAACTTGGAATAATATCTTTTAACGCTTCTGCTGCAAGATCAGCATTCACGTCTTTATTGATCAATGAAGAGTAGGCTACGACTCGAATAAGTGCTCCCTCAAGCTCACGAATATTCGTATCTATTTGATTAGCAATATAAAGCATGACTTCATTTGGGATATCTAGATTATCTGCTTTCGCTTTTTTGCGTAAAATAGCGATTCGAGTCTCTAGATCTGGAGGGGTAATGTCAGTGATTAATCCCCATTCAAATCGAGATCGAAGACGGTCCTCTAGCGTTGGAATTTCTTTAGGAGGACGATCGCTAGAAATAATAATTTGCTTACTTTCTTCATGCAAAGTGTTGAAAGTATGGAAGAATTCCTCCTGCGTTTGTTCTTTACCAGCAAGAAATTGAATATCATCAATTAAAAGAACATCGACATTACGGTACCGATTGCGAAAATCAACGGCCTTATTGTCTCGAATCGAGTTAATAAACTCATTTGTGAATTTTTCAGATGACAAATAAACAACTTTTGCTTCTGGGTTATGCTCAAGTACATAATGGCCGATTGCATGCATCAAATGGGTTTTGCCTAGTCCGACTCCCCCATAAATGAAGAGTGGATTGTAAGCTTTTGCTGGTGCTTCAGCAACCGCTAAAGAGGCGGCGTGGGCAAATCGGTTTCCTGAACCAATTACGAACGTATCGAATGTATATTTGGGATTCAGCATGCTTTGTGGAAATTCATGTGCATCTTCTTTTTTATTTTGTCGCTTTTTAGCTTTAGACACATCAAATTCTTCCGACTGCTGATTTTCTGGAATAATGAATCGCACGGCTAACTGTTCCCCAGTAATTTCTCCAATTACCCCGGAAATCAACTGCGAATAATGACCTTCTAGCCAATCGCGGGCGAAGTCATTTGGAGCAGTAATGGTAATTGAATCTCCTTGTAATGAATAGGCTTTTGTTGATTTTAGCCAAGTGTCAAAGCTAGGCTTGCTAATCTTTTTCTCTATACTTTGTAAAACTTTGTTCCAAAGATCGTCGATGTTTTCCATTGTCCCCCTCCTTCTGCTGGATTGTACAACCTTTGTTTAAGTACCTTAAGTGTGAATTCATATTTATGCAACCCTTTGGTTGTGGGTAAATATATAATAAAGAAAGAAATAGTTTTTCGACAGAGTTCACAGGTTGTGGATAATCTTTTACATAGGTCGTGAATATCTTTTCCACAAACTATTCACACATTGTGGATAACTATAAAACAATAATAACTCATTCAGAGTGAAAACAAAATAATAATAGCAGATAATTAAAGCAGTTGCAACGAGTTTCGAAATTTATCCACAGTTATATCCAGTTGTGAAAAAAAGTTTTCCACAGGGGTGTATTTGTGAAAAAGCTGTATGTAAGGGGTGTGGATAATGGAAAGGCATGTTGAAAACTATCCACAGCTATACAAAGCATACAAAAGATAGGCGAAAAGAAAAATTTTTTGAAGATATGTTGAGTATGGATCCTGTATGGTAGAAGATGAAGAAATCTCTCACTGATTGAAGTTTCACTTTACTAGGACTGAAAAATTTAGATAAGAGGTTGACAGAATAAAACTTCGTCTTTATAATCAAAAAGACTGTCTTAAACGATTAAATTTTACCGATCCTTTAGGGAGGTGTTTTATAATGAAAAGAACTTACCAACCAAATAAGCGTAAAAGAAGTAAAGTTCACGGTTTCCGTAACCGCATGAGTTCTAAAAACGGCCGTCGTGTGCTAGCTCGTCGTCGTGCTAAAGGAAGAAAAGTATTATCTGCATAGGCCACTGAAAAATCTCAGTGGTCTTTTTTTCTAATAAATCAATTCACTTAATATATGTTTGAGCGGGTGGCGAGACTGATGAAAAAGACATTTCGGATTAAGAAGAACAATGAATTTCAATCCGTATTTAATGGCGGGAAGTCATTTGCCAATCGACAATTTGTTGTATATATGTATAAATCCGATCAAAAGGTTCCTTTTCGGATTGGATTATCTGTAAGTAAAAAGATCGGTAATGCGGTCACACGCAATCGAATTAAACGCTATATTAGACAGAGCTTTACAGAATTAAAAGAACAAATTCAACCGGGCTTTGATTATGTCGTTATTGCTAGAAAGCCAGCAGCTGACATGACTTGTCCTGAAGTCAAACAAAGTATGATCCACGTGTTAAAAAGAGCTAAAGCATTAAAGATGAATCATCATAAACCTAAAAATGAAGAATCGTAAAGAAAGTTGACAGGGGGAATAATAGTTTGAAACGGAAGATTTTCACCCTAGCCTTCTTAGTGGCAACTATGATGTTGTTATCTGGTTGTACAGAAGTAAATAAAGAAATTACACCAGAAAGTGAAGGCTTCTGGAATGAATTTGTCGTTTATCCGCTTTCTCAAGTCATCGTAAAGACAGCAGAGGCGGTAAACAGTTTTGGATGGGCGATTGTCATTGTTACGATCATTATTCGCTTGGTGATTTTACCATTAATGATTAAACAGACGAAAAACACCAAAGCTATGCAAGAACTTCAACCAGAGATGCAAAAGATTAAAGAGAAATATAAATCAAAAGATGCAGTGTCTCAGCAGAAAATGCAACAGGAAACGATGGCGCTGTTTCAAAAGCATGGTGTCAATCCGCTTGCTGGGTGTTTTCCATTGCTTGTTCAAATGCCAATCATTTTCGGTTTCTACCAAGCGATTATGAGAACAGAAGCGATTAAACATGATAGTTTCCTATGGTTCAATCTTGGTGCTCCAGATCCGTTGTTTATCCTTCCACTTCTTGCAGGAGCAACGACATTCCTTCAGCAGAAGTTAATGATGGCCGGAATGACGAACCAAAATCCACAAATGGCGATGATGCTTTGGCTCATGCCGATTATGATTATCGTCTTTGCTGTCAATTTACCAGCGGCTTTATCCCTATACTGGGTAGTAGGTAACATCTTTATGATTATTCAAACGTTAATTATCAATAAACCTGGTAAAAGCACATCCACTTCAGTTAATAAATAAAGAATGGTGTGTAGTTAAAGGGAATATTGATAATTGTGGAAAAAATGAAAGAGGTACCCTGATGTGTAATCATTGGGATACCTCTTTTTTTGTAGTAATAAAAATGGTCTATTTATCCAATTTTTAATTAAAAGATGAAAAACATAAAAAAATACAAACATACCCAAATGTGCAGCTCGCATATTTTATTGTTATCCACACGTGAATAAGTTAAAATGGTAACGGTTAAAAAGAAGGTTGTGGATAAATAACCTTCTTTTTAAAATGGTTTTCCTATGTTATTCTAATGATTTCAAGATAAAAGTTTACGGTTTATATAGATGAACATATAAGAAAGAGGTGAAGAACATGGAATTTGATACGATAGCGGCTATTTCCACTCCGATGGGTGAAGGTGCGATTGCGATTGTACGTTTGAGCGGAGAGGAAGCAATAGCTATTGCCGATCAAGTGTTTAAAAGTCCAAGTGGAAAATGTTTAAAGGAAGTCGATAGCCATACGATTCATTATGGACATTTAATCGACCCTAAAACAGGCCAGGTCGTTGAAGAAGTGATGTTATCTTTAATGAAAGGCCCGAAAACATTTACGCGTGAAGATGTGGTAGAGATTAATTGTCACGGTGGTTTAGTGTCGGTCAATCGCGTGCTGCAGCTGGTTCTCAATCAAGGAGCACGTCTAGCAGAGCCTGGAGAATTTACAAAACGGGCTTTTTTAAATGGGCGAATTGATTTATCACAGGCGGAAGCGGTGATGGACTTAATTCGAGCGAAAACGGATCGAGCGATGAATGTGGCTTTGAATCAAATGGAAGGACGCCTTTCTAAGCTGATACGCAAGCTTCGTCAAGAGATTCTAGAAATTCTCGCCCATGTAGAGGTGAATATTGATTATCCGGAATATGATGATGTCGAGGAAATGACGCATCGCGTATTACTTGAAAAATCAACACATGTAAAAAGTGAAATTGATAAATTGCTACGTACATCTGAACAAGGGAAAATTTTGCGTGAAGGATTGTCTACGGTCATTATCGGACGTCCGAATGTCGGGAAGTCATCACTGCTAAATGCGCTTGTGCATGAAAATAAAGCGATTGTCACCGATATTCCAGGCACGACTCGAGATGTCATTGAAGAGTACGTGAATGTTCGTGGGGTACCTCTTCGACTAGTCGATACAGCAGGGATTCGCGAAACGGAAGATATCGTTGAACGAATTGGAGTCGAGCGTTCTCGTCAAGTCTTAAAAGAAGCAGACTTGATTTTACTCGTGTTAAATTACTCTGATCTGTTAACAATGGAAGATGAGAATTTGTTTGAAGCAGTATCCGGTATGGATGTTATTGTCATCGTCAACAAAACGGACTTAGAACAAAAAATTGACATGGACCGAGTAAGAGAGTTAGCGCGTGAGAAGCAGCTTGTAACAACGTCTTTATTAGAAGAACAAGGAATTGATGAATTAGAAGAAGCCATCTCCTCCCTGTTCTTTTCAGGCTCGATTGAATCAAGCGACATGACTTATGTATCTAATTCTCGTCATATTGCTTTATTACATCAGGCGCTTACAGCGATTACTGATGCAATTGAAAATACAGAAATGGGTACACCGATTGATATTGTTCAAATCGATTTAACGAGAACGTGGGAATTGTTAGGCGAAATTATTGGTGAAAGCGTTCATGAAAGCTTAATTGATCAGTTATTCTCACAATTTTGCTTAGGAAAATAAATAAAGGAGGAAACAGTTATGGCACAATATGAAGCCGGCCAATATGACGTGATCGTTGTTGGAGCGGGTCACGCTGGAGTCGAAGCAGGTTTGGCTGCTGCTCGCATGGGCGCGAAAACATTAATGGTCACGATCAACCTTGATATGATTGCTTATATGCCATGTAATCCATCCATTGGTGGACCAGCAAAAGGAATCGTCGTTCGTGAAATTGATGCATTAGGCGGAGAGATGGGGAAAAATATTGATAAAACCCATATTCAAATGCGAATGCTGAATACGGCAAAAGGACCAGCTGTACGTGCATTAAGAGCACAAGCGGATAAAATCCTGTACCAACAAGAAATGAAAAAAACGATCGAAAATGAAGAGAATTTAACATTAATTCAAGGCATGGTTGAACGTCTGATTGTGGAAGATGGAGAATGTCGTGGAGTTGTGACGCAAACAGGTGCGATGTATTATTCAAAAGCTGTAATCATTACAACAGGTACATTTTTACGCGGAGAAATCATCATCGGCGATTTAAAATATTCTAGTGGACCGAATAATCAGCAACCATCGATTCAATTATCGGATCATTTAAAAGAGCTTGGATTTGATCTTGTTCGCTTTAAAACAGGAACACCACCGCGCGTTAATAGCCGAACAATTGATTATAGTAAAACAGAAATTCAACCTGGTGATGATGAGCCGAGGGCATTTAGTTATGAAACAACCAAGTTCATTACGGATCAGCTCCCATGCTGGTTAACTTACACGAATGAGGAAACACATGCGATTATTGGTGAAAATCTTCATCGTTCCCCGATGTTTTCCGGAATGATTAAAGGAAGAGGACCACGTTATTGTCCATCGATTGAAGATAAAGTCGTTCGTTTTAACGATAAACCACGTCATCAAATTTTCCTCGAACCAGAAGGCCGAAATACAGAGGAAGTTTATGTTCAAGGGCTTTCTTCAAGTTTGCCGGAAGATGTGCAATATCGCATGTTAAAAACCATTCCAGGTTTAGAAAAAGCACAATTAATGCGTGCGGGCTATGCGATTGAATACGATGCGATGGTTCCAACGCAACTTTGGCCGACATTAGAAACGAAAAAAATGAAAAACCTTTATACAGCTGGTCAAATTAACGGGACATCTGGTTATGAAGAAGCAGCTGGTCAAGGTTTAATGGCCGGAATTAATGCGGCATGCCGCGTGCTTGAGAAGGAAGAAGTGATTTTAAGCCGTTCGGATGCTTATATCGGTGTTTTAATTGACGATTTAATTACGAAGGGAACAAATGAGCCGTATCGTTTGCTGACATCACGTGCAGAATATCGTCTCCTTCTTCGTCACGATAATGCGGATCTTCGTTTAACAGAAATTGGCCATCAAATTGGTCTGATTTCACAGGATCGTTATGAGCGTTTCACGAAGAAGAAAGCGGATATTGCCGGGGAAATAGAGCGGTTGAAATCGATTATTATTAAACCAAATGAAACTACACAAGCATTAATTCGCGAAGCTGGCGGAAGTGAATTAAAGGATGGTATTCGTGCCTCTGATTTACTGAAGCGCCCAGAAATGACTTATGGACATATTAAGCAGCTTGTTCCTGCTGATGCGGAAATAGATGCAGAAATAGAAGAACAAGTAGAAATTCAAATTAAATATGAAGGCTACATTGAAAAATCACTTCAGCAAGTAGATAAATTGAAGAAAATGGAAAACAAGAAAATTCCTGAAGATATTGATTACGAAGCGATTAGTGGATTAGCGACAGAAGCTCGCCAAAAATTAATTGAAGTTCGACCGCTATCAATTGCTCAAGCTTCCCGGATCTCAGGAGTCAATCCAGCCGATATTTCGATTCTTCTTGTATATATTGAACAAGGCCGGATTGCTCGTATAGGAAGTTAACTTTAGTGAAGGGATGAATGAAGCATGAACAAGGAACAATTCCTAAAGCTACTTGAGGAGAAGGGCGTTCACTTTTCTCCTTCCCAGCTTGAACAATTTGACTTATATTATGAGCTGCTCGTTGAATGGAATGAAAAAATGAATTTAACGGCGATCACAGAAAAAGAAGAAGTGTATTTAAAACATTTTTATGATTCGTTATCCGCCGCTTTTTACTATGATTTTTCTGGTGAATTAACGGTTTGTGATGTGGGAGCAGGAGCGGGATTTCCGAGCATTCCATTAAAGATTGCATTTCCAAACTTACGTGTAACGATTGTTGATTCTTTAAACAAACGAATTACATTTTTGAATCATTTAGCGAATGAATTAAAATTAGAAAATGTTCATTTTTTCCATGATCGTGCTGAAACATTTGGTCGGCTTTCAGAACACCGTGAGCAATATGACATTGTTATGGCGCGAGCAGTAGCAAGAATGTCTGTATTAAGTGAATTATGCTTGCCGCTTGTGAAAAAAGACGGTGTTTTTCTGGCGATGAAAGCAGCGAGTGCGGAAGAAGAATTACAAAATGGAAAGAAAGCGATTACTACTCTTGGCGGTAAGGTACAAGAAACGCATTCATTTACGCTGCCAATGGAGGAAAGTGACCGCACAATTATGGTGATCAAAAAAACAAAAGAAACACCAAAAAAATATCCGCGAAAACCAGGTACACCAAACAAATCACCGATCGAGTAAAGTTGTCCACATGTGGACAACTTTACTCGACATAAGCATGGTGTAAAATGAAGAAGGAACATGATGCGTATAGAGAGAATACGTATACAGGGAGTTTGTTAAAGGTGGTGTAGGGGATCATGAAGCATCCTTTCTCTCGTTTTTTTAACATAGGAGAAAAAACAGCTGAAGAAACAGTAGCAAAGGGAGAAAATATAAAAAAGATTCCGGTTTCCGAAATAGTTCCCAATCGTTTTCAGCCAAGAACAATATTTGACGATCAGAAAATAGAAGAATTGGCTCGAACCATTCATATACACGGGATTATTCAACCGATCGTCGTTCGTGAAATGGAAGATGGTCGCTATGAGTTAATTGCTGGTGAGCGTCGGTGGCGAGCAGTCCAAACATTGAATTGGGAAGAAGTCCCTGCAATTATTAATAATATGGACGATAAAGAAACCGCATCTGTTGCCTTAATAGAGAATTTGCAAAGAGAAGAGCTTTCAGCGATTGAAGAAGCACTAGCTTATGCAAAATTACTAGAGCTTCATCAATTAACACAAGAAGCTTTGGCTCAGCGTCTTGGAAAAGGACAATCAACGGTAGCGAACAAGTTGCGTCTATTAAAGCTCCCTCAACTAATTCAAGAGGCGATCATGAAAAAGCAAATAACCGAACGCCATGCTAGAGCGCTCATTCCGCTGAAGGATGAAGAAAAACAACTTCAGTTAATGAATGAGATCATTGAAAAGCATTTAAATGTCAAGCAAGTAGAGGATCGAGTCGTTCAATGGCTCACAGCATCGAATGAAGCGCCGAAGCCACGGCGAAAATCCTTTAGTAAAGATGTTCGAATTGCAGTGAACACGATTCGGCAGTCACTATCGATGGTGTCAGACAGCGGCATTGATTTGAAATCACAAGAAGAGGAATTTGAGGACTTTTATCAAATTACTATTAAAATACCAAAGAAAAAATCGCAAGGGTGAATGGCCAGAGATGGAATTCACCCTTTTTATTTATTCAAATCAAAAGAATTTACTCGTGGAATGATAACGAAAGAGGTGATATTTGTTAAAATAGAGAAAACATAGTTTCAAGGGATAAGAGAAGGTAGGTGGTTCAAATGGGAAAAGTCATTGCTATTGCTAATCAAAAAGGCGGAGTAGGTAAAACAACAACATGTGTGAACTTAGGAGCTTGTTTAGCCTTTTTAAACAAGAAAGTGTTGTTAATTGATATTGATCCCCAAGGAAATGCGACAAGCGGTTCTGGCATTGAAAAAGGGGAAGTCGAGCATTGTATTTATGATGTATTAGTCGATGATGTAGAATTAGCCGATACGATTAAGCCAACGGAAATTGAGCATTTTTTTGTTGTGCCAGCCACCATTGCACTTGCTGGCGCAGAAATTGAACTTGTACCAACCATTTCGAGAGAGGTTCGTTTAAAACGTGCATTAGAAGAAATTCGTGATGAGTACGATTACATCATTATTGATTGTCCTCCCTCGCTCGGATTGCTGACGATTAATGCATTAACAGCAGCGGACTCAGTTATTATTCCTGTGCAATGTGAATACTATGCACTTGAAGGTTTAAGTCAGCTATTGAACACAGTACGACTCGTTCAAAAGCACTTGAATCAAGAACTATATATTGAAGGTGTACTCTTGACGATGTTAGATGCTCGTACAAACTTAGGGATTCAAGTGATTGAAGAAGTGAAAAAATACTTTCAAGATCGAGTGTATCGGACGGTTATTCCTCGTAATATTCGTCTCAGTGAAGCACCTAGTCATGGCCAACCAGTCATTTTATACGATGCACGTTCAAGAGGAGCAGAAATGTATACAGATTTTGCAAAGGAGGTAGCTGCTAGTGGCTAAAGGGTTAGGAAAAGGAATCAATGCTATCTTCAAAGACTTAGAGCCTGAGAGAGAAGAAGCCGTGAAGGAAGTAAGACTAAAAGAGTTGCGTCCCAATCCTTATCAACCGCGAAAAGTATTTAATGAAGAAGCGATTGAAGAATTAAAGGCATCGATTATTGAGCACGGAATTTTGCAGCCTATTATCGTTCGGCAAAGTATTAAAGGCTATGAGATCGTCGTTGGAGAAAGACGCTTTCGGGCAGCAAAGGCGGCTGAACTAGACAAAGTTCCTGTTGTTGTTCGCAAACTATCAGATCAACAAATGATGGAGATGGCTCTGTTAGAAAATCTCCAACGTGAAGATTTAACAACAATAGAGGAAGCAACCGCCTATCAAACATTAATGGAAAGATTGGACTTTACCCAAGAACAATTAGCGAAACGAATGGGAAAAAGTCGCTCACATATCGCCAACTATGTTCGCTTATTAACGTTACCAGAACAAGTTCAGCAATACATTATGGATGGAAAACTATCAATGGGACATGGGCGAGCACTCGTCGGATTAAAAAACAAAGAAAAAATAAGTCAAGTGGCTGACCAAACCGTGAAAGAGCATCTAAACGTTCGGCAATTAGAAAAACTTATTCAACGAATGAATGAAAATGTTCCACGTGAAACATCGTCCCCGAAACAAGAAAAGCATCCTGTATTGAAAGAAAGAGAAGAAGTGTTGCGAGAACGATTTGGTACCGCTGTTCATATTAAACAAATGAAAGATAAGCAAAAAGGAAAGATTGAAATTGAATTTTTATCTGTAGATGATTTAAATCGAATCCTTGATTTGCTTAATGAATGAGCTGCCAATAGCCGGCAGCTATTTTTTATCTTTTCATGAGTCTTCAGCTTTTAACAAGGAAGGCTGATAGTAGTTATGCTCAACCAATTGGTTATCAGTTGACAGCTGATAATGAATTCCCGCCTTGGCGATGCCATTTGCGATGATTTTAGCCATGCTCATCACTAAATGTAGCCGAGTATTTTGTAAAACGAAAAACTCCATAAATCCGCTCACATTGACTGTTCCCGTAATGTGAACATCGCCGACTGCAGGCAGTTCTTTCTTAACGCCTGCTCCTGGTTTGACTGGTCCATTTCCTAATTGAATATTTCCGATGTTTTTCAATGTACCTAAGCAAGCGTCTGTTCCGATCACAAAAGGCTGCTGATGTTGTTTTTGAATAAGAGATAGTTTGTCAGAAAGATTTACCGCATGAACAGGGTGCTCAAGTGTTCCGTACACATGGAAGCCAGGCAATAGTTTTTCCGAAAGTAGTGTGCCAATTAATGGACCGAGCGAATCACCGGTTGATCGATCCGTTCCGATAAAGGCAAAAACGATGGGACGAGTGCCGGGTGGTGGTAATAAAGAAAGTAAATGCTCAGCAACGATCGATGAAGCTTGCTGTTCTTTATAATGAATAGTTAACGAGTCAGGTTTTCGATCAAACATTTTTTTTAGATTCATATCACACCTCCTGCAGATTATAGTAAGAGTATACGGAAATCCACTATTTTCTATACATCGATCTGTACAAAAAGTCAGAATTTTATCTAAAATAGACATGACTACAAATTCATGATCGTTCTTGTTAAAATGAAAAAAGATTCTTCAGTTGGTGAAGAGGAGGAGATATGATGGATACATTTCAGCGAATGATAGAAAAAAAGTGGGATCAATATACAGCAGAAGATTTATGGTTTGCGCTTGGTCAAGGAGCATTGAAAATTATTTTAATTCTCATTCTATCAGCTGTATTAATTAAAGTAGCAAAGGCAGCTGTGCGCAATTTCTTCTTAATTCGTTCGAAAACGCCGATTGGCTTTTCTGAGCGTCGAGAAAATACACTTTTAAAGTTAATAGAGAATATTATCTCTTATGTGGTCTATTTCGTTGCATTAATTAATATTTTGTCTATTTTGACATTCGATATTAAAGGTTTAATTGCCGGTGCCGGGGTTGTTGGTTTAGCGATTGGTTTTGGTGCACAAAACCTTGTAAGAGATGTGATTACCGGATTTTTCATTATATTTGAGGATCAATTTTCAGTCGGTGATTTCGTCCGCATTGGTCAATTTGAAGGAACAGTAGAAGAAATTGGTCTTCGTACGACGAAAATAAAAAACTGGACAGGAGAGTTACATATTCTACCAAATGGTTCGATTACAGAGGTGACCAATTTTTCGGTCCATAATAGTGTGGCTGTCGTTGACGTAAGTATCGCCTATGAAGAAGATATTAATAAGGCGGAAAAAGTGTTAAATGAATTACTAGAAACATTACCTGATAAGTATGAACAAATTGTCGCGCCTCCTCAATTGTTAGGTGTGCAAATGTTAGCAGCTTCCGATGTTGTGATGAGAATTATTGCAGAAACAACTCCGATGAATCATTTTATTGTTGCAAGGCATATTCGCAAAGAAGTAAAAGAATGCTTAGATCAAAATGGAATAGAGATTCCGTTCCCGCGTCTTGTCATGTATTCTCGGGATGAACAGGCAGAAGCTGTAGCGAAGCAAGGAAAAGAAGGGTGATCAAATGGAAAAGGTTTTCGAGTTAAATGATATTGTAGAAATGAAAAAACCACATCCGTGCGGCACAAACCGTTGGAAAATTATCCGTCTTGGGATGGACATCCGCATTAAATGTGAAGGCTGTGGTCATAGTGTTATTCTTCCGCGGAGAGAGTTTGCGAAAAAAATGAAGAAAGTGTTAGGACCGATTGAAAACAGTAGCGAATGATTAACGCTGCTGTTTTCTTGTTTAAAGCCTTCTGCTATAATTGGGAAAGGTTTTAGGGTAGGGAAATCTATCTTTTGATTTTAAATAGAGGAGTGAATGAAATGGCATTAACGGCAGGGATTGTTGGATTGCCGAACGTAGGTAAATCAACATTATTTAATGCGATTACAAAAGCGGGAGCAGAATCGGCGAATTATCCGTTCTGTACGATTGATCCGAACGTGGGGATCGTTGAGGTACCTGATGAGCGTTTGAATAAGTTAACGGAAATGGTGGAGCCGAAAAAAACGGTACCGACAGCGTTTGAGTTTACAGATATTGCAGGGATTGTAAAGGGAGCAAGTAAAGGAGAAGGACTTGGTAATAAGTTTTTGGCTCACATTCGTGAAGTCGATGCGATTTGCCAAGTGGTTCGTTGCTTTGCGGATGATAACATCACTCACGTATCTGGAAAAGTGGACCCCATTGATGATATTGAAGTCATTAACTTGGAGTTAATTTTAGCTGACCTTGAATCGGTAGAAAAGCGTTTAGTGCGTGTAGCTAAGTTAGCGAAGCAAAAAGATAAAGAAGCTGTGATCGAAAACGAGATTTTAGTTAAACTAAAAGAAGCGTTAGAACAAAACAAGCCAGCTCGTACAGTGGAATTTTCGGAAGAACAAGAAAAGCTTGTGAAGCAACTTCATTTATTAACAAGAAAGCCGATGCTGTATGTAGCGAATGTTGGTGAAGAGGAAATTGCGGACCCATCGGGAAATGAATATTTACAAAAAGTACGTGAATTTGCTACGGAAGACAATGCAGAAGTGATCGTTGTTTGTGCCAAAATTGAAGAGGAAATTGCTGAGCTTGATGAAGAAGAAAAAGCGATGTTTTTACAAGAACTAGGAATTGAAGAGTCTGGTTTAGATCAATTGATTCGTGCTGCTTACTCTTTATTAGGACTAGCAACTTACTTCACAGCAGGTGTTCAAGAGGTTCGCGCCTGGACGTTCCGTAAAGGAATGAAAGCGCCTCAATGTGCTGGTGTCATTCATACCGACTTTGAACGTGGTTTCATTCGTGCAGAAACTGTTTCTTACGATGATCTTGTAGAAACTGGCTCGATGACGGCGGCGAAAGAAGCTGGGAAAGTTCGTTTAGAAGGTAAAGAATACATTATGAAAGATGGAGACGTTGTTCATTTTAGATTTAATGTATAACGTTGCATTTTGAAAATTATTATGTTATAATCCTATATTGTGAGTAATGAAATACTTACTCCTTGCTCTTTTCGAAAGGAAAAGAGCCGTATAGTCCATGAGGAGGTGACAGAAAGATGAAAAAGTACGAATTCATGTACATTATCCGCCCAAACGTTGATGAGGAAGCGAAGAAAGCTGTTGTTGAGCGTTTTGACGGCATTTTAACTTCTAACGGTGCGGAGATCATCGAATCTAAAGATTGGGGTAAGCGTCGTTTAGCGTATGAAATCAACGATTTCCGTGAAGGTTTCTACCAATTGGTACACGCTAACGCAGAAGCTGCTGCGGTTGAAGAATTTGACCGTTTAGCAAAAATCAGCGACGACATTATCCGCCATATCGTTGTTCGTGAAGAAGAAAAATAATCCGTTTAAATAAACTACACTTTCTAAATGTTTCACGTGAAACATTTAGAGAAAAAGGAGTTGATTCTGATGATGAACCGAGTCGTTTTAGTTGGTCGTTTAACTAAAGATCCGGACCTTCGTTACACGCCGAATGGAGTCGCTGTTGCTACATTTACATTAGCTGTTAATCGTGCGTTTACGAATCAGCAGGGCGAACGTGAAACCGACTTCATTAATTGTGTTGTTTGGCGTCGTCCAGCAGAGAACGTAGCAAACTTTTTGAAAAAGGGTAGTTTAGCAGGAGTAGATGGTCGCCTTCAAACTCGTAACTACGAGGGACAAGATGGTCGTCGAGTATATGTAACTGAAGTTCTTGCCGAAAGTGTACAATTTCTTGAGCCGAAAAGCGCTTCTTCTAATTATGAGCAGCGCGGCGGTGACAATGGGATGTACGGCGGTGGACAAAAGAAACAAGACTTCCCATTTGAGCAACAGAATCAACAACGAAGCAATAATAACAACTCAGGTTATACACGTACGAATGAAGATCCGTTTGCAAATGATGGTCAGCCGATCGATATTTCAGACGACGATCTTCCATTTTGACGGGTATAATACTGTATAATCTGTAAAAGATACTATAAATCTTTGGTATATAAGGATTTATGTTCTTTGAACAGTGTGTAATCTTAATTAGCATTTCCAATGATTTTAACGGGTTATTTACACTTTTCTATTCAAGTGTGTAATGTGTTGATATCATTGAACTATTCACTGAATTTCGAAAATTAGTGTGTAATTTGCTATAAGAAAAAGAACATTAATTAAAGGAGGGAAATGAACATGGCAGGTGGACGCAGAGGCGGACGTAAACGTAGAAAAGTGTGTTTCTTCACTTCAAACAATATCACACACATCGATTACAAAGATATTGATCTTTTGAAAAAGTTTATCTCTGAGCGTGGAAAGATTCTTCCACGTCGCGTAACTGGAACAAGTGCTAAATACCAACGTCGTTTAACAATCGCAATTAAACGCGCTCGTATGATGGCTCTTCTTCCATTCGTATCTGGAGAATAATAAAAAGACCATTCAAGCAACAAGGAGACAATCCTTGTTGCTTTTTCTATTTTAGGGAGTTATTAACTTGTAAGAACAGGATGTAATTGTAAAAAATTAACCTGTATTTACCATGTTAGTGGGCTTTTTTTATGTTGATAGATGTGCACTTTGTTTAATATATAAAAATTTAATAGATATATATATTTTCTTTAGAAAACGCCGATAAAGACATAAAGGGAAGATTATATAAACATCAGGTGGTGGGAGCTTTGAAGTCAATTAAAACTAAGTTAATGATTCCTTTGATTATATTACTTGTCTTATCTTTTTCTATTATTATTATTTTTACTAATAGTCAAACAGAAAAAAGAATGACGAAGGAAATCATCAATCAGACAAAAACAATGGTTGAGGAAATGAACCAGGCGACTCTATTATTTTTAGAGCAACATGAAAAAAGTATTGATCTGTTATCAGATCACCCTGTCGTATTAAATTATGGAAATGAGATTGTTCATTCAGGCAACAGTAAACAAAAAACAGCTTTAGAAAAAACACTAAGAGATTATTTGGATTCATACGGCGATGTGGAAAATGTTTTTTTTGCTACGCCAAAAGGAACGATTGATCTTTATCCCAATTCACTTCCGGCAGACTATACTCCGTTGACGCGCGATTGGTATAAGCAGGCTTCGGCAGCAGGTGGAGAAATGATCTGGAGTGAACCATATATTGATTTAGCAACCGGTGAATATGTGGTCACTATTTCTAGATTAGTGAAGTATCAAAACAAAGCCATTGGGGTACTTGGAGCAGATATTAACTTAACGACATTAACAGAAAAAATTAACGATATGAATATCAGTTATAAAGGATATCCTGTTATTTTTTCAGAGCAAGGGTTGGGCATCGTTCATCCTACGGAAAAAGGGAAAGATTTAAATAAATATGATTTTGTTCAGCAAATATTAAATGCTTCTTCATCAGATGGTGTTATTACTTATCCATTTAAAGGTGACGATCGAGTATTTGTTTATAATACGGTTGAAAATACCGGATGGAAAATTGGTGCATCCTATAAACAACAGGATATGCTTAGCTTATCAAAAACGATTCAAAAGATATTAATCTTTACTGGACTCTTTGTTTTAGTGCTAATGATCGCAGCAATTTGGGGGATTTCAGTTAAAATTACGCAGCCAATTAATGAACTTCAACAATCTGCTAGGAAAGTAGCAACTGGTGATTTAAGTATACAAGTAGCGGTCACTACTCGGGATGAGGTAGGACAGCTTGCTTCTTCTTTTAATGAAATGACTAGCAGTATGAAAGAAATCATTTCGACGGTGAATCATTCAGCATCAAGTGTGACAGAAGCAGCAGAGAATTTAAGTGCAGTATCAGAAGAAACGAATGCATCAAGTGAACAAATCGCAGCCGCTATTAATGAAATCGCCAAAGGTGCAGCCAAATCGGCAGAAGAGTCTGCTGAAGCAACAGAGAGATCGCATCATCTCGGTGATCAGATGAACATTGTTACAAATCAAGCGTCAGATATGGCAAATGCCGCGCACAAAGCGGAGGAAGCGAATAAAGCAGGTCTTCACCAAATCCAGGAGCTAGCTCAATCAAGTGTGGAGTCGAAGCGGTATATTGATGAGATGGAGGAAGTGATTATAGCTTTAGAGACAAAAATTAAGTCGATTGAGCTTGTTATTCAAACGATCACTGATATTTCTGCTCAAACTAATTTATTAGCGTTAAATGCTTCGATTGAAGCGGCGCGTGCCGGAGAACATGGAAAAGGCTTTGCGGTAGTAGCAGATGAGGTTCGAAAGCTAGCTGAGCAATCAGGACAAGCAACCGATCAAGTGAAAGAAATCATCACCGACATACAAGGTGGGTCACATCGAGTAGTCAACCAAATGATAAAAACGAAAGAAAATTTTGATCAACAGACTGCTGTTGTAGAAGCAACAGAGCAAATCTTTACTCGCTTATCTTCTTTAGTAGAGGAGATGGAAAGCGCTATTACAACAATTAATAGCGAAATTTTTGAAGCAGGCGAGTCAAAAAATGAAGTACTGCAAGTGATGGAAGGTATTGCAGCAGCAGCTGAACAATCCGCCGCTGCAAGTGAAGAAATTAGCGCTTCTGCTGATGAACAGCTTCGAGCGATTGAATCAGTAACAAAGTCATCAGAAAGCTTAATGGAATTAAGTGTGGAATTGAAACATGCTGTAGGTCGCTTTAAATTGAAATGATCTAAACGGCACATCGGTCACTAGCTGATGTGCTGTTTTTGTTGGAAAAGTAAAATAAACAAAATCTTTACAATAATTCTATACAATCACTAGGCAAAAGAGACTATAATAAACAACAGTGATGCTATAGAAGGGCGTGAATAAACTGAAATCTATTCGATTAAAGTTCATAGTACCTATTGCAATCTTACTGTTGGTTTCCTTTGCTTTTATCATCGTTTTTACAGGATGGAAAGTAGAAGAGAAAACAAAAGCAGATGTGTTAGAGCAGACAAAAGGAATAGTGAAGGAATTGGAGCACTCCTCTCAACAATTTTTGCAAAAATATGATGAGAGTATTCAACTATTATCAGAAAGCCAACAAGTCAAAGTATATGGTCAATCGATAAACGCCTCTGCAGAAGCAAAAAGCTTGGCCGAAAGAGATCTTCAGGAGATTTTTAATCAATATACTCGTTTATATAAAGATGTATTAAATGTGTATTTTGCTGCACCGAATAAGCAATTTAAAATGGTCCCTGCTACGAATTTATCCAATAATTATGACCCGACTAGTCAAAGTTGGTTTAAATTAGCGGTTGATAATAAGAAATCAGCTGTATGGAGTGAACCTTATGAAAATGCGTCAGGGACATATGTGATTACTGTGTCGAAAGCATTATATAGTGGAAAGAATTTAATCGGGGTCGTAGGAGCAGATATTAATTTAACAAGCTTGACGAATCATATTAATGATTTAGATATTGGATATAAAGGATACCCTGTCATTATGGCGGAAAATGGAGATGCAATTGTTCATCCGAAAGAAAAAGGAAATAATTTAACAGAGCAACCTTTATTTAAAGGGGCAGTATCTAGCGAGAAAGATAGCGGAATAGCATTCGATCAAGGGGCAGAACAATTATTTATTTACGAGAGGGTAAATGATACGAATTGGACAGTAGGAGCGGTGTTTAATGAAGCAGAGTTAATCAGTGTATCACAAGAGATTAGAAACATATTGTTGATTACAGCTCTGTCCATTTTGATGATTATGATTGTCGTTATTTATTATTTATCAGCGAAAATCTCGAAACCGATTGAGCAGCTAAATCAGTCGGTGAGTGAAGTGGCAAAAGGTAATTTACATACGAAAGTAACGATCAAAGGGCGGGATGAAGTGGCTCAGCTTGGCCATAGCTTCAACCATATGATTGATAATATGAAAAATATTATTGCAGTGGTTTCGCAATCAGCTCAAAATGTAAGAGAATCGATCACTGAATTAAACACAATGGCACAAGTATCAGCTACTTCGAGTGAACGTACGGTCGTTGAAATTAACGAAATTGCCGTTGAATCGGCTAGTTCTGCTAACAAAGCCAAATCAGCGAAAGAACAATCTGAAGGTTTAAGTGAGATTATTAATGCGGTTTCTGCTAAAACGGAGAAGATGTCTACTTTTGCATTAGATGCCGATCATGCGAATCAGCAAGGTGCACATCACATTCACTCTTTACAGCAGTCTAATGAAACCTCAAAGCAATTTATCGATTCAACCGAGGAAGTAATCACCGAGCTAGGAACTGAAATTCAACAAATCGAAAAGATCATTCATACGATTACAGATATTTCAGCACAAACGAATTTATTAGCGTTAAATGCGAGTATTGAAGCCGCTCGAGCAGGCACTTATGGAAAGGGTTTTTCCGTTGTTGCTCACGAAGTTCGCAAGCTTGCGGAACAATCGAATCAAGCAGCACAGGAAATTCAAGAGATGATCGAAACGATTTTGCAAGGATCACATAAGGCAGTGAATCAAATTGTTCAGACGAAAGAGAACTTTACTGAACAAACAAAAGCGGTAAAGCAAGCCAATCAAATTTTTGAAAGCAACTCGACGCTGATGAATAATATGAAAGAGTTGATTGACTCGCTACATCTTGATATGCAACAAGTGGCGGTTAGAAAAGATGAATTGCTTGATTTATCTAGCTACATGGCTGCACTTTCTCAGCAGACAGCAGTAGCTTGTGAAAAAGTAAATAACCATACAGATGAGCAATTAAGCGCTGTTCAATCCGTAACGATTGCGACCGAGCAGTTGAACGGGTTGAATCAAGAGCTACAACAATCGATTCAGCGCTTTCATTTTCAAGATGAAGCGGATCGATTAGCGGATTAGAACGGTATGGACATTATTTTTCAAACTCGCCGCCTGTTTCTATAGGTTGGCGAGTTTGTTGTCTATACGTCGCTGACCAGCGCCTTCCGCTTTTCCAATTGTCCAGCTCCAGGCGCTAGCGACTAGTGGACTTCCACATTCCTCCTTGCGATAAGTCAACATCGATTCACTAGCGTTCATCGTGTTTCCTTTATCTCGTGCGGAATGTTCCAGTCCATACGTCGCTGACCAGCGCCTTCCGCTTTTCTATTGTCCAGCTGCAGCAGCCAGACTCTCGGACATAAGCTGTCACGCCTATGTGGCAAAGAACGCCACTACGGCGGTCCATCTTATGTCTGCCGAGTCTAAACGGCTGCTTCCGCTCTTCCAATTGTCCAGCTCCAGGCGCTAGCGACTAGTGGACTTCCACATTCCTCCTTGCGATAAGTCAACATCGATTCACTGACGTTCATCGTGTTTCCTTTATCTCGTGCGGAATGTTCCAGTCCATACGTCGCTGACCAGCGCCTTCCGCTTTTCTTTAGTTGAAGGAAGGGGGAAAGGAGGATAAAATAGTAGGATGATGGTCACTTTCTGGTTTGGAAAGTGTGTCAGCTATTATTTAATGAGGTGTTTGAGTGGAAAAGAAAAAAGTGTTAAATGAAGGAATATGGATGCTAGCGCTTTTTGTTGTGCTTTTGTTGGTAGCGATTTATGTTCCGGGAGTATCCGTGTTATCTAGTTTATTTCTTGTCCTTCCTTTTTTAGTGTTTAGTGCTAAATATTCGCTAAAATCATCGGTGATGTTTGGATTGATTAGTTTATTAGTAGCTAGTGTAGCCGGAGGGTTAGGTGCGGTGCCGTTAGCGTTCGTTTTTTGTTCTACTGGTATTGTAATGGGGAGTATGGTGTACAAAAAACTTGATAAACTGTCTATATTTATAGCAGGAAGTCTGACATTTTTGTTGAATATTGTCCTGTTATACGTGTCGACGATTTTGCTTACTGGGGTCAATGTGGCAACAGAAATGAACGAAGCGTTTAAGCGTTCTTTTCAAGAGTCGATGGACTTAATGGAAGAGCTGGGTCAACCGTTGCCAGAAGAAGCAGTGAAACAATTTCAAGAAGGGTTTTCCTTTTTTTATGCTTTAACGCCTAGCTTATTTGTTTTATTTGCTTTGACAGCAGTATTTTTATTTATGCTTGTGAATTTTCCTATATTAAAAAAGTTAAAGATTAATGTCCCTCATTTTCAACCATTTCGGATGTGGAGAATGCCTAAAAGCATCTTATGGTATTATTTAATTTTGTTGCTGTTGAGCTTTGTTGCAATCCCGGAAGTAGGAAGTTCGTGGTACTCCACTTATGTTAATTTGATGTTTATGCTACAATTTTGTTTAATTATACAAGGTTTATCTTTCTTCTATTTCTTTGCTGATATAAAGAAATGGCCAAAAATTGTGCCCATCATTTTAACTGTTTTATCAATTGTCTTCCTTCCTCTTCTTTATCTTGTAAGATTATTAGGTATAATTGACTTAGGTTTTGATTTACGACAGCGCCTTCAACAAAAACCATAACTTGTGGCTTTACTTTTAATTTTAGGAGCTGAAATGATGCTTTCTTACTACAGTCGGCAGAAGATTCAACTTCTGCTATATGGAATCATGTTGGTTTTATTTCTCTCATTAGCTATGCTTGCTTTTTACAACTGGTTCATAGCATTAGTTGGTTTAGCAGTAGGTACCATTGTCTTTTTTCTCTTGCTTCGGGCGGAAAGAAAGGTTCATGAAGAAATTGAATTGTATGTAACAACACTTTCCAAAAGGGTGAAGCTAGTTGGAGAAGAGGCCGTAATGGAGCTGCCGATAGGAATCCTTTTGTATAACGAAGACTACTACATAGAATGGGCAAATTCTTTTCTTTTGTCCTATTTTCAAAAGGAGACGTTGGCAGGAAATTCTTTATATGAGCTTGCAGAAGCGGTCATTCCCATTATTAAAAATGAAAAAGGCGATATCATTCAATTAAATGAACAGGAATTTAATGTAGTGATCAAGCCGAAAGAAAAGATGCTTTACTTTATCGATATTTCAGAGCAAATGAAGGTTGCTAGGAAACAAGAGGAAGAACAAACGGTGTTGTTAATTATTTACTTAGATAACTATGACGATTTAACGCAGGGGATGGATGACCAGACCCGTAGTCATTTAAATAGTATGGTGACTTCTATATTAAATAATTGGGCGAAAGAGTATGGCATCTTTTTAAAGCGGATTTCTTCTGAGCGTTTCTTTGCTGTACTTAATCAAAAAACATTACACAAGTTAGAAGACGCGAAATTCTCTATTTTAGATGAGGTGCGAGAAAGTACATCGAAACAAGCAGCTTCCTTAACGTTAAGTATCGGTGTAGGCCAAGGAGACATATCGTTGCCGGAACTTGGGGATCTAGCGCAATCAAGCTTAGACTTAGCCCTTGGTCGAGGCGGCGATCAAGTAGCCATCAAGCAATTGAATGGGAAAGTAAAGTTTTATGGTGGAAAGACAAACCCTATGGAAAAGAGAACACGCGTCAGAGCTCGTGTGATTTCTCATGCTTTGAAAGAATTGGTGATTGAAAGCGATAAAGTGATTGTTATGGGTCATAAATATCCTGACATGGACGCCATTGGAGCGTCTATGGGGATTCGGCGCGTCGCTGAAATGAATGACCGTGAAGGGTATATCGTTCTGAATGATTCAGAAATTGATACATCCGTTAAGCGTTTAATGACGGAGGTCAAGAATAGTTCAGATTTATATTCTCGTGTAATTACGCCAGAAGAAGCTTTGGATATTGCAACGGATGATACGTTACTGGTCATTGTTGATACTCATAAGCCTTCACTAGTAATTGAAGAAAAGCTTCTGAATAAGGTTGAGAAGGTCGTGGTGATTGATCATCATCGTCGCGGGGAAGAATTTATTAAAAATCCACTGCTCGTTTATATGGAGCCTTACGCTTCATCGACGGCCGAATTAATTACGGAGTTGCTTGAATATCAACCAAAAGTGCATAAAATTAATAGACTCGAAGCAACGGCTTTATTGGCGGGAATTGTGGTCGATACGAAAAGCTTCTCACTTCGAACGGGTTCAAGAACGTTTGATGCAGCCTCCTATTTACGGGCTCATGGAGCGGATACGGTCCTCGTTCAAAAGTTTTTGAAAGAGGATATTGATACTTATATTCAACGGTCACAAATTATTGAAACGGTTTATTTTTACCGGGATGGTATTGCTATTGCAAAAGGAAACAACTACTCTGTGTATGATGCCGTTATGATTGCACAAGCGGCTGATACTCTTCTTACAATGGATGGAGTGCAGGCGTCATTCGTGATTGCCTATCGTGAGCAAAATACGATCGGAATTAGCGCGCGTTCCCTCGGTGATGTCAATGTTCAAGTGATCATGGAGCAATTGAACGGCGGAGGTCATTTATCGAATGCTGCTACACAGATGCAAGACACTACCATTGCTGATGCAGAAATTCAGCTGCAAAAAGCAATCGATGAATTTTTTGAAGGAGGTCATGAAGAATGAAAGTTATTTTCTTACAAGACGTAAAAGGAAAAGGAAAAAAAGGGGAAGTTAAAAATGTAGCAGATGGTTATGCTCATAACTTTCTGATCAAAAACGGATTAGCTGTGGAAGCGACAGCTGGCAACAAAAAAACATTAGATGCGCAAAAAAGAAAACAAGCTGAGCTTGCTGAGCAAGAATTAGAAGAAGCGAAAAAGTTAAAAGAAGTTGTAGAAGCCTTAACAGTAGAAATTTCTACAAAAACAGGAGAAGGCGGTCGTTTATTCGGTTCTGTCACAACGAAACAAATTGCAGACGAATTGAAGAAAACACATAATATTGCCATTGATAAGCGCAAAATGGATCTACCGGATGGCATTCGTGCTCTAGGTTACACAAATGTTCCAGTGAAACTTCACAATGAAGTATTTGCCACATTAAAAGTTCATGTAACGGAAGAAAAATAATTCGTTTCATGCTAAAATAATAAGGTTGAAAAAATGTGATCGGATGTTTCTGGTCACATTTTTTTATCAACGAGATTGTTTTTAAGGGAGAGGTAAGCGATGAGCGATGTTATGACAGATCGAATTCCGCCGCAGAGCATTGAAGCGGAACAAGCTGTTCTTGGAGCCATTTTCTTAGAGCCATCCGCTTTAACGGTTGCTTCTGAGATTTTGATACCAGAAGATTTCTACCGTACCGCCCATCAAAAGATATATAATCATATGCTGAAGCTGAACGATCACGGTAAAGCGGTTGACGTCGTGACCGTGACAGAAGAGCTAGCAGCTATTAAAGATTTAGAAGATGTCGGCGGCGTCGTCTATTTAACTGAATTGGCTGAATCAGTCCCGACAGCGGCCAATATCGAATATTATGCTCGAATTGTTGAGGAAAAATCACTTTTACGTCGATTAATTCGCACAGCAACTCATATTGCCCAAGAAGGCTATAGTCGGGAAGATGAAGTAGAAGCATTACTAAGTGAAGCCGAAAAAAGCATTATGGAAGTGGCGCAACGAAAAAATACGAGTGCTTTTCACAATATTAAAGATGTGCTCGTGCGTACGTATGACAATATTGAAATGCTTCATAACCGTAAAGGTGATGTAACAGGGATTCCAACTGGGTTTGCCGAGCTTGATAGCATGACAGCTGGTTTTCAGCGAAATGATTTAATCATTGTAGCTGCTCGTCCCTCTGTCGGTAAAACAGCCTTTGCCTTAAATATTGCGCAAAACGTAGCCACGAAAACGGATGAAAATGTTGCGATCTTCAGCTTGGAGATGGGAGCTGAACAGCTCGTGATGCGTATGCTTTGTGCCGAGGGGAACATTAACGCTCAAAACTTGCGGACGGGTTCCCTTACCGATGAAGATTGGCGCAAGCTGACGATGGCGATGGGGAGCTTGTCTAATTCAGGGATTTATATTGATGATACACCAGGTGTACGTATTGGTGAAATTCGCTCCAAGTGCCGCCGCTTAAAGCAAGAGCAAGGACTTGGCATGATTTTAATTGATTACTTGCAGCTCATCCAAGGTAGCGGTCGCTCGGGTGAGAACCGCCAACAGGAAGTATCAGAAATTTCTCGTTCATTAAAAGCGCTCGCCCGTGAACTTGAAGTACCTGTGATTGCCCTGTCGCAGTTATCTCGTGGCGTAGAGCAACGGCAGGATAAGCGTCCGATGATGTCTGATATTCGGGAATCTGGATCGATTGAGCAGGATGCAGATATTGTTGCCTTTTTGTATCGAGACGATTATTATGATAAAGAATCCGAGAATAAAAACATTATCGAAATTATCATCGCGAAGCAACGGAATGGTCCTGTAGGTACGGTTTCACTCGCTTTTGTGAAAGAGTATAATAAGTTTGTTAACTTAGAGCGGCGGTTTGATGAAACAGGATAACATACATGATATACCAGCAGTGAAAGGTAAAAACTGCTGGTATTTGTTATTTTACGAACAAATTTTAAAAAAAATCACGAAATGTTCGTGTTTTCAGTTTGACTTCTCTTGCTTTAACCTGTTAAAATAAAAGGTGCTTAATATAACAAAGAAATTTACGGACCCTTCGGAGGTGCTTATACATGTCGTCAGTAGTAGTAGTAGGAACACAATGGGGCGATGAAGGAAAAGGTAAAATCACTGACTTCCTTTCAGAAAACGCAGAAGTAGTAGCTCGTTACCAAGGTGGTAACAATGCGGGACACACGATTAAATTTAACGGCGTGACATACAAATTGCATTTAATTCCATCAGGTATCTTTTATAAAGAGAAAACTTGTGTGATCGGCAATGGGATGGTAGTAGATCCTAAAGCATTAATTCAAGAATTAAAATATTTACATGACCAAAATGTGTCAACAGATAACTTGCGCATTAGTAACCGCGCTCACGTAATTCTTCCTTATCATTTGAAAATTGATGAAGTAGAAGAAGCACGTAAAGGCGACAATAAAATCGGTACAACGAAAAAAGGAATCGGTCCAGCTTACATGGATAAAGCAGCACGTATCGGTATCCGTATGGCCGACCTTTTAGATCGCAAAGCGTTTGAAGAGAAATTAACTCGCAACTTAGAAGAGAAAAATCGTTTACTTGAGCGCTTCTATGAAACAGAAGGCTTCAAGATTGAAGATATTCTTGATGAGTACTATGAGTACGGTCAACAAATTAAACACTACGTTTGTGACACATCTGTTGTTTTAAATGACGCATTAGACGAAGGTCGTCGCGTATTATTTGAAGGCGCTCAAGGCGTTATGTTGGATATCGACCAAGGTACATATCCATTCGTAACATCTTCTAACCCAGTAGCAGGTGGAGTAACGATCGGCTCTGGTGTAGGTCCAACAAAAATCAATCACGTTGTTGGTGTAGCAAAAGCATACACTAGCCGTGTAGGAGATGGCCCGTTCCCGACAGAGCTTCATGATGAAATTGGTCATCAAATTCGTGAAGTAGGCCGTGAGTACGGTACGACAACTGGTCGTCCACGTCGTGTTGGTTGGTTTGATAGCGTTGTTGTTCGCCACGCTCGTCGTGTCAGCGGTTTAACGGATCTTTCTCTTAACTCGATTGATGTACTTACAGGTATTGAAACAGTGAAAATCTGTGTCGCTTACCGTTACAAAGATCAAGTGATTGAAGAGTATCCAGCAAACTTAAACATTTTAGCTGAATGTACACCAATTTATGAAGAGCTTCCAGGCTGGACAGAAGATGTCACTGGCTGTAAAACATTAAATGATCTTCCGGTTAATGCTCGTCACTACGTAGAGCGTGTTTCTCAATTAACGGGCATTCCGTTATCTACATTCTCAGTAGGGCCAGACCGCAACCAAACAAACGTTGTTCGCAGCGTTTGGGCGCAAGGTTAATATAAAAAGCACCGGCTTCTCCTTTTTGAGAAGCCGGTTTTTTGTGTGTTGGTTTTTTCAATTTTTCAATTCTACTCCCGCTAAAAACTTTTTTCGACATTTTTTTTAAAAAACCTATTGTCAGCTTAAACACCTTGTGATAGTATTAACAAAGTTGCTGATAGCAACAATGTTTCGAGCCATTAGCTCAGTTGGTAGAGCATCTGACTTTTAATCAGAGGGTCGAAGGTTCGAGTCCTTCATGGCTCACCATTCTTATTGAATGGCCCGTTGGTCAAGCGGTTAAGACACCGCCCTTTCACGGCGGTAACACGGGTTCGAATCCCGTACGGGTCACCAAGTTCTAGTTTTAAAAAGTAATCAATATTTATGGTCCGGTAGTTCAGTTGGTTAGAATGCCTGCCTGTCACGCAGGAGGTCGCGGGTTCGAGTCCCGTCCGGACCGCCATAAATGAATCATTTACTTTTATCGTTTACTTAATGAATCCTATTTTTTTTATTAGTCGGCCATGACTTCTAAGAGTAACTTCTTTGTTGGCCGCTCAGTTTTTTGTTAAATACATACTAGTTTGGCTCAGTAGCTCAGTTGGTAGAGCAATGGACTGAAAATCCATGTGTCGGCGGTTCGATTCCGTCCTGAGCCATCAAAGAAGCATCGCGATGATTATAACTCTCGCGGTGTTTTTTTTGAAAGAAAAAGATTGCATAGAATAAACTTTGGATATATATTCCTATCGACTGCTAAAGGGTGAAAAAGGTTGCTGTTCATGGTACAGTTAATAGATGTGGTATTGATGTTGAAAAGACGGTCTTAAGGAGGCTGACATCCATAAAAATATCTCAATGAAGAGGGCTTTCTCCTTTTAAATAGTAGATATTATTGTTTGGGGTCAGTCTCTTTTACTTTGTTAAGAGTAAATAAAAGGTGGAAGAAATCGGTGTTTTCTTATGATAAAATAAAGGAATAACCTCTTCACTAAATCATTTGATTGTAAATATTTTTTGACTTTTGAAGAAAAGAGGAGAGCAAAATGCAAAAAAAGATATTAGTTGTAGATGACGAAAGACCAATTGCAGATATTCTACAATTTAACTTAAAAAAAGAAGGTTATGAAGTTCATTGTGCGTACGATGGGGATCAGGCTGTTGAAATGGTAGAAGAAGTACAGCCTGACTTAATTTTATTGGATATTATGCTTCCAGGACGGGATGGAATGGAAGTGTGTCGTGAAGTAAGGAAGAAATATGAAATGCCTATTGTGATGCTAACAGCTAAAGATTCGGAGATTGATAAAGTGCTTGGGCTTGAACTTGGCGCAGATGATTATGTGACAAAGCCATTTAGTACAAGGGAGTTGATTGCTCGGGTGAAGGCGAATTTACGTCGCCATCAAGCTGCCCCTGCGCCAGTGGAGGAAGAAGACGATTCAAATGAAATTACGGTAGGTACATTGACGATTCTTCCCGATGCTTACATGGTATCTAAACGTGGAGAAACGATTGAACTGACTCACCGTGAATTTGAATTGCTTCATTATTTAGCGAAACATATTGGTCAAGTGATGACGAGGGAGCACTTGTTGCAAACGGTTTGGGGCTATGATTATTATGGAGATGTTCGCACGGTGGACGTAACTGTTCGCCGCTTACGTGAAAAAATCGAGGATAATCCGAGTCACCCATCCTGGATTGTAACGAGAAGAGGGGTAGGCTACTACTTGCGCAATCCTGAACAGGAGTAATAATAAATGAAAAAAGTGAGTTTTTTCCGTTCGATACAATTAAAGTTTGTATTAATTTATGTACTGCTCATTTTATTCGCTATGCAAATTATTGGCGTTTATTTTGTTAATGAATTAGAAAAGAAGCTCGTCACAAATTTCAAACAATCTTTGCAGCAGCGAGTGAATTTGCTCGAATATAATTTAAGGGAAGAGATGTTGAAAGAGCGAACCGAGGATACGCCGACGCTGGAGCAGGATATTCAAAAAATATTAGAGGATTTTTCGGGTTCTGATATTTCAGAAGTGCGGGTCATTGACGCACGTAGCCGAATTATTGGTACATCTGATCCGACGAAACAAGGAACGCTTGGTCAAAGAACAACGGAAATTTCAGTGAAGAGGACGTTGTCTGTTGGAGCCGACGAAGACAAGATGTATGTCGATAAGCAAACGAATAAACGTTTTTGGGTGTTAACATCTCCCATCATTTCGAATCGAGAAGTGATCGGTGCGGTTTATTTAGTTGGAAAGATTGAAAATGTGTTCGGACAAATGGATCAGATTAATGAAATCCTATTTTCAGCCACGGCCCTGGCTCTAGGGATCACAGCTATTTTAGGTGTGGTGTTAGCTCGTACCATTACTCGCCCGATCACAGATATGCGTCGTCAAGCTGTCGCACTTGGAAAAGGAAACTTTTCGCGAAAGGTGAAAGTATATGGGCAGGATGAGATTGGTGAGCTAGCAGTCACATTTAATAATTTAACGAAGCGACTTCAGGAAGCTCAAGCCACGACGGAGGGAGAACGAAGAAAGTTATCATCGGTTTTGTCTTATATGACAGATGGGGTGATTGCAACCGACCGTAGAGGCCGTGTTATTCTCATTAATGAACCAGGAGCTAAGCTGTTAAATGTTTCACGTGAAACATTGATTTCGAAGCCGATTACGTCCGTGCTTGGTCTCGAGGAAGAGTACTCATTTGAAGATTTGCTGAATGAACAAGATTCGGTCATATTGGATTATAGCAATGAAGAAGGGCCATATATTTTACGTGCCAACTTTTCTGTCATTCAAAAAGACACGGGTTTTGTGAATGGATTAATTACCGTGCTTCATGACATTACTGAACAAGAGAAAATTGAAGCGGATCGTCGTGAGTTTGTGGCGAATGTTTCTCATGAATTGAGAACACCATTGACGACGATGAGAAGTTATTTAGAGGCATTAGCAGATGGAGCTTGGCAAGATGCTGATATTGCGCCTCATTTCTTAGAAGTGACACAGACAGAAACGGAGCGAATGATCCGACTAGTGAATGATTTATTGCAGTTATCTAAATTTGATAGCCGTGATTTTCAGCTTACGAAAAAAGAAGTCAACTTCACAAAGTTTTACAATCGAATTATTGATCGATTTGAAATGACAAAATCTCAAGATGTCACGTTTAAAAGACAGCTACCTAATTATCCGATTTATGTTGAGATCGATACCGATAAATTGACGCAGGTGCTAGATAATATTATTTCTAACGCCTTGAAGTATTCTCCACAAGGAGGCCGACTTACATTTAAGGTAGAGGAACAATCCAATGCCATTGTCGTCAGCGTTCGTGACCAAGGCATGGGGATTCCGAAGAAAAATCTTGAGCGGATTTTTGAACGTTTTTATCGAGTAGATCGTGCAAGAACGCGCAAAATGGGTGGTACTGGCTTAGGGCTTGCGATTGCCAAAGAAATTGTTACGGCACATGGTGGCGATATTTGGGCGACTAGCGCGGAAGGGAAAGGCACAACTATTTTCTTTACGCTACCATATGAGTTATCTCAAGAGGATGATTGGCTATGAACTATGAACACATCAAAAGTATTGTTTTAGTCGTGCTTGTCTTTACTAGCATTCTTTTGACGTTAAGCATCTGGAACTATCAGCCGAACTTAGAAACGATTGAAGATGATTATGTTCATGAAGTATCTATCGGTGAAACGAGGGAAGTTGCCGATCTTATTAAGCCATCTAAAGTATTATTCCATAATGGTGATCGTCATTTTGGTACAACGAATGAAAATGAGATAAATAATATATTGAATGAACTGCAAGGATGGACCTTTAACGAACCGAAAAACATTTCAAATACGACCACTGATAAAGAATTTGACCGTTTAATGTATGGAGATAATAGAATGGCATTGGTATTTCCAACGTTCATTCCATTCTATACAATCAATACATTATGGGCATTTAATGATCAGCAAGTGCCCAATGCTGTTTTCGATCGGATAGTGATTAGTCGGATGAATACAAGAGACAAAAAAACGATCGTTTATTTTGTCTCAACGAATGAACGTCTCGTGTTTGAAAGTCAAGTTTCGTCAGCTACTTTAGGTGCATTTAAAAGAAATTATTCCAATCAAGCTCTTGAATGGGATGTTTATTTGTCCAAGCAACTAGGAGATAACCGTCGGCTATTTTTACCAGAAGGTCTCCCTTCTTTAATGAGATATAAGTATTATCCAGACGATATTGATACATTGAAATTTAAAGATGCTTTATTTACAGATCCAAGCATTGTGAAAAAAGGAACAAAAACGAACGGAGAAGAGTATACAGACGGCTCAAGTTTAATGAAAGTGCTTCATAAGAACAAGAAGATAGAATATGTCAATCCAGCTCAGGAAGCGGTCCGCAGTGGAGCGCTGCATGGATTAATTGATAAAAGCGTTAATTTCGTTAATGAGCACAGCGGTTGGACGGACCAATATCGACTGTTTGAGGCAATCCCAGGTTCTCCGCAAATTAGTTATCGGTTATTTATTGACGGTCAGCCCGTTTTTAATGATCAGGGCATGGCAGAAATCATGCAAATTTGGGGAAAAGAACAAATTTATAAATATGTTCGCCCGTACTTTACCTTAAATATTTCGATTCCCTCTGAAGCGGATGAGGTGAAATTGCAAGATAGTTTGACAGCATTCAATCAAGTGAAACAACAGCCCAATTTTGATATTGCCCAATTAGAAGATATGACAGTTGGCTATCATATGCGTCCTGATTTGCAAACAGATAAAATTCTTGTTCTTGAACCAGCTTGGTTTTATAAATACGATGGTCGTTGGAAAGAACTGCTATGGAATGAAGAAATGGAGGACAGTAGTCATGGATTGGAGTAAAACGAAAACAATCTTTATTGCTGTTTTTCTCATTTTGAATATCTTCCTACTTATCATGTTTTTTAACAAAGATCGTGCGAATCAATACGCAACGATGAAAGAAGAGCCCGTTGAAGAAAAGCTAAAAGAATACAACATTAAATATGAAGACTTACCTAATGATATTACCGAAGCAGCCATTATTACGGCAAAGTCGAAAAGCTTTGATAAAAAGGAATTGGCCAAGCTAAAAAATCAGCAAATCCAGCTTTCTGATAGTCAAATGATTGTTTATAGTAAATTGCAAAAGTCAGTAAAGCTAGGAGAGAATAAAGTACAAGACATCCGTTCTTTTGTGAACGATCATGTCGTTTATGGAAAAGAATATCGTTATTGGGGCATGGATGAAAAGAAGAAAAAAGCGGTTTTCTATCAGCATGTTAATAATAAAAAGCTGTTTGAAAATATCAATGGAAGGCTTGAAATTCAACTGAATGATAACGGAGAGATTATCAAGTATGAGCAAAGGCTTTTAGGACAAGTAGAGGAGAATGACCAGAAGGAAACGATTATTCCAGCTTTTCAAGCGGTTCAGAGCCTCTATAAAAATGGTTTCATTAAGCCAAACAGCCAAATCTCCAATGCCGAGCTCGGTTACTATACGGTCGTTAAAGTAACCGAGGCGCAAGTACTCTCCCCTACTTGGTATTTTAAAATAAAAAATAACGACAAAGTCGAAAAAATTTACGTCAATGCGTTAGATGGAACTATTTATACAAATGAAACAGATAGTTAAAAATAAGTGGAGTGAACAGGATGTTGCATTTTAGTGTGCTAGCGAGTGGAAGCACAGGAAATGCGTTTTACGTAGAGGCAGATGGACATTCCTTTTTAGTAGACGCGGGTTTAAGCGGCAAACAAATGGAATCTTTATTCTCCTCTATTGACCGGGATATTAAAAATTTATCAGGGATATTAGTTACCCATGAACATAGTGATCACATTAAAGGAATCGGAGTATTAGCGAGAAAATATCAGCTACCGATCTACGCGAATGAAAAAACGTGGCAAGCAATGGACGGGCTTATCGGCAAAGTGGATACGGAGCAAAAGTTCATTTTTGAAATGGAAACAGTCAAAAGCTTTAACGGCTTAAGCATTGAATCCTTCGGCGTTTCTCACGATGCCGCCGAGCCGATGTTTTATGTGTTTCATTATCAAGGAAAAAAAATTGTGTTGATCACAGACACAGGCTACGTCAGCGATCGGATGAAAGGCATTATTAAAGATGCGGATGCCTACGTATTTGAAAGCAATCACGATGTCCAAATGCTGCGAATGGGTCGCTATCCATGGAGTATTAAACGCCGGATATTAGGCGATTTCGGCCACGTCTCTAACGAGGATGCGGCACTGGCGATGTGTGATGTCATCGGTGACCGAACGAAACGTATTTACCTTGCTCACTTAAGTCAAGACAATAACATGAAGGATTTGGCGAAAATGAGTGTGACGCAAACACTCGAAATGAAAGATATGCCGGTCGGTGAGCAATTTGAATTGCTCGATACCGATCCAAAAACGCCAACGATTTTAACTGAATTATAAGCAGAGAGACCGCTTTTCATCATTGAAGGCGGTCTCTTTTCCTCGCCTTGCATATTAATTGAATTTTTGATGGGAAGCGTTATAATTTTTTTAAATGGGGAAAATAATCACAACATCAATAGTAAAGGGTGAGATATTTGGGTTATTACGATGATCAAGGAAGAACAGGAAGAAATCAAAACGGCCCTAAAAAAAGTGGTTACTTTCTAGCCAGCTTGGCCGGCTTGATTGTAGGTGCCTTACTAGTTACCTTCGCTTTTTCAAACATGAGCGATACTTTTGGGCTAAATGAAAACAATCAACAAACGACACAACCATCAGCGAAAACGAAAAATGTTTCATTGGATGTCACGACGGATGTGACAAAAGCGGTGGATGAAGTGAAGAACGCCGTTGTCGGGATCACGAACATTCAATCTGGGAACTTTTGGGAAGGCGGAACAGCTCAACCCGCAGGAACAGGCTCTGGCGTTATCTATAAAAAAGCGGGAGGCAAAGCTTTCATTGTGACAAATAATCACGTTGTGGAAGGGGCCGAAAAGTTAGAAGTGTCTCTAGCTGACGGAACTAAAGTACCTGCAACACTTAGCGGAAGTGACATTTGGACTGATTTGGCCGTCATCGAAATCGACGGCAAACAAGTGAAAGACGTAGCTGAATTTGGCGATTCCGATGCCTTAAAAATTGGTGAACCTGTCATGGCGATTGGAAACCCACTTGGTCTAGAGTTTTCTGGTTCAGTGACACAAGGAATTGTCTCCGGACTAGAACGCGCGATTCCGGTCGATATTAACGGAGATGGCATGATCGACTGGCAAGCAGAGGTGCTACAAACCGATGCAGCGATCAACCCAGGAAATAGTGGTGGCGCACTCGTCAATATTTCTGGTCAAGTTGTCGGCATCAACTCGATGAAAATTGCTCAGCAAGCAGTTGAAGGTATCGGATTATCGATCCCAATCAATTACGCAATGCCAATCATTGATAGCTTAGAGAAATACGGAAAAGTGAAACGTCCATCAATGGGTGTGCAACTGCGAAACGTCAACGAAATTCCAGCTTATCATCAACAACAAACATTAAAATTGCCTGAAGGTGTCACAGATGGTGCAATGATTGAACAAGTTCAGCCAAACACACCAGCATCGAAAGCAGGCTTGCAAGAGCTAGACGTAATTGTGAAACTAGATAACGAAGAAATCAATGATATTTTAGAACTTCGCAAATATATGTATACGAATAAACAAGTGGGCGATAAGATGGAAGTAACCTTCTATCGAAATGGTGAAGAGAAAACCATTACCGTTGTACTGACGACAGAAGGAATCATGTAAATAAGAGCACGCAGAATCGCGAAAAGCTGTTCTGCGTTTCTTTTCGAAAACAAAAAGGAGCTGAACACCATGATTTATTGCTGCAAAGAACATGCTGAACTCGCATTAGACGTCATTGTCGATGAATACGAAACATCACCAACAATCGAAAAACTAGACGACGACAAAAAGCTGTCCACAACTTGTGAATATTGTCAAAACAACGCGGAATATGTAGTAGCAAACTAATATTCGCCCCACTATATGTGGATAGTTATTGTGGATATGTGGATAACATCGTGTGAATTAGTTGTTAACATTGTGAATAATTAAAAAAATCCGATTTCCAGTGGGGATCGGATTTTTTTAATTGAGAGGATCATGTCCCATAAAAAACAGCCTTCCTCATCTTTCGAGGAAGGCGTAAGTTCACTTTATCTCACTGTCACTTCAATTGGCTCTGCGACTAAGTTCCATTCTTTTCCGAGCATTGTGAAAGTGTGCTGTACGAATACATTCGTTTTCCCTGGTGTCAATGCTTTAATGGTGTTACCTTCGATGGCAACAATTTGCTGGTTGTCAGCGACAAATAAACTTGTTTCAATATTTTCTTTTTTCTCGGTGCGATAGTTAACGAAAGCTTTTGCTTGAATCGTTGCCGTCGCTCCCACCTTTAAATTGCGTTTCTTAATCGGTGTCTCTAGACGAACGGGTGCGGCGCTGAGCCATTGCGTATAATCGGTAATCGGACCGATCATGCCGTTCATTAGTTGCTCTTCTAAAGCTTGCTCATTGCGGAACGTCCAATGCAGATTCGTCATGCCGCGCTGACGCATATACGTAATAAATTCTGGAGATAAGCTGCCATAGCTTGAGTTTAACGTCGCGTTCATAGTAGACGCGTAATTTAACATTTTGCGAGCATCTTTCACGCGACCTTCTGTTGTTCCTGGAACAGCCGCTGAATATAAAAAGCCCGTGCCGATCGCTGGTTGTAGCTCATGTGATTTTTTCACGCTATCTAGACTGAAACTTTGAATCAGTACTTGGTCAGCCATTCCTTCCTCTTCAATTTCTTGAAGCACTTGTTCCTCTATACCGCCTGCCTTTAATTCAACTAAAAGAACGACATCTTTCCCTTTAAACGCTTGTAAATACTCACGGAAGGAAGGTACTTTTTCTCCTGCGAACTCCGGACTAAATTTCACACCGGCATCAAGCTGACGAATTTCTTCAAAAGTCATTTCTGCTACTTTTCCTTTGCCATTCGTCGTGCGATCGACTGTGTAATCATGCATAATCACTAAATGACCATCTTTTGTACGGTGAAGATCTGTTTCAATTAAGTCTGCGCCTAGCTCGTACGCTTTTTCGTAACCAGCCATCGTATTTTCAGGAGCGAGAGAAGGAATACCACGATGAGCAGCAACAATTGGGCGTTGAACGAGCGTATTTTCAGGATATTGGCTAAACGCTGTTAAAACAGGTGCCGTATCTTGAGCGATAATCCCATCGACACCTGTATGAATAAGGGCGTGAGCATCTGCCTCTTGAGCACCACCAATCCCCCATACAGAAACCGTTCGGCTGTGCAATGTATGCACAAGATCTGCCGTCAGTAATTTTTGTGGAATGATCGCTACTTTCGCATCGTTTTCGTGAATTTGTTGGATCAAATGATTGATATCATGCTTGTTCATCGACTGTTGATCGTAAACGATGGCTCCCCTAGCCGTCGGGATCTCTGCTTTCACCTGCTTCACAATTGCTGGATTAGCTGAAGCGATCTGCACGTCTTGAATCGCTCGCTCTTTTAGTAAAGCAACTAGTGGCTCAACTGTTCTCTCATCCTCCAATTGAATGACAGGGATCATTTTCCCTTGCATGTTCTCAAGCATCGTTTGAAGCGGCGTGCCGTTCACCATTAACTGCTGATCAGTGTTCAGTACCATTGAAGAAATGCCTGTACCAGCAAGTGAATCAACCGCTTGTGGCGTGGCATTAGAGGATAAAATCGTCGGCGCGTTCAAAATATTTGTTTCCGCTTCTTTCGGTAAAAAGGCACCAGACTGTGATAGCGGCGGTAATTCTGCCTCCTGAGAAGACACTCTTATATTGTCAAATTGCACCGTTGTGCCAGCTGCTTGAAAGCCGATATCACCATTCATAAGTGCTGAAGCAGCATCCGTATCAATCACAAGCTGATCGTTGATGTATTGCTGTACACGATTGCCTTTAGCGATAATTTTCAAGCGATAGGTTTGATTAAACGCAAATGGCTCCGAGTAAAACGTTTTGTCATGGACTTCCCATTGATTGCGATCGTTACGCAAAGCAAACTCAACACCATTTAATGCGGTTGTTCCACGACGAATTGCCATTTGATAATAGGGATAGTCTTCGGATTGGATACGGTACATGACAGAAGCCCAACGTGTGTCTTCAACAGCAGATAAAAACGTCATATCCGCTTCAATAACATAATCACCTGTTTCTTCAGCGAGCGGTACAACTACGCGTGCTGGTTGAGAGGTAGAGGGGGACGTTAACGTCAATTTGCCGTTCTGTACAGAAGCTTGTCCTTGAACAACTTTCCAACCTGCCGGAAGTGATGATAAGGCATCAAAGTTCTCTTCTAACATAGTACTTAGTGCAGCTTCCGGGAAAATAGGGGCAGAACTAAATACCATCCCTGCGGCTAACATGAATGGCAGAGTTTTCGTTTTAATCTTTTTCATGTATTCATTCCTCCTCAAAGTGTGAGTTCTTCTTCTTTATTTTTTCAAGGGAATGTAAAGAGGATATTAACCACATTTTAATTTTAAGAGGAGGAAGCGAATTAACTTCTTTTTACCCACAGACATCAGGCAGATCGTTGCGGAAAAAAGAAAGCAGATGGAAAAAATAGAAGCCAGTTGTAACAGTATGTTATGATAATCTAAAATAACTAACAGTGGATAAATAAAGAAAAAACAGATAACTTCTGTTGATATGTGGATAACTTCTGTGGATATCCTGTTTGTAAATTGTTTGTAAAGAGAGGGAAACCTGTGAATATCTCAATTATTACAGTTGGAAAATTAAAAGAAAAATATTTAAAGCAAGGAATCGACGAATACACGAAGCGCCTTTCTGCCTACGCCAAAATCGAAATCATCGAAGTCGCCGACGAAAAAGCTCCAGAAGAACTAAGCCCAACCGAAATGGAACAAGTCAAAAACAAAGAAGGCGAACGCATCCTCGCCAAAATCAGCCCAGACGCCCACGTCATCGCCCTCGCCATCGAAGGCAAAATGAAAACATCCGAAGAACTAGCCAAACAACTCGATCAACTTGCAACCTACGGCAAGAGTAAAATTGCTTTTGTAATTGGTGGATCGCTAGGATTAGGAAAGGATGTTATGCAGCGGGCGAATGATACACTGTCGTTTTCTAAGATGACGTTTCCTCATCAGTTAATGCGATTAATCTTGGTGGAGCAGGTTTATCGGAGTTTTCGGATTAATAGGGGGGAACCTTATCATAAGTAACGGTAAACTTTTTACTTAGTATTTAGAGATTAAAGATTTATAATACAAATATGGATAAGAGATAAATATAGTTTTTACCTCTTATCTTACAAATAAAGTTATTATAACGCCTAAAAGAATCAGACAGAGAAATACGAATATCAGGAGAAATAATCTATTTTATGCAATTCCTGTAATAGAAGATCTTTTGAAAAATTACCTAGTGAATCATGGTATGAATTATTTAACCCGAAAGTAAAACCTAATAATATTCTATCAATAGGCATAATATCTGCATTATCACATAGTCTTTTGGCACTTTCTGAAAAATAGTATGATGTAATGAAATACGAATAAATAGGAGTAAAAGCTTTTATATCTAAATTTTTATATGGATTCTCTAAAAGAGCAAAATTTTGATTTTTTAATAAATATAACGAACCAGCAAGTTCTCTTATTTCCTTTGAAGTTACTTTATCATTTTTGTAGTGTTTTGCTTGACCAATTAAATATAAACGATTAATACTCATATTTTTGACAAAAAGCCTGGTTAATACTTCCTTTTCTATTACACCTACAAAATCTATACCTTGATCATGAGATCTTCTAGTAACATTTGGCTTTCCAGTAGTACCTAAAAATTCAATATATAGAGCACAAAGTTTTTCAAAATCAAAGGCTTCTAGTTCCTTTATTGTTTGTATGGCTTCTTTAACATTGTTCAATACTTTTGTATTAAATTTTATATTAAATGAATCAATATCAACATCAAAGATATTTAACTTGAAAATATTTTCAATATCCTTTTCATATTTTGTTAATTCTTCAACGAAGTCTTTTGCAAAATCAAAATCGTATCCATTGTCTTCAATGAAATTTATTAAATTATTATAATCTTGATATTCATCGAATAATGTTTCTAGTAAGATTTTAAATTTTTCTTCTTTTTGTAGTTCATTCATTTTTATCCCCAATATCTAAAATCTTTTTAAAAGCTTCGATTGATTTGACAATTTCTTTTAATTCCTTTCTTGTGTCCTTATCCATATTGAGAAGGGCGTTGAAAGGGATTCTATCCAAACTTTTCTTTATAGATTTGATATTACTTTTGAAACCTTGTTCAGTGAAATAAGAACTTTGTTCTAATGCCTCGCTAATACTATTTTTCTCCTCCATAGTATCTAATGCTTCTTCATCTTTAATAAATTTATTAACTTCTCTTATATCATCCCTTTTTTGTATTATAGGGGCTGATCTATCTTCAGTTGGAGAAAGCCAACTGAAAAATCTTTTTAAGTTCTTTTTATTTTTAAAACTATTTACTGATTCATCCCATTCAAGCCAATCTCTAAAATTTGGTTTACTCATTAACTCATAAAAAACACCAGCCATACTGGATCTGAAAAACTCTCCGTACTCTTCATCTTCTTTAAATATTTCCATAGCAATAAATGAATTAATTCTTCTTTTAACTTCTTGTTTTTTCATACCAAGTCTATTGGAAATTTCAGTAATGTCCATTCTAAAGTTTTTACTTAGGTTCATTATGAGCTCTGATTGTTCATAATCTCCCCATTCTTTTACACCACTTACATGACGTAGTCCCATTAACAATAGGTATGCTTCTTCATCTAGGTCATAGAATACAACCTCTAAATTTTGGAATATTTCTGATGATAGATTTCCTATATCGAATCCTCTATCAAAATCGTCTTTTAAAGCTTTAAGTGCTGCAACCCTTCTATTACCTTCTATTACAACAAACTTATCATTTTCTTTTTCATAGTCTCTAATAAGTATGTTATCAATTCTTAAGTACCCATTTGTTTTGAAACTATCAATTAAATCTTTAATATCCTCTCTATTATCACCTTCCAACATATCTCTGACTCTTTTTTGTACAAGGGGATTGGAAATGCTGATCTCCTTTACAGGGGTATATCTTTTATGACTATGTATTCTATAGTTATTTGGATCTAAAAGTAATTGGTCAATTGAAACTTTAATTGATTGCATAAAAATTTCCCTCCTTCTATGCTTACACTTTCATTATAACCAAAATATTTATAATTTAGTGCATGAAAATTTTTATATAAGTTGTTTATTATTTTTTGTAATGATACAAATTTTACGTAATTTTACATTCATATGATATAAAGGAGAAGTGGTGTCAATACCGACGTAAAATTCCCCAAAAATGCCGGAATAAAAATCCTCACTTTTCTGATTCTATTGCTGGAGGAGTTGGGAAGATCCCAGTTTTGTCGCCGTCAAGATGAAATGGTTCTTACGCAATTTTGGTGAAGTCTTTAACTGATTTTTTTTCGGGTATAGAAAAAGAAAAGGGTGAATTTTTATGATGATACCTTGGCTAACTCCTGAAAAACAGTTACAAGCTCACTTGCTTCTAAAGAAAGAAAAAGAGACGATTCTCCTCCTTCAAATGACGACGAACCATGCGTATTGTCCATCATGCGGAACGAAAAGCCTACGCTTGCATAGTCGGTATATGCGTTTTTTCTATGATTTACCTTTCGGTTCCCAACACACAGCTATTCATTTTGTTTCACGCAAATGGTTCTGTGATGAAAACGATTATACGCAGCGTATTTTTACAGAGCGTTTTTCTTGGCTGAAGTCTTATGCTAGACGGACAGAGCGGCTTCAACAACTTCTCAGAAGGCTCGCTTTTTCCATGAGCTGTCTACAAGCGGAAAAACTCGCTAGCTCTTTTCTGCCTAAGATGAGCCATGATACATTTCTGCGACTGATTCGAGCTACCCCGACTCATGTCTCTATTCCTTCTACGGTGGGTATCGACGACTTTTCGTTTCGAAAAGGTCATGCCTATGGCACATTGACCTCACACATCAGCCTCTTGCGATTTTGTCTGATCGTACAGGTGAAACGGTGACAAAGTGGCTCAAACAACATTCACAAATTCGAGTGGTCAGTCGAGATGGTTCGACTACGTACCGAGAAGCTATTGAAAAGGCAAACCCAAAGATTAAACAGGTAAGCGACCGTTGGCATTTGATGAAAAATGCACGAGAGGGTTTAGAAAAGTGGTTGGAGCGATATATTCCATCGACCATTGAATGGCATGCAGGCATCAAAAATCAGAAGAATAGTGAACCATCTCCTCAACCAGTTGATGGATAAAAAATGTAAATTATATGAAGTAATTATAGCTTATGATGAACAACATTTTACGACCAATCAAATTATTCAAAAGCTACATTCACAAGGATATAAGGGAAGGGGCTCAGCAGTGATTCATTTTCTAGAACCTTACAGAGCAAATAAAAAGCAACGGTCCCCAACAAAAATAAAACAATGTGTCACAAGAAAGCAAATAACTAACTATCTGTGGGTTGGTTCTGATGCATTGATTGAAGAAAAGAGAGCCATTTTGAAACACTGTCAAACAAATTTTCCTTGTTTAGTCCAAGCAGAAGACATCATTCAACAATATCGAACCTTCTTTAAAAGGCGTGACCTTTCGGCGTTCCTTGATTGGATGACCGCTCAATTGTCCAATAAGCATTCACCGCTCCCATTCCCACAGCAAAGGGATTCGTAAAGACTTAAGCGCTGTAAAGAATGCGTTGACTATGTCATTTCACAACAGCCTATTAGAAGGACACATCAATCGACTTAAACTTCTTAAACGTATGATGTATGGACGGGCGAACCCTGATTTACTGGAAAAGCATGTGCTGTATTAGCCCTAATGATATATCGAAATAACAACGGAAAGTAACTATACATATACTCGTGTTTGTTCACCAAAATTGCGTAAGAACCAATTTTACGCCGTTATTGACAAAATAAAAGAAACGAGGTTTTCAATATGATTAATTATAAAAGAGCTCGGAAAAAAATAAACAACTATGAGGATGTAGCTGAGGTAATTAAATTTGCTAAGCTACATTATAGAAAATTTAATAGGGAGGAAAAAGCTCAAATTTTTAATCAAGTTATACAAGATAGACAAGTGAAAGTAGAAGAATTTGATTTTTCTTTAAGATTAGCTGTAGAGCTAAGTTCTATATTTATTGTTTATAAGACTAATGTTATGAGGATTTTTGTTAAGTGTCAATTTGATTTAGATAAGGAGAAAGAGATATTTATACTTATAATAAAAAAAATATTTGAACTGGATAGCTCAAAGCAAGTATTTAATAATAAACTTGGAAGAAATTATTTAGGGAGATATTTGAATTATAAATATGACTATCCTTCTATTCATGTCTATGAGTACTTTAAGTTGTTTCAGTATTTTGAAGAATTAAGTGATGAGATATATGGATTATCAATAAAGGAAAATTTTTATACTTTTTTAATCTTCCTAGCTTCAACAGAAAATCTATATATTAAAATTAGAACTGAAGAAATTAGAAATCACAAAAATTTTGCTAATTTATTTATAGATGGTAATGATATAAATGAAAAAATGTTTATTGAAGATAATTTAAGAACCAATTTTAAAGGGAAATTAGGAATAAAATTTTCTGATGGTTTGTATGTACCACGAACACATCATATATTCGAAAATATTTTAAGGGGAATTTTGGAAAATAAGAAATCTAAGGATATAAAAGGTGATATTTTAGAGACATATTCAAAAGATATCATTGAGACTTATTTTCAAGATATATATCATACGTCATATGATAATAAAGGTAATGAACAAGATTTAATTATAAAATTTAAAGATACGATTTTATTTATTGAGTGTAAGTCTCAAAATTTCAAAAGTATTTTTATAAATGGAGAAGATGCGCAATCAATAATTGAAAAACATTTTGAAGAAGTTATTGTAAAGGCCTGTAAGCAATGCCAAAGAGGCAAAGAGTATTTGCTAAATAATAATAGTGTTATTTATTATAATTCCAATAATAAGAGAGAAAGAAAAGAAGTAGTTAAGATTAATAAAACCAAAGATAAAAAAATCTATAAAATTGTAGTTGTACTAGACGAATACTTAGATTTGGCAGAATTATCTAATGGATATTTAGATGAGGAGTATAAAGATACCTGGGTAGTTAATATTTTTGCATTACAAAAAATATTATGGACTGCAAATAGAATTAGTGGAATAAATACCTTTTTTGAGTATTTAAAATATAGAACGCAAAATTATTTATCTATAGAATCGTTACATTCAGATGAACTAGCGCAATTTGGTTATTGGATATCCACAAATTATGATTTTTATCCTCAATTGGGTTTAAATATTGATATAATATTAGGGAAGAGATTTACTAATATATTTGATAACTATGACGTTCATTTTTTTAAGGAATTAAAAAAAGAGTTGTTATAAATGTGTAAGTGTTTGTAGTAAATATAATTTTATAAATAGGTTAATGTAGAGAAAACCGCACTTACACTAGTTACAGAGAACTGTATCCTAAGTAAATGAGCTTTTTAAAAGAACTACCTAGAACATTGAATAGACAGCGTTCTAGGTGGTTTATTTTATATACCGTAATGAATCATATACTTAAATGCAATTATTTAGTTCAGAAGAGTAGTCGCTATATAGATTAATATCATCAATAATGCCAAACTCATGTACTAAAGGCTTCTATCATTTCTCCAATTGCAAAATCATCTTTGTAAAATCCTTAAAATCATCAATATGCTTTTCTAAAATTGCCTCTAAAATATCAAGTTTTAATGCTTGGTAATCGTGTACAGCAATATTTCGGAATCCGACCATATTCATCAACGTCTTTGCTAAATTGGCTTCGATTAATCCAGCCTCTTGTAATAGTTTAAATGCTTCACGACTTGCTTTTGGCACACCCAGATTGCGTTCGCTGACGATATGCATGGCTAAATCGATACTTGCCTCACAAGCTACGTTGAATATTTAAAATGATGCTGTCCTGTTTTGTGAAGTCGGTTAAGTTTGCAGGGTTACCCTCGTATACTTCGTGAATCCGTTGAACGCAGCGTTCAATTGTCGTTGCTTTATTCAAAATGACATCATTCATTGCCGAATACACTTCCTCTTTCTTTAATTGCCTTAATAATGGGGGCTCGCTGCTCACTTAATGTCGCATACATACTATAAGCACGCATTTTTTGGCGTGTAAATTCGTTTTCATCTTGAATATAAATTGGTTTACCTTGTTCAAAGATTTGCATTGTAAATACGGTATCGATTTGTTTAATATCGACTAAATCGACTTCTCGATTTGCAATTTCTGCAAGCTCGGAAGCGAGTATAAAACGTTCATAAGATGATAGCCGCGTGTCACTGAAATAAGCAAGGTCAATATCACTTTCATCATGTGTCATACCTTTAGCAAATGAACCAAATAGTATGATGAAAGCTGGATTTGTCTCTTGAATGATTTTATCCAATAATTTTTTTTGCGTTTCGTCTGTTAGCATGCTTATCACCATCCTTTACTACATTATAAAGCTTATACAAAAATACCGTACTTATTCAAAACTCGTGAAACAAAATTTTTCGGGGAGTGACAGACATGACGTTATCTTATCAAATATTCAACACAGTTTCTTCCTCTATCTTTAGCATGGTATAAAGCTTTATCACATCTTGCTATCAAAGTATTTAATGTATCACCTTGAACATAACAAGTGACTCCAAAGCTACTTGTTTTTCGTTCTACTATTGGGAAACTATGATTTTCTAATTGTTTACGAAGTTTCTTTGAAAGCTGTAAAGCATCTTCTAGTGTGGTTTGTGGACAAATAACTAAAAATTCCTCGCCTCCCCATCTTCCAATCGTATCCATATCCCTAATATTATCTTTTAATAGTTTCGCTGCTTCTATTAACACAATATCTCCTACTTGATGACCAAATTGATCGTTTACTTCCTTAAAATGATCGACATCCAACAATATGACGGAAAATGGTATCAACTCATTTTGAGCACGTTTCAATTCAGTTTCCAATACATAATCTAATCGGACACGATTAGGTATTTGAGTTAGTCTATCCGTATTCGCTAAACGTTCAAGCTCTAGTGTGGCCTTTTCTAATTGCTGCGTTCGTTCTTTTACTTTGTACTCAAGGGTTTCGTTTAACTCTTGTTGCATATCTTGATGTTCTTTTTTAATAATATTGATTTTATCCCCTAACGCTAATGACAAGAATATGGCTTCAAAAATGGCAGCGGTCGCAGGAACATCTTCATATATTCGTGGATGAAATGGAATAATACCTATAAATCCTAACCCTTGAATAATTATGGAACCAAGTAAAACTGTCCATCCGACCATATAAAACCGAGCGATTTTATACCCTCTTAGCAATAAGCGTAATCCTGAAATCCAAAGAAACAAAAGGACGAGCATCGTAAATGCTATTGTGAAATCATTAACAATGTATACGTCAGGAATGATAAACACTGCTACAAAGGAGAAGATGGTTATCCATAATGACACCGTTAACACTCGATTATGTAGGGGTAAATATTTTTTTAGCTCAAGAAATTCTCTTCCAAATAAAATCATACATAAAAGTAACAAATTGCAGCTTAACACTAAAGATCTTGTGAAAAACCATTCAGGTAATAAGTGCCCCATTAATTCAATATCAAAAGTATTCATAGTTGCTTGAAAGACCATAAAGCTCCACATATAAAAAACATAGTATAAATAAGATCTTTCTTTTAATGAAAAAAACAAAAATAGATTATAAATGGATAATGCAGTCAAAAATCCGTAAAAAGCACCTGTCAAAAATTTATACGAGATAATTTTTTCGATAAACCCATCTGTTGTATAGAGAGAAGAAATCACTGTTAGTGGAAGTGCTCCCTCTAATTTAATGTAAATTTCTTGTATAGATGGATCATTTATTGTAAACAGAATAGAGCGAAATTTAATTTTTCGACTATCCAAATTTGAGAATCCACCTTTTTGTATATCATATGTACCGTCTTCTTTGAGCAAAAATACCTCAATATTTTCTAGTTTATCTATTAGTTCTAGCCAGTAGGATTCTTCCTTATTCTTTATTATTTCATCAGTATCTAACCTAAGCCAAATCGTATCATCCGTATGCCAAAAGTTCAAATACTCTTGAGTACTCGCAACAAAGGACTTGTCATATTCACCGGATAAGATATCATCAATTTCGACATCATTGGAAGGATCACGAAAAACATCATAATGTGGTCCTAATACAATAGGTTTTGAAAGCTCGGCTGCATGACCTACTAAAGGTACAAGTAGATGTATCACTAATGTAAAAACGATCGCAATAAAAAAATAAAATAACGTCACGTTTCTTACTATTCTATTTTTCATCTTAATTGTTTTCGTCCACCCTCCATGTTTGTAGTCCAATATTTTAGACTTAGTATAAAGATAACATAAAATTGACAGAGTGCTAAAAACAATTATAAAAAGTTGGTTGGTTACTTTTTGAACACACTATTTTTATATGAACCTAACAAAGTAAACGTCACAGTTGAGCTCTAACTGGGTAGTGTTTTATCCATCTGTTAAATTAGTCTTATCACATTCTATTTATTTTTTAATATTTTTCCAACAAGCAAAAAATCACGCGTGTTGATTATCAATAATATTCCATCATTCCGTTACGTTTAATATTAAAGGCGATTCATATCGCATGGAGGAGAAGAAAAAAGCTGGGATCTTCCCAACTCCTTCAGCAATAGAATCGGAAAAGTGAGGATTTTTATTCCGGCATTTTTGGGGAATTTTACGCCGGTATTGACATAGATCAATTTTCTACATTAAAGATTACTCCATAAGTGATACTCTGTAGATAAGAGGTTTTAGTCATAGGGGTCATTGAACAATGGACTGGAGATAAGTATCCTCTTTTTGAAATGTGTGATTGGAAGGGGAAAGATATTCCATCAAAAGAACGAATAAATCAGCTAGAATTAAAGAAATGGACTTGGGAAAACGGAAAGCAGGAGTTGAAAAGACTAGCTATCTTCCCAGCAGGTAAAAGGGATGATCCGACTACAAGAATGAGAATAGTAGCAGAGGGTGTCCATCTTATATTAGATCTGGAAGAGCCGTATACTTTATTAACTTGGAAAGAATTTGATGATGTTTTGGATGAATTTTATCATTATAAATAATGAACAAAGAAAAGTCGCTGTATCAATGTTAGCATAACAAACATGCAAGCTCATGAAACATAGGGCTGTTTAACGTCTGTGGAGTTCAGATGTTAAATAGCCCTTATGATTTTTTTATCCAGTTTTACTCTTTTAATCGCAGTGTTGCACTTACAGGGTTATGATCGCTATGTTCGAATTTCAAATCATGACCTTGAACATTCACGATTTCTACGTTAGGGGAAACGATAAATCCGTCGATAATGGTGACAAAGTTTTCTCCCTCTACATATTTCTTCACGTCGTCGCGAACGGTCCATACAGTTGGATCGACAGCCCATTGGAATCCGCCTTCATTGAAATTCTTTGGCAGCTGCACTAACCACTCGGGCCAGTTCTTTTTAAATTCTGGGTCCTTTAATTGTACATCGGATAAAAGTTGGTTCCAATCTCCGCCAAGAACGACATAATCACCATTTTTATAATGCTCATTCATATAAGACTTCAAAAACTCGACTTGCTGGCCTCTAATTTTTCCGCCTTTATCGTAAGCAGATAAATGAATGTTGACTAATCTTAAAAATTTGCCGTTTTCTACAGGGATTTTAAGCTCAACGATACAGCGGTCTAAGTCAAATAATCGCTTTGGCCAAGGTTCTTTGCCTGGTAGCTGAAATCTCGTTGCTTCCTCTACTTTATAAGTGGAAAAAGAGCTTAAACCAGCTTCCACAGATCCCATTGGCTGTTGAATCGGGACGGGTACCCATTGAGAATTGTAATTGAATGCAAATGCCGATGCATATCCTTTTAAGCCCTTTTCCATATAATCTCGTTGATTAATATGATAAGAGCGTAGAGCCTTTGTATCTACTTCTTGAAGCAACAGAAAATCTGATTTCTCTGTCTGCATGAATTGAAGCATATGCTTTAAATTTTCTTCCGTTTGCTCTTTGCTGCTGGAACGCGAGCCTTTGCCTCCGTCCATAAAGAAATCTTGATCTTTATCTAAGCCAGCGTAGCCAATATTGAAGGTTGTTGTTTTAAACGGTTCTCCCACCTGTAATACTTTTTCTGTATTGGCTGTTATTTGCACTTTTTCAACGTTTTCATGCTTTTTATTTGTAATAGTCATATAGGCTAAAAATCCACCTAATCCTCCTAGAACAATTCCTGTTAAAATAAGGAATGCTTTTAGTAACTTTTTCATTTTTGAGAACTCCCATGATGTTTTTGTTAAATATAGTGTATGTTTCATAGTATATGATACAAAGTTTGCATTCAAGCTAAGTTTTTGTATACCTAAAAATCGTACGTATCTAAAGCTATTAATGAGATTGGAAGAAATTCCTTGATGTCTTATATAAATTTAGAATATTTAATTTGAAAAAAGGATATAATCATTTTATAATTTAAAAAATGCCTGTTTTTTAAAAATAGAGAGGTGATTTTATGAACTATCAAAAGTTATCTAAGCTTTATTATAAATTGGATGCTATTTCTTATAATAATGAGTTGATTAAAAGGAAAAGTAGTTACGGTAGCTATTTAACATCATTAATGATTCGTGGTTTCCGAAAAGGGCACCTTACAAATGATTCATTTGAATTATTTTATGTAAATACCCAGGATTTAATGAACTTAAATAACGAAGTGCTATTAAATAGTTCTAAAATCTCTTCACTCATTAGTGAACTTCCTGATTTTGTAGTACAACCTTATTTCAATAAGTTAATTATTAATGAGGCACAAAGTAATAATGAAATTGAGGGAATTCGTAGTACAAAAAAAGAATTAAAGGAAGCTCTTAATGAATTAGAACGGTCCGAACCTAGAAATAAGCGCTTTATAGGTTTGATGAAAATGTATCGTTACATAGATCAAATCGAGCCATTTGAAAATGTTCAAGATTTCAGAGTCCTATATGATAAATTAGTAGCAGATGAAATTAAAACAGAAGATATTCCAGACGGTGAAATGTTTAGAAAAGGATATGTTGAAGTAAATGATGGTAATGTTACTACTCATATTGGCGTAACATCTGAAAAGAAAATCATTGAAGCATTAGGAGCATTAGTGAATTACTTACAAAATGAATCTCATCCTCAATTGTATCGCTACATGGTTGCTCATTATTATTATGAGTATATACATCCATTCTATGATGGGAATGGTCGAACAGGGCGTTTGATTGTAGGGAGTTATTTATCGAGGTACTTAGAGAAATATTCAGCTATAACTTTTTCTTATGCAGTGAATAAAAATAAACCCAAGTATTATAAGTCATTAGAAGAAATACCATCACCTTTGAATCAAGGAGATATGACTTTCTACTTAATTAACATGCTAGAATTGCTTTCGACTGGACAAAAAGGAATTGTTGAAGATCTTGAACTCAATTTAATGAAGCTTGAACGAATTAAAGATTATTTTAAAATGGATAAATGGAAAAACTATAAAAATGAACGTGAATTATTATATTTAATAATTAGTATAAATGTATTTGTAGATGATCATGTGATTTTATCTGTACAAGAATTGATGGATTTGTCGCATAAATCTAGACATATGGTTAATAAAGTAATGGACTATTTAATTCAAGAGGGATATGTCGAGATAGTAAGTAAAAAACCAAAAGCATATAAAATTTGTGATGAGTGTTTAGAAGGTATATTACCTTCTTAAACCTCACTTAGAGCTATCGTCATGAACAACTAAATCATTCCTTTGCTTTGAAACATAAAGAAGCCACTGCAGATCACTAGATCACACAGTGGCTTCTTTCTCTTACTTATTAATTTCGAATTAAATAATCAAACGCTCCTAAAGCGGCAGTTGCTCCAGATCCCATAGAGATAATGATTTGTTTGTATGCACTATCTGTACAGTCACCGGCAGCGAATACGCCAGGGATGTTTGTTGCGCCGCGTTTGTCGATGATGAGTTCACCCATGCGCGTACGTTCCATGTCATCACCTAACCAGTCTGTGTTAGGAACAAGACCGATTTGAACGAAGACACCTTCTAGTTCAACGTGGTGAACTTCTTCTGTTTCACGGTCGATGTAAGAAATGCCGTTTACTTTGTCAGTACCGGTAATTTCTTTCGTTTGAACGTTCTTTAGAACTGTTACGTTCGGTAGGCTGTAAAGGCGCTCTTGTAATACTGTGTCGGCTTTTAATTCCGGCATGAATTCAAGAACGGTTACATGCTTAACGATACCTGCAAGGTCGATCGCCGCTTCGATACCGGAGTTACCGCCGCCAATGACAGCTACGTGTTTTCCTTCGAATAACGGACCATCACAGTGTGGGCAGTAAGCGACACCTTTGTTTTTGAACTCTTGTTCGCCAGGTACGCCGACGTTACGCCAACGAGCACCTGTTGAAAGGATAACGGCTTTACTTTTTAGTACGGCACCGTTTTCTAGTTCGATTTCGATTAGGTCTTTCTTTTCTAAGCGTTTGGCACGCTGTAAGTTCATGATATCTACGTCATATTCTTTGACGTGTTCTTCAAGGCTTGCGGCAAGCTTTGGACCTTCTGTGTATTTCACACTAATGAAGTTTTCAATACCCATCGTGTCCATAATTTGACCGCCAAAGCGTTCAGCGACAATGCCTGTACGAATGCCTTTACGTGCTGCGTATACAGCGGCACTTGCACCGGCTGGTCCGCCACCAACAACGAGTACATCAAATGGCTCTTTGTCAGCGAATGCTGATGCATCTGGACCTTCGCCCATCTTCGCTAGAATTTCTTCAAGCGTCATACGGCCGCTACTGAAAGCTTCACCATTTAAGTAAACGGATGGTACAGCTAAGATGTCTTTGCTTTCGACTTCTTCTTTAAATGCCGCACCGTCAATCATTGTATGGGTAATGCCAGGGTTGAGAACGGTCATTAAGTTGAGTGCTTGTACAACGTCAGGACAGTTGTGACAGCTCAAGCTAATGTAAGATTCGAAATGATAGTTGCCTTCGATCTTTTTCACTTGATCAATGACACTTTGTTCAACTTTTGGCGCTCTACCACTTACTTGTAGCAAAGCCAATACTAATGATGTGAATTCATGTCCAAGAGGGATACCAGCGAAAGTGACACCAGTATCTTCTCCGATACGGTTTACACTAAAGCTCGGTGTTCTCTCTAAAGTTGTTTTTTCAACTTTGATGTTGGGGGACATGGCGGCTAATTCATCTACTAGAGCCACCATGTCGCGAGAAACGTCATCCGTTCCTGCGCTGACTTTGAGTAGTACATCCCCCTCCATCAGTTGAAGATATTGTTCTAACTGTGCTTTAATATCTGCTTCTAGTATCATCGATTTCTACTCCTTAAATTTTACCTACAAGATCAAGGCTTGGTTTAAGTGTTGCGCCGCCTTCTTGCCATTTAGCAGGGCAAACTTCACCTGGATTGTTGCGAACGTATTGTGCTGCTTTAATTTTGCCAACAAGTGTGCTTGCATCACGACCGATGCCACCTGCGTTAATTTCAACAGCTTGTACGATACCATCTGGATCGATGATGAAAGTACCGCGATCAGCAAGACCTGATTCTTCGTCTAGTACATCGAAGTTGCGAGAGATTTTTTGTGATGGGTCACCAATCATAATGTATTCGATTTTGCCGATGGCTTCTGAATGATCATGCCATGCTTTATGTGTGAAATGAGTGTCTGTTGAAACAGAGTATACTTCAACGCCAAGTTCTTTTAGAGTTGCATATTGGTTTTGAAGATCTTCAAGCTCTGTAGGACAAACGAATGTGAAATCTGCTGGGTAGAAGCAAACTACGCTCCATTTTCCTTTAAAGTTTTCTTCTGTTACATCGATAAATTGACCTTTTTGAAAAGCTGATGCTTTGAATGGTTGTACTTCTTTTCCGATTAGAGACATAATGAATGTTCCTCCTAATGAGTTTTTAATTTTTATTAGTTATTAATAATAATTCTAATTACAAATTTATTATTATATATCCTGCATTGTTTGTCAAGGAAAAACAAGCGATTTTATCTTGAATTTAATAGTTGTTGCGAATTCAAGCTTGTTGCTGTCGTTAGGAAAGGGTGACAAATGGGTTTGAAGGGTAAAACATTAATTTTCAATTACAATTGTAATTTCTCAATCAATCATCATTTAGGATCGTTTATGCAAGTGATGTTTTCGGCGATCACTCCTTTCAATAAAAGAGCATATTCTTCACCAAACATCTCCGCCATTGAACAGTTCCTACTATACTTAAGACCATACATTCAGTGTATAATAAATTGGCAGAAGTATACATTAAAAAAGGATTATATGATGTTTGGATAATATGCTGATCATGGCTATCATGATTAGAGTAAACAAAAAAGGAGCATTTATGACAAATAATAAAGAAATAGGATGGAACTTTGATAATAGCTATGCCCAGTTGCCGAAATCATTTTTTTCTCGTACGAATCCAGACTCGGTACGTGCACCGAAATTGGTCATTTTCAATGAGCCGCTAGCTACTTCACTTGGACTAGATGTTCAGGTATTGCAAAGTGAAGAGGGTGTAGCAGTGTTTGCCGGGAATGAGATTCCTGAAGGAGCGTCGCCGCTTGCTCAAGCGTATGCAGGACATCAGTTTGGGCATTTTACGATGTTAGGGGATGGCCGAGCAGTGTTATTAGGTGAGCAGATCACGCCTCAGGATGAGAGAGTGGATATTCAGCTGAAGGGGCCTGGTCGAACACCCTATTCTCGTGGGGGTGACGGTCGAGCGGCACTTGGGCCGATGCTGCGGGAATATATTATTAGTGAAGCGATGCATGCGCTTGGCGTTCCAACGACTCGCAGTTTAGCTGTAGTGGCAACGGGGGAGCCGGTATTCCGTGAAACTGAATTGCCTGGTGCGGTGTTAACTCGTGTAGCGGCTAGTCATTTGCGTGTCGGCACGTTTCAATACGTAGCGAACTGGGGTACGGTGGAACAGCTTCAGACGTTAGTTGATTATACATTAAAGCGCCATTTTCCTGAGGTGGAAGAGCAGGAGGATAACGCTCTTGCCCTACTTCAAGAAGTGATTAAGCGTCAAGCAGAGCTGGTTGCTAAATGGCAACTCGTTGGCTTTGTTCATGGGGTGATGAACACAGATAATATGACGATTAGTGGCGAAACGATTGACTATGGACCTTGTGCTTTTATCGATATGTATGATTTGGCGACGGTGTTTAGTTCCATTGATAGGCAAGGGCGCTATGCGTATGGCAATCAACCGAGTATGGCTGGATGGAACCTAACGCGATTTGCTGAAGCGTTATTGCCACTGCTACACGAAGACCAAGAGCAGGCGATTGAACTAGCGGAAGAAAAGCTGTCCGATTTTCCGAAGTTGTTTCATACTCATTGGCTTGCCGGCATGAGAGCAAAATTAGGGCTATTTAATGAAGAAACAGAAGATAAGGCTCTGATTGACAACCTCCTCAAGATGATGCAGGAGCATCGAGCGGACTATACGAATACATTCCGTGCATTCACTTTAAATCAGCTAGAAGATACAGTCTTATTTGGAACTGCGGAATTTACTGAGTGGTATCAGCAATGGCAGGAGAGACTAGGCAGACAGCAAGAATCGAAAGCCGCTTCCAATGAATTGATGCGTAGTAGCAATCCTGCTATTATTCCACGCAACCACCGAGTGGAAGAAGCACTTGAAGCAGCGGTGGCGCAAGGGGATTATAGTGTGATGGAGCGGCTTGTAGCTGTTCTTTCTAATCCGTATGCGTATTCTTCGGAGCAAGCTGAATATTGTACATTGCCAGCTCCATCTGGGAAGCCTTATCGGACGTTTTGTGGTACTTGATCTATAAGAGAGAGTGACGACTCTTTTCACTTTGCTGAGTGAAGAGTCGTTTTTTTATTGCAGTCAAGTTGTCGGGATTATATGCCTGTATAGTCGCGCTATATAGGCATATAATTCTTTTTTCATTCTACACCTTCTCTGTTCTTCTTGTTCTCCAATAAAAATAAATACCGATGAATAAAGTAAGCATGATCAAAGGAACGAGATAAACACTGTAGTGAGTCATATACAATTCAACTTTATGCCAACTTGGTCCTAATTCACGACCTAACGTGATAAAAGTAAATCCCCATAAAAAGGCACCTGAGTAGGCAAGCAAGGCGAATGTTTTATATGGTAGTTCGTTAATTCCTGCTAAATAAGCGCAAAAATGACGCACACCCGGAATGAAATAGCCAATAAACAACAAATAAGGACCAAACTGATCGAATAGCTTCTTCGTTGTATCCATCCTTTTTTCTGTCAAATGTAATTTTGGACCAAACTTGCGTATAAAAGGTAGTCCTAATTTAATTCCTAATAGATAACTAATAGATATCCCTAAGCTGGCTCCTATAAAGGCACTAATTAAGGCTAAAACATAGGACATTTTCCCTTGAAACACTTGGTATCCAATGTATGTGAGTAAAACTTCATCAGGTATAGGTAGCCCAATAATTCCCAAGATTAAAGCAAAGATTAATCCGAAATATCCATAATGCTCTAATAAATGACTCCAATGTTGTTCCATTGTTCACCACCTTGATCAGTTATGAAGTAAATAGTAAAAGATAATCTGTTCAATTTGAATCATTTTATCTTCCATATTAAAGTTTAACCACAAAACGATTGTTAAAACAAAAGATAAAAGGTCATTATAAAAACCCGACAAGGTGATGATTCACCTTGTCGGGTTACTTCATTATTATTAGTTTTCTTCTACTTCTTTACGGTTTTTCTTGAAGAGCTTTGATAGTACTTCATACACGATTGGTACGACAATTAATGTTAATAACGTCGAGCTTGTTAAACCACCGATAACGGTTACGGCAAGGCCCTTCGAAATTAACCCGCCACCGCCAGAACCCATAGCTAATGGGATCAATGCACCGATTGTCGCAATGGCTGTCATTAAGATTGGACGAAGGCGCGTGGCCCCAGCTTCTAAAATCGCTTCACGCATACTTAAACCATCGCGTTCCATATGAATAATACGGTCGACAAGAACGATGGCGTTCGTGACAACGATACCGATTAACATTAATAGACCCATCATGACAGAGACTGAGATCGTTTCATCTACAATTAGTAGACCAACGAATGAACCGATGACGGCGAATGGTAACGAGAAGAGAATCGCAAATGGAGCGACACCTTCACGGAAGGTCACAACAAGAATGAAATATACAATCGCAATTGCGGCAAGCATAGCGATACCGAGCTGCGTGAACGTTTCGTTCATATCGGCGGCTACACCAGCAACGCCGACGTTAACCCCTTTAGGTAAGTCTAACTCATCGATAGACTTTTCGATGTCAGATGTTACTTTTGAAATATCCTCACCAATGACAGTTCCTGATACAGTCGCATAGTACTCGCCTTTACTGCGAGCTAGTGTATTTAACGTTGTGCCTTCTTCAACAGTGACGAGTTCAGAAAGAGGCATTTTTTGTCCTGTTACAGTTGGAACTTCTGTCGCTAAAAGGTCGTCGATTGATTCGAGTTGTTTATTTTGTTTTTGTTGAACGATGACTTCTAATGTATCACCGTCTTTTTCTACTGTTGTTAATACATCCTGTGTTGTCGTTGGGTTTAACATCATAGCAATTTGTGCTGTCGTTAAACCGTACGGTAATAATTTGTCTTGTTCGACTTTAAATGTATGTTCGACGTAGGCATCTTCTGCACTTGAAGAGACATCTTCTAATCGATCATTTTCACTCATCACATCTTCTACCATTTTTACAGCTTCGTTTAATTTATTTAAATCTTCACTGTAGAAGGTGTAGCTGACTTCATTTGTCGATGTCGGTGTAGAGTGGAAATTTTGGCTTTTCCATTCGCCAGATTGTCCAATGTTAAACACATATTCTTCAATTTCTTCACGAGCTCCTGGGAAGTCTTCCATTTCTGGGTCAAAGATGAGGTACATTAATGCACCGCTATTTCCAGCACCCATCATGGCTGATGTGGTATCACCGCTCTCAGTGACAGATAATTGAACGATATCAATATCATCCCGTTTAAGCATCTCTTTTTCTACTACTTCAATGTTTGCCAATGTATCTTCCTTGAGTTCGCCTGTTTCTGGCGTATAAGTTAAATAAATGACTTTTTCTTCTTCACTACCCATGAAGCTGAAGCCGATTAATGGCGTTAATGCTAAGCTACCAACTAATAACATAACAGAAATGAGAGAGGTAATGACTTTATGGTTTAGTGTCCATTGAAGAACGCCTTTATACCAAGTAGCTAGTTTACCAGATTCTTTATGTTGGCTTTCTGTTTTCTCACTGTATAGCTTTTTCTTAAATAAGAAGTGAGATAGCGCAGGAACGATCGTAATCGCGACAAGTAATGATCCACCGAGTGCAAAGGTCATCGTTAATGCGAACGGCATGAACATTTCACCGACCATCCCGCCAACGAAAATTAATGGCGCGAATACCGCCACCGTTACTAATGTAGATGACAGGATTGGTTTAAACATTTCAATGGTCGCTTCGCGTATAAGTGCACGACCTGTTAATTTTTCTTCCTTTAAATGAAGACGTCGATAAATATTTTCTACTACTACGATGGAGTCATCAATGACACGACCGATCGCCACGGTAATTGCACCGAGCGTCATAATATTGAGCGTGATATCCATCCAATGTAGCAATAGAAAGGCCATGAAGATTGAAACTGGGATGGAGACAATCGAAATAATGGTTGATTTAAAATCACGCAGGAATAGCAAGATGATTAATATTGCTATTAAACCACCAAATATGGCTTTTTCCATCATTGTTGCGACTGATTCTTCAATCGGTTTCCCTTGGTCTAAAGAAATATCGATCACTAGTCCGTCGATTTTTTCTTCTTCTTCATCAGCTAACTTCTTCACGCTGTTGACGACTTCTACTGTGTTAGCTTGCTGCTCTTTCACGATTTGAATAGCAATCGCATTTTCACCGTTTGTACGTGAAACGGATTGAACTTTGCCCACCGTTTCGATGGTAGCGATGTCGCTAAGCTTCACAAATGGTGATGGTTGTGTAGCAGATGGTGTGACAGGGATTAACATTTCCTGTAATTCTTCAGCAGTCATGAATTTTCCATCTACGGCTACTGCTTGTTCACCTTTTTTAAATTCATAAAGACCTAATGAGATAGCTTGGTCACTTGCTTGAATCGTTTGTTTGACAGTCTCTTCGGTTAAGCCAAGTTTAGCCATCTTTTCTTCATTATACGTAAGCTGTACTTCTTCAATATGTTGACCGGTCATTGTGGCCGATGCGACACCGTCGATCTTTTCGATTTTTGGAAGAATGATATCTTCTACTGTCGACGTTAGCTCAACAATATCTTCTTTTTCACTACTTACACTTAGAGCAACGACTGGCATCATGTTCATGCTAATAGCTGTAACATTTGGCTCTTGTGCTCCTTCTGGCAAAGTCACTTTGCTGATTGCCGATTGTAAGGCACGGTTGGCTTCATCCATATCGGTTCCATATTCATATTCCACTTGAATATTAGCCATGTTAGAATAGGAATTTGAATAAACAGATTTTACATCTTTAAGCCCATCAATGGCTTTTTCTAACGGTATGGACACTTCGTTCATTACTTTTTCAGGAGTTGCCCCAGGATATACGTCCATGACCATTAAGTATGGAATCGAAATATCCGGAATCATCTCCTTGTTCATTCGTGTCCCGGAATAGATTCCTGATACAGTGATGATAATGGTAAGTAACCATACTGCCAGTTTATTCTTAAGGACGAAATTGACTAATCCTTTCACTCGAACACCACCCTAGAATTGACTGATTTCATTCAATTATTTATGTTAAATGACTAACTGGTCAATTGTCAATGATATAGAGCGGAGAAGATATAATGGTTAAAAAACAATTAATTATGGAAAGTGCGCTAGAATTATTTGCAAAACAAGGTTTTGAAGCGACATCTGTTCAACAAATCACGGAGCACTGTGGTATTTCTAAAGGGGCTTTCTACTTATCCTTCAAGTCAAAGGATGAACTGATTTTAGCTTTGATTGACCATTTTATGATGCAAATCACCTCTGATATTGACTACGTGGTCATAAACGTGCATGACAATGGAGAACTTCTCTATCAATTTTATTACACCACGTTTCATTCTTTTCAGAAGCATTCCGACTTTGCCAAAATTCTCATTAAAGAGCAGACGCAATCCTTTAATGAAGAATTTATGATAAAAATGCGCAATTATGATACTTCAGTAGAAAATACGATCCTATCTATGATTGAACGCTTATACAGTCAAGAAGTCGAGCATACGAAATATGATTTAATGTATTGTATTAAAGGCTTTATGAAGACTTATTCAGAGTTGCTTTTATTCTATAACGTACCGTTGGATCTCAATGTATTGTCCCAATCACTTGTAGAAAAAACAAATTTACTAGCGAGACACACGACCACTCCGTTTATTTCCCAAGAGCTTTTCCAAATTATGAAGCAACCAATGGATGAAGAAGTATCGGAGGAGAAAATTATTGAAATCATTGAACGAAGATTAGAAGAAATGGAAGAGTCGATTGAAAAAGAGTCATTAATTCTGTTGAAACAACAGTTACTTGAACCGACGTTAAGCCTTGCTATTATAAAAGGGTTGCTCGAAAACATTCGAAATCATCCTCATTGTAAATGGGTTTCTTATTTACTTCGTCGTTATTATGAGTTTTAAAGGGGAAGAAGGGCAGCATGCTGCCCTTCTTAGTGATCAGGTATTATACGATCGGTCTTTCATTGCTTACTAATTGTAAAAGTTGTTAACTGTTTGTCGCGGCGCAGTAAATCGATAAAGACTTGAAGTGCTTTTGTTTGAAATGGCGATGTTGTCACGATTGAGAATTGTCTTGTAAAAGGTAGTCCGTTAACCTTAATTATTTGCAAGTGTTCATAACGGAGTTCTTTTTGAATGGCCCACTGAGACAATAAGCTAATACCTAATCCGGCTTCAACGGCTTCTTTAATGGCTTGAGTACTGCCGAAGTTCATGATGTGAGCAGGAGAAATATGTAATCGTTGAAAAGCATGTTCCGCTGCCTCTCTTGTGCCTGAACCGGATTCGCGCAAAACCCACGTTTGTTGTTCTAAATCTTTGGTCGTCACTTCGCCATCTTTATTCGATAGCGGGTGGGCAGGGGAGGCGATGATAACCATGGAATCTTCTGCAATTTCTTCTGTCTGTAATGGTTGTTCTGTTTTGAAATGCCCTTCGACAATGCCGATGTCGAGTTGATGACTCATCACTAAATTAGATATGTCCGCTGTATTACCAATCGTCACTATTGGTTTAATGTCTGGATAGTTTTTTTGCATATTTGCGACAATGTGAGGGAGGATATACTCTCCGAATGTGTAACTTGCTCCAATTGAAAGAGGTCCGCTTGCTTTGTTTGCTAAATCATCCACTAAGTGCTCTATTTTCGTATATAACCCGATAATTTCTTTTGCATGATGAAAGACGATTTCTCCTGCTTTATTTAACCGCACATATTTATTCGTCCGTTCAAGCAATTTGACGCCAATGTATTCCTCTAGCTTGCGAATATATTGGCTGACAGCAGGTTGGGTCATATGCAATTCTTCCGCTGCCCTAGAAAAGTTCTTTTTTTCTGCCACTGTCACAAAAACTCGTAGATGGATATCCATACTTCCCTTCCTTTTTCCTCTAAATATTTTTCATCTATTATATCAATTTGCTTATTATCATCATCATAAATAGTTATTTTTCTTATAGAAAAACTTCCTTTATAGTTGCAGTAGGAGGTCGTTTTTATGGAATTGCCAAAGGTGGATATAGTTGAAAAGAAAGGTAGAAAACTTTTACCCCAAATAGCATGGGGAGGCGGGATTACCTTCACATTTCTTATTGCGTCATTAGGCTATTTATTAGCATATGTGCCAGGATTTCATTATGTTGGTCAACTGGCATGTGCGATTCTTATTGCGGTTGTGTATCGGCAACTGTTTGGCTACCCTGAGGTCCTTCGATCTGGCATTACCTTTTCATCTAAAAGATTGCTACGGGCTGCTATTATTTTATATGGTTTAAAATTAAACATCGATACTGTTCTTCATGATGGAATAGGGCTTGTCATGCGTGATGCAGGAGTAATTATTTTCTCCATCTTCATGACAATTTGGCTCGCAAAGGTGTTTAAAGCAGATAAAATGATATCTTTATTGCTTGGCGTTGGAACAGGAGTGTGCGGGGCAGCAGCGATTGTAGCGGTTGCACCGATTATCAAATCAAAGGACGAGGATACAGCGATCAGTGTGGGTGTTATCGCATTGGTGGGGACAATATTTTCTATTACTTATACAATTTTGTTTCCTTTTTTACCTTTGGATGCAATTCAATATGGAATTTGGTCCGGCATGAGCCTGCATGAAATTGCTCATGTTGCACTAGCAGCTGAACCGGCAGGAGAAGAGGCATTGGTCATCGCGTTATTAGCAAAATTAGGCCGGGTGTTCTTACTTATTCCGCTTTGTTTCATATTTATATATATGATGAAACGTAAACATAAAGGAGCGGACGAATTGGATGCGAAGATGGAATATCCATGGTTCCTTGTTGGTTTTATTCTTTTAAGCATTTTAGGCAGTTATGTATTTGGACATTCCATTGAAGTATCTGAGAGAGTTATGAACGCTATGTTCACCTTAACTACTTGGTTGCTAACAGCAGCAATGGTTGGGCTTGGACTTAATGTAAACTTGAAAGATTTGCGTACGAGAGCTTTACGGCCCCTTTTGGCGATGACGATAACATCTATTGTGTTGTCCACTGTTGTGTTCTTGCTTGTCTAATTTCGTGCGATTTTTGTTTGAATCCCTCTATTTATAGATGCAAGTGTTCGTATTTTGAGGCGGTTATTATATAACAAATCTAATAGTAAATCTAGAGTTTAATCCTATTCCTTACCTCTGCATTATGAAAAGGATTATTTCTTGATTTTGTCAACTACGTAAGCCATAAGATACAAAAAATCGTCATAAGTTCATGTGAAGCTTGTCACAAATTATACGAAAATCTATCACAAGTTGTTTAAAAAGGTATCATAAATTCCCCATACATCTGGTCTACAATAGTAACTATGTTAGATAAAATGTGAATCTGTGAACAAAATCAACTCTAGCGTACAAAACGTAGAAAATTTGGAGGGAAACAACAGATGGATGAGTTATTGCTAGCTAGACTTCAGTTTGGCGCTACGACGATTTTTCACTTTTTGTTTGTGCCATTATCTATCGGACTTGTGTTCATGGTAGCGTTAATGGAAACATTCTATGTAGTGAAAAAGAAAGAAATTTACAAGAAGATGGCAAAGTTTTGGGGACACTTATTCCTTCTTAACTTCGTAGTCGGGGTTGTAACGGGGATTATTCAGGAGTTCCAATTTGGAATGAACTGGTCTGAATACTCACGATTTGTCGGAGATGTTTTTGGTGCACCGCTTGCGATTGAAGCGTTGCTTGCGTTCTTTATGGAATCTACATTTATTGGATTGTGGATTTTCGGTTGGGATCGCTTATCGAAGAAAGTGCATTTAATGTGTATTTGGCTTGTATCAATTGGAACGATGTTATCAGCTCTTTGGATCTTAGCAGCTAACGCTTTTATGCAAGAGCCAGTAGGTTTTGCGATGAACAATGGTCGCGCTGAGATGAATGATTTCTTTGCATTATTGATGAACCCTCAGTTATGGGTGGAATTCCCGCACGTTATTTTCGGTGCACTTGCAACGGGAGCGTTTTTCATTGGTGGTGTAAGTGCTTATAAGTTATTGAAGAAACAAGAAGTTGAATTTTTTACTAAATCTTTCAACCTAGCGATGGTTGTAGCATTGATCTCTGGATTAGGAATTGCCTTCAGTGGTCACTCTCAAGCACAGCATTTAATGTTTTCACAGCCAATGAAGATGGCGGCGAGTGAAGGGTTATGGGAAGATAGTGCAGACCCTGCTCCTTGGACTTTATTTGCGAATATCGACGTGGAGAAGCAAGAAAACACGGCTGAAATTCATATTCCATATGCATTGAGTTATTTAACTTACGAGAAGTTTTCTGGCTCTGTACCAGGAATGCTAACGTTACAAAAAGAATATGAAGAAAAGTATGGCCCTGGGGATTATATTCCACCAGTGAAAACAACATTCTGGAGCTTTAGAATCATGGTTGTTACTGGTATGGTGATGATCTTCGCTGCAGCATTAGGTTTATGGTTCCAATATAGAAAGACATTAATGAATCAAAAATGGTTGTTAAAAGTGATGGTGGGGTTAATTTCTTTCCCATTCATTGCGAATACAGCTGGTTGGATTATGACAGAGATCGGCCGTCAGCCGTGGACTGTATTTGGTTTGATGACGACATCTGCTTCAATCTCGCCTAACGTTTCATCCAACGAATTGTTGTTCTCGTTCATTTCCTTTACAACGATTTATTTAATCCTTGGAATTGTGTTAGTTTACTTGTTCGTAAGAGAGATTAAAAAAGGAACAGAACATCATGGACAAGACTCTCAAGATGTACATGACACCATTGATCCTTTTGATAAGGAGGCTTACCAATAATGGAATTAAGTGAATTATGGTTTCTTCTTGTAGCTGTTCTGTTTGTCGGTTTCTTCTTTCTTGAAGGATTCGACTTCGGTGTAGGAATGGCTGGAAGACTTATAGGGCAAAATGATTTTGAACGTCGAATTATGATTAATACAATTGGTCCTTTCTGGGATGCCAATGAAGTATGGTTATTAACTGCGGGGGGAGCGATGTTTGCTGCTTTCCCTCACTGGTATGCAACAATGTTTAGTGGTTATTACATTCCATTTGTTTTTATTCTACTTGCTTTAATCGTTCGTGGTGTATCGTTTGAATTTAGAGGGAAAGTGGATAGTAAGAAGTGGACAAATACATGGGATTTGGCTATTCTTGTCGGAAGTATCTTACCTCCATTTTTATTCGGAGTAGCATTTACTAGCCTTTTAAAGGGAATGCCAATTGATGAGACAATGACGCTAAACGCAGGATTCGCTGATTATGTGAACCCGTATTCTGTAACTGGTGGAATTGTTGTGACACTACTATGCTTAATGCATGGATTAGTATTTTTAACGTTACGTACAGTGGGAGACTTGCAAGTGCGTGCTCGTAAAATGGCACAAAAAGTTGTCTTTCCAGTTCTTATTTCGCTAGTTGCTTTCGTTGCGCTTTCTTATAAATATACAGATTTATTTACGTATCGAGGCAATGTAACGATTCCAATGATTGTTTTAATCGTTGTTTGTTACGTAGCGACGATCATTATGTTAAAGAAGAAAAGAGACGGCTGGAGCTTCTTCTTCAGCGGTATGGGAATTGTTTTAACGATTTCAACGATTTTCGTTGCTCTATTCCCTCGTGTGATGATTAGTTCGATTAGCAGTGCTTATGATTTAACGGTTTATAATGCAGCATCAGGTGCCTATTCATTAAAAGTGATGACGATTGTTTCACTTACTCTTCTACCATTTGTTCTTGGTTACCAAATTTGGAATTACTATGTATTCCGTAAACGTGTTGATGGGAAGGACATGGTTTATTAATGGATAAACAATTACTTCAATATGAAGGCATGAAAAAATTATTAGCGTCTCTTACGATATTGACGGTGTTACAAGGAGTGTCCATTCTTCTGCAAGCAATTATGCTTGCAGAAGTGGTCACTCATCTTTTTAATTCCGGCGCTTTTCAAGAGGTATATACAGAAACGCTTTATTTTGTGCTTAGCTTTCTTGCTCGTTATGGTATTCAGCATCTAAAGAATAAAATGATGGATCGCTACTCAGCAGATATAGGCGCAAAATTACGTGCCGAAGTGCTAGATAGCTTATTTCACCAAGGACCACGTGCAGCGAAGAAAATTGGAACAGGAAATATCGTTACGTTACTGCTAGATGGAATCTCGCAGTTTAAGCAATATATCGTCTTGTTTACTCCTAAGATGGTAAATATGATGATTATTCCGGCGATGGTTGTCATGTATGTACTGCTTCAGGATCGTACATCAGCCATTATTTTAATTGTTGTTGTACCGATTTTAGTCGCTTTTATGATTCTGCTTGGTTGGGCCGCTCAGAAGAAAGCAGATAAGCAGTGGGACATGTATCGAGTCCTTTCCAATCACTTTGTGGATTCATTAAGAGGATTAGAAACGCTGAAGTATTTAGGTTTAAGTCGGTCGCATAGTCGAAAGATTGAACTAGTCAGTGACCGCTATCGAAAAACGACGATGGGAACGTTGAGATTTGCCTTTTTGTCTTCTTTTGCAATGGACTTTTTCACGACGTTATCAGTTGCTACAGTAGCTGTTTTCTTGGGCTTACGTTTAATTGAAGGAGAATTGTTGCTACAGCCTGCTTTGACAATCTTAATTTTAGCGCCAGAATATTTCTTGCCGATACGGGAGATTGGCGCAGATTATCATGCGACGTTAAATGGAAAAGAAGCGGGAAAGAAATTGAAAGAAATTGCTTCTCTTCCTCAGTTTAAAGCAGAGGAAAGACAACCGATAGGTCGTGTCAACGAAGAAACGAATATCGAACTATCTGCTGTTACTGTTCAACATGAAATCGAAGGGAAGCCTTCTCTTGCCGATGTATCACTTTCTATCAAAGGCTATCGTAAAATTGGTATTGTTGGGGAGAGTGGAGCAGGAAAGTCAACATTCATTGATTTGATTGGTGGGTTTATTGAGACGAATTCGGGTAGCATCAAGGTCGATGGACAATCATTTACTCATTTGCAAAGAAAGGAATGGCAAGAACAGCTCATCTATATTCCTCAACATCCTTATTTATTTCAAGATACCCTGTTCAATAATATTGCGTTTTATCATCCGAATGCCACTCTAGAAGAAGTGCAGTGGGCGGCCGATCAAGCTGGGTTATCACAGTTACTTCAAGAGTTTCCCAATGGCTTAGATGAAAAGATTGGTGAAGGCGGACGGACATTGAGTGGTGGACAAGCACAAAGGGTAGCTATTGCTAGAGCTTTTCTTGAAAAACGTCCAATATTGCTATTAGATGAACCGACGGCTCATTTAGATATTGAAACAGAATATGACTTGAAAGAAAGATTCGTCAACTTATTTGAAGAGAAGCTGGTCCTATTAGCAACGCATCGACTTCATTGGATGTTGGATATGGATTATATTTATTTCTTGCATCAAGGAAGAGTAGTAGAAGAGGGTACACATGAGGAGCTTATGAAGAAGAAAGGCCAGTACTATCAGATGGTGAGAATACAAATGGGGGATGAGGCATGAACGATAAAGGTTGGGTTCTCCCGTATTTAAAAGAGAACAAACGCTTGTTAATATTTGTTGTTTTACTAGGGTTTCTAACTGTTTTTGCGGCATCCTCTTTAATGTACACATCTGGATACTTAATTTCTAAGTCCGCAACAAGACCAGAAAATTTACTGATGGTCTACATTCCGATTGTCGGTGTTCGTACTTTTGGAATTGGACGAGCTGTCTCGCGCTATATTGAGCGATTAGTCGGCCATGGAGTCGTATTGAGAATCCTATCGAAAATGCGCTTAAAAGTGTATCAGTTAGTTGAACCACAAGTTTTACATCCGCGTTCGAAATTAAAGACAGGGGATGTATTAGGGATACTGGCAGATGATGTGGAACGGCTTCAAGATATTTATTTAAAAACGGTGTTTCCTAGCTTAGTCAGCTTGTTTCTTTATTTACTTGCTGTTATAGCTCTTGGATTCTTTTCATGGCCGTTTGCCTTGTTAATGGCGATCTATGCTGGTGTTTTAGTATTTTTGTTTCCGTTTGTTTCTTTGCTTGTGATGAAAGCGAAAGTGCAACAAATTAAACAAGGGCGTCATGTTCTTTATGGACGATTAACAGATGCGGTCATGGGTGTAAGTGACTGGCAGTACAGTGGTCGTCAGATGGAATTTATTGAAGAATATGAACGTCAGGAGCATCAGTTGCTATTGCTAGAACAAAAGCGAAACCGTTTCGTTAGATGGAGAAACTCTATGGCGCAAGTTGTGATTGCGATTATGGTTGTTTCAATGTTAGCGTGGACCGCGAATGAAAGCTCGATTGGTGCCATTGACTATACGCTTATTGCGGCGTTTGTGCTAGTGTTGTTTCCACTAACGGAAGCATTCTTACCGCTATCAGACGCTGTTAGTGAAATCCCGTCTTATCAAGATTCGATTGATCGGTTGTCGGGGCTTGAATTAGGCGGCCAGCAAGCGGCTGATAAGCAAGGTGAAAATCTAATCGTGCCAAACGATGAGCCATCTGTTCTTGAATTGCAGCACGTCTCTTTCCAGTATGATGATTATCGCCGTGTGTTAGATGATGTTAGTTTTTCTATTACGCAAGGTGAAAAAGTGGCTTTGCTCGGACCGAGTGGGGCAGGAAAATCAACGATTCTTAAATTAATCGAAGGCGTTGTCCCTCCAACTAATGGCTCTATTACGTTGAACGGAGTAGCTACTCATGAGATCAGCGCTAGTATGTCTCAATGGGTTGCTGTATTAAATCAAAGTCCTCATCTGTTCGATACGACGATTTTAAACAATATTCGTCTTGGACGTCCAGAGGCGACGGATGAAGAAGTGTACGAAGCGGCGAAACAAGTGAAAATTCATGATTTAATTGAATCTTTGCCGAATGGTTATGAAACGCAAGTGCACGAGATGGGAAGTCGATTTTCTGGAGGGGAGCGTCAGCGCATCGCTCTTGCTCGTATTCTATTGCAGGATGTGCCGATTGTCATTTTAGATGAACCTACAATAGGACTTGATCCGTTAACAGAGAAAGAGCTACTTACGACGATGTTGGATGTATTAAAAGGAAAATCTGTCTTATGGATCACACATCATTTAGCGTTTATTCATAAAGCGGATCGCGTGTTATTCCTTGACCAAGGAAATATTGTCTTACAAGGTGAGCATGAACATTTATTGAAGACAAATGAGCGTTATCAGCGACTTTACGTGCTTGATCGACCGTTTGAAATATAAAGAACTTTAAGGCGTATAGCTTCTGTTTAGAAGTCATACGCCTTATTTAGAAGGAAAAATGTTTGTTAAGCTTTTGTAAATGTAAAGAAGCGGTTAAAATTATATGATATGATCATACTAGAAGTACGATATCGAAAATCGATATCGTACTTCTACATTAATGGGGGGACAACTGTGGAGGATAAAGTTTTACGTAAATTATTTCTTGGGTTTATCCATATTCATATACTGCATCATGCGAAAGAGCATCCTATTTTTGGCATGTGGATGTTAGATGAGCTGAAGGAGCATGGGTATAGTATGAGCTCAGGAACATTGTATCCGATTCTTCATTCAATGGAAGCAGATGGACTGTTAGTAAAAGAAGAGCGAAAAGTAGAAGGGAAAATACGGAAATATTATCGAGCAACGGATAAAGGAGTTGCTGTGCTGAACGAAGCGCGGATGAAAGCATACGAATTATTTAAAGAAATAAAGGATGAATAACAACTTTTAGAAAAGACAAATATGAGGGGAGAAAGTGTATGGGTCATCAAACAGCAAACAAAGAAAAAGGCAGGACGTCTTTGCGAACTTTGTTGGAAATATTGTTGGTGTCAACAAGACTTGGATTTACATCTTTTGGGGGACCAGTCGCACATTTAGGCTATTTTCATGAGGAATACATTCGGCGAAGAAAGTGGATGGATGAAAAGAGTTATGCCGATTTAGTCGCTCTATGCCAGTTCCTTCCTGGGCCGGCGAGTAGCCAAGTTGGAATAGGCATTGGCGTCATGCGTGCAGGAGTGCTCGGTGGTATTGTTTCATTTTTAGGGTTTACGTTACCTTCTGTCATTGCACTTATTATTTTTGCTTTAATTTTACAAGGCCTTAACATTGGTGACTCGGGCTGGATACATGGCTTGAAAATTGTTGCAGTAGCAGTTGTTGCTCATGCGATTTTAGGAATGGCACAAAAGTTGACACCGGATTTAAAGCGAAAAGCCATCGCTTTAATTGCACTGGTTGTTACTTTACTATGGCAAACTGCTTTTACACAAGTCGGCGTCATTTTATTGGCCGCGTTTATTGGCTACTTAATCTATCAGCAGCATCAAGACAATGATGAAGCTACCATCGGTTTTCCCGTTTCGCGTCGTCTCGGGATGATTTGTTTAACATTGTTTTTTGGATTACTGCTAGTTCTCCCGATTTTGAGGGAAATGACTTCATCACATTGGGTGGCTATGTTTGATAGTTTCTATCGTTCTGGTTCACTCGTATTTGGTGGAGGCCATGTTGTCTTGCCTTTACTTGAAAATGAATTTGTACCTAATGGTTGGATCAGTAAAGAAGCGTTTCTTGCAGGATATGGAGCTGCACAAGCTGTTCCGGGTCCGTTATTTACATTTGCCGCCTATATTGGCGCTGTCATGAATGGATGGTTAGGTGGGCTAGTAGCCACCGTTGCGATCTTTTTACCAGCTTTCTTACTCATTTTAGGTACTCTTCCTTTTTGGGATAGTCTACGTCGCAATCCAAAGATTAAAGGGGCATTAATGGGCGTAAATGCCGCCGTTGTTGGGATACTAATTTCCGCTTTTTACAAGCCTATTTGGACGAGTTCTATTTTAGCGCCAATTGACTTTGCCTTTGCGGCGGTTTTGTTTAGCATGTTAGCGTACTGGAAACTATCGCCATGGATCATTGTCGTGACAGGTGCAATTGGTGGGGCACTGCTTTCGCTTATATAGGCATTGGGATAGAAGCAGCTCTAAAAAAAAGCGTCAAAGAGCAATAGTGCCTTTGACGCTTTTCGTGTAATTAGTTTTGGATATCGATTAAAATCTTTGCTTGGCTCTTATCTTTACCAAGAAGCTCTAATCCTTCTTCAACCACTTGATCTAAAGCAATTTTCTTTGTAATAACTTGCTTAACATCAAGCTTGCCTGAATCGATTAAATTGATGACTTCAGGGAAGATGTTGCGGTAAGCTAATACAGAAGTGATATTCGCTTCTTTAATCGTCAATTGAAGAATATCTACTTTTACAGGTTCAGGGATGATAGAAACAACCATTACTTCGCCTTTTTTCTTAACAGTAGAAAGGGCATTCGCTAATGTTACTTCAGCGCCAGCTACTTCATACGCTATATCAACACCGCCTGCGGATAGGGCAAGAATTTTTTCGACAGAGTTTTCTTCGATCGCATTGATTGTATGCGTTGCTCCTACTGTCGTTGCTTTTTCTAGTCTTTCTGGAGAAACGTCTACAGCATAGATTTCTGATGCACCAGCAGCTTGAGCGGCCATGATTGTTAGTAATCCGATAGGTCCTACACCGAATACAGCGACTTTATCGCCTACTTTTAGTTGGCTTTGTCGTACAGCATGTAGGGCAACGGCTGTTGGCTCGACTAATGCTCCCTCTTCAAGTGAAACGGAATCAGGAAGTTTATGCACCATTTTTGGTTCAACGATAGCGTATTCAGCAAATCCACCATTAGCATTTAATCCGATAAAACCGAAATCTACACATTGGTTATAATGATTTTGTTTACAATATTGACATTTGCCACAATAAATAAGTGGTTCAATAGTCACGCGATCACCGACAGAGATATCAGTTACACCTTCACCAACTTCACTGACTGTTCCAGCAAATTCATGGCCTAATGTAAGCGGAGCCATTTCTCCGGAAACAGGATGAGGAACGTCTTGTTGAACACCTGCACCATGATAAGCATGTAAGTCACTACCACAGATACCAGCAAAAGCAACTTTTACTTTTACCTTTCCAGGTTGAATCATAGGTTCTTCTTTACTTTCTACTCGCACATCATGTTTTCCATACCATACAGCTGCTTTCATATATTACATCTCCTTAGTACATTTGATATAAGGCTTTACATATTCATTATATTGTCACATTATGTTTTAATAAATTTAAAAGTATTAATGGATACATAAGTTTCACTTAAGGAAAGGTGATGTTCATGAATATTGAACAGCTTGAGCATATTGTTGAGGTTGCGAAATATCAGTCTATATCTAGGGCAGCTGAAATACTCCATATTACCCAATCAGGGCTTAGCTTATCGATTACAGCTTTAGAAAAGGAATTAGATTTAAAAATATTTTACCGCTCTAGAGCAGGAGCTATTCCTACAGATTCAGGAAAAGAGATTATTAAGAAGTCAGTAGAAGCGTTGAATAAGATTCGAGAACTAAAGGAAGAAGCTTATTTTCAAACACATACGATAACGGGAGACTTAAGCTTTGAAGGCATACCAGGTGTGATGCCTACTTTAGTGCGGGCAGTGGCATTTTTGAAAAAGAAATACCCTAGTCTGAACATCGAAATATCAGAAAAAGGTTCATTTGAGATTATCGAAAACTTCAAACAGAATAAGGTTGATATGGGGTTTGTTGCTTTGACTCAAGAGATGCTACAAGAAAAAATTGGAGTGGATTTTGAACCAATTATTAAAGGGAAAATGGTTGTTTGTGTAGGGAAAAAATCTTCCCTTTCTAACAGAAGAAAGATTCATCCGCAAGAGTTAATAAACGAGACATTTATCTTATATAAAGATGATTATGTCGATCAATTTATGGAAGCGTTAACGAAAAGTTTTGGACACCCTCAAATACTATTCACTACAAATAATAGTTATGCGATTGAAAAAGCATTGACGGAAGATGTGGCGATAACAATTGGACATGATTACTCATTTGTTAATCACCCTCTAATTATTAGTGGAGAATTGGTTACGTTAGAGGTTATGCCTTATCCTCAACAAGAGGTTTATTTTGGGTGGTTAAATAAACGAAACGACCAGCTTGCTCTCCTATCTAAGCAAATCATCCAACTTTTTAAACAGGATTTAACTAGAGGTGAAGCGATTGATCGTTCTTCGGATACGTTTTAATACCTTTATGGGCAAAGAAAATATATAATACTCATATAGGTATATGAAATGTTCATGAAGGAGGTGGGTAGTTTTATGAAAAAGCAATCTTATGAAAATCATACGCGTTATAATCCATTGCAACATTTTATCTGGTTGCCACTAGCTATTATTACACTAATTTCAGCTGGCGTGTATACCTTTTCATCGGTTAAAAACGAGGAGTTTTCTTTAAATACTTTTCTCATATTAGCATTAGCGATATTGAGTGCTATTGCTGGAATATTAGCACGGATGTATGGTCTTGCTTTGCAAGATCGGCTTATTCGTACAGAAGAGCAGTTTCGCTATTATATTTTAACAAATAAGCGACTAGATCCTCGCTTAACGGTTCCGCAATTGATTGCTCTTCGCTTTGCTTCAGATGAAGAGTATCCTGCATTGGCAGACAAGGCCGCTCAAAAGCAGATGGCTCCTAATGAGATCAAAAAAGCGATTAAGAATTGGCGTGCAGATGAGTATCGCGTGTAATGAATAGTTCATACGAAAAACCTCCAGTCGATGAGACTGGAGGTTTTTTGCTAATGATCAATAAAACAACTGTTTATCATACTATATGGTCATCAGACCTTTGAGGATAAAAATTATAAAAAGAGTGATAAGACAAAGGTCCAAATACATACAAAAAATAGGAAGGCAAAGCTGTATCTGATCGCCATTTTCGTTAGCGTGGATTCTTGTCCAGTCATACCAACCGCTGCGGTTGCGATGGCAACAGATTGTGGAGAGACGATTTTCGCCATAACGCCTCCAACCGTGTTTGCGGCTACTAATAAAGCTGGATTTGTTCCAATGATATGACCAGCCGTTGCTTGAATTGGAGCAAACAAGGTATTGTTGTTAACAACAGAGCCTGTCATAAATACGCCAATCCATCCTAAAATAGGAGACAATAACGGGAATATTTTTCCGGCTGTTGCTACACCTTCTCCTAATGCTGTCGTTAATCCACCGTAAGTCATTAATTTCGCAATACCGATAATGGCACAGATCATAATAATTGGTGTCCAGAATTCAATAATTGTACGTTTTAGAAGCGCCAATCCTTCGGCAAAATTGATTGTCTTCGTTATAGCAATCGTTGTTATACAAGCAAGCAATAAAGCAGTTCCAGTTGCGCCAATGAAATCTAAACTCATATTGATAGAGGACCCTGGAATCACAAATTTAACGATAGAATTGTGAAGGACGTTTCCTTCAGCAAATAGACCTTTAAAAGTTGTAGAGCTCCAAATTAATACGTAAACCGTTAACAATAAGAATGGTGACCATGCTTTAACAACTTCACCAAAAGAATAGGTCTCAATCTTCATTTCTTTTTCGTTAAGTGAGAAGATATTTTTCGGTTTCCATTTTTTAAGGAATAAAGTTAATGCTCCCAGTGTAATTAGTGATGGAATAATATCAGCTAACTCTGGACCAACGAAAATAGTCATGAACGCTTGGGAAGCTGAATAAATCGTTGATGTTACTAAAAGAGCTGGGAAAACTTCTTTAACTCCTTTGAATCCGTCAAGAACCCAAATTAATACAAACGGAATGATGAAGTTTGTAATCGGTAAAGTTAGTGCACTGATTTTAGATACGTCCATTGCAGTGACGCCTTCTAGACCGAATGTATCGATAATACCTACAGGGATACCGATCGCTCCAAATGCACCGGCAGCGGCATTAGCAATTAAGCACAGCATCGCGGCTTGTAACGGTTGAAAGCCTAATGAAATCAATAATACGGCACAAATGGCAATCGGAACACCGAAGCCAGCAGCTCCTTCAAGAAAGGCGCTTAAGCAAAAGCCGATTAATAAAAGCTGAAGACGTTGGTCTTGAGTAACACTAGTAATGCTTCCGCGCAAAGTGTCAAATAGCCCGGATTCTACTGAGATTTTGTATAGCCAAACAGCCATGACGATGATATACCCAATCGGGAAAATACCTTGAATCAACCCTTGAATCACACTACCAACTGATTCACCTGCTGGCAATTTAAATATGAAAAATGTAATCGCAAAGGTAACGGCTAAATTAAGTAGTGCTGCATGCAGTCCTTTCATTTTAAACACGGTTAAACATAAAAGGAACAAGATGATAGGCACCGCAGCAACAAGTGCTGAGATGCCAAGATGATTAAATGGATCAAATGTTTCTACTAACATAGTTAAGACTCCTCTTCGTCAATCAAATTATGTCCAAATCTGTGCTTGAATCTCTTTCAATGTTTTCACGGAGCCATCGAATTGAGCCTTTTCCTGTTCATTTAACGAGAGTTCTAAGACGGTTTTCGCACCGGTTCTATTTAAAACCGTAGGCACCCCGATGTATACATCATGATGTCCATATTCACCCTCTAGAAGTGAACCTATTGGTAAGGTGATCTGATGATCTTGAAGGATGGCTTTCGTTATTTTCGCTAATCCCATCGCAATTCCATAGTAAGTGGCACCTTTTGCTTCAATAATTTTATACGCTGCATCACGTACTTGCATCGCAATTTCTTCTTTTCGTTCATCTGTTAACTTTGGTGCGATCGGGATACTCGAAATATTGGCTGAGCTCCAAACGGGTAGCTGTGAATCACCATGCTCACCGATAATATAGGCGTGCACACTTGTAGGTGCAGTATTGAACTCTTGACCTAATAAAGAGCGGAAGCGTGCTGAATCCAATACAGTTCCTGAACCAATAACTCTCTCTTTCGGTAGACCAGAGTATTTCCATGTGGCGTAAGCTAAAATGTCTACTGGGTTAGTAGCAACTAAAAAGATGCCGTTAAATCCAGAATCCATTACTTGGCCAACAATTGTTTCAAAAATCTTTACATTTTTATGGACGAGATCTAATCTAGTTTCCCCGGGCTTTTGCGCTGCTCCTGCACAAATGACGACGATTGCAGCATCCTTACAATCTTCATACGAACCAAAAGTGATACTCATTGGACTAGGCGCATACACAACTCCGTGATCCAAATCCATGACATCGCCTTTCGTCTTTCCTTCGTTTAAATCAATAAGAACGAGCTCACTACTAATTCCTTGATTCATTAAAGCAAATGCATAACTTGAGCCGACAGCACCTGTTCCAATTAACACCACTTTATTTCCTAATGTCATTTCCAAAGAAAATTCCCTCCAATTAAATCAGATTGGTGAAACATTTCAGAAACCGACATAAAAAATACCACATTTCCGGATTTTTTTCTAGTCTATTTTGTGAAAAAAATTTTACAAGTTTAGTTTTCCATATTTATAAGGAAGAAATTCGTCCAATAATTATCATTTTTAGTACTTAGATAGTGTGATGAACATAAAAGCTCCAGCCAATTAGACTGGAGCTTTTGTATGTCGTCTAGCTTCAGGTGCTGCTAACCAGCGCCTTCCGCATTTGTTATTACAATGCTTCTTTAATTACTTTTTTGTAGTAAAGCACGGATAACAGACCGAAGATGGAGTATAGGCCAGTGTAGATGACCATGACGATGATCATCGGTGTCCAAACTTCGGTACCGAATAGGAACCACCCGGATTGGACGGCGAAATAGCTGTGTAGTAAGCCAACAACTAATGGGATACCAAAATTAAAGAGCTGCTTAATTTGGATTCCTTTTAATAGATCGCCTTGTGTGTAGCCGATCTTTCTTAAGATTGTGTAACTGTCTCTCTCTTCTTCGCTCTCATCCATTTGCTTAAAGTATAAAATACAGCCAGATGTGATGAGGAACGTAAGTCCTAAGAAGCCAACGATAAACATAACAAGTCCCATAGTTGATTTCTGGCTCGAGGCCATTTCTAGTTGAGAATGATTGATTCCTTGTTCGCTAGAAGAGAATGTCTGGAACAGATCGTTTGCTTTCTTGATGTTTGCTTTATCTTTAATATCAATGCCGATGTAAATAGATGATTCTTTTTGGATGGTTGGATCAAGATCCTTCTTTAAGCGTTCAAAAATTGTGTCATCAACGATCAGAACAGGTAAACCACCAGCAGTGAAATAAAAGGATGCCACAAAATCTTCATTTAACCCGATATAATTTTGAGTAATGACATTGTTTTTCCCTTTTAATCCGATCTTTCCGTTGTCTTTTAAAGGCATGAACTTCTTAAATAAGTCGTTATAGCCAGTGAACATCGCTTCATCTGCCGATAGATCGATGTCTTTTATGGCTTTGTCACTGATGACTGGAAGCTGTGAGTTTTCAGGGTCCATATTCTCATTATCTGCTTTTGAAGCTAATATTCGGGCGATGTCTGCATTGGCTTGAATGACCTCCATTTTGTGTTCGCTATATGAAATGTTTTGAGCCTTTAATTCTTTTGTGAATTGTGCTGCTTGTTGTTCATTTGTCATGGAAAAATCATGCGGTACATAGTTTTCGGCCATTTTTTCCGCAGAGTAATAGGAAATATAGCTAAGTGATAGTAAGCCAATCGCTAGCGCCGATACGGTTGTAATGATCGTTAATAGCATCGCGTTTGATTTCATGCGAAACATAATCGATGATAGTGACAATACATCATTAATATTTAAGTAACCATTTTTCTTCTTTCGAATGATGTTGGCGATGAAACGGACCGAACCTTTATAGAAAAGGTATGTACCGATAATGACTGTGGCAAGAATAAAGGTCATTGCCATGAACAATTCTTTCATTGTAGTAAAATCGCCGCCAAATAATTTCGATGAAGTATAGTAGCCGACGATAATAGAGATAATTCCTATGATTCCAAGCAGGATTTCAAATATTGAAATCTTTTTCACTTTACCCTCTGTTGTTGATGTCACTTTAAACAGAGATAAAATTGTTTGTCTTTTAATAAAGATGTAATTCGTTAGTAAAATGAAGAGGTAGATGACCGCAAACACGATCAATGTTTGAATGAATGCCTGCATAGAAAAGTTCAGGCTGGCTATTTCTTCAATGCCTAATATTTTAAATAAAATCATCATCACTAGCTTTGAAATAGAGAACCCGACCAATGTTCCGATCATTAATGAACTGAAATAAAGAATAAAGCTCTCCACGCTTAGCAGGCGAAAAATTTCGTTTTTTGTCATCCCGATTAATTGAAATAAGCCAATTTCCTTACTGCGTCGCTTCATAAAAATTTTGTTCGCATATAACAGGAAAATCGACACGATCGCTACAAGTAAAATGGACGCTGTTCCAATAGCAGCGGCTCCCTTAATTGATCCTTTTGCTGCATCCATGGACGGATCATATTGCAACGTCACAAAGGCGAAGTAAAGGGCGACACTAAACACTAAAGCGAAGATGTAAAGATAGTAGTTCTTTATATTCTTCTTCAAATTGCGGAGGATGAGTTGGTTAACGCTCATGCTGCACCCCACCTAATACACCTTGTGTTTTCATGATGTCTTGAAAGAATACTTGTCGATCTTCATTTCCTTTATTTAACTGGGTGTAGATTTGTCCATCTTTAATAAAAATCACTCGGCTACAATAGCTAGCGGCGACCGGATCATGTGTGACCATAATGATCGTGGCTTGTCGCTTTTGATTCAGTTCGCTTAGTTTATTTAATAAATCGGAAGCAGATTTTGAATCAAGGGCGCCAGTCGGTTCATCGGCGAAAATAATGCTAGGGTGATGAATGAACGCTCTAGCTGCGGATGTTCGCTGTTTTTGACCACCAGAAATTTCACTTGGATATTTATCTTTTAGATCTTGAATGCCTAATTCCATCGCTAGCGCCTGAAATCTTTGATCAGCTTCTTGCTTCGATACTTTCATAATTGATAACGGCAAGAGAATATTTTCTTTGACGGTTAATGTGTCTAGTAAATTATAGTCTTGAAAGATAAAGCCTAAATGGTGTTTACGGAATTCCGCCAGTTGCTTCTCTTTCATATTGGTCATTTCTTTTCCGTTAATTTTAATGTTACCTAGACTCACTTGATCGATTGAGGATAGTACGTTCAGCAAAGTCGTTTTTCCTGAACCAGACGCCCCCATGATACTAACAAATTCGCCTTTTTCAATGTTTAAATCAATACCTTTTAACACTTCTTGTTTATTGAATTTATTTCCATAGCTTTTATGAATTTTCGTTGCTTCTAAAATTGTCATTTGAACACGCTCCTTTTGAAAGATTGTTTGCTTATGTTCTTCTTTATTATAAAAGGATGAAATACGTTTCTCCTTCGAATGACCGAACAAAAAAGGAAAGCATGTGACATTGTTGTCACATGCTTATCGTACGAACGAAGTCATTTCGTTTAGGGAAGGTGAGTGTAACCGTTGTTCCTACTCCAAGTTCGGATTGAACCGTGATGTCGATCAATAATGGCTTTGCGATTTTTTTCGTTAAATACAGTCCCATGCCCGTTGCCGCGTTATTTTGATGCTCGGTTGTGGACGTAAAGCCTTTGTCGAAGAGGCGTGGGATGTCCTTTGAGTCAATTCCCCGTCCGAAATCTTGCACTTGAAGGACCGTTTGTTCATTCTCGATATAACTTTTAATGATAATATCGGATGCTTCGCTATATTTGACCGCATTTGTAAGCAGTTGTCGGAGGATAAAGGCGAGCCATTTTGTATCACTTAAGACGTTTTCTACTTCTAAATCAACGTCAAAGCCGATCCGCTTTTGCATACACCAAGAGCGCAATGTCTTTATTTCTTGAAAGATAATTTCTTCTAAACTCGTTTTTTCAATGTATAAATCATTTTCCATAAAAGGAAGTCTTTTTTGATGGAGCTGCTGATCCAATAACAGGTGAATTCGAAGCCATTCATACGTCATAGCGGCTTTCAATTTGTCATCCTCTAGGCGGTCAATCATTAAATGCAGCGCTGTTAGCGGGGTTTTCACTTCATGCACCCAAGCTAATAATTCATCCTTTTCCTGCTCAAGTAGCACACGATTTTCGGTCGCTTGCTGCTTCAATGCTGTAGTTTGCTTCGTCATGCTCGTAGCGATGATTTGTTCAAAAGGACTTTCTGGTACAGCAAGGTTGGTGATATCAAGGTCATGTTTGCGTTCTTGCAAGCTTTGATAAAATTTCGTTTCTTTATGGTAGCGAATGACCAAAAAGGTCGAAAAAATGAGCATTGATAGTAAGACAATATAAAAACCTGCCTCACTCGGAATAGATGGATCGATAAAAACGACAAGAACGATTAATAATTGTAAACATAAAAATAGGATGATCCAGCTAAGGCGTTCGAGTATGTATGTTTTAATCATGAAATGAGTCCTCTTCCTTTGCCATATACCCTTGACCGACCTTTGTCACGATGTGGCTTCCTAGAGCAAGTTCATCGAGCTTTTTGCGCAAACGATTGACGTTAACTGTTAATGTATTATCGCTAACAAAGCGCTGGTCGTCCCATAAACTATTAATCAACGCTTCACGGCTGACAATTTTGTTTTTTTGTTCAATGAGCTGCTTTAAAATAAAGATTTCATTTTTCGTTAGCTCGATCGAACCTGCATCATTTGTGACGGTATTTTTTTCATAATCGACGGTCGCCCCGCACCATGTTTTTAACTCAAGCGGTTCGGTATTGTAATTATATACACGACGAAGAATCGCTTGAATTTTGGCGATAAGCACATCGAAATGAAACGGTTTTTGAACAAAGTCATCAGCCCCAAGCTGCATCGACATCACCATATCGGTCGGGTGATCACGAGAGGATAAGAAAATAATCGGTACATTAGAATGAGAGCGAATCAGTCGACACCAATGAAAGCCATCAAATTTCGGCAATTGGATATCGATAATGACTAAGTCCGGTTTGATTGCTGTAAATTCTTGAAGCACTTGAGCGAAGTCAATAATTCCATACACATCATACGACCATTGCGATAAACGATCTTTAATTTCATGAAATAAGGAAGCATCATCTTCAATTAACAATAATTTAAACAACAGATTCACCACACAATTTGTAATTATTTCTTAAATTGTATAGGAAAATCTTATCGAATGCCAAGAGCAATAAAAAAGCCAGCGTTTATTCACTGGCCTTTTGTCGTAAATATTTTTTATCATTCATAAATAAACGCCAAAAGTAGAAGAAGCCGGGAAAAAGGATCGCAAATCCAACGATATAAGTGACAAATACGGCTCTAAATGAATTTGGATCGGTAAAAGCCGATTGAATTGTCACATTCGGATAAACGATGTAAGGCAAATGGGCTTTTCCATAGACGTAGCTAGCGATCAAGTATTGAATCGCGACGGCAACAACGGCGAGCCTCGGCATCCCACGAACGCTTTTATCTTGAAGCGATGGAACGAAAAGACCGAGGCCCCCAATCAAAAAGAAGCCGATCGAAAGAAATAATAGGGGAAGGTCATTCATCATTCGGTCGTAAAGCCAAGGGGCTTCGGTTTTTAACGTCCACATAATGAGAAAGGCCATTGCTAACGAAATCGGTCCAAGAATACGGGCATCACGTACATACGTTTCATACGCCTCTTTCTCTTGAGAAGCTTTCGAGTAGTCCGCTAGTAATAAAGAAGAGAGAAAGAGCGTACTGCTGATTGCAAAGCCGATAAAGGCGTATTCATTCGGGCTCGTAAATAATTTTTGTAAATTTAACGAAGGTAGTCCGTTCGTGTAATCAATAAATGCGCCATGAGTGATGGGTAGCACACTAATTAATAAACCAGGGATGAGGATTCCGGTGATCCCTGACACATAGGTTAGTGGCTTTTTGTACTCGGTAGCGATATTTGAAAATACGAGGAAGCTACTTCTAAGTGCAAGCAACAGCAAAATGGCACTTCCCGGAATGAGCAGGATCGTTCCTAACACATAAGCAGCGGTAGGAAACAGGCTATAAACGGCCACGACTAAAGCGACAATAAACGTATTTGTGACCTCCCATGTAGGGGATAAATAGCGGTTAGCAACATTAGTGGCCCTCGTTTGTTCCCGATTAATATAAATCATTGACCAAAAGCCAGCTCCGAAATCCATCGTGGCCATGACGGAATAAATAAACACAAATCCCCAAAGAACGGTAATGGCAATTAACGCATCAGTCATTGACATTCTCTCCTATCCATTTTAATGAGCTCCTATGTATTTTTCTTCTGCTTTTTTCAAATCATCTAATTCCGTATTTTTTCTAAAGAAGTATCGAAGCACGGAAACGACGGCGATGCTTAAAATGACATATACGATCAAGAATAAAATAAAGAGAATCATTAAATTAGGGACCGATGTGACGGAATCGGCGGTTTGTAGCACACGATAAATCACCCAAGGTTGTCTGCCCGTACAAGCGAAAATCCAGCCGCATTCGATCGCAATAACGGCAAGTGGTCCACACGATACGAATATCCATAGCAACGGTTTCGGGAACTGCCCTTTTTTACTTATTTTTTTCCAGAGGAGCCCGACAATGGCTACAAGAATAAGAAGGGAGCCAATACCGACCATTGCATTAAATAATGTATGGATAAAAAGGGGCGGCCAATATTCTTCTGGGAAATCGTTTAAGCCAACGACGACCGTATCAAAGCTGTTCCCTGATAAAAAGCTAAGCAACCACGGAATTTCAATTGCTCCTTTAACCGTTTCGGTTTCGCGATCGGTGAATCCACCAATAGCTAAAGGGGCGTGAGATTGTGTTTCGAATAAGCCTTCCGCTGCCGCTAGTTTTTCCGGCTGATATTCGTGTAAATATTGGGCGGATTCATGCCCATTGATTGCTGTTAAAAAAGAGAAGATTCCCCCAACAACGAGGCTAATCATTAAGGCTTTTTGGTGAAAAAGGTATACTTTCGATTCCCGTTTATTTTTCATCATTTTATAAGCGGCGACAGAAGCGACCACAAATGCGCCAACGACGTAAGCGGATAAGGCTACATGACCTGCGGTGACAAAGAAGCTAGGGTTAAAAAACGCTGCCCAAGGATCAATGTCAACGAACTGCCCATTTTCATAACGGAAACCGGCGGGTGTTCCTTGAAAGGCGTGAACATTTGTGATCAAGACAGCAGATGCTAATGCTCCTAACGCGACGAAGATTAAGCTAACGATTCTCATCCACGGAGCGATTCGTTCAGCGGCATACACATAAATAGACATAAATAACGCTTCGACAAAAAAAGCATAAATTTCGATTTGAAATGGAAGGGGCATAACGCGGCCAATCACTTCCATGAAGCCAGGCCATAAAAGCGATAATTGCACGCCGGCAATCGTTCCAGTTGGAATCCCGACCCCTAATAACACCGCAAATGTTTTCGTCCAGCGCTTCGCCATGACAACATAATCTAAATCCTTCGTTTTTTGATATAGCAATTCCGCTACTAAAATCATTAATGGCAATCCGACCCCAATCGTAGCAAAAATAATATGGAAGGCCATCGTCGTTCCAAATAAGGAACGGGCAATAAATAAATCATCCATAACCTATTACGTCCTTTCCTCTTTTTCCTCATCCGTCATATCTTTTCCAATGTCGGAAAGGATATGTATGAAGAACGTGAAAGGTCGTTAGTGTTCGCACATCGTCAAAGTGCTCAAAATTTATTATGGAAGCAATCATTGTTATACTAAAACTAGTGATTTTCGTAATAATCGATGTAAAGGGGAGGAAGCGTGATGTCTGAATCATTACAATTGGCGACATTTGCAGGGGGCTGTTTTTGGTGTATGGTTGCCCCGTTTGATGAGCAGCCGGGAATTAAAGAAGTGATTTCTGGATATACAGGAGGTCACACAGTCAATCCGACGTATGAAGAGGTATGTTCTGATACTACAGGACATTATGAAGCGGTCCAAATTACGTTTGATCCGAATGTATTCTCATATGAAAAATTATTGGAGCTGTTTTGGCAACAAATTGATCCAACCGATGCAGGTGGTCAATTTAATGACCGCGGATTATCGTATCGAACGGCGATTTTTTATCATAATGAGGAGCAAAAGCAGCTAGCAGAAGCCTCTAAAGTGGAACTAGCCGCTAGTGGTCGCTTTCAAAAACCGATCGTGACGGAAATTTTGCCAGCAAGCCCGTTTTATCAAGCTGAAGAAAAGCATCAAGGCTACTATAAAAAGAACGCATTCCATTACAATATGTATAAAGAAGGTTCTGGTCGAGCGCCGTTCATTCGCGAGCATTGGAAAAAAGTAAAAAGCGATGAGCAGCTACGGAAGGAATTAACGCCGCTTCAATATGAAGTCACAAGAAATAATGCGACAGAACCGCCGTTTCACAATGAATTTTGGAATCATACAGAAGAGGGCATTTATGTAGACATCATTTCTGGCGAGCCGCTCTTTAGCTCGCTCGATAAATACGACGCTGGCTGTGGCTGGCCGAGCTTTACAAAGCCGTTGCGCCACATGGAAATTGCTGAGAAATTAGACACTTCCCACGGCATGAGACGAATTGAGGTTCGAACGAAAACATCCGATGCCCATCTTGGCCATGTGTTCGATGACGGCCCTGGTCCAGATGGTGCTCGCTATTGTATCAATTCAGCAGCCTTGCGATTTGTGCCAAAAGGTAAGCTTATTGAAGAAGGCTATGGAGAGTTTTTGAGTTTATTTGAATAAAGTAGAACACACTTCCGATCAAGCGATCTGGAAGTGTGTTTTGTTATGTCTTAATAAAATAGCTTTCTTTGCAGAAGGTCGAGTGCCTGTTCAATTTCTTCCATATCGTCTCTAGAAGCATCTTTTATTCGATTAAGGAACTTAGCTTCTATATATTGAAAAGCTTCTTTCATCATTAGTTCACCGTCTTTGGACAGACGAATATAGTGCTTTCTGCGATCTTCAGTATCGGCGATTCTTTCGATTAAATTTTTTTCAGTTAATTTTTTAAGCTCTCGGCTTGTATTCGGCATAGACATATGCTGACAATCACTAATGTCACTAGGAGTAACGGACTTGCTAACAGCGATGTACTCCAAAATACTATATTGAACGGGCGTGATGGCATTAGATCTAGCCTCTTTCGTTAATTCATGCGTTACACGATGAAAGGAAGATGAAAAGGTCACAAATTTATTAAATAAATCCTCTTTGTTCAAAATGCTCACCTCTTATTGAAAAGGTAACAAAGATGTTATCGAAAAACAATTATCATTTGACAACTAATATAGAAGGGTGTTATCTTTTAGTTATCATTTGATAAATAAAAGGGGTGCGATAAATGAAAGTATTGGTTATTTACACACATCCGAATCATCAAAGTTTAAGTTATGCTTTTTTGCAGGAAGTGATCAAAGGAAGTCGTGAGAACCAGAATATAAAGGAATTACAATTATTAGATTTATACGAAGAGGTCTTTGATCCACTGCTTGTATTCAACGAAAATAAACGAAGACGCGATATGCATAGTGATCCTAACTTTGAAAAGTATAGAAAACAAATCATGTGGGCCGATAAGATCGTCTTTGTCTATCCTATCTGGTGGGGAAGGCCACCGGCGATGTTGATGGGGTATATCGATCAAATATTTTCGTCAAATTTTGCTTATAGAGAAGAAGGAAAACTATTGCCAGAGGGACTCTTAAAAGGGAAATCAGTCGTGTGTATTTCTACCATGAAAGGACCTACGAATTATCCATTGCTTTTATTGAACAACGCTCATAAAGCCTTAATGAAAAAAGCGGTATTTAATTTTGTAGGAATTAAAAAGGTGAAATTTTTCGAATTTGGTCATATGGAAAGTCCAAAAGGAAAACAGGGGGAAAAATTAGATAGAATCTATCGTTATTTCAAGACAGTTGACAAATAAAGGGTGTGTCTAGAAAGTCAGTTTTTACAGACTTTCTAGACACACCCTTTTTTACTGAGTTCAATACCCTTTTGACAGATTTACATCTTTTATAGTAAATAAGTTGGTTTTTTCTTGCACTTTCTTTTTGACAAAATCAAACAATATTTTATTATTAAACTAGTAATAAAAAACGAATAAATAACCATATAAAGGGTATAGGCGTTAGTGGAGGAGGGGCATATGAGAAATTGGTCTCAATCTTTATTAGATTCACTGCTAGATGCGACAGCCATTTTGGATCACGAGGGGTATATTATTGCTAATAATGCTTCATGGGTCGATCATTGTTTAGCTAATGGTGGAGACTTATCTATCATTGGGATTGGAGCCAATTACCTTCACGTATGTCCAAAGGAAGTAACACATGGGATTAGACAAGTGATGAAGGGAGAGCAATCGGCTTTTGTTTTTGAGTATCCTTGTCATTTAGGTCATGAGATGAAATGGTTTCTCCTTAGAGTCACACCTTTCCTATTATCTGGAGAGCAGGAAAGTGGCGTCGTCATTTCTTGTGTCGATATGACAGAGAGTAAATTATCGGAATTGAAATTACGAAAAAGCGAGCAGCGTTATCGAATGATTACAGATTACTCGACTGATTTTATTTCTGTCCATTCATTAGATGGCGTATATACGTACGTTTCACCTATTTGCTATCATATGTTAGGGTATCAGCCTGAGGAGATGATAGGGAAATTAGCCTACGATTTTTTTCACCCTGATGATATTGGACAGATTGCATCGAGCCATTCGTTGATACAATCGAAGAATGAAATTCAAACTTTCTCCTATCGAATCCGTCGCAAGAATGGAGAGTATATTTGGTTTGAAACGAAAGCCCAAAAACTATTATCGATTGATGACGGAGTAGAAGAAATTATTTGTATTTCCCGCGATGTGACGATGCATCAGCTGAAATTGAAAGAATTAGAAATAGAGAAACAGATTCTTACAAATAAAATTTACGTTGATGAGCTGACAGGCCTGTTTAATCGTCGTTTCTTTAATAAGAAATTTAGTGAGGAATATGAAAAACTACGTACATGTAATGCTCCGTTGTCATTATTGATGATCGATATTGATTATTTCAAACAATATAACGATACATATGGTCATCAGCAAGGAGATGAAGCGTTAAAAGCCGTTGCTAATAGTTTACGTCGAAATGTAAGAAAGTTTGATTCCGTGTGTAGAGTAGGTGGAGAGGAGTTTTGTGTGCTTCTTCCCCATACGAGCAAGGTGGAAGCGCTTTTACTAGCAGGACGTTTATGTCAAAAAGTGAAGGATTTACAGCTCTCTCATCCTACTTCTCATGTTAGTAAATATGTGACGGTCAGCATTGGCGCTTCAACTATGGAGGATATGCACGAGTCAATCTCAGGTCATCAAAGTTTATTGGATAAGGCTGATCAAGCATTATACGAGGCGAAAAGGAGCGGACGAAGTCGAGTCGTTCATCAATAATTTAGTATATACCTATTGAGGTTTAGATCATGTATATTTCTCTCTTTAAATGCTCACATTATTATCAATGTATTTCTAGATAAGTCATTTAAAGGGGGATCTATTATTGTTTCATCGTACAAGCATTATAGGTGGAGTATTATCAGGAACGTTATCACAAATACAAGATACACGAGCGTTTAATCAAGGTCATTTAAGCAGAAAAGACTATGCCGTATGTACAACGCAAAACATTACTGGTACAGTTGGCATTATAGCCGGCATTGAGTATGGAGGTGCGGTAGGGTCTTCCTTGCTTCCTGGCGTTGGAAGCATTTTTGGGATGGTAGTTGGAGGGATGATTGGCGATCGCATCGGCTCTTATGTCGGTAGACAAGCGGGACAGATAGTTTTCCATAATCCCGCTTTATTAGGTAACCACCCCTTGCTGTTAGAAGGAATGGAACGAGTTGGTTAAAAAAGAACAGCGTGCCGGCTAACTGCACGCTGTTTTTTAATGAAATTGCTGTTCGATTTCATCTAATTTCGCCTTGACGACATCATCATTGACGACATTATAAGCACTCGTGTCAAGGTTAGTAGCATCCGTTGTTTGTTCAAAGGCGTTGCCCATCGTTTCTTTCGTTCTCTCAAAAGTTTGCTTCGACTTTTCCATTGCTTCTTGCAAGCCTTGTCTCATTCTTTCTCCGCCCGTTTCAATTATCTCCGGAATGTTCATCTGTTCTTTTTCAACTTTCGCTTCCTCAAGAAACTTCCCCAATTGTTCTCTAGACCCTAAAGCTAATGTTTTGACAGAATCAGTTAATGATAAGACCGCCCCCGTTCCTTTCACTAATACCTTCCTTGTTCCTCTTCTAGCTTCAGGCGAGACCGCTAAAATAAGTGCAGCGGCTGAAATCCATGTAATGGGATTACTGACCGAAAATAATCTTTTGAACACATTCGTCACCTCGATTTGTCATTTTCCCTTTATTATTGCCAGTAATTATAAAAATAATCGAAATCCATACAATTTGAACAATGTATAAAAGGAGCAGCCATTGTTTAAAATACCTGTTATCAAATTTTTTCTATAGAGAGGGGGCTAATCAATGGAGGTTTCATCATGGAAAGAAAGATCATTTCGTGTGTTGCCCGGGAGGCTGAGATTTGAGCTTTATGGGTTAAAGCATAATGAAATGGTGAAAGAGAAATTTGAGAAAATCTTTTCGACGATCGATGGGGTCGATCTAGTGGATGCCAACATTCATACAGGGAATGTATTAATCACATACAGTATGGATGACGTATCTTTAGATGTTCTCAGTCTCTATATAACGAAATTTGAAGAAGCCCTCTTTAAAAAAATCCATCAAGGGGAAAAAGAAGAATATCATCATGCACTTGAGCAAGAAATAGCGGAAGCGAGCACTCCATATCAAGAGGTAGCGGCCACTTGTGAAGCGCAACCCACTTATTTCTCCAGCCATAGCCAAGAAGGTAGCTACCAAATACCGGAAAGATTACAAACTGTATCCACTGTGAAGGCTAGTGAGGAAAAGGTACCATTCTCTTTATCGCTTTCAATAGCAGGCTTAGGGATATTAGGAGTGAAGCAAGCATGGAAAGGATCTTCAGGGCTTGCAAGGCATCCTGTCCCATTTTATTTAAGTGGGTTCGTTGCTGTTTGTTCAGGTTATCCATTTATTCGTAGAGGACTACGACAGTTGAATCAAGAGAAGAAGTTCAATATGGATCTTGTACTAGGAGCGAGTTCTTTAGCTCTCGCTTTGATCCGTGAGAACCTTGTTGTCTTAGCTGGTATTAGCTTATTGCAATATTTAAATTGGAAAAGACAAAAGAGTGTAGATGAAGAACTGTTTGACCAGCCATACATTTCACCGGAAATTGAAACATACAGTCGGAAAATGAGTAAGTTTGGCTTTGCTGCCGCTGGAACGAGTTTCTTTTTGACTCGCAATCCACTATCAGTACTTGCTGTCTTGTTGGCAGCAAATCCGCGTCCCGCTCTTCAACCGACCGAATATGCTTGGAAACAAGCGAATCATATCGCGAAAGAAAATAATCAAAAAATCCCGTTCAACGGATCGATGTATCAATTATCGCAAATGAAAGCGGTCGTATTTGATGACGCTTCTTTGTTAATGGATCAGTCTCGTTTACGACCGGAATGTGAGGCTTTATTTGAAAAGCTACCTCAAGGAACGACGATTCGCTATTTAAATAATAGACGTCAGCTTCCATTATCGGAATGGCAAGAAGCGTTACGAGCGACGTATGGATTAGAGTTATGTCATATCACCGATGGGCAGCTTCCTCAAAGAAGAGAGGAAGTGCTATTTGTTACGGATCGTATTTCTACGACAAATAACAATATTGTTTCTTTTTATCCATCGATCAAAATGAATGAATTGAAGGCAGTAGCACAGACGTATGACCATGCCAAGCAGCTCGATAACATAGTCAATCAAAATGTGAAAGTGACAAAAGTGTGGAACGTACTCGGCACATTTATGGCCAGCCGATTATTCTTGTTTGCTCCGATTATTAATTTGATCGCGGATTCCCTCTGTCTAACCTTTATGTCAAGGACGAAGACGTGGACGGAAAGAAAAATGGCCAAGCCGAAAGCAGTGATGAAAAATAGTAAACACGACATACAAGAACAGGCTTCCTGGTATCGTTTACAGGCGGCTGAATTGTACGATCATTACGGTACTGACCGCTGGAAGGGGTTAACGGCTGAACAAGTGAAAGCGGCTCAATCAGCGTATGGAAGAAATCGAATGAGCGGCAAACCAAAGCCGCATTGGTTACGTGCGTATTTAGGACAATTTAAAGAATTAACGACAATTATTTTAGGCTCGACCGCCTTAATTAGTTTATTTACTGGTCATTTATTTGACGGCATGATTATGGGATCGATTTTGCTGCTGAATGCAGGAATCGGAACTGTTCAAGAAAGAAAAGCCGAGCAAACGGTAGAATCATTAAGCGAATTCGTGCCGCCTAATTGCCGGGTTATTAGAGATGGAATCGTGCAGGAAGTGTCAGCGGATGATCTCGTTCCAGGCGATATCGTGGAATTAGAAGCTGGTGATAGAGTCCCGGCTGATATGCGTATTTTACAAAGCTGGAATTTAGAAATTAACGAGGCTGCGCTAACAGGTGAATCCCTGCCAGTAGAAAAAAATGCCTTGCTAATTGAAGGCGATCGACCGCTTTCTGATCGTACGAATATGGCGTATATGGGTACACATGTGACGCGTGGAAAAGCGACACTCATGGTCGTCAACACAGGTAATTACACCGAGATGGGTCATTTGCTTACATTGTTAACGAATGATAAAGAGGAAGTCACACCGTTACAGCAGCAAGTCACCTCCATTAGTAAAACATTTATGAAAGTGGCACTGCTAGCAGGTGGCGTCGTGTTTGCGGTTGGTCTTCTTAGAGGTATGGCGCTCACAGAAATTATGACGACGTCTGTTGCTCTCGCTGCTTCCGCGATACCAGAAGGATTACCAGTAACGATCACTATTGCATTAACGGCTGGAATTATGAGAATGGCCGATAAAAACGCCGTCGTTCGCAAGCTGTCTGCTTTAGAAACGCTTGGGCGTGCGACGATGATTTGTTCTGATAAAACGGGAACACTCACCAAGAATGAAATGACGGTGACAAAGATAGCGACAGTCGCTAAAGCATATGATGTCACAGGGAATGGATACATTCCAGAGGGGCAAATCGTCGATGAAGCTGGTGAGGAAACTTGCTGTCATGACTTGGAGCAACTTTTAACCATCGGTGTGCTATGTAACAACACAAGTCTTCACGAAACAGAAGACGGCTGGGACATTAAAGGAGACCCGACAGAGGGGGCGGTTATGACGTTAGCCGCCAAGCAAAAAAGTGTGATGGACGGTCTAACCGATTGGAAACGTGTACGAGAAGTTCCTTTTGACTCTGGCAGAAAAATGATGAGTGTTGTTTGTAAAGAGACCGAAAAGCATACAGATTGTTATGTCTTAACGAAGGGTTCCATTGAAAATGTGTTAGAGCGCTGCACTCATTATCAAAAGAATGGCAAGAAGCTGAAGCTAACAGAAACAGTGAAAAAGAAAATCTACAAGCAAAATGAACAATTTGCGAATGAAGCTTTGCGAGTGCTTGGATTTGCTTATGCTCCATTAAACAATGAGCCCGATGAGCAATGTGAAGATGGATTTGAAAAGGAATTAATTTACGTCGGAATGGTCGGCATGATCGATCCGCCGAAAGAAGATGTAGAGACAAGTATTAAAGAAGCGGTGCAATTAGGCATTAAACCGGTCATGATTACCGGTGATCATCCACAAACAGCGAGGGCTATTGCCAAGCAAATCGGTATTTGTGGACCAGATGATCACGTAATGACAGGACAAGAGATCGATCAGTTATCAGATGAGGTGTTGACTGAGAGGATTAACGATATTAAAGTGTACGCCAGAGTCACCCCGGAACATAAATTACGGATTGTTTCCCTGTTGCAAAACAATGGACATATCGTAGCTATGACTGGTGATGGAGTCAATGATTCTCCTGCAATTAAAAAAGCCAATATCGGGATTGCTATGGGGAAAACAGGTACGCAGGTAACGAAAGAGACAGCGGATATGGTGCTCAAGAAAGATCACTTTAGTTCGATTGTTGATGGAGTGAAAGAAGGTCGCACGATCATCGGCAATATTCGAAAAGCACTAGGATGTTTGTTATGTGGAAATCTGGCCGAAATTATGGTCACGGCGACAGCTGTAGTGGTTGGCTTACCACTTCCGATCGTTCCAGTTCAAATTTTACTAATGAATTTATTAACGGATGCTCTGCCAGCGATGGTGTTAGCTGTGAACCCAGGAAATAAGAAAAAAATCACTAAACGTCAAGGCATTGTCGATAAGAGTTTATATCAACAAGTCATTACTCGAGGTGTTATGTTAGGGTTAGGCTCACTTGCTTTATTTGCTGGAAGCTTAGCATTAGGTGCGCCATTAGCCGTTGCACAAACAACAGCCTTTGCGACATTAGTAGCCGGACAACTCATTCAAACATTCTCTTGGAGACAGCTAGGATCCGAAGATGAAAAAATGAACGAGTGGTCAAAAGATCGCTTCTTAGTAGGCGCTTTAGGCATTTCATGGTTATCGCTGTTAGCATGTATTTACATTCCTCCATTGCAAGGAATCTTCAATACAGTAGCTATTTCTCCGATCAGGTGGGCGGCCGTCATTGCTGTCGCAGCAAGCTCAGCTACTTTAGCGAGACCGATGATCAAATGGGTGCAAAGAGAACGTGAAGAAGAAACGCTCGCTTTAGCTGTATAAGCAACACCATAATTGGAAAAAATAATATAATAAAAGGAGGGCTTGAACATGTTAGTGCAACGTGTCATCGTGGGCTCTGCGCTCATTATTGCAAGCACAGCGATCATTCCAGTGGCAAGAAAAACACTTCGCCCGATGATGTATGATTTCTCTAAACAGATGAAATACTTCGTTGTTTCAGCCAAGGAAGAACTAGAAGATATTGTAGCGGAAGTGAAGTTTGACCGAATGCAAAAGCATCTTGAGCGAGATGTGTGTATAGATGGCTATGCGTACGAAGTAGAGGATTCGGAACAAAGCCTCTTCTCTTAAATTTTTATTCAAAGGAGTTGACCTTCATGCAAGAGCAAAATGAGGAAGTAATTAGTCATTTACGACAGGCCCTGCTACACTTAGACCATGCCTTGCAGTCTACAACGGCTGCCATTGTTAACAATCCTCAAGCTAAGAAAACATTAGCAAAAATATGGGAAGACTTTCTCGGAACTTTCTTTGGCAAAGTTCGTTCGAAGGGAAAAGAAAGCAACATCAACTTATTGGGCTTAATCTCTTTTCCGAAGTTGCGAAAGTTCGGGTAAGAGCGTAGTTGCAAGCAGCTTGGAGCAAGGTACGGAGAGTTTTTTTAAGTTTATTTGAATAAATTGTAAAGCGCCAGACAGCTCATCTTTAAATGAGATCATGTTCTGGCGCTTAACTAGTTTTTTACAATGTATGCTTGTATTGACGGAGAAAGATGATGCATGAACTTCCGACGATTGTGAGGAATGTAAGAAACCATGGGATGATCTCGTCTGGATTTTGACTGGTAGCATAAATGAGTGCTAAGCAGCCCACACTTGTAATTCTACCCACGCTTAATGCCATCTCTCTAGATACGACCATCTCAATACGAAGATTCCCTTTTTGATCAAACTTGGAAATGGAATTCAATGATAATGTATTGAAAGGGACGGTAAACATCGGGATGCAAATACCAGAAGCAATTCCATAGATAAGCAAAGTGACAAAGTTGACTTCAATAACGAGTACTAAGATGGATAAGCTCAATAGAGCATTTCCCCATAAAATAAGCTTCCACTTTTGTTCCTTTTTACTATAACGACCGATAAGATAGTAAGTAATAATCGATAGGGTCGTTGTCATCAAAGCAAAGTTTCCGAGTAAACCTTCACTTGTCGTGACGACATATACCCATAATGAAATGACAAAAGAGATGACGCCATCGCGAAAAGCTAAGCACATAAAAATATAGGCTAAATAACGCCATTCCTTATCTTTATGAATCTTCTTGATCGATTTCCACTGAAAGGTATTTTGTTTCCCTATATTCGGTAAGAAGAAGGTGAACAGCATCGCTATAGAGAAAAAGAATACAGAAACACCGAAGATCATTTTATACCCGATAAAGCCAGGGAGAAGCTCAATAATCCAACCGGCTATAAATGGGCCTACCATTTGAGAAACGGAAGCAAAGATCCCATTAATGGAATTAAACCAGTCGCGGTTTCGATCATTTGTATAGTCAACGGTTAGCGTATTGACAGAAAGCCAATAGAAGCCCGATCCGATGCCAAAAAGAATCGCTAACCCAGCCACATGATTAGCCGCATCTTCCCCAAGAGTGACAATCCATAAGTAAAAAAGTAGTTTAAATACACTACCAATAATGATAGAAAACTTTCTTTCTATTTTTTTGCTCAATACTCCCGCCAATAAAAACGCAGGTGCCCATACTAAATAGGTTAGAAAGTTAAATAAAGCAACATTGTAAATATCGAGAGACACTTTATACAAAAAAACATTGATAAAAATAGTAGACAAACTAGTAGCAATACCGCTTAAACATAAAATAAGTAGAAAAACTTTAGTAGATTTCGGCAAGTAAGTAGCCGGATTCTTTTGTTCCATACCGATTGTTTCCAACTGATTACTCCATCTCTACGTTAAAGTATATCGGATTGCTCATAGCTGCCATTAATTTTTTATTTACGACAGGGAACTCTCTCCATACTTCTACTCGGTAAAATGTTCGCTCTTCTTCGTGTTGCCAACAATGTTTGAATGTCTCTGTTTCTTGTTGAATTTGAAACCCCTGTTCATTTCCCTTATTGGAGATGATCTTGACAACATCTCCTGTTTCAACACCCTTTACGATTAAAGAAAGCTCTGTATTTGTCGAAGCGACATCTCCAACCATCGCTTGTCCGCATGTTAAATCAATTTCTGGTCCTTGTGGAGCAAATGATAAATAAACATGCCCTTTTTCTATTGCTTCTAATATACTTTCTTTTGGTTTGGACGCGTATACATGGGTGGTTGGAGCTCCTAGCTTGACATAAGGGTCTGGTCGATGGGTGTCGCTTCCTCCGACAGCTGTTAATCTCTTACCTAGAACAAGTTGATTGTGCCACCAGTAAACAGCTCGTTCGTTAGACTCTCTCCAAGGGCCGTTCCACACTTCAACCCAATCAAAGTCGACATCAAATCCGTATTCCCAAGGACAGTATTCATCAAACGGATGATTAATAGAAATCTTGCATCCATTTTCTCTTGCTTCTTTCAATCTCTCATTGATCTCTTCTAATGTTGTTGCTCGAAAATCTGTGATAGGTTCATTTGCTCCAAAAAGATTACAGTGGCCGTTATAAGTTGTCAGTTCCATACCCGGGATAAACAGTACTTGGTCGATACGCTCTGCTTCAAAATTTTGACTGATCGTATTATGATCCATTGAACCTAAGAAATCGAGTCCGCTTCCTTTAGCTATTTGGGCGTTTTCTTCAACGGTAAAGACACCATCACTGTGGACACTATGAATATGTAAATCGCCTTTTAACCACTGTTTTTTGAAAGGTGTTTGTTTTTCAAAAGAAATGGTGATATTGACAATACATCCTTCTTCGGCGACATGGTAAGCTCCCAAGAGAACAGCCCACTCTCCTTTTGGGAATTCGCCTGCAACATATCCCGGTGTGGCATGATGAAGGTCGATATAAAATTCCTTGCGAGCACCGCCGCTCCAGCCTCTTACTCGTCTAGGGTCTTTCACACCTAAATCGATGACACAACTTTGTTCTCCTTGACTAACGACTTCATATTTGACGAGAAAGCGAGAGGTGTTTTCCTCCATATGAAAAGGAACTTCAATATAAGTTCGTTCTTCCTCTTTCGCAATGAAACGTGAAAGTGTTAATAATTTTTCCATTTTTCGTTATCCTTTCTGCTTATTCTTTAGTTGAACCTAACGAGATACCTTTAACAAAGTACTTTTGGACAAATGGATAAATGATTAATAATGGGATTAAAGCAATCATGATTCCGGCCATTCGAACGTTCGGTGTAAAGAATGTACTTGTTGAAGTCGAATCTGATCCGATAACAAGTGATTGTAGTGCTAGTTGAAGCGTGTAGTTTTTTGTATCGTTTATATACAACAGGGCAGATGTAAAGTGATTCCATCTACTTACGAATTCAAACAAGAATACAGTTGCAATTCCGGGTTTTGCTACTGGTAAATAGAGTCTTGAGAAGATCGTGAAATCTCCTGCCCCGTCCATTCGTGCCGATTCTGCAATACTGTACGGCACAGATAGAAAGAAATTACGCATAAGTAAAATTGAAAACCCGGAAACTAATCCAGATAACACTAGAGAAGACAATGTATTTAATAAACCTAATTCTTTATTTACGATATATAGTGGGATCATGATCGCCTCTTGAGGAACGATCATTGTCATCATAATAAAGGTGATGATGAGTTTCTTCCCAGGTAAAGTGCGTTGAATGAGCACATATCCAGCCATTGCAGCTAAGAATACGTGAAGAATAGTCCCGATGACAGTGACGATCACATTGTTAATAAACGGTCGCCAAAGCTCCATTTTGGACCAAATCGTCTTATAGCCTTCGAAGCTAATCTCACTTGGCCATAATTTGATACCTACATTCATTGAAGTAAGGTTAGAGCTAATGGAAACAATGAATGTGTACCATATCGGAATGATCATCGTCAGCACTAATAAAATGAAAAACAAATAAATGAAAAAGCGGGATAGGTTTGATTGCCAAGTATCCTTAATTTTCTTGCGAGCCATTTTCTCACTCCATGTCATATTTGGTAACTTTTCTTGTAATTAAAACTAATAGTAACGTAATTAAAATAATGATAAAGGAAGCTGCCGCAGCAACGCCCATTTGAAAACCTAAGATTCCTTTTTCATAAATGTAAACCATAAGAACATCTACTTTATTGGCTGTAGCTGGATTACGCATAATGAAAATTTGATCGAAAATCCGCAAAATACCCATTAAATTCAAAAGTAATACGATTTTCATTGTTGGAATGAGCTGAGGAATCGTGATGTACCGAATCTCATGCCAGCGTTTCGCTCCATCAATACGAGCTGCTTCATATAATGTAGGATTAATAGCCACAATGGCTGCTAAATAAATAATGCAGTTATACCCCATGTCTTTCCATGTAGCAGAAAGAACCATAATATCCCTTACGTAGTCTAAATCAGCAAGAAAGTGCACTCGTTCTTTTCCTATTGCTGTTAAGAAGGAGTTTACGAGACCTCCGTCAGGTGAAAGCATGAAGATCCAAATCCCTCCGACTACGACCCAAGAAAATAAATGGGGGAGATAAATAACGGTCTGAACAAATCGTTTAAATACCATGTTTAATACTTCGTTTAACAAAACAGCGACAATAATCGGAGCAATAAATCCGACAAGTAACACGCCTCCACCGATGATGATGGTATTTTTAAATGTTTGCCAAAACATCGGGTCAGCGAGAACGGTTTTATAATTTTCTAATCCAATAAATGGACGGTCACCGATTACTCTAAACTCTTGCAAGCTCATAATAAATCCACGAATTAAGGGATAGAAGCTGAATACACAAAAGTAAAGAAAGATCGGCAAAAACATAAGATAAAGACTAAAATGTTTTTGAATGAGTTTCACTTAGTAGCTCTCCTCAATAAAATTTTAAAAAGGGGAAAGAGCAGCAGGCTCTCTCCCCTTTACTCTTGTTAAAAAACTGAAATACGATATACTTAATTTCGTGGTTGTTAAGAAATAACAGCCGTGCCTGACTAGTACCTAGTCCCTGTTATTACAAGTTTGTTCCACTGTGGGTGTCCATTCCGTTAGTGGTTCGTCATTGTAGAGGGCTAATAGGTGCTAGTTTTTTATTAGTCAATTAGATTAGCAGCTTTTAATTCTTTGTTCATTTGTGCAACTGCTTCTTTTGCTGGCATTTCGCCCATAATCGCTTTGAAAGCATAATTTGTTACGATTTTCTCGGCATCAGGCCATTTGTCTGTTGCAAGTTCAAGCGTCGAGTTATTATCCATAATGACTTTTCTCGCGTCTTCTACTCCTGGAAGTAAACCAATTGGGTTTTCGAAATTCGAATTGTTCGGTGTAATTACCCCATGGTCCATGCCGTGTTCTTTTCCTGTAGCTGTTAGTTCATATTTATCGTCTGTTACTTTATAATCATGACCTTCAATACCTAATGTACTTAAAAGATTTCCTTCTTCAGAGTGCCAGAATTCAAGAAATTCCACAGCACCGTCCACGTTTTGTGCATTGGCTGGAATCGCAAAAAGGCTTGGGTCTCCACGATGAAGCATATAACCGTTCGGCCCTTTTGCACCAGTTGTACCAACAGCTTTGAAGGCAGTAGATGGATCTTCATTTTGGCGGATGTTATTGAATAATCCAACCCATGCATCCCAATACGTGACCATACCGACGCGATCCGTTAAAAATAGTTCACGCATTTTTGCTGTATCGTTCGTGACAAAGTTCGGGTCAAGAATTTCTTCTTTATAAAGAGTGGCTAACCATTCATAAACAGGAACAGCTGCTTCTGTAGCGTATGGAATTGTACGTTTTTCATTTTCGATCACATACTTATATTTCACGCCTGCTGCACTCATAAATGGCTGAATATCATATAAGCCTGCTGTAGAAAGTCCATACGTATCTGCTTTGCCATTGCCATCTGGATCTTGTTCTTTAAAAGCTTTTAATACAGTATAAAATTCGTCTAATGTGTGTGGTTGTTGTAATCCAAGCTTGTCCATCCAGTCTTGTCTAACAATCGGCATTGTTCCGCCTTCCATTTTGTTGAACACACCATAAATTTTTCCTTCTTTGTATGTGATTGTTTCCCACTCGCTGTCTGGAATTACATTTTTGTCTGATAAAATGGCGGAATTGTCAACGATATCGTTTAATTCCGTAAGCGCACCTTGCTGTTCTAAAATATCCATTAAGTTTTTCGTTAAATAAATGAGATCATATTGTTCTCCTGAAGAAATAGAAGTTAACAATTTTTGATCATAGTTAGCAGGAGGTTTAACCATTTCTACTTGTAATCCAGTTTGTTTTTCAATTTCCTCGATAAATAACTTTTGCTCTGCCTCGTCTTTACCACCAATGACGTTAGCTAAAATACGAATTTTCTTATTTTCATTTGCTTCAGTGGTATCACCCGATTCTTCACTTGTTGAACAGGCACTTAGTAAAAGTACGAACGTACATAACATCGTCATTACGATATGGAATCTCGACTTTCTTTTTGCGAACAACAGACTCTCCTCCTATTTAGGTAGTTATTAAATAATAGACTTACATGAACCTTGTTCCATGAATTTTGCAGAAATCATGACACGTGTTGTGACTTCATCTCGGTTAGCAATTTGATCTAACAACAATTTTGCCGCTTCTTTTCCCAGCAATTCGGCGTTTAAGTTGACACAACTTAAAGGGGGATTGAAATGATTAACATAATTGATGTCGTTACTGAAAGAAATAACAGATAAATCATCTGGAATATGTAGTCCTTTATCTTGTGCGGCTTGATAAACGCCCATTGCCATATGATTAGAGTCGGTAATGATCGCTGTTATTTCTTTTGTCTGCTCTAATAGCATCATTGTCTTTTCATAAGCAAAATCAAAAGAGTGTAGGTCGTTTGTTTTATACTGTATTAGTTGTTCTTGAGGGATAATTCCTTTTTTAATTAAGGCGCTTTTGTAACCTAAATATCTTTCTTGACTGACTGTTCTTTCTTTAGGTGCATTTAGAAATAAGATGTGTTTATGTCCTAAAGAAAGTAAATATTCCGTTACTTGTGAAGCAATATGAATATTATCGTTATCTACATATGATATGGCTGTTTCAAATTTCTTCGATGGTTTTCCGATGAGGATAAATGGCATTTTTTGATTTATTCTGTCATTGATTCGGGGGTCATTTTCAGATGGATCGAGAATAATCTCTCCGTCAATCGGATCAGATGGAAGAAATTCTGTTGTTTCAAAGGCCTCATTTGCTAATCGGTTGACTAATACCCTGTATCCTCTATGAGAACATTCATTTAGTACACCATTTAACAAAGAAAGATGGAAAGGACTAAATTTGGTGCTCTCCATCGGCATGTTTAAACCAATAATTTTAGTTTGCTGGACAGCTAAACTTCTAGCTAAATAATTCGGCTTGTAATTTAATTGTCTCGCAGCTGCTAGTACTTTCTCTTTCACTTCTTTGCTAATCGGCCTTTTTTGACTAAAAACATTGGATACAGTACCTTTGGAAACTCCAGCCAGTTCAGCCACATCTTTAATCGTTACCATTTGTTCACCTCCCTTCAAAAAGAATATTAAACCGGTTTTATTAATTTTAAGTTGGATAATTATTAATTAATTGTAAAAATGCTCGTAATGTTTGTTAATTAGCCTTTTTATCTTAGTATTTTTATTAAACCGGTTTTACAAAACTGTAGGATAAAACCATTTTTTCTTTGATCTGAGAGTGCGCAAATAAGATATATAGGACTTCCTTCGGGTGGGAGTGTTGTATAATAGAGGGAAGATAATAACTTAGTGTGATAGGAAGTTTTAAATGGAGAGATTACATGAATGAACAAGAGTTTGATCGCTTTCTAGGAATTGACACCATCGGACTACAGGAATTCCCGTTGCAATTGGTTCATTATAATCGTTATGAAGCGACACCGTATGCGGCATTAGATGAACTGTTTCGTTCGTATGAGTTGAACAGTACAGATGGTGTTGTGGATTTTGGCTGCGGAAAAGGTCGGTTACCGTTTTATGTTCACCACCATTTTCAATTGTCGGTGACAGGGATTGAAGTGAATAAGCAGTTATATGAAGAAGCGTTGCATAACAAGGTGAGTTATATGAAGAAGAGCGGTTCAAAAAAGAGCACCCTTCGCTTTGTGTGTGGTCCAGCTGAGAAGTATAGAGTGGAGCCAATAGACAATCGATTTTACTTTTTTAACCCGTTTTCGATTCAGATTTTTATGAAGGTCGTTAAAAATATTTTGATTTCGGTGGAGCAGAATAAACGGTCTGTTGATATTATTCTGTATTACCCGACAATCGAGTATATTCATTTTCTTGAAGAGAAGGCGCCGTTCGAACTATTGAAAGAAGTGAAGGTACCGGGGATGTATGAGAAAGACGAGAATGAACGATTTTTAGTTTTTCGATGTGAAGAATATAAAAAGAAGAGCGTTTCCCTTTGATGACATAAGGGAAATGCTCTTTTTTAGTTGTAAAAAACGGATAATCATCCAACAAAAGAAAATTAATCTAGACACATTTAAATTAGTCTAGACCAATTTACAAATTTATAAAAGTATTCAGTAAAATGATTAATACCTACTTTACATTGGCTCGCTATAATTTTTTTCGAGAGGAGGGGGGACGTGAGCAAAGTCAAATATTTAGAGGTTAGCAGAAAGATTGAAGACCAATTTTTAGATGAAACTCGTCAAGTGAATCGGTTACCAAAAGAAATTGAATTGGCTAAACTTTTCGGTGTTAGTCGAGAAACGATTAGGAAGGCTTTAAATCAATTAATCGCTAGAGGGAAAATTTATAGCATTCAGGGGTCTGGCTATTATGTGAGGAAAGATCCGATTTCAATGGTCAATCCTTTGAATAAATTAAGTAGTATTACAGAAATGATTCAAAATGCAGGCCTTGTTGAAGGAGATATGAATACAAAAATCTATATAGATCAACCCTCGACGATTGAAAGAGAGCTATTAAAGCTAGAAGAGCATGAACAGGTTTACATAATTGAAAGGGTTCGAACAGCCAAAGACCAACCCGTTGTTTTTTCAAAAAACCTGCTCCCTTTTAAACTCGTAGGAGAAAGTTTCAAAGAATATTATCATCAAGGTTCGTTGTCCCGCTTTTTAGAAACGATCTATGGGATTGAAATTACTGAGGCATTAGCTGAAGTTCAAGCTCTTTCATCTAAAGAGCTATTACCCCAAGTATTTTCTCAAATGGATGTACCCGTATTGAAGTTTGTTCAATCGCATTACACGATTGAAGGAGAGCCAGTGTTACTTTCATATGATTTTATGCGCAATGATACGATTAAGTTTTTTATTCAAAGACAAAAATAATCCAAAAAATGAGGTGCAGATATGAAGAAACAGCTATTTATCATCATGTCGATCGTTTTGTTGTTCGTGCTAAGTGCATGTTCAGGATCTAAAAGTGCCAATAGTGATAATCCTGTTGATAGCAATTCTAAAGAGGACTTACCTGTAGATGAAAATGGAAACAAAATCGTGACATTGAAAGTATTTACTAGGGATGCATCAGCTCCTACGCGTGTTACAAACTTTGAAGGAGCAGCAAAGAAAATGAACACGGACCTTGAAGAAGCGGGTGAAGACTACAGAGTTCAAGTAGAAGCTATTGTTAAACCAATGGATGGAGAAGCATTTGATCAGAACTTCATTTTTGCTTCGCAGTCTGGTAATGCTGCAGATATTTATGCTACATCGTATACATCTGTTGGTTGGATGGCAGATGGTGGATATATTAAAGAGTTGAATGGTATTGAAAAAGAAGAAGTATTTACTAACTTAATGGATGGTTATTGGAACCCTGTTAAGTGGGACGGTAACATTTATGGTGTTATCCAAGATACAGAAGCTCGAGTGGTCTACTTCAATAAAAATAGACTACGTGAGTTAGGTTGGACAGAAGCTGAGATTAATGAGCTGCCTGCTAAAGCGGAATCAGGTGATTTCTTATTATCAGACATGATCACTGTAGCAAAAGAAGCACAAGAAAAGGGAATTGTAGATAAAGGTTATGAGTTTGATGGTGGTTCAAATGATAATCCAATGAATTTCTATAACTTTGGTGCGGAAATTTATGATTGGGATAAAGGTCAGTTTATTTTAGATAAAGCCAATGTGTTGTCTACTTTTGAATGGATGAAAGAAAGTGTAGATTCCGGTGTCATTCCTGCAGAAAATATCACAACGGACAAAAATGAAAAGCTAGCTAGACTCGTTAATAATGAAACGTTATTTATTCAAGCGGGAATTTGGGATGAAGCGAAATTCCGTAAAAACGGACTTCATAAGGAACAGGGAAATCTTACAACAGATTGGATTAAAGAGAATCTTGGCGTGATGAATTTACCTGTTGTGGAAAAAGGCAATAAACCAATTACGGTTTCTAATCCTTGGGTTTATGTTGTTTCAAAGGATACGAAACAATTTGACGCGGCTAAAAAGTTGTTAGCTTATGTGAGTGAACCAGAGTTTCAAGCTAAACACGGTGTAGAAACAAGTCATATTCCATTTACAAAAGAGGGACAAGAGCACGAAACGGTTGTAGCTAATGAGTGGATTAACTCAGTTAAACATTTTACAAATTACTCGAAATTCAACGGAAATCATCCAGACCAAGCTAAATACGACAAAATCATTAAAGATGCATCCAGCTATGTGATGACTGGTGAAATGACACCACAAGAAGCAGTAGATTATATGGAAGAACAGTTGAAGCTTAATATCGATGAAAAAAATATTCAAGTGAAATAAAACTCTTTAAATGAGAGGTTTTAAAGGATGTCTACTGAAAAAACAAGCTTAGAACAGACGATTATACAAAGAGAGTTTTTTACAAAAAAATCTTTCTTTCGTCAGGTGAAAGAAAATAAGTACTGGGGCTTAATTTTAAGCCCTTTCCTATTCAATCAATTTATCCTTTTTCCTATTACTGCGATCATTGTGGTTTTAATCTCATTTACGTCAATGGATTATAGCATGGAGTGGAATTTCAACGGATTGACCAATTACAAGAAAGTGTTCGCTGATCCGAAAATTGGGATGATCTTTTGGAATACGGTGATCTTTATTATTGCGACTTTATTCATCAAGATTGTCTTAGGCTTCTTTGTTGCTTTAACGACTACGTATTTTATGAGAAATTCTAAGGCGGGTACGATCTTGAGAGCGATTTGGTTATTACCAAAAGTATCTCCTAGTGTGGTAGAAGCTCTTTTATGGACATGGATCTTTAGCCCGACGGACAAAGGAATTTTAAATATGATTCTGTTTCGCGTATATGGCATGGAACCCGTTGCATGGCTAAGTGAATATCCGTTACTCATTAATATTATGTTGGCTGGGATCATGGGAACAACTATTACGACGATTATTCTTTCATCGGCGATTCAATCGATGGATGCAAATTTATTTCGAGTGGCCAAGATTGATGGAGCTTCTGACGGGACCATTATAAGAAAATTAATTGTCCCTCATTTAAGATGGCCATTAACATTTCTAACTCTATGGCAAGGTCTCTCTTTATTAACATCCTATGAATCGATTTTACTTTTGACAGATGGTGGTCCTAACTATCGTTCAGAAGTTTGGTCCTTGTATTCGTTCCATACAGCCTTCTCAACGTTGGACTTTGGATATGGCGCGGCCATTTCAATGTATATGATTCCATTGATCATCCTTGCCATCTTTATCGCCTATAAACGATTTGGTTTTCAGAAATTAATGGATGGAGAGAAATAATGGTACAAGAAACAATGAAAAACCGAGAGTATAGCCATTGGAAAAATCGATTTTTGGATAATTGGTTGAAGTATACATTAATTCTACTGCTGTTGGGCCTATCTGTGTTCTTGTTAAGTTTGTATGTTGGAATGATGTTATATAGCGTTGGAGATATAAAAGGTGGAAAGTTTACAGGTTTTACTTTAGAGAATTGGAAATTTATTTTTAGTCCCAATTTAGTGATCGAAAACAATGTTTACCCTGGTGTGTGGAAAATATTTCTTAATACCCTAATCATCGCCCTTGGCAGTATGTTCATTGAAGTGGCAATCAGCGTGTTTTCGGGTTATGCCTTAGCAAAAGGAACGTTTCCAGGGAAAGAATTTTTAATTCAATCGACGTTATTTTCCCGAGTGATTCCTTCGATTACGACATTAATTGCTAGTTTTTATATTTTAAAAACGGTCGGTCTATTAGACACGATGATTGGGATTATATTAATCAAAGGTTTTGCTGAAGTTGGAATGTCTACTTGGATTATGAAAGGCTTTTTCGATGAAATTCCAAAAGACCTCGATTTTGCTGCTGAAATTGATGGAAGTTCGATGATTAAAAGATTCTTTTCGATTTATGTGCCAATCGTTTGGCCAGGGATCGCAGCTGTCTCGTTATTTGCTTTCTTGAACGGTTGGGGGGAGTACGTCATTGTCTCTGTTTTCACATATGATGACGCAAAAATTACGCTTCCGATTATTTTAAACACGTTAATAGATACGGAATCCACAGCAACTATTAATTACGGCATGATCATGGCGTTAGCTACGTTCTATATGTTGCCGGCCATAGGATTATATTTATTTTCTCAAAAATATATCTCTAAGATGAAAATTTAGTAAGGAGGCGTCAGCGTGAGAGTCGCTTTAAAGGAAATTTATAAGTATTATGATCCGAGCAAGCCGGCAGTGAGGGAATTGGATTTAGACATCCCATCCGGTAAACTTACAACGATATTAGGACCTTCTGGATGCGGAAAAACGACGACCATGCTTATGATTGCTGGTTTAGAGAAACCATCTAATGGAGATATATTTTTCGATGAAAAGAATGTAAAGAATATGTCGCCGAAATACAGGAATATCGGAATGGTCTTTCAAAGCTCTGCGCTCTATCCAAGTATGACGGTGAAAGAGAACATTTCCTTTCCGTTAGTGAACCAAAAGGTGTTAAAGAAGGATATTGAACCGAAAGTGCACCGTGTGCTCGAAATGGTTAATATGCTAGGGTTTGAGGATCGCAAGCCTCATCAATTGTCTGGCGGTCAAAGACAAAGGGTAGCCATAGCTCGTGCATTAGTGAAAGAGCCGGATTTACTCATTCTTGATGAACCTTTATCGGCTCTAGATGCCTCTTTAAGAATGAAATTACGAGAGGAAATTCGCAATTTGCAACAATCTCTTGGAATTACCACAATTATGGTGACGCATGATCAGGAAGAAGCCATCTCGATGTCTGATTACATTGCTGTTATGAAAGATGGAGAGCTTCAGCAGTTTTCACCTACTTCAGCTATTTTAAATGAACCAGCTAATTGGTTTGTGTCGAGCTTCATGGGGATGCCATTTATGAATCGTCTAGACTGTCAGTATCAAGCTCATTCCCATTCATTGCTCGTTCCAGGTATTGGAACTATTAAGCTGCAAGAGCAAGAACTAAAACAAGTCACATTGCAAGATAATGAACCATTGATCTTAGGATTTCGACCTCATCAAGTCGAGCTTTCCTTTGAAAAACCTTCTAATGGTACCGAGTTAAAAGGAAAAGTGACGTATGTAGAACATACAGGGCGAGAGCTAATGGTTACTATTCAATTGAATGGGATAGAAAGCTATAAAATAAAAGCGGTATGCCCTGATCATCAACAAGTTCGTTTACAATCTGAGGTTTGGCTTTCTATTCAAACCTATCAGTTTCTCTTTGAAAGCGAGGGGAAACAAAGAAATATCTATTTAACTTCTGAAAGGAAAATGAAAACAGCATGTGGTGTGTAATTTCTGATTTAGATGGAACTTTATTATGTAATCAACAATCCATCTTAGATGAAACGATGGAGAGCATATCTAAATTTATTCAAGCGGGTGGAACTTTCACTCTTGCAACGGGACGGTCTTTGCAAAGCGCCTTACCGATGATTAAGAAATTAAACATTCAAATCCCTGTCATTGTTTACAATGGAGCGAGAGTTTATCATCCTGTAACTGAACAATTTATTTATGAAAGATCTCTTGCTCAAGTGACGAAGCAGGAAATTATCGAGCAATACAAAAGGTTAGTTGCTCAAATAGACATGGGCATGCTAGCTTTCGATCATGACGGTGCGTATTACTTATATAGTCATGTATCGATTGAAGAACAGGAAGAGAAAGATGGAATTCGGGCCATCCTTATTTCAGAAGAAGAATTACTAGAAAAAGAGATCATTAAATTTATGTTTTTAGGTCGCCCAGAAGTTATTCAAGAGTTGCATCCTCATTTTCAAACTTTTAATGCGGTTAATTCTGAGCCGGAGCTTTTAGAAATTTTACCTGCAGGTGTGAATAAAGGAGAAGCTTGTAAATTTCTATTAGACTATTTAAATATTCCGTTCAGTCAACTTGTGACTATAGGAGATAACAATAATGATTTAGAAATGATTGATTTAGCTGAATATGGAGTGGCTGTAAATAACGCAAATAATTATGTCAAAAAAGCTTCTAACTATATAACTAAAAAAACAAATGAAGAAAATGCCATTGGAGAAATTTTAGATTGGCTAGAACGTCAAGCAGTGAAGGTTCCAAACTAAATGATTAGAAGAGGTGTTCATCATGATTCATATGTTTCCACAGAAAGATCAATTTCCAAGTTCTGCTCCAAGATACCCAAATTTATGGATGTTAGTATCTAAGAAATTAGCTTCCAATTATAATCAAGCATTGAAATTTGTCATTGAGCGTTTAGAAGAAACGGTAGATATGTATGATGATTACGGTTATTTTCATACAGCTGAAGGATGCGATGCAGTAGGTAGAAGAAGAGGCCTACAGTATATTGAGATGGGGGAAAATGGTGAGTTCACTCATGATCACTCGCTACATTATCGCTTTTATACGCAGCTCTTAAAAGGACAACAACCACTGAAAAATGATCAAGGAGAGTTTTTCCCGATTGCTATTAGTGTTCATTTTGAAGTCGATCGTCCAAGTGAATTACATCCTTATGTAGATGATTGTCCGATTTGTGGTTGCACTGGTGGGTATGAAGACTTATTTGAAGAAGAGTTTCGTAACCGTTCCTCTAAACTGAAGAATGAGCATTTGCATGACCCATTTGGCGTGGAAGCAACACTTTATGGAACAGTTAAAAACAAAAAAATCCCATTATTAAATGGATTAAATACGCTAGAAGATCAGTTCGAGATGACATTTGAAGTAATGGAGGATGAACGTCTTCGTGGAGATATGAACACAGGAGCATTAGCAATTGTCCAATTCCATCAACGGAAGGAAGGATGAATTTGAAATTTTTAGGAACAGGTGCGGCAGAAGCGGTTCCAGCTGTCTTTTGTGAGTGCGACTACTGTCAATATGCTAGAGAGCATAAAGGAAAAGATATTAGGACAAGGTCTTCGTTTAGAATTAATGACAGAGTCCAAATCGATATCTCGCCTGATATTTTTATGCAAATGGTGAATCAAAACTTAAGCATGAATGCTGTTCGACATTTGCTAATTACACATAGTCATAGCGATCATTTAGATGTAAATGAATTACTACAGCAAGAATTTAACGCTAGTGACTATAACGTAACCGTTGCATACGATGGATTAAGTATTTTGTAGTTACTTATTTGATGAATTAAATTTCCCCCTAAAAATTTAATACATCTGTACGAACAGTTAAGCCCCTTCGATTACGGAGGGGCTCTTTTTTGATTTTAGAGTGAAGAAAAACAATATATACTAGACAGTCTGAGAGTGGGAGCGTTGTTGTATAATAGAAATGAGATAATAATTCAGTGTGATAGGAAGTTTCAGACGATTTTTGATTTTTCGACAGGAAACATGAAATTGTTTCACGTGAAACGAATTTTCGAGGAGGAATATCATGAAAAAAAACATATATGTTGTCGGAGCAGTGATCGTTGAGGAAGGGAAGATTTTATGCGCTCAACGAGGAGAAGGAAAAACTTTATCATTAAAATGGGAGTTTCCAGGGGGGAAAATCGAGCAAGGTGAATCCCCAGAGGAAGCATTGCGTCGTGAGATCGAAGAAGAGATGCGCTGCCAAATTGAGATTGGAGAACAAGTAGAACATACCGTATACGAATATGATTTTGGTATTGTTCATTTAACGACATTTTTCTGCCGAATTGTGGAGGGGGAACCTGTGTTAACAGAACACGTCGCTGTGAAATGGTTGGCACCGCATGAGTTAGCTTCGTTAGATTGGGCACCAGCAGATATTCCAGCGATTGAGAAGTTGAGTCAACTATCTGTGTTGCATTAAAAGGCGTTGCTATGAAAAACGTAAAGTACAGGTGATGGAATGAGTAATTTTATTCATAATTTAGAAGCATCATTGCATACAGGATTTATTAATCAACAATCGAACCATTTTGGCAACTATCGTCCCAAGTTATTAGTCAATAATGTGCAAAAAAATGAATATGTTTTAACTTCTTTAGTGGAGGAGTTAGAGCATTGTCAGTCCTTTTTGTTTTCGGTTGCTTTTATTACGGAAAGCGGATTAGCAACGTTAAAGTCTCATTTTCTCGATTTGAAGAGAAAAGGGGTTAGTGGACGTATTTTAACATCGACTTTTTTACAATTTAATCAGCCGAAAGTGTTTCGGGAGCTGATGAAGATTAGCAATGTAGAAGTTCGGCTAACGAATGTAAAAGGGTTTCATTCCAAAGGATACATTTTTACGCATGAGGATTATTATTCATTAATTGTTGGCAGTTCCAACTTGACAGCTCAGGCATTAAAGGTGAACTACGAATGGAATGTGAAGCTCACTTCTCATGAGGATGGAGAAATTGTTCATCATTTTAAGCAGCAATTTGAAGATGTGTGGCAGCAGTCGGACATTTTGAGCGAGCAATGGATTCAAGAGTATGAAAAAATTTATCAGCAGCAGGCTGATAAAAGGTTAGCCGAGCAAGTAATTGAAGGGCCAACTGCTTATCAAACGAATGCGATCCAAGAGGCGCTCCAAATTCAACCGAATAATATGCAACGAGCGGCGTTAGAGCAAATTGTTCAATTGCGAGCAACAGGGGAGAAAAAGGGCCTAGTCATTTCTGCCACAGGGACTGGGAAAACGTATCTTTCGGCGTTTGATGTGAGAAGGTTTGCCCCTAAGCGAATGTTGTTTATTGTGCACCGAGAACAAATTTTACATAAAGCAAAGTCTGATTTTCAAAAAGTGTTAGGTGGGGTAGACGAAGAGTTTGGTATTTTATCAGGTACGAAAAAAGAAACGGACGCTAAATATTTGTTTGCGACGATTCAGACGATTGCTAAAGAAAACTATTTAGCTTCATTTGATCGTGAAGCATTTGATTATATTTTAATTGATGAAGTACATAAAGCCGGGGCCGGTTCGTATCAGCGTGTCATTGATTATTTTCAGCCGCAGTTTTTGATGGGGATGACAGCGACTCCTGAAAGGTCCGATGATTTTAATATTTATTCATTATTTGACTATAATATTGCCTATGAAATTCGTTTGCAGGAAGCGTTAGAGGAAGATATGCTCTGTCCGTTTCACTATTTTGGTGTTACCGACTTACAATTTAATGGAGAGCTCATTGATGATGCGACGATTTTATCACGGCTTGTGACAGAAGAAAGAGTACAACATCTAGTCGAGAAGATCGAATACTATGGATTTTCTGGAGAAACTGTGAAAGGGCTCATTTTTTGCAGTAGAAAACAAGAAGCTGAACAGCTCTCCACGAAATTGAATGAATTGGGTTATCGGACCGTTGCTTTAACAGGTGACCATTCTCAAGAAGAACGTGAACAACGAGTAATTGAATTAGAAAATGGGAATCTTGACTATATTTTAACAGTAGATATTTTTAATGAAGGGATCGACATTCCTAGCATTAATCAAGTCGTGATGTTAAGGCAAACACAATCGAGTATTGTCTTCATTCAGCAGCTTGGGCGGGGTCTTCGTAAACACGCATCGAAACATTATGTGACGATTATTGATTTTATCGGAAATTATAAAAATAATTACTTAATTCCGGTCGCATTATCAGGCGATCGTACGCAAAACAAAGATAATATTCGTCGAAAAACGATTGATACGAGCTATATTAAAGGGGTCTCGACGATTCATTTTGAAGAAATCGCGAAAAAGCAAATTTTACAATCGATTAGTGAAAGCCGCCTAACAAAATTAGCAATGTTAAGGGAAGCCTTTGTCGAGTTGAAGAATCGATTAGGAAAAGTGCCTTTACTATATGATTTTATCAACAATCATTCCATTGATCCGTTAGTGATCGTTAATGAACATGCCAATTATTATCAATTTTTAGCGAAAGTAAAAGAGGATGTTCCTGTCATATCAGTCGATGAAAACAATGTGTTAACGATGCTGTCGCAGGAAGTGTTAGATGGTAAGAGGAGAAATGAGCTGATTTTATTAGATATGCTAATGGATGAGAGAGAGGTGAGGGTTGAAACCTATTTCTCCCGCTTGCAGCAATATCAATGTTCAACAGACGAGGCAGTGATTCGTTCAGTTCATCGTTTATTTGATTTATCTTTCTTCACACAAAGCCAGCAGAAAAAATATGGCGAGCAACCGATTGTTGAACTCACGGCCGATCAAAAATATCTTTTTCACTCAAATATAAAATCAAGTTTAGATAAAAATAAATTTTTCGAGGAAATGGTTAAAGATATCATTAAGTGTGGTCTGGAAAATGCTGAAAAATATCGCAGTGAGGAAGTATTCACTTTGTATGAAAAATATTCCCGAAAAGATGCCTGTAAGTTATTAAGCTGGGAAAACGATGAAAGCTCTACGGTGTATGGCTACAAAACGAAGTATCAGTCTTGCATTATATTCGTTACGTATCATAAGCAGGATGAGATTGAGGCAAGTGTCAATTATGGGGATGAGTTTTTAAGCCCTAATCTGTTCAAGTGGTATACAAGAAGCAACCGGACGCTACAGTCAAAAGAAGTGCAAACGATTATAGAAGCAGAGAGAAGAGGCATCGATATTCATATATTTGTAAAAAAGGATAATGACGAAGGTCGGGATTTTTATTATTTAGGAAAAGCAGTTCCTGAGCCGTCAAGCATTGAACAGACAACGATGAAGGACAAGCATGACAAGGAGATTCCTGTTGTTTGTATGAATTTAGTGATGGAGCAACCTGTGCCACATCAGCTTTATCATTATATTAAGAGCGGAGAGGAATGAATGGATGGGAGGTGCAAACGGTGAACTTGCCCAAAGAGGGTATTAAAGAAAATCTTATTCAATTTTTTTTGTTAGTAGTGATTAATCTATTTGTTGGTTCGATGGTAGGGATCGAACGAACGGTTTTACCGATCGTCGGTGAAGAGCAGTTTGGGTTAGCTTCTACCAGTGCCGCTCTTTCCTTTATTATTAGTTTTGGTTTTTCAAAGGCTATGGTCAATTATTTTGCTGGACAAATTGCGGATCGATTCGGTAGAAGAAGGGTTCTTTTGATCGGATGGATGATAGGGTTATTTGTGCCGGTATTGATTATTTTTGCCCATGCATGGTGGGTGATTGTGTTGGCAAATATCTTATTAGGAATCAATCAAGGACTCACTTGGTCGATGACTGTGAATATGAAAATTGATCTAGCTAAAGCGAATCAACGAGGAACAGCGGCTGGATTGAATGAGTTTGCGGGTTATTCTGGTGTGGCGATCATGGCAGCTGTTTCAGGTTATATTGCTTCGTCCTATTCGCTACGGCCAGAGCCGTTTTATTTAGGAATTGTCATTGTGGTTGTTGGGCTTGTTTTATCTTTTTTTGCAAGGGATACTAAACAGTATGTAAACGCTCAAGTTCAAGATGATTCCACTCATCAGTATTCCTCTAAAGAAGTATTTCAGTTGACAACTTGGAAGAATAAAAATCTTTCGAGTATTAGTTTTGCTGGATTAACAACCAATTTAAAAGATGGAATGGCGTGGGGGCTTTTTCCGATATATTTTACAACTGTCGGTTTAAACGTTAGTCAAATCGGAACAATTGTTGCCTTGTACCCAGCATCATGGGGGATATTTCAGCTAGTAACAGGAATGTGGAGTGATAAAATCGGGCGGAAAAAATTGATTGTTTCGGGAATGTGGTTACAGGCCTTTGCTCTGTGGCTCATCTTATTCGTCAATCATTTTTCGTTATGGATAGTAGGCTCCATTCTGTTAGGTTTAGGTACTGCCATGGTGTACCCCACGTTGCAAGCGGCCATTAGTGATGTGGCCGCATCGAACTGGCGAGCGTCCTCGATGGGAGTTTATCGTTTTTGGAGAGACAGTGGGTATGCATTTGGGGCGTTAATGGCTGGACTGATTACAGATATAATAGGCGTTTCTTGGGCTATTGGACTAGTAGCTTTACTCCCTTTCATCGCTGGAGTCAATGCTAGTTTGCGTATGAATGAAACGTTACCAAATAAAATAGGGACAACATAAAGCGAAGAAGCCATCAGGAAGGAAGAAATTCCTTTTTGATGGTTTTTTTTATTTGAAAAATAGTTGTTGAATTCAATTGTTTTATTTTTGTAAAATTCCTTTTTGACTAGGTATAAATATCTATATATTCATGTATAGTTATATCTAAATAATAATTATCATTATTTTTATTACATAAAGACAAGTTAGAGGTTATTACTAAATTTTGTAAAAAAATAGTCGTGTAATTATCCATTTGGTTAGCAGGCATATAGTTAAGGAGGTTTGTAGCATGCAGTTGAAACTTGGCACCAAGATTAATTTAATGGTGATTGGTGTTATTCTTGTTTTGTCCACAGTTGTAGGCGTCGTCGTCACTCAACAAATCACTAAAGGAATTGAAGAATTTGCTGTTGAAAAGGCAAAAAGTGATTTAAGTCTTACTTATCGGTATATTGATCAAAAATATAGCGGAGAATGGGAAATTAAGAATAATCAGTTATATAAAGGGACGACGCTAATTAATGAGAACTATGAAGTCATTGATGACATTGGCAAGGATACGGGAGGTACCATCACGATTTTTCAAGGGGATATACGTGTATCGACCAATGTGAAGGATGGGGAAAATCGTGCCATTGGAACGAAAGCTGCTCCTGAAGTCATTGAGAAGGTTCTTAAACAAGGGGAAGAGTATTATGGTGAAGCTGAAGTAGCTGGACATACATATCAAACGGCTTATATGCCTCTCAAGAATGTAAATAATGAAGTTGTCGGTATTTTATATATGGGGGCCTCACAACAAATTATTGATGAAGTGTTATCTCAATTTTTTGTGGCATTTTTAATAATTTTAGTCATTATGATTATGCTTTCCTGTGGGGTAGCCTATTGGTTTACGAAAAGAATAAAAACAAGATTGAGCAATTTGACTGTGGCACTTGAACAAGCAGGAAAGGGAGATTTCACGGCCAAAGTCAATGATACAGCCGGGGATGAATTAAGCAGTCTTTCCACTAGCTTTAATCAGATGGTTGCCAATCTTAAAGAGATGACGAATGAAGTGATGGTGACTTCTGAGCATCTTGCTTCTTCATCGGAGCAGTTAACAGCCAGTGCAGAGCAAACGAGTCAGGCGACAGAGAGTATTGTGCAATCGATTCAACAAGTAGCCAGCGGAGCTGAACATTCGACGGATAGTATCCAGGAAAGCTCTGTTGCATTAGAAGAAGTGAGTAAAGGGGTGCAATCGATTGCAGAGAATGCCACTTTCATTTCAGAAGTGAGTGTTCAAACAGCTCAAAAAGCAAAAGAGGGAGGAGGGTTTGTCAGTCAGACCGTTGAACAGATGAAGGCGATTAATCGATCTGTTCATGAAAGTGGAGACATTGTTCGATCATTAGATGAGCGCTCGAAGCAAATTGGAGAGATTACGAAAGTGATTAACGACATTTCGGCACAGACCAATTTGCTAGCGTTAAATGCAGCAATTGAAGCGGCAAGAGCTGGCGAACATGGAAAAGGCTTCGCGATCGTAGCGGAAGAGGTGCGTAAACTAGCCGAGCAATCTCAACAATCGTCGGCACAGATTTCTAGCTTAATTGTGGATATTCAGAAAGATATGGTTCAATCTCACGAATCGATTGAACAAGTGACAGTAGAGGTAAAAGATGGTTTAAATATTGTTCATCATACAGAAGTAAACTTTCAAGAAATTTTGCAATTGATGGATGAGTTAGCGGATCATATTGAACAAATGGCTGCTACAGCACAAGAAGTATCAGCAAGTACGGAAGAAGTATCAGCAACGGTGCATGGCATGACTGAAATTTCAAATGAGACGTCGATGCATTCACAAACGGTAGCATCTGCGGCAGAAGAGCAATTAGCTTCAGTAGAAGAAATAGCCGCCTCTTCTCAAGCGTTGTCTAGTCGAGCAGAGGATCTACAACAACTAGTTAGTAAGTTTAAGGTGTAAGAAAGTAGTAATCCAGTCAAAGAAGCTACCAGAAAACCAAAGAAAAGCTATACAAGGTCGAAGAAAGTCTACATAAAGCTCAAACCCCAAGCACCATCTTCAATCTAGACGGTGCCTGGGATTTATTTCGTTTTGGTTTCCTTTTGGTCGATAAGTTGAAGATATAGGTTGCGTACTACATGCGTTTTATACTGTTCAAGCTTCCGGCCTTCTAGTTTTGTAATATTGGCTTGTTTTAATTGTTGGATGAACCAGCCTTTTGAATATAAATGGGCCACGAGTAGAAACCTCCTCCATCATTCAGGTTAACAACAATATATGGAGGAGCTACAAAAGAAGTGCCCATTACTTGATTATTTCTCTACATATATTTCTCCAAGTATTTCTTTCAGTTGATATTCGTCGGAACAAAGTTCTTTTTCGATAAATGATCGGACGGCACTTGGCTCTAAATCGTACATTATTTCTAGTTCTTTTGAAAATAACCGAGCTTCTTTTTCAAGAAGGCGAGACAGGACGGGTAGTGGCTCAGGTTGCAATTGATCCGTTGCTAGTGCTTGCATTAACCCTTTCACGTAATAATCCACAGGCCGGGCCCCAACGATTTTGACGCCTTTGCTTTCTTCATTCACGATAATGATAGTTGGAAACCCACGTACACCGAGAGAGCGTGCAAGTGCAAAGTCTTGATCTAACAATTGTTGTCCAGTTGTTGTTTCTGCTTCTTTTACAATGGTTTCTCCATCAAGTCCTATCTGATTGACAATATCAATCAATATTTCTTTTTCCCCGATATTTTGATTAAAGGCAAATACAGCTTCTCGTGCTCGGCGTAAATAAACGTTAGCGAGTTGCTCGTCACTTTGTTGAATGATTTTAAACACGCGAGCAGCTGGATAAGAAGATTGGATCGGATTATTTAGCCATAATGATCCATCAATTGGCATCCGTGAATGCTCGCCCACTTCTTTCCAATGATCAGCCACATCAGCTGGACGACCAATCCCATTTTTCACATCAGCAAATCCATCCCAGCTTTTTAACAATCCACCCATTACTGTGTGCATCGTAAAGTAATGTCCATACTGTTGTTCAAACCGGCGTAAAGCAGGTTCGAGAGCCCAACAGTGGGAGCAAATTGGATCAGTGACATAATAAAGATTGATCTTTTTTTGAGGTGGATTGAAATCAATCAAGTCCATTGTGTCCTCTGTTGATTCTCCGCAAACCCCTGTTTCTAGATCACACATCATATTACTTTTTTTCATAATACCCCTCCTTGTTTAAATAATATACTTAGTATAAAAAAGATACCAACTGTAAAACCTTATACTAAAATAATTCCGATAAAACTAATAGTATTTATTGACTTAATTCGATTTGTTTTGTAGGATATAAATTAAATTGACTGACTAATCAATCGAGAGGGGGGGAAGGATGAGCGAAGCAAGTCACAATGTAGATCGAAGGGAGCAAATTTTGCAAATTTCGTTGCAATTATTTGCTAGCCGAGGTTATCATAAGACAAAAATTTCCGATATTGTCAGTGGAGTGGGTGTCGCTCAAGGGACTTTCTACTGGTACTTCAAAAGCAAAGAAGCCATTGCCTTAGAAATTATCCATAAAGGAACGCAGAGCTTATTAGAAGTGGTATCAAAAGGGTATCGTCAATCTCCTGGCACTGTGCAAGATACGGTGAAAGCATCTGAGCGTTTGTTTGAAAACTTATTCTTGTTTTCACAGGACAACAAATTTTTTATGGAGATTTTGCTACGAGGGATGGAAAGTGAGGCTTCTATTCATGAAGCCATTATGGAGACGCGACTCCAGATCGAAGAAGCTTTTAAGAAAAACATTGAACGTGCCATTGAATTTGGGATTTTGCCGAATAATGATCCTTCCATCCAATCGGCGTTATTAGTCAGTTTGCTAGAAGGTATTTTATCAAAATGGTTGTTTGGCCCGATTACGACTCATTCAAAATTACATCAAAAAACGGCCAATGAGTTAGCAAAGGAAGTAGTTCGGTTTGAATTTTTTGGACTATTAGGAATATAGAAAGGGAGAAAATATGATGATGAAGAGAAATAAGTTTCTATCCGTTATTTTATTATTAGCTTTCGCTGCATTGCTTAGTGCTTGCAGCTCAGACAAACCGAAAGAATCGAAGGAAGAAGGCCAAGAAAGTTTATTGAATCAAATTAAAGAAGAGGGCAAATTGCAAGTTGGCTTAATGGGCACTTACCCTCCATACAACTTTTTAAATGATCAAAAAGAAATGGATGGTTTTGATGCGGATATTGCGAAAGAAGTAGCCAAGCGATTAGGGGTAGAAGTTGAATTTGTAGCGCAGGAATTCTCTGGGATGATTGCGGGCTTACAAACGGAAAAATTTGATGCAGTTATTAGTCAAATGACAATTACGGATGAACGTAAAGAGCAAATGGGTTTTTCTGATCCATACATTACGAATCATGTGAAGGTCATTGTTGCCGAAAATAATAATGACGTTAAGACAGTAGAAGATTTTAAAGGGAAAGATATTGGAGTAGGCTTAGGGACAAACGATGAAACGTATCTTCGTACAACATTAATGCCAGAAGTTGGCGAGTTCAATATTAAAACGTATGATGACGTCATCACTTCATTAAAAGATTTAGATGCTGGCCGCATTGATGCAACGATTAACAATATGTATGCGATTAAACCGGTTGTAGAGAAAAATGGATTTAAAATTAAAGCAGTCGGTGAGCCGATCAAATCTGATCAAGCGGGTATTGCCGTTCGTAAAGGCAATGAAGAGCTCGTGACAGAATTAAATAAAATTTTGGCAGATATGAAAGCAGACGGCACTTATAAAGAGATTTATGTCAAATGGTTTGACGAAGAGCCTACAGAATAAGAAAGGATCATAAACAATGGAGCTTGTATTAGAGAATCTGCCATTTTTATTACAAGGGGCGTATTATACGCTCCTTATCACCATTGTATCGATGTTTTTTGGCTCGATGATTGCGGTGATTACGGCAATCGCTAGACTTAAAGGAAATCGGTTGATTCGTTGGATTGCACGTGCATACGTGTCGGTTATTCGAGGAACACCAACGCTTGTGCAAGTTGTGATCATCTACTACGGGTTGGTGGATTATGGCATTAAACTAGAGCCATTACCAGCAGCTTTTATTGCACTCAGCATTAGTATCGGTGCCTATTTATCGGAAACGCTGCGCGGAGCTATTCAATCGATTCCTAAAGGGCAAATGGAAGCCGCTTATGCATCCGGAATGACACCTTTTCAGACGATGAGAAGAATCATTTTACCGCAAGCGATTCGAGTCGCCATTCCCCCAGCTGGAAATACCTTCATTGGAATGTTAAAAGAAACATCGCTTGTGTCGGTCATTACTATGACGGAGCTCATGCGTTCGGCCCAGCTATTGATTGCTCAATATTATGTGTATATGCCTTTTTATTTGGCGATTGCGGTGATGTACTGGATCATGAGCACAGGCTTTGCTTTTCTCCTAGAAAGATTGGAAAAACGTCTATCAATTTATGAATAAATGGGAGTTATCGTATGATTAAAATTGAAGGATTGTCGAAAAGCTTTAATGGACAAGAGGTGTTAAAGAACATTGATTTGTCGGTAAATGCTGGAGAGGTTATTGCTATTTTAGGCCCTAGCGGTTCAGGAAAGAGCACGTTCCTTCGCTGTATGAATGGATTAGAAGAGATGACGAGCGGCCAAATACAAATCAGTGATCTTTTGCTGGCGGATACACAATCAAAGAAAGAGCAGAAAAAGGCGATTCGTGATATACGAATGAATACAGGGATGGTGTTTCAGCAGTTTAATTTGTACCCCCATAAGACGGCTCTTGGCAATGTCATTGAAGCCTTACTGACTGTGAAGAAAATGGAGAAGCAAGCTGCCATTCAGAGGGGCGAAAAGCTATTAGCACGGGTGGGACTATTAGAGAAAAAGGATAGCTATCCTTCCCGGCTATCAGGTGGACAGCAGCAAAGGGTGGCGATTTCACGAGCGCTAGCGATGGAGCCTCAGGTGATGCTATTTGATGAACCGACTTCAGCACTTGATCCGGAGCTTGTGGGTGAAGTACTAGCTGTCATTAAAGAGCTTGCACAAGATGGAATGACGATGTTGATTGTGACACACGAAATGCAATTTGCTCGTGAAGTGGCAGATCGAATCATTTTCATGGCGGATGGTGTCATTGTCGAAGAAGGGGAACCAGAACAATTTTTTACCAATCCGCAAACAGAACGGGCAAAGAAATTTTTGAAAATGGTGTAAAAGAGGGGGATTTGAAATGAAAGTATATACAAAGTGGCAAGGACAACGGGCTTTCACTTCAGTCGGTGATTCGGGATATCCTGTAGAAATGGATGCGACAGAAGCTTACGGTGGAGCGGGCAAAGGAGCCACGCCGACAGAAATGCTATTAAGTGCATTGGCAGGCTGTATTGGGATTGATGTGACGATGATTTTAAAGCCGCATCTATCCTTGATCGAAAAGCTTGAAATTGAAACAGATGGGACAAGAAAAGAGGAGCTTCCGAAAGGTTTTACCTCTATCGATGTCACTTTTATCATTGATGGGGCGATTGATAGTAAAAAGATTTGGCGGGCGATTAACCTTGGAAAAGAAAAATATTGCGCCGTCTCCGATTCTTTAAAAGCAGATGTTACTTTCCACCTTGTTTTGAACGGTGAAGAGCAGGAACGACAATAGACTATAAAAAGGCTGTCTCATAAAGGGACAGCCTTTTTATATGACAGCTAAATACGCGAATTAAGCGTGAAAGCTGTCGAATTAGTCGCGCTGAAGAACTAATTAGCTGGGCAACAGCCATAATTAAGCAGCAATCCATGAAAATCAGCCGCTCGGGTATTAGGGTATTAGTTATCTTCCGCTGGTGATTCTATTTTCAACTGTTTAAATCTCATATAAAAGAATGCCGTCATCGCAAATGAGAATAGACCAAAGATGACCACCATATGTTCAAGGCCGATTGTATCCAATAGAAATCCTGTGATTAATAAAACGACTTGAAAAATGACCCGTTCGAGCATGCCACGGAAGGAAAAGAACCTGCCATGGAAGTCCTTTGGAACCCTTGTTTGGAAAATGGTTGCAGAGGTTGGGAAGAAGCAGCCAACAGCAAAACCAAATAGAACAAAGGCCAAAACGGATAGAAAGGGAACATGGGCAAAGTACAGTAACATTTGCGAGAACCCAATGATAAATGAAAAGACGAATAGAATCATATAGGGTGACAGCTTCTGACTAATTTGTTTGACGAAGAATGCTCCGAGCATAAAGGAAATGCCTTCAGCTGTATAAATCCAGCTTTTAATCGTAGAGCTATCTTGGAGCTCGCTAATATTAATCACCATCAAATTAAAGCCACCAATAAACAAGAATGGAACAAGCGTTAAAATAAGAGTCATAAAGACAAGTGGAAGTCCTTTAATGACGGGAAATACTTCTTTAAAGCCTGTCCCTGTCGAATTTTCTTCTTTGACACTGACTTGTTCCGTTTTCGATTCGTCCAATGTTAAAAGGAAAGTTAACGCAAATAATAATAAATAAGCAATGAGTGAAGTGACATATACCATTGAAAGCGACATGATTGCTAATAAAACTCCAGCTACGGCTGTCCCCATAATTCTCGAAAGGGTAGATACATTCATATAAACCCCGTTTAGTCGTAACAAGTCCTTTTCTTCTACGACTAAAGGAATAGCAGCCTGTAGTGCTGGGAAGAAGAAAGCGGCGGAAATTTGGGCGCAAATTAAAAAGGTGATCATCCACCAGACCGAGCCGGTTTCAATAGCAATTAACATGAAAACGACGCTGATCGTACGAACAAATCCAGAAATAAGCATCACTGTTTTTTTGCTAATTTGATCAGCGACTTTGCCAGCCATCGGTCCAACGGCAATTCCAGCAAGGAGACCAACAGCTAAAATAATAGATTTTAAGAAATCAGAAGGTACTTTCTCTTGCATAAATTCAAGATTCCCGATAATACCAAGCCACAGGCCTAATCCTGCTACAAACTCACCACATAATAAAATCCAAACGTTTTTATTTTTCCACATAGTGATGTCCTCACGTTCTGCATATATTATTTCGTCTATCTAAATATATTATACAACAGACTAATTAAAAATGATTATTATTGTTGATACAAAGAAAGTGGATGAGTCCAAGAAATATAATGGGTGTCATCCACTTTTTTTGTTGAATACTGTCGAAAAATAGACGTAATTTGTTATAGAATGGATATATAGTATTTTTATATTTATAAAAAAGGCGCCAGGGGGTGCAGTCATGAAAGATCTTGTTTTTCATGCGTCACTTATCATATCCTATCTATTTATTGTCGGATTTCTAGTGGGACGAAGAGATAAGAAACAATATTCACCGTTGTTGCAGCAAGTATTTATAGGCAATGGAACGGGGCTTATGGGTATAGTTCTTATGTATTATTCTATTCATATTTCTAATGATATCATCATTGATTTGCGCCATCTATTCATTGTCATTGCAGCTTTGTTTGGTGGCCCTATTTCAGCGATTTGGGCGGGTACGATGATCGCTATTGGACGTATGCTTTTGTTTGGCGTAAGTGAGGCAGCCATTGTAGCTTCAATCAACATATTATTAGTAGGTATCGTGTTAGGCTTCATGTCTAAATGGAGATGGAAGAACATATATGTGGAAGGCTTTATGATGAATGTCATGGCTCTATTTATGATCTTCTTAACTATTTATTGTTTATCGGACTTATCCTATGCTTTAAAGGTTATGGCCTATCATTCTAGTATTTCTATTCCTGTCGGCTTATTAATTATTGCACTTAGCCTGTATTTAAATCGATATAATGAAATGGTGCAAAACATGAAGAAAGAAAATAAAATGGATTATTTGACAGGCTTAAATAACGTGCGCCAATTTGATCTAGCTATGAATCAATTCAAGACAGAAGGTATAGCAAAGGGTGAACGATTATCCGTTTTATTCATAGATATCGATTTCTTCAAAAAAGTAAACGATACGTACGGTCATGCGGCTGGAGATGAGGTTCTTAAACAATTAGCGATTATTTTACAAGAAAATGCTCGGTCATTTGATCAAGTGTACCGCAATGGTGGGGAAGAGTTTTCGGTCTTGCTTCTAGACTGTCCGCTATTTCAAGCAAAAGAAATTGCAGAAAAAATTCGTTTAGCAGTAGAAAGAGCTCTATTTATCTTACCTGACCAATCTAGTATCTTTATTACGATCTCTATCGGATTATCTAATTACCCAGAAACCACTACTGATATTGATTATCTCATTAAACAAGCAGATGAGGCTTTGTATGAGGCAAAACAAGCTGGACGAAATCAAGTATGCGTGTCTTAGTCCTTTCAAAGAAATGACTTTTCGATGGAATCCACGTCTCTGTCAACCATAGTAGCAGTGTTAAATGTAAAAAAGGCTGACTCTAAAAAGCAGTTTAGAGTCAGCCTTTTTATTATTTATTTTAGTTCATAAAAATTTGGTATCCGTTTTTTCCTTTATGTTTAATCCTATACATTGCTTTATCAGCTTTCTTCATAAGCGTTTCTACTTTACTACCATCAAAGGGATAGCGGCTAATGCCGATGCTTACTTTAATAGGGATGATGGTACTTCCGATGGTGAAATGATAGTTTTATTTAAGGGGATTCGTGCTTTACTGAAGTTGATAAGCCCATAAATAACCTTTTGATTCGAGTAAGCATTCATCTTCACTATGAGCTGGTAAAAATTTAATTGCTTCATTTTGTTTCATCTCATAGCCATTATTCACTCGCTCTAATACAATCGGTACATCAAGCTCGGCAAATAATTGACGCATATGATAAATCGTATTATATAAATTGGCTAATGCCCGTTTTTCTGCTATGTTTGGCCAAATGTCTTCTAAGATGCGCCATTTCGAGACCACTTTCCCTTCGTTAAGAAGGAAATAGTAAAACAATTCTTCGGTGACGCGTGTTCGCCATTTGACAGTTTGACCTTCTTTTTTGACAAATGGGTTTCCATATAATTGAACGAGTAAGTGATCGGCTGTCTTTTTTGGGGGGATGACGCCGTAATATTTTTGAAGGCGCTCGTCTAATTCTTTCACCGTATTAGGTGTAATCGGCTTTAAAATATAATCGAGGGCTTGAACGCGAAAGGCTTCAACAGCATACTGAGGATACGCTGTTGAGAAAATAATAGGTACATCAATGCCTATATCTACAAGCCTTCGAGCTAATTCAATCCCATTCATTCTTGGCATTTCAATGTCTAATAAAATAGCATCTATTTCATATTTTGGTAGCTTCTCTAATGCCTCAAGTGGTGATAGAAAAGAATCAATGACTTGGAATGCACCGTATTTTTCTAACAATCGAGTGTTTAATTCTAATATAGGCTGTTCATCTTCAACGATAATAATTTTCCACATGTGTTTACTCCTTTAATGAAATGGTGATATTCATTATCTACATATCACCTCGTATAACCATCATATAAAAGATCACTCTCAAAAAACTATCATCTTTTCTAATAAAACAAAAAGACATTTGAATCCTGCTATTTGCCCGGGATTCAAATGCCTTTTTTAGCGGTTTTTATTTTTTCAATAATAAATACATGAAGTACGGTGCGCCAATGAGGGCAACGATGATTCCAGCTGGTAGGCCATCAGGGTCGACTATATTGCGTCCAATGGTGTCAGCTAATAATAGCAGCCATGCTCCGATGAGAATCGCTATTGGCAAGAATAATTGATTTCGAGGCCCTACTAGAGCTTTTGCCATATGGGGAGCCATCAACCCGATGAAAGCAATGCCTCCAGTGACTGAAACGGCAGATGCAGCGAGAGCCACTGCGGTGAAAAGCAAGATGACTCGCTCTTTTCTAATCGATAAACCAACGCCCACAGCTACAGGTTCATTGAGGGCGAGAATATTTAAGCTGTTGGCTTTGTATAACGCAAACGGGATGAGAATGATAAGCCATGGAACAATCGCCCAAATAAATGGCCAATCTGTTCCCCAAATGTTTCCGGCTAGCCAATTAGCGATAAAATCTACTTTTGTACGCTCAGCAGATGAAATAAGGACAATCATCGCTCCAGATAGCGCCATTGAAAATCCGACCCCAACTAGTACGAGCTTGACGGGTTGAAGTCCGTCATTTCTACTGTAAGAAAACAATGAAATGAAACAGGCAGTCAGTATTGCACCAGCAAAAGCAACGACAGGCAATAAATAAACAAATGAACCGGCATCAATAGGGAAGAACAAAAAGAAAACAGCGATAGCAACCCCTGCTCCAGAGTTAATGCCGATAATGCCGGGATCAGCTAAATCATTTCGGGTAATTCCTTGTAAAATCGCCCCAGATAACGCAAGGGCCATCCCTGCTAATAAAGTAATGATGATACGCGGCAATCGAACGGAAAAAATAATAAATTCTTCTTTAAATGTTCCTTGCCCGAGAAATGTAGGAATCAGTCTGTCAAAAGAGACAGAGGAATAGCCCATTCCCATGCTGATGACAATGGTGGTGGTGATAAATAGCAATAACAAACTTAATAGCAGCCGCTGTTTTTTAATAATTGTTGGATGAATCATGAGAACGTTTTCCCTCCTTTATGCACAATGAAAAGGAAGAAAGGTAAGCCCATCATCGCGACAATGGCTGCTACTGGTGTTTCATATGGTGCGTTGATCGTGCGACCTAACGTATCAGCTAATAGCATGAATGTCGCACCGATGACGACTGACATTGGAATGATGAAACGATAATCGGTACCAACAATTGCCCGGACAATGTGCGGGATCATCAAGCCGATAAAGGCCATATTCCCAACAAGAGCTACAGCTGCTCCAGTCAGCAGAATGATCACGATAAATAAAATGATTTTGATTTGCGTTGTTTTTTGCCCTAATCCTACGGCGACTTCCTCATTTAAACTGAGAATGGTCAGCTGTCTAGAGAGCAAGAGCGCAATCAGTAAACCGATGCTGATAAATGGAACGATCATTTGAAGTTGATTCCATGAAGTGCCGATTAATCCTCCTGCTGTCCACATCGATACATCTTTAGAAATTTTAAAATAGATGCCGACGCCTTCTGCAATTGCGTAGAGGAAGGCCGATACGGCGGCTCCAGCTAAGACGATACGTAGTGGGGAGAAGCCGCCTTTTTTGATTGCTCCAATCCCGAATACCATCATTGATCCAACAGCCGCTCCGATAAAGCATGCTATCATAATTATGTAATAATTAGCCGTAGGCATGAGTGCGACCGTTAAAGCGAGTGCTGCATTGGCCCCGGCTGTTAGTCCAAGTAAACCTGGATCAGCTAAAGGGTTTCGCGTTACCCCTTGCATAATCGCTCCAGAAACGGCAAGAGATATGCCAACTAGTATCGCTCCAATTTCTCGTGGTAAACGGATTTCGCGAATCAAAGAAATTTTTTCCCCTTTGACTTCGGAAGTAAGGGCGAGCCAGACATCTTTGACAGTTGTATCTGCTGCGCCAAATACGCAAGCGACGATAAACATACATAAAAATAAAAAGATCGCGGCGATCAGCTTATATAAAAAATCTGCTTTCATTGTTTGTCTCTCTTCTTTCTGTTAGTGAAATAAAAGGAAGGGTGTTGCCTAATTCGACATAATTCTCGCCCGATTCGATATGATTTGTGCCTGATTCTCTCACAATACCGACTAAAAAGGGCAATTTCCCGACTGATGATAGAAAAAATGGCGTCTATAAGCTGAACAATTGACTTATAGACGCCATTTGAATGTATTTACTTGCCAAGGAAGCTTTGCTTAAAGAAATCCAATTGCAAATCTAGAGTTAGTGGATCGTTAAAGTAGAATTCTTTGGCATTGACTTCAAATAATTGCTTGTTCTTCACGGCAGGGATGTTTTTGTATGTGTCTGTTTCTTGGAATGAATTATCTGCATCGCTGTTTTTACTCAAAACAACATAGTCTCCAGCAAACTCAGGAAGCACTTCTAAAGATAAGGCATAGTAGCCGTCTTTTAACGCCATTTCTTTTACTTTATCAGGCATATTTAATTTCATTTCTTGGTAAAGAATTTCTGTTCCGCGGCCCCAGTTGTCGCCGAATACGTAAATTTGTTTGTCGAACTTCTCAATGACGGAAACGGTGGCGTCTTCACCGATTTTCGCTTTAATTTCTTCTCCTGCTTTTTGTGCGCGAGCTTTGAAATCATCGACCCAAGCTTGAGCTTGTTTTTCTTTGTTTAATAGTTTTCCGATTTCGATATGCTGAGTTAAATAATCTACTTTTCCATATGTGTAAGTGACAGTAGGTGCAATTTCTTTTAATTTCTCCGCATTTTTAATGGATGATAAACCGATAATTAAGTCTGGATTTAGTTCAATAATCTTTTCTAAGTTTTCATCTGATACTTCTTCAACATCTTTTAATTTGCTTTCAAATTTCGGGTTCATTTTTGACCATGAATCAACGCCAACAAGATTGGCATCTAAAGCCATGACGTTACCCGCAAACGATGACAGAACGACGACGCGTTCAGGGTTTGATGGCACTTCCACTGGCCCGTTTTCCGACTCATAAGTGATCGTTTCCGGCTCTTTTTTCTCCGGTTTGCTTGTTTTTTCTTCTGATTGACTACTGCAAGCACTAACCGTAAAGGCGAGTAGCAGCAAGATTGGAAACAGCAGCTTTTTCATGTTCGTTCTCCTTCACTAAGTTATATGTGATGCACATTGGTTTATTTGTTCTTGGGTCGCGTCCGATTTCTGCGTCAATATTAAATACTTTTTGAAGAACGTCTCGTTTCATCACTTCTTCACAACTTCCCGCTTTGACGATTCCTCCGTTTTTTAAAGCGATCATGTAATCAGCGAATCGAGCCGCTTGATTTAAGTCGTGCAACACCATAATAATTGTTCGCTCTTGCTCTAGGTTTAGTTTCTGTAATAGTTCTAATACTTCTAGCTGATGGGCCATATCTAAATAGGTGGTGGGCTCATCAAGGAAAATGATTTCTGTTTCTTGGGCAAGAGCCATGGCAATCCAAACGCGTTGACGTTGACCTCCAGATAGAGCGTCAACGGGACGAAATTTAAACTCCGTTGTTCCCGTTACTTCCAGTGCCCAATCAATGACTTCATAATCTTTTTTCGTTAGACGCCCGAAGCCTTTTTGGTAGGGGAAACGTCCGTAAGAGATCAGTTCACCCACTGTTAATCCGCTAGCGCTTTCTTGCATTTGCGGAAGAATCGCCATTTTTTTGGCAAGAATTTTGGTATTCTCCTTCGCTATATTTTCCCCATCTAAAATGACAGTTCCTGATTGATGGGAAATAATACGAGTGATCGCTTTTAACAGTGTTGATTTCCCACAGCCATTTGAACCAATAATCGTCGTAATTTTTTTATCAGGAATTTCTACGCTAAGATCTTTGACAATGAGACGTTCACCGTAGCTGATGTTTAAGTCTGTTGTATATAGGCGAACCATTGGATAACCTCCATTTATCGAGTTATTTGATAATGATTTTCAATATCACTTTATTTAATACTATAGTTTGCTCATTTCCCAATGTCAATCATCATTTTTAGAAAATTTATGTATATTAGTCATTTTCATTGTAAAAAAGGAGGGAAAAGTGTATCATCTATTGATAATGATAATCAATTACATTTGAAAAGGAGTAGATATAGATGGATCAACAACAATTATTTGACGTAACGGTGATCGGCGGAGGACCTGCTGGGTTGTATTCGGCATTTTACAGCGGGCTTCGAGAAATGAAGACGAAGCTGATAGAATATCAACCTCAATTAGGAGGGAAGGTGCATGTGTATCCCGAGAAGATGATTTGGGATGTGGGAGGAGTAACGCCTATTCCAGGGGCTCAATTAATTGAGCAATTAGTACAGCAAGGGTTAACTTTTGACCCTGAAGTGGTATTGAATGAAAAAGTGGAATCAATCTCAAGGAATGGTGATGGAATCTTTGTCTTGCATGCAGCTTCAGGCCAGAAGCATTATTCAAAAACAGTGATTGTTGCGGTTGGCGGAGGGATATTAAACCCGCAAAAGTTAGAAATAGAAGGAGCGGAGCGGTTTGAAGTATCGAATTTAAATTATACCGTTAAATCATTACAACGTTTTAAAGATAAAACAGTGATCATTTCTGGAGGAGGCAATTCGGCCATTGATTGGGCCAATGAGTTAGAGCCTGTTGCTAAAAAAGTGTATGTCACTTATCGAAAAGAAGCGTTATCAGGCCATGAGGCACAAGTGAAACAGCTGATGGACAGCTCAGCTATTTGTTTCTTCCAAACAGCTATTACAAAGCTGATCGCTAGTGAAAACCACGAAGTCATTGAAAAGGTGGAATTGACGAGTCATCAAACAGGAGAGACGATCTTGCTACCGGTTGATGAAGTAATTATCAATCATGGATACGAACGCGATACGACTTTGCTCGACCAAAGTGAAATCGATATTGAAAGAATCGACAATTATTTTATCGCTGGTACTGCGAGTAGTGAATCGTCGATTGAAGGGCTGTATGCGGCAGGAGATATTTTGAAGCATGAGGGCAAGCTACATTTAATTGCTGGAGCATTCCAAGATGCGGCGAATGCGGTGAATCAAGCAAAGCAATTTATTGAGCCAGAGGCTAATAAGTCAGGCATGGTTTCTTCCCATAATGAAATTTTTAAAAAGCGAAATAGAGAATTAGTGAAGCAGATGATGAAATGAGAAAATGCCCCGAAGCAATTGGTTTCGGGGCATTTTTTTACCATTCATTTGGCTCATAATTGAGATCAGAAAATAATTGTTTTTTCTCTTTTTTCGTTAAATCGCGCCACTGCCCAACTGGTAAGTTGTTTAAGTGGATATTCATGATGCGTGTTCGCTGTAGTCGATATACTTCGTAGCCTAAAGCGGCACACATACGGCGAATTTGTCGGTTTAAGCCTTGAGTTAAAGTGATTTGAAATTCATACTTTGATAGCTGCTCGACCTTACAAGGCAGTGTTTTCGTATCTAAAATACGGACACCTGCTGTCATCTCCTTCAAGAATTCGGGGGTGATCGGCTTGTCTACAGAAACGATATATTCTTTTTCATGTTTATTTTCAGCGCGCAGAATTTTGTTAACAATATCACCATCATTGGTAAGTAGAATTAAGCCCTCAGAATCTTTATCGAGTCGGCCAATATGATGAATCCGTAAAGGGTGATTGACTAGATCGATAATGTTTCCTTTGACCTTTTTTTCAGTTGTACTTGTAATGCCTACAGGTTTATTTAAGGCGATATATACGTTGTTTCTTGCTAGTCGAATTTGTTCTCCACTCACTCGAACATCATCTCCAGGCTCGACTTGGCTACCTATTTTCGCCACTTTCCCGTTGATCGTGACTCTGCCTTCACTAATTAATTTATCTGCTCCGCGTCTAGATGTTTTCCCAGATTCACTAATGTATTTATTCAGTCGCAGGTTAATCGCATCCTTTATTTAGATTTTAAAAAAATTTATATTGAGAAATTTAATTATAATGGGAATGAAGCGAACAAAAAAGGGGATGAAATGGTTTTCTCCATTTATTTTCGGGGACTTTTTTGTTTTTATACTGTTTATTTAATGAGAAAGAGGCTGTTCCTAGTGAATTGAGTAGGAACAGCCTCTTTTGCTTTTCTTCGTTGTCCAGCTCCAGTCGCTAACGACTAATGGACTTCCACGCTCCTCCTTGCGATAAGTCAACATCGATTCACTGACGTTCATCGTGTTTCCTTTATCTCGTGCGGAATATTCCAGTTCATACGTCGCTAAACGGCGCTTTCCGCTTTTCTATTGTCTAGCTCCAAGCGCCAGCGACTAGTGAACTTCCACATTCCTCCTTGCGATAAGTCAACATCGATTCACTGACGTTCATCGTGTTTCCTTTATCTCGTGCGGAATATTCCAGTTCATACGTCGCTAAACGGCGCTTTCCGCTTTTCTTCGTTGTCTAGCTTCGCCTCCTTGGGGCTCGAGTCAGATGTCAGCCTGACTACATGGCTGAAGAACGCCGTTTCGTCATTCTGTCATCCGCTTGTCGCCCCAGGGCAGTCGGCTCCGCATTTCTAATTACATCGCATTTTTGATGATTTGGATGACTTCTTCTAGTTTTGGTTTGCGTGGGTTTGTTAGTGCTGTTGCATCTTTCATTGCATTTTCTGCTAATGTTGGGATGTCTTCTTCTTTTGCACCCAATTCTTCAAAACCTTTAGGAATGTTTAGGTCACGAGCTAGACGCTCGATTGCTTTAATTCCTTTTTTCGCTGCTTCACGTGTGCTTAGTCCTTCGACATTTTCACCAAGGTAAGCAGCAATTTCTGCGTAGCGATCCATTCTAGCAATTAAGTTAAATTTGCATACGTGCGGTAGTAAGATGGCGTTACAAACTCCATGAGGGAAGTTATAGAATCCGCCAAATTGGTGAGCGATCGCATGAACATAACCTAAAGAAGCGTTATTGAATGCCATACCTGCTAATGATTGAGCGTATACCATTTGTTCACGAGCTTCCATGTCTGCTCCATTAGCAACAGCACGTGGTAAGTATTTAGGAACGAGCTTAATTGCTTGAATTGCTAATGCATCAGTAATTGGTGTTGCTGCTGTTGAAACGTAAGCTTCAATCGCATGAGTTAAAGCGTCTAATCCTGTTGCCGCTGTTAAAGCTGGTGGCATTCCGACCATAAGCTCAGGGTCATTGATAGATAGTGTAGGTGTCACGTGTTTATCAACGATTGCCATTTTTACTTTGCGTTCAGAATCTGTGATGATCGTGAATTTTGTGACTTCACTTCCTGTACCAGCTGTTGTGTTGATAGCAACTAGTGGTACCATTGGTTTTTCTGATACGTCTACACCTTCATAGTCATGAATTTTGCCGCCGTTTGCTGCGACTAATGCAATTCCTTTTCCGGCATCGTGAGAGCTTCCGCCACCAAGAGTGACAACGCTATCACAATTTTCGGCATGATAAGCTTCTAGACCTTCCGCCACGTTTTTATCTGTTGGGTTTGGCTCCGCTTTTGGGAAAATTGCTACCTCTACTCCCGCTTCACGAATGATTTTTGCGATATTTTCAGAGATACCTAAGCCGTGTAATCCAGCATCTGTAACTAATAAAGCTTTTTTAGCGCCAAGACCTGCTAATCGAGCTCCCGTTTCGTTAACAGCTCCTCTACCTAATAGATTGACTGCTGGCATATGAAATTCGCTTACTTTGTTTGTCATGAATAATTCCTCCTAATAATATCTTTGTTGATGATAAAAGACATAGATGAAATTAAAGCTTGATAGCATGCTATGAAATGATTGTATATACATGGATATTCTATTCCGAAATAGTATTATTAGCAAATAAAATGTTTGAAAAAATCTTTATTTTTAGTATTTTTAGCGAATAATCGATTAAAACAGAATTATTGTTGCATAATATATGAAAAATGCGCATGAAATTTTTAAAATAAAAAGGATGGCTTGTGAAGCGAAAAGATTTATTCTGTAACATGCGTAATCATTAGTTATAGTCAGACACATGTTATATTGTTGATTTATTTTTGGTGAATTTAAGTGGTGTGTTCTTAGGTATTGCATATTTCTTAAATTCATATTATATTATTTGATGGGTCAATTATTGACGGGTCAAATAATAAAAAAACTAGAGGAGGATAATTATTATGAGATTTTTAGTATATTATACACATGGAGAGGCTTGGATCGCTGGAAAGACAACAAATGAGCAGCCATATATTAATCAACATGCTCTGCATATTCAAAACAGATTTAACGAAGGTAAAATTATCTTTCCAGGCCCATTTGAAGATCATACGGGAGGAGCTTCTCTTCTTGAAGTCGCTAATGAAGAGGAAGCCTATGATATAATAAACAATGATCCGCTTGTTAAAAATAAAGTTGTAACTGCTAAATTGAGCCCTTGGGAGCCAATATATAATAGACATGAAAATTCCAGCCCAAATTTCACTAGAGAATTTTTTGAAAGCCAAGGAATTATTATATAGAAACTGTGCCGTGAAGCGCAAAGTAATTTTCAATAAATGTATAAAAAACACAGAAGTGAAAATGAACTGCATCCCCATTGTTAGATTGCGTCTAACAATTGGGGTGCAGTTTTTCTATGGTTAATTACTCATACAATCGACTCTAGACCTATATACTCTCTTGTTTCGATTAACAATCAGTGGGGGATGAAGAAGACCCCATTGATTGAAGTTTCACTTTATGTTTGGTCGTACTTACGTTTTACAAGAAGGTGTCTCGTTTTGCTGTCTTTTTATATTTCCCTTTGACTTTACACATAATGGGGTGTATTTTCGTATTGTAGTATATTCAAATAATCAGATATACAAATATATTTGACAAAAGAAGGGATAAAATGAGAAAGCGCAAGTTTTGGACGGGGAGATATGAAAATTATTCTCTAGGGTCGTTTCAAAAAGATATCATGTCTGGTGTTGTCGTAGGTATCATTGCAATTCCGTTGGGGATGGCCTTTGCCATTGCTTCCGGGGTGAAGCCTGAGTATGGAATTTATACGACGATTATTGCAGGGATCTTGATTTCATTGTTTGGTGGGTCTAAGTATCAAATTGGGGGACCTACGGGTGCGTTCATTCCGATTTTACTTGGAATTGTCATGACGTACGGGTATGAAAATTTATTAATTGCCGGGTTTATGGCGGGAATTCTTTTAGTATTGATGGGGATTTTCAAGCTAGGGTCATTAATTAAATTTATTCCTAAGCCGGTGACGATTGGGTTTACGACTGGAATTGCGGTCATTATCTTTGTTGGGCAGATTCCTAGTTTCTTAGGACTAACAGACATAGAAAAACATGAATCTTTTGTGAAAAATGTAAATGAAATTGTGATTCATTTTGATAGTCTTAATTTTTATAGTATTTTAACGGCGGTCATTTGTTTCATGACGGTATTGTATACGCCTAAACTATTCCCAAAGGTTCCGGGACCGTTGATTGGACTGCTTTTTTCAACGGTGGTTGCCGCTGTTTTTTATCCTGGTCAAGTGGCGACGATTGGTTCGACATATGGTGAGATTCCTAATACTTTGCCGAAATTTGCTTTCCCAGATGTAACGTGGGAGAGGGTGCAACTTTTAATTCAGCCAGCGTTTGTCATTGCGATTTTGGGTGCAATCGAATCGCTTTTATCAGCAGTGGTAGCGGATGGAATGACGAACAGCAAGCATAATAGTAATCGAGAATTGGTGGGGCAAGGGATTGCCAATATGGTAACTCCGATGTTTGGAGGGATTCCGGCTACTGGTGCGATTGCTCGGACAGCGACGAATATTAAAAATGGGGCAGCTTCTCCACTTTCTGGTGTGATTCACGGAGTTGTCGTTCTTTTCGTCTTGTTGCTATTTGCTCCTTATACATCGGAAATTCCATTGGCTAGTATGGCGCCGATTTTGATGGTGGTGGCCTGGAATATGAGTGAGCGACGTGTATTTTATCATGTGCTGAAGACGAAAACGGAAGATTCATTCGTTTTGTTGATCACTTTTTTACTAACCGTCTTAGTAAATTTGACGGTAGCAGTGGAAGTGGGTCTTGTTTTAGCGGTGATTCTTTTTACGAAGCGTATGAGTGATATAATGGTGACAGAAAAGGCGTTGCCAAATCCTCATAATAAGCATGAAAAAGTGGAGAGTCAGGTCGTGTCTGATACTCATGATTGCCCTCAAATTAGTATTTACAATGTGGAAGGACCGTTGTTTTTTGGAGCGGCACAGTCTTTTGAGCAAACGATTATGAAGACGATTCATTACAAGCCTAGAGTATTGCTGTTACGAATGGGAAGAGTCCCGTTTATGGATACAACAGGGGAATCCTACTTCTTAAGTATTGTTAAAAATTTCTCCAAGCATGGGGTTGTACTTATTTCAGGGATTCAGTCTCAACCGAAAGAAGTACTAATGAAGACCGGGCTCTATCAGTTCATCGGTGAAGATCACTTTTTTGACCATACAGGAGAGGCGATCAATTATGCTCTCAAGCACTTAAAAAAAGATCAATGCCTTGGTTGTAAGCATTTTGCTTTTAGAGAATGTGAAAATCTTTCAGGCTTGAAGAAGAAAAAGGATGAAAAAAAGAGCAATGTCTATCACATGATAGAAAGAGAGGAAAAGAAATTGGTTCTTGAAATGCAGCAGTTTAAAGCTGAGTTTTTTAAAGCTCTTGCTCACCCACTTAGAATCAAAATCTTAGAAATACTAGCAGAGGGAGATAAAAGTGTCAACGAAATTCAAAGTTTAGCGGGAAGTGAAGGCTCAGCCGTCTCTCAACAACTCACCGTCCTGCGAGGCAAAAACATTGTCACAGGAACGAAAGACGGAAACCGAGTCATCTATTCTTTAAGGGACCCGATGATCATCGAACTTCTCGCCGTTGCGCGCCAAATCTTTAACAACCACCTAGTCGACACCATCACGATGTTAGACAAGATGAAAGAAGAATAGGTGCCTGTCACTCCCCGAAATTTGTCGAAAAAATAAAAAAGGAGCCCGTCTATCGCTGGACGGGACTCCTTTTTTGTTTGTATAAAGAGTTTAGGTTTCACTGTTTATTAAAGGCAATGACAATGGCGACGAGTAAGCCTCCAAGGCTATCTGCTATTAAATCGCCCATTGTGTCGACATTTCCGCCGCCTTGGGTTGTAGTTCCTAATAGTTGATCTGCGGAAAACTCATAGATTTCCCAAAATACACCGCCTAGTACAGACACTGAAAATAGAAATAATAGAACAAAGGAACGAGACATGCCTTCTCTAGATGCTGGAGTTGTTAAACGATCCATCAGTTCTAAAGCAGCAAAGGCAATAAGTCCACCGCTTAAAAAATGGAGAAATGTATCCCACCAGCCAAGGCTGTAAAAGCGCATAAGCGAACCTAATATTTGAGAGCCAATTAGAAAAATAAAATAAGAGATAACTAACGGTTTTTTTAAGGACGAACGAGTAAAGCGCTCGATCATTATTGGAACTAAGCCGGCAATCATCCCACCGAGTCCAATTTGATAGCGATACACATCTTCTGCGAACCAAAAAAATAAAAAGCAGCCAAACATAAAAATAAAGTAAGACAAGCTAAGTATAGTTGTTAACTTTTGTTTCATTCTTTCACCTCACCTTCTAGTCTACTAGAAAAGTAAGAAAAATGTTTCATTCAACCTCCTATTTTTGATGAAGCTAGGTAGGAGTCATACCCTAAAAAACGTTTTCGTGTGCGAGAGAAAGCTGTGAATATATGGAGGGAGATATCGCTTTTTCGAATAGGCGAGATACACCGTTCTTGTTAGAGCCTCTGAATGAATATAACGCATGCAAATCGCTGGGAAGGTCGAGTTTTTAATATAGTTTTCTGGGATGATCGTAATGCCTAGACCTTCTTCCACTAGGCTACAGGCAGTTTCAAACCGTTCGATTTCATACATCATCTTGGGCGTAGCTTGCTCGCTTTCAAAGGCTTTTAATATATCTTGACGAGTTTGAAAGCCCGTTGTACTAATGATAAAAGGCTCTTTCTCTAAATCTTTCATCGTAATTTGTTCTAATGTTGCTAATGGACTATCTCGGTGGAAGAGTAGGACGAGGCGTTCATGATAAATAGGGTGTGTTAACAAATCGTCATGAGAAACTAATTGATTCGTAATGACCGCATGTGTTTCATAGTTAAGTAATGATTTCTGGACTTGATCTACACCAAGTAATTCGCTGAACTTTATTTGAACTTGAGGGTAATCAGCTTTAAATCGATGAATCACTTTAGGTAACCAATAGTTAGCGGATTCGATCAAACCTAGAGACAGTTGTCCATTCCCTATTTCCTTCACCTCTCTCATTTCTTGTTTTAAATGATCCAAATCGTTAATCAGTTCAAGTGCTCGCATATACATCATTTCACCCGATTGTGTGAGGCGAACGTTTCTTGTGTTTCTTTCTAATAAAGGGAAGCCGACTTCATCCTCTAGTTTCATAATGGCGTTGCTTAAAGAAGGTTGAGAGACGTGCAAAATTTCTGCGGCTTTTGAAAAGTTTTTTTGTTGGACAACGGTAATGAAGTAGCGCATTTTTCTTAAATCCATTGTGTTTCCTCCTATTTATAGTTTTTAGTTATAAAATTATAAAATAATTATATTAGAAAATATAAATAAATTACTATATAATTTTTTTAACAATATACTTAATCAGAAATTTCTGAAAGGGAGAGAGAAATGTATAACGCTGCAAAACAAGATGTATGGACAGGTCGAGTAGATAGTGTGGCAGATCAAACAAGCTATCGACTTCATCAAGTAGTTCAATTATGTGATTTAAAAGCAGAAGAGCTTACGCAGAATGAGAGCAATAAATGTGCCATCATCGGCTTTGAATGTGAGGAGGGAGTAAGAAGAAATAAAGGAAGAATAGGAGCTGCCGCTGCACCGAATGCGATTAGAAATTCATTAGCTAAGCTTCCTTGGCATGGCCTAGAGGAGAGTTCGGTTGTTGATGCGGGAAATGTGACCTGCGAAAACAGACAGCTTGAACAGGCCCAGCAAGAATTAGGGAATTATGTCGCTAAACTATTATTTAGTAAAGCCACACCAATTATTTTAGGTGGCGGGCATGAAACATTATATGGACATTATTTAGGAGTAAGAGAATTTATCGGCAAGGATGCTTCTTTAGGAATTATTAATATCGATGCTCATTTTGATTTAAGACCGTATGATGAGCAAACATCATCTGGCACGATGTTTAAACAAATTTTAGATCAAGATTCGAATTGCGGATATTTACCTATTGGCATTCAAAAATACGGAAATACGAAAGCGTTATTTGAAACTGCACGCCATTTTGAATGCGGTTACATTTTAGAGGATGAAGTGACTAATGGGAACTTTACTCATATTTTCTCAGCGATCGATCGGTTTGCGGCTCAATATGATTATGTCATTCTTACTCTTTGTACGGACGTCATCAATGCTGCTTATGCCCCGGGAGTAAGTGCTCCTTCGCCGTTTGGATTAGATCCATTTGCTGTTCGTACGTTGATCAACTACATTACACAGCTGGAAAAAACCCTTTCATTTGATGTGTCAGAAGTGAATCCTTCATTAGATGAAAACAGCCGTACAGTCAATCTAGCCGCTCAATTAGTTAACGAAGCTATCATGAGTTTTTTTAAGGGGGAAACAGGATGAACATTCAATTCGATCAAGTCACAACTATATTTTTAGCAGTTGCGTTACTCGTTATCGGTTCCTTTTTAGTAAAAAAAGTAGGCGTCTTTCAAAGGTTTTGTTTACCAGCACCGGTCGTTGGCGGCTTGCTTTTTGCTCTGATTGCGACGATTTTAAAAGCGACTGGTATTGTTGAACTCACATTAGATACTTCTTTACAAAGCTTGTTTATGCTAGCTTTCTTCACGACAGTTGGTTTAGGTGCCAGCTTCCAGCTTGTGAAATTAGGAGGGAAGCTGCTCGTCATTTATTGGCTTGCTTGTGGGTTTTTAGCTCTTATGCAAAATGTAATTGGTATTTCAGTCGCTTCTCTATTAAATATTGATCCGTTACTTGGGATTATGTCTGGCGCGGTCTCAATGGAAGGTGGCCACGGATCAGCTACTGCTTTTGGAACGACACTAGAAGAGATGGGTGTAGATTCAGCATTAACGATTGGCTTGGCGGCGGCTACGCTTGGTTTAGTAGCAGGAGGGCTAATCGGTGGGCCGACAGTGAAATATTTAATTTCCAAATACAATTTAACACCTGCTGAGCAGGAAGTAGCAGCTGCTGTTGCATCTGAAGACAAAACGAAAGCAGACATTCATTCGGATACGTTTATTATGCAAGTGTTATTAATTACGTTTTGTATGGCGTTAGGTACTTATTTAGGAGAATTATTTTCTGAGAAAACAAAATTAGTTCTTCCGAGTTATGTAGGCGCGATGTTTGTGGCTGTCATTGTAAGAAATGTATTAGACCGTGTAAATGATCGTGTGATCGATATGAGAAGCGTGAATTTGATTGGCGACGTCACGCTCGGTATTTTCTTATCAATGGCGTTAATGAGCGTTAAATTATGGGAAGTGGCCGACTTAGCTCTACCAATTTTCATTATCGTTGCAGTTCAAGTCGTGTTTGTTGTTATTATGGGCGTATTTGTATTATTCCGTTTACTAGGTAAAGACTATGATGCCGCTGTCATGGTCGGAGGATTTACTGGGCACGGATTAGGTGCAACACCAAATGCAATGGCGAACATGTCAGCCATTACGCAAAAATTCGGTCCTTCGCAAAAGGCTTATTTAATCGTACCGATCGTTGGTGCTTTTCTTATCGACGTATTCGCTGTACCAATCATTCTTACAAGTATTAACTTGTTTCAATAATATTTAAGTATAAGACGGTCATACTTTCATCTTTTATAGTGATGAAAGTATGACCTTTTTTTGAGGTTTCACTTTACAAAACGTAGAGAAAAACGCTTAGGAAGTGAGCGGTGCTGCCGAGCATAATGAAGATGTGGAATATTTCATGAAAGCCCATATGTTTAAACGACAGACATTGCGGTTTAAAGGCGTAAATGATGCCGCCAATTGTATAGAATATGCCTCCGAGGACTAATAGAAGCAAACCGGAAGTGCTTAAATTAGTTGATAGCGGCGAGATCGCAAATATAATCATCCACCCCATCACAATGTATAGCATCGTAGAAAGCCATCTCGGACATTGAAACCAAACTAGTTTAAATATGACACCAAATATAGCGGTAAGGGCAATGATTCCAAATAAGATCCAACCGCCAGCACCGTTCAGGCTAATTAGACAAAAAGGAGCATAAGAACCAGCAATTAATACAAAGATCATCGAGTGGTCGAGCCGTCTTAATGCCGCAATGACATGATTTTTGGCAATAACCATATGATACGTGGCGGATGCACTGTAAAGTAACATCATGCTAATGCCAAAAATGGTGACTGCTGCGATAGCGATCGCCGAACCTGTGGTGATCGAGGCTTTAATGACCATGGCTAGCAAGGCGACAAAGGATAATATTGCTCCAGCTAAGTGGGTTAAACCGTTAATGGGTTCTCTTATGTAAAGATTCATATTTTATACCTCCTAGTGTTATTATGTAGTTATTAATACTACATAAAATAATATTATAATTCCATTATGTAGTCAACATTTACCCGTAAATTATATTTATGTATAATAATTGGGAAAGGTGGAGGTTTTAGATGGAGAAAATCAATGAAATTATGACGAAGCTAGGTTTAGACAATCAAGTGACTTTAGAGGATATACCGAATATTGACTTATATATGGATCAAGTGATTCAACTTTTTGAAAATACATTCAGCAGTTCAAAACGAAGTGAAGAAGAGAAAGTGTTGACGAAAACAATGATCAACAACTATGCGAAAGGAAAGCTGTTTTTCCCAATTAAACAAAAGAAATATTCCAAGGAGCATATTTTGTTAATTAGCTTGATTTATCAGCTAAAAGGAGCGTTATCGATTAATGATATTAAGCAGACGCTTCAAGGGGTCAATGAAAAAGTTGAGAATGAACAGTTAGATTTAGATTCGTTCTATAATAGCTATCTGCGTCTGGTGAATCAAAATGTCGAGCATTTCAGGAACGATATTCAAACACAGATGAAAGCAGTTAAACAAGAAATTGAAGAGGTGGATCAAGACCTTGAGCAAGTTCTTATGATTGCTTCGCTTGTTCATATGAGCAATTTATATAGAAAAGTAGCAGAAAAATTAGTGGATGAGTTGGAGGTGGAATCATGAAAATTGATGTGAATGACAACATTGATTTTGTCGAGTTATGGAAAGAAGGAATGAGGAATTGGGATGGAGTGCTTCCGGAGCGCATGGTGAACGATGAGCTGGAAGAAGCCTTTTGGCAGCAATTAATAGACAAGAAAACGGTGGAGGCGAATGAAGATCCCTATGCGAAAAAGATTCAAGGCTTTTTGGATACATTGATTTTGCCGGAAGATGAGGTGTTAGAAATTGGTCCGGGGTGGGGAAATTATACGTTTTTCTTAGCTGAAAAGGCCAACAATGTGACTTGTGTAGATAGCTCGGCGAGTGTATTAGAGTTTTTAAAGCGAGCTAGCGAAAAAAAGCAATTTCACCGTATGCAGTTTATTGAAGACAAATGGGAAGAGCATACCGTTTCCAAAAAATATGATGTGGTGTTTGGGATGAATTGTTTTTATCGCATGTATCAGATCGAAAAAACGTTAAGAAATATTCAAGAATCAGCTAAGCGCTTGGCGATCATCGGCATGACATCAGGACCGATTCAGCCTCATTACTTGGATTTAGAAAAAGAGTACGGCTATAAAATTAAATATCCGCGCAGAGATTACATACATTTACAAAATATATTATATGAAATGGGTATTTACGCCAATTGTAAAATCATTCTCCTTGAAAGAACCTATCAATTTAGCTCCTTTGAAGAATTAATCACGAAAAATAAAGCGAAGATTTTAAACGAGTATGTAGATGATCGGCATGTGGAAAAAGTGCTGGAAAAATATATAACAGAACAAAATGGAACCTATCGTTACAAACATGATTTTCATGCCGCTCTTTTATATTGGGAGCCTGAACGTACAGCTTATCAACAGCTAAAGCCTTTCATGCGTTAACGTGCATAAAAGCCAACCTGCTTAATATGGACAGGTTGGCTTAGGGTACTGATAAATCGGTGTTGCAATGTTAAGCTTTTTCTTCAAATAATTTGGCGATTTCGACAATGACTTGTACGGATTTTTCCATATTATTTACGGAAGCATATTCAAATCGACCGTGGAAGTTTTCGCCGCCAGTGAAAATGTTAGGTGTCGGCAGTCCCATATAAGATAGCTGCGAGCCATCAGTGCCGCCGCGGATTGGTTTGACGATTGGCTCGATGCCTAAGTTTTTCATCGCTTCATACGCCGTGTCGACAATTTCCTTCACTGGTTCAATTTTTTCCCTCATATTGTAATATTGGTCGTTCATTTCGAGAATGATGCGGTCTTCGCCGTAAGTTTCTTGCAAGTTTTTGACGATATGAGTCATCGCGTCTTTTCTTGCTTGGAAATTGGTTTTATCGAAGTCGCGGATAATGTATTCCATTTCCGTTTGCTCTACCTCACCATTGATGGCAAGAAGGTGATAGAAGCCTTCGTAACCTTCTGTATATTCAGGTGCTTCCTCTGCTGGTAATTGTGAATGTAACTCCATTGCGATTTTAGAGGAGTGAATCATTTTTCCTTTTGCGGTTCCTGGATGAACATTTTTTCCTTTAATGATGATTTTCGCTCCAGCGGCATTAAAGCTTTCATACTCTAGTTCACCGAGCGGTCCGCCGTCAATCGTGTAGGCAAATGCGGCATTGAATGCATCGACATCGAATTTATGTGGGCCTCTGCCGATTTCTTCATCTGGAGTGAACGCCACGCGGATTTTCCCATGCTTAATTTCCGGATGGTTAATTAAATAAGCCATCGCCGTCATAATTTCGGTTACCCCTGCTTTATTGTCGGCACCGAGTAAAGTCGTTCCGTCTGTTGTTACAAGTGTATGGCCTTTATATTGTGGTAATTCAGGGAAGTCCTTTGGCGACAAGATGATTTGTAATTCTTCGTTTAAGACAATATCTTGTCCATCGTAATTTTCAACGACTTGAGGCTGAACATTTTTACCGGTAAAATCAGGCGTTGTATCGACATGGGCTAAAAACCCAATGACAGGGACATCTTTTTCTGTGTTAGCAGGTAGTGTTGCCATCAAATACCCGTATTCATCAACTGTCACTTCTTCCATGCCGATTTCTTTTAGTTCCTCTTCAAGCATGTGAATCAACGTCCACTGTTTTTCAGTGGAAGGAGTCGTTGGACTATTTTCATCTGATTGCGTATCAATTTTTACATAAGAAGTAAATCGTTTCAGTAATTCGTTTTTCACTGTAGAAGCAACTCCTTTTGGAAATGTGTGTCTTTTATTTTACCATAATTGATATCCAATCCATTAGGTTGAAGATTGATTGTTTTGAATATAATCTCAAGTAAAAAAAGGGGGGTGTCCAAAAAAGTCGAAGAAATCGCTTGTAAGGTGAAAGAAATGGCTAGAAAGTCGAAGAAATCGCTTGTAAGGTGAAAGAAATGGCTAGAAAGTCGAAGAAATCGCTTGTAAGGTCGAAGAAATGGCTAGAAAGCCGAAGAAATCGCTCGTAAGGTGAAAGAAACGGCTAGAAAGCCGAAGAATCCGCTCGTAAGGTGAAATAGGAATCCAGAAAATCAGTGAAAACTGACTTTCTGGACAGCTCGTTTTATAAAGTAGCAGCGGTTGCTATATTATTTTTTCTTCACTGTAATCGTCCATTGAGCATCGCCGCTTTGTTCGAAGTTAGTGACTTCGTGTCCTTCTTCAGCTGCCCAACGTGGGATCGCTTCGGTTGCTTGCGTGCAGTCAAAGTCGATCGTTAATTCGTCACCGCTAGCAAGCTCTGCCATTACTTCTTTTGCTTCTACTAATGGGAAGGGGCAAACCATTCCTAGTACTTCTAATTTCTTTTGCATAATGTTTTCCTCCTATGTGTATGATTACGCCGTTTGCGTATTCATTTTCACTTTTTTCATTGCTTTTTGTCTCGGTTTAACGATAGTGAAGTAAGCGGCCGTCCAAGTGCCAAGGATCATGAACGGTAAGGAAATCCAGCCTTGCCATGTGAATAGAGCCGTTTCAACTAAGCCGTTTCCGATTGAGCAGCCGCCAGCAAGACTCGCGCCAACACCCATCAAGATACCGCCAAATGCGCTTTTAAGGCAAGTATTCACATCAGGCACTCGAAAACGGAATTCGCCGCTCCCTTTAGCTGCGACATAGGAGCCGATGAGAATACCGATAACTAAAAACACACCCCAGTTTAAAAATGAGCTGTCACCTGTAACCGCATATTGCAAAATATTAGCTGTTGGCATTGTGATTCCAAGTCCAAACATTCTGCCAGTTGCTTCACTTAATGGCCAAGCGGCAATAGCAATCAAACCAACGAGTGTCGCAGTGAACAGAGGGTTCCAACGTTTTTCGAATAAAAGGTGGGAAAGTCCCGTTTTCTTAGGCTTCATTGTTGGGATTTTCACGCTCGGTTTCGATAATTGCTTCCACACGAGCAAACCTGTAATACCGACAAGAAGAGCAACTAATACCCATGGAGAAACGCCAAGTGTTCCGTGAATCGTTTGTGCTTCTACTTGATGAGATTGCATAGAAGTGGAATAAGAGCTAAGAGGCCCGCTTTTCATCATCGCGCTTGAAACCATATAAGTAGCAAGAGCAATCCAACTGCCAATCAACCCTTCACCAGCCCGATACCATGTACCCGTTGCACAACCGCCAGCGAAGATAATACCAATTCCGAATACGAATGCGCCGAAAATAGTAGCGAACCACATGAAGTTTCCTAATTCAAATTGAATGATCCCTAATGAATGGAGCAAATAGACCCCGATACTTTGAATCGAAATCGCCACTAAAAAAGCGACAAACATCCGATTATCTTTCGTTACATACATATCTCTAAATGCTCCGGTAACACAGAAACGGCCACGCTGCATGACAAATCCGAGTAAACCACCGCATAATAAACCTGTTAAAACGAGCTGAAGCATATGAACACTCCTTACGTAAATGTTTTGTAAAAGTAGTATAATCCTTTTAATCCGATAATTCAAGTAGGTATTAGTGGAAAAATATAATTTTGAATCGTTTGATTTTTATATGTGATTAGTACAAGATGGGGGGATAGGGCAACGTATAGATAGAGAAGACAAATGGAGGTTGTGACATGAACGAGGAGAAAGCGTTCCACCAAAGTGTAGATGCCGCATTTGATGAAGAAGTAAAGAAGATTCATGAGCAGTTGGATCAAGATTTATTGATCGTTCTTGTTGGAGAAGTGAATGCGGGAAAGTCATCAACGATTAATAAAATCATCGGCAAGGATGTCGCGAAAACCAATCCCCAACCAGGAGAGACGGTTAGTATAGACCCTTACAATTTAGCTGGATTGGAAAAAATAAAATTAATGGATACGCCGGGATTAAATGATCCAAATGATGAGAATCCAAAGAAAACAGAAGCGTTTATTAGTGAAGCAGACATCATTCTATTTTTCACCAATGCAGCGGGGACCGTATTCTCCGATAGCGAAAAAGCGAAGTTTCAAGAGATTGCGACTCATAATGAAAATATCTTGATTGTACTAAATAAGATTGATGCCGCTGAGGATATAGAAAGTTTAGTTGCATTTATTAAGCAGCATGCAGGCAGCCAGTACGACGTGGTGCCAATTTCTTCTAAAACAGGGCAAAACATTGATATATTAAAGGACCGAATATTGGAGTTACTCGAAAAAAAGGGGAAGGACATCCTATTCGCAAAAAGCTTACAAGATAAATCTACTGCTGCTAAACGCTGGATTAATGCGGCAGGAGTGTCTGCAGGATTGATTGGTGCCTCACCGATACCTGGGTCGGATGTCGTTCCTTTAACTGCTCTTCAAGTGGGGCTTACATTGAAGCTAGCGACTCTTTACGACAAGCCGTTGACGAAAAAGGCAGCGAAAGATTTGATTATTGTCACAGCGACCAAAACAGCGGGACAAACAGCGTACAGACAAATCGTCAAATTCATCCCCGGAGCTGGGTCAATCGCAGGTGGTCTAGTTGCTTCATCTCTTACCCTCGCACTAGGGTATGGGATCAAATACGCTTATGAGAACGAGTTACCTATTGATCAAGAAATTATTTTTGAACTGTATAAAAAATATAAAAAGCGAAAAAATTATAAACAACAAATAGAAAGTTAAAGGCGAGACCACCCTCGGTCTCGCCTTAGTCTTTGTTAAAGAATCGTTTCTTCTTTTAAAATGGTTTGCTCATATAGTTCATCACTCGAACCAAGGTTATTGTTATATGTCATGTCTTCAATGCGCTCGATATTTTGCGGTTTAGTAAATAGAGTGACAATGACAATAGATATAATGGAAATTAGCAGCCCTGGAAAGACTTGATGGATGCCAAAGGGTTGACCGGCTAGTTGCCAGCTAACAGCTGTTAAGAGTCCTGTCCATATAGATACTGTCCCGGCTGTTTCACTGACCCGTTTAAATAACATTCCAGCAATTACTGGGACGAGTAATCCAGATGTTAACATAGCTGTTCCGGCTACCCATAACGGAACGAGCTGGGGAATAGACAACGCCATCACCAGCGCAATAACCGATAAAATAATGACGGATAATCGGCTATAAGCTAACATTTTTCTATCATCAGTAATCTTAAAGTACGGTTTAATAATATCATTAGCAATGCTCGAAGCTCCCGCCATGAAAAAAGAGTCAGCACAAGATACAATGGTTGCAACTAAAGCAATCACCATGATGACAACCATTGGTAAAGGCATCGTTTCATTGAGTACTTGATAAAAGATCAGTGATGGTTGATCCGTTTTTATACTTAGTCCTAATAAAGCAAACACACCAGTTAGAATAATTAGTATGCTTGTAGTTAACCCAACGATCCACGCCAGCCAATTACTATTTGTTGCTACTTTATCCGTCTTTGCGGCCCAAATACGCTGCCAGTTATCTTGGCGAACAAATTGATAGGCACCTAAGGTAAACATAAATACGAATACACTCACTGTCGATATTCCGAAAATGTCGACAAGTTGTGGTTGGTTCATGGCAAGAGCATTTTCCTTCACTGTGCTCCACCCACCTGAAGATAGGAAAACAGTTACAAACAGTATAATAATACCTAATGTTTGGATTGTTCCTTGAATGGAATCGGCCCAAATTACTGCTTTAAGTCCACCAATATAAGTTTTTAAAGTAAGGAATACACATCCAATAATAATCCCAGCTGTCATATTTAACCCAAACATTAAATTTAAAAACGTGGCAATTGCAATAAATTGAAGTCCTGTAATGGATGCATAAGCCACTAATATGCATAGTAGGGCAGGGAGGCGAGATTTTTCTCCATAACGAAGAGCAACATAGTCAGGAAGTGTCACCATTCTATATTTTGTTCCTAGGTTACGAATCGGTTTCAAGAAGAATAAGATCCATAGGGCACCAACAAGGTAGACGGGGAAAATCATCCATAGCATTCCAAGCCCGTTAGTATAAGCGTCCCCCATAAATCCTAATAAGCTTGCGCCACCTGTGGCAGTTCCCACGATAGATAGAATCATTGGGAAAGTAGGGATTGAACGGCCTGCTACATTATAATCGTCGGAAGTCTTTACGCTTTTAAAGAAATAAAAGCTATGAGCTAAAATGGCGAAAGAATACAGAAACACCGCAATCAAAATGGTTGTTTTTACATTAGGATCAAACATGAGTCAACTCCTCCTTCTCCTCTTTCTGGAATACTAGTTCTCCATCCACTATCGTTAGTAACACCTGAATGTTTTTTAGATCTTCTTCCTTAATCTCAAAAGGGTCTTTGTCCAAGACAATGAGGTCAGCGTATTTACCGATGGATAGGGAACCGATGATTTTTTCGTCGAATCCACTATAGGCAGCATCTACTGTATAAGCTTGAATAGCCTCTTTGACAGAAATCGCTTCTTCTGTCCCTAATTGTTGACCACCAATTGTTTTGCGAGTGACTGCCGCATATATACCGTAAAATGGATTTCCGTGGCAAACAGGCATGTCTGAATTTCCAGGGGCAATAATGCCATGCTTTTTAAAGCTTACATGGGGAAATACATGTGCTGCACGCTTTGGACCTAAATTATTGAGATAGCTATCTCCAATAGAATAAATAAATCCAATAGAAGAGGCAGCTACTATTCTTTGTTTAGCAATTCTTTTCAGGTGATCATCGGTTGGTAAGGCACAGTGCTCGATTCGATGACGTTTTTGTTTGTTATCTTCTAAAGAACCTGCTTGTTCAATAGCTTGCAAGGCCATTTCAATCGCTCGCCCGCCGATTCCATGAATAGAGACGCGCATATTATGTTGAATCGCTCGAGAGATGTGATCATTGATTGTTTGTTGCTTCATATGCAAAATCCCGTAGTTCTCCTTTTCCTGTTCATAAGGCTCTTCCACAGCTGCAGTTCTTCCGCCTACACTACCATCGAGCATGTACTTTAACCCTTGAATATTTAAGTGGTCATTGCCGAAACCGCTTTCAATACCGAGGTGAAGTAACTCTGTTTCACCTCCTGGCCATCCCATTTGACTGATTGCCCACAACCAGAGGCGGGTTTTCAGCTGTAATCTTCCTTCTTTCTTCAGTTGTTGATAGACTACCATCTCTTTTTGTGAAACAGCCATATCATGAACGGCAGTTACTCCCCATTCGAAGAAATGCTGCTGAGCTTTTTCCATGGCTTGCTTTAGCTGCTCTGTACTGAAAGAAGGTACTTTAAAAAGCATCATGGCATTTTCCTGAATTAGACCGCTAATTTTCCCGGTTTTAGCGTCTCGGTGAAATTGTCCGCCTTCAGGATCTTGAGGGTTAGAACTTAGTCCGCTTACTTCAAAGGCTTTCCAATTAGCAACCGCATTGTGGACGCATGTTCGTGTGAGAAAAACGGGATGATTAGGAGCGGCTTTAGTCAATTCATCAATGGTAGGGAAGCGTTTTTCTTTTAATTTGCTGTCATCCCATCCCATTCCAATGATCCATTCGCCTTCTGGAAGTTCATTGGCTTTTTGTCTGACCGCATTCAATAAGGCTGGAATATTAGAAATTCGTTCATAGCGAAGATCTAATTTAAGTAAATCTGCGGCGTAATGAAGCGGATGAGCGTGACTTTCAATCAGTCCAGGCAATACGGTTTTGTGTTGTATATCGAAAAGTTTTGTATGGGGGCCACGTAACTGATCAGCTACATCATCAAAACCAATGATTCGGCCATTTTTTATGGCAAGTTTATTAGCTAGAGGATATTGGTCGTCAATTGTGTGAATATTTGCATTGTAAAGAATTTTGTCTGCGTACATAGTCATTCTCTCCTTTTTGTTTTGTTTTCTTTATTGCAATTACCGTGCCAATCAAATATAGAGAATTTTATTGAAATTCCGCGAAAAAAAGCTCATTTTTCTGTCTATTTGGTCACACAAAAAACACATTTGATCTAATAGTGGATCGATAAATTAAAAATGAATCATTTGTGTTTAAGGTTTTTTTAAATTATGATCTAATAACGAATCAATAATCAAACTATTCTGTTAAAAAGAAGGGAGACGTAATGAATACACAAGATTTTTATAATATTTTAGATAGCTTGCACGATGGATTTTATATTACTGATATTAAAGGCATTACTGTATGGGTGAATGAGGCTAGTTGCAAACGATTACAGAGGAAGAGAGAAGAGTTGATTGGTAAAAGTGTATATGATTTAGAGAAGCAAAAACTATTCTCGCCGTCCATCACTAGAATGGTGTTAGAAAAAAATGAACCCGTGTTTTTTATTCAAACTTTTCATGAAACGTTGCAAAAGTATATTGTGAATGGACGGATTGTTACAGATGAAAAGGGAGAGCCGAGATGGGTAGTTATTCACGGGAGAATAGTTGACCAAGATCTTTCTTATGCAGATCAACAAAATGAAGTAGAAGCCATTTTACATCGCTATACACAAGAGCTTCGAAAATTTGCAGTAAGTCAAGAATCTAACAATGAGGGCAAGTTATTAATAGGTGAAAGCCCAGAGTTTAAAAAAACGTTAGAACAAGCAGAAAAAATTGCAACGGTTGATGCCTCGGTCCTCATCACTGGGGAGACAGGTTGTGGAAAAAATGTGTTTGCCAACTATATTCATAAATTAAGTGATCGCTATAATAAACCATTTGTTCAGATTAATTGTGGAGCAATTCCTGATAGTTTATTAGAGTCAGAACTATTTGGCTATCGAAAAGGGGCTTTTACTGGAGCTTCTGAAAAAGGAAAAATTGGCTTAGTAGAAATGGCAGAAGGAGGAACGCTTTTCTTAGATGAGATTGGTGAAATGCCATTACATTTACAGGTCAAAGTACTACAGTTAATCCAAGATAAAACATACTTACCTATTGGAGAAGTGCAGCTTCATGTAGCAGACGTACGTATTATTGCTGCAACGAATAAAGACTTACAAAAATTATCGGAAGAAGGCTTGTTTCGCTCAGATTTATTTTATCGGTTAAATGTTCTAGCTGTTCATGTTGCACCTTTACGAGAACGTCCGGAAGATGTTTTTCCGTTATTACAGAATTTTGTAAAAAAATATAATGATAAGTATAAAATGAATCGGACATTGTCTAAAGAAGTAGTAGAGAAGCTACAATTATACCGTTGGCCAGGAAATGTAAGGGAACTTGCTAATTTGATCGAACGGTTAATCGTGATGTCGGAAAATGAGCGTATACAATTGTCAGATCTACCTGAGCATATTATAGGAAAAATAGAACAACCACAAAATATAATTGAAAATCAGCCGTTAAGACAATACATAGATACTGTTGAAAAAAATTATATCCTTTATGCACTCAAAAAGGGAAAAACAACTAGAAAAGCTGCTGAATTTCTCGATATTCCTCAATCAACTCTTATGAGAAAAATAAAAAAGCATGATATTCAATTGTCCCAGTATTGGCGTGTATAAAAAAATTTAGACCTCCAATACATGAACGCTTTGGAGGTCTAAATTTAAATTAATGCAATCGCAGTCTAGAAATTTTTTGTTTCAGTTCATCGCCCGCTTCGTTTAGTTGTTCAGCGGCGTTAGCAATAGTCGCGACAGCGCGCAGTTGCTCTTCCATTGAGGCGGCAATTTCTTCGGTCGACGCGGAAGAATTTTGAGCGATCGCTGCCATGTGTTCAATCGATACCAATGCTTCACCTTTATGAATAGCCATTCCTTGCACTTCATGATCGACTTCGTTAATGGAAGAGACGATCTCTTTAATAGAGTCGACAATAAGCTCAAAGGATTGCTTCGTATCAGATACGGCTTTTGTTTGTTCATTGCTTAAATTTTGACTCAGCTCAATGGCTTGAAGAGCTTGCTGTGATTCATTAATGATGCCAGTCAGTGTTTGGCGTACATCTCCAGTGGCTTGTGAGGATTGCTCGGCCAGCTTTCTTACTTCTTCAGCAACGACCGCAAATCCTTTTCCGTGCTCCCCAGCTCTTGCAGCTTCAATCGAGGCATTTAGTGCTAGAAGATTCGTTTGATCCGAGATCGTATGAATGACAGATATGACATTTTCAATTTCCGTCACTCTAGTCGATAAGCGAGTCATCACCTCTACAACCGTATGAGAAAGCTGATTGGCTTCTTCTGACTTCAATTGCAAGCTAGTCATTTGAGCTAAGCCGGCTTGACTGGCGTCATTAGCCGCTTGGCTTCGGACCGCCATTTTTTCATTTAACTGCTCAACCTTTTCAATTTGTGTCGACAACTCGGCCATTTTCTTATTAGAAACTTCCGCATCTTCTGCTTGCTTCGCAGTGCCGCTAGCAATTTCGTCAATGGCACCGCCGATTTCTTGACTCGAAGCGGATGTTTCTTCTGAAATAGCATTTAAGTTCTCTGTAGAAGCGCTTACCTGTTGAATCGAATGTTCAACTGTCTTGATGATCTCTCTCATGTTGGTAGCCATCACATTAAAATTATTGGCTAAAATACCGATTTCATCTTTATTTTTAATATGCAAAGGCTCAACGGTTAAATCTCCGTTGGCTAATCGGTTGACATGCTTTGTCACTAAACGAAGGGGCTTCGATAAAGATCCAGTAAACCAGATAATTACGGCAATACCGATAATAGTGGATATCGTAAGTGTCACTCCAACAATGCTCAATACTTGATTCGCTCCCGCGTTAAAATCCATTTTATATGTACCAGCAGCGACGACCCAGCCCCAATTCGGATCGAGAGCACTGTACACAATTTTTTCACCCGTTTTCTCCGGGTTGTTCGGTAACTTCCATTCGTAAGTCGTAAATCCACCTCCATTTTGAGCTTTTTTAATCACTTCTTGGACGAAAAGTTTACCCTTTACATCTTTTATTTCCCAGGAATTATCTCCTTCATCCGAGTAATGAGCAACATCGATCCCTTTTTCATTGAAGGCATTGAAGTATCCGTGTTCTCCAAGGTCGACGGTATTTTTCAGTTCTCTAATTCCGTCTGCTTTTTTAGGCCCAATTAAATAAATCCTTGCTTGTTCTTGGGCTTCCTCAATGGTCATGCTTCCGTCTTCTACCTTTTGATTGAGAGCATCAATGATTTGCAGGGCCATTTCTACGCCGTTTTTTAATGATTTCTCTCCAGTTGTATCTAGATTTTTTTTCGAACTAAAGTAGGCAGCTGTCCCAATTATTAAACTAGGTAGTAATAACAAAGTAATGGAAACAATTAGTAACTTTGTCCGAATGGTCTTGTTATTAAACATCTTTCTCCCTCCTGATGACATGAAGCAATTTTCTGAATAGTTACTTTTTACTATTATCGGTTATTGGTGTAAATATTTCAATTATTAATTATAAAATGGTAAAATGATGGTAAATGATTAAGGGGAAAAGGATGAGGACCATGCTTAGTTCTTGGCTCATGAAACTACTGTTTTTTATTATAATATTCATTGGGTATTTGATTGCTTGGTTGACAGGGGATAAGCCATAGGAAAAGTATGAAACACCAAATTTAGTTAATAGTCGAAATAGTGACTATTAACTTTTTTTATTTTGTTACTTGACTAAACTAATTTTTTAATATAAATTAAGTTACGAAAAGTAATCAATTAATAATTATATTCTAAAAGGAGAGTTTCAACATGACAAAGAAGCATGAGTTAGGTGCACTGATTTTACGAGTGATTTTAGGTTTGACATTTTTCGTTCATGGGTTGGCGAAGTTTCAAGGAGGAATTGAGAATATTGCTGGTTGGTTTGATAGCATTGGGCTTCCGAGTTTTATGGCATACATTGTGGCTGCCGTTGAATTAGTTGGAGGTGTGGCACTGATTTTAGGGTTAGGCACACGCATTATTGCTGGCCTATTTGTAATTGTGATGCTTGTAGCTATTTCAAAGGTGAAAATAGCAGCTGGATTTATGGGGAATGGCGAAATGGCTGGCTACGAACTAGATCTAGCCTTATTGGCAATGTCTGTTTATCTCGTCATTGCAGGTAGCTCGCTTTATTCATTGGGCCAACTTGTTCTCGGAAAAGATAGCAAAGAAAAATAAGAATGGTGGAAAAGGCATCCTGCTGTAATTGAGTGGGCTGCCTTTTCTATGTTAAATAAAAGTAAAATTAGAGGGTTTCGGGTATAGATTCGAGAAGTGGTTCATATACATAGTTACATTGATTATTTCACGTTTTCGTTCAGAGAGGAGGCCGTCATAGAGTGGATGAGAAGTTGTTATCGTTAGCTTTTTCAGTGGAAGCGAATAAAGGGGTGTATGCGTTGCTGCTTGGTTCTGGCATTTCTTATGCAGCGGGAATCCCTACAGGACGCGGGGTGTTACGTGAGCTTTGCCGGCGGATGATGCAGGTAAGCGGTGACAATGAGGAAGACCCAATGGGATGGTATGAAAAAAAGTATGGGAAAACACCTTTATATAATGAAGTGATTGAAATATTAGCGAAAACATCGTCAGAACGCAATGGCTTGTTAAAAGAGTTTTTCGAACCGACACCTGAAGAAATTAAGGAGAAGCAAAAAATACCGACCGATGCTCATCATGCGCTCGCCAAATTAGTTCAAAAAGGGTATGTAAAAGTGATTGTGACGACCAATTTTGATCGGCTTTTGGAGCATGCTTTAGATGAGTTAAGTATTCAATATCAAACAGTGTATCATCAAACGGATATCGAAGGGATGAAGCCGCTTGCTCACGCCCAATGTACGATTTTGAAAATTAACGGGGACTATCGTGATACGCGTTTTAAAAATGTGACGGATGAACTTGATCACTATTCGGAATCACTTGAAAGCATGATTCATCGGGTATTTGATGAATATGGTGTCATTGTTTCAGGCTGGTCTGCTGAATGGGATACTGCTTTGCGCGATATCATTAAATCGGTAAAGGGGAGACGCTATTCGTGGTACTGGCATGCTTTTACGGAAAACTTAACTCCTCATGCGGAGGAACTCATTAAATTTCGTGACGCGTGTAAAATTGTCGATACGCGTGGAGCAGATCATTTCTTTACTGATTTACATGAAAATGTAGCCAATATATCAAAGGTGAAGAGAATCAGCCCAGAGCATATTCAAATTAAGATGAAGCGGTTAAAGCGGTATATAACGGATGATCAAGAAATCGATTTGCGCGAGATGGTAACGGAACATACGAAAGAAGTTGTGTCTTTTCTTATGCAGCAACAATACGACGGTCATATCACTCCAGAGTCTATGATTGAAAAAATTGAAACGGTTAAGGAGCAAAGTCGAGCGTTATCGATGTTGCTCGCTGTTCTATCATATTATATGAAGAGAGAGGAGCAAGAGGCGCTCCTTATGCAAACATTAGAGCGGTTGACCGGGTCCAGAAAGCATCGCGGACAACCTCATCTACTTAGCTTGCAGCAAATGCCGCTCCAAGCTGCTCTTTACAGTGTCGGCATTGCGGCTGTGATGAAGAAAAATTATCATCTGCTCAACCTGCTTTTTACCCGGCCGAAAGTACATGATCCTTACAGTCATCACCTTTCTTTTTTGAAATATACCTCACCCTCATTAGGGCTTGGACGTTTATTTCACTACGTTTCGTCCGACAAAGCCTATCATTTGCCGATGGAAACTGTTTTTATTTATCCATATATGAAAAAAGTGTTCATCGACACGCAGCTTGCTTTTGATGAAGCGGAGTTTGAACGATACTATGATATTTTTGAATTGCTGAGAGCAATTAAATATCGTCATAGCGGGGAACAAGGCTATATGTGCGGGCGCTTTGGCTTCAATAGCAACCGCGAACATCTCATTCGTTTTTTAAAGGAAGGAAGAGAAGATTATAGCTGGCCTGTGCTAGCCATTTGTGACGGGAGTAGAGAAGCCTTCTTAGTCGCTCTTGAGAAGCTAGCCAAAGATTTAGATGATAGCGGGCATGGACTAGTCCATGCTTATATTGGAAATCAGTAAAGAACCTGTCGCGAAGCAGGTTCTTTTTTTATTAAGAAATTCTTAAGATTTATGCTGGGCGTTTATTAAGATTTGCTCGCTATAATCACAGTAACGAACAAATGATATACTTTCGAAAGGAGTGTGAGGAAAAATGACCCAATATAATGTGTTAGTCGTTGATGATGAAAAAGAAATTCGCGATGCGATCGAAATATATTTAAAAAATGAAGGCATAACTGTGATCAAAGCGGAGGACGGAATCGATGCGATTGAAAAGTTGAATGAGCATTCGATCCATCTCATTATTCTCGATGTGATGATGCCGCGATTAGATGGCATTGCGACGACATTTAAAATCCGTGAACAAAAAAATATCCCGATCATTATTCTTAGTGCCAAAAGTGAAGATACCGATAAAATTTTAGGCTTGCAAGTCGGGGCCGATGATTACGTTACGAAGCCGTTTAACCCGATGGAACTAGTGGCGCGAGTGAAGTCACAGTTGCGTCGATACGTCAGGTTGGGTACATATGAAGGCGTGACACAGGTCATTGATTTAAACGGCTTAACTCTCGATCAATCGGCAAAGGAAGTGGCCGTTAATGGGGAGGCAGTTAAATTAACGCCGACCGAGTATAAAATCGTGGAATTGTTAATGGTTCATGCTGGTCGTGTGTTTTCGATTAATGAAATTTATGAACGTGTCTGGCAAGAGCCTGGGTATAATGCCGAAAATACCGTGGCCGTCCATATTCGTAAAATTAGAGAAAAAATAGAAATCGATCCGAAAAATCCAAGATATTTAAAGGTGGTGTGGGGAATTGGATACAAAATGGAGAAATAATCTAAAATTTATTGGTTGGCTGTTGTTATTTACATATGGATTAAGTGCGATCATTGCTTTAATGAATCATGGAAGTACGTATTTGAAAAAAGATTATTTTGATACCCCTCAATTTGAAAGTCAACTTGAAGAATTTATCAATGATTTAAATATATATGAGTTAAATAGTACAACAGCGGCAGAAGCGAAGAAGAAGATTACCGTCACGAAAGAGGAAATTGAAGAACATCGCAATTACTACGGGAGTTTAGCGGAGCAAGTGACGACGATTAAAGAGCGATATGCTGGGAAGATTCAAGAGGCTCTTTTAGCGGAAAACCAAGAAGTGGCGAAAGTGTACGAAGAGGAAAGAGACAAGAAGATTAAAGATATCACGAATAACTTCAAAAGCGATGACTATGTGCGGAAAAAAATTCAAGCAGAAAAAGAAAAAGCGGTTGATGAGTTTTATGTGACCCATCAAAATGAACGTCGTCAATTTGATGAGTATGGGGACGTATTTAAATATTATTTAGAAAATACTTCCACGGGTGACGTGTATACGAATGTTAATTTGTCAGACGGCTCGCTTAGTGATGTATTTAATGACAAGGATATGTTTCATATTCGCAAATACGATTCGCCGAATTACTTAGAGTTTGATGATTCATCCACGTATACAGATAAAAATTTAACGTATTTTACAACGGGTGAAGTTGTTATGGAACCAGAAGGATATAATATAGAAATTCAGACGACTACAGGAGGTACTTATGAAGGAAGAATCGCGGTTACTAAGCATGTACGAGATTCTGCTCCGGTTGTCACTGAGTATTCTTATTTCAAGAGGTCACAGAGAAACTTTATTATCTTCGTGATTAGTGGATTACTGGCATTAGTCGTTAGTATAATAATTAGCTGGAAAAGGACAGTGATTCCACCCGTTATCAGTAAGAAATTTAGTCATTATTACAATAAAATTCCAGCAGATGTGAGCATTGTTGCTTTACTGATCACGACTTTTATGACGTTCATTTTTGTGGGTAGGTATTATAATTTTCATTATTATAGCAACCCGTTATATTTGGTTACGGAGGTATTATTTATCTTCGTTTTATCTTCTATTTCTACAGCGGTTATGGTCTTTCAAGCAAAGCTACTATTGCTACGTATGAAAGAGGGCCCAGGAATAGAAGCAGAATGGAAAAACAGTTTGTTCATGAGAACCGTTGAGTTAGTGAAACATGTATTCGAAGTTCGCTCGGTTGGCGTTCAATTGTTCCTTTTGTTGTCGGTGTTCTTTTTTACTGGTTTTGGGGTGCCGATTGTAGTTATAGAATGGTGGTGGGATGGCTATGTAGAAGTATTGCTGTTGTATCTATTACTGTTTTTCATTATTACGATGCCTACCCTTTTTCTACTATTCAAGCGTATCGCTTATTTTAACCAAATCGCTCAGCATACAGAGAGGGTGGCGGCTGGATATCCAGAACCGGATCTTCCGGTCCAAGGGAAGTCAGTGTTTGCCAAAATGGCGGAAAATATGAATCAATTGAAGCAAGGCGTCAAGGTGTCGCAAAGAGAGCAGGCAAAAAGCGAGCGGCTAAAAACGGAGCTAATCACGAATGTCAGCCATGATTTACGTACACCTCTTACTTCGATTATTTCTTATACGGAGCTGTTGAAAACGCCAGACTTGGCAGAAGAAGAGCGGGTAGCCTATACCGAGATCATCGACCGTAAATCGAAGCGGTTAAAAGTGTTGATTGATGATTTATTTGAAGCGTCAAAAATGGCGAGCGGAAATGCTGAATTGGTTAAAGAAAAAGCGGATCTCGTTCAACTGCTTCAGCAAGCATTAGCGGAATACAGCGAAACAATCGGTGAATCCGATTTGCATTTTCGAGTGACCAATCCAGATGAGCCTGTCTACGCTTATGTGGACGGTCAGAAAATTTGGCGAGTATTTGATAATTTAATCGGCAACATCTTGAAATATTCCTTGGAAAATACGAGGGTTTATATTTCGATGAAAACGGAGGGGAATCAGGCAGTAATCACTTTTAAAAATGTGACGAAATATGAACTTGGAGACAATCTCGATGAACTATTCGAACGCTTTAAACGTGGCGATCGCTCTCGTCATACAGATGGTTCAGGTCTAGGGCTTGCCATCGCCAAATCCATCATTGATTTACACGATGGGCAGCTTGATATTGAAGTAGACGGCGACCTGTTCAAAGTTACCGTTTCATTGGATACAGCCTATTGATAAAACAAGAGAAAGCCCCGCTCTTCACGATAGAAGATGCGGGGTTTTTCCGTAAATTTGTTTGATTTTCTTTTGAGCTAGTTTGAGTACTGTCTTATCGATGTCTTCAATTTGTTCGAGTAGCAGGGGCCATGTATCGGTGGAGAGTTCTTTACCGTATAAAGACACCCATTGTACATAGTCGGAGGCGGCTTCATCGAGCAGGCCTTGCTCTGCACGAAGGAAGGCTCTTCGGTAATAGGGCTCAGGTATAAAAGCATTGATAGTGATGGCCATATTATATAGTTCCTCTGCCTCTTCATCTTTCCCGAGTGATTCATAGATCAATCCTAAAGTGACATATCCTTGGAAGCTACTTGGAACACGTTCAATAAACTGCTCGATATCTGTCAGAGCCTGCTCTAACTGTCCCATACGCAAATGAATAAAGCCTCTCAAATGATATAAAGCCGTATATTCTGGCGCTACTTCTATCGCTATATCGCAGTCTTCTAGCGCCTCTTGGAATTTTTCTTGGGAAAGCCGACAGCGGGCTAGCTTTTCTAAAATGACAGGCGAATCAGGCTCTAGCTCGATTCCTTTCGTGAAGGATTGCTCTGCCTCTTCTAAGTACCCCATTCCAAGCAACACCATTCCTTCATCGAGTGCATACTCGCTCACTTCATTCAGTGATGGATTCTCTTGTAAAGCGGATAGTAAATCATCATAGGCTTGTTCAAACTTTCCTTGCTGATAGCGTACGAAGCTTCTTTCGCGTAACGTTTGATCCTTCATATCTTCTTCTTTTTCTAAAGCGATGGTGTAATCATTTTCCGCCTTTTCAAAGCGACCGAGTTTTCCGTAGAGTTGGGCTCTTAGTTTGTATACGCTCGCATCTTCACTATCTAGCTTGACTAACTCATGACAATGAACGAGTGCTTGATGTAAATTTCCCGAGAAATAATGGACACGACTTAACCAATATTGAGGATCGGGGTCTTTTTCATCTAGTTCCTGTGCTCGATGAAAATCGGCCAAGCTTTCTTCGTATTTTTCTAGCTCAAATAGAAGAATTCCGCGTTCAATATATAAGCTAAAGGCATCTGGATAGCGATGTATAGCTTCATTTAATGCTTCTTCCGCCTCTTCTGTTTGATCAGTTTCAAGTAATAAATGGGCATAATCGGGCAGAAAGTCAAAGCCCTCTTTAATGATTGATTGAAAAGTATGTACGGCATCAGCGGAATAGCGTGCTCGATCCCAATATAGCTGCAAGCCTTCATCCTCCATAGATTGGAAAAAAGCGAGAAGCTGACAGGCTTTCTCCATATTTTCTAAAGCTGCATCTAGTTCGTCATTTTCTTCGTAGGCTTTCGCTAAACGGTAATAAAACATCGGAACGGCATTGTCCTCTGATTGAACAGCTTGTTGAAAAGCAGCTAGTGCTTTGTCGACAAACCCATGGTCAAATAACACGTAGCCATATTCATACCAAGAAGAATTTACTTGTGGGTGACCGAGTTCCTCTTCACGTTTAATCGCTTGTTTATAGTCAGCTAATGCTTCATCAATATATCCTAAATCTTGGTGAACAAGTGCTCTTGTATAATAATACCAATAATAGTCTTCTAGGCTAATCGCTTTGTTTAAAAAGATCAGAGCTTCTTCCTCGCGGTTATCTTCTCTAAAAATATGACCAGCCACTCCATGTAAGTAAGCATCATCCGGAAAATGTGTTAGCCCCTTTTCAATAATGGCGATTCCTTCTTGCGTTCGCCCTATATAATGGAGACCTTCTGCATACACAGCGAAGTCTTTCGCTTCAAACCACTTGTGTTCGACCTGTTCATAATAGGGAACGGCGGTTTGGCTATCTTTCATGGCTCGTGCTTTTTTTAATAGTTCCACGGCTCATTCAACTCCTTTCCTGTCTCTTTTTCTTAAGCATATCAAATTTCTACAATCGGAGTGACAGGAATCGTCATTTTTAAGATTCTTTTTCGAATGAAATTGTTGCATAATAAGAAAGGATTCAAAAAATTTATAAAAGGGGAATAATTGATGAAACTAACTTACAAAGGGAAAACAAAGGATGTTTATGCACTGGAGGATGGAAATTATCTTTTAAAATTTAAAGACGATGTAACTGGAGAAAATGGAGTGTTTGATCCAGGAGCTAACACAGTTGGTTTAACGATGGAAGGAGCAGGCCGCGCGGGGCTTCGCTTAACGAAACACTTTTTTGAAGTTTTACAAGAAAAAGAGATTCCGACTCATTATGTTGACGCCAACATTGAAGAAGCAACTATGACAGTGAAACCAGCGACTGTATTCGGTAAAGGGCTAGAAGTGATTTGTCGTTTCCGAGCAGTTGGAAGCTTTCTTCGTCGCTATGGCATGTATGCAGAAGAAGGTCAAGCGTTAGATGCTTTCGTGGAAGTGACATTAAAGGATGATGATCGCCAAGACCCACCAATTACAGAGGACGCTCTTGATATGTTGGGGATTTTGACAAAAGAAGAATATACAGTGTTGAAAGAGCTAACACAGAAAATTGCTCACACAGTGAAAGAAGAGTTAGCAAAGAAAGAAATCGAATTATACGATATTAAATTTGAATTTGGTCGTTTAGCTGATGGACAAATCGTGTTAATTGACGAAATTTCTGGTGGTAATATGCGTGCATATAAGCATGGGGAATACATCGAGCCGTTGACATTAGAGCAAATGATGTTGGAGAACTAATCAAAGAGAAGGTGCCAGGGATGGCGCCTTTTTTTATAAATCAGTCTCCTTAACAAGACGTATTGTTGTTGTTAATTTCTAAATAGTAAAAAAATTAACCTAAACCTAGTTTTCGTTTCGTCACTTTGATGGGTATAATGATAAAAAAAACTCATGGAGAGATACGATGGAACCTCAATTAGAAGAAAAATACGACATTATGGATGTGAGCTTACTGGCGGGCAAGATGATGTTAGAGAGCGGGGCAGAGACGTATCGAGTAGAGGATACGATGATAAGAATTGCTCAGTCTTTTGGTATTAAGGAATCCCATTGTTACGTGACACCAACGGGCATTATGTTTTCGATAGAGACGCAAAAGCCGACGAAGACGAAATTAATTCGTATTTCCGAGAGAACGGTAGATTTGCAAAAAGTTTGTATGGTGAACAGTATTTCGAGAAAGATTAGTGCCGGTGAACTTACGGTGGAGCAAGCGTATCAGGAGTTAAAGGATTTGCAAAAGGTGGGTATGGCCTTTTCGCTCTCCATGCGAATTGTGGCTGCTTTTATTGCTAGCGGTTGTTTTTTGATGATGTTCCAAGGTGGTTGGTATGACTTTGTTCCAGCGATGATTGCTGGAGGAGTGGGGTTTGCATCGGTCATTTATTTGCACCGGATGATACCGATCAAGTTTTTCTCTGAATTTACGGCGGCGGTTATTATCGGTTTACTTTCTTACTTTTTTGTCTGGGTGGGAATGGGTAAGGAATTGGATAAAATTATTATCGGTTCGGTGATGCCACTTGTACCTGGCTTGCTAATTACCAATGCTGTGCGTGATTTAATGGCAGGGCATTTAATTTCCGGCTTGGCGCGGGGGGCAGAAGCCTTTTTGACTGCTTTTGCGATTGGTACAGGAATCGCTGTTGTTGTCACTTTTTTTCAGAATGGAGGATTTTAGATGGACATTGTTGTGCAGCTAGTCACGAGCTTTATAGCCGCAGCGGCCTTTGGGATTATTTTTAACGCACCGAAAGAATCACTTCTCACAAGCGGATTCGTTGGGATGATTGGCTGGATCGTCTATTATCTGTTTTGGAAAGAAGGCGTCAATGCCGTGCTCTCGACTGGTATATCCGCTTTTGTGATCGCTATTATTAGTCACGTGTACTCCAAAAGATACAAAATGCCGATTATTATTTTTACGGTGGCGGGCATTATTCCGCTCGTTCCCGGAGGAATTTCTTACAATGCGATGCGTAGTTTTGTTCAAAATGATTACAACACCGCCTTGACGTTAGCGGCTAAAGCCTTCATGATCTCGGGAGCGATTGCGATGGGACTCATCGTTTCAGAAGTATTACGTACGATTCCGAATAGGAAAAAAAAATAGTGTAGCCTTGGCTATCACTTTAGGAGGTAATTTGCGCTTATTTTAAGCATTATTTTGCGCTATAAGAAGGTAAATATGAAAAAGGAGTAAACTCCGTAGAATTTACTCCTTTTGTGATATAAATATCCAATTGTTTATTTGGAGTTAAAAGTCATTTATACACCGTTTCATATATCTTTTCTGCTTCATCTATGATATTAGAAAGTTCAGTTCCGTTCTTGAGATCTTCTTCTTCCTTTTTAGATAAGCTTCCTTCTAGTAGGTGGATACTCACAGGATTCTGCCCATCTTTATCCTTTCCACTCCATCTTAGCCATAATGGTTCATCTCTAATTTCAGTATAATAATCTAAATGTTTTGCATGAAAATCAAGAGAAAAATCTAATAGATCAGGCATTTTTTGATTTGGAAGTTTGAATGTGGTTCCATCTCCCATCTCTTTCGTATAATAGCCCAGTTGTTCGTTGTAAATAAACCCTAACTCCTCTACGCCACTCTGAAATTTACCCTCAACTGTATTTTTATTGATATTCCAAAGTATAGACCATATCATACCCACAACTATTAAAATACTACCCAAAACAATAATACCTTTTTTAAATTGTTTCCCTATTTTGATTTCTCTATCAATTGTTTTCACCATAACGGTATCCCCCTTTAACATTCTATCCAGCGATACATCAAACCTATTGCTAATATCTACTAGTGTTTGTAAATCTGGATAGCTTTTTTCGTTTTCCCAATTCGACACAGTTTGTCTAGTAACATGAAATAAACTAGCAAATTCCTCTTGTGTCATTTTGTTGGTTTTTCTGATTTCAGATATTGTCTTTCCGACTTTCATTCTGTTTCCTCCTTCTGTCTCTATTATTGGAAGTCATGATGAAAAAACCTAGCAATTAGAGTTTGCATAGCTTAAATAGGGAAGCAAAGAATCTTTGCATACGCTTAAAATAAGGGGTTGGGGCTATTTTCCGATTTTTCGTCAACTATAAATTCTACTATAACTCTTAAAGTGACACCTTGGCTTTTTCATGCCGCTATTTTTAAGTAAATAGTGAGTGATCACTCACTTTACTTGTGTTATAATGATAATGAGTGATTACTCACTATCATTATGGGGAGGGATAGAAATGAGCTCGTCGAATGCAATTGTCTCTGTTCAGCATGTCTCTAAAGCGTTTGGAAAGCATCAAGTGTTAAAGGATATTACGTTACAAATTAACGGTGGAGAAATCTTTGGTCTTCTAGGTCCGTCTGGCGCGGGGAAAACGACGTTAGTGAAGCAATTAGTGGGATTGGATTTGCCGACATCTGGTGAGAATTTTCTTTTTCAACAGAAAATGCCCTCGTTAAAATTAATTGAGAAAATCGGTTATATGGCACAATCTGATGCGTTATATGGGGAGTTGTCTGCCAAGGAGAATTTACAGTTTTTTGCTTCATTGTATGGCTTACAAGGAAAAAAGCAACAGCAAAGAATAGAGGCTGTCATGGAGGTTGTACAGTTAACGGATCACGTGAACAAGCTCGTTTCTACTTATTCTGGTGGCATGAAAAGAAGACTTTCATTAGCCATTGCCCTTCTTCACGAACCACAGCTTCTCATCCTTGATGAGCCTACTGTTGGTATCGATCCCGTTTTACGCAAAAGCATTTGGAATGCCTTTTACAAGTTAAAGGCGAAAGGAACGACATTGATTGTCACGACTCATGTCATGGATGAAGCGGAAAAATGTGATCGTTTAGCATTGATGCGAGATGGCTCTTTGATTGCTGTTGGTACACCTAATGAATTAAAGAAACAGACCGATTCGGCCACGATTGAAGAAGCATTTCTTGTGTATGGAGGGGCTTAACATGAGAGTAAAAGCGTTAGTGATTAGAATTTTACGGCAAATTGTACGCGATAAACGGACGATGGGATTATTAATTTTTGCGCCAATTCTTGTGTTAACGATGCTTCATTTAGTTTTTAATGGCGATGATTATACACCTAAAGTCGGTTTAGTTGATATTTCGGAACCGATGATGACGCAATTGAACTTAGAAGGTGCTGATATTCATGAATATGCAAATGAAGCGGAAGCGCTCGAAGGTTTAGAGAAGCAAATGATTGATGGATATGTCGTGTTTGATCAGCGAACTCCTTCTGTTTATTTAGAAGGAAGTGATCCAACTGTCACAGGAGCGACCGTTAAATGGCTACAAGCGGCTCTTCAGCCGTTGCAAAAAAATGAAAAAGCGCCAGAACTGACGCTCGAATATTTACATGGCTCTAGTGAGATGGGGCAATTTGATTATTTTGGACCTGTACTACTCGGCTTTTTTGTTTTTTTCTTTGTGTTTTTAATTGCGGGTGTCTCATTTTTAAGAGAGCGCACAACGGGGACGCTTGAGAGATTGCTTGCTAGTCCGCTGCGAAAATGGGAAATCGTCCTTGGCTATGTGCTTGGATTTGGAATTTTTACGATGATTCAAGCGACGATCATTGCTTCATATGGGATTTATGTGCTTGGGATGTTGATGGAAGGTGCGTTCGGATATGTGTTGCTGATTACGTTGCTTTTATCGTTAACGGCGCTTACTCTCGGTATTTTATTATCGGCGTTTGCTAATAATGAACTGCAAATGATTCAATTCATCCCGCTTGTTGTCGTGCCACAATTCTTTTTTTCAGGTTTGTTTAATTTAGAAACAATCTCTGAATGGCTAAGTTGGATCGGGCCATTGACACCGCTTTATTACGCAGCAGAAGGTTTGAGAGATGTGATGATTCGAGGGTATGGCTGGGAGGAAATCAGCTTCGATCTTTTGGCGCTAGCAGGCTTTTCGATCTTGTTTATGGCGTTGAACATTTTAGCTCTTAGAAAGTATCGGAAAGTGTAGTTCGGAGGAGGATGATAGAAGACGATGTCTGTTGAAGATCAAATGTTAGAGGAACTATTTCATATGGACGATGGATTGACTGAGAAGCAAAAGAAGATTTTAGCAGCGGCGATTGAATCATTCGCTGAGAAGGGCTACGCCGCCACATCCACGAGTGAAATTGCCAAAAAGGCGGGCGTTGCGGAAGGGACGATTTTTCGACATTACAAAACGAAACAGGAGCTGTTGTTGTCGATTGTCTCGCCCATTATGGCGAAATTTATTGCTCCGTTTGTAATCAAAGACTTAAATAAGGTGCTGAATCAAGAGCATGAAAACTTTGAAGATTTTTTAAAAGCGATGATTGAAAACCGGGCGGAATTCCTTAAAAATAATTTGCTGCTTTTTCGCATTTTAATTCAAGAAATACCGTTCCAGCCGAAGCTAAAAGAACAGTTTAAAGAACACGTGGCGACAAAAGTATTTGATAGACTAAAGCAAATTGTTGAGCATTATCAAGCAAAAGGTAAAATTGTGGAAATTCCACCATACAGCGTTATTCGCTTTGTCGCTTCCAGCATATTCGGTTACTTATTAGCGAGATACTTATTTATGCCAGAAGCCGACTGGAACGACGAAGCAGAAATCAACTTAACGGTGCACATGATCATGCATGGGTTGGCAGGTGCCTGTCACGCCCCGGATTTTGTTGAAAAATAAAAGAGGGCCATGTAGAAAGTCTGTGAGAATTGACTTTCTACATGGCCTGTTTTTTACTGAATTACACTCTTTTTCACACTTTGTCTCGATCGGCTCGTTCCAGTTCATATGTCGCTGAACGGCGCCTTCCACTTTTCTATTAAATCGGATGGAAGTGGTCGTCTGCGGGCTCGATATGGATGATGGCGTCTCGGATTTTGTATTTCTTTAAGAGTATAGCTTCGATGTTTTCGGTGATTGTGTGGCTTTCGGTGACATTGAGTTCGGGATTGACGCAGACGACGACATCGACGAGGGTTAAGTTGCCGTGTAAGCGGGCTTTGATGCTTCGCACGTTTTGAACACCAACGACTTGTTGGATGGTTTTTTTAATATTTTCCAATTCTACTTCATCATAGCCGTCAGTCAGGGCATGAGACGCCTCCCTGAAAATTTCCCAAGCGGTTTTAATGATAATGAGTCCAACGATGAAGGCTGTTAGCACATCGAGCCAGTCGATGCCTAACTGTGCCCCTATAATACCGATGAAGGCACCAATGCTAACGAGTGCATCGGAACGGTTATCTTGTGCCGCTGCCATTAGCGACTTGCTATTAATGCTTTTAGCTAGTTTAGAGTTGTAAAAATAAATTCCGAACATAAATATGGCACTGAATAAAGCGACCCAAGCAGTAAGCATACTTGGTGTCGTTTGTTCTTCTGAAAAGAGTGACCGGCCTGCTTCAATGAGTACTTGAAATCCAACGGTCATCATAATAAAGGCCGCGATTAAAGAAGCGATCGTTTCTGCCCGAAAATGACCGTATCGATGATCTTCATCTGGTGGCTTACGAGCAATTTTCAACCCGATCAAAATCGCAATCGAGGCAACTACATCTGTTGAGTTATTTAATCCATCGGCTTGGAGCGCCTGAGAGCCTCCGATGTAACCAACCGTTAGCTTTAATACCGAGAGGAAAATGTAAGCGATAATGCTGATCCATGCGCCTTTTTCTCCCTTTTTTATATCTTCATATGTTTCCATTTCTTCATTCCTCCAGTTTTCATTCAACTGTTAGACATTAGCATAACAGGTGAAAATCGTGTGGGTCTAGAGCAACAAGGTTGGCATTAGGGAAACTTTGTAGCCTTATGAAAGTCAGTTGTGGAGGTCAAAAGGAGAAAATAGTAAAAAAATAAATGACTTTTCAAATTATATCTTTTACTTTATGAAAAAATAGTTGCAAATTAGTTTTTCTATTCCTTCAATAAATGATGCAGCAGCCGCTCTTTATCATCAAAAAACTGTCTCATGATTTGATAATGTCCGGTTTCTTCTAGCGGTTTCTCTTGCAGGCCACCTTCTGTTAATTCTAAAATTTTCGATTCAGGGTAAGCCATTAATAACGGAGAGTGAGTAGCAATAATAAACTGTGAGTTCTCTGCTACTAACTCGTGCATTCGGGATAACATCGACAGTTGTCGTAAAGGCGATAAAGCGGCCTCTGGTTCGTCGAGAATATAAAGCCCATTTCCGCTGAATCGGTGGGTAAAGGCGGCAAAAAATGATTCTCCGTGGGATTGCTCATGAAGCGAAACGCCACCATAAGAATCGATGATCCGTCCGCCGAATCCTTCTTTATCTAGGTCTTCAATATTCGATGCTAAATTATAAAAGGTTTCTGCGCGCAAGAAAAAGCCATCTTTTGGCTTTAAGATGCCTTTAATCAGTTTTGTGTATTTTTCCAATTCTGAGTGAGAGTCATGAGTAGAAAAGTTGAAATTAAATGTGCCGCCTTCTGGATTAAACCCTGAGGCGATGGCAATCGCTTCTAATAAGGTCGATTTGCCCATTCCGTTTTCCCCGATAATATAAGTCACTTTCGGATGGAAAGAGATTTGCTCCGACTGAACAAAAGGAAAGTGAAAGGGATATCGTTGAAAAGAAGGAACGCTTTCTTGTTTAAACTCAAGGGCTCTAATAAATGGACTACTTTGAAATGAATTCATCTGAACCTCCAAAATGGGTGATTTTTCCCTAAGTCTATCAAAAATTGAAAGAATAAGGGGGTTCATTTCGTTCAAAACTGTCATAAAATTAAGAGTTAAGGAGAAGTTGTCCATTGACTGTAAAACTTTCCTTGATGCACAATAATAAAGAAATGAGCTTAAAGGAAGGGATCGGTACACATGTTTATGGAGTGGTTTTCTCAGTTAAACCCAGCTATTCAGGCGTTGTTTGGTGGGTTAATGACGTGGGGCTTGACGGCGCTTGGGGCATCCATGGTCTTTTTCTTTCGTCAAATGAATCAAAACTGGATGAACGCGATGTTTGGTTTTGCAGCAGGTGTAATGATTGCGGCTTCTTTTTGGTCATTGTTAGCTCCAGCAATTGACTTCAGTGAGCAAAATGGCCAAATTCCATGGCTTCCGCCAGCGATTGGATTTTTAGCGGGAGGCTTGTTCATCCGACTGCTCGATGTGGTTGTGCCTCATCTTGATATTGGTTTAGCTGAACATGAAGCGGAAGGTCCTAAAACGAAATTAAACAAGTCGACGTTATTGTTTTTGGCGATTACGCTGCATAATATTCCTGAAGGGTTAGCGATCGGTGTGGCTTTCGGGGCAGCCTCTTTAGGTCTTTCCGATGCTTCTGTAATTGGGGCAATTGGGCTTGCTATCGGGATCGGTATTCAAAATATGCCAGAAGGCGCTGCTCTTTCTGTGCCGTTGCGTGGAGAAGGGCTGTCTCGTGTAAAAGCTTTCAATTACGGACAATTATCGGCTATTGTTGAACCAATTGCGGCTGTGATTGGCGCGGTTGCTGTGCTCGCTGTACAGCCGATTCTACCGTATGCGCTTGCTTTTGCGGCTGGAGCGATGATCTTTGTCGTCGTTGAACAATTGATTCCGCAATCGCAATCGTCTGGAAGCACCGACTTTGCGACAACAGGTGTGATGTGTGGTTTTACTGTTATGATGATTTTAGATGTAGCGCTCGGATAAGTAGGTTGGAGAACTCTAGATATGAATCTAGGGTTCTTTGTAATGGATTAGAAAAAACGGTAGCTATAATGCATACAATAGGCAGTAGGTGTGGAAAGGGGATGGAGATGACGTTCGCTTACTTTAATGGAAGGTTCATTGATGGACAGGAGCCGGTCATTCCGATTGAGGAACGTGGTCATCAGTTTGGTGACGGTGTCTATGAAGTGATTCGTTTTTACAACAAGAAGCCGTTTATGATGAAAGAGCATTTAGAGCGGCTGTACGGTGGTGCAAAGGCGATTAAGCTTACGATTGGAAGCGAGCCGGAAGAATTGGAGAAGGCGATGCTTGAACTAGTCGAGAGCAGTGGGCTAAAGAATGCGGACTTATATATGCAGGCAACTAGGGGAGTGGCACCGAGACAGCATCTATTCCCTCAATGCTCAGCTTCGATTTCTATGACAGTCAAGCCTTCTCAACCTATTTCGGAAGAATTACGTCAGCAAGGAGTTAAAGTCTTACTGTTAGAAGATGAACGCTGGAAAAATTGCTATATTAAATCGCTGAATTTGTTGCCGAATGTGTTGGCAAAGCAGGAAGCATATGAGCAGAATTGCTTTGAGTCGGTGCTTGTGCGAGACGGATTTATTACGGAAGGGTCGAGCTCTAACTTTTTCATTGTGAAAGAAGGAAGCGTTCAAACGGCACCGCTGACCAACTATATTTTACCTGGTATTACGCGTATCGCCGTCAAAGCGATCGCTGAGGAGCTAGCGATTCCGTTTATCGAGCGGGCATTTACGGAGGCAGAGCTTGTTGAAGCAGATGAAGCTTTTCTAACGAGTACGCTGTGTGAAGTACTGCCAGTAACGGTTGTTAATCACCGAAAGGTTGGGGATGGGAAGCCAGGACTCATTACCGAGACGTTGCTGGCTCATTTGCAAGACAGAACGAAATAACGGATGTGAAAATAAAAGAGCGTGACTGCCACTTATATGATTAGGCAGTTACGCTCTTTTCAGATTAAGAAAGTCGACGAAAGCCTTCTTCATCTAAGTATTGTAAAGCGGCTTCGTACGTATGGAACGTACCGTCTAAATTCAAGCCAGCATACACATTCCACATTTCATCTTCTTCAATGAGTAGTAATGTATGTCCATCTTCATTAACCCATTTCTCTTCATAAGCATCTCCAATAATCGCTTGTTCTTCATTTGATTTCGGTGATAGCGAAAGAATAGCTTCATCTAGGACCGTTCGTAGTTCTTCCGCTGAAAAATCACGAATATTGACCATTCCCTTAGAGTCGGTTGGATAATGAGACAATTCGCCAGCATAAACAAAACCGTTTCCGTTTGGGTGGAGATGATACACAATATTTTTCTTATCTGTTACACTGTCTTCAAAGTGAAAATTGACGCGGCCAAGAGAAACATTTTTACGCTCAAGTTGTGGGAAAGATTCAATAATTTCCAGTTTTTCTTCAAAAGTTAGCATATAGCCTCCATATATTTGAGTTATGATAAGATTTAATTATAGCATATCGTGAAGAAAGGAAGAATTCTATGAGGAAGCGAATTTGTTTATATGTTGTTGTCTTTTTGCTAGCGGTTGCTACCGCCTTGCCGGTGAAAGCAGAGGCGGCGGGACTTCATTACGTAGCATTGGGTGATTCATTAGCAGCTGGACAAACCCCGAACAAAGAGATTGGGGCGGGTTATGCGGACTTAATTGCTCTCTCTTTACAGCAGTCTGGTAGCTTAGCGAGCTTTTCGAAAAATTGGGCGTTTCCGGGTTATACAACAGAGCAAGTGCTCGAGCAACTCGATAAAAAAGGAGCCCAGCAAGATGTTCGTAAAGCGAATATCATTACAATTTCCGCTGGAGCGAATGATTTATTGCCGCTTATTCGCAATGATTCCGTCCGCGGCATGCTTAGCTACGAGCCGATTCCAGCGGCATTTGCCCTCAATCGTGTGCGGAAAACGTATATTCAATTGCTCGATAAAATTGAAAAGTTGAATCCTCATGCAGAGGTGTATGCGATGGGCTATTATTTTCCATACCCCCATGTGAAAGAACAGCATAAGCCATCTGTCGAAAAACAGCTGGGGATTTTAAACCAAATTATTAAACAAGAAGCGGAACGAGCTGGTGCTCATTTTGTGCCGGTGAGCTCGCGTTTTGGCAATAGTGCGAAGTCTTTGCTTCCAAATCCGAAAGATGTTCATCCGAACACGGCCGGCTATTTGCAAATGGCCAATAGTTTTCTCGATGTGTACACGCCAGGTAGTCCTGATATACCAGAGCAAGTGTTAAATACTTTGCCAGCACCGATTCCTTTTTCAAAGCTGACTTCGAATGAAAAGGAAGAGGAAAAGGAAGCGGAGAAGGAGGAAGAAGCGAAAGCAGAGGTTGCTATGGTGGATCAGCCGATCAACGGATGTAAACGAGGAGAGGAATTGTTAGTAAGACGATAAAAAGGCTGTTGCAAAGACAGCCTTTTCATTTATACACCTAAAAAGAACAGTGTAGCAGGGATGGTTACGATGCTTAATAACGTCGTGACTAACGTGTTAAAAGAAACGAGATCTGGCTCCGTGCCGAACTGTATCGCTGCTAATGTCGTGTTGGCGGCTGCGGGCATCGCCGCTTGCAAAATGAGCACATCTTTTAACAAGTCATTCAGAGGAAGAAACGATGTGATCACGACCGCAAGTGCTGGCGAAGCGATCAAACGGATAGTCGTGACAGCAGACACAAAACGGTAAGCCACTCGTTTTTTTGCGATCACTGCTAGTTGCATACCGAGAACGAGCATGATCGTCGGAATTGAGGCGTTGGCAACTAAGCTAATCGCATCCATAAACGGTTTCGGCAGATCAATTGACAGTAGCTGAAAAGTAAGTCCTAAAGAGGTACCGTAAATAACAGGCATGCGCAGGACCCGGAGTAATGATTGTTTGAATGTCATCCTCTGTTTGCTGCCGAGAGAAGCGAAAAATAGCCCAATCGTATTCATTAATAGCGACTGGAACACCATCATGATGACCGCATAATCAAAACCGACGGCTCCAAAGGCGAAAAGAACAACCGGTGCTCCGTAGTTACCGCTATTCATAAAGGCGCCACCAAGAATCATTGCCGCTATTTTTTGCCTTGAAGCTTTCATCATTATGCCTGTGACCGCAACGATGGCGATTAATACAAAGCAGAGGATAAAGCAGAAGCTAATAATATAGACATACTCCATCGTCAGCTTATTCGTATAAAAGGTGCGAAACGCAAGAAATGGCGACATAATATAAAGAGCCATCATCGAAATCGAGCGAATCTCAAATCCTATCAATTTTTGACCAACAAAACCAGTGAAAAAAATAAGAAAGGCTGGCAACACAATCATCAACAAGTCCAACACATATTCAACTCCGTCCAATCGACAAGCTTTCCTTCATGATAACAGAATATTGGCGCAAAAAGGCGAGTACCGAAAAAATAGGTACTCGCCTTTTTTATTATTTTCTCTCGTAGAATTGGTACATAGACATTTCTTCATCAGTTGTTTTCGCTAGTTCAAACGCTTCTTTTACGCTTTTTTTGTTCTGAATGATTTCATAAAAGAATCGTAAGGCAAACATAAGTGCTGCATTTCCATCCGGGTAATCATCGGGGCCAATGTATGCTTGGCAGCCACTATCCATAAAGGCTTGCGCCAATAGCGGTACTCCTAGTGTACAACCATTCGCTAAAATAATTTTATCCTTTAATTTGGCAAATCGCTTTACATCATTTGGACTGAAATCGCCTTTTGGTTCATTGACCCCATAGACGGATTCATCTAACTCTGGCATAACGAATTGACCTTCATCGCCGTGGAAATTAAGAATGATATAATCCGTGTCCGGGTACAGCTCCTCTCCAGAGAGTACGCCTATTAAATCGTTTGGTCTTCCAATCCAATAAGTAATGACACGCCCTCCAAAATATTCAATAGCGGAACGAATCGCATTAGAATCCATATCACAATCAGGTCCACATACTAAAGCAACAGTTAAATCTGGTTTACTCATCTTTATATTCCTCCGTTTTTTATATTTATTTGTCGATCAAATAAGGGCAGTATTCGGAGGTGGTCGAGCCCAGAGGTCATAGATAACAGGTTATAAGTAGTTGTTCATCATTAAGATCTCCTCATTTGCAGATTTCCTATATGTTACAATATTAAGGTTATTATTTACAAATGATAAGGAAGCAAAATAGTTATTAATTATGTTTACATATTGTTAAAATGATAAAAAAAGGGGGAGCGTCAATGAGTAAGATTGTCTTATTTGATGGCGAATGCAACTTTTGTGATCATAGTGTGCAATTTATTATTAAAAGAGATCCGAATGCGCACTATAAATTTGCTTCGTTACAAAGTGACATCGGACAAAGCTTAGTGGGATCGCATCAAGTCCCTTCTAATATTGATAGTTTACTACTGATTGATGGTGAAAGTTGTTATCATCAGTCAACAGCGGCTCTTCGTATATGCAAACATTTATCAGGGGGATGGAAGTTATTTTATTATCTATTAATCATTCCTCGACCGCTCAGAGATAAGGTGTATCAATGGGTGGCGAAAAATAGATACAAATGGTTCGGCAAAAAAGATCAGTGTATGCTGCCTTCTTCGGAAATCAGAAAGAGGTTTTTGTAGATTTGCGTTGCCCTTATACCCATCAAAAAGAGTGAAAACCTAACGAGGTCTTCACTCTTTTTGATTAACTGCTGATTACTAGTTGTCTCTGTAGCCAGTTTTTCCCCTCGACTAGTCGTGTGACGAGCATCGCACAAACGGTGTTTCCTGTTGAGTTCAACAATGTAGCTGGTGCATCGATGATCGTACTGATAACGGCGATGATCGGCAACACTTCAGGAGGGAAGCCAAATACGCTTAAAATCAGCATTTCACCGATCATTCCACCACCTGGGATCGCCCCCATGACCGCACCGACAAGGAAAGAGACGCCGATGATGCTTAAAATGCTCGTTAAGCTTGTCATGTCTTTGCCAAACAGCGCAAACAGGAAGACGATTTTCAACACGCCACCAAATACGGAGCCATCTTTATGTGTGTTGGCACCGAGTGGGATAATCGTTTCAGCGATATCTTTCGGAACGCCCATTTTTTTCACAGCGGTTAAGTTGACCGGAATGCTTGCGGCACTTGAGCATGTAGCGATCGCTGTGACCGATGGAGCAGCTGCGTGTTTCCAAAATACCTTCACGCCGTCTTTTCCAGCTGCGATAAACGCATACAGCGTAAAGAAGCCGAAGTAATAAAGCACAGTTAAACCTAGGTATAAGACGAATGTTCGAGCATAGCCACCCAGAATTTGTGGTCCTAGTTCCCCGATAATGGCCGCAAAGTAGCAACCTAGTCCAATCGGAGCGTAGTACATAATGATCGATACCATTTTCATCATAACGGCTGTACCAGAAGCTAAAAAGTTCGCCATCGGTTTGCCGTGTTCTTTTGCCATTGTGGTAGCTAAACCGAACAGAATCGAAAAGACGATGAGTTGTAGCATATTGCTTTTAGACAGCAATAAAGAGAAATCAGCTACTGTAAATGTGTTTACAAGATGTCCGAGCAGAGTTAAGTCTTCTGCTTCAGTTTCTACTGGCTCGAATTGAACCATTAACTCTTTAATAGCTGATACATCTGTGTTGGCAAGCGGGTTAAACAACGTCACACCTACCATGCCTACAACAGCTGCAATGATCGCTGTGACGAAGAAGACGATAAAAATACTGCCCATAATTTTTCCTAGACGCTTCATTCCGTCCATCGAAGCAATCGCTGAGGCGATGCTGAAAAATACGAGCGGTATGATAAGCATAAACATTAAATTTAAAAATAAATCCCCAAAAGGTTTGACAATAGCCGCTTTAGGACCAAACACGACACCTGCAATGCCGCCAATAATAATGCCGGCTAATAATAGAAAAGTAAATTGATAACTTTTCAGAAATTTCCTCAAAATATTCCCAGCCTTTCATCAAATAAAAAATAAATAACTTTCTAATCATAGTATGTTTGTTCTAAAAAGAAAAGGTATTTTCTCCCTCAATGTAAAAAGGCAGGCTCTTTTTTTTCAGAGCCTGCCTTTCTCGCTTTTTTTACACAACACCTTGGTCGATCATTGCATCGGCCACTTTGAGGAAGCCAGCAATGTTGGCACCTACGACGAGATTTCCTTCGAAGCCAAATTCATTCGCGGCTTGCACACTATTTTTGTAAATATTTTTCATAATTGTGTGTAGTTTGTCATCTACTTCTTCAAATGTCCATGGCATCCGCATGCTGTTTTGAGCCATTTCTAGTGCGGAAACAGCGACACCACCGGCATTAGCTGCTTTTGCTGGTCCGAACAATACGTTTGCTTTTAGAAAAACATCAATCGCTTCTAGCGTACTTGGCATATTAGCGCCTTCACCAATGGCTTTCACTCCGTTTTTAGCGAGGGTAGCAGCTGCTGTTGCGTCAATTTCGTTTTGCGTTGCACATGGAAGAGCAATATCGCAAGGAATGTTCCAAATGCCAGAACAGCCTTCTACATACTCTGCTCCCGGATGATTGAGAACGTATTCGCTAATTCGTTTTCTTTCTACTTCTTTTAGACGTTTAACTGTTGCGAGGTCAATACCATTTTTATCATAAATATAGCCATTAGAATCACTGCAAGCAACGACTTTTGCACCGAGCTGTGTTGCTTTTTCAATTGCATAGATAGAAACATTGCCGGAGCCGGAAACAATGACAGTGCTGTCTTTAAAGCTTAAACTGCTATCTTTCAGCATTTCGGCAACAAAGTAAACAGTACCGTAGCCTGTTGCTTCCGTTCTTGTTAAACTACCGCCGTAATGCAGACCTTTACCAGTTAATACACCGGCATGATAAGCGTTTTGAATGCGTTTATATTGACCGAACATATAACCGATTTCACGAGCGCCAACACCGATGTCACCCGCTGGCACGTCTGTATCCGGGCCGATATGGCGAGCCAGCTCCGTCATGAAGCTTTGCGTAAAGCGCATTACTTCTGCATCGGACTTATCTTTCGGGTCAAAATCCGAACCACCTTTTCCGCCGCCGATCGGTTGATTCGTTAGGGAGTTTTTGAAAATTTGTTCGAAGCCTAGAAACTTGATGATGCTGGCATTAACGGAGGGATGAAAACGAAGTCCACCTTTGTATGGACCGAGGGCGCTATTGTATTGAACACGGAAGCCGCGGTTGACTTGAACTTTTCCTTGATCATCTACCCAAGGCACACGAAAAGTAATTAAACGCTCAGGCTCCACGATTCTTTCTAGTATGCCTTGGTCCATATATTTAGGGTACTTAGCGAACACCGGTACAAGCGAGTCGAAAATTTCCTTTACTGCTTGATGAAATTCGCTTTCCCCTGGATTGCGTTTTTGAACCGTTTCAAATACTTCTTGCACATATTTTTTCGCTGTATGCGTAGCGTTTTGAGTCCATTCTTTCGTTACTGTCATACTCTCATCCCCCATCCGTTCGTTTGAAAATTTCAATTATTTCCTTTAATTAAATAATAATTCCTGATGATCGATACCGTCAATGCCAATAAGATATAAAATCAATGCCGAAATGATATAGGAAATAAATGTTTTGTAGGAAAGTTCTGTGTAGTTATCTTATACCCAGTTTGAGAAGGGGTGAACCTGTTTTTTTCCCCTGAGTGATTGATTAGTAGTTGCTATCGATAATATAGGGGTAACCCCCTATGGTATGAATGAAATATTCTCACTATTATAAATGTATAAACAGCTATAACAACTCACAGGGTTCGCCCCTGAACTTGTCATTGATTATGACTAGGAGGAAGATAAAGATGAATAAGCATTATCAGGTAGTAATTGTGGGCGGCGGTTCAGCAGGAATTAGTACTGCTGCTAGATTGTTGAATGGAATGAAATCGCTTGCACAAGAGGTAGCGATTATCGATCCAGCGAAGCATCATTATTATCAACCATTATGGACGCTAGTCGGTGGAGGAGCTGCGAAGAAAGAGGATACAGAGCGCACGATGGAAGAATTAATTCCTGAAGGTGTTGTATTGATTCAACAAGCCGCGGCTTCATTTGACCCGACGCAAAACATCGTCGAGTTAGGGAACGGAGAAAAGATTTCCTATGATTATTTAATTGTAGCTGCAGGAATCGAGATTCATTGGGATGGGATAAAAGGTTTGAAGGATGCCCTTGGTAAAGGTGGCGTCTGCAGTAACTATTCTTATCAATATACAGACTATACGTGGGAAGCTATTCGGACGCTTAAAGGTGGAAATGCGGTGTTTACTCACCCAGCTACACCAGTCAAATGTGGTGGCGCTCCTCAGAAGATTATGTATTTAGCAGAAGATCACTTTAGTCGTACAGGAATGAGAGATCAAACGAATGTGATCTTCGGTTCGGCGAATCCAGCGATTTTTGATGTTCAGAAATATCGTGACACATTGGAGAAAGTCGTGGCACGTAAAAAGATTGATGCCCGCTTCCGTCAGAACTTAATTGAAATTAGAGCAGATCAAAAAGAAGCAGTGTTCGAAAACTTAGATACACACGAACAAACGGTGGTCAATTACGATATGATTCACGTCACTCCACCGATGCGAGCTCCTTCTTTCATTAGTGAAAGTCCGTTAGCGAGTGAAGCAGGTTGGGTCGATGTTCATCCTTATACATTACAGCATCAAACGTATGAAAATGTATTTGCTTTAGGGGATTGTGCCGACTTACCAACCTCAAAAACAGGAGCGGCGATTCGTAAGCAAGCCCCTGTTGTAGCAGAAAATGTGATGTCTCTTATGAAAGAAGAGCCGATGGGTGCGACATATGATGGCTACAGCTCTTGTCCGCTCGTCACAGGCTATAACAGCTTAGTATTAGCAGAGTTTAAATATGGTAAAATCCCAAGCGAGTCCTTCCCGGTGAACCAAGCGAAGGAACGCCGCAGCATGTATATTATGAAAAAGGATTTACTGCCAATTATGTATTGGGACGGTATGCTGAAAGGAATTATGTAATAGCAGGAAAGGAGTGAAGAGCGATGGCAACCTCATTATCAAAACAAGACTGGGTCGATGAGTTAGATAAACTGGAAGTACAAGCTTCTCTTCAAAAGCTAATAGAAAAGCTGCCTACTTTAACGGAAAAGCTAGAACAGGTCGATAACATATTATCTTTTGGCCAAGCTGCGATGGAAGATCAGCATACAATGGAAAAAGTGAAAATGAAGCTCGACTACACTAATGTAGATATAGATACGCTCGAAGCTGGCCTTCGCCTGCTAGAGAAATTACCTTTGCTTTTACAGCTAACTGAAAAACTTGAAACGGTTGTCCACTTTATGGAGCAAGTGTTAGGAGATCAAAAATCAATCGAATACTTGCAAAAGAGCGCAGAAGGATATTTGGAGCCTATTCAAGAAAAAGTAGAACAAGGCAAGACATTGTGGGAAGAAGTCCAAATGAAAGCGGAAGCCAATACGCAACACATTTCCGTCTTCACCATCTTAAAATGGATGAAAGACCCATCCGTCCAACGAGGATTGTCTTACGTACAAGCATTAATTGACACCTTGCCTAAAAAACAATAACGATTTTTCGACAAAAACCGGGGAGTGACAGGCACCTCCACCGAAAAAAAGGAGCGATTGGAATGTTATTACGTTATTTTTATGATGAGAAGTTAGCGCATGCGTCTTATTTAGTGGGATGTCAGAAGACGGGGGAGTCGGTCGTCATTGATGCGTCTCGTGATATTGAGCAATACATTGAAGTAGCGGAAAAGGAAGGGCTCAAGTTAACAGCGGCGGCTGAGACACATATTCATGCTGATTTTGTTGCTGGATCTCGCGAGATTGCCGATCGTTTTGGAGCGAAAATGTATGTGTCTGATGAAGGCGATGAAAACTGGAAGTATCAAAATCTTGAAAACATTGATCATCAACTGCTGAAAGATGGCGACAAATTTAAGATTGGTAACTTAACGTTAGAAGCGATGCATACACCCGGTCATACACCTGAGAGTATTTCTTTTATCCTAACAGACAACGGTGGCGGTGCGGATCGTCCGATGGGTATTTTCACGGGTGACTTTGTGTTCGTTGGTGACGTCGGTCGTCCAGACTTGTTAGAGAAAGCGGCAGGTTATGAGGGCACAGCGGATGCAGGAGCGAAAGACATGTTTGTGTCGCTTGAGCGCTTTAAGCAGCTTCCTGATTACTTGCAAGTATGGCCAGCTCATGGGGCAGGTAGTGCTTGTGGTAAAGCATTAGGTGCTATTCCTTCTTCGACTGTCGGTTATGAAAAAATGTTCAACTGGGCATTGCAATTTGACGATGAAGCTGAGTTTGTGAAAGCATTGCTCGATGGTCAGCCAGAACCACCAAAATATTTCGCTGTGATGAAGCGTGTCAATAAAGTCGGTCCTGCTTTATTTAAAGATTTACAAGTACCAGTTGAAGCAACGGATGCTTCCGCTCTTCATGAATGGCTTGAAAATGATATGGTGATTGATACTCGTGCTTCTTCTGAGTTTGGTGAACGTCATATTGCGGGCACGATTAACATTCCATTCAATAAGTCTTTCACAAATTGGGCTGGCTGGCTTGTTAATTATGAAGCACCACTTTACTTGCTTATTGAAGAAGGAAATCTATCAGACATTTTAAAGGCGCTTCGTTCGATCGGTATCGACAACACCGTTGGTTACATGAATGTCAATGCCGCATTAGAGCAAGTATCTGAGCTTGAAAGCTATGAAAATATTGAACCAGCTGCAATTCAAGAAAAAGTGGAAAAAGGCGACATTCAAGTGCTTGACGTTCGCAATCAAACAGAGTGGGATGAAGGGCATATTGCTGGCGCGATCCATGTGATGCTCGGCACATTACCAGATCGCTTAGATGAAGTGCCGCAAGATCAACCGATTCTTGTTCAATGTGCTGCTGGTGGCCGTTCTGCTATCGCAGCAAGTGTGCTTCAAGCAAAAGGAATTAAAAACGTAACGAATCTGTTAGGTGGCTACTCACGTTGGAAGACAGATGTACTGGAAGCTGTAAAATAATTATTGATGAAACCGCCGGTGAAAATTTATCACTGGCGGCTTTTCGTTTACAATAAAAGAAAGTGCTTTAGAAGGGAAATAGATCAATGGAACAGTATCCTGTGGAACAAAAATATTTACACCAAATTTTTGAACATATTCAAGATGGGATCATCGTAATGAATCAAAATCGGGACATATTACTAATGAATCCAGCGGCCCATCGACTCACAGGCTGGAACATTGGTGGTCAAGTTCCTTTTTGCTCTTATTGTCAAGAACGAAAAGTTTCTCATGGAGAAAATCGCTGTTATTTAATCGCAAGGAATGAAGTACCCTATTTTTTATCGCAAATGCCCGTTTATCATGGCAATGAGCTAGATGTGGAAATGAGTACAGCGTTAATTTATCAAGATCAAGACAGCCAAGAGAAAGAGTATTTACTTGTGCTTCGCGATCAAACATTACGGCAAAAAGAGGAAGAAGTCAGACTATCAAAAAAAGTGATTAAGCAGTTGATTGAAGCTCAGGAAAAAGAACATAAGCGTCTTGCTCATGAGCTACATGATGGGGTGAGCCAATCACTGTATACGATCTCAGTTGCTTTGCAGGCGATTGAATCAACAGTTGAAGATGCTCGTCTCCTTGACTATTTAAATGAGGTGAGAGCTGAATTAGACAAAGCGATGTCTGATATTAAAGCCTATTCTCATCAGCTTCGGCCAACGAGCTTAGATCGATTAGGGTTAGTATCCGCTTTAGAAACGCTCATTCAGTCTGTTGAATCTACCTCTCCTCTGTCCATCGCTTTTAAAACGAATATTAGTGGACGTTTGCCGTCTGCAGTGGAAATCAATGTGTATCGTACCGTACAGGAAGCATTGCATAACATAGTGAAATACGCACAGGCACGCGAAGTGTACTTGTTTCTTTGGAAAGAACGGAAGCAGCTCATTGTTGAAGTGCATGATGATGGCGTCGGTTTTGATTTAGAGAAGGTAAAAGGCGGACTTGGTCTTGAACATATGCGGGAACGAATTGAGCAGTTAAATGGCCGCTTTTTCATTCAGTCAGCATCAGGTGAAGGCACACGAATTATGGCTACAATGATGATAGATGAAAGCGAGGCAATCGCAAATGAAAGTGATGGTAGTCGATGATCATGATTTAATAAGAAAAGGGATTATTTTACTTCTGGAAAATTATCAAGATATTGAAGTAACAGCTGATGCTGGAGATGGAAATGAAGCGTTGGTGTTAGCGATGCAAACGGAGCCGGATGTCGTCTTAATGGATATTTCGATGCCGAACGGACTCGATGGGTTCACAACGACAAGGCAGCTTCTTTTGCAACAGCCGAACATTAAAGTTGTGCTGTTAACGATGCATGATGAAGAAGCTTACATTCGCAAAGCCATTCAATCAGGGGCACACGGCTATATTTTAAAGAAGAGCCAAGGAAGCGAACTGCATGAAGCGCTCTATCATGTCTACCACGGGCGCCGTTATTACAACACGGACTTGAGTGAGGAACAGATTGAAAAGATGATGAAGGAAAAAGAAAAGCCTATCTCACCGTTAACTTTGCGAGAACAGGAAGTATTACGTTTAAACGTCCTTGGCTATACGAATAAAGAAATTGCAGAAAAGTTGCACATTAGCACCAAAACCGTGGAAAATCATAAAGCAAATATGATGAACAAGCTAGGGCTAAAACAAAAACACGAAATGATCCAATACGGGATTAAAAACTACTTCAGTGACATCCATTAACGCGGGGACGAGCCTCGCGTTTTTCTATTACGAGAGTGATCGATCACTTCACCTATTTCAGTATTTTCTCTATTTCAACAGTTGAAACCTTCAATAAATTTTCATATTTACTACTTCGATAGGGGAACCCCCCTATGTATGAACGCTTCTTTTTTTTCTATACTGAAGTAGAAGTACAAACGTCAATCTATTTTTTACATAGTAAAAGGAGTACGGGAGGGGCACAAATGGATCTCATGTATTGGGTTTTGATCTTTATGATCGGTTTTATCGGTTCATTTATTTCTGGTATGGTCGGCATCGGTGGTTCGATTATTAAATACCCGATGTTGTTATATATTCCACCATTGCTTGGCTTTGCGGCATTTAGCGCGCATGAGGTATCTGGAATTAGTGCGGTTCAAGTGTTCTTTGCGACGATTGCAGGTGTGTGGGCGTATCGCAAAAGCGATTATTTAAATAAAAAATTAATTATATACATGGGGGGAGCGGTTCTCCTCGGTAGTTTTATCGGCGGCTTCGGTTCTGAAGGGCTGTCAGAAGAAGTCATCAATGTCGTGTACGGGATTCTTGCGGCATTAGCAGCCATTATGATGTTTGTTCCGAAGAAAAATCTCGATGATCGCCCAATGAGCGAAGTCACATTTAATGGCTGGCTCGCGGCGGCTCTAGCTTTTATTGTCGGAATCGGTGCGGGTATTGTCGGAGCAGCGGGAGCCTTTCTTTTAGTTCCAATTATGCTTGTTGTGTTGAAAATTCCAACGAGAATGACGATTGCTAGCTCCTTAGCCATTACTTTCATTTCCTCAATCGGCTCAACAGCTGGGAAGCTCATGACAGGGCAAGTGCTGTTTTGGCCGGCTGTAATCATGATTGTTGCGAGCGTCATCGCTTCACCGCTTGGAGCGAAAGCAGGACAAAAGATGAACACAAAAGTTTTACAATGGTTGCTGGCGATTTTAATTGCGGCAACAGCGATTAAAATTTGGTTGGATATTTTATAAGAGAAAAAAGGAGACCTCTTTTTGCGGGGGTCTCCTTTTTAGGTCTTAGCCAACTAAACCAAGTGAGTTTAAAAAGACAACGATAATCGTTAGTGGTACGACCCATTTCATTAATAACTGCCAAGTCGTATAAGTGCTTGGAGCTAGCGATTGGCCGAGCATAAATTCTTGTTTGACGAGTTGTTGGTTCATCTTCCAAGCGATAAATAGGGCGATGAGCAAGTTGCCGAGCGGCAGCATGATGTTGCTGACAAGGTAGTCGGTTGCGTCAAAGACCGTTTTATCAAAAATCTTGACGTCTGCGGGCAGACTAGAAGAAAGCGCAGCAGGGATACCGGCAATAAACACCGTTATACCAGCGACCCAAGTGACCACTTTTCTTGATGCTCCATTTTCGAGAAAGGCGGCTACAATGATTTCTAATAAGCTGAAAGCAGACGTTAACGTCGCAAATAAGAAGAGCAATAAGAACATAAATAAGAATAATTCGCCAAACGGCATTTGTGAAAATACAGACGGCAAAACGATGAAAAGAAGACCTGGTCCTGCTGTCGGCTCAAAGCCAAACGCAAAAACAACTGGAAAAATAGCAAGCCCTGCTAACACTGATACGAAAATATTCATTAACGCGACCGATCCGGCAGACGTTGGAATGCTCACGTTTTTATTTAAATACGAGCTGTATGTCACCATGCACGAAAATCCAACTGCTAATGAGAAGAATGATTGTCCAAGCGCATAAAGCACTGCTTCACCAGTAATTTTCGAAAAGTCTGGCTGTAGGAAAAAGCGAACGCCTTCCATTGCGCCATCTAATGTCAGTGAACGGATGACGAGCACGATAAAGAAGATAAATAATAGCGGCATCATATATTTGCTCGCTTTTTCAATCCCATTTTGAATGCCAGATGCAATGACAACGATATTAATGAGTAAAAACGCTGCCAATCCACCGATCGTAATCATGGGGGAACTAGTAATTTGTCCGAACATTGCCCCGTAATCGGCACCGTTTCCAATCACTTTTCCACCAAGTGACATGACCGTGTAGGTGAGCACCCAGCCACCAACCACACTATAAAACGATAGCAATAGGAAGCAGCCAATGACACCCAATTTTCCGGTCACCGTCCAAAAGCTACTTGGCGCTAATTTTTTATAAGCACTGACCGCTTCTTTTCCAGAGCCGCGACCAATGATAAATTCTGAAATCAACATCGGCAAGCCGATTAATAGCGTAAATAATATAAAGAGAAGAAGAAAGGCGCCGCCGCCACTTTGTCCAGTTACGTACGGGAATTTCCAAATCGCTCCCAAACCGATCGCGGCTCCTGCTGATGATAAGATAAATCCGATACGTGAGGACCATTGTTCTCTATTGTCCATAAAATCCCTCCTGTTTCATTAAAGCTTCGTGCGTAAATCCCAAAGCTCAGGAAAAAAGCGATGATCGAGCACTTTTTTCAAATATTGCACCCCCGATGATCCACCGGTTCCCATTTTAAAGCCGATAATTCGTTCGACCGTTTTCATATGGCGGAATCGCCATTGCTGTAGCCAGTCTTCAATATCGATTAGCTTTTCCGCCAGTTGATAGAGCGCCCAATGTTTTTCCACATCGGCATAGACTGAAAGCCAAGCCGCTTCAACCGTCGGGTCACCTGTATAAGTCACCGAATAATCGCGGCCGATTAAGTCTGGATTAATCGGAAAGCCGGCACGTGCCAATGCTTCGATCGCCGCATCATAAATGCTTGGGGCATGATAAGCTTTTTCTAATATATCATGAAGTTGCGGATCTTTTTGATAAATTGCTAAAATGTGCGCCGTTTTATAGCCGAGCAAAAATTCAATTTGCCGGTATTGATAGGACTGAAATCCGGAAGCTTGGCCTAACTTTTCGCGAAACTCCATATATTCAGCTGGTGTTAACGTAGAGAGGACATCCCACGCTTGAATAATCTGCGTTTGAATTTTAGACACGCGGGCTAACATTTTAAAGGCAGGTTGTAGCTCATCTTGTGCAATAAGTTTAATCGCTGCTTCCATTTCATGAATGATCAGCTTCATCCACAATTCGCTCACCTGATGAATGATGATAAAGAGCATTTCATCATGATGACCAGACAACCGATGTTGAGCGCTGAGTAGCTGATCGAGCCCAAGATATTCTCCGTAGGTCATGTTGTTCGTGAAATCGGTATGAATCGATTTTTCATTCATTGTCATGTGATTTTCCCCTTTCTTCTACTGGTCGAATAACAGCTCGTACAGGGCTACCATCAGCCCCTTCAATTAATAGTGGTAACGCAGCCATCTCATACAACCCTGGTTCGACATGATCAAGTACAATGTTTTCTAAAATATGGACTCCGTTTTTGTGCAATGAATGATGAACCGCCATTTCTTTACTATTTAAATCATCCACTGAAGGGACATCTACTCCGAGTAAACAAATTCCTTTTTCTTTTAAAAATGGGCCAAGTGCTGGATCAAGGGGAGTCACTTTCCCGGGAAATAATGTTGGCTCGCTCTTCGAAGTGGTTCGTAGCAGCAATCGTTCTGCTCCATCTAATGCGTAAGCCTCTAGCTGTTGCGGTCCAATAGAATCTAGGCTAGACGCATCGATCACTAGTGCTTTGCCGATAAAAATTTCAACGTCTAGTTGATGGATTTGTTTCCCTTCATTATCAAAGTGAAAAGGGGAATCAACATGAGTGCCAGTATGCAAGCTTGTTGTCATTTTTCCAATGTTGACGGAGCCTGTTTCTGCTTTTGTATAAGAAAGTTCATAGGAAAAAGGAATATCTCCCGGCCAATGAGCGATTCGGCTGTTGAGTGGCTGCGTAATATCGATCCACTTAGAACTCATTACGCGACCACATCCCGTTCATTTTTATATTGCTTATATTGCTCTGTTTCCATGATTTCTTTCAAGATTTGCACCGTCTGCCAAGCTTCTTCAAACGTGTTGTACAGAGCAACTGGTGCTAATCGAAGGCCATTAGGTGCTCGGAAATCAGGGATGACTTCATGAGCTTTTAACGCTTTGCAAATGCGTGCCGCTTCTATATGCTCAAGAAATAAGTGACCGCCGCGCTGACGATCATGGCGAGGATTCGCGATTGTGAAATGGAATTCCGCTAACTCATGCTCGATTAGTTCCATCATATAATTTGTCAGTTGCAATGATTTGTTGCGGATACGGTCGATGCCCGCTTCGTTAAACAGCTCCAATGCGCCAATTAATGGTGCTGTGCTTAAAATATGTGGCGTACCCATTTGATAAGCTCCGGCATGTTCAGCATGATCTAGATCCAATGTCATATCAAACTGCGTCTCTTTTTTTGAACCAAACCAGCCGGCAAGCCCCGGTACTTGACCAAAATGCTTCTTATTAACATAGAGCGCCGCCGTACTGCCAGGCCCGCCGTTTACATGTTTATAATTACACCAAAAAGCAAAATCAACACCCCAACGACTTAACTCATGGGGAATCGAGCCAATTGAATGACAAAGGTCAAAGCCGATCAAAATTCCTCGCTCATGAGCCGCTTTTGTCAGCCGTTCCATATCCAGCACTTGTCCGCTGCGATACAGCACACCTGGTAAAATAATTAAGGCGATTTCCTCGGTCATTGCTACGATAATGTCTTCTTCTTTCAATAGTCGCCCATCCTCACTTTTAACAAGAACTAAATGCTCGGTAGGGGCGTAACCTCTTAATTGCAGTTGGCTCTTTAATGCATAAATATCTGTTGGAAACGTCAGCTCATCGGCCAAAATTTTCGTTCGCTTTCCTTTTGGCTCATAAAAGCTAGCTACTAATTGATGGAGGTTAGAAGTAGTCGATCCCGTGACAATGACTTCTTCGGCATCCGATCCTGTAAGCATGATCATTTCTTCACTTAAAGATTCTGATAAATGGAACCACGGGTGCTTTCCCTGCGTCCACCCATCAATTCCGTACTCCTTCCATGAGTGAAGCAAATCAAGCACAGCTCTTTCCGCTCGCTTAGACAGCAATCCAAGTGAATTCCCATCGAGATAAATCCGACCTGCCTTCAAATAAAATTCCTCACGAAAATGAGCTAACTCATCTTGCTGATCTAATGATTTCGCATACTCTTTTGAAAAAATGTTCATTTCGCTCCTCCTCGCACCTTAATATTCTTTCTATTCTGATAATAATTCATTTGAGGGGTGTGTGGCAATTCAGCGGAGTGAATGGGTTACTAATAAGGGAGAAATTTTGTCTAGTTGCCCCATTTCCGATATTTCGGAAGTTTCCGTTATTCCGGAAAATAAACGTTTAATATTTCCGAAAAATAGGAAGTTCATCGTTTGAGAAGATTGGTATTTACATATTCTCAGTATTTGGCATGGAATTTGCATTTTTAGTTAAAAGCAAGGACTAAAAACAAGGGGGTTGACGAATGGATTTAGTCATTATTTTGTTGGCATTAGGACTATTAATGTTTGTGGCTTATCGAGGGTTTTCTGTTATTTTATTTGCACCGATTTGCGCATTGTTAGCGGTGTTTTTGACAGATCCGAACTTTGTGCTTCCGTTTTTCTCTAATATTTTTATGGAGAAAATGGTCGGATTTATTAAACTTTACTTTCCTGTGTTTTTGTTAGGAGCGATTTTCGGTAAGGTGGTCGAAATGTCCGGAATTGCTGAGTCGATTGCGAAGACGATCGTTCAGTGGGTTGGGGCGAAGCAAGCGATGCTAGCGATTGTGCTGATGTGTGCGATTTTAACGTATAGCGGTGTTAGCTTGTTTGTTGTTGTTTTTGCCGTTTATCCGTTTGCTAAAAACTTATTTATGGAAGCAGACATTCCGAAAAGATTAATTCCAGGAACGATTGCGCTTGGGGCGTTTACGTTTACGATGGATGCATTACCCGGTACACCACAAATTCAAAATGTCATTCCTACAACATTTTTTCAAACAAATATTTATGCTGCTCCTACTCTTGGGATTATTGGTGCGATCTTTGTTTTTATGATCGGGATGCTTTATCTTGAAAGTCGCCGTCGAAAAGCGGCAAGCGTAGGTGAAGGTTATTACGGAATTAATCATGAAGTGGTTGAAGAAGAAACGAATGATGGGATCTCAAAAGAAAAAGAATCGACTGCTAGAAGAGTATTGGCATTTGTTCCACTCATTCTCGTGGCGGTGATGAATAAAGTATTTACAGACGCTTTGCCGAAATGGTATCCAAATGGCTTTGACTTTGCCGACATTGGGTTAGAGGCGTTCGGAAAAATAGAGCTGCCATCAGTTGTGGCGATTTGGTCCGTACAAATGGCATTAGTAACAGGGATTGTTGCGGCACTGTTATACAATTGGAAGCGAGTTAAACTTAATTTTCAAGCGGGGATCAATGCGTCGATTGGAGGAGCTTTGCTGGCAGCGATGAATACGGGAGCTGAGTATGGTTTTGGCGGCGTGATTGCTTCTTTGCCAGGCTTTACGGTCATCAGTAAAGGGATTTCTGAAACGTTTACGAACCCGCTCGTCAATGGAGCGGTAACAACGACTGCTCTCGCAGGGGTCACCGGATCTGCTTCAGGCGGGATGGGGATTGCTTTGAGCGCAATGGCGGACAAGTATTTGGCTGCTATCAATGAGTTTAATATCCCACCAGAAGTGATGCATCGTGTCATTTCGATGGCCTCTGGCGGAATGGATACATTGCCGCACAATGGAGCGGTTATTACGTTACTAGCGGTGACGGGCTTAACACATCGCCAATCTTATCGTGATATTTTTGCAATCACCATTATTAAAACAGTAGCGGTTTTCTTTATTATTGCGATGTATAGCTTAACGGGATTAGTGTAAAGGGGGAAGAAAAATGTTAACAGGACAAGTAGCTTTAGTGACAGGTTCAGCGAGCGGAATTGGTTTAGAAGTGGCTCGTTCTTTTGCGAAAGAAGGGGCAAAAGTGATCATTGCTGATTTAAAGGAAGAGGCGGCTAAAACAGCGGCGGAGCAATTGACAGCACAGGGGTTTGACGTAGCAGCGGTTGCTTGCGATGTGACGAATGAACAGCAAGTACAGGATTGTCTTCAATTTGCGGTTGATCAATTTGGAACGGTCGATATTTTAGTGAATAATGCAGGGTTACAGCATGTTGCACCGCTTGAACAATTTTCAACAGAGAAATTTGAGCTGTTGATCAAAGTGATGCTGACCGCACCTTTTGTTTTTATCAAGCACGCCTTGCCGATTATGAAGAAAAATGGCTCGGGTCGAATTATTAATATGGCGTCTATTAATGGTCTTGTGGGCTTTGCTGGGAAAGCAGCTTATAACAGTGCTAAGCATGGCGTCATTGGCTTAACGAAAGTCGCTGCGCTAGAAACGGCTGCTCACGGCATAACAGTCAATGCTCTCTGTCCAGGGTATGTGGACACACCGCTTGTGCGCGGTCAACTGGAGGATTTAGCGAAAACGAGAAATGTACCATTAGAAAATGTATTAGAGGAAGTCATTTATCCGCTCGTTCCACAAAAGCGTTTGCTAGGTGTGGAGGAAATCGCTGATTATGCTATTTTCCTAGCTAGTGAGAAAGCAAAGGGAGTGACCGGTCAAGCGGTGGTTCTCGATGGAGGATATACAGTACAATAGAAAATAACAGCCTTTCAAGTGATTCACTGCTTGAAAGGTTTTTTTATCCCAATTTTTGTTACTATAATAGTAGTAACGAAAAGGGAAGGACGGGGATTGTAGGTATGAAGGGGCTAGTCAGTGAGTTGCCGTATGAATGGCTGGAGGAAATCATTAATATCGCCACGGAATGGGTAGTAGTAGTTGATCGGCGTGGCATCATTATTTATATTAATGCAGCTTATTGCGACTATCTTGGAACAACCGTCTCGGAAGCAATAGGGAAAGATGTGCGTGATGTCATTGAAAATACGAGAATGCACCTGATCGTCCAGACGTCACAGCCGGAAATCGCTTCGATTCATCCGATTAAAGGAAATGAAATGATTGCCAACCGCTATCCTTTATACGTTAACGGAGAACTAGTTGGAGCTGTCGGTACCGTCATGTTTCGCAATTCTGAGGATTGGATGGCATATTCGGACAAAGTTCAACCCTTTCTCGAGGAACTGAAATATTATAAAAAGAAATTTGAAAAAGAGTTAAAAAGCAAGTATAGCTTTGCTGACTTAATCGGCGAGAATCCCCAGTTTAAAGAAGCAAAAAAGTTAGCCCAGCGTGTGGCAGGAAGTCAATCATCCGTACTATTGATGGGACCCTCTGGGACAGGAAAGGAATTATTTGCTCATGCGATTCACGGAAAGAGCCAGCGAGCGCCCTTTCCATTTGTGCGAGTGAATTCGGCGGCGATCCCTGAGCCATTGTTAGAATCAGAACTGTTCGGCTATGAGGACGGAGCTTTTACTGGGGCAACGAAAGGGGGGAAAAAAGGAAAGTTCGAGCTTGCTCACCGTGGAACAATCTTTCTGGATGAAGTAGGAGATATGCTACTACCGATGCAAGGCAAGCTGCTTCGCGTGCTACAGGAAAAAGAGATTGAGAGAATCGGTGGGCAAAGACCAGTTCCGATTGATGTTCGCGTTATCGCTGCTACTCATCGCAATTTAGAAGAGATGGTGCACAAGGGAGAGTTTCGCGAAGATTTATATTATCGACTCAACGTCATGAAAATTGATATTCCTTCTTTACGAGAGCGCCAAGAGGATTTGCTCGCCATTGCTCACGTGTTATTAAAGAAGTTAGCAAAAACATTTAGTCGCGAGCAACTGACGATCTCTTTAGAAGTGATGAATCGTTTGTTGCTCCATTCGTGGCCGGGCAACATTAGAGAATTAGAAAATGTATTAGAGCGGGCTGTTAATGTCTTAGATGGCAAGGTCATTCAATTGCATCATTTACCTCTTTATTTGCAGGAAGAACCCGCTATCACGAAATTACCTGAACGAGAAGAGCAAGCAGTGCTTCCATTAAAACAAACGTTAGCTCAAGCGGAGAAATCTGCTTTAGGACTGGCATTGAAGAAGACAGGAAATAATAAAATAGAGGCAGCTAAGTTATTAGGCATTAGCAAAACGAGCTTGTATGATAAATGTAACTTATATGGTTTATAAGGATGTTGGTGTCAGAAAATTATTTTCATTCTGTTTTTCTTACGGTATAATGGATAATTAATTATCGTAAAAAGGTAGGTTCAAACTATGAAAACGAACGTGCAGACAAAACCTTTACTTCAAGAGGAGAAGCTAGGTAGTCGCGGAAGATTGCTAGTCAAATGTCCGGATCGTCCGGGAATTGTCGCGGCTATTTCTAAATTTTTATTTGAACATGAAGCCAATATTATTGAGTCTAATCAATATTCTAATAATCCCGAAGGCGGCACCTTTTTCATTCGAATTGAGTTCGATCGCCCGAATTTAGCAGAGAATGCTGGTCAAATGGAGAAAGATTTTGAGACGCTAGCATCTGAGTTTGCTATGGAGTATCAATTTACGTATGCTGAGGAACGAAAAAAGATGGCGATCTTCGCTTCTAAAGAACCTCATTGCTTACTTGAGCTGCTTTGGGAGTGGCAAAGTGGTGATCTTCCAACCGATATTGCTCTTGTTATTAGTAACCACGAGAGTACGAGAGAGATGGTAGAATCGCTTGGCATTCCATTTTATTATATCCCAGCCAATAAGGACATTCGCCAGCAAGTAGAACAGCAACAAATTCAATTGTTGAAAGAACATCAAGTCGATGTCATCGTCTTGGCACGTTATATGCAAATTTTAACAGAGGATTTCGTCAGCCATTTTCCGAATCAAATTATTAATATCCATCACTCTTTCCTTCCTGCCTTCATCGGTGCGAGACCGTATGAGCGAGCATATGAACGCGGAGTGAAGCTAATTGGAGCCACGTCGCATTATGTGACGAATGATTTGGATGAAGGTCCGATTATTGAACAGGATATTGAGCGGGTGAACCATCGTGACGATGTAGCTGGTTTGAAGAAAATTGGTCAGTCGATTGAACGTCGTGTCCTAGCGCGTGCAGTTAAATGGCATTTAGAAGATCGTGTGATTGTACACGGAAATAAAACAATTGTCTTTCATTAATTAGCATAGAGCTACCCTTAAAGAACTTATAAAAAGGTTGAAAAAGGGTGGCTTTTTTTGTTATAGTAATAGATAAATTTTCAGAATAGTTTTTCGAAAGTTGAGAGGAGCAGAGATAGAGATGAGTAAAGTACAGTTAGAAGAGGGATATTTTGGACAGTTTGGTGGAAGCTTTGTGCCGCCTGAGATGAAAGAGGCATTGAATTATATTGCCGAGCAATTTCATAAGTATAAAGATGATCCAGAGTTTGTCGAGGAATTTAAATATTATTTAAAAGAATACGTTGGTCGTGAAAATCCGCTGACATATGCTAGTCAGTTAACAGAGCAGTTAGGTGGAGCGAAAATCTATTTAAAGCGGGAAGATTTAAACCATACGGGGTCACATAAGATCAATAACGTCATGGGACAAATTTTGCTAGCGAAAAAGATGGGAGCGAAGCGGGTCATCGCTGAAACAGGTGCGGGGCAGCACGGCGTAGCAACTGCGACTGTTTGTGCCATGTTTGGTATGGAATGTGTCATTTATATGGGTGCTGAGGATATCCGCCGTCAAGCATTGAATGTATTCCGGATGGAGTTGTTAGGAGCGAAAGTCGTTTCTGTTGAAAAGGGGCAAGGTCGTTTAAAGGACGCTGTAGACGAAGCGTTGAATGATCTTATCGCTAATTATAAAAACACCTTTTACCTGTTAGGCTCTGCAGTTGGCCCTCACCCGTATCCAACGATGGTGAAGCATTTCCATTCGATTATTAGCGAGGAGTCGAAGCGACAAATCCTTGAAAAAGAAGGGCGCTTGCCGGATGCGGTCATCGCTTGTGTCGGTGGTGGAAGCAATGCGATTGGAGCGTTCGCTCATTACTTAGAAGAGCCATCTGTTCGCCTCATTGGGGTGGAGCCAGATCAAGCAGCTTCTTTAACGAAAGGAAAGCCAGCTGTCTTGCACGGCTTCAAATGCCTCGTGTTAATGGATGAGGAGGGCAATCCCCAGCCGACCTATTCGATTGCAGCTGGGCTTGATTATCCAGGTGTTGGTCCAGAGCACAGTGAATTAAAAGAGTCGGGTCGCGCTGAGTATTATATGGTAACTAATCAGGAAGTGTTGGATGCCTTCCAAACGCTGTCGCGGACGGAAGGGATCATCCCAGCTCTTGAAAGCTCTCATGCTGTCGCTCATGCGATCAAAATGGCTCCAGAGATGAAGCAGGATCAAATTATTATTGTTAACATTTCTGGACGTGGTGATAAAGACGTTCAGCAAGTATTTGAAATGATGAAGAAATAATCAAAAGCCGAGATTCAAGGTTATCGTTGAATCTCGGCTTTTTTTCGTAAAATTTCAGGATGTTTTTATTTTATGATCTATTTATGATATCTTATTTTAATACCAAGTCATAATTTTGATTGACAAGGGTGAAAATCGAGTGGTAGGATAGGGTTTATAATTTTGAGTTTTCGGACAATATTGAAGAAGAACAAAAAATTGAAATGAGGGACGTTTAGTGAAAGAGCTTCAATCATTTGGTTGGTATGCTGCCCGAGTTGCGCCGCATCTTCCCAAAAAAGCGTTTAAGCCCGCTCCCGAAAGACTATGGGCCGGTTTAGTTCATTTATTGATTGTCATTGCAGGAATATTGACGATTAGTTTGACTGATTTGAATGTATGGTTTTATGTACCGATTGCTGTGATCTTAGGCTCTTCTTTTGCTTCAATGGGCCTACTTGGTCATGAGATTTTACACGGAACCGTTGTTAGAAAAGCATGGATACGTGATTTAACAGGAGGAATCGCCTTTTTTCCGTTAAGTACAGGACCACGTCTATGGAGAAAGTGGCATAATATGACGCATCATATCCACACGCAAGATGAAGAGAAGGACCCGGATGCATGGCCGACGATTGAACAGTTTGCCAAAAGTCCATTATTAAAGGGTATATACAAACTTCCAACTTCACTTCGCGGGTTTTTAGGTATGGCGTTTTTAGCGATTACGTTTACGTTTCATTCGCTCCGAATGTTTAAACGGTTTATTTTAGAGTTTAAGCCAAATAAACGCGTGTCTGTTTGGTTGCAGCTGCTTTTGCCATGGGCGACATGGATTGGGCTTCTATTCCTAATCGGCCCGTTAAAATGGCTGTTTGCGTTTGTTATTCCGTTGTTAATCGGTAATTTTATTGTCATGGCTTACATTGCGACGAATCATCGCTTAAATCCGATGACGCCGGTGAATGATCCGCTCGCTAACAGTTTAAGCGTTACCGTTCCAAAGTGGGTGGACATGCTTCATTTCAACTTTTCTTATCATACAGAGCATCACTTATTTCCTGGAATGAGCTCTAAATATTATCCGCTCGTGAAAGCCGAACTGAAAAAACGTTGGCCGGAGCGCTATCATGAAATGCCGATGGCGCAGGCGTTAGCTGCTCTTTACAAAACACCGCGTATATACAGTAACCAGACCGAGCTAGTCGATCCATTTCCAGGCACAAAATTTGGGACGCTTGGACATGGATTAGAGCCTTCCAATATTCAACAAAAAGTAACATCAGAAAAGACAACAAAAGAGAAGTCGAGCGATTCCGTTAGTCGTTAAACAAGAAAGAAGAGGGTTGCTATTTATAAGCAACCCTCTTCTTTGACAGTATTGGGAGTGTATTATTTATCCCGCATTAACGGGCTGTAAGATCCCCACCTTAACAGAGCAAAAGAAACGCAGGCGTATAGGTGGGGATCAACAGCCCATAAACGCCCGATTGGTTCAACTAACAATCAGTGGGGGATGAACAGAACCCCCACTGATTGAAGTTTCACTTTATATTAACGCCCGGCAGTTTAGACAAAAGCGCATTTTTGAGATTGGAAGTCTGGGGTTAGTCTTCACAAAGGTGTCTAAACTACCTTGCAGACGTTATCAAAGGTTATGATTTAGTTGCAGCAAATTCTTCTTTTAGCATCGTGCCATTTTCAGCAAAATTTGTATGCCAAGAAAATGCTTTTTCTAATACATGTGGTGTGTGACCACCGCGTTTTAGTGCTTCATCAAAATAAGCAGAGATTTGCTTTTTATACATTGGATGAACGCAGTTATTAATGATGACGCGAGCGCGTTCCACCGGTGCAAGACCACGTAAATCAGCGTAGCCTTGTTCTGTGACAAGGACATCGACATCATGCTCTGTATGGTCGACATGAGAGACGAACGGCACAATGCTTGAAATCTTGCCATCCTTTGCAATTGATTTAGTGACAAAGATCGCTAAACGGCAATTGCGAGCGAAATCTCCAGAACCGCCGATCCCATTCATCATTTTCGTGCCACCAACATGAGTTGAGTTAATATTTCCATAAATATCTGCTTCTAGAGCTGTATTGATAGAAATTAGGCCGAGTCGACGAATGATTTCAGGGTGATTAGAAATCTCTTGTGGACGCAACATAAGTTGGTCACTGTATTTTTCCATATTCGCAAACACTTGCTTCATTTTTTCTTCGGATAATGTGATGGAACATCCAGAAGCAAATCGAACTTTGCCGTTATCTAATAAATCAAATACTGCATCCTGTAATACTTCAGAATACACTTCCAGGTCTTCAAATTCCGAATCCAATAATCCGTGGAGAACAGCGTTGGCAACTGTGCCAATTCCTGATTGTAATGGAGCCAGTTTATTCGTTAAACGGCCAGCTTTAATTTCTTCACGAAGGAAGGTAATTAAATGGTTAGCCATTGTTGCTGTATCTTCATCTGGAGGAGTGATCGTTGAAGGAGAATCTAAGTCGTCCGTTAACACGATTCCTCTAATTTTATTCATGTCTACATAAATGCCTTTCGTACCGATTCTGGCATCTACAGAAGTTAATGGAATCGGCAAGCGTTTACCTTGTTCACCCACTTCGTAAATGTCATGTAGACCTTCAAGAGCTAATGGTTGAGCCACGTTCAATTCAATAATGATATTTTCTGCTTTCTCTAAGAAAATGGAAGAGTTTCCGACAGATGTTGTTGGGATAATCGCTCCATCCTCTGTGATAGCTACCGCTTCGACAATAGCGAAATCAATGGGGTTTAGTACATCAGCTCGCACCATCTCAGCGACATGAGATAAATGTTGATCTGTGAAGTACATTTCTCCTTGATTGATCTTCTTGCGCATCGCTGGGTCTGCTTGGAACGGTAAGCGTTTATTGACGATCCCCGCTTCCGCCATTAATTTATCGATATCAAACCCAAGTGAAGCTCCGGTATATACATCAACTTTAAATGGTTCATCTTTAGAACGATCTACTAACGCCATTGGGACAGCTTTCGCATCGCCAGCGCGTGTAAAACCACTTAATCCAAGAGTCATTCCGTCCTTAATCCAAGAGGCAGCCTCATCGGCAGATACAATTAACGATTGCAATTGTGCATTGCGCAAACGTTCTGTGATTCGAGAATTCACAAATAATCCCTCTCTTTACTTTTTTAAATATTCTATCAACTTTTCGGTGCTTGCTCATCCGTTTTTGCATGAAAAGCCTTTAATTTGCACCGAAACAGAATATATCACACATGAAACAGAAAGTTAATAGTTAAGTGCTTTTCTGAACAAACTGGAGTAGGTTTGGCTAACTGGTATCTTCATTTTATTCTTCATAATCAGCAGGAAAGTAGAGTGAGAATCCGGTTGAATTTCCTGAATGAAGTTGACATTGACAATGTAAGAACGATGGACGCGAATAAAATGATCCATCGGCAATAAAAATTCAAGCTCAGTTAAATTCATTTTGTGATAGCCCTCTCTGTTGACAGCTTGCACCTTTGTTTTACGACTTTCCGCTTCCAGATAGATCACATCTTTATAAGGAATAGGATACCAACAATCCTCTGATTTTATCGTAAAAAAATTGGTTGAAATCGGCGACGGCTTTGCAGGGAAAATCGTCGTCACCGCACCGATCACTTGATCTCCGTTGAATAGTGGCACGGCCATGGCATAATAAGGTGTGCCATACACCTCACTATCGATATATTCAGAAACGGTATGTTTTTCTGAAATTGCCTTTCCTGTCACACCTCCTTTTTTAAAAGGTTCACCAGGACGGATTTGCAAATCCACAAGCTTACTCGGCTGATAATAAATAAATTTCTCTGAGTCTGATACAGCTACAGACGTATTGTATGGAAGAAATGTCCTCATTACATCCATAATAGAAGTCACTGTAAGACGATCCATAATCTCCACCTCTTCTTGCTTATCGTATATACTTATCTTATCAAGATCATATGAAAGAAGGAAGAAAGGAAGAGATTAATGAGCAAAGCGAAAACAAATGCGATGCGGATGCTTGATGCCGCTAAATTGACTTATGAAACATTAGTATACGAAAATAAGGACGGAAAAATTGATGGTATTTCCGTTGCCAATAAAATAGGTAGAAATCAGGAAATGGTTTACAAAACGTTAGTCACGAGTGGAGCGAAGGACTTATACGTATTCGTGATTCCAGTAGCAGAAGAATTAGATTTGAAAAAAGCAGCGAAAGCAGCGGGAGAGAAAAAGCTTGAAATGATACCCGTGAAGGATATTCAAAAGCATACAGGCTACATTCGAGGTGGTTGCTCACCGATTGGAATGAAAAAGCTCTATCCCACTTTTATTGATGCAAGTGCCAACTCGTTAGAGACGATCATTGCTAGCGGAGGAAAAATCGGCATCCAGCTCGAATTAAAAACAACTGATTTGATTCATTTGACAAAAGGCAATGCACAATTTGATTTGATCAAGTAAAAGATATGACATTCTTGAATATTATGTGAAGCTTCTGTTAATGTTATGTGACTTTTTGATGAAAAGATAATGAACATGGTATTTTTTTGCTTTTTTTGAGATATAATGTGGACATAATAAAAGAACAGGAAGTGAAAAATAATAATGGTTGTTGTCAACTTACTTGATTCAAGAAATTATTTTGACGGTGAAATTAAAGAGGATTTCCTAGTTATTTACGAAAAACTTCAGCATTCTCAAGCAGTCTTTCATGAAGGCAGATTTGGAGAAGTCGAAGGATCTACAGAAGAATATTTAAAAGTACTACACAATCCAGGTGAAGATTGCTCACTAATGAACGTGAAAAGCTACAAAATCGGGCAAGAATATAAATGCCTAGATGATGCACTGAACAACATCAAAGAAGCTCACCGGGAAATTTTCAAGTAAGTGATCTGAACAACGACAATTGTTATTGTTACATGAGAGGTAGCCTCCGAACTGGGGCTACTTCTTTTTCGTGTGTTCGAGGGATTTCTTCGATCTTATGTGGCAGTTCTTCGATGTTTGGGTAATTTGATTGACCTTTAGAGAGGATTCTTCGACATTCAAGTAATTTGATGGACATTAGCGGGTCTTCTCCGACTTCCCAACACTACTCTCTGAACATAAACCACTTTTGATCATCATATATATAAAGTGAAACCAGTCTAAATCGATCAATAAAGAGGTGTAGATATGAGCGGTCAAGCGATTCGTTATTTTACACGGGGAAACACGGCGAAAGGGTTTTATAGCTTACTTGAAACGAACCTTCAGGGGATCGAGCAAGTGTTTATTGTAGATGGTGGAACAGAAGTGGACAGAAAGGCTTGTATCGGACAATTGGCTGAGCGCTGTGTAGAATTGGGGATGAATGTGGAATTCATTCATTGTGCTTCTGACCCAGATGCTCTTGAAGGGATCATTATGACAGATGAAAAAACAGCTGTGTATGCGTATAGCCTTTCTACTAAAGAAATAGCGGGGGCAAACAAACAATATGTCACTATTCCAGAAAGAAAGCCTGTCTCTGAACAAGCAGCACAGGAAATGCTTGAGCTTGTAGAAAAAGCGAATACAGCTACAACAAAGGCTTACGCTTGTTTTAGAAAAGCGCTTGATGTACATGATGAATGGGAGCATATTTACATTCAAGCACTCGATCAACGGAGAGCCAATCAACTGACGGCCAACATTATTCAGCAACTTATTCCTGTAAATGATCAACATCGGGAGGCAGTGGTAAGTAAACACCGCTTTCTCGGGGCGGCTACCCCGAAAGGAGCGGTTGATTTCATCGATAATTTAACGGAGAATCTCAACAATCGCTACTTTATTAAAGGGAGACCGGGGTCAGGGAAGTCAACGATGATGAAAAAAATTGCCGCTGCCGTAGAAGAGCGAGGGTATGACACAGAAGTGTATCATTGTGGATTTGACCCAAACAGTATCGATATGGTAATCATTAGGGAGCTGGACTTTGCTATATTCGATAGCACCGCCCCGCATGAATACTTTCCTAACAGACCGTCTGATAGTATTATTGATCTTTATGAAGAGATTATTGAAGAGGGAACCGATGAAAAAAATGCAACAAAAATAAATAAAGTGGCCGATCAATACAGTGACTTAATGAAAAAAGCAACTCGTTATTTAGCAGAAAGTAAGCAATACAAAGATCAGATCGAAACATTGTATGAACAAAGGAAAGATCCAATGATCGTCAGTCACGTTTGCCACCATATTTTACAAAAGATTTAAAGAGAGAGGGTCAGAAGAGATTTCTGGCCCTCATTTCTCGTTCCATAAAAATTGTCCGATTAGTGCATCGACTTCATCGCTTTCATGTAAGCCGCTATGGTTAATGTTGCGGTCTACAATGATGGCTTCGGTATAGTTTTCTTTAGGAACGATGTTTTTGATCGCTAACGCACTATCAACAGCCACTAGTTGATCACCGACTCCAGCAATCGTAAGCACTTTTACGTGCTTCGGGAAAGCTTCTTTATTGTCATCTAATTGTTGAGCGGCAGGAGAATTAGGTATCAAGTCATATGCAGCTCCTCCTGTGTTCGCTTTCAAGTAATCCTCACTTTTTACCCCTTTAAATGGACTGCCAATCACAACAAGCTTTTCAACATGTGGATATTTGCTTCTGTGTCTATAATCCTCTAAAAATTTTGTGGACACAATACCACCCATCGAATGACCAACTAGATTGACTCGATCGATGCCATAATGCGACTTCAATGTATGCATCACTTCAGAGAGCCAGTAGGCTGTATCTTCAAAGCTTGCACGATTATTTTCAAATACGACTTGAACGAACAAGCGATCATTTTCTGTGTAGCGCTGTACTTTAGAGGTCAGCACGCGACCGTCTTTCGTCACTTTGCATACGATTGCTTGTTTTCCCCAATGATGCTGATTTTCAAAACGATGGAGCATCGAACGGAAGGAAACTGCGGTCCCTTTATAGCCATGAACAAATACCGTAACGTTAGAGGGTGGAGCAGTCGCTGCTTTTGTTTGAGTAAGTAAATAATAACCGATACAAGTAAAGATGGTAAGGAGTACAATTAAGGTGTTTTTTCTCAGATGACTCATCTTATTTTCTCCTTTCATCTTAAGTATGTTCTTTTAACGATAGAAATATCTTTCAAGAGAAAAAGACTGTCCGAGGACAGTCCTACTACACATTTTTAGTCGCTGCTTGTTTAATTTCCTGACGCATATCATATAAGTTAACGACGACCGTTTTGATGATGGCGTAAGCAGGAATAGCTAAAATAACTCCCAAAATACCAGCTAAATTTCCAGCGGTAAGGATGACAGTGATGACGGTTAATGGATGGATATCAAGCGCTTTCCCCATCACATTTGGTGAAATTAAATTCGACTCAATTTGCTGCGCTACTAGCATAATGATCGCTACGTAAATCACTAGTTGAGGGTCTTGTGCCCACGCTACTAATAGAGCAGGAGCAACCGCCAAATAAGGTCCTAAAAACGGAATAACATTCGTTGCCATACCGAACAGCGCTAAAAGGAGTGCATAATCCAATCCGATGAATAAATATCCAATAAAGAGCATAACCCCTATGAGAAAGCTAACAAATAGTTGTCCTTGTATATAGGATTTTAATGTGTTATCTAAATCACTTAGCGTCTTCTGAATCCACTCTTTGCGATTCCCAGTGAAAAATTGCGTTATAAAAGGAGCGAACTTTTCACGGTCTTTCAGCATATAAACCAAGAAGAATGGAACCAATACGATCGAAAATGTTGCTTGAAGCAATGACTGAATAAAATTAATGAGCCAAGTACCGAAAGACATAGCCATTATTTGAATTTTATTAAGGGCTTCCTCAATCGCTTGAACGGCACTTTCTGGTAGTCGCTCACGTTGGTTCATTATGTAACTAATGCCTTCTTCGGCTGCATGAAACATTCGCGGTGTATTTTTAATCAGCTTCGTCATTTGTTCATTTACAAGTGGGCCGATAATGGTTGACAACATCCAAAATACTCCAAAAAGTAAAATGAATACAATTAAAATTGAAGACCATTTAGGGAAACGTTTCCCTTCGAGCCAGTTAACCATCGGACGTGTTAAGTAAAATAAAACACCAGCTAATAAAATCGGTAAAAATACGGTTTGCACCACAATCATCAATGGATAGAAAATATCTTGTACTTCCCTAAATAGCATAATAATGATAAGTAGAAGAATAATTCCAATCCCAAATTGAAACCAACTTTTATGAGTCATGCACTCACTTCCTTTCTCTACTAGCTTTATTATACCGAGATAAGAGTGGTAGAGAAACCCTTTTCCATACAGATTTGGATAATCAGCATAAAAAACCGGCAACACACGCTCGTGATGAATCGAGGGTGCGTTGCCGGTTTTTCACTGCGATAAGTCAACATCGATTCACTACCGTTCATCGTGTTTCCTTTATCTCGTGCGGATCATTCCAGTCCATACGTCGCTAAACGGCGCCTTCCGCATTTCGATTAAAATACTAAGTGGGCGACTCCGGCGATGATTGGTAGGGTGATGAGTGTTCTTAATAGGAAGATCAAGATCAGGTCTTTAAATGATACTGGAATTTTTGTTCCTAGGATTAGACCGCCCATTTCTGAAATATAGACGAGCTGAGAAACGGAAAGTGTCGCAATAACAAAACGTGTTAATTCACTTTCAATTCCTGCACCAATAACAGAAGGTAAGAACATATCTGCGAATCCAACCATAATCGTTTCAGATGCTTCAGCAGCAAATGGGATTTGCAGGAGTTCAAGCAATGGAATGAACGGCATTCCTAGCCATTGGAATACAGGAGTCGTTTCTGCAATTACTAGAGCTACTGTACCTAACGCCATGACTACCGGTGCTACACCAAGCCACATATCGATTACGTTATGAATTCCGTCTTTCACTACTTGAGTAGGTTTATTTTTTTGTGCTTGCTCAATCGCTTGATTAAAGCCGTAAGAAATCGGAGAAAAACCTGCAGGAATCCGTTCTTCAGATGCTGTTCTCTCGTTTCCGTTGATAAATGTATCTTCTTTTCTAGATAGTGGTGGGATGCGCGGCAAAATGAGGGCCGCAACAATTCCTGAGAAAATGACCGTGCCATAAAAAGCAATGAAATGGTCGGCTAAATTGACTTGAGAAATGACGACTAAACAGAAAGTAACAGAAACGACAGAGAAAGTAGTACCGATAATCGCGGCTTCTTTTTTCGTATAAAAGCCTTCTTCATATTGCTTGCTCGTCAATAGTACCCCAATCGTACCGTCACCGAGCCAAGACGTAAGGCAGTCGACAGATGACCGCCCAGGCAATTTAAATAGTGGACGCATTACTTTTGTCAATGAATAGCCAATAAACTCAAGTAGTCCAAAATTTAAAAGTAGAGGCAATAACAACCCAGCGAATAAGAAAGTAGCAAACAAAACTGGTAACAAAGCGGTTAAGAGTAGTCCACCCGTATTCTCTGAGTAAATTGCTTCAGGACCTATTTTCAACAAGGTAAGGGTAGCAAAAATAGCTCCTAACACACGTACAATTGCCCAAAAAGGAGTAATATCAAACAAAGAAGCTAAAAAATGAGAATTCCTTACAAATTGTGGGCGGAGTGCTTTCACAAATAATGTGCCGGCTGCTGATATGATAATCAAAACGGTCATAATCGCTGGAATATAGTCTCCTATAGCATCCATTAAAGAATTTGACAATATGGCGATCGGAATAGTGTACCCGTCGCCCATTTTTACTGGGATCATAAACAAAATGACGCCAATTAAAGAAGGGATGAGGAAAAGTAAAATATGTGAGATTGAGTATTTGTTTGTTTTTTCCATTTGTTAGTTATCCTCTCTTTGTATAATTATTAAGAAATACTAATTTTAATGCGTTTCGGCTTAAAAATCTACAATTTCCTTGTATTTTCAATATAAAAACAATTCGAATTATTTTTAAAAACTATAACATAATAATATATAATTGAAAAGATAGAATGTCACAAATTAGACAAAAAGTTCAGAGGGATTTGTTAAAAAGTTCTCTACTTTTCTTGAAAAACATAGTGAGTTCCATTCATGCTAAAATAAGTAAGTGAATACAATACAACATATAGCAGGTGAGAAAAATGATTAAATGTATGGCGACAGACATGGATGGCACCCTTTTAAACGGGAAAATGGAAGTTAGTGAAGAAAATCGCCGAGCGGTCAAAGCAGCTCAAGCAGAAGGGATAGAAGTTGTTGTGGCGACAGGACGTTCTTATGTTGAAGCTCGTTATGCCCTCGATCAAGCTGATATTCATTGTCCGATCATTTGCGCGAATGGAGCAGAGATTCGGGACGTCTCTGGCGAAGTAATGAACCATTTTTTTATTGAAAAAGAAACCGCTGCACGTATCTTCCAAATGCTAAAGGAAATCGGACTCTATTTTGAAATACATACAGCAAAAGGCACACTCACAGATGATTATGACAAAGCACTTGATATTATGGTCAATATTTTTCTAACGGCTCATTCAGAAATTCCGCAAGACCAAATCCGTGAAGCGGCTAAAATTCGTTTTACAAAAGGGTTACTTCAATTAGTGGACAGCTATGAAGAGGTTATTTATGACGAGGATACAGCTGTTTACAAATTTTTAGCTTTTTCATTTGAAAAAGAGAAATTAGACGAAGCTAAAAAACAGCTCGCTCTTATTCAAGGTTTAGCGATTAGTTCTTCAGGAAGCGAAAATATCGAAATTACTCATAGTGATGCCCAAAAAGGGATAGCTTTAGAGCAGTTCATAAAGGAAAAAGGAATCACCCTTGAAGAAACGATGGCGATTGGTGACAATTTCAATGATGTTTCTATGTTAGAGCGTGTGGGCTTCCCGATAGCTATGGGCAATGCCAATCAAGAAGTGAAAGAACTATGTAACTACGTGACAGCCACCAATGATGAAAATGGAGTAGCAGCTGCTATTGAAAGATTGATCGGTGTAAAGAATCACGAGAATTTCTCGTGATTCTCTATCCAAATGAGTTATTAGTGTGTTAGAATAATTCTTAAAATTCAAATAAAGAAGGGGAAAAATGTGAGCAGTGCGCTAACGAAAGTAAAAGTAGAAGACATCGTCATGGCAAATCAAACGTTAAAAGATGTGGTGACTCAAACACCACTACAAAAAAATGAGCTATTATCGGCTCGTTTCGGCTGCAATATTTATTTAAAGCGCGAGGATCTGCAAATTGTTCGCTCTTTTAAATTACGCGGCGCTTACAACTTTATATATAGCCTGTCAGAAGAAGAACGAGCAAAAGGAGTAGTTTGTGCGAGCGCAGGTAACCACGCACAAGGAGTAGCTTTTTCTTGCAAGCAGTTAAATATTAAAGGGACCATTTTTATGCCATCTACCACGCCAAGACAAAAAGTATCACAAGTGAAACTTTTTGGTGGAGATAATGTGGAGGTTATTTTAACCGGAGATACATTTGATGACTCTTATTTAGCCGCAATGAGCTTTTGTTCAGAGAAGCAAATGGAATTTATCCATCCATTTGATGATTATCGAACGATTGCTGGGCAAGGAACAGTCGGCGTGGAGATTATGAACGAGATGTCTGATCCGATTGACTATCTATTTTGTTCAATTGGCGGCGGTGGCTTAGCATCTGGTGTCGGTTCATATGTGAAAAGCATTAGTCCGAACACAAAAATGATCGGTGTGGAGCCTGAGGGGGCACCAGGGATGAAAACGTCCCTTGCTAATAATGAAGTGGTTGCTCTCGAACAAATTGATTCATTTGTTGATGGAGCGGCGGTCAAGCAAGTCGGAAACATCACGATGGAGATTTGTAAAGAAGTGCTTGATGATATCGTCATTATTCCAGAAGGAAAAGTATGTACAGCCATCTTGAAGCTTTATAACGAAAATGCGATCGTAGCGGAGCCAGCTGGTGCTCTATCGATTGCTGCACTGGACTTTTACAAGGACGAGATTAAAGGGAAAAACGTTGTTTGTGTTGTGAGTGGTGGTAATAATGATATTGACCGCATGCAGGAAATTAAAGAGCGCTCTCTTATTTACGAGGGGCTCAAGCATTATTTCATCGTCAACTTCCCACAACGTGCCGGAGCCTTACGAGAATTCCTGCACGAAGTACTTGGAGAAACTGATGATGTCACTCGCTTTGAATATACGAAACGAAACAACCGCGACGAAGGCCCAGTTCTTGTTGGCATTGAGCTAAAGTACAAAGAAGACTACTTCCCGCTCATCAACCGCATGAAACAAAAAGGGTTTCCATACATTGAAATCAACAGTGATCCGTTTTTGTTTAACTTGCTAATTTAAAGTGAAAGCCACGCTTAGGCGTGGCTTCTTTTGTCTGTGGTAGCAAGAAGGTTGAAGAAATGTGTGGCAAGGTCGAAGAAAGCGCGGGAAAGTCGAAGAAATGTGTAGCAAGGTCGAAGAAAGCGCGGGAAAGTTGAAGAAATGTGTAGCAAGGTCGAAGAAAGCGCGGGAAAGTTGAAGAAATGTGTAGCAAGGTCAAAGAAATAGTTGATTGATCCAAGCTTTTTAAAGAGCAACGAGTTTTTGTTAAAACAATGTAAATTCTCTATGCACTAAAAGGAAAATCAAGTCTTAGCAAGAAAAGAGGTAATGTAAGCCATTTTAACTGAGAGGATAAATAACATGATTATGAAACCACGTTCGAAGCCATTGCTTTTGTCGAAATTGGAGATTTTAATGAATCGACTTCCGAAAAGACATAGTCAAATGGCTGCCATTGAAGAAGTTTATGGGAGACATCAGGCTGGTTATCGAGGAGAACAAACCGTTGATTACTTTTTACGAGAGGTAAAGCGAAATGATGTATTCATATTGCATGATATTCGATTACCCGCAGGAGAGTATTCCTTTTTTCAAATTGACACTGTGCTTTTAACACCTAATTTTTTCTTAATTATGGAAGTGAAAAACTATTCTGGACAACTATTATTTAAAGGAGATACGCGTCA
>NZ_KZ454941.1:284127-303311 GCF_002797375.1 Bacillus sp. FJAT-42315
CGAAGAAATGTGTAGCAAGGTCGAAGAAAGCGCGGGAAAGTTGAAGAAATGTGTAGCAAGGTCGAAGAAAGCGCGGGAAAGTTGAAGAAATGTGTAGCAAGGTCAAAGAAATAGTTGATTGATCCAAGCTTTTTAAAGAGCAACGAGTTTTTGTTAAAACAATGTAAATTCTCTATGCACTAAAAGGAAAATCAAGTCTTAGCAAGAAAAGAGGTAATGTAAGCCATTTTAACTGAGAGGATAAATAACATGATTATGAAACCACGTTCGAAGCCATTGCTTTTGTCGAAATTGGAGATTTTAATGAATCGACTTCCGAAAAGACATAGTCAAATGGCTGCCATTGAAGAAGTTTATGGGAGACATCAGGCTGGTTATCGAGGAGAACAAACCGTTGATTACTTTTTACGAGAGGTAAAGCGAAATGATGTATTCATATTGCATGATATTCGATTACCCGCAGGAGAGTATTCCTTTTTTCAAATTGACACTGTGCTTTTAACACCTAATTTTTTCTTAATTATGGAAGTGAAAAACTATTCTGGACAACTATTATTTAAAGGAGATACGCGTCAACTGATACGAACGTTAGAGGGAAAGGAAGAAGTGTTTGCAGATCCGATTCTTCAAATGCGCAGACAGCAAAGGCACTTTATAGATTGGCTAGCTCAGCATAATGTATACTCTATTCCTGTACTCACCGCATTAGTTATGAGCAACCCAGTAGCAAGAATCGATATTTCACCCCCTAATAAAAATTATATTAGTCAAATTATTCATGCGTCGGAGATTCCCGATAAAATTGACGCCCTCATGAAAACTTACTCTACTCCTATTTTACAATCTCACCATCTTCAATTTATTTCCACACAAATCATTCAACAAAATAATCCGTATGACTTAAATATAATGTCTCGTTTTCAAGTTCTAGAGAAGGATATAGTTAAAGGAGTGCGCTGTCCTGCTTGTAAAAGAATATCTATGGCGAGGATGAAGCGAAGTTGGCAATGCTTAAGTTGCCATCATGTATCGAAAAATGCTCATTTTGAAGCTCTACAAGAATATGCTCAATTATTTGGCCACAAAGTTACGACTAAGCAATTAGCTGATTTTTTCCAAACGGAGTCCTTAAATTTCACATATAAATTTTTAAAATCACTTCAACTCAAAGAAAGTGGCCATACTAAAAATCGTTGTTATTCTATCTCGAATTTAAATAATGATGCCAAGCATAAATAATCGTTGGTGTTGATAGAAAGTCGAAGAAAGGCCACGCAAGGTAGAAGAAGCGTCCAGAAAGTTGAAGAAAGGCCACGCAAGGTAGAAGAAGCGTTCAGACAGTTGAAGAAAGGCCACGCAAGGTAGAGGAAGCGGCCAGAAAGTCGAAGAAAGGCCGCGCAAGGTAGAAGAAGCGTCTAGAAAGTCGCAGAAAAGTCGCGCAAGGTAGAAGAAAGGTCTAAAAAGTCGAAGAAAGGGCACGCAAGGTAGAAGAAGCGTGCAGAAAGTTGAAGAAAGGCCACGCAAGGGAGAAGAAGCGTCCAGAAAGTTGAAGAAAGGCCGCGCAAGGTAGAAGAAGCGTCTAGAAAGTCGCAGAAAAGTCGCGCAAGGTAGAAGAAAGGTCTAAAAAGTCGAAGAAAGGGCACGCAAGGTAGAAGAAGCGTGCAGAAAGTTGAAGAAAGGCCACGCAAGGGAGAAGAAGCGTCCAGAAAGTTGAAGAAAGGCCGCGCAAGGTAGAAGAAGCGTCTAGAAAGTCGCAGAAAAGTCGCGCAAGGTAGAAGAAAGGTCTAAAAAGTCGAAGAAAGGGCACGCAAGGTAGAAGAAGCGTGCAGAAAGTTGAAGAAAGGCCACGCAAGGGAGAAGAAGCGTCCAGAAAGTTGAAGAAAGGCCGCGCAAGGTAGAAGAAGCGTCCAGAAAGGCGAAGAAAGGCCACGCAAGGAAGAAGAAGTGTAGAGAAAGTTGAAGAAAGGCCACGCAAGGTAGAAGAAGCGTCCAGAAAGTTGAAGAAAGGCCACGCAAGGTAGAAGAAGCGTCTAGAAAGTCGAAGAAAAGTCGCGCAAGGTAGAAGAAAGGTCTAAAAAGTCGAAGAAAGGTCACGCAAGGTAGAAGAAACGCTCAGAAAGTCGAAGAAAGGCCACACAACGTCAAAGAAGTCTAAACAAAGCCCATGCAACTTTAAAAAACCCCCGATCCAATTCCGCGATCGGGGGTTACATTTATAGTTCGCTCACTTGGTCATCGTCCCAGCGATAGGACCAGAAGCGCTCAAATTTAATGCGTTGAATCGTTTGTTCATCGTTTTGATGCAGAAGTTTTTCCATTTCTTTTAGCATCCAAGCTGTTTGAGAAATATGGGCGCGTAGGGCGTCCATTTTTTGCTCAAATGTGTCATTAATATCATAGATGATATCGGGAGCACCGAGGTCGGTATCTGTATTGTTGGCGAATGCGACGCAGTGCAATTTAGGGCGCTCATTTTCTGGTAGTCGACGGATCGCACGAACGACAGCACGGGCGGTCGCTTCGTGATCGGGATGAACAGAAAATTCAGGATAAAAGCTGATCACTAACGATGGATTTAGCTCATCTATTAAGTTGGATACAAGATCAGCCATTTTCTTATCATCTTCAAATTCTAGCGTTTTATCACGTAAGCCCATCATGCGCAAGTCATCAATTTTTAGCGCTTTGGTGGCTGCTTTCAATTCGGATTTGCGGATCTCGGGTAGTGATTCACGTGTAGTAAATGGGGGATTTCCAAGGTTTCGTCCCATTTCTCCCAAGGTTAGGCAAGCGTAAGTGACGGGCGTGCCTCTTTTCGTATGAGTAGCAATTGTTCCTGAAACGCCAAACGCTTCATCATCTGGATGGGGAAAGATGACAAGGACGTGGCGTTCTTTTTCGATTTCCATCACCATTGAGTAGATCTCCTTCCCGTTTTAGTGGTTAAAAGGCTCTTTGCCGATTTGTAGGGCAACAGCCAGTTTTCCGTCAAAGTCATGACCAGCTAGTAGCAATCGTCCTTTTTCATCGAAGCTAAAGTGAGTTAAGCCCTCTGCGTAAACCCAGCCGATCGCTAGTTTTAAGCCGACACGGTATGGACCGTCACCGACGATTTTCCCATGTTCATATTGAATGTGGGCATTGCGAATATAGGCCCCCGCTGAAAACATCTTTTCGTTAAAATGTGTCGCATAAGCGCCGTTTGTTGTTTCGAGATGAATATATACTTCTTCTTCAGCAAACTGATTGATAGCATCTTGAACTTTTGATACGATAATTGGCTCCAATATGAATCCTCCTCTACAAGCCTGTAACAATTATTTTACTAAACTCAAGCGGTGAAAGCGAAAAAAAAGACCGCCTTCTTGCAGGCGGTCCAATTGAACTTAGTTATTTACTTTATTGAAAGCACCGTGCATAACAGGGCCTACATATTGGTTAAGCTTAAATCCATGACGGATCGCCGCATTCACAAATTGCTTCGCGTTCGCCACTGCGTCTTTTACGCTTTGACCATTTGCAAGGTTCGCTGTGATAGCTGCTGCAAATGTACAGCCAGCTCCATGGTTGTAAGTCGTTTCTACTTTGTCAGCTTCAAGCACAACAAATTCTTCGCCGTCGTAGAATACGTCGATGGCTTTCGTGTGATCCAGCTGTTTTCCACCTTTTACGACAACATTTTTCGCGCCTAGCTCATGGATTTTTTGAGCAGCTGCTTTCATATCCTCCACTGTGCGAATCGGGCCAACACCAGATAATTGCCATGCTTCAAATAAGTTTGGCGTCACAACCGTCGCGATCGGAAGTAAAAATTCGCGCATCGCAACAGGCGCTTCAGGATTCAATACTTGATCGTCGCCTTTACAAACCATGACAGGGTCAATCACGACTTTGTCGATGCTGTTTTCTTTCAAGTGCTTACCAGCCATTTCGATAATGTCAGCTGTCGCAAGCATACCTGTTTTTGCCGCATCAATGCCAACAGACATAGCTGTTTTTAATTGAGCTTCCAATGTATCAAGGGAAAGGGGATGAACACCGTGGTGCCAATGGTTGTCCGGGTCCATTGTTACAATCGTTGTTAAAGCAGTCATACCGTATACGCCGTGTTCTTGAAACGTTTTCAAGTCCGCTTGGATACCAGCGCCACCGCTTGTATCTGAACCGGCAATTGTTAATGTCTTTTTCATCGTCATATCGTCCAAAACCTCCTAAAGTTCGTCAAGCAACATATATTAATATGTACTAATAGTGTAAAAAATTTAAATGTTTTACACAAGTCTTTTTAGAGTGCCGAACGATTGCAAGACTGGTAAAATAGGTGTAAATACCTACCGGTGATCGATTATTGAAAGGAGAGAGTATGTTGGTTATTTTAAAAAATGATTGGGCGGAGCTGCTTCAGGGTGAATTTGAACAGCCTTATTATTTACAGCTTCGGGAATTTTTGAAACAAGAATATGCGACAAAAACTATTTATCCGAACATGTATGACATTTTTAATGCCTTTCATTTCACGCCTTACCAGGATATTAAAGTAGTAATTCTTGGACAAGACCCGTATCATGGGCCGAATCAAGCTCATGGTTTAAGTTTCTCTGTTCAACAGGGAGTACCGTTACCGCCGTCGTTAAGAAATATCTTTAAAGAATTATCTCAGGATGTTGGATGCGAACTTCCGACTAATGGTTCGTTAGTTCCTTGGGCTAAACAAGGAGTCTTATTGTTGAATACCGTATTGACCGTGCGGCAAGGAGAAGCGAATTCTCATCGAGGAAAAGGGTGGGAACAATTTACTGACCGCGTGATTGCTTGCATTAATGAACGAGAGAAACCAGTGATTTTTATTCTGTGGGGTCGACCTGCTCAAAGTAAATTAGCTTTAATTGATCAATCGAAACATAAAATTATTCAGGCACCGCATCCGAGCCCACTATCAGCTAGTAGAGGATTTTTCGGAAGTCGTCCATTTTCACAGGCAAATGATTTTCTACAAGAGCTGGGTGAAACACCTGTCAATTGGTGTCTTCATAATGGTTGATATTTCGACTGCTATCGATGTTTCACGTGGAACATTGACAAAAACAGAGGGATTCTGAAAGTAAAAGAGGATGTTTGATGAAAAATAGACAGCGTTACCAGCATTTAATCAATAGTGTTGTTGCGATGAGTGCAATGTGTATAATCGGAATGATCGGGTTTACTTATTTTGAGAAATTAAGCTTATTTGATGCTCTTTGGTTAACAGTTATTACTGTATTGACTGTCGGTTACGGAGATACGATTCCGGTGACTCATGATGGAAAAGTGTTTGCATTAGTCATTATTCCCATTAGTGTTGGGATTGTTTCTTACGCTATCGGGGCGGTGGCTTCGCTCGTCGTGGAGGGGGAGCTTTCTACATCAATGAGGGAGAGAAAGATGAAAAATAAGATTGATCAATTAGAAAATCATATTATCGTATGCGGATTAGGGCGAGTCGGGGAACAAGTATTGGAGTATGTAAGAGGCCGCCAAGATATGCAGGCTGTATTTATTGATAAACAAGAGGAATCTTTGCATAAAGCACTTCAAACAGATGAATTCTTCATTGTTGGTGATGCAACTGAAGATGATATATTAAAGTCGGCTGGTATTGAACGGGCCTCTACGCTTGTGGCGACGTTACCTAGCGATGCAGATAATGTGTTCATCACGTTGACGGCTAAGGGGCTCAATCCAGATATTTATATTGTGTCAAGAGCCCAAAGAGAGGCTACGGCTACGAAGCTGAAGACGGCTGGAGCAGCTAAAGTCATTAATCCGTCTTCCATTGGTGGTAAGCAAATGGTGATGTCTATCTTAAAACCATTAAGCGTCCGTTATATGGATTTAGTGCTCTCTGCAGACCATCATGAATACTCGATTGAAGAGATATTGGTCCAAAATGACTCGCCGTTTGTTGGGCAATCATTGAAAGATTTAGATATTCGCAATGCTTATCATGTGACAATTGTGGCTATTTTAAGAAATGGATATTTAGTCGGTACACCGAAATCAGATGAAAAATTCCAGCCGCATGATAAAATAATAGTGTTTGGGGCTGAGGAAAATTTGACGGTGTTTGAAAAAGCGATAACCCCTTAATGGAGGTGTATGATCATGAATATTTCCCATCAATCTGTGCTAAACAAAATAGAAATGGAAGTTCGACAAGCGAAACATGCTGAAAAAAGTGATGAAATTAAGCGGTATGTACATACGATCAAGGCGTTGTGTGATTTAGTACTAGAGTCTGCTGAAGGGCAAGGAACAGTTTCTTCTGTTCGAGGGGAGCACACCTTTCCACCGCCAACATTGTCACAGCCATCCATTAGCCAAGAAGAAAAGCTAGAAACAGAGGACGGGGCCAACGGTGATTCAATATTTGATTTTTAAGAGGAGGATGTGTAACAAATGAAGACGTTTATTATTATTGGGGCCATTAATGCATTTTTATCAGTGGCTCTTGGGGCGTTCGGTGCTCATGGGCTAGAAGGAAAGGTAGCACCTAAGTATTTAGATATTTGGAAAACGGGTGTTCAATACCAAATGTTTCATGCTACTGGCTTAATTTTTATCGGTATTCTGATGGGACAAATTCCGGCGAGTTCCTTTCTTAATTGGTCTGGTTGGCTAATGCTAGTTGGAATTATTTTATTCTCTGGAAGCTTATACGTTTTAACGTTGACGCAAATTGGCATTCTCGGAGCAATTACACCATTTGGTGGCGTAGCGTTTTTAGCGAGCTGGGTGTTACTTATCCTTGCTGTCATGAAGATTTAATCAAAAAACTGTTCCCTTATGATGGGGAACAGTTTTTTTGCGCTAATCGGGCCCTTCCGCTTTTGTTATCTAGGAGGGTAGCTTGCCATTTGCCCGCCATTGAATGGATATTGGTATTCGATTTCTTCATCAAATGTGATGTAGTCGAGGTAAATCATTGGTATTAGGTAGCGTCTGCCGGTTTGGGGGTCGCTTAAAACTAAATGATCGCGACCAGCGGCTTCGATGACGCCCTTGAATATTTTAGCATTCCATTCACGGTTGTTTTCGAAGGTCGTATAGACAGTAGCGACTTTTCCGCGGTTGAGTCTTAAAATATTTTCAATGTAAGACTCTTCTGTTGGCAACATCCCAGGGACTTGTTGTCCGGCTACTTGTCCTGCTGTTCCTCCGGCTGTTGGTAAGGTAGTACCTGCTGGAATAGTATACATGGGATTTTGTTGATAATACATTGGCATACTATACATATACGGGTTTGCGGTCTGTTGCTTCATTAAGAATCCTCCTTCGAATTGTTAATAAACGCTTGGACAATTGGCACGAGTTGGAGAAAAGAAACAATGCGATTTAAAGCGACCGGTATTCGGCTGATTATACCACTGGGCAGGACAACTTCCAGGTGGCTCGAAAAACCATAGAGAATTGCTAGCAGGGTGATATCGTCCCCCATTAAGTGCTTTGCGAGCAAGGTTAATATCTTGTTGTCTTGCTCTTTGATAAAAATAACCTTTTTGTGTAGCCTCAAATCCGCCTGGTCGTTGATAGACCATCGAACGGATGTTACGAATATCTTTAAAATCGAGACAGTCCGCCCGAGCGCGATTGACGCCAACGTTGCCTACCATCAACATGCCGAGCTGACCGTCTCCTTCAGCCTCTGCTCTCATCAACCTAGCTAACAGTTTCACATCTGCTTCATTATGAGCAATGACTCCCACAATTCCACCTCACTTTTGTCAAACCACTTTTCAGTTTATCCCGCATTAACGGGCTGTAAGACCCCCACCTCAACATGGAAGAAGAAGCGCAGACGTGTAGGTTAGGTGTGGGCAACAGCCCATAAACGCCCGATCGGTTCAACTAACAATCAGTGGGGGATGAAGAGAACCCCCACTGATTGAAGTTTCACTTTATATGTATGTGAAAGGGAGGGTTTCATGACTGAAAACTTTGCAGAACGAAGAGTTTCAAACATATATAACAAGAAAAACCTCTCCCACCATAAGTAGAAGAGGTTTTCATTCATTAATTTACATGTAACATTTGTTCAAGCTTCGCATCATCCATTAAGTTTCCGACGAAGAAGGTGCCGAATTCGCCGTAGCGAGCGCTTACTTCATCAAAACGCATTTCGTATACAAGCTTTTTAAATTGAAGAACATCGTCGGAGAATAATGTAACGCCCCACTCATAATCATCAAAACCGACAGAGCCAGTGATAATTTGTTTGACGATACCAGCATATTGACGGCCAATCATGCCGTGGCTACGCATTAAAGCGCCGCGCTCTTTCATCGGAAGCATGTACCAGTTGTCTTCTCCTTGACGGCGTTTATCCATTGGGTAGAAGCACACATATTTCGCTCTAGGTAGTTCTGGATATAAACGAGCGCGAATTTGTGGATTTGCATAAGGGTCTTCATCTGAAGATAGATAGTTACTAAGTTCAACAACAGAGACGTAAGAATAGCTAGGGATCGTGTATTCAGCAATTTTTAGCTTATTGAATTCAGTTTCTAATACATTTAACTCTTCCATCGTTGGGCGAAGGATCATTAGCATAAAGTCTGCCTTTTGGCCAACTACGCTGTAAAATGCGTGACTGCCTTCTTTCGCTTCATGCGCGATATTTAATTTCGCTAAAAATTGTTGGTACTCATGAATCGCTGCTTGTCGCTCATCGCTAGAAAGCATTTTCCAGCTCGTCCAGTCGATTAGACGGAAATCATGAAGACAATACCAGCCATCCAATGTTTTTGCTGCTTCGCTCATGTTATTCACTCCTATGTATTCATTTTCAACCTTTAATATAACATAGTTTGCCCTATAAACGAGAAGAAGACACTTAGGATGATCAAATCAATGTCATAAGTTTTTCTTGAATTATTATGTGAGAAAGGTATGCTGAAAGAACATGAGATAGTTGATTTTTGTTAGAAGGGGATTCAGTCTATGAGTGAAAAGCTAGAGCTACTCAAACAAAAAGAGTGGCGAATCATTGATCAATCGAGTCTAGGTCCGATGTTTGATGCGTTGCAATCGTTTGCGATGGATGACACGCTTTGTACCTCGGTCGGTTCCGGGATCAGTCCGGCGACAGCGAGAGCTTGGGTGCATCATGAGACGATTGTGCTCGGCATTCAAGATACGAAGCTCCCTTTTTTAGACGATGGGGTTCAAGTGTTAAAGGATGCTGGTTATCGAGTGATTGTTCGTAATTCAGGTGGGCTTGCGGTCGTGCTCGATGAAGGGGTGCTTAATCTATCATTGATTTTCCCAGATACAGAAAAGGGAATTGATATTGATCGTGGGTATGAAGCGATGCTGACGCTCATTCGAGAGATGTTTGCAGAATACAGAGAGCAGATTGAAGCATTCGAGGTGGTTGGTTCTTACTGTCCAGGAAGCTATGATTTAAGTATCGGCGGCAAGAAATTTGCCGGCATTTCTCAACGACGTATTCGTAAAGGCGTAGCGGTACAAATTTATTTATGTGTCACAGGTAGTGGGAGTGAACGAGCTGAGTGGATTCGCCGCTTTTATCAAGCTGGTAAAAAAGCAGAAAAAACAAAATGGGTCTACCCAACGATTCAGCCGGATGTGATGGCTTCTTTATCGGAATTATTTGGTGAAGAGCTAACTATTCAAGAAGTGATGCGTCGTTTTTTGACTGTATTAAACAACTATAGTGATCGATTAGTGCCTAGCTCTTTAGCAGGGGAAGAGATCGATCTTTATCAAGGGTATTTACAGCGAGTAGTCGAGCGAAATGAGAAAGCGTTATCAGAGTGAAGGCTGAGGGGGCTGACTTTGACCATCAGCCCCTTTGAACTTTATTCTGCCATCTTTTCTAGGTTGCCATTGCGATCCATTTTAAAAGAAGTAGTGGATGGATCTTCTTCATCAAACAAAATGAGCTTTCGGGCACGGTTCATAATTTTCATTAATGTTTCATAGTCTTCTTGCATTGTTTCAGAGTTTTGCTCTAGCTCGGCCACGCGATCTTCTAGACATGCTTTTTCTTTCTCAATCTCCGCAAGTTCATGCTTTAATCTGGCATTCTCTTGTTTCAATCGATCGGTTTGATAGGAATTTCCTGAAACAGTTTGCAAAAAGGCAATCACTTTTTCCATTGTGATCTCCCCTGTTGGTTGCGTAGCGGCTGAAACAGGAGCCATATCTAGCGCCATTTCTACATCATTGCCAAGCGGCATAGACATCGCTTCCACTTCTTCTAAGGATGGTGTTGGTGGCTGATACAATAGTTTTTTCTTTCCACCTTGTTCTTTTCCAAGCAAACGATTTCGCTGTTTTCGCTGTTTTTTTGCAAGGTCTAGCGCCTTTTCATATTGATGACGGACGACAGCATTCCAGCGGAACCCACAAGCAGCCGACGTTCGATTTAATTGGTCACCGACTTCTTCAAAAGCGTTTAGCTGTGTGCTTCCTTCGCGGACATGACGCAGCACTGTTTCTGCTAGTAATAGATCATTTTCTTCGGACCATGCATCTTGCCTGTTCTTCATTTTAATTTCAACTCCCTTTTTTAGTAAAAAATATGTTTGCTTACAGGATGAGCAAATTACAATAGATTTATACCAATATGGAAAAATAATTTTTTTCTGCTAGTTTAGCTGTTTCTAGCGGAATTGTTGCTTAAACGTGAAGGATTGCCCCTTGCAAACGACAACCATTCCATGTAAAATATCGAATAGTTTGATCTTATAAAAGAAAGGACTTGTATATAGATGGCAAATGAATTTCGCGTTTGCGATGATTGCCAGGCTGTGAACTTGAAAACTTTGTTGCCGAAGTTGAAGGATATCGACCCGGATGCGACTATTGATATTGCCTGCCAGTCTTACTGCGGACCAGGACGCAAAAAAACTTTTGCTTTTGTTAATAACCGGCCAGTGGCTGCGTTGACGGAAGAAGAGTTAATGGAAAAAGTGCGAAAAAAGTTAAAAAAATAGTTGGAAATCACCTAACCGTTCGAAGTGGATGAGGTGATTTTTTGTTTGATAAATAATAGATTTTTTAGTTGAGAGTTGCAGGTCACACGGGATCTGTTTCACTGTTTTCTCTATTACTATATGCAATAGCCCTGTAGATTCTTCACTTTTTTGAGAAAAGAACGATTTCGAACATTGTTATCCCGATAAATATGCCAAAGTTCGTTATAATGGAAGCATAAACGAGAAGGAATGGGGGTATACAATGGAATATTCAAAGCGAAAGTTACAAGAAGAGAAAGTGTTTAAAGACCCTGTTCACCGATATATCCATGTGCGTGATGTCGTGATTTGGGATTTAATTGGAACGAAGGAATTTCAGCGTTTGCGCCGAATACGACAGTTAGGCACGACATATTTGACGTTTCATGGAGCCGAGCATAGTCGCTTTAACCATTCGTTAGGTGTGTATGAAATCGTTCGTCGTATTGTCGATGATGTGTTTGCTGGTCGTAAAGAATGGAATGTCGAGAACCGGCTGTTATCCTTGTGTGCGGCATTACTTCACGACGTCGGGCATGGGCCTTTTTCTCATTCCTTTGAAAAGGTGTTTGGACTCGACCATGAGGAATTTACGAAGATGATTATTCTTGGAGACACAGAAGTGAACGCCATATTGACAAGAGTAGATCGACAGTTTCCGAAAAAAGTAGCAGAAGTTATTGGGAAAACGTCTGAAAATAAGCTCGTCGTGAGTTTGATTTCGAGTCAAATTGATGCTGATCGAATGGATTATTTGCAGCGCGATGCTTATTTTACCGGGGTGAGCTACGGTCATTTTGATATGGAGCGAATTTTGCGAGTGATGCGGCCGCGGGAAGATCAAGTTGTCATTAAACAAAGCGGGATGCATGCGGTGGAAGATTACATTATGAGCCGTTACCAAATGTATTGGCAAGTGTATTTTCATCCAGTCACAAGGAGTGCTGAGGTGCTGTTGACAAAAATTCTGCACCGGGCAAAAGAGCTGTATCGAAAAGAGTATAACTTTACTTATAAGCCCCTCCATTTCTATTCGATCTTTAATGAGCAATATGCTCTTCACGACTATTTAAAGCTTGATGAAGCAGTGATGCTCTATTATTTTCAAGTGTGGCAAGAAGAAGAGGATTCGATTTTAAGTGATTTATGTCGTCGTTTTGTGAACCGCGATTTATTTAAGTATATCGAATTTGATCCGGCGAAGGAGTACCGTAAGCATAGCGAGCTTGAGGCGTTATTTAAGAAAGCGGGTATCGACCCGGAATATTATTTAGTGTACGATTCTTCCTCCGATTTGCCGTATGATTTTTACCGGCCGGGAGAAGAGGAAGAGCGTCTACCGATTTATTTGTTAATGAAAAATGAGGAACTTCGAGAATTGTCACGAGAGTCGGATATTGTTGACGCAATTTCAGGAAAAAGACGAACAGACCATAAATTATATTTTCCTGCAGACAGACTATATGATTCTTCATCGAGACGAAATATAAAAAAACAAATTCGGTCGATTTTAGAAATTTAGTGTTTGAACGATAAGGTGGGAGTTGAATAAATTGTGTTAAAAGAACATGCAAAATTAATGGGGGCGTTAGCAGCCTGTGGAGAAGTGATCGGGCGAAAGAAGCTACAGAAAATGATTTACATCGCAAAGAAGATCTCCTTCCCTTTTCAGGAAAAGTTCGAATTTCATTTTTACGGACCTTATTCAGAAGAATTAACGCTACGTGTAGAAGAACTGTGCAATATGGGATTTATCGGTGAAGTGCGCGAGAAAAAAGGTGGCTACTATCAATATCGCTATACGATGACGGAAGAGGGCTCGACGTTTTTAAAGCATGCTGATGTGGACATGCCTCGATTAAAAGAGACGGTTATAGAAATGAATAGCCAATCGGCTCGATTTTTGGAATTAGTGTCTACCGTACTTTATTTTGATACATTACCACGTGAAGAAGTAGCAGACAAAATCTTTACGCTCAAAAGCAAACAACGTTATACGGAAGAAGAAATCGATGAAGCGTATGCTTATATTGAAAAATTAAAGAAGCTACATTAAAAACTCGCCTGGGCGGGTTTTTTATTGTATGGGGCGAGTTCTTGGACGGTTGAGAGGTTTCTTTGATCTTTAGGGGATTTCTTCGATGTTCCAAGGCATATCTTTAGTGAATAGATTCTATGCTAAAAAGCCAGCTGAAAGTTAAAAAATAACCTTTCAACTGGCTCGCCTTTTGCTTGTCGTGTCTAAACAGTCGTCTCCGCTTTTCTATGTTGTCCAGCTCCAGGCGCTAGCGACTAGTGTACTTCCATGCTCCTCCTTGCGATAAGTCAACATCGGTTCACTAACGTTCACCGTGTTTCCTTTCTCTCGATCGGATCATTCCAGTCCATACGTCGCTGGACAGTGCTCTCCTCTTTTCTATTGTCCAGCTCCAGGCGCTAGCGACTAGTGTACTTCCATGCTCCTCCTTGCGATAAGTCAACATCGGTTCACTAACGTTCACCGTGTTTCCTTTCTCTCGATCGGATCATTCCAGTCCATACGTCGCTGGACAGTGCTCTCCTCTTTTCTATTGTCCAGCTCCAGGCGCTAGCGACTAGTGTACTTCCATGCTCCTCCTTGCGATAAGTCAACATCGGTTCACTAACGTTCACCGTGTTTCCTTTCTCTCGATCGGATCATTCCAGTCCATACGTCGCTGGACAGTGCTCTCCTCTTTTCTATTGTCCAGCTCCAGGCGCTAGCGACTAGTGTACTTCCATGCTCCTCCTTGCGATAAGTCAACATCGGTTCACTAACGTTCACCGTGTTTCCTTTCTCTCGATCGGATCATTCCAGTCCATACGTCGCTGGACAGTGCTCTCCTCTTTTCTATTGTCCAGCTCCAGGCGCTAGCGACTAGTGTACTTCCATGCTCCTCCTTGCGATAAGTCAACATCGGTTCACTAACGTTCACCGTGTTTCCTTTCTCTCGATCGGATCATTCCAGTCCATACGTCGCTGGACAGTGCTCTCCTCTTTTCTATTGTCCAGCTCCAGGCGCTAGCGACTAGTGTACTTCCATGCTCCTCCTTGCGATAAGTCAACATCGGTTCACTAACGTTCACCGTGTTTCCTTTCTCTCGATCGGATCATTCCAGTCCATACGTCGCTGGACAGTGCTCTCCTCTTTTCTATTGTCCAGCTCCAGGCGCTAGCGACTAGTGTACTTCCATGCTCCTCCTTGCGATAAGTCAACATCGATTCACTACGTTCATCGTGTTTCCTTTATCTCGTGCGGATCATTCCAGTCCATACGTCGCTGATCAGCGCCCTCTGCTTTTCTATTGTCCAGCTCCAGGCGCTAGCGACTAGTGTACTTCCATGCTCCTCCTTGCGATAAGTCAACATCGATTCACTACGGTCAACGTGTTTCCTTTATCTCGTGCGGGTCATTCCAGTCCATACGTCGCTGATCAGCGCCCGCTGCTTTTCTATTGTCCAGCTCCAGGCGCTAGCGACTCGTGTACTTCCGTGCTCTTCCTTGTGATACGTCAACACCGGTTCACGAACGTTCACCGTGTTTCCTTTATCTCGTGCGGATCATTCCAGTCCATACGTCGCTGATCCGCGCCCCCTGCTTTTCTATTCTCCTGCTCCAGGCGCTAGTGATTAGTGTACTTCCATGCTCCTCCTTGCGATAAGTCAACATCGGTTCACTAACGTTCACCGTGTTTCCTTTATCTCGTGCGGATCATTCCAGTCCATACGTCGCTGATCAGCGCCTTCCGCATTTCTAAACTATTCTTCGTCGCTTAGTCTTTTTCCGGCTACGGCGTAGTGGTTTTTTGTCATTTCTTCAATGAAGACGACGATTTTTTCTGCTGGGGCACCTGTTGTTTCGCTGACAGCGGCTGTTACTTTTTCTGCTAATGCTTTTTTCTGGTCTTCTGTGCGACCTTCAAGCATTTTAACTGTTACGTATGGCATAATGTTTCGCTCCTTTTCTATAATGAACTATGTAGGTTCAATCAAATTGTAAGCTTTTTTTATATGATTAAGCAACATTGCAGAAAAGGAAATAATAGAAATAGATGTGCGATATCAGTTACAATAATAATTATTAAATAAAAAAGGGGTTTATTATTTGGAGCGTTTTTTAGCTTTTTCATTAGAAGAAATGCCGTTTGTTATCCTTGCTCTTGTGGTGGCGTTTACGTTTCACGAGTTTGCTCATGCGTTTGTTGCGTACAAGTTTGGAGATGATACGGCAAAGGAGCAAGGGCGACTGACGTTGAATCCGGTTTCGCATCTTGATCCAATCGGTACGATTTTTATTTTAATCGCAGGGTTTGGTTGGGCTCGCCCGGTGCCTGTGAATCGTCGCAATTTCCAAAACCCTCGACTCGCTGGTATTTTAGTTTCCTTTGCTGGACCGCTCAGCAACTTTATCATCGCTTTAATTGCTTTTGGATTGATGTTTTTCTTAGTGCCAGCTGGGATTACACCTTTTTTTGTCGATTTACTACAAATGATGGTGTGGTTAAATTTAGTGTTATTCGTGTTCAACCTGTTGCCATTTCCACCGCTTGATGGTTACCGAATCATTGAAGATTTAGCTCCGCCAGCAACAAGAGTGAAATTAACGCAATACGAGCAATACGGTGTGTTAATTTTCTTGATTATCGTGATTACACCGCTTAATCAATGGGTGATTCAACCTATTTTTAATACGGTTTTACCTGCGCTATTGCAAGGGTTTGCCATGATTTTTTCAATTTTCGTTTGATAGAAAGGAGATTTTAACGTGGAAAAAAAGAAAAAAGTAGGCTTTAATATTATCAAAAATGACCCAATGGACGGTCATAAAGGCTTCGGCAAAGGGGCGCTTAGTCTAGAACATGTGTCACCTGTCTTTATTGATGTCGAAGAAGATGATGCTTTTATCGATGTCGGTGCGATGCATGCTCGTAGTGCCGTTGAGAAAGGGATTAAGTTTTTGCCGAATAAAGATGAGGTACCTGAAGGCGCCAAGCCGTTTTGGCTCGTTTGGGTAACGATTGATCGCTGCGAGGAAGGCCCATTTTATACGGGAGTGACCGCTTGTGAGATGACGGTGAACCGCGAAGCTCGCCGTGGCTACAAATCTCTTCCTGAACATGTGAACCGCATGGATAAGTCGTTAAAAAGCCACATCATCGTGGATCATATGGATGCTCGTTCAAAAAAAGTGCTGAAACAATTTTTACAGGACCATAATGCAGACATGTGGGAGTTATCTTCACCTCAATTGAAGGAAGATTTAGCTGACTGACAATATGCCTTTGTGTCTAAAATATGAATTTTTTTTCGTAGATTCACTATTCACACCTTGCCGAATATTAGCAAAAAAAGTACAATAAAGCTGATGCATAAATTGCATAAGCTAGGACAATAAAAAGCCTCGGGCCGCACACCCGAGGCTTTTTAAATGGATTAAAAAGGAAAGATGCGATCGAACCAGCTTTCTTTTTTCTCTTGTTGTTTCTTTTTCTTTGGTAAATGCTCCGTACAATACTCTTCAGGCTCAGTCCCTTTCACAAAATACATTTCACGTGTAATTGGACAATACTCACTCGCGATTTTTCCGTTCTCAGGGTTCACGTTGACAGCAATGACCCCATCAGGCTTGGAAAATTTTTTCGCTTTTTTCCCTTTATGGGCTTTTTCCATAAATTCAATCCATATTTTTTTGGCCAATGATCGATCAGCTCCTACGGTAATTTTTCTCCCATCATCGTAACCCGTCCATACGCCCGCTGTTAGCTGCGGAGTGAAGCCAATCATCCAGTAGTCTGTGTTAGTAGAACCAGATTTTCCAGCGTAAGGTCTCGTCATTTTCGGTGCCAGTGATTCGCCGGTCACATGAGCCTGACTATTTAACTTTTCATCAAACATCCCCGTCATCATCTGTGTTAACACCGCCGTTTTTTTATGATCAAGTCTCTCGGTATGACTTGGTTGATGTTCATAAATGACTTCTCCGTGAGCATTTTCGACTCGTGTAATGAAAACGGGCTTCTCATATTGTCCGCCATTGGCGATCGTCGCATAAGCATTAACCATATCGAGCACGCGCACACCGGAAGTTCCGAGAGCGAGGGAGGGAACGGGCTTTAAAGGGGTCAAAATGCCGAATTCCTTCGCTGTTTTAATGAGTGTTTCTGGCTTGAGAAAAAGATGGGTTTTCACGGCGTAAATATTATCGGATACTGCTATTGCCTGAGCCATCGTCATTTCTTTATCGGCGTATTGATGGTTGAAATTGCTGGGTGCGTAGACGTTGCGACCTTCATCAAACTGAAAGGAGGTCGGTTCACTCGTTAACATCGTCGCTTGCGTGAAGCCATTTTTTAAAGCGGCATAATATAAAAATGGCTTAAAGGTTGAACCGGGCTGTCGAATCGCTTGAACGGCCCGATTGTATGAGCTTTGCTCGAAATCTTTTCCTCCAGCGAGAGCGGTCACATAATGGGTTTTTGGTGCGATTGATACGAGCGCTGGCTGGATGTTTGAATCGTCAGGAATCACCTCTTGAATCGTTTGTTCAGCGACTTTTTGATGCGTCGGATTGAGCGTCGTATAGACTCGTAAACCACCGAGAGCGATCGTCTGCTCATCAATGTTCAGCTCAGAAGCTAACACTCTTTGAACGGCATCGCGAAAATAGGGGGCTTGTTCGACATCCGCGTGGGGATGCTTCGCCACTAGTCGAAGTGGTTCGCTTTCGGCACGTTGCTTTTCCTTTTCTGTAATGATGCCATCCTTTGTTAGTTCCTGTAGAATGATTCCTTGCCGCTTTTTCGCGTTGTCCATCGATTTGACTGGTGAATAAACAGACGGGCCTTTCGGAATCCCAGCGAGCATACTAGCTTCAGCGAGTGTTAAGTCGCTCGCTTTTTTTCCAAAATAAAATTGGCTAGCGGACTCAATGCCATAGGAGCCATGACCATAGTAAATTGTGTTCACATAGCCCTCTAAAATTTTTTCTTTAGAAAAATTCAGTTCGAGCCGAATTGTATAGGCAGCTTCCGATAGTTTTCGCTTCCATGTTTTATCATGAGAAAGGTATAGATTACGTGCATATTGCTGGGTAATCGTGCTTGCTCCTTGTACTTTCGACATCGCTTTCAAGTCAGCGACAATGGCCCCGCCAATTCGTTTGAAATCGAATCCGTTATGCTTATAAAATTTTTTATCTTCAATGGCTAGAGTAGATTGCAGTAAAAAAGGGGATACTTCATCAAGAGGCACCCAATATCTTTTTTCACCCGCATGGCTCTCACCGATCACCTCGCCATTAGCAGCAAAATATAAAGTAGACTGTGGCACGACAATTTCTGGTTCACCTAAAATTTTGAAGTACATATAACCAGCACTAAACAATAGTAATAAAATGATTACGGCAAAAAAACTAAGAAACAAGCTCGCCCGTACCCACTTGACTGTTTGATGAAATCGTGACAGGGTCGTGATTTTCATATAATCACCTGCCTTATTTAGAATAGGTATCTTTCAGTATGAAAAAAAAAACTAGTTTTTAAACATAAAATTCTCTTGAATTTTTGCAAGATTCCACTATACTTTTTTTGTGGAAAAAAGGCGAAATGACGCTTTGACTAAGAATGATTTAGCAAGGGCGGCCTGCTTGTCCGCGCTTTACAGATAATAAATAGACTACTCTTTAAATAGAAAGGAAGAGGATTGAATGGCTGGACTTTGGTATACAGAAAAGCAAACAGAAAACTTTGGTATCACAATGAAAATCAAGAAGACGCTTCACACGGAGCAAACCGATTTTCAATATCTTGAAATGGCCGAAACAGAAGAATGGGGCAATATGCTATTTTTAGATGGTATGGTGATGACTTCGCAAAAAGATGAATTCGTTTATCATGAAATGGTGGCACACGTACCTTTATTTACACATCCAAATCCAGAAAATGTTCTTGTTGTTGGTGGTGGAGACGGCGGAGTGATCCGTGAAGTGTTAAAGCACCCAAGCGTGAAAAAAGCGACGCTAGTTGATATTGACGGCAAAGTAATCGAATTCTCGAAGAAATTCTTACCGGAAATCGCAGGCGAGCTTGATAATGAGCGCGTCGATGTTCAAGTAGATGATGGCTTTATGCATATCGCGAACAGTGAAA
>NZ_KZ454941.1:303321-355124 GCF_002797375.1 Bacillus sp. FJAT-42315
ATAGGTATCTTTCAGTATGAAAAAAAAAACTAGTTTTTAAACATAAAATTCTCTTGAATTTTTGCAAGATTCCACTATACTTTTTTTGTGGAAAAAAGGCGAAATGACGCTTTGACTAAGAATGATTTAGCAAGGGCGGCCTGCTTGTCCGCGCTTTACAGATAATAAATAGACTACTCTTTAAATAGAAAGGAAGAGGATTGAATGGCTGGACTTTGGTATACAGAAAAGCAAACAGAAAACTTTGGTATCACAATGAAAATCAAGAAGACGCTTCACACGGAGCAAACCGATTTTCAATATCTTGAAATGGCCGAAACAGAAGAATGGGGCAATATGCTATTTTTAGATGGTATGGTGATGACTTCGCAAAAAGATGAATTCGTTTATCATGAAATGGTGGCACACGTACCTTTATTTACACATCCAAATCCAGAAAATGTTCTTGTTGTTGGTGGTGGAGACGGCGGAGTGATCCGTGAAGTGTTAAAGCACCCAAGCGTGAAAAAAGCGACGCTAGTTGATATTGACGGCAAAGTAATCGAATTCTCGAAGAAATTCTTACCGGAAATCGCAGGCGAGCTTGATAATGAGCGCGTCGATGTTCAAGTAGATGATGGCTTTATGCATATCGCGAACAGTGAAAATGAATATGATGTCATCATGGTTGATTCTACAGAGCCAGTTGGCCCAGCTGCGAACCTTTTCACAAAAGGCTTCTACGCAGGAATTGCGAAAGCGTTAAAAGAAGACGGTATCTTCGTTGCGCAAACAGACAACCCATGGTTCAAAGCGGACTTAATTCGTGAAGTGCAACGCGACGTGAAAGAAATTTTCCCTATCACTCGTCTGTACACAGCGAACATCCCAACGTATCCAAGCGGTATGTGGACATTCACAATCGGTTCGAAAAAACACGATCCGCTTGAAGTAAGCGAAGACCGCTTCCACGAAATCGAAACAAAATACTACACGAAAGAATTGCATAAAGCTGCTTTCGTATTACCAAAATTCGTAAAAGATATGACAGAGTAAGATGAAGAGGTCCTGCAAGCAGGACCTCTTCATTAGCTGAATTTTTTATATAAAAAGGTGGGATTGTTATGCGTTTTGATGAAGCATATTCAGGAAATGTATTTATCGGGAGTCATCCAAACTATGAAGAGAGCAGTGTCGTGTTATACGGGATGCCGATGGATTGGACGGTTAGTTATCGTCCGGGTTCTCGCTTTGGCCCAACGCGCATTCGTGAAGTGTCGATCGGTTTAGAAGAGTATAGTGCGTATTTAGATATCGAGATGGAGGAACTGAAATATTTCGATGCTGGCGACATTCCATTACCGTTTGGAAATGCTCAAAAAAGCTTAGATTTAATTGAGGACTACATTGATGGTCTATTAAAAGATGGCAAGTTCCCGCTTGGTATGGGCGGCGAGCATTTAGTGTCGTGGCCAGTAATGAAGGCTGTCGCGAAAAAATATCCGGATTTAGCGATCATTCATATGGATGCTCATACGGATTTACGCACAGAGTATGAGGGCGAGCCGCTTTCTCACTCGACGCCGATTCGCAAAATTGCTGAGTTAATCGGTCCATCGAATGTGTACTCATTCGGGATTCGTTCTGGTATGAAGGAAGAATTCCAATGGGCGAAAGAAAATGGGATGCACATTTCGAAGTTTGAAGTGCTTGAGCCATTGAAAGAAATTTTACCAACGCTAGCTGGTCGTCCGGTATATGTGACGATTGACATTGATGTGTTAGACCCGGCTCATGCGCCAGGCACAGGTACAGTCGACTGCGGCGGGATTACATCAAAAGAATTGCTTGCCTCCATTCATGCGATCGCACGCTCTGAAGTAAACGTTGTGGGCGGAGATTTAGTGGAAGTCGCACCAATTTATGATTCTTCTGAACAAACAGCGAATACAGCTTCTAAGCTAATTCGTGAAATGATGCTTGGCTGGGCAGTAGAAAATAAGAAATAATTAGAGATTCCCCCTGGTCAACGGCGCCAGGGGGTTTCGCTTTTTCAAACATTGCATTTTCCGCTAAAGATTTTTATACTTAATAAGTTATAACAGTGAAAAAATAAAGGAAGTGAATCGCTTGACGACAAATCAGCAAGCACATATTCCTGTGAATATTTGTTTAACGACAAACATTGAAATGAATGGAGAAAAGGAATCTTACGAGCTCAAGCTTTCGGGACAGTTTTACGAAAAAAGTAGCGGGTTCTTTTTAAAGTACGATGAGGTGCAAGAAGAAGGAACGATTCATACGATTGTGAAATTCTCTCAAAATGAGGCGTTAATTTTACGTAGCGGAGCCGTCAAAATGCGACTACCATTCCATTTAGATGAACAGCAGAATGGCTCATATGATAGCCCATATGGCACATTGCTGTTAAGTACACAAACTAACACGCTAGTTCATGAATGTACATACAACGAACAAACCGTACAAGGCATGCTCAAACTAAACTACAACTTGTTCATGCAGGAATCACCAGTTGGAACATACGAAATGAATATTACATTTCAAGGGGTTTGACCCGAAAAGGAGGAATTTTCACAATGAACATTGCAGAAAAAGTACAAGAAGAATTAAAAGCAGAAGTGAAAGCGGCCGTTGTAAAGGCAGGCTTAGCGCAGGAGGAAGAGATTCCAGCTGTCATTTTGGAGACGCCAAAAGAGAAGGCACACGGGGATTATTCAACAAATATGGCGATGCAGCTAGCTCGTATAGCAAAGAAGGCTCCGCGCGCGATTGCGGAAGATATCATTGCTCATTTTGATCAAACGAAAGCATCGATCGAAAAAATCGAAATTGCCGGACCAGGCTTTATCAACTTTTACATGAACAATCAATATTTAACTGACTTAGTGCCAGTCGTGCTACAAGAAGGGGACAAATACGGTCAGACGAATGCTGGAGGCAACCAAAAGATTCAAGTGGAATTCGTATCTGCAAACCCGACAGGCGACCTTCATTTAGGACATGCTCGTGGGGCGGCCGTTGGTGATTCTTTAAGTAATGTACTTGAAAAAGCCGGCTATGATGTGACGAGAGAATATTACATTAACGATGCGGGTAACCAAATTCATAATTTAGCTTTATCCGTCGAAGCACGTTACTTCCAAGCGTTAGGTCAAGAAAAAGAAATGCCAGAGGACGGTTACCACGGCAAAGATATCATCGGCATCGGCCAAAAGCTAGCAGAAGAGTTCGGCGACAAATTCGTGTCGATGTCAGAAGAAGAGCGCTACCAAACATTTAGAGAATACGGCTTAAAATACGAGATGGAGAAGCTGAAAAAAGATTTAGCAAATTTCCGCGTAGATTTTGACGTTTGGTATTCGGAAACATCGCTTTATGAAAATGGAAAAATCGACGAGGCATTGGCGGCTCTTCGTGAAAAAGGACATATTTTTGAAGAAGAGGGAGCTGTTTGGTTCCGTTCAACGACATTTGGTGACGATAAAGATCGTGTGCTCGTGAAAAACGATGGCACATACACATACTTAACACCAGACATTGCGTACCATAAAGATAAGTTTGAACGCGGTCACGAAAAAGTGATCAACATTTGGGGAGCCGATCACCATGGGTATATCCCGCGTATGAAAGCAGCGGTTGAAGCGCTTGGTTACAATAAAGAAAGCTTAGAAGTGGAAGTCATCCAACTTGTTCACTTATATAAAAACGGTGAAAAAATGAAAATGAGTAAACGGACAGGAAAAGCGGTTACGATGCGTGAACTAGTTGAAGAAGTAGGATTAGACGCTGTTCGTTACTTCTTCGCGATGAGAAGCGGAGATACGCATATGGACTTCGACTTAGACTTAGCCGTTTCACAATCGAACGAAAACCCTGTTTATTACGCTCAATATGCCCATGCACGTATTAACAGTATCCTACGCCAAGGCGCAGAGCAAAATATAAACATCAACCCAGAAGCTGACCTGTCGCTTCTAGTGGCTGAGAAAGAAATCGACTTATTGAAAAAAATCGGCGACTTCCCACAAGTAGTGGCAGAAGCAGCGGAAAAACGTATTCCGCACCGTATCGCCAATTACACGCAAGAGCTAGCAGCTGCGTTCCATAGCTTCTACAACGCGGAAAAAGTGCTCGATCCAAACAATAAGGCGCTATCAGAAGCACGCCTAGCACTGATTAAAGCGGTACAAATCACATTGAAAAACGCTCTACAACTAATCGGTGTATCCGCACCAGAAAAAATGTAATTCAAAAAGCTTGCAGAGCCAATGTCTGCAAGCTTTTTTAGTGCTACAAATACCCACGAACCACTTTGGCGAGTTGTTCCTTCATTCGCTCACCCGTGGACAAGTGATTTAGCCCATCTAACGTTAATGTTTCTGAGTTAACGAGATCTTTTTCAATAACAGGTTGAATGCTGGCGATAAATACAGAGCTATCAATCAAACAGTTACATTCCCAATTAATCAGCTGGCTACGCTCATCGAAGTTGGCTGTACCGATGTCGCAAAGGCGGTTGTCGAATATGACAATTTTCGCATGGTAGAAGCCATTATTAAATAGATGAATACGTGCATGTTTATATTGAAGCAGCTTTCGCAAATAGGGATAGGCTGCTTGTTTAACAAGTGGATGGTCGGCATGGGCAGGCAATAGGATCGTGATCGACACGCCTCGCTCAAGTGCCGCTATTAATTGCTGAAACACCGACTGAGAAGGAATAAAGTAAGGAGAGCCGATAAATAAAGACTGTTTAGTAGCTGCGATCATGGAGACCATTTGATCTTCAAGCTCCCCGTTTTTAGAAGGTAAAATCATGTGTTTAACCCCTTGCTCACAAGTCTTTTCTTGACAGATCCCATTCAAAAAAGGTCGTTTTTCCTGATTCCAATCGGCTAAAAACTCCGCCTCCAAATCTTGAATTGCTTCTCCTGTGAAACGCAAATGATAATCGCGCCATGGGGATAACGCAGGCTTCTTGCTCTCGTTTATATACTCACGACCAACATTAAAGCCACCTAGATACGCAATTTGATCATCAATGATCGTAATTTTACGATGGTTACGCTGCTGTAGCGAAAAAAAGAAATATGGAATCCGAGGCTTGCAAGAGAAATCTACATGAACACCGGCTTGCTTCAAATCGTTCACGATGGATTTTTTGACTTTATAACTGCCGAGCCAATCCATTAATAAATAAACCTCAACTCCACGTTTGGCAGTTTCCTTTAACAACGAGAAAAAATTCTGACTGCATTCATCATCCTTCACAATATAGAAAAGGCAGCTTACCCGATGTTGAGCCTCCTTTATATCGATAAACAATTGATCAAAAAATTCCGGTCCACTCCCCAAAAACTGGATTCTCCCTTTCCTATGTGGGTACTTCTTTTGAGAGGGGGTGTTTCTCATTTTTCTTCGTCCAAAATAAAGGTCGGCTAAGACGAGGATCAACAGGAAAAAAAGCCAGAAAACAAACCACACGAGCCATCCACCTCCTTTTCTTCGTAGTATCTCCAAAATGGAGGAAAAGTTGTTTTCGTAATCTTTTTTTTAAGAAAAGTAAAATAATTGGTTGACTGAATGCTCATTCATAATATAATAGAGGTATAAACATTCTGAAAATTTTTTATGTTTGCTTTTGTTTAAAAAAGGGGGAAAAAGATTTGACATCTTGGAAAGGAGTGCGTGGGGGAGAATGAACGGTTTACTGTGGATCAACTTAATTGCATCAATCGCTGTAATCGCTTACGGGGGTTATTTATTCGTTTATTTATTGAAAACGCGTTACGAGTACATTCAATTGGGGAAAAAAGAAGAATTCAATAATGATGTGAAAGAGCGTTTAAATAACATTTGGATCAATGTATTTGGTCAAAAAAAGCTTCTCAAGGATAAGAAGAGCGGTGCGATTCACGTCATGTTTTTCTATGGTTTCTTGCTCGTACAGCTTGGCGCCATTGATTTTATTATTAAAGGAATTGTTCCAGGAGCTCACTTGCCGCTCGGTCCATTATATGACGGCTTTAAATTTTTCCAGGAAATTGTCACATTAGTCATTCTTGTGGCAGTTGTTTGGGCTTTCCACCGTCGATATATTGAAAAGCTGGTCCGCTTAAAGCGCGGCTGGAAAAATGGACTCGTGTTAATTTTCATTGGGTCGCTTATGCTTTCTGTTCTTGTTGGTAACGGAATGGATTTAATTTGGCATGAGGGAGCAAATGTCCATTGGACAGGTATTGAGCCGATCGCATCAGCTGTTGCTGTAGCGATGGCTGGCATCGGAGAAACAGCTGCTATTGCTATTTTCTATGTGATGTGGTGGATTCATTTATTCGTTCTACTTACTTTCTTAGTCTATGTGCCACAATCGAAGCACGCCCATTTAATTGCGGGACCTGTTAACGTCTATTTTCACCGCTTAGAAAAGGCTGGCACGCTTCAGCCAATCGATTTTGAAGATGAGTCTCAAGAGTCATTCGGCGTGGGGAAAATTCAAGATTTTAATCAGCGACAAATGATTGATTTTTATGCCTGTGTAGAGTGTGGCCGTTGTACAAATATGTGTCCAGCGACAGGCACAGGAAAAATGCTTTCACCAATGGATTTAATCGTCAAAATGCGTGATCATTTGACGATGACAGGTGCCGCTGTGACATCGAAGCAACCATGGGTGCCAACTTTTTCTTTCTCTGGTACGAAAGGCAATCAGCTAGCGCTGGCCAGTGCGGCTAAGGGTGGCGGTGCTGAAGTAGCAGCGGAGCTTTACAATCCGAGCTTAATTGGCGATGTTATCACTGAAGAGGAAATCTGGGCTTGTACAACATGTCGTAATTGTGAAGATCAATGTCCAGTCATGAATGAGCATGTCGATAAAATTATCGATTTGCGTCGTTACCTTGTATTAACAGAAGGAAAAATGGACCCGGAAGCTCAGCGTGCGATGCAAAGCATTGAGCGCCAAGGAAATCCATGGGGCTTAAATCGTAAAGAAAAAGAAAATTGGCGTGATCTGCGCGATGATGTTCATGTACCAACAGTGAGAGAAATGAAAAAAGCAGGAGAGGACTTCGAATACTTGCTTTGGGTTGGTTCGATGGGAGCATTTGATAATCGCAGCCAAAAAATTACGCTTGCTTTTGCGAAATTATTAAACGAAGCCGATGTTAAATTCGCAATTTTAGGAAACAAAGAGAAAAACTCAGGAGATACACCACGACGACTTGGAAATGAGTTTTTATTCCAGGAGCTCGCAACAGCAAACATCGCTGAATTTGAGAAAAACGAAGTGAAGAAGATTGTGACGATCGATCCGCATGCGTACAATATTTTCAAAAATGAGTATCCGGATTTAGGATTGACTGCGGAAGTTTATCACCATACGGAATTACTTGATCAGCTCGTAAAAGAAGGACGACTCAAGCCACAGTATGAAGTGAACGAGACGATCACCTTCCACGATTCTTGTTACTTAGGACGTTACAATGAAGTGTATGATCCGCCACGTGAAATCTTAAAAGCGATTCCTGGTGTAAAGCTTGTGGAAATGGAGCGCCGTCGTGAAACAGGTATGTGTTGTGGAGCCGGCGGAGGATTAATGTGGATGGAAGAAGATACTGGTCACCGCATTAACGTTGCCCGTACAGAACAAGCGTTAGCTTGCAATCCATCGGTTATTAGCTCAGGCTGTCCATATTGCTTGACGATGCTATCTGATGGAACGAAAGCGAAGGAAGTCGAGGACAAGGTAGCGACTTATGACGTGGCTGAGCTTTTAGAAAAAGCTGTTTTCGGTCCGCAAAAAGCCGCAATCACGCCTGAAGAAGAGCCGGAAGAAACAACAGAAGCATCAGCGGACGTAGAACAACCAGAAGAGCAAAAAGCGGCTGTGATCGCAGAAACAGCTTCGACAGAAGAAGAGCAAAAATAACAGGATAATAAGGGTTCTGTCACATAGGGGTGTCTCTTATGTGACAGTTCCTTCCGCTTTTCCTATGTTGTCTAGCTCCGTCTCCTAGACACTCGAGTCAAATGCCAGCCTGACTGCATGGCTGAAGAACGCCATTCCATCATTCTGTCATTTGCTTGTCGTGTCTGAGCAGTCGACTCCGCTTTTCTATTGTCCAGCTCCAGGTGCCAGCGGCTCGAGGTCAAAAGCCAATCTGTCCAAAAGGTTAAAGAATAACCTTTCAGCCAGCTTTTCTTTTGCTTGTCGCCGCTAAACAAGTTGGCTCCGCATTTCTTTGTCCAGCTGCAGGCGCTAGCGACTAGTGTACTTCCACGATCCTCCTTGCGATAAGTCAACATCGATTCACTAACGTTCATCGTGTTGTCTAGCGCCGCCAACTAGCCACTCGAGGTCAAAAGCCAATCCGCCCAAAAGGTTAAAGAGCAACCTTTCAGTCGGCTCGTCTTTTGCTTGTCGCGGCTGAACGAGTTGGCTCTGCATTTCGTTTTCCTTTATCTCGTGTGGATCGTTCCAGTCCATACGTCGCTAAACAGCGCCTTCCGCTTTTCCTATTGTAAAATTTTTTTGAATTTTCTTTATTATTATTTGATTTTATCAAATTTTGGCTTAAAATAAGGGTAAGAGAGTAGTAGAGAGGCGAAGGGGTATTTGTGTCTCTTTCCTTTTGATGTTGTTTCGAGCGAGCGTTCAGTCAAATGGTGAAAACGGTTACTTATTCCTAACTTGAAGGAGGAAAAAAGCATGACAAAAACAGTAATTATTGATGGGGCGCGAACGCCTTTTGGGAAATTCGGTGGAGGGTTAAGCTCACTGACTGCTTCTCAGCTTGGTGGCATTGCGATTAAGGAAGCATTGAATCGAGCAGGTGTTCAGCCTGATCAAGTAGATGAAGTGATTTTTGGAAATGTTCTTCAAGCGGGACAAGGCCAAATTCCATCTAGACAGGCGGCAAGAGAAGCAGGGATTCCTTGGGAAGTGAAGACAGAAACAATTAACAAAGTCTGTGCATCTGGACTTCGAAGCGTTACATTGGCGGATCAAATTATTCGTGCTGGCGATGAGGATATCATTGTTGCTGGTGGGATGGAGTCGATGTCTAATGCGCCGTATGCGTTACCAAAAGGGCGTTGGGGCCTTCGTATGGGCGATGCACCATTAGTCGATTTAATGATATCTGACGGGCTATCTTGTAGCTTTACAGGCGTACATATGGGAACATACGGAAACAGCACAGCTGAAGAGTTCGATCTTTCTCGTGAAGAGCAGGATGACTGGGCGGTAGGAAGCCATGAAAAAGCGATTGTAGCGATTGAGTCTGGCAAGCTAGCAGAAGAAATCGTTGCCGTTCAAGTACCACAGAGAAAAGGAGATCCAATCACAGTTTCCCAGGATGAAGCACCACGTAAAGAGACAACGAAAGAAACGTTAGCTAGGTTGCGTCCAGCTTTCGGGAAAGAAGGAACGATTACAGCAGGAAACGCACCTGGCATTAATGACGGAGCAGCTGCTCTAGTACTAATGAGCGATGAACGAGCAAAGCAAGAAGGCAAAGCACCACTTGCTACAGTAATCGGTCACGCGGAAGTAGCGGTAGAAGCGAAAGATTTTCCGCAAACACCTGGTCTTGTTATTAATGAACTGCTGAAAAAGACGGGTCGTTCTTTAGAAGAAATCGATTTGTTTGAAATTAACGAAGCTTTTGCAGCAGTTGCTTTAGCTAGTGGGAAAATTGCTAACTTAGATCCTGAGAAAGTGAACGTCAATGGCGGTGCAGTTGCTCTTGGTCATCCGATTGGTGCAAGCGGTGCGAGAATTATTTTAACACTTGCATATGAATTGAAGCGCAGAGGTGGCGGTATCGGGATTGCATCTATTTGTAGCGGTGGCGGTCAAGGCGATGCGGTCATGATTGAAGTACAAAGGTAATTTTTTATTTCGAACAATTGAGGAAAAGGCGGAGGGGAAATGATGAAGGTCAAAAAGTTAATGGTCATCGGTGCAGGTCAAATGGGTTCAGGAATTGCACAAGTTTGTGCGCAGGCAGGCTATGAAGTCATTTTAAATGATTTAAAAGAAGAATATTTAGAGCGCGGTTTAGCGGTCATCAATAAAAACCTTTCTCGTCAAGTGGAAAAAGAGCGAATGACGGCAGGGGAAAAGGATGAAGTGTTAAGTCGTCTCGTGAAATCTACGGACTTACAGGATGCCAAAAGCGTCGATTTAGTCATCGAAGCAGCGGTTGAAAACATGGAGATTAAACGTAAAATTTTTGCTCAGCTAGATGAAATTACTCCAGACCATACGATTCTTGCTTCAAACACATCTTCTTTGCCTATTACTGAAATTGCGGCTGCAACAGATCGCCCTGAAAAAGTAATTGGCATGCATTTTATGAATCCAGTGCCTGTGATGAAGCTAGTCGAAATCATTCGCGGCTTAGCGACAGCGGATGAAGTGTATAAAACGATTGAAAACATGACACATACGCTAGGTAAAGTACCTGTAGAAGTGAATGATTTTCCAGGATTCGTCTCTAATCGTATCCTTATGCCGATGATCAATGAAGCGATTTATACGTTATATGAAGGAGTAGCAACGAAAGAAGCGATTGATGAAGTAATGAAGCTCGGCATGAATCATCCGATGGGGCCGTTGACTCTAGCTGATTTTATCGGTCTTGATACTTGTCTTTATATTATGGAAATCTTACATGATGGCTTTGGCGATGATAAATATCGACCATGCCCATTATTGAGAAAGTACGTAAAAGCAGGCTGGCTTGGTAAAAAGTCAGGTCGCGGATTTTACAGCTACGAATAACACTCATTAACAACAGGGGGAATCAATCATGGAATTGCGTTTTACAGAAGAGCAAGAAATGATGAGAAAAATGGTGAGAGATTTTGCGGAGTCTGAAATCGCTCCGTGGATTGAGCGTATGGAAGAGGGGGAATTCCCGCGCGAAATTCTTAAGAAAATGGCTGAATTAGGGTTAATGGGAATTACGATTCCAGAAGAATATGGTGGCAGTGAAATGGATTTTACGTCATACATTATCGCTATTAACGAACTATCGAAAGTGAGTGCGACAATGGGCGTTATTTTATCTGTTCATACATCTGTTGGAACGAACCCTATTCTTTACTTCGGAACAGAAGAACAAAAGCGGAAATATGTGCCGAAATTAGCGGCGGGGGAATATTTAGGAGCATTTTGTTTAACCGAGCCTAGCGCTGGTTCAGATGCAGCAAGCTTAAAAACAAGAGCGGTCAAACAAGGGGATCAATATATTATTAATGGCTCAAAGGTGTTTATCACAAATGGGGGAGAAGCAGATACATATATTGTCTTTGCTTCTACCAATCCTGAATTGGGAAGCAAAGGGGTTTCAGCGTTTATCGTTGAAAAAGATACGCCAGGTCTTGTGATCGGCAAGGACGAACATAAAATGGGTCTTCACGGCTCACGTACGGTGCAATTGACATTTGAGGATATGCAAGTGCCAGCAGCGAATCTTCTCGGTCAAGAAGGAGAAGGCTTTAAAATCGCGATGGCAAACCTCGATGTCGGTCGAATTGGGATTGCTGCTCAGTCGTTGGGGATCGCTGAAGCAGCTTTACAAGAAGCGACTAATTATTCAAAAGAACGAAAGCAATTTGGTAAGCCAATTGCCGCACAGCAAGGACTTGCTTTTAAACTAGCAGATATGGCCACAAGTGTAGAAGCAGCGAAACTACTTGTGTATCGTGCTGCCAACTTACGTGCTCAAGGTCTTCCATGTGGAAAGGAAGCTTCAATGGCTAAATTATTTGCTTCAAAAGCAGCGGTCGATGTGTCCATTGAAGCCGTTCAAGTACATGGCGGTTACGGGTACACGCAAGAGTATGCCGTTGAACGTTATTTCAGAGATGCGAAAGTCACAGAAATTTATGAAGGTACTAGCGAAATTCAAAGGCTTGTTATTAGTAAGCAGCTCATTAAATAGACAAAGGATGGGGAAATGAGATGAACTTCCAACTAACAGAAGAACATGAAATGATTCGCAAAATGGTACGAGACTTTGCTAAAAATGAAGTGGAACCAACAGCAGCTGAGCGCGATGAAGAAGAGCGCTTTGATATGGAACTTTTCCACAAGATGGCAGAGCTTGGTTTAACGGGTATTCCGTGGCCTGAAGAGTACGGCGGTATCGGTAGTGATTACTTAGCTTATTGTATCGCGGTGGAAGAACTATCACGTGTCTGTGCTTCAACAGGCGTAACGTTATCCGCTCATACGTCTTTAGCGGGCTGGCCTGTTTATAAATTCGGTACAGAAGAACAAAAGCAAAAATATTTAAAGCCGATGGCACAAGGAGAAAAAATTGGTGCATACGGCTTAACAGAGCCGGGTTCAGGGTCGGATGCAGGTGGAATGAAAACGACTGCTCGCTTAGATGGTGACGACTACATTTTAAATGGTTCGAAAATCTTTATCACTAACGGCGGCATTGCTGATATTTATATCGTGTTTGCCTTAACGGACCCAGAATCGAAACAACGCGGCACAACAGCATTTATCGTTGAAAAAGATTTCGCGGGCTTCTCCGTTGGTAAAAAAGAAAAGAAACTCGGCATTCGTTCGTCACCGACAACGGAAATTATCTTTGAAGATTGCCGTGTGCCGAAAGAGAACATTTTAGGCGAAGTGGGCGACGGCTTTAAAGTGGCGATGATGACATTAGATGGCGGTCGTAACGGAATTGCGGCTCAAGCAGTCGGAATCGCACAAGGTGCTTTAGATGCTTCGATTGAATACGCGAAAGAGCGTAAACAATTTGGCAAACCAATCGTCGCAAACCAAGGAATCTCATTCAAAATTGCTGATATGGCAACAGCTGTTGAAGCATCTCGTTTGTTGACATACCAAGCAGCTTGGTTAGAATCTAAAGGATTACCATACGGAAAAGAATCTGCTATGTCTAAACTAATGGCTGGTGACACAGCGATGAAAGTTACAACAGAAGCCGTTCAAATCTTCGGAGGTTACGGCTATACAAAAGATTACCCAGTAGAACGCTATATGCGTGACGCAAAAATTACTCAAATTTACGAAGGAACACAAGAAATCCAACGTCTAGTTATCTCAAGAATGGTGACTAAATAAGAAAAGCGGAAGGCGCTGTTCAGCGACGTATGGACTAGAGCGATCAGAAAGTCGAAGAAAGGCTTCATAAGGTCAAAGAACTGACCAGAAAGTCGAAGAAACACTTTATAAAGTCAAAGAACCAAAAAATTTCATACTAAGACAAGAACAGAGGAGGGGACATACAATCCTCTCGTCTGTTCTTCCTCCTTGCTTTCTGTATGTTCAAATAAAGGCGGTTGATAAAAAATGGATGCAAATAAGCGAAAAGTACATGCATCTGTCAAAGATGAACAGTTAATACAAAAAAGGCGGTCCGAAATGATCAAAGGGGCGGTCCAACTTTTTAAGCAAAAAGGCTTTCATCGGACAACAACGAGAGAGATTGCGAAAGCATCGGGGTTCAGCATCGGTACTTTATATGAATATATCCGAACAAAAGAGGATGTCCTTTATCTTGTATGTGATAGCATTTATGACCAGGTAAAAGATCGACTGCAAAGAATCGATTTAGAAGCAGGGACACTTGATAGCTTAAAGCTAGGTGTTGGTTATTATTTCAAAGTCATGGACGATATGCAGGATGAAGTGCTTGTAATGTACCAGGAAGCAAAATCGCTTTCAAAGGATGCGCTACCGTATGTATTGCAAAAGGAAATGGACATGGTAAGCATGTTTGAAACTTTGATTCGTCGTTGTGTTGAGACAAAGGAATTGGAGATGGATGAGCGAACGATCCATATGCTAGCACAAAATATTTTTGTTCAAGGACAAATGTGGGGGTTCCGTCGCTGGACTTTAAGAAAGTCATTTACGATTGATGACTATATTCAGTTACAGACGGATTTGCTTTTTTCCGGTATTAACGGGTACAAAACGAAAAGCTAAGGGGGAAATAACATGGGTCAAACAGTGGAGATTTATAAACCTAAGCATCATATTCGCTTTGTGACAGCTTCTAGCCTTTTTGATGGTCATGATGCATCCATTAATATTATGCGTCGGATTTTGCAATCGAGTGGAGCGGAAGTGATTCATCTAGGTCATAATCGTTCTGTGGAAGAGATTGTAAACGCTGCCATTCAAGAGGATGTTCAAGGGATTGCGATCTCTTCTTATCAAGGGGGACATGTTGAGTATTTTAAATACATTTATGATTTGTTAAAGGAAAGAGGTTGCTCTCATATCCGTATTTATGGAGGCGGGGGTGGCGTTATCATCCCTAAAGAAATTAAAGAACTTCACGAGTACGGAATTGCTCGGATCTTTTCTCCGGAAGATGGTCGTCAACAAGGCTTGCAAGGCATGATTAATCGCATGCTTGAAGAATGTGATTATTCCACTGTAACAGACTCTATGAAAGAAGAGCTTGATCAGCTTCCAAATGGAGAAATTCCGTTTGTTTCGAAATTAATTTCGCTTGCTGAAGATCAAATTGATGCGGATGCAGAGCAACAAGTAGCTGCGCGAGAAGTTTTTGAACGGATTGAATTGATGGAGGGACATGCCCCTGTCATCGGGATCACGGGAACTGGTGGAGCCGGAAAAAGCTCGCTTACCGATGAATTGATTCGCCGTTTCTTAAATGAAATTCCAGATAAAAAAGTAGCGGTTTTGTCGATTGATCCAACGAAGCAAAAAACGGGCGGAGCGTTGCTTGGTGACCGTATTCGCATGAATGCTATTTTTAATCAGCGTGTATTTATGCGTAGCTTAGCGACAAGAAATTCTCGTACAGAGTTATCACTTGCGATTAAAGATGCGATTAAAGTTGTGCAAGCGGCACAATATGATTTAATCATCGTTGAAACGAGCGGGATCGGTCAAGGGGATGCCGAGATTGCTGATATTTCCGATGTATCCATGTATGTGATGACGAGCGAGTTTGGGGCGCCATCTCAGCTTGAGAAGATCGACATGATCGACTTTGCGGATTTAATTGTCATCAACAAATTTGAAAGAAAAGGGTCTGAAGATGCGAGACGCCAAGTACAAAAGCAATATCAGCGTAGCCGTAATTTATTTGATAAGCCGCTAGATGAGATGCCTGTGTATGGAACGATCGCGAGCCAGTTTAATGACCAAGGAACGAATGCATTATTTGCCGCTCTAGTCGAAACGATCAATGAAAAAACAGGCACTGGCTGGGCAGCTTCTTTTAGCAAAAAGGCGAATGTCGAGAAGCAAAACGTGATTATTCCAAATGATCGTCGTTATTATTTACGTGAAATTACAGAAACAGTACGCGGTTATCATAAACGATCTGATGAACAAATGAATATTGCTCGCCGATTGTTCCAGTTAGAAGGAGCAATTGAAGAAGTAAAGACGAAGGAAAAGAATGAAGAAGTTCTTCGTTCACTAGAAGCGTTAAAAGCATCGCTAGAAGATCAATTAACGGCTGAGTCGAAAAATATTCTTCGTGGCTGGCAGGAATTACGCGAAAAATATGCAGGTGAAAAGCTGATTACGAAGGTGCGCGATAAAGAGATCGTCACGGAATTGACGACGACTAGCTTGTCAGGGCTTCCTATTCCAAAAGTGGCTTTGCCGAAATATGCTGATTATGGTGAAATTCTTCGTTGGGTATACCGAGAAAATGTACCAGGTTCTTTTCCTTATACAGCTGGGGTGTTTCCGTTTAAACGAAAAGGGGAAGATCCGAAGCGTCAGTTTGCTGGAGAAGGAACGCCAGAAAGAACGAATCGTCGCTTCCATTATTTATCAAAGGATGATACGGCGAAGCGTTTGAGTACTGCTTTTGATTCCGTGACATTGTACGGAGAAGACCCGGATCATCGCCCAGATATTTTCGGGAAAATCGGGGAAAGTGGTGTCAACGTTTGTACGTTAGATGATATGAAAAAGCTATATCAAGGCTTTGATCTTTGTCACCCATCGACATCTGTATCGATGACGATTAATGGACCGGCACCGATTATTTTGGCGATGTTTATGAATACAGCGATTGACCAGCAAGTGAAGGTGAAGGAAGAAGAACTTGGCCGAGTGCTGACGGTAGAGGAATTTGCGGACGTTCGCTCACAGACATTGAAAACAGTGCGTGGAACGGTACAGGCAGATATTTTAAAAGAAGACCAAGGACAAAATACTTGTATTTTCTCTACGGAATTTGCTTTGCGCTTAATGGGAGATATTCAACAATATTTCATCGATCAGTCAGTGCGTAACTATTACTCTGTTTCAATTTCTGGCTATCATATTGCCGAAGCGGGAGCGAATCCGATTTCTCAGCTAGCCTTTACACTTGCTAACGGTTTTACGTATGTAGAGTATTATTTAAGTCGAGGCATGAATATTGATGACTTTGCGCCTAACTTATCGTTCTTCTTCTCGAACGGGTTGGACCCAGAGTATACAGTGATTGGGCGAGTATCACGCCGCATTTGGGCGACGACGATGCGCGACAAATATGGTGCGAATGAACGCTCCCAAAAATTAAAGTATCACGTACAAACGTCCGGTCGTTCCTTGCATGCGCAAGAAATTGACTTTAATGATATTCGTACGACTTTACAAGCATTAATGGCACTGCAAGACAACTGTAACTCGCTTCATACGAATGCTTACGATGAAGCGATCACGACACCGACAGAAGAATCGGTTCGTCGGGCAATGGCGATTCAATTAATTATTACGAATGAGCATGGCTTGTCTAAAAATGAAAATCCGCTACAAGGTTCGTTTATTGTGGAAGAGTTGACAGATTTAGTCGAAGAAGCTGTGTTGCAAGAGTTTGAGCGCATTAACGATCGTGGCGGCGTGCTCGGTGCAATGGAAACGCAATATCAACGTGGGAAGATTCAAGAAGAATCGATGCATTACGAGATGCTTAAGCATACAGGCGAATTGCCGATTATCGGTGTGAACACATACTTAAATCCAAATCCTCCATCTGAAGAGGACATTGATAATATGGAAATCGCCCGAGCAACAATGGAAGAAAAAGAGCTGCAAATTACGAATCTACGTTACTTCCAACAAAAGCATCAAGATGAAACAGAAGCGGCCTTGGAGCAGCTAAAAGAAACAGCAATTAGCGGAGGCAATATATTTGCGGAGCTAATGAACTGTGTGAGAGTAGCCAGTCTGGGTCAAATTACGAAAGCCCTTTACGAAGTGGGCGGCCAGTATAGAAGAAATATGTAAATTGAGCTGATCGCAAAAGGAACAAGTTATATTCCTTTTGCGGTCAGTTTTTTACTTATGATTTTTACTTGTTTTGGGTATAAATGATAACAGGTGAAGCCTTTGCAATTTCTTAACATTATTTTTGTTTTATAAATGCTAGCTGTGAGTATACAATGAGAATAAGGACAATGACGGGATGTGAAAAGGTGAAACAATTATTAGGTTATATCGTCATAGGTATCAGTACGTTTGTATTTATATGGTTATATAATAAACAACTAGGTGCTATTCCTTTTATTTTCCTCTCCTTATTCTTATTCTACAAAGCTTTTATGGAATTAAAAAGTCCCAAAAAACATCACTGAATGAAAGTATCAAGTAAATGGAGAAAAAAAGTATGAATCTTGACATAAACTTATAGCATATTGAAAGTGGTTATGTTTATAATGAAAAATATGGCCTTTTTTGCTCTGAAAATTGTTCGAAAGCAATGGTATGTTGCCAAACGAATGCTAATGAAGAAGGTGTGAGTGAAGCTCCACCACTTTTGCAGGGTGTGTAAATAGAGAAGGGAAGTGCGGATGTGAATTTAAAGCAATTGTCAAAAGAAGAACGCAAAGAAATGTCCTTTATTGAAGTGGCATTTATTATTCTTGAGGAAAGTAAACAACCGATTACATTTCAAGAAATTTTAAATCAAATTCAACAACATTTAGAGCTAAGTGATGAAGAAGTAAGACAGCGTATGGTCCAGTTTTATACGGATTTAAATTTCGATGGTCGATTCATCACACTGGGCGAGAATCGTTGGGGACTACGTGCATGGTACCCGGTTGACCAATTGGAAGAAGAAGTAACTACAGCGGTCAAAACGAGAAAGAAAAAGACGAAAAAGGCTGCAAAAGAAGAGGAATTGGAAGAAGAGGTTGAAGATCTGGATGAGGCCGATGAAGATTTCGACTTTGATGAAGAAGACATTGACGATCTAGATGACGAAGACGAAATCGAAGAACTTGATGATTTAAGTGAGATAGATGAAGAAGATGATGAAGATGAAGATGACTTCGATGATGAGTTAGTTGCTGAAGATGAATATGATCTCGATGATGACGAAGACGACGATCAAAAATAAAGATTTTTAATCTTTTCTTGACTTATCTTGGCCCAAATTGTAGTATTTTATTTGGGCTCTTTAAGAGATATGTTTTATGTTTATAACGCTCCCTTTACTTTTTAAGTAAGCGGGGCGTTTTTGTGTTTTTAGCCCTGAGAAAAATTGGTTTATTCAATACTTTTATTATAGGGAACAATAGATTGAAGGGGGCTTTTCAGTTGACTAAATATATTTTTGTAACAGGTGGGGTTGTTTCTTCCTTAGGTAAAGGAATCACAGCTGCATCTCTTGGCCGTTTGTTAAAAAATCGAGGATTAAAGGTAACAATTCAAAAGTTTGACCCGTACATTAACGTAGACCCAGGAACAATGAGTCCTTATCAACACGGGGAAGTATTCGTAACCGATGATGGTGCGGAAACAGATTTAGACTTAGGTCACTATGAGCGTTTCATCGACATTAATTTGTCTAAATATAGCAACGTGACAACAGGAAAAATCTATTCGACAGTACTTCGTAAAGAACGTCGCGGCGAATACTTAGGTGGAACGGTTCAGGTTATTCCACACATTACAAATGAAATTAAAGAACGCGTGATGCGTGCTGGTAAAGAAACAAATGCTGATGTAGTGATCACAGAGATCGGCGGAACGGTAGGGGATATTGAATCACTTCCTTTCCTTGAAGCAATTCGTCAAATTAAGAGTGACATCGGTTCAGATAACGTAATGTATATTCATTGTACATTAATTCCTTACTTAAAAGCGGCTGGCGAAATGAAGACAAAGCCAACTCAGCACAGTGTAAAAGAGCTTCGTAGCCTTGGTATTCAGCCAAACATTATCGTTGTTCGTACAGAAATGCCTATTTCTCAAGACATGAAAGACAAGCTAGCTCTATTCTGTGACATTGCACCAGAAGCAGTTATTGAAGCAATGGATGCTGATACTTTATATGCAGTTCCATTATCGTTACAAGATCAAAAGATGGATGATTTAGTATGCAATCATTTAAAACTTCAATGCCATGATGCAGAAATGACAGAGTGGACAGCGCTTGTAAATAAAGTGCGCAACTTGTCACGCAAAACGAGAATTGCTCTTGTTGGTAAATATGTTGAGCTTCAAGATGCTTACATTTCTGTTGCTGAATCATTAAAGCATGCCGGTTACACATTCGACGCTGATATTGAAATTGACTGGGTCAACGCAGCTGAAGTAACAGCAGAAAACGTAGCTGATCACTTAAAAGAAGCAGACGGTATCTTAGTTCCAGGTGGATTTGGTGATCGTGGAATCGAAGGAAAACTAGCGGCAATTCAATATGCTCGTGAAAATAAAGTGCCATTCTTCGGTATTTGCCTAGGTATGCAATTAGCTTCAATTGAATTTGCACGAAATGTGTTAAACCTTGAAGGTGCGCATTCTTCAGAAATCGATCCGACAACTAAGTACCCAATTATCGATCTTTTACCAGAACAAAAAGACGTAGAAGATCTTGGCGGTACATTGCGTCTAGGCTTATATCCATGTAAACTTCAAAAAGGAACAAAAGCGTTTGATGCTTACAATGACACAGTAGTGTATGAGCGTCACCGTCATCGTTACGAGTTCAATAATGAATTCCGTGAAGAGATGGAGAAAAAAGGATTCATTTTCTCTGGCACAAGCCCAGATGGCCGTCTAGTGGAAATCATTGAGCTGAAAGACCATCCTTGGTTTGTGGCTGCTCAATTCCACCCAGAATTCATTTCTCGACCAACTCGTCCACAACCATTGTTCCGTGACTTCATTGAAGCATCATTACAAGGAAAATAATGGTGATATAGAAGTCGTTAAAGCGCACGTATGCGTTTTAACGGCTTTTTTTTTTTTGCGTGAGTTTAGCCGCCCTCAAGATGAAAAAAGCTACCGTCATTGAACGGCAGCTTAATCATTGTCTAGTAAAATTTCATCAATCGTTAATTTTAATAAAAAGAAAATATAAAGAGCGGCGATGCTAGATGGAAAGGCGGTGCGTTCGCCTTGTTCATTCGGCAGTAAGCCTTTCAACAATTTAGTATCGATAAAGATATCTGCTGAATTTTCCAATGATTCATTCTCTGTAGATCTAGCACCAGCAATAGCGATAAACGGGATATTTTTTTTCTGAAATTCCTTAGCGATCATCAAAACTTCTTCGTCATCGGCAAAGCGACTAACGAGGAGAAGACGATCGGTCTCTGTCACTTCATCGATCGACGAAAGTGGTGTAGCGTGAACGAGGGGTTCTGCACCGAATACCGCTTCCGCTTCTACTGCCTTCATTTCATTGAATCCTTTTATAAAAATAGTTCCGTCGCCGATTGCTGCTTGTGCAAGTAAACGAGCGCCGTCCTCGATTTGTTCAGCCTCTTTATCAGCGATTCGCTGGAGTAGTCCATTTAATTGAGTAGAGAACATTTTCAGCACAATGATTCCTCCTTTTCGCTAACTATTATACAGTTGTTTCATATTGGGAGCAAAACAGGTTGATATTGTAAATTAATTGGCGAGATAAGCAGGAATTTTCAAGGTAGGAAAAGAAATACAAAGTAAGAAGTGCGTACATAGTAGGGGGAATAAACATGAGTGAGAAAATATTAATTGTCGACGATCAATTTGGGATTCGCATTTTATTAAATGAGGTATTGCAAAAAGAAGGTTATGAAACTTTTCAAGCGGCAAATGGGGTCCAAGCCTTAGAGATTGCGGATGAGCATAAACCGGATTTAGTTCTACTAGATATGAAGATTCCTGGGATGGATGGAATCGAGATTTTAAAAAGGATGAAACAAAAAAATAGCGATATCCGGGTCATTATTATGACTGCCTACGGAGAGCTTGATATGATTCAAGAGGCAAAAAATCTCGGAGCCCTCACTCATTTTGCTAAACCATTTGATATTGATGATATCCGCCAAACGGTGAAGGAGTACATCGCTTACTGAGTTTTGCTTGTCGCCGATAAATAGGCGTCTTCTGCTTTTGTTTCGTCTAGCTTCAGACGCTAACGCATACGCTGATTTTTGCACGCTCAGTCGGGTTCCAAAACCGTGAACCCTCAGTCGAGCGCCTAAATCCGCTATCGCGCTAATCGAGCGTCTTCCGCTTTTGTTTTCCGGGTTATTTTGGTATGATACAAAGTGAGCAATGAATAGGTCAGAGTGCTGACAACAGATGATCAAGGAGGAAAATATTTATGCCTTTAGTTTCCATGACGGACATGCTTAACAAAGCAAAGGAAGAAAAGTACGCTGTAGGACAATTTAACTTAAACAACCTTGAGTTCACGCAAGCGATTTTACAAGCAGCAGAAGAAGAAAAATCACCTGTAATTCTTGGGGTTTCTGAAGGCGCTGCCCGTTACATGGGTGGTTTTAAATTGGTCGTTGCTATGGTGGAAGCCTTAATGGAAGAGTACAATGTAACTGTGCCAGTGGCTATTCATTTAGACCATGGCTCAAGCTTTGAAATGTGTGCGAAAGCGATTCATGCAGGGTTCACTTCTGTTATGATCGATGGATCTCACCATCCGTTAGAGGAAAACATCGAATTAACGAAAAAAGTAGTTGAGCTTGCGCATATTCATGGTGTATCTGTAGAGGCTGAACTTGGGCGCATTGGTGGTCAAGAAGATGACCTTATTGTTGATGATGCAGAAGCGATGTATGCGATTCCTTCTGAGTGCGATCAATTAGTTCGTGAAACGGGTGTAGACTGCTTTGCACCTGCATTAGGCTCTGTCCATGGACCTTACAAAGGTGAACCGAACCTTGGTTTTGATCGTATGGAAGAAGTTATGAATTTAACAGGGATACCATTAGTTCTTCATGGTGGTACAGGCATTCCAACAAAAGATATTCAAAGAGCCATCTCTTTAGGAACAGCGAAAATTAATGTGAATACGGAAAACCAAATTGCTTCTGCGAAAACTGTTCGCGAAGTGTTAGCTGAAAAGCCAGACCTATACGATCCACGCAAATACTTAGGACCTGCACGCGAAACGATTAAAGAAACAGTTAAAGGCAAAATGCGTGAATTTGGTTCTTCAGGTAAAGCGTAAAAAATACATCAAAAGTACGAGTGAAACCGCCTTATTTAGTAAGGCGGTTTCCGTGCATATTTTTTAAACAATTAATATTTATTATAAAGGAGAGTTGGCTTATGAAATTATTTATCGATACGGCTAATATGGAAGAGATTAGAGAAGCTCATTCATGGGGGATTTTATCAGGAGTAACAACGAACCCTTCTTTAGTTGCAAAGGAAGATGTTCCGTTTCATGAGCGCCTTCGTGAAATTACTGACTTAGTTAGCGATTCTGTTAGCGCTGAAGTGATTGCCCTTGATGCAGAGGGAATGGTCGAAGAAGGTCGTGAACTAGCGAAAATCGCTCCAAACATTACGGTGAAAGTACCGATGACACCAGAAGGATTGAAAGCTGTAGCGATTTTTGCTAAAGAAGGCATTAAAACGAATGTAACGTTAATTTTCAGTGCGAATCAAGCATTATTAGCTGCTCGTGCGGGTGCTACATATGTATCGCCGTTTTTAGGTCGTCTTGATGATATTGGTACTGATGGATTAGCTTTGATTGAAGAAATTGCGGGTATCTTCGCGATTCATGAGATTGAAACTGAAATTATCGCTGCATCCATTCGTCATCCACAGCATGTTACACAAGCTGCTCTTCGCGGCGCGCATATTTCTACGATTCCATTTAAAGTTCTACAACAAATGTTCAAACATCCATTAACAGATAAAGGTATTGATGCTTTCCTTGCTGATTGGGAACAACGCAAAGCAAAATAATCAATATTTATTACATGATTTACCTACAATGGGATAAACTATTAACTATTAAATTTGCTGTTCAAACATCTAGGTACTATTCCTTTTCGATGCTTAGTCAGTGCGTGAAAGAAGGGAGTCAAACATGGAAAAGCTGAAAATTGTAGGAGGCCGTCCATTAAGAGGAACGATTAAAGTTGACGGAGCGAAGAATAGTGCGGTTGCTCTTGTCCCTGCCACCATTTTGGCCGAGTCTCCAGTCACAATTGAAGGGCTGCCGGATATATCCGATATTCATATGCTAAAAGGGCTACTAGAGGAAATTGGTGGTGAAGTCACCTTTAAGGATGGCGAAATGCAGGTCGATCCTACCAATATGATTGCAATGCCGCTTCCGAATGGTCGTGTCAAAAAGCTAAGAGCTTCTTACTATTTGATGGGCGCCATGCTCGGGAAGTTTAAGAAAGCGGTCATTGGCCTTCCGGGAGGCTGTCATTTAGGTCCTCGCCCGATTGATCAGCATATTAAAGGGTTTGAAGCGCTTGGAGCGGAAGTTACAAACGAGCAAGGGGCAATTTACTTGCGAGCGAAAGAGCTCCGCGGTGCGAGAATTTATTTAGATGTAGTCAGTGTAGGTGCTACGATTAATATTATGCTGGCTGCTGTCAAAGCAAAAGGACAAACGGTTATTGAAAATGCGGCAAAAGAGCCAGAAATTATTGATGTAGCTACATTGCTAAACAATATGGGTGCAAGGATTAAAGGAGCAGGCACAGATATTATTCGGATTGACGGAGTTGAACACTTAAATGGGTGCCGTCATACGATTATCCCCGATCGTATTGAAGCCGGTACTTTTATGATTCTTGCCGCAGCTGTCGGCGATGGCCTTGTCATAGATAATGTCATTCCTCTTCATTTAGAATCTTTAACAGCCAAGCTACGAGAAATGAACATCCCGATTGAAACGGCCGACGATAAAATTTTTGTTGGAAAAGCGGATCGATTAAAAGCAGTGGACATTAAAACCCTTGTTTATCCGGGTTTTCCAACAGATCTCCAACAACCTTTTACCTCTCTATTAACTAAGGCAGAAGGATCGGCCGTAGTCACGGATACGATCTATTCTGCTCGATTTAAACATGTGGATGAACTACGTCGCATGAATGCCAATATGAAAGTGGAAGGGCGTTCAGCGGTTATTAATGGTCCTGTACAACTCCACGGAGCAAAGGTGAAAGCGAGCGATTTGCGCGCTGGGGCTGCTCTTGTTATCGCAGGGTTGATGGCAGAAGGAGTTACAGAAATCACAGGATTAGAACATATCGATCGAGGATATAGTAGGCTCGTTGAAAAGCTTAGTGATATTGGTGCGGAGCTTTGGCGCGAGGAATTATCCGAAGAAGAGCTAGAACAAATAAAAAGCTAAACAATTGTTTCCCGCAATTTCCTATGTATGTGTTACAATATATATGTTAATGTGATATACGGATTAAAATTTGCAGTTGTAATACAGGAGGAAAACCAAAATGGAAAGAAGTTTATCAATGGAGCTTGTCCGTGTAACGGAGGCCGCAGCTTTAGCTTCCGCTCGCTGGATGGGACGAGGAAAGAAAAATGAGGCGGATGACGCGGCAACTTCTGCAATGCGTGATGTGTTCGATACGATCCCGATGAAAGGAACAGTGGTCATCGGTGAAGGTGAGATGGACGAGGCTCCAATGCTATACATCGGAGAAAAACTTGGTACTGGCTACGGTCCGAGAGTGGATATAGCTGTGGATCCCCTGGAAGGAACAAATATTGTGGCATCAGGTGGTTGGAATGCTTTAGCTGTACTAGCTGTAGCTGATCATGGAAACCTTCTGCATGCACCGGATATGTATATGGACAAAATCGCTGTTGGACCTGAAGCGGTTGGCCAAATTGATATTAATGCGTCAGTACTAGATAATTTAAAAGCTGTCGCTAAAGCGAAAAATAAAGATATTCAAGATGTTGTAGCTACTGTATTAAATCGTCCGCGTCACGAAGAAATTATTGCTCAATTACGCGAAGCAGGTGCTCGTATTAAATTGATTAATGATGGCGATGTAGCGGGTGCGATTAACACGGCATTTGATCAAACAGGTGTAGATATTTTATTCGGTTCTGGTGGCGCTCCAGAAGGCGTTATTGCGGCTGTCGCTTTAAAATGTCTTGGAGGAGAAATCCAAGGACGTTTACTTCCACAAGATGAAGCGGAAGTGAAACGTTGCGAAGGCATGGGCCTTGATGTGAATAAAGTACTTCGTATGGAAGACCTTGTTCGTGGTGACGATGCGATCTTTGCTGCAACAGGAGTAACGGATGGAGAGTTAATGCGAGGAGTTCAATTCAAAGGCTCTTACGGTGAGACTCATTCAATTGTTATGAGAGCAAAATCTGGTACGGTTCGTTTCGTTGACGGCCGTCACAGCTTGAATAAGAAACCAAATTTAGTCATCAAGCCTTAATAGTAAAAGAACAGTAGGAACGGGTGAACTCGCCCGTTTCTGCTGTTTCATTTTTTGTAACCCACGATCATTACTACAAGTAACCGCGTGTGAAAACTTTCCTTCCTTTACAACTTATTTATTTATTGATTCAGTCATCCCTAACAGTTAAAATAGGTATGTTTTGATAAGAACGGCTCTCTATATCATAGGGGAGAATTAAACTAAAGTGTGGTGCCAAAATGGAAGAACTAACAATATCGTATTTAGAAAATTTAAAGCTGAAAGAGCTTTATGAACTTGCGCGTACATACAAAATTTCCTATTATAGTAAATTGACAAAAAAAGAGTTAATTTTCGCGATTTTAAAGGCGCGCGCGGAAGAACAAGGCTATTTCTTCATGGAAGGCGTTTTAGAAATTATTCAATCAGAAGGTTTCGGCTTCTTACGCCCAATCAATTATTCACCTAGCTCCGAAGACATTTACATCTCTGCTTCGCAAATTCGCCGTTTTGATTTAAGAAATGGTGATAAAGTATCTGGAAAGGTACGACCTCCGAAAGAAAATGAGCGCTATTATGGTCTTCTTCATGTAGAAGCCGTTAATGGTGATGACCCGGAAACAGCAAAAGAGCGTGTCCACTTCCCAGCATTGACTCCTTTATATCCGGACCGTCAAATCTTACTCGAAACGAACCCTAAAAATCTTTCTACTCGTATTATGGATTTAATTTCGCCTGTTGGCTTTGGTCAGCGTGGATTAATCGTTGCTCCGCCGAAAGCGGGGAAAACGATGTTGTTAAAGGAAATTGCTAATTCTATTACAACCAATCATCCAGAATCAGAACTGATCGTGTTGTTAATTGACGAGCGTCCAGAAGAGGTAACGGATATTGAGCGTTCCGTTCAAGCGGAAGTCGTTAGTTCCACATTTGATGAAGTGCCAGAAAATCATATTAAAGTCGCTGAGCTTGTACTAGAGCGTGCCATGCGCCTAGTCGAGCATAAGCGTGACGTTATTATTTTAATGGATAGTATTACAAGACTTGCTAGAGCATATAATCTTGTCATTCCGCCAAGTGGACGAACATTATCTGGGGGGATTGACCCGGCTGCTTTCCATCGTCCGAAACGCTTTTTCGGTGCGGCTCGTAACATTGAAGAAGGTGGTAGTTTAACCATTTTAGCAACAGCTCTTGTTGATACAGGCTCCCGTATGGATGACGTCATTTATGAAGAGTTTAAAGGAACGGGAAATATGGAACTTCATCTCGATCGTTCGCTTGCTGAACGCCGTATCTTCCCAGCGATTGATATTAAGCGTTCAGGTACTCGTAAAGAAGAATTGCTCATTGAAAAAGGACAGCTTGAAATGATTTGGTCGATTCGAAAAACGATGTCGGATTCACCAGACCTTGCTGAGAAATTCCTTCGTCGATTACGACAAACGAAGTCAAATGCTGATTTCATTGAGCAGCTGATTGCTGAAATTAAAACAAATGGACCATCGAAACGAATTTTATAATTCCTAATTGATTTTTATTTAGAGGCTTGTTATAATGTTGAGGTGTGTTTAGTAATTAAGTTCGGTGTTTTTTTAGCCGTACTTCGTATATACTTACTCTGTTTCGAAATGATTCAGGGCGGAAGGAGATGACAAGAATGAAAGCAGGAATTCATCCAGGTTACAAAAAAGCAATGGTGAAATGCGCATGCGGAAACGAGTTTGAAACTGGTTCTGTAAACGAGGAAATCAAAGTTGAGGTTTGCTCTGAGTGCCATCCATTCTACACTGGCCGTCAAAAATTCGCTGATGCAGGCGGACGTGTTGATCGTTTCAACAAAAAATACGGCATCAAGAAATAATGAAATGAAAAAGACAGGCAAGGAGTTAACGATTAACTGCTTGCCTTTTTTTTGTATTTTTAGCAATGGAAGTGAGGTTTTCTTTCATGTATGTAATGAAGCAAACTGGATGGTTAGAAGTGATTTGTGGCAGTATGTTCTCAGGGAAATCAGAGGAGCTTATTCGCCGTGTTCGCCGCGCTCAATTTGCTAAACAAACGATTATGGTGTTTAAACCGGCAATCGATAATCGTTATAGTGAAGAATCGGTCGTTTCTCACAATGGTTCTTCTGTGATTGCGAAACCGATTCAAAGCAGTGCAACTATTTTGTCAGAAGTGACGTCTGATGTAGATATAGTAGCGATAGATGAAGCGCAGTTTTTTGATGATGACATTACAAATGTGGCGCAAACCTTAGCGGATCGAGGACATCGAGTGGTCTTGGCTGGATTGGATCAAGATTTTCGTGGTGAACCTTTTGGACCGATGCCTGCTTTAATGGCCGCGGCCGAGCTTGTGACGAAATTACAAGCTGTTTGTGCTGTTTGTGGTTCACCTGCTAGCCGAACGCAGCGTTTAATTAATGGACAACCTGCTAAATATGATGACCCGATCATTTTAGTAGGCGCATCTGAAAGTTATGAACCGCGTTGCCGTCATCACCATGAAGTACCTAAAGTTGTCCATCATTTAGAGAAAAAATAATTAGAAGTCGGATAAACCTCCTTTAAACAGGTCAACCTACATGTAAAGGAGGTTTTTTTATGCGTTTTTTTCTAATGGCGATCTTGCTAGCATTTGCCTTAGGAGCGTGTGGAGACAAAGAAGCTTCTAATGAAAGTTGGAATGAAAATCAGCACGGAAAAGATTTCGCTCCTGATAATATAACGAAAACACGTGCAGATGAAGCGAAGCAAAATGATCCAGTCAACACCAATCAAAACCCTAATTTTCTAGACTTGTCACCGCAGCAACCAACTCGTGGAACAGATATTGACCATGCTAGAGACGTCATCAAGCGTTTCACTCCATACGAACCAGGCTCCGTATGGATCAACGGTGGTAAAATGCGAGTCACTGTCCACGAAAAACAAGGCCATAATTATACAGAAGCCGAAGTGAAAGCCGCTTATGAAAGTCTAGTCGCTGCTTTGCCGAGATACGAAATTGAAATGCGGATTAAATAGATCGTTGCCTTTTTCAGCTTGGCTGAAGAAGGTTTTTTTCACGATGATAAGTCAACATCGATTCACTGACGTTCATCGTGTTGTCTAGCTGCGCCAACTAGCCGCTCGAGGTCAAAAGCCCATCCGTCCAAAAGGTTAAAGAACAACCTTTTAGCTGGCTTGTCTTTTGCTTGTCGCGGCTGATCAAGTTGGCTCCGCTTTTCATTTTCCTTTATCTCGATCGGATTGTTCCAGTCCATACGTCGCTGAACAGCGCCTTCCGCTTTTCGTGTTGTCCAGCTGCAGTCGCTATCGGCTCGAGGTCAAAAGCCAATCTGTCTAAAAGGTTAAAGAGCAACCTTCCAGTCAGCTCGTCTTTTGCTTGTCGCCGATGGACGAGCGCCTTCCGCTTTTCTGTGTTGTCCTGTTTTTTTTGGTATTATATAATAGTAACATTATGGACGAATAGTTGAGGTGACGTTATGTTTGATCGGTTGCAGGCGGTCGAGGACCGTTATGAGAAGTTAAATGAGCTTTTGAGTGATCCGGAAATTGTGAATGATCCGAAGAAGCTAAGAGATTATTCGAAGGAACAATCGGATATTCAGGAAACGGTTGAAGTGTATCGTGAGTATAAGGAAGCAAAATCGCAACATCAAGATGCGAAGGCGATGCTTGAGGAGAAGTTGGACGCTGAGATGCGCGAGATGGTAAAAGAGGAGCTACATGAGCTAGAGAGTAGCCTCGAAACATATGAGGAGCGATTGAAAGTTTTGCTCATCCCGAAAGATCCGAATGATGATAAAAACGTTATTATGGAGATTCGTGGCGCAGCTGGTGGAGATGAGGCGGCGTTATTTGCTGGGAATCTTTATCGGATGTACAGCCGTTATGCAGAAGTACAAGGCTGGAAAACGGAAGTAATTGAAGCGAGCCCTACTGGATTGGGTGGTTATAAAGAAATCATTTTTATGATTAATGGAAAGGGCGCTTTTTCGAAAATGAAATTTGAAAATGGTGCTCATCGTGTGCAACGTGTACCGGAAACGGAATCAGGGGGACGTATTCATACATCGACAGCCACGGTTGCTTGTTTGCCGGAAGCGGAGGATGTGGAAATCGATATTCATGAAAAGGATATTCGTGTCGATACGTTTGCATCGAGTGGACCAGGAGGACAAAGTGTTAATACAACGATGTCTGCGGTTCGCTTAACGCATCTTCCGACGGGTACGGTTGTGTCTTGTCAGGATGAAAAATCCCAAATCAAAAATAAAGAGAAGGCGATGAAAGTTCTTCGCGCTCGTGTATATGATAAGTTCCAACAGGAAGCTCAAGCAGAATATGATGCTCAGCGTAAATCCGCGGTTGGTTCCGGTGATCGTTCCGAACGTATTCGCACGTACAATTTCCCGCAAAATCGTGTGACGGATCATCGAATCGGCTTAACGATTCAAAAGTTAGATCAAATTTTAGAAGGCAAGCTAGACGAAGTGCTCAATGCATTAATTATGGAAGAGCAATCGTCGAAGCTTGAAAATTTAGAGGAATAGATCCCTTGACAAAAAAAGTATACGAAGCCCTCAATTGGGCTTCTTCTTTTTTAACGGAGCATGAGCGGGATGCGAACGCGGGTGAAATTCTATTGCAACATGTGTTAAAGATGAGTCGGTCAGAGCTTTTGGCAAACTTACATTTACCATTAACAGAGCAACAGCAGGAGCAATGGGTGGAAAAAGTACAGAAGCATGCACAAGGAATTCCTATTCAGCATATGATGGGGGCGGAGGAGTTTTACGGCAGAACCTTTCGTGTCAATCCTAATGTGTTAATTCCTCGACCAGAGACAGAGGAGCTTGTGTGGCACGCGTTGAATGGGATCAAACAATATTTCCCGAAAAACGGACCATTAACGATGGCTGATATCGGGACAGGCAGTGGCATTATTGCTATCACGATGAAGTTAGAACAGCCGGATCTCATGGTTTATGCAGTGGATTTATCTGAAGAAGCATTAGAAACAGCGAAAGCAAACGGTGAATCATTGCACGCTGATGTAAAGTGGTTGCACGGTGATTTATTGCAGCCGCTCATTGAAGCTGGTATCCAATTAGATATGTTATTATCTAATCCACCGTATATTCCGCTGTCAGATAAAAAAAAGTTATCCACAGTCGTTGTGGATCATGAGCCTCACCTCGCTTTGTTTGGTGGAGAAGACGGACTCGATTTGTATCGGCGCTTTTGCGAGCAGCTACCTAAAGTGTTAAAAGAAAAAGCGATCGTTGGCTTTGAAGTGGGAGTTGGACAAGGTGAAGCGGTGCAACAGCTATTGCAGCAAGTCTTTCCGCAAGCATCGGTTCGAATCGAATACGACATTAATGGCAAAGATCGGATGGTATTTTTGCAAATGTGATAGATACATTGTTTAAGTTTTTCCTAACCTGGACAGAATGGTGGATGGGAGGGGAAAACGATGAACAAATTATTAGCCGGACTTTATTTATTCACATTATCCATTGCCACGATTGTTAGTTTATATATACCTGAGCAAGCTGCTCAAGCGGATGAAACGATCATTATTCCAAAGGAAGCGATTCGGCTTAGAATTTTAGCGAATAGCGATGAGGCGAAAGATCAGCAGTTGAAAAGAAAGATTAGAGACGATGTAAATAAAGAGATTACGAAATGGGTAGCGGATCTAGAGTCGCTTCCGAAAGCTCGTCAATTGTTGAAAGAAAAGCTTCCTGAAATCCAAAAGATTGCGTTAAAACGAGCGCAAAAAGAAGGGGCAACCGAAGCGATCAAAGTGGAATTTGGTCAAGCGAAGTTTCCGACGAAGTTATATGGAAATTTTCTATACCCAGCAGGAGAATATGAAGCAATTATTATTACGATCGGGGAAGGGCAGGGAGCGAACTGGTGGTGTGTATTATATCCGCCGCTGTGCTTTGTGGACTTTTCTAGTGGAATGGCCGTTAGTCCTGGGGTAGAAGAACCGGTAGAGCTAGAAGAAGAGGTGGAATCTTCTGCAACGGAAGAAGTTGGAGAGGAAGAAGTGGAGCAAGCTGAGCCCGTGTACGCCGAGGGTGAAATAGAAACGCCAGAAATAAAATTTATGCTTGTCGAGCTATTTAGAGGCGGCGAGTAATGGCGAAAAATCGACGAATTTCTCCAAAAACTATTCACATGTGGATAGCAGGGAACATAATTTTATTATTTTTCAGAAAACTATCCACATTTGTCCACAGACTTATCAACATTTCATAAGAAATTATACACAGTTTGTGGGTAACTTCCGTGAATTTGTGAATAGAATACGAGAAATATAGCGTAAAATGGAGAAATGAAAAAGGTGAGTGAAATGAAAACAACTTATTGGTTTGTGGATAAAAATGTGGATTGTGTTAATAGTTATCCACAAGTGAAAGAAGCAGCCGAGTTATTAACAAATAATGAAGTCGTGGCTTTTCCAACAGAAACAGTCTATGGTCTAGGGGCTAATGCTTGTTCGAACGAAGCCACTGCGAAAATTTTTGCAGCAAAGGGCAGACCTAGTGATAATCCACTTATTGTCCACATTGCCGATCCGCAGCAATTAAAGCAATTAGTTGAGGAGATACCAAGGCAAGCGGAAAGGCTGATGACAGCTTTTTGGCCGGGGCCGTTGACGATCATTTTTAAGAAAAAACAAGGAGTGTTTGCCGATAACGTAACGGCTGGATTAGACACTGTGGCGATTCGGATGCCGGATCATCCGCTAGCTTTGCAGTTAATTCGTGAATCGCAATTGCCATTAGCCGCTCCAAGTGCCAATCGCTCCGGCAAACCAAGCCCAACGTCGGCGAAGCACGTGTTAGATGATCTCGATGGTCAAGTGGCCGGCATTTTGGACGGTGGTGAGACAGGCGTTGGCGTCGAGTCCACCGTTGTTGATTGTACGACTGATATTCCGGTCATTTTGCGACCAGGTGGAATTACAAAGGAAGAACTTGAAGTGGTAGTTGGAGAAGTTACGCTTGATCCCGCTTTAAAAAATGCTAACGAGCAGCCGAAGTCTCCGGGGATGAAATATAAGCATTACGCTCCGAATGCGCCGCTAATTTTAGTCGATGGCAGCCGTGAATGGATCCAGCAACAGATCGATCAGGAGCGAATGGAAGGCAAAAAGGTCGGGGTGTTAACAACGGAAGAAATGGCATCCTTGTACGAGGCCGATGTGATTTTGCCATGTGGAAATCGAACGGATTTAACGACTGTGGCTCATTCTCTTTATGATGTCCTTCGCGCGTTTAATGAAGTCGATGTCGATATTATTTTTTCAGAGGTTTTTCCATACGAAGGAGTAGGACTGGCCATCATGAACCGATTAGAAAAAGCTGCTTCTCACCAGTGGCGCAAGCAAAAAGAAAACTGATCTATCAAGGGTCTGGCACTTCACATCATATGACAATATGGTGTTTCGGTGTCGGGCCTCTTTTTTTGTGTGAAAAAGAAGCAGATAGTACAATTCTTTTTCGTGCTTGCATATGTTTGAAAAAAGGCACGTCCAAAAGAGAAGGAAGTGAAGGAGAGAATGGGTGAAATTCTCACATTAACAATGATGGCATTGGCTTTAGGGATGGATGCATTTTCGGCTAGTTTAAGCCTTGGCATGATACCGATTAGACTAAAGCGGATCTTTTACATAGGGTTAATCGTTGGGGCATTACATGTTGGGTTGCCGCTTGTAGGAATGGCAGCGGGAAGGGTGTTGTCGAATACGTTCGGGGAAGTTGCTAATATCATTGGGGGCATTTTATTAATAATAGCTGGTGTGCAAATGATTGTATCGGTCTTGAAAGAGGAAGAATCGGGACGATCGATCCCTGCCGGATGGAGTTTATTTTTATTTGCGATTGTCGTGAGTCTCGATAGCTTTTCAGTCGGTTTGACTCTCGGTATTTACGGTGCGAGAGCGGTCATCGTATTGTCTCTTTTTGGAGGAATAGCGGCGATGCTAACTTGGAGTGGGCTCTTACTCGGCAAAAAAACAAGAGGGTTGCTCGGACCTTATAGTGAAGCATTTGGTGGATGTGTGTTATTAATATTTGGTATTAAATTACTATTTCCGATTTAATAAATAAAACTTATATCTTTTTTCCCTATTAATAAAAAATCTTATATAATAATAGAAAAGATATTCACACGAGGAGGGATGAGAAGTTGAAGGTTTTATTTATATGCACAGGGAACACGTGTAGAAGCCCGATGGCTGAAGCGTTGCTGAAGCATAAGCGTCCACAATGGGAAGTGAAATCAGCCGGGATTTTTGCGGCGAATGGCAGTCCAGCGTCTGAACAGGCTAGGTGTGTGTTAGAGGAGGGAAAGATTCCGAGCGACCATATTTCCCTAGCAATATCTAAAGAATTAGTTCATTGGGCGGATATTATTTTAACAATGACAGCTTCTCATGAACAGATGCTTGTCTCTCAATTTCCAGAAGTAAGAGCAAAAACTCATGTGTTCAAACGATATGTGACCGGGAGCTTAGCTGATGTTCGTGATCCATTCGGTGGTTCGCTTGAGGATTATCGTGATACATATAATGAGCTAGAGCAATTGATGGACCAGTTCATTGAAGGAATACCCAACGAGCTAGAGTAGTATTCATGCAGAAAGGGGAAAATATGGAAAAATATACTAGAGCCTCATTTGGAATAGGGAAGAAACTTGTAGTGCTCGTGACTGTTTTGGCGATCATTACGTATTCAACTAGCGCTTTCTTTATTTATTACTTATATCCGATGTTTTTTTCTGGAATGAATGAAACGTTATTTACGACTATGACGTTGTTAATGGGGATTATGTGGTCTGGTATTTTAGCTTATATTGTAGGAGGCTATTTTGTTAAGCCGTTGCAACGATTAGAAGCAGCTGCTTTAGAAGCGGCTACCGGAAATATTGAAAAAGATGTGGAATTGCCAAATGGTCAAGATGAGATCCGGTCATTAGCTCAAGCCTTTAATAAAATGCTCGCTAATTTGCGAGAGATGGTTCATAGTATTGAGAATAATTTTTCGTTGACGAACGAAAGTGTACAACGAATTTCAAATAAAGCAGCGACAGCTTCACAAAAGGCAGAGGACATTTTCCGCACGGTGGATGAGATTTCAGCGGGAGCCGAAAATTCTGCTGTTGCTATCCAGTCCACAGCAGAGTCGGTGGAGGATGTGACTCACTTAGCAGGTGAGGTGCAACGAAAAGCGAAAACTTCAGCTGTTCAGGCGGAAGAAATGGTTCGCGATCTTGAAGAAAGTAAAGAGGTATTTCAGTCGCTGATTTTGGGCATGGAGAGGTTATCTTCTGAAAACAAACATTCTTTGCGAGCTGTGCGAGGGTTAGAAGAAAATGCTCGTAAAGTGGGCGATATTATTCAACTAGTGGGAGCGATTGCAGCGCAAACGAATTTGCTAGCATTAAATGCTTCGATTGAAGCGGCGCGAGCAGGAGAGCATGGAAAAGGCTTTGCGGTCGTCGCAGAGGAAGTTCGCAAGCTAGCGGATGAGAGTGGTACAGCGGTTCAAGGGATTTCTGAACTGATTCAACAAATGCAGCAGGAAGTTGATCAAGTGGTGCAGCAAATTTCTTCTCAAGTTGAAAGCGTAAACAATGAAGTGCAGAAGGGATCAAAAGCGAACACGGCGATTGAAATGATGACGGATAAAATTCTTGCTGTGGCAGATGATGTTCATATGATTTCTAATTTAGTGAACAAGCAAATGGACAGCATTGAACTAACGTCTAGACAGTCGCAAGAAGTCGCGGCGATTGCCGAGGAAACGTCAGCAGGCGCACTAGAAGTGACGCGTGTGACAAAAGATCAAACGACAGTCATGAACCATATCGAACAAGCCATTATCCAACTGAAAACACAAGCGGATGAGTTAAAATCAACGATCACCCGTTTTCGTTTATAGCAAAATGTCGGTTGCTTGCCTGAGATATCGTTCTATGACAAAATAAAAATAGGTATCTAATTTGAAAGGGGATTGTGCAAATGAAAGTAGCAATTGCTTCGGATCACGGTGGAGTAAATATTCGTGAGGAAATAAAAAATTTATTAGAAGAGCTTGGCATTGAATTTGAAGATTTTGGCTGTGAATGTGGGACGTCTGTTGATTACCCAGATTACGCGCTTCCAGTGGCGGAAAAAGTAGCGAACGGTGAATTTGACCGCGGAATTTTAATTTGCGGAACAGGAATTGGTATGAGCATTGCTGCTAATAAAGTCAAAGGCATTCGCTGTGCGCTTGTTCATGATTTGTTTAGTGCCAAAGCAACGAGAGAACATAATGACAGCAATATGTTAGCGATGGGAGAGCGCGTCATTGGTCCTGGATTAGCTCGTGAAATCGCGAAAGTTTGGTTAACGACTGATTACGAAGGTGGCCGCCACGAAAATCGTGTGAGTAAGATTAAAGCATACGAACAATAATAAGGCGAGGTGAAGCCCTGTGTTATTAAAAGAGTGGGAACAAGATTTACACCGACTTTTACAAGAATTTCAGCAACAGGCTAATCTTCAACCAGATCAAACGGTCGTCATTGGCTGTTCGACTTCTGAAATTGCTGGCGAAAAAATCGGTACAGCGGGCACGTTAGATATTGCCGAAATGGTGTATCGTCAAGTAAAAATATGGGCGGATGAACACGATGTTCATTTGGCTTTTCAATGCTGTGAACATTTAAATCGGGCGCTAGTGGTTGATCGTGAGCTGATTGGGCGTTTGCACCTTGAAGAAGTTGCGGTTATCCCTGTTCGACAAGCTGGCGGTTCAATGGCTACCTATGCTTATGCGCAAAGCTCGAACAGCGCTGTCGTTGAATATATCAAAGCTGACGCCGGGATTGACCTCGGTGATACATTGATCGGAATGCACCTGAAGCATGTTGCAGTTCCGCTACGTACGAGTGTGAAACAAGTAGGACATGCTCATGTGACGATGGCAAAAACGAGACCGAAATTAATCGGTGGTGCTCGGGCGGTTTACGAAAAAACGAATATAAACGAAAGTTGCACTAGTTAATGTTAAGATATAACCGGCTTTTTTTATGAAAGTCGGTTTTTTTATAAAAAAAATTCGTTAATTCATTTGAAAGATTGCAGAAACGTGGTAGAATGTAAAAGAATTTATAAAATTGGCACTACATAAAAGTTGAAAATAAGTCCTATAAATCGGAAGGGGATTGAAAATGAGCAAACTTCAAGTTCAAGATTCAGCAGTTTTTGCAGCGATCCAAGATGAATTAAAACGTCAACAAACGAAAATTGAGTTAATTGCCTCTGAAAACTTTGTTAGTGAAGCAGTGATGGAAGCACAAGGTTCGGTATTAACGAATAAATATGCAGAAGGTTATCCTGCTAAGCGTTATTACGGTGGTTGTGAACATGTGGATGTTGTGGAAGATTTAGCTCGTGATCGTGCGAAAGAAATTTTCGGTGCAGAGCATGCAAACGTGCAACCTCACTCTGGTGCACAAGCAAACATGGCTGTTTACTTTACAATTTTAGAGCATGGCGACACGGTTCTTGGGATGAACCTTTCTCATGGTGGTCATTTAACGCACGGTAGCCCAGTCAACTTCAGTGGAGTACAATACAATTTTATCGAGTATGGTGTCGATAAAGAAACACAAATGATCGATTATGAAGATGTGCGTCAAAAAGCGATCGACAACAAGCCGAAATTAATCGTAGCGGGTGCAAGTGCTTATCCACGTGCCATTGATTTCGCGAAATTCCGTGAAATCGCTGATGAAGTAGGCGCGTACTTAATGGTCGATATGGCTCATATTGCAGGTCTTGTGGCTGCAGGCCTTCACCAAAACCCAGTGCCGTATGCTGATTTCGTTACAACAACGACGCATAAAACACTTCGTGGACCTCGCGGTGGTATGATTCTTTGTAAAGAAGAGTTTGCGAAGAAAATTGATAAAGCGATTTTCCCTGGTATCCAAGGTGGTCCATTAATGCACGTGATTTCTGCTAAAGCTGTAGCTTTCGGTGAAGTGCTAGATCCAAGCTTTAAAGAGTATGCACAAAACATCATCGACAATGCGAAACGTTTAGGTGAAGGGTTAACAAAAGAAGGCATCAACCTTGTATCAGGTGGTACAGATAATCACTTGCTATTAATCGATCTTCAATCTCTTGGCTTAACAGGAAAAGTAGCGGAACATGTACTTGATGAAGTTGGTATCACAGTTAACAAAAACACGATCCCATTCGATCCACAAAGCCCGTTTGTAACAAGTGGTGTTCGCGTCGGAACAGCGGCTGTAACTTCTCGTGGTTTTGATTTAGAAGCGATGGACGAAGTGGCTTCTATTATCGCGGACACATTGAAAAATCATGAAGACGAAGCGACGTTACAAAAATCTAGCCAACGTGTAGCAGACTTAACTGCGAAATATCCATTATATAATTAAACACTTCAAGCACCCGGTTGTACTCGGGTGTTTTTTTGTACTATAATAATGAAAAGTGTATAAATGCTGTCTGCTGCTTATGCGGTTTTTTTTTGCCGTTTGCGTGATAGCTGCTAATGAAGTATTTTTTGTACATAAAGATAAGGGAGCGATTAGTTTGGCAAAAGTATATGTGTTTGACCATCCATTAATTCAACACAAATTAACAATGATTCGTGATAAAAATACAGGAACAAAAGAATTTCGTGAGCTTGTGGACGAAATTGCGACGTTGATGGCATTTGAAATTACACGCGACTTGCCATTAGAGGAAGTAAGCATTGAGACACCTGTGTGTAAAGCTAATACGAAAATGCTAGCAGGTAAAAAATTGGGAATCGTGCCGATTTTACGTGCCGGTATCGGAATGGTTGAAGGTGTGTTAAAACTGATTCCTGCGGCGAAAGTAGGACATGTTGGCCTATACCGTGATCCGCAAACGTTAACGCCGGTGGAATATTATGTGAAGCTCCCTTCTGATGTAGAAGAGCGTGACTTTATCGTTGTCGATCCAATGCTTGCGACTGGTGGATCTGCAGTTGAAGCGATCAACTCTTTGAAGAAGCGTGGAGCGAAAAACGTGAAGTTTATGTGCTTAGTTGCTGCCCCTGAAGGAGTAGAAGCGATGAAGGAAGCACATCCTGATGTAGATATTTACATCGCTGCTTTAGATGAGAAATTAAATGAAAAAGGTTATATCGTACCAGGTCTAGGAGATGCAGGAGACCGTCTGTTCGGAACAAAATAATCAAAAGGTAGGTACATGTAAAATGAATCGCCCAATTAAAGTGATGACGATTTTCGGTACGCGTCCGGAAGCAATTAAGATGGCACCACTTGTTCTTGAATTGCAAAAACACCCAGAGCATTTTGAATCAATTGTGACCGTGACCGCTCAACATCGTCAAATGCTTGACCAAGTTCTTGAAATTTTCAACGTACAACCTGACTACGACTTGAATATTATGAAAGACCGTCAAACCCTCATTGACGTGACAACTCGTGGATTAGAAGGCCTAGATCGCGTGATGAAAGAAGTCAAGCCGGATATCGTGCTCGTTCACGGTGATACGACGACAACATTTATCGCGAGTTTAGCTGCTTTTTACAATCAAATTGCGGTTGGTCATGTTGAAGCAGGCTTACGCACGTGGAATAAATATTCTCCGTTTCCAGAGGAGATGAATCGCCAGCTAACAGGTGTGATTGCGGATCTCCACTTCTCACCGACTGATCAAGCAGAACGCAATCTGTTAAACGAAGATAAAAAAGCAGAAGCGATTTTCGTTACAGGAAACACAGCGATCGATGCGTTGAAAACAACGGTGAAAGAAGAATATAGTCATGAAGTGCTTGAACGTATCGGCAGTGATCGTCTAGTATTAATGACGGCTCACCGCCGTGAAAACCTTGGACAACCGATGCGTAATATGTTCTCAGCGATCAAGCGTCTTGTTCAAGAAAATAGCGACATTCAAGTCGTGTATCCGGTGCATTTAAATCCAGCGGTTCGTGAGATTGCTGACGAAATCCTTGGTAATGACCCGCGCATTCACTTAATTGAACCGCTTGATGTGATTGATTTTCACAATTTCGCATCAAGAGCGCACTTAATTTTAACCGATTCCGGTGGGGTGCAAGAAGAAGCACCATCGCTTGGGGTACCGGTTCTAGTGTTACGTGACACAACGGAGCGACCAGAAGGAATCGAAGCGGGAACATTAAAGCTTGCAGGTGTGGAAGAAGAAACGATTTACGAATTGGCCACAGAGTTATTAAACAATCCAGCCGAGTACGAAAAAATGGCAAAAGCCTCTAACCCGTATGGCGATGGGGAAGCGTCTCGCCGCATTTGCGAAGCGATCCGCTACCATTTCAAAGCAACCGATCAAAAGCCAGAACGGTTCTAAATTTGCATAAAAGCCAGCTGCGTAGTGTGCAGCTGGCTTTTATAATAGAAAAACTGGAAAGTCGAAGAAGTGCGGCGCAAGGTCAAAGAAAGGGTCAGAAAGTCGAAGAAGTGTCACGCAAGGTCAAAGAAAGGGTCAGAAAGTCGAAGAAGTGTCACCGAACCTTTGGTAAAAAGTCGAGTTTTTTCTATATTATAAGAAAAACTTATAATCATCCCTAATTTTTGATCATTTTGTGAAAGATTCGTTACAAATTGTGATCTTTTTCACTCTAAACACATTGACATTGAAAAACCCCTATTGTATGCTAACAAAGGGTAAGGAACAAACAATTGTAACCGTTTTTGTAATGTCAAGTAAACCGTTCTAGAATTGAGGTGTTTTCGCATGAAAAACCGAAAAAGCCCTTTTCGAGCAATGGCCTTGTACAGTTCCATTCTAGCACAGTTAACAGCCTCGATCCTTATCGGGATATTTGCTGGACGCTGGCTTGACGGAAAGTGGAACACCGACCCGCTTTGTTTAATTATTGGACTGCTATTGGGTTTAACCATTGGCATTTTTTTAATGTTACAATCAGTCCGCTATTTTAATTCGGGAGATTAATTTGTTATGCCGGAACTCCAGCACACATTTTCAAGGCACCGAAAGTACATAATCTACTTGCTCTCCATTTTCGTCTTCTGCTGGGGAATTACGCCCTATAAGCCTGTATTCGCAGGCCTCATCCTTGGGACAAGCATAAGTTTTTTCAACCATTGGTTAATGGTCAATCGAATGAACCGTTTTAGCAATGCTATCGATAAAGGCGAAAAAGTGAAATCGCTCGGCACTTTATCTAGAATGGCTTCAGCGGGATTAGCTGCGCTCATTGCCTTACGCTATCCTGAGCATATCCATCTTATTTTCACAGTTTTGGGATTAATGACATCCTATCTTGTCATTATGATAGATTTTTTCATTCATTTTTTAATAAATAAAACCGGGGAAGAGAGGTGAAAAAAGTTGCATCATAAAAATCCAACGTTTACATGGGAAGTTTTTGATGGCTTTTCACTGACATTTAACTTAGCCAACATGTTAATGATCACAGTGGCTAGTACAATTGTCTTTCTTATTGCAGTCATCTCTACAAGAAAGTTAGCAATGAAGCCTACTGGGTTGCAAAACTTTTTTGAGTGGATCATGGACTTCGTGAAAGGGATTATCCAAAGCAATATGGACTGGAAAACGGGGGGACGCTTTCATGCCCTTGGTTTAACCTTATTCCTTTACATTGCGATTTCCAACTTCTTAGGACTTCCATTTTCAGTCGTATATAATGACACGCTTTGGTGGAAATCACCAACAGCAGATCCAGTCATTACATTAACACTTGCTGCAATGGTTGTTGGTTTATCACATTATTATGGAATTAAAATGAAAGGCTTCAGCGAGTACGGGAAGGATTTCTTCCGTCCGATGGGTTTCTTATTCCCATTGAAAATCGTTGAGGAGTTTGCCAACACGCTCACTCTTGGTCTCCGGCTTTACGGAAACATTTTCGCGGGTGAGATCCTACTAGCTTTACTAGCAGGAAGTTTGGCAACAGGAGTAGGCGGTCATATCGCTGCCGTCATTCCAACACTTGCTTGGCAAGGATTCTCATTATTTATCGGAGGAATCCAGGCGTTTATCTTTACTATGTTAACAATGGTTTATCTGGCCCACAAAGTGAGTCAAGACCATTAATTATAATTCGTTCATTTATATGAACAGAACTATGTGAAAAATATTTTATTCATACATTAAAAGGAGGAAATTTTACAATGACAGGTTCAATTGGTCTATTAGCAGCAGCAATTGCAATTGGTTTAGCAGCACTTGGTGCAGGTATTGGTAACGGTTTAATCGTTTCAAAAACAGTTGAGGGTATCGCTCGTCAACCAGAAGCTCGCGGTATGCTTCAAACAACAATGTTTATCGGGGTTGCATTAGTTGAGGCGATTCCTATCATCGCAGTAGTTATCGCATTCATGGTTCAAGGTCAATAATAACTTCAAGAAACGACTACTTAGATATTGTCATAAGCAAGATTGCTACATAAGCAAGCTTTGTATATGTTCAGTAGTTTGGTCGTCAAAGCTCGATCATAAAAATGGCTAAAATGTTATTTTTAACACTAGAAGCCAAATTATATTTCGGGATTTTGTTCCAAATGGCGAAGATCATTCCAAGCGAACCTTCGCCATTCCTTTATGTTCAATCTTTAAAAAAACATTTCGTTTAATAGAATCTTCTCTATTTAAGAGGGGATTAAGACTCTTGAAGGGAGTGAAGTAGGCGTGTTAGCAAACGCATTTGTACTTGGAGCATCTGCCGGCTTTAACGGTGGAGACATTCTGTTCCAATTAGTGATGTTTATCGTTTTACTTGCGTTGATTAAAAAGTTCGCCTGGGGTCCACTTATGGGAATCATGCAACAGCGTGAAGAACATATTTCCTCAGAGATCGAAGCAGCTGAAAAAAGCCGTGTAGAAGCTAAGAAATTATTAGATGAAACACGTGCAGAATTAAAAGCATCTCGCCAAGAAGCACAATCAATCATTGAAAACGCGAAAAAAGTCGGCGACGATCAAAAGAACGAAATTATTGCGGCTGCTCGTGCAGAAGCAGAACGTTTGAAAGAGTCTGCGAAGATGGAAATCGATCAGCAGAAAGAGCAAGCGTTGGCAGCGGTTCGCGAACAAGTCGCATCACTTTCTGTTTTAATTGCTTCTAAAGTAATTGAAAAAGAATTGAGCGCAGCGGATCAAGAAAAATTAATTAACGAGTACATTAAAGAGGCAGGGGAAGAGCGATGAGTAACTCTGTAGTCGCTAAGCGCTATGCATTAGCACTTTTCCAAATCGCCAAAGAACAAAAGCAACTAGATGCAATTGAAGAAGAGCTTCGTGTAGTGAAAGCCGTATTTACGGACAGCAAAGAACTTCTTCCTTTGTTACAATCACCAAAAATGACGATCCAACAAAAGAAAGCTCTTTTGCAGTCAGCATTCACTAATGCTTCATCATATACTGTAAATCTGTTGATGCTTTTAACTGAGCGTCACCGTGAAATGTACATTATTGATGTAGTAGATGCTTACATACAATTAGCAAATGAAGAGCGCGGAGTGGCAGAAGCAACAGTTGTATCTGTTCGTCCATTAACGGAAACGGAAGAAGCATCGATTTCTGCTCAGTTCGCTAAAAAAGTTGGTAAGCAGTCATTGAAAATTACAAATGAAGTAGATGCTAATTTGTTAGGTGGCGTGAAAGTACGCATTGGTAACCGTATTTATGACGGTAGCCTTCGCGGCAAACTAGATCGTCTAGAAAAACAATTAGTTGCTAATCAATAAGTTATAAGTATTGAATTAAACGAAATTGAGTGAATTAATAAAGACTATTAATTTCTCTTTGACCACTAATATATTATGAGGGGTGAAATTCATGAGCATCAAAGCTGAAGAAATCAGTGCGCTGATTAAAAAGCAGATTGAAAACTTCCAGTCCGATATGAAAGTAAGCGATGTTGGTACAGTTATCCAAATTGGTGACGGTATCGCTCGTGCTCATGGCCTCGACAACGTCATGGCTGGAGAACTTCTAGAGTTCTCAACTGGTGTCATGGGTATGGCACAAAACTTGGAAGAAAACAACGTAGGTATCGTTATCCTTGGACCTTACAAAGATATTCGTGAAGGTGATGAAGTTCGTCGTACTGGACGCATCATGGAAGTTCCAGTAGGCGAAGAATTAATCGGACGCGTTGTTAACTCTCTAGGACAGCCGGTTGACGGTCTTGGCCCAATTAACACAACAAAAACACGTCCAATCGAAAGCCCAGCAACAGGGGTTATGGATCGTAAATCCGTTCATGAACCATTACAAACAGGTATTAAAGCGATTGACGCTCTTGTACCAATCGGTCGTGGACAACGTGAATTGATCATCGGTGACCGCCAAACAGGTAAAACATCTGTAGCGATCGATACAATTCTTAACCAAAAAGATCAAGATATGGTTTGTATCTATGTAGCTATCGGACAAAAAGAATCTACTGTTCGTAATGCAGTAGAAACTCTTCGTAAACATGGCGCATTAGATTACACAATCGTAGTAACAGCATCTGCATCACAACCAGCTCCAATGTTATTCCTTGCTCCTTATGCTGGGGTAACAATGGGTGAAGAATTCATGTTCAACGGCAAGCACGTTCTGATTGTATATGATGATTTATCAAAACAAGCAGCAGCATACCGTGAACTTTCACTATTACTACGCCGTCCTCCAGGTCGTGAAGCTTACCCTGGTGACGTTTTCTACTTGCACTCTCGCTTACTAGAGCGTGCAGCGAAATTAAATGACACATTAGGTGCAGGTTCAATCACTGCTCTTCCATTCGTTGAAACACAAGCGGGCGATATCTCTGCTTACATTCCAACGAACGTTATCTCAATCACTGACGGACAAATCTTCTTACAGTCTGACTTATTCTTCTCAGGTGTACGTCCTGCGATCAATGCTGGTCTTTCTGTATCCCGTGTAGGTGGATCCGCTCAAATCAAAGCGATGAAGAAGGTTGCTGGTACACTTCGTCTAGACTTAGCAGCATACCGTGAACTAGAAGCATTTGCTCAGTTCGGTTCTGACCTTGATAAAGCAACTCAAGCAAAATTAAACCGTGGTGCGCGTACAGTTGAAGTATTAAAGCAAGACTTGAACAAACCGCTTAAGGTTGAAAAACAAGTTGTTATCCTTTATGCATTAACTCGTGGCCATTTAGATGATATTCCAGTAACGGACATCCGTCGTTTTGAAGACGAGTTATTAAGCTGGTTAGATCACAACCACACAAATGTGTTAGAACATATTCGCACAACGAAAGAGCTTGCTTCTGATGATGAAATGAAAGCAGCAATCAACGAGTTCAAAAAGACGTTTGCGAAATCTGAATAATTTTTCAGAATCATTGAAAGCGGGAAAGGATCGTTAATGGTCCGCCCCTTTCATTACTTCTAACATTAAAAAGGGTGGTGAGAACCAGTGGCATCGTTACGCGATATAAAGACTCGGATTAACTCTACTAAAAAGACGAGCCAAATCACAAAAGCGATGGAAATGGTTTCCGCTTCTAAATTAAACCGTGCAGAAACAAATGCTAAGAAATTTGTTCCTTACATGGAGAAAATTCAGGAAGTGGTCTCATCCATTGCTCTTGGAAGCAAAGATGTAACACATCCGATGCTAACCTCCCGCCCCGTTAAGAAAACCGGGTATTTGGTTATTACCTCAGACCGTGGTTTGGCGGGAGCATACAACAGCAGCATTCTTCGCCTTGTTCATAACTTGATTCAAGAGCGTCATAAATCAACAGATGAGTATGTCATCATCGCTATTGGTCGTATGGGCCGTGATTTCTTCAAAAATCGCGGAATGAATGTTGTGCTAGATATTGCAGGACTTCCTGATCAACCTTCTTTCTCTGATATTAAAGCGATTGTGAACAAAACAGTTGGCATGTTTGCTGATGGCACCTATGACGAACTGTATATGTACTACAATCACTTTGTTAGTCCTATTCAACAAGACGCAACAGAGAAAAAAGTATTGCCATTGACGGATATTGCAGCTTCTAATAAATTAACTTCTTATGAATTTGAACCATCTGCTGAAGAGATTTTGGAAGTATTACTTCCTCAATACGCGGAAAGCTTGATTTACGGTGCTTTACTAGACGGTAAAGCAAGTGAACATGCGGCCCGTATGTCAGCAATGAAATCAGCAACAGACAATGCGAAAGAATTAATCGATTCTTTATCGCTTTCATACAACCGTGCACGTCAAGCAGCGATCACACAGGAAATCACTGAGATCGTCGGCGGCGTAGCGGCTTTAGAGTAGTGAAAAGCTAGTTAGGAGGGAAAGAAATGAACAAAGGACGCGTTCTTCAAGTTATGGGTCCAGTCGTTGACGTTAAGTTCGAAAGCGGTCAACTTCCTGACATCTATAACGCGTTAAAAGTGCAAATTCCTGCACAAGCGGGTAAAGAAGCTTCCGAGTTAACTTTGGAAGTAGCGGTTCATTTAGGTGATGATACAGTACGTACAATCGCAATGGCTTCTACTGATGGATTGCAACGTAACACAGATGTACTAGATATGGGTCATGCAATCTCTGTTCCAGTTGGAGATATTACTTTAGGACGTGTATTTAACGTACTAGGTGAAGTAATCGACTTGAACGAAGAGATTTCTGCTGATGCACGCCGTGATGCTATCCACCGTCAAGCTCCTACTTTTGACCAACTTTCTACAGAAGTTGAAATCCTTGAAACAGGGATTAAAGTAGTAGATTTACTTGCTCCATACATTAAAGGTGGTAAAATCGGTCTGTTTGGTGGTGCCGGTGTAGGTAAAACAGTATTAATCCAGGAATTAATCAATAACATTGCTCAAGAGCACGGCGGTATCTCAGTATTCGCTGGTGTTGGTGAGCGTACTCGTGAAGGAAATGACCTTTTCCATGAGATGAGCGATTCTGGAGTTATTAAGAAAACAGCGATGGTTTTCGGACAAATGAACGAGCCACCTGGTGCGCGTATGCGTGTAGCTTTAACAGGATTAACAATGGCGGAGTACTTCCGTGATGAGCAAGGCCAAGACGTATTATTCTTTATCGACAACATCTTCCGTTTCACGCAAGCAGGTTCTGAGGTTTCTGCCCTATTAGGTCGTATGCCTTCTGCCGTTGGTTATCAGCCAACACTTGCAACAGAGATGGGTCAATTACAAGAGCGTATCACGTCTACAAACGTTGGTTCTGTTACATCGATCCAAGCGATCTATGTACCAGCCGATGACTACACGGATCCAGCTCCTGCAACAACATTCGCTCACTTAGACGCGACAACTAACCTTGAGCGTAAGCTTTCTGAGATGGGTATTTACCCTGCGGTAGATCCATTGGCATCTACTTCACGTGCCCTTTCTCCAGAAATCGTAGGCGAAGAGCATTACAGTATAGCTCGTCAAGTGCAGCAAACATTACAACGTTATAAAGAACTTCAAGATATTATCGCAATCCTTGGTATGGATGAGCTTTCAGAAGATGACAAGCTTGTTGTACAACGTGCGCGTCGTATCCAGTTCTTCTTATCACAAAACTTCCACGTAGCTGAGCAGTTTACAGGTCAAGCAGGTTCTTATGTACCAGTAAAAGATACCGTTCGTGGATTTAAAGAAATTCTTGACGGCAAATACGATAATCTTCCAGAAGATGCTTTCCGTCTAGTAGGTAGCATTGAAGAAGTTGTTGCTAAAGCTAAAGAGATGGGTGTAGAGGCATAATAAGGGACCAGGGGGTTAAGCAATGAAGACAGTTAAAGTCAGTATCGTCACTCCTGACGGCCCAGCGTACGAATCGGATGTGGAAATGGTCAGTGCAAAAGCTCAAAGTGGTGAGCTAGGTATTTTACCGGGTCATATTCCGATGGTCGCTCCTTTACAAATTGGCGCTGTCCGTTTAAATAAAGGCGCTGGCAAACCAGATTTGGTAGCAATTAGCGGCGGCTTTTTAGAAGTTCGTCCAGACCAAGTGACGATTTTAGCACAAGCTGCTGAACTAGCGGAAAATATTGATATTGCCCGGGCGAAAGAAGCGAAAATGCGCGCTGAACGCCTGCTTAGCGATAAGAAAGAAAATGTAGATTTTAAACGTGCTGAATTAGCATTAAAACGGGCAATTAACCGTATTGAAATCTATGAAGGCAAAATGTAATAGTCAAAAACCTTCCGGATCCGGAAGGTTTTTGATGTATCGTTAATAAAGTGAAACTTCAATCAGTGGGGAGGTTCTTCATTCCCCATTGATTGTTAGTTGAACCGATCGGGCGTTTACGGGCTGTTGATCCCCCACCTACATGCCTGTGCTTCTTTCTGCCGTGTTGAGGTGGGGGTCTTACAGCCCGTTAATGCGGGATAAATTTTGTGAAAGTTGGGGTGTATGAGATGGTTTCTGATTTTGGACAAGAGGCATTGATCAGTATCTTGTCTCATATTGTATTTATCGGTTTGTCTTTTTGGGCACTACAAGCTGTTCGATATGAACAAATAATCAAGGCAAATCATGTGTTTCAAGCAAGGTTGTTATTTATTTTGTTATCAATTGCGATCGGATCTGCGGTCAGCAACTTCTTCCTTGATTACTTCTTATGGTCCCGCCAATTGCCACTGTTATTTCAATAATTTTTTTCGAAGCATAATAGATAGTACTTCTTTCACGTTGAAATTTTTTGGATTTTGTATATGATTTTTTTAGAGAGGTTTTTTGCTTCTACTTAAGTGAATCATTGAACAAGGCGAAGTCGATTTCTTCGATGATTTGTCGTTTGAATTCTCGTATGTTTCTTATCTACTAGGTCATACTAGCAGATAAGGAGATGAGTAGAATGAAAAAGAGCAGAGTGATTAAATGCCTTTTATTAATTTGTTTCATTGTCATTGTTTACGGGAATAGCACTATTGCGAAGTCTACTTCTAATCACTTAGTGCGGCTGACAGAAGACGTGCAAAAGGAGAATGGACATATTGAAGAATGGACCGTACATATGCGTGAACGTTTAAATGAGCAGGAAATGAAGCAAGTAGCTTTGAAACTTCAAGAATACTTATCCGAGTGGACATTTACAGTGGACTTGAAAGATGAAAAAGCCGTTGTTGCTAGTCATTCAACAGGAAAGCTACGTCAAAAAATTCAGATCGTATCTACAGGTCAACAGGATAGTCATTATTTTCTTCTCTATACAGTTATTTCTACAGATGAGGATCGAATAAGAGCATTTATGAAAAGGGAATTTGTGAAAATTCATTCACAATTTTTCCACGAATCTACTCAGGTTTTTACTTGTGTTAAAGGAAGTTTTGATGGTAAAATTGAAGAAGTTTTGTCAAATCAGTTTTCTGGATTAATAAATGGCTGGAAAGCAAATGAATTGGAAGTTGTTTCTGAAGAGAATTTTTATTCTTTATCAGCGTATTCAGAGCATTTCAATCAAGGCCTTCCGTTGCCATCGCATCAAATGAATGTGCAAATTGGGTTAAGAAAAAACGGATCGGGAGCTAAGACAAACTTTGTGATAGGCACGCCGATCATCACGATTGAATATTAATATATAAATTGGACGCGGAGGGGAATACCTTGGATAAAATTATCGTCCGCGGCGGACAAAAGTTAAGTGGAACTGTGAAAGTAGAAGGAGCAAAAAATTCAGTTCTGCCAGTAATCGCCGCTACTTTGTTAGCTAGTAAAGGAAAGAGTGTGATTCGGGATGTGCCGACTCTCTCTGATGTATATACAATTAATGAAGTGTTACGCCATTTAAATTGTCATGTAGCATTTGAAAACAATACAGTAACTGTTGATGCATCTGATGAATTATTCGTTGAAGCTCCTTTCGAATATGTACGCAAAATGAGAGCGTCTGTACTTGTCATGGGTTCATTGTTAGCGCGCACTGGAAAAGCTCGTGTAGCACTTCCTGGAGGCTGTGCGATTGGCTCACGTCCAATTGATCAGCATTTAAAAGGATTTGAAGCAATGGGTGCTGTCGTTCGCGTAGAAAATGGCTTCATTGAAGCGGAAGTTAGCAAGCGATTAAAGGGAGCAAAAATTTATTTAGACTTCCCTAGCGTAGGAGCAACAGAAAATATTTTAATGGCTGCTACGTTGGCGGAAGGTACGACTGTGCTTGAAAACTGTGCCAAGGAGCCAGAAATTGTTGATTTAGCGAACTTGCTAAATAAAATGGGTGCTAAAGTCGTCGGTGCTGGCACAGGAACGATTCGTATTGAAGGTGTAGAAGAGCTTCATGGTGCAGATCACAACATCATTCCTGACCGTATTGAAGCAGGCACATTTATGACAGCCGCAGCGATTACAGGCGGAAACGTGCTTATCCAAAATGCTGTACCTGAACATATGTCTTCTTTAATTGCTAAGTTGAAAGAAATGGGTGTGCAGGTGATCGAAGAAGAAGAAGGTCTTCGTATTATTGGACCTGAAAAGTTAAAAGCTGTCGATATTAAAACGATGCCTCACCCAGGTTTCCCGACAGATATGCAATCGCAAATGATGGCATTAGCATTGAAAGCGGAAGGCACAAGCATGATTACAGAAACAGTATTTGAAAACCGTTTTATGCATGTAGAGGAATTCCGTCGTATGAATGCCAATATTAAAATCGAAGGACGTTCTGTTATCATCAATGGACCTTCAACAATTCAAGGCGCAGAAGTAGCGGCAACGGATCTTCGTGCGGCAGCGGCGTTAATCGTTGCTGGATTAATCGGAGATGGCTATACTCGCGTCACAGAACTGAAGCATTTAGATCGTGGATATGTGGATTTCCATGGCAAACTAGCAGCGCTTGGTGCGGATATTACGCGCGTTAGCGAAGAAACAGTTACTGAAAAAGTGATAACGGATATAAACGCTTAATAATGATGAAGGGCCTGACTACTTACAGTCAGGCTCTTTTATATTTTTACTATTTATATTCTTATACGTAACGCCTCGTTTTTATTCATAAAAAAGCAACATTTTTTCGTGATAAACCTCTAGCGCTCACCATATTTATACTATTAAGTATTTTGCTCAATCTATCGATGGAGGCGTGGAATTCATGGAAAAACAACGTCACTCTTTATTCCTTATTATTGCTGCTCTATTTTTTACAGCACTCGTCATCCCTTCGTTGCTTGTGCTCATTTTTTCTCCTAAAGAAGAGGAGATGGCAATGAAAGAGCCGAACAAGACAACACCGAATGCTCCTGCTGAAGAACCCGCAGTAGAAGTGGCCGTATTTCGTTCAGGAAGCCAACAAATAGAGAACTTCCCACTAGAACAATATGTGGCAGGGGTCGTGGCAGCTGAGATGCCTGCAGAGTTTGAGAAAGAGGCGCTCAAGGCGCAAGCACTCACAGCAAGAACATTTATTATTCAACATATGATGAACGGAAAAACCGTGAGCAACGGTCAAGCGCACGTTACCGACACAGTGAATCATCAAGTGTTTCAAACGAAAAGTGAGCTAGAAAAGACGTGGGGTAATGATTTCTCATGGAAATGGAAAAAGATCAATGAAGCTGTGCAGGAAACAAAGGGGGAAATTATCACGTACGATGGTACTCCTATTACCGCTTCTTTTTTTTCGACGAGCAACGGCTACACTGAGAACTCGGAAGACTATTGGGGTCAGCCACTTCCTTATTTAAAAAGTGTGGCAAGTCCGTGGGATGAGCAATCACCTAAATATCGCGCCCAACTGCGATTGCCTCTTAGCGAGTTTGAACGGAAGCTAGGTGTCTCTATTGACGGAGGGCAGGAAGCAGGGATGATTACGAAACGAACGCCAGGGCAGCGAATTGCGAAAGTGAAAATTGGCAATAAGGAGTTTTCTGGACGAGAAGTGCGGGAAAAGCTTCAATTACCTTCCTCTGACTTTAGTTGGGTCGTGAAAGGTGATGAGGTGATTGTTTCAACGAAAGGGTACGGCCATGGTGTGGGCATGAGTCAGTATGGAGCCAATGGGATGGCGAAAGAAGGAAAGGATCACCAACAAATTATTCATCATTACTATCAGCAAATAAAGATCGACAAAGCGGACCGATATGTGGACGAAATGATGACCGCCAAAAAATAAC
>NZ_KZ454941.1:355134-398505 GCF_002797375.1 Bacillus sp. FJAT-42315
ACCGTGAGCAACGGTCAAGCGCACGTTACCGACACAGTGAATCATCAAGTGTTTCAAACGAAAAGTGAGCTAGAAAAGACGTGGGGTAATGATTTCTCATGGAAATGGAAAAAGATCAATGAAGCTGTGCAGGAAACAAAGGGGGAAATTATCACGTACGATGGTACTCCTATTACCGCTTCTTTTTTTTCGACGAGCAACGGCTACACTGAGAACTCGGAAGACTATTGGGGTCAGCCACTTCCTTATTTAAAAAGTGTGGCAAGTCCGTGGGATGAGCAATCACCTAAATATCGCGCCCAACTGCGATTGCCTCTTAGCGAGTTTGAACGGAAGCTAGGTGTCTCTATTGACGGAGGGCAGGAAGCAGGGATGATTACGAAACGAACGCCAGGGCAGCGAATTGCGAAAGTGAAAATTGGCAATAAGGAGTTTTCTGGACGAGAAGTGCGGGAAAAGCTTCAATTACCTTCCTCTGACTTTAGTTGGGTCGTGAAAGGTGATGAGGTGATTGTTTCAACGAAAGGGTACGGCCATGGTGTGGGCATGAGTCAGTATGGAGCCAATGGGATGGCGAAAGAAGGAAAGGATCACCAACAAATTATTCATCATTACTATCAGCAAATAAAGATCGACAAAGCGGACCGATATGTGGACGAAATGATGACCGCCAAAAAATAACTCCTTATTGCCTAGCTAACAACAAGGAGTGTTAAGAGCTAACCCAATGGCTGAATTTGTGCATCCATTGATGAATTCGGCTAGAGGGTCGCTGAAAATATTTATAGTTGACGAGCAAGTAGCAAATAAATACTCCAGTTACATCTTTAATCGCATCGATGATAGAAGCGGAGCGATAAGGAATAAAGGCTTGGTGAATTTCATCAATGAATCCGTAAAAGCAAGCGATGAGAGCAGCTGCTAAATTTGTCGCACTTGAAAACCGACCGTTCGCTAACAAGGCGTTGACGATCAATCCATACAACACGGCAAATTCAATTAAATGCAGAGATTCTTTAAACAACAGGTCTATTTGGTTTTGTGGAAGCGAAAGGATAGCATCATGAGGTAAACTAGACAGGATCCAAATAGCGACTATATAAACGAAAGGGGCTATCGTGGACAAGCCTCTTGCGATTATTCTCATACGTATCACCCCCCTTTTTTAACAATTTTATCATGTTTTATTTTCAACTTTTTTGAGTTTTGTGGCATTTTTTCTACGTTTTGAGGAAAAATAAAAAATTTCCAAATGGCGATGTATAGTTTTGTAGGAATCTGTTCACACTGGTTGCTGAGGTGATGAACATGAGAAAGGGAGAAAAGAAACCAATCCCCCAAAAAATTCAGCAATTTTTCAAGAAACGTTGGGTATTTCCAGCTGTCTACTTAATGAGTGCCGCACTATTAATTTCAGGGATTATCTGGTACCAAATGGCTGGGGTAGACAAGGAGCAAGGGTTTGAGCCACAAGAAGGTATGTTCAATGAAGGAGCATTTGATGAGCCGGCGGAAGAAGTTAATTCTACTGTAGAAGAAATGATTAAGCCAGTAAAGAATGCAGATGAAGTAGTTGTTAAGACGGGCTTTTACGAAGAAAGTGCATCTGAAAAAGAACAAGAAGCTTCTTTAGTGATCTACAATAATACGTATCAGCCGAATACAGGCATCGCGTTTGGGATGAAAGAAGACAAAACATTCCATGTCGTTGCAGCTCTCAGCGGAAAAGTAACAAAAGTAATGGAAGATTCCTTGCTTGGTAATGTCATTGAAATTGAGCATGCCGATGGAATTGTTACAACGTATCAATCTGTGAAGGATATAAAAGTAGCAGAAGGTGACACGGTTTCTCAAGGCGACGTCATCGCTAAAGCAGGTAAAAGCCTATTCAACGAACAGGCAGGCATCCACGTCCACTTCGAAGTGCGAAAAGACCAAATGGCTTTAAATCCAGACCACTTCTTCGGTAAACCACTGTCAGCCATCGAAGAAGCAGATATGCCAAATGAAGAAACAACGTCGGAAACGGACAATACAGAAGCCACAGATGAAACAAGCGATGCAGAAAATGCAGAAACGCCAGATAACGGAGACGAACAAAAACAATCATTAGAAGACAAAAGCAGCTCATAATGGGCTGCTTTTTTTGTGTGTAAAGTTTAATCCACCGTTCCCAAGCGGAATCGGTTGGTAAACTGATGGAATTGTTCACGTTCGTCCCCGAATCGCTCATCTTGGCGCTGCAACCGTTCACGCCAAAATCTAAATCATTTTACTAAGAATATTTTGGCAAACATATCATATAGTGTTAATAATACCTGTACAAAGAAAAAGGGATTGTTTGAGGTGAGGGATCGTTAGACGAAAAAATACCTATTAGCAATCAGAGCAGACTAGTTGCCGAACAAAGCTCCGTGTGAGGTGCCACATACGGATCAATATGATTACATTCAAGCGAAAGCGAGTCTCATTTCACATGTCTCACATCCAATGAGGGAGGCGAGCGGTGTGCACGATTACATCAAGGAGAGGACAATCAAGATCGGAGAGTATATCGTGGAGACGAAAAAAACAGTAAGAGTGATTGCCAAAGAGTTTGGTGTGTCGAAAAGTACAGTTCATAAAGACTTAACCGAGCGATTGCCAGAAGTTCATCCAGAGTTGGCTCAGCGCGTGAAATCTATTCTTGAATATCACAAGTCGATTCGGCACCTTCGCGGCGGGGAAGCAACGAAAAGGAAGTATGCCAAAGAAGAAGCGGTTCAATGAGAGGAGCGCTCGTATATTTGTAGAAAGATAAATCTGCCACTACTGGCGGATTTTTTAATGTAATTCGAGAGAAGTCCCCTTCCTTAAGTGAAATGATAGGTTGGGGAGGTTCATGACATAAAAAATTTACAAATCCCCCTCAATTTCAGTCAAAATGTGCTAAAATAGAACATTGGGAAACTAAAATTCGTATCGTGTGAAAATTGACATATCCATGTAACAAAATAAATAAAAAGTTTTGATGAAAAGGGGACTACCTGAATGATTTCAAAAGATGTTGGCATTGACTTAGGAACAGCGAATGTTTTGATTCATGTGAAGGGTCAAGGAATTGTATTAAATGAGCCGTCAGTCGTAGCGATTGATAAATCAACAAATAAAGTGCTTGCCGTTGGGGAAGAAGCGCATCGCATGGTTGGAAGAACACCAGGAAACATTATTGCTATTCGTCCATTAAAGGATGGGGTTATTGCGGATTTTGATATTACCGAAGCGATGCTTAAGCACTTTATGAATAAATTAAATGTAAAAGGGCTTATGTCCAAGCCACGCATTTTAATTTGCTGTCCGACAAACATTACGAGTGTTGAGCAAAAAGCCATTCGTGAAGCGGCGGAAAAAAGTGGTGGTAAAACCGTTTATTTAGAAGAAGAACCAAAAATAGCAGCAATTGGAGCTGGTATGGATATTTTTCAACCAAGTGGAAACATGGTGGTAGATATCGGTGGAGGAACGACAGATGTCGCCGTATTATCGATGGGATCGATCGTGACATCGGCTTCTATTAAAATGGCGGGCGACAATTTCGATATGGAAATTCTTAATTATATTAAGAAAGAATATAAGTTGTTGATCGGGGAAAGAACATCGGAAGATATTAAAAAGAATATTGCTACTGTTTATGAAGGTAGTCGTAATGAAGAGATGGAAATCCGTGGCCGTGATATGGTTTCTGGACTTCCGCGCGTGTTAACAGTTAATTCAAAAGAGATTGAATTGGCATTAAGAGAATCGATTGCCGTCATTGTACAAGCAGCGAAAGACGTATTAGAGCAAACGCCTCCTGAATTATCAGCGGATATTATCGACCGTGGTGTCATTTTAACCGGTGGAGGGGCTCTTCTTCATGGCCTTGACACTCTTCTTGCGGAGGAGCTAAAGGTACCTGTATTAGTTGCAGATAATCCAATGGACTGTGTGGCGATCGGTACGGGCTTAATGCTTGAGAATATGGACAGAATCTCCAAAAAGAAATTAATATAACTTAATTGATAAAAGCGAGATGTCCTATGCATCTCGCTTTTGTCTGTAAAAATTTAACTGATTTTCTCGTGGATTATTTTTATCGTTTCGTTTGAATGATGATATAATAAATGAATCATGTAAAGATAATTGAGGTGGAAAAATGTTTCGTGGTTTTTATACAGCTGCTTCTGGAATGATCGCTCAACAGCGTCGCACGGAAATGTTAACAAATAATATGTCTAATGCGAATACACCCGGTTATAAGGCGGATCAATCATCTCTGCGGGCATTTCCGGAAATGTTATTGCAGCGGATCGATCAATCATCTGTACCAACAAAAAACAAGTTGAACTTTACTTCTGCCCAACCGATTGGAGCTCTTGGCACAGGCGTGTACATGCAAGAAACAAAGCCGTTGTTTATTCAGGGAGATTTAAGGGAAACAGGATTGAAGACAGATGTCGCCCTGCTAGATGTGAATATGCCAGTCAATGAAGAAACAGGTCAAACAGGCATGGTTTTTTATACGATCCAAGGGGCGGATGGACAAGTACGCTATACCCGTAATGGAAATTTCACGCAAGATGCTGACGGATATTTAACAACAGCAAGTGGCTTATACGTTCTTGACTCTCAAGGCAATCGCATCCAGCTTACTTCTGATGAGTTTGTTATTTCAGAAGATGGACAAATTATAGAAAATGGGCAGGCAGCTGGTCAAATCGGACTTGGATACGCAGAAAATCCTAACTTATTGATTAAACAAGGAGATGGACTGTTTCGTTTAGAGAATGGGGCACTTCCTAATGCGTATACACAAAACAATATTCAATTCCGCTTCAAGCAAGGATTTATCGAGGCATCAAACACGGATGCTGCTCGTGCAATGACGGATATGATGTCCGCATACCGTTCGTTTGAAGCGAATCAAAAAGTATTAACTGCCTACGACCGTAGCATGGAAAAGGCTGCTAATGAAGTGGGCCGAGTGAATTAACCCAGGAGGAAACTCGTATGAATCAGACGATGATTACATCTGCTAATACGTTAAGTCAATTACAGAAAAAACTAGACATTATTAGCCATAATATTAGCAATCTTGATACGACTGGCTATAAGAGACGTGAAGCGACTTTTACTGAATTAATTAATCAAAATGTCAATAATATGCGTCAAAACGATATTGGTCGCTTAACGCCAAGAGGCATTCGAGTTGGGACAGGGGCTAAGCTTGCTCAGTCTCAAATGGTTGGAGCGCAAGGGAATTTACAACCGACAGGACGTGTACTAGACTTTGCATTTGCTAAAGAAAAGCAATTTTTTAAAGTGCTTGTACAAGAAAATGGACAAGGTAAAGTTCATTATACACGTGATGGGGCCTTTTCACTTACGCCTGTCAATGACAATGAAGTGATGCTCGTGACGAGTGAGGGGCGACCTGTATTAGATGAAAACAACGAAACCATCACTTTTAACCCGAACAATGGATCTGTCACGTTAGAAGCGAATGGGCGCATTCGTGCGGGCGGTCAAACGTTTAATCTAGGTGTGGTGACGATCAACAAGCCACAGTTCTTAGAACAAACTGGATCGAATTTATTAACGCTTCCCGATAACCCAGCTGTTCCGGAAGATCAAATTTTGCAAAACTTAACAAATGCCGATCGAGGAGTTATTTCCTTACAGCAAAGCACATTAGAAAAATCAAATGTTGATATGGGGAAGGAAATGGTCGACTTGACAAACGTCCAACGTGCTTACCAGTTCCAATCTCGCTCTATTTCGCTAGCTGATCAAATGCTGGGGCTTATCAACGGCGTACGCTAGAGGGGATTGGATGTATTGGCTGAACAAAGGAAAAGAACGCAAACAAAAACACAGTTAACGCCTTTTGGACGTTTCATCGTGACTATGTTTTTTTTGTGGGTCATTGCCACAATTGGGGCAATAATTGGCTACAGTGTGATTGGTGGGGGGAATCCGCTTGAAGTGTTTGATCCCCAAATATGGATCCATTTAGTAGAAGTTTTATATAATAGCTTTTTTTAAGGTGGGAAATTATATGTTAGATATTCAACAAATTAAAGAAATTATTCCGCATCGCTATCCATTTTTACTGATTGATCAAATTCTTGAAGTCGAAGAAGGAAAACGCGCGGTCGGTATTAAAAATGTAACAGCAAATGAAGAGTTTTTTAACGGTCACTTTCCTGATTACCCAGTGATGCCTGGAGTGCTAATCGTGGAGGCTTTGGCTCAGGTAGGGGCAGTGGCGATGTTAATCAAAGAAGAAAATCGCGGCAAGCTTGCCTTTTTTGCCGGTATTGATCAATGTCGCTTTAAGCGTCAAGTTCGCCCAGGCGATCAGCTTCGATTAGAAGTGGAAATGCTTCGTTTCCGTGGAGTAATCGGCAAAGGAAAAGCCGTTGCGACTGTCAATGGTGAACTAGCTTGTGAAGCAGAAATTACATTTGCATTGAAGTAAAGAACAAGTAGCTTATGGCTGCTTGTTTTTTTTGAATATTTTTCAAGAAGGTGGAGAGGATATGTACAGATATTGAAAAATGAAGAAAGGGGCTTTGATGATGTACAAGAAACTTTTGCAGTGGCTAGGAGGAACGGCTTTAATCGCTGTGTTGCTCGTTGGATGCGGCAATGATAATACTCCTCCTAATAATGACAACCCGGTGAATGACGAAGATAACGTCGAAGAAAATATCGAGCAACAAGACAATAACAATATTAAAGAAGATATTAACGAGGAAATGCACAATGAGCATTATCCAGAATCAGAGGACAAGAATGTACCAGGTGATGGTGATATGACAAAAGATAACAATACACCAGTAGAAGATCCGATCGAAGACAAAAACGATATGCAGGATGCGGATAATAAAGATGAATAAAAAACAGGGGTACGATACCCTGTTTTTGTTTTGCGAAAAAAACTTTGTCAACTCTTTGACAGTGTGATAAAGTATAATATATTATCAATTTATTGAAGTTCAGCTAGGACATTCTAGGAGGTACTTATTATAAATGTTAAGCGACTTATCACAAGGAATTAAAATAAGTATCACACGTTCAATTACGACAGCCTTTGAGCATTATATGGCGAAAATATTATGGGATGAGGATGCCTATAAATTTGAAGACTTTATGCATGAATGGCAAAAATATATTAGCACCAATTCTTCGTGGTACAGCAAAGTGAGCGATGAAATCAAATCTAGCCCTGAATTTCATGAAGAGTTAGCAGTGAAGATTAATGAAGTGGTCAAAAAGATATTATCAGAAGCGCCAACGCCTGAACAAATTGATACACTAGACCAACTGCAAAAAGAACTCGGAACAGATTACAATTATTCTTTCAAAGCGGAAGCGAAATTCTACATCGACTTGTTGACTAATCAGTTAAAAAAAAAGAACAATTAAGTCTAGCTGACGAAAAAGAATTAACGATTGCCTCTCTTCTTTACTATCATGTTTATGACGAGGAACTACCTAATCGATCTTATAGTAAGCAGGATATTGAATATATTATCCAAAAGCTTCAACAAACTATTGAAACTGGAAGAGATGAACTTATCTCCTCCAATATACATTAAAGAGCCGCTCCATTAATCGGAGTGGCTCTTATTTTTAGTTCTATTCTTTCACAGCAGGGGTGTTGCGCCGACGCTGAATCGAGTGGTTGAAAGCTTCGATTAAAACATCGCCCTCTAGCCCCTCTTTTACTAATTTTCCTAATACTTGTTTCGCATATTCATTTCGCATTTTTTGGAGTTTTCCTTCAAGGAGGATATTGATGCCATTTTCGAGTATTTTCATGTCTCTCATTTCGGCTGTAAAGATCGCTGGGTCGTTGTTCGGATGGGAAATTAGTACTTGTACGTTCAGTTCATCTTCTCGTTTTTGATAATCGGAGAATACTTCTTCATAGTCTTTACTCACAAATAATTCAATTAACCATGTACGTTTTTCATCTTCTTTGTTGATGATTAAGCCGTCGATGAGCTTAATTTCGTGTAACTGCGTACAATCATTTACAAAAAATCCTGCTATTTTAAAGGTTTTCATGAAAGGTGTAGCTCCTTTCCATTTTTAATCAAATTATATCATGTTCCTATCCATAACCAAACAAACGAGAAGATTTCTAAAAAATGAAAAATCAATGATTTCCTACGTTTACTATAGAGAAACAGTTAGTTTATGAGTCGAAAGAGCGTTTAGGTGCTGGAAATACGGTGGTAAATAGCTAATATCCCAAGTTTACTTCATATGAGACTTCAGAGTATGATAAAGCCATCTTAGGAGAAGGGAGGGAGCAACCATTATTAATCAGGTAACACTTGTTGGTCGATTGACAAAGGATCCCGAGGTACGCTTTACGGCAGATGGTAGAACTTTGTTAAACATGACGGTGGCCGTTAATCGTCCATACCGAAATCAAGAGGGGCTATCCCAGACTGATTTTATTTACTGCACTGTTTGGAATAAATCCGCTGAGAATACGGCTAAGTATTGTCGGAAAGGTTCGCTCGTTGGCGTGCTTGGTATGATTCAAACGCGCACATATGACGATAAAGATGGCAAGCGAACATATGTGACAGAAGTGATAGTGAACACGATCCGTTTCTTAGACAAAAAGCGAAATGATTCAACAGAGTCTGATATGTTACCGATTTTGACGATACCATAAAGGGAGAAAAGAAGATGCCGCAATCTGAACGGACCTATGAGAGAAGCTTGGAAGAAATGACATATTGCCTCGGTAAAGCTCTAGTAAAAATCCGCGAATTAGAAGAAAGAGTTGCTAAATTAGAACAACTAGACCTCGAAGAACAGCCACAAAATCGATCCATTCTATGTTAATAAACGATTACGAATCTCCTCATATAAAGCTGAAAAGCTCTGCGCAACAAAACAGAACCTCCATTGCCGCCTCAAATATAATAGCCGGTTCTTCTCCTCAAGAACCGGCTATCTATTATGTTAATGTTAATAGAGCTTGTAAATCTTGATCGGATAATTCGGTAATCCATTGATCGCTGCTAATGATTTCGTCGTTTAACGCCTGCTTCTTTTCAAGCATACCATCGATTTTTTCCTCTAGCGTTCCTGTTGTAATCATTTTATGCACATGAACAAAGCGATTTTGTCCAATTCGATAGGCACGGTCCGTCGCTTGATTTTCCACGGCAGGGTTCCACCAACGATCATAATGAATGACATGATTTGCCGCCGTTAAATTCAACCCGGTGCCTCCTGCTTTTAACGAAAGTAAAAAGATAGGGAACTCGCCTTCTTGAAATTTCCTCACTAGCTGATCACGTTGATCCTTAGAAGTACTTCCATTTAAAAATGGGACAGAGAAACCGAAGCGCTTTTCAATTTCTTGCTGAATCATTTCTCCCATTCCAATATATTGAGTGAAGATTAAACATGCTTCTTTCCGTTCGATAATGTTTTCGATCAGCTCCATCAGCTTATTCATTTTCTCTGAACGTTCAACGATATGATTCGGCACTTCCTCTTTTAAGTATAATGCCGGATGATTACATAGCTGTTTAATTTTATTTAACATTTGCAAGATCAACCCGCGCCGTTCAAAGGCCGATAGCTTGCTAATTTGCTCCATCGTTTCATTGACGAGCTGCTCATACAGCACCGCTTGTTCCACTGTTAATGGACAATATTCCTTCTGTTCTAGCTTATCCGGTAAATTTAGTTCCACCTCTGGGTCCGTTTTCGTCCGGCGCAGTAAAAATGGGCGGATTTTCGATTGCAACATACTTACTTTTTCTTTGTTGCTATCCTTTTCAATTGGCACAATATAGTTTTTCTGAAATTGCTGTAAGCTGTTCAAGTAGCCGTGATTCGTAAAGTCAAAGATTGTCCACAGTTCTGATAAGCGATTTTCCATCGGTGTTCCTGTTAAGGCGATATGGTGCTTCCCTTTCAACTTCCGAATCGCTTTCGACTGTTTTGTATGGGCATTTTTGATATTTTGTGCTTCGTCTAAGGCGACGGTGCTCCATTCAATCGACGAGAGGGTGTCAAAATCAAGATGAGACAGCCCATAAGAGGTTAACACGACGTCAACATCGTGAGCGGCCGCTTGAAACGCCTCTTCTTGCTCGCGATTGCCTCCGTAATGCAACATCACACGCAAGTCAGGAGCAAATCGTTCTAATTCCTTTTGCCAGTTGCCGAGTACGGATGTAGGACAAATGATTAAAGCGGGTGCCTCCGCTTGTTCTTGATCCTTAACATGAAGCAAGTATGAAATCAGCTGAATTGTTTTACCGAGTCCCATATCGTCTGCTAAGCAAGCGCCGAAGCCACAGGAGCGGAGAAACAGTAGCCAGCTCATCCCTAATTGTTGATACGGACGAAGCTCAGCGTTGAGCTTGACTGGGGCTGATTCAAGCGGAATCGTTGATACGTCCTTTAACTGGGCGATCATCTTTTTGAACGAACGATTTAAATCGATTTGAATTTGCGCGAAGAGACGTGGATCAACGAAATCGTCCGTTGGTGTTTCTTCCTCAGGTACTAACTCTTGCTCAAGTAAATCTTGTAAGCGCAAGCCTTCCTTCTTCGCCTTCCGCATTAGTCCTTGAATCTTCCGTACCATTTCTGGGTCAAGCTGAATCCATTCGCCGTTCACTTTCACCAACCGACGATTCTCTTCTGTGAGCTTTGCAAATTCATCTTCAGATAATTCTGCGCCATTCATTGATAAGCGCCAGTTGAAATCGACAATAGCTTGCAATCCAACGAAGGAAGGGCGATGGCTTGCGCTTTGCGCCGACACCTTTGCAGATAACGACAGCGAGGCTTTACGAATTGATTCCCACCAAGAAGGTAGCAATATATGAACACCAAGCTGCATTAATTTTTCACTTGCTTCCGTCAGAAATAAAAAAGCCACTTCCTCCGATAGCCGTGTTCGTAGCTCTCCATGTTCTTCAAGCCAAGGAAAGACTCGTAGCCAGCGAGCTGTCTCTTCATCCACTTCTGTTAAAAAAGGCGTCCACGTTTTCGGTATTCTCCCTTTGAGAGGGTAGATTTTCTGCTCTTTCTTTTTATGAATGAGCACCGTTTCAAGCGTCCAATCCTCTCCATCCTCTGCAGGTTCTGTTAATCGAAGACCGATATGGAAAGGAGTGTCGCTTTCTTCCTTGCCGATCCACTCACGAAATCGAGCTTTGTCAAAATAGCGATTCAATTCATCAGCCGTTAACGCAGTCGTTGCCAGTTGATGAAGGAGTTGCCGATTCGTCATACTTTCGAATACCTCTTCGGCACAGTGTTGGAATAGCGTCGTCACCAGCTCACGGTTGCTCACATCTAACACATGCTCATCCCAAAAGGTAGCGGAGAATTCATCCCAAACGGCATCGGGCACTTGCCAAGTGATCTCTTCTTCTTTAAATTCAGGGAAAAATTCCCCGTCGATGATCGTTTCATATAAGACAGGGGCAGCGGCTAAGCTAAAATGACCAAGCTCGTTCCACTCCCAATGAATGAAGCGATTAAATTGTTCGCTTTGAAATAAAGTAACCCAGTGCCAAGGTGAAAGTAATACACCATGCTTACCTTCATAGACAGCGTGAGGCAAACGCGAGCCGTAGAAGCTTTCATCATGTCGCAAAAATAGCTGCTTTACCCATCGTTCAGGGGGGATGTTCTGACTGGATTCATTTTCTGCATAGAGAAAGAACTGTTTATTTTCTGTCAAGGTCATATGGATCATCATTGTTCTTGTTTTAAACATCGATCAGCTTACCCTTTCTGCACTCTTCTTGAAACGCTCGCAAACGCTTCGTTTCTTCTAGTAGTGCCGTTACATATTGTTCCCAGCGGTCGGTGCGCTTTAACTTTTTGTATAGTGTGCGCAGTCTTTTTAAATAGCGGACCGCTTTTTTATAGCTATCTCGGTTGCGTTGGCTCACTAATAAATCAATTCCATGATGATATAGTGGAAGCACTTCTTGTGGAGATGATTTTTGCGCCTCTTTTAAACCTACACGATCTAGCTCAATTAAATCGTAACCGACCCATGATTGCAGCTCGACCCATTCTTGAATTTGGTCCATAGTTAATAAATACATACTTAAATCAGAATAACTATATGGAAGCATTCGCTCCAGTAAGCTTCGATAAAGTAGAGGTTCTTTTGTCATTAGCCATTCTCGGTCACAATAAGTGAGTAGCCAATTGACAAACCGTCGGCAATGAAAGCTATCTCCGAGTTGTTGTAAATAAGGTTCTAGTTTTTGCTCGAGCAATGTTAACACTACACGCGCTTTTTCATACTGCTTGACAGAAAAAACATCATGTAACCAAAACATATAATATTCAAGTGCATCTTTCTCAAGCTCATTCGCTACTTTTACAAATAATTCAAGCTGATTTGCTAGCAACAGTTGGTGTAAATAAGCGATCGAAAGAGCTACATCTTTCGGTTGTCTAGGCAATTGCTCCAGCCGTAACCGTTCCTCTTTCCGCCACGCCTCTCGTTTGAACAAATCATTCCATAAATAGCGATAAAGGTCGATTCGTTGCTCCTCAAATACATGCCACTTGGGTGAAATGATGTTGGTTGTTTCTTGCTGTAAATAATGAATATAATCGTCAAATTCAAAAGGGAGGGCGTGGACACTCATGCTTGCGGCAGCATCCGCAGCTTCCTCCACTAAATAGTATAAAAAGGAGGACCCCGACCGTTGCCATACTTCTGGAGAGATAGTTGAATCATTAAATAGCTTCATCATGTAAGTCAACAGACCAACATTAACATATAACTCGTATAGTGGCTGCCATTCTCGCTTCGACGGCTTTTGCTTTAACAGCGTTTCAAGCACTTGTCTTCCTTCAAACTCGAGCGCATAAGGATTAGCTTGAATCACATCAAATGCCAGCTGTTTTTGAGCTGTTCGATGGACGGTTGTCATCCAAGCTTTTGGCCCATCTTCCGCTGTTACTCGTTGACTTAATAGATCGCTCGCCCGCATGACCCCAGGAATATCCGTTAACTCGGCCTTTGAAGAGAGCCAATCCTCCAACCATTTTTCCGCTACATTTGGATCTTGATATGTTTGAAAGAAAAGGGCAATTTGATGAGAACACCAAGATTCCTGAGAGCAAGAACAAGTACTAAAGGAGGGAAAATCAAGATCAATTCCTACTTCATACGTTTCTGTATATGTCCAAACAGAACCAGATATTAGCGTTTCATTAACTGTTTTCACCTGGGCATTCTCATTTTCCAGTAACTCCAAGCTTTTGTTTACGACTGCTCGATCCTTGGGCAGTGCTGGACTAAGTTCTAATTTCAATTCTGAACCGAAAGCATCCAATTGTTCCTTCAGTGCTTCACTGTTTGCATGCATAGATAGGCCTCCGTTCGTATTTACTCGTATCCCCTCATTATAGAACAAATCATTTAAATAAAAAATGTGAATCGCATAAAAGCGAGAATAGCTTCGAAATTTCAGTTATTTCTAAACATTTCACTACCGTTACAATTATTAAATTTCTTTGGTAATACAACCCATAAACTATTGGTTTGATCATATTGCTCCATGTAATGTTAATAATAGCTTCATAGAAAGGGATTTGCTTTTAAAGCAGATATGTTAGAATGAAGGCAAATAAGAAGGGAGGTAGGAGTGTGAAGAGAAGGGCTTTTTTAGTATTTTTGTCGTTTCTTTTAGTCATTCCTATGTTAGGTGTAAAAACCACAGCATTTGCTAGTACTTTCGTAGATGTACCAAGCTCATACAGAGCAGCGAAAGAGATTAATTATTTAGCTCAAGGGGGCATTGCACAAGGCGCTAGTAGTAAATTTAATCCGAATCAAACCGTTACTCGGGCAGAAGCAGTAACCTTCATTGGCCGCGCGTTGCAATTAAACGGTACACAAAGGGCAACAAGCTTTAACGACGTTGGTTCAAGTATGTTTGCATCTGGTTATATCCAATCAGCTGTCGATAAAGGCATCGTTTCAGGATATGGTAATGGTAAATTTGAACCAAATCGAGTAGTCAATCGTGGCGAAATGGCGATCATGATCAGTAAGGCATTTGGATACTCGTTTAATGGTACTAGTGGTGGAGCAGCTCAGGCTCTTATGTCTAGAGGCATTGCTCAAGGCTTAGCTGACGGGTCTTTTGGTGTGTCTAAACAGATTATTCGTGCTGATTTCTCGGTCTTTTTAGCAAGAGCGATTAATGTAGATTTTCGAGTAAATCCGAGTGCAATCGACTTTTCTCAAAATTTGACTGTAAACACAGATAACCTCAATGTTAGAACAGGTCCGAATGTAGCTTATACAAAAGTTAGCTCATTGAACAAAGGATTAGCTGTACAAGGTGCTTATTCAGTAGGAGCATGGTATTACATAAAAGCAGGTTCTATTAAAGGTTTTGTACATGGCAATTATTTAGATGGAAAAGGGGACTCGGGAGGGGCAACGAACCCAGATCCGAAACCAGAACCACCAACAGGTAATTACGATCCGCGAATTAAAGACCAAGTGATCGTGTTAGACCCTGGTCACGGCGGACATGACCCAGGTTCGAGCGGGTTTGGCGTTAGCGAAAAAGAAGTTCTTCTAGCAACTAGTCTCAAGGTGAACGACATTTTCAAGAAATCACCTTTTCAAGTGAAAATGACTCGTTCAACAGATAAATACGTGTCTCTAAGTAATCGAGTAAGCTATGCGCAAGCGGTAAAAGGGAACATATTTGTCAGCATCCATGCCAATGCGTTTAATGGATCAGCAAATGGAACAGAAACATACTATTATTCTTCTAGAACCAATCCACATACAGCAGATAGTAAATTGCTAGCAACGAAGATTCAAAAACGTCTAATCGCTGCGTGGAACTTACAGGACCGCGGCGTCAAATCAAAGAGTCTACACGTGCTTCGTGAAAATACGATGCCAGCGACTTTATTAGAGTTAGGCTTCATTGACAACAAGAACGACAACGCTAAGCTGACATCAGCTTACTGGCAACAAGCAGCGGCGAAAGCTATTTATTATGGAGTGTTAGATTACTATAAAGCAAAAGGATACAACGTAGACTCGTTATATTCTGTCGCAAAATAGTAAAGAAAATAAAATAGAATAATAATCGCATTCACGTTAGAATGAAAGGGAGGCTTTAATAGCCTTCCTTTTATTTTTTACAAAAAGAGAGGTGAATGTTGTGAAAAACATCAAATACCATCTTCTATTCTTCGTTGCGTTACTCTGCTTTTCTATTACCCCATCAATTTCCAAAGCAAACACGATTGAAGGGAAAAGAGCGATCGTGTTTTTTCACGATGAAGTGAATCGTGCGTTATTAGAAGAAAACACGGAAGAGATTAATTTTATTTTTGATGAATTACCTGCCGCAGCAGTGAATGTGACAGAAGACCAGAAAGAATTGCTTGCGAGCCATCCAGACATTCAAATGATTCAATATGACCAACCGATAGAAAAAAGCGGTCAGGTCATTCCTTATGGCTATAAAATGGTCGGAGCTGATAAGCGAGTTCCATCTACCCTAAGCGGCAAGGGAGTCAAAATCGCTATCATTGATTCAGGTGTCGATACGAAGCATCCTGATTTGCAAGTTGCAGGGGGAGCTTGCTTCATGACGATCGTTGACGTGCGAGGCTGTAAAAATTCTTATAATGATGATGCTGGGCATGGCACTCATGTAGCTGGCGTTATCGGAGCAAAAAATAACGGCATTGGCGTAGTTGGCATCGCACCACAAGCCCAGCTCTATTCCATTAAAGTGTTAGATAAGAATGGAATAGGTACAATTTCAACTGTTATGGCAGGTATTGAGTGGGCGATCAAGCACGACATCAATGTGCTCAATATTAGTATTACATCGTCTGACTATGATGAAGCATTAGAACGAATGGTGAAACAAGCCTATGATAGCGGTGTAATCATTGTTGCAGCGGCTGGAAATGAAGGTCCACCATGGGCAGGAGACCAATCCTCCGTTCAGTATCCAGCTAAATTCAATGAAGTGATCGCCGTCTCATCAATCGATAATAAGAAACAAATTGGAGACCTATCTTCCATCGGTAGCGAAGTAGAATTGGCGGCGCCAGGTGAAAATATTTACAGCACCGTCCCGACTTCACTATATGTGAGCGGCTATGACATGATGTCAGGGACTTCGATGGCCGCCCCTTATGTGACGGGCCTTATTGCATTGTATAAAGAGAAATATCCCGAAATGACAAATCGTCAAATTCGAATGTTACTACAGAAAAACGCCATGGATCTTGGTGCTAAAGGTCGTGACATCTATTATGGTTACGGCTTAGCTCAAATAGACAAACAATCAGTGAATGGAGATATCGCAGTTCCATACACAACGGATGGTCAAGGAAAGATCACGTTTGACACTAGCCAACTGATCAATAAATACAATAGCTTTAACATGTATCGCGCCGGCAAGCTCATTGCTAGCAATGTAACAGCTACTGAAGTGGTCGATTATGCATCGAAAGGAACGATTGAGTATCATTTTTATCCTTCAGCTGATCAATCGGGAGACTTAAACTTTGTTAATTTAGAAGTGAATAATCCTGGCCCAGCCTTCAAGGACTTATCGCTTTCTCATTGGTACAATCGCCACATGACGTATTTACACCACCAAAAAATTTTGCAAGGATATCCAGATGGAACGATCCAACCAAGCAAGCCGCTCACTCGCGGCGATGCAGCCATATTAGTCGGTCGAGCGATTGGTGTCGACACATCTAGCCGAACGCCTCGATTTACAGACGTTCAATCGACAGTGAGCGCCCCATACGTAGAAGCGCTAGCTGAGAAAAAAATTGTCTCTGGCTATTCAGATGGCACATTCCGTCCGAACGAACAAGTGACACGCGCACAAATGGCGATCCTAATCGCTAAAGCATACGAGGTGGCTCCGCAAACAGGCGGCACCTTCAAAGACGTCAGTTCAAACGTCACAGGCAACCAATTCATTAACGCCTTAGCTGCTCAAAAAATTGTAGGCGGTTATCTAGACGGCACTTTCCGACCTTATGGAAATATTGACCGAGCGAGTTTCTCCGTCTTCCTAGCAAGAGCAGAAAACAAAGACTTAAGATAACAAACTGAGTGAAGCTGACTACCATGTGTGGTCAGCTTCTTTCGTGTGGATTAGTCGAACACCTACTATATTTAGTATCTACCATTAAATAACTGAAATATTTCAGTGTTACGCGTTATTTGTAATAAAAAATACTAATAACAAAAGAACCTAGTTAATTATGGATAATAAATAAAGATATATTGTTGAAAAAGCTTGATTTTATAGGGTTTTTTGTTGTTTACGTGACGAAATAGTAATGTAATGCAACCGTAAACGAAAGATGGGCATATTTTTGATAAAATGAAATTAATAACATACGAAGAAAATATTTTAGGAGGTTAGGAAGTGAATAGGTACAGGAAGATTATGGCTCCTGCAATGGCTTTTTTGCTGATGTTGACGCTGTTCTTACCAATGTCTCATACGCAAGCAGCATCGATCGGAGAGTCACTTATTAATTACGGAAAAAAGTTTATGGGTGTACGTTATGTGTTTGGTGGTACGACGCCGAGTGGTTTTGATTGCTCAGGATTTACTCAATATGTGTATAAGAATCAAGGTATCTCGATCCCGAGAACGACTGGACAGCAATACAATATTGGGACTTCGGTTTCTAAAAGTCAATTACAAATAGGTGACCTAGTATTCTTTGCTAATACATATAAGCCTGGAATTTCACATGTTGGGATTTATGCGGGCGACAACATGGTTTTAAATGCAACGACTAGCAAGGGAATTGCTCTTGTCTCTTTAAGTAACTCTTACTGGGGTCCGAAATATGCAGGAGCAAAACGTATATTGGATGGAAAATTTAAAGATGTGTCATCTAGCCATTTAGCATTTGACGCGATTGAAGATTTAACAGACAAAAAAATCATCAACGGATATAGCGACTATACATTTAAACCTAATGAACCTGTGACGCGTGGACAAGCGGCTGCATTCCTTAATCGTGAATTGAATTTGGAAGCGATGAACCTTTCACAGTTTACAGATGTAGATCCATCTAACCCGTTTGCCAAAGATATTGCAGCGATTCGTGAGGCAGGAATCATCAACGGTTTCGCCGATCAAACGTATAGACCGTACTCTTATATTACACGAACAGAAATGGCTGCTATTTTGAAAAAAGCTTATGAATTAAACTTAGGTAATGCGACAGCTGCTGGGAATAGCTACAGCGATGTGAGATCTGATAGCTGGGCATACGAAGCAATTACTGCGATGAAACTAATTGATCAAACAGGCGTATTCAATACAGCTAATTATAACGGTCCAAGCCGTGCAACGCGCGCGACTTTCTCAGCCGCACTTTACAATTCAATGAATGCTCGATAATAGCCTTGGGATTTTTCCAAGGTTTTTTTTAGAAAAAAAATATAAGCACCTCTTAATTTATTTATATAGATCAGATAGAATAAGAGAGTATGGAAAAATGGGTATCGAAAGGAGTTCCACCTTTTATGCAAAAAAAGTTTTTTGCTGTTGTTATGTCGCTAGTTTTGTTATTCCCGTTTTTATCGCCTTTAAACGCCAAAGCGGATGATATTTCAGGAATAACGTTAGAGAAAGAGCTTCGAGCTATGGTAGAAGCAGGGGTTATCCAAGGTTATGGTGATGGAATTTATAAACCAAACGAAAAAGTGACACGCGGAGAATTCGCTACCTTTATCGCTCGAGCATTGAAGCTTCCAGAAGGGGCGCCCACTTTTCCTGATGTGCCGTCTAGCTCTTCGCTTGCTTACGGGGTGAATGCAGCGGCCGCAGCGAAGATTGTTAACGGATATTCAGATGGAAAGTTTAATCCGCAACTATCGATTACAAGAAAAGATATGGCTTTAATGATCAGCAACGCCTTAGATTATTTAAAAGTAGATGTTACATATAATGAATCTAGCTTTTCAGATATCACTGGGTTAAGCACAGCTCATAAAAATGCGATTAATAAAAGTGTGACTCTGAAAATCATTTCAGGATATAACGAACACACTTTTGGCCCAAATGATCAAGCAACACGTGCACATGCAGCCGCATTTATTTACCGCATGCTACAAGCTGTAGAGAATTTAGATGGGGGAGGAACACCACCACCCGAGCCAAAACCAGAACCAGTCAAACCTTATCAAGTAGCAAATATCGATTCGGCTGGAACGTTAACTTACGCTCTGACTTCCTATGATTCTTTTGAAGAAGCAAAGCGTGCGATGACAAGTCAAGGGAATGAACTGGTTACGTTCAATCAAAAAATCATCTACATGAAAGAGAACAGTGGGTTAGTGTATGCCAAGCCAAAATCTGCGGCAACGGTTAACTTATACACCGATTCGTTGTTCAAAACAGCGAAAACCTATGTATCTAGTTCTGCTACATACGGCACCACCGAATTAAAATATGTGACGTCTACCGATCAGTACGTTCAAGTGAACCTCGGTGGGGAAGACTATTATATGAAGCCGAGCGATGCTTTGCTTGTTCCATTTGAAGGGGCAAAAGGTCGTAGCTACTACAAAAATGTCAATGGCGAGCTTTATCATTACCTCTATAATTATGATACAACTAAATATGCTTCCTATAATGCAGGAGTCGCTCCTTCATTTATGAGCAGTAACGAGAAATACTACAGCTTTGATAATGGAAACTTTTACAATGAACAAGGAAATAAAGTAGGAACAGCCTATCAATATTTCCAATTCCTATCTGCAAGAACAACATCGAACTACACAGCAGCTGAACTAGATAACTATATTTTGAAGGTTCTAGCTGAAAAAGAAGCAACAGGTTCAGCGAGTTACAAAGAGGCCACGAAGAAAAGTAAGCTGATCGGCCTCGGCGCGACATTGAAAAAAGTAGAGGCAGAAAAACGAATCAATGCGCTTATGATTTTAGCGATGGCGAACCACGAAAGTAACTATGGCATGAGTCAACATGCGCAAACGAATAATAACTTATTCGGAATTGCTGTCTACGATAGCACACCAGACCAAGGCGCAACTTTCGCATCACCAGCTGAAAGTGTCTATGCATTAGCTGATTTATTCTTGAATGCTAACACTGACTGGAGAGGCGGCTACTTAGTGCCGAACACATGGCGCTCATACGGTAGCGCACCAGGAACAAAAGCGAATGGTATCAATGTGAAGTATGCTTCCGACGCATGGTGGGGCTCTAAAGTAGGCGGTCATATGTATCGTATTGACAAAGCGCTTGGAAGCAAAGACTTTAACAAATACCAACTAGGTCAAACAAATACTGAAGGACTTAATGTTCGCGTGACACCAAACGGCGACATTCAGTATCAATACAAACTAAAAGGGATGCCAGTCGCTTACCTTGGTAGCACAACAGCAAGTGCAGGAACGACTTGGCAGAAAATCATCTCGGACGACTTGCAATACCAAGAAGGCTACGTTAGTTTCCGTTACTTAACGACATTGCCAATTGCAAAATAAGTCAAAAAACCTTTAAAGCGGCCGCTTTAAAGGTTTTTTGGGCGTAGTGAAGGCTAAATTGGGTGTGAATCGTGTCGGATTGGGCGAGAGTTATGTCGAATTAGGCATGGGTTTTTTATCATCTTCCCTAAAATTCTATTTAACCCTTAATTTACTATTTGTAATACGATAGAATAAAAGAGTATGAAAAAATAGAAAGGAGTATCATTTTTTATGTTAAGGAAATTTTTCACCATGATGATGTCGCTAGTGTTGCTAGTTCCATTCTTATCTCCTTTAACGGCGAAGGCAGATGATATTACAGGAATCACGTTGGAAAAAGAAATTCGGACGATGGTTAAAGCGGGGATTATGCACGGCTATGGCAATGGCGTGTATAAGCCGGAGAAAAAAGTGACACGGGGGGAATTTGTGACTTTTATCGCTAGAGCACTGAAACTTCCAGCAGGAAAACCAGCCTTTTCTGATGTGCCAGCCAGCTCGTCACTAGCTTATGGAGTAAACGCGGCGGCTGCAGCGAACATTGTGAACGGAGATTCGACTGGAAAATTCAATCCGGGAGCATTCGTTACAAGAAAAGATGCCGCTGTCATGATTAGCAACTCTTTAGATTATTTAAAAGTAGAGGTTACATACACAGAATCTCCTTTTTCCGACATTAATCATTTAAGCTCGGATGAGAAAAAAGCGATTCATAAAAATGTAGCAATGAATATCATTTCAGGCTATGACAAACATACGTTTCGTCCAGATGAACGAACAACTCGTGCTCACGCAGCGGCGTTTATTTATCGTTTGTTAGTGGCAGCAGGAGAGGACATCAAGCCAGAACCAGCAAAGCCTTACCAAGTAGCCAATATTGATAAGAGCGGAACATTGACTTACGCGTCCGCCTCTTATAACTCGTTTGAAGAAGCAAAACAAGCGATGACAAGCCAAAAGCAAGAAGTCGTCACGCTCAATAAAAAGATCATTTACATGAAAGCACACAGCGGATTAGTGTACGCCAAGTCAAAATCAGCAGCGACGGTCAATTTATATACGGACCCAAAATTTAAAACGATTAAAGCGTCTGTACCTAGCTCTGCTAAATACGGAACGACCGAGTTAAAGTACGTGACATCGACAGATCAATTTGTCCAAATATATATCGGTGGGGAAAACTTCTATATGAAACTAAGCGACGCTTTGCTTGTTCCATTTGAAGGGGCAAAAGGTCGCAGCTACTACAAAAATGTGAATGGTGAGCTGTATCATTATCTTTATGATTACGATAGATATACTTCCTATCATGCAGGCGCCGCTCCTTCATTTATGAGCAAAAATCAGAAATACTATAGCTTCGATGGTGCAATTTTTTACAACGGAGCAGGAAAAAAAGTAGGTACTGCCTATCAATATTTCCAATTCCTATCAGCTAGAACGAAAACAAGCTACACAGCAGCTCAACTAGATAGCTATATTAAGAAAGTTCTAGCCGAAAAAGAAGCAACAGGTTTGGCCAAATACAAAGATGCGACGAAGAAAAGTAAGCTGATCGGCCTCGGCGCGACATTGAAAAAAGTAGAGGCGGCTAAACGTGTCAATGCGCTGATGATTCTGGGAATGGCCAACCATGAAAGTGATTATGGCATGAGTAAACACGCACAAACTATCAACAACTTATTTGGCATCGCTGTGTATGATAGCGCACCAGATCAAGGGGCGAAATTTAAATCGCCAGCAGAAAGCGTGTATGCATTGGCTGATCAATATCTGAATGCCAACATCGACTGGCGGGGTGGCTACTTAATGCCAAATACGTGGCGCGCTTACGGCAGTGCACCTGGAACAAAAGCGAACGGCATCAACGTGAAATACGCTTCTGATGCATGGTGGGGTGCCAAAGTCGGCGGACATATGTACCGCATCGACAAAGCACTCGGACGTAAAGACTTCGGCCAATATCAACTAGGTGTGACCAATGCCGCAGAACTTAATGTTCGCGCGACACCAAACGGCACGATTCAATACCAATACAAATTAAAAGGGATGCCAGTCGCTTACCTTGGTCAATCAAGCACTTGGCAAAAAATCGTCTCAGACGACTTGAGATACAACGAGGGCTACGTCAGTTCCCGCTACTTAACGACATTACCAATTGCAAAGTAAGTCAAAAAGCCTTTAAAGCGGTCGCTTTAAAGGCTTTTTTGGGCGTAATGCGAGCTAAATTGGGCATAAATCATGTCGAATCGGGCGAAAACGATGTCGAATTAGTCATACGACCTAGCACGGCCCACCACTATTTCACTTTCCGCTTCACCATCGATAACAGCTGGCGGAAGCCTTCTTTATAAAATACAAACAGGCCAAAGACATACAGCACAACTCCAAGCGGCACGATGATCATCAGCTGCCAAAGCGAATACAGCTCAGAAATTGGGGTGAACGCTTTTAACAAATAAAGCGGTCCGACCATTACGGCGGTAACGACTGTCACTCGACCGATTAAGCCAAACAAACGTGTCGCTTCTTTTTTCTCGAAATCTTTATAAACAAAAATCGTACTTACGACTAAATAATAAACGGAAATGAACGAGCTTGTCAGCGCCAGACCAGGGTAGCCAAATGGCTCGACAAACAACCAGTTCAAAAAGAAATTTAGCGCAATCGTCGTGACACTGATGCGGAAAATAATATTTGTTTTTCCTTGAGCATACATCGATTTCGAGACGATGTACTGCAAGCCTTGCGCGACAACGATCGGCAAATAATACACTAGCGCCAAATACGTGTTATGCGTATCATCCGCACCGAATTTCCCGCGCTCAAAAATAAAGGAAATCGCTTCTTCTCCAACTAGGAACAAGCCGGCCGCAATCGGAGCGAGCGTCACTAACGAAATTTGTATCCCCATGAAAAACGTATTTTGAAACTTTTTTTGATTATTCACTTGTTCAGACAACAGGGTAAAAATAACGACCGCAATCGTCGTCCCATAAATCGTATGCGGAATGCTCGTAATCAAGCTCGCATTGTTCAAATAAGTGACCGCTCCCGGAATCGTACTCACCGCAAAGGCTTTATTGACAAACATATTAATTTGTCCAACCCCAGCATTTAATAGCGAAGGCACGAGTAACACAAGAAAGGAGCGTCGAAATTCTTCTTCTACTTTAAGCGTTGGTTGCCACTGATACCCTTTTCTCAGTAGGAAAAATAATTGAATCCCGATCCCAACAATCGTTCCGAAAATGAATCCGTACGCTAAGCTGTTAATGCCCCATTGATCAGAGAACAACAGCGCAAATACGGCTCCCATCAACGTAGCCGACAACTTGGACATTTGTGACGGGACAAAAATTCGTTGCGCCTGTAAATAAGAATCCAAAATCCCATTCAACGCAATCGCACTCATAAATAAGAAGAAAAATTGCGTAATTTCAATCGTTACTTCCGCCGTTAATCCGGTGCTTTTCGGATAAATGAGCGGGACAAACGATGGACTAAGTAGCCATCCTAATACGGAAATCACCAAAAAGATGACGACCGTTGCGTTCATGACCCCGTTCGCATTTCGCTCGGTTGCTTCTGGAGCTTCTTTCTTCTTTTTGACATACAGCGGTAAAAACACATTGTTAAACCCGCCCGAAATAATAGCAATCACTAACGTAATAAATGAAAACGCCAATAAATATCCATCTGTATAACTAGTCGCTCCAAACTCGCGCGCAATAATACTTTCCCGTAAAAAGCCCGAAAGCTTCACGACAAGCGAAAGCACAACAAGCCAAAGAGCCGTTTTCTTTAACGACACGAACTCCACCTCATTCAAAATATCAATCTAACTAATAATAACATAAAGTGAAACTTCAATCAGTGGGGGTTTTCTTTATCCCCCACTGATTGTTAGTTGAACTAATCGGGCATCTACGGGCTGTTGATCCCCCATCTGCCAGTTGGTACTTCTTGCCACGTTGAGGTGGGGATCTTACAGCCCGTTAATGCGGGACAAATGTCGCGAAGGAATATTGTCAGACGTTGTAGAAATATTTCCTTATAGAAAGGAGTGAAAATGTGTTAGTAAAAGCAAGAACGATCCCTTTAAAGATCTCGATGTTAGAGGCATTGAAGCGTAACCTACCCGAGCACCACATGAAACATTCCGTAATCGAAGACGAATTGGCTAGAAGCCGAGCCGGATACCGCGGCGAGCAATCAATTGACTACCACTTATCGTTTCTTCCCGATGACTATCTCATCCTCCACAACATGCGGCTTTCGAGCGGCGATTATTTTTTCCAAATCGACACGCTCATTATTTGTCCGAACGTCATTGTCATCCTCGAAGTGAAAAACATCGCCGGCAAACTGTTCTTTGACGAAACGTTCCATCAACTGATTCGCACCACCGAGGAAAAAGAAGAAGCTTTCGCCGACCCGATTTTACAAGTGCGGCGACAACAAAGGCAGCTCGAATCATGGCTTGCTTCGCACAAAATCCCCGCTATGCCCATCGTTCCATTCGTCGTCATCAGCAATCCAACCACAATGATCAAAAATAATCACACCCACAAAACGGTACTCCAAATCGTCACCCACGCCAGCGCCATTCCATTTAAATTCGATCACCTTCATAAGAGTTATCCAAACGAACGGCTCACCCGATCAGAAATGAGCAAACTGTCCCAGTTATTACTCAAACATGACCAACCGTATCGCCCCGACGTACTCAGTCAACTGCAAATTTCAGAAGATGAACTATTAACAGGTGCTAAATGTGAAAAGTGCCATCATCAACCGATGAAACGAGCAGTCGGCACATGGCGTTGCCAGCGTTGTCACCATCAATCAGTAGATGCCCACATTTCAGCGCTCGCAGACTACGCTCTCCTGCATAGCCCCGCCATCACGAACAAACAATTTCGCCATTACTTTCATCTGCAATCGAATAACGTTGCGAAACAACTGCTCGGCGCGATGAATCTAACACAGAGTGGCAATCGAAGAAGTCGAAGATACTATTTGCCGTTACCGAAATAAGCCCAATCCTGTGCGATTGGGCTTGTTTTTTGTCGTATTGGTTGTGAGGTGCGTCGAATTAGTCGCCCGGGCGCTGGAATTGGGCGCCCGGACTGTCGAATCGGGCGAGAAATATGTCGAATTAGGCATCGGCACCGGCATCGCACCACATCAGCACCCACGAAAAAACCACCCCGCCCAAGGCGAGGTGGCCCACCACTCACTTCACAGCCTGCATATAAATTTCTTCATATTTCTCAGCTGCGGCCATGTGAGAGTATTCGTCTTCAATTTTCTTCCGCGCACGATCGGCAAATGCTTGAGCTTTCGCTGGGTCATCCAATAACTCGATCATCGCAGCGGACAATTCTTCCACGTTTTTTTCTTCGGTCAATAGTCCATCGACGTTGTGATCGACGATTTCTTTCAGTCCGCCAACCGCACAAGCGATCAGTGGAGAACCAGAGCCCATCGCTTCCAATGCGGAAATCGAAGTGGCTTCTTCTACGCCGGCAGAGTGAACGCTCGGCACTAACACAACATCAGCTAATGCGTAAAACTCTTTAATGACGTCATGCGGAATCGCACCTAACAAACGAACACTTTTCTCCAGCTTATGCTCGGCGATCAATCGTTTCATCTCATCCATCGCTTCTCCCGTACCCGCATAAATCAACTGAGCGTTCGGATACTTCTCTAACACCGCTGGCATGGATAAAATCGGATAAATCACGCCGTTTTTCTTCGTTAAGCGACGTGGGACGAAGAACACAGGCACATCGACATCGACGCCGTGCTTTTGACGAAATTCCGCTTTTTTCTCTTTCTCCGGACGGAAGTCATCGACGTTGATAAAGTTGCGAATCGCCGTACCGGTAATGCCCGCTTCACGTTGCACATATTCTTTAATACGCGTGTCCACCGTAATAATCGCGCGTGTGCTGCGGTACGCCTTCACTTCTTCACCCATCAAAAACTTCTCTTCAGGGCTATCCTTTAAAATGTTTCCAGCACTCAACGCCTCATATGTTAAGTAGCCATGCACCGTAGATACAACTGGCAGCCCGGCATCAAGAGCGGCAAATGTTGCGTACACTTCCTGCGCATTCACGACATCATAGTTTTTATGCTTGACTGCTTCCATTAGCTTTTGTAGCATTTTCTTTCGCGTCTGCAAGCCGAACACGAAGCCTTTCCCTTTAGACAATTTATTCATTAAAAAGCCAGGGCCACGCACTTTCATGTTTTGCTGTAATTCAGGAATGTCACTAAATGATAAAATATCCACTTCATGACCGCGCGCTTCCAATCCAGCTTTCAAAGTCGCCACATGAGTAGACAACCCACCTGTATGTGGATAATGGTACACGGTCGCAAGCAAAATCTTCATTCGAAAAACCCTCCCCTTACATAAATTTTTTCTTTAGTAGTTCAATATTTTCTAAGGCGTCACGGCGCATCGAAGCGGCATTCACAGCCACCATTTCACTCAATTCCGCGCGGCGAGACAGCACTTCGCGAGCGTTCACCTTCAGCTTCTCCGCATCGAACTCCTCCAAGCGGAACGAATAATCCCACATGCCGGAACGCTTCAATAAACTTTCGACCTTTTTATCATAGCTAATGCCGACATGAGGCACAGCCGTTAAAGCGGAGAAAATTAACGAATGCAATCGTAAGCCGATCGTCATGTCGCACTCCCCGATAAAATTCAAATACTGATTCGGTGTGAAATCGCCAGCAAGCAAATGGCAAGCATCAGCTTTCTTCATTAACTTCATCACCCGTTTCGATGCATCGACATCATGATGGCCTTCCATCGGAACAAACACCGGCGTAATGCTATCAGTCACAATCAATTCATCGAGCGCATCCGCTAGCTTTTCGTAATAATCATCATGCTCAAACCACGGGCGCACCGAGACAGCGACTAGCTTCTCATCGCCAGTCAACGACAAGCTCTTCATGCACGAATCGTCTTCCTTCTTCTGAAAAGCGAACACGATATCAGCGGTCACGACCGTTTGCGGGCGAGTGACGCCTAGCTTGTGTAAATAATCCTTTGAATATTGGTCACGCACCGTCACAAAATCAGCTCGGTTAGCGAAAACCTTCATTAATATCTTACCCCAAGTCGAAGTGACTGGACCAATTCCTTGAGAGAAAAACATCACCCTTGCTCCGCACAACTTTGCTAAAAAGGCAATCAATAAGTAATAAGGAAGAGGGCCGAACAAGAACTTCGTCGGATATGTATCTTGAAGCAGTCCACCACCGCCGCTAATTAAAACATCTGCTTGGCGGAGAGCCTTCACTTTCTCCTTATTCTCATGACGCCAGCCGCGGTAGACGGTGTCGACGTTGTGCTCCTTTGCCGTCTGTTCTGGTGATAGGGAAAACACCGTAATATCTACATCATCGATTTCATTTCGTAAATTATCTACAATTGCTTCTAGGATCGCTTCATCCCCAGTATTGCCTAATCCATAAAATCCTGAAATGACAACTTTCAAAAAGTTAGCCTCCTCATCAGTCAAATACGCTTAAAAAGCTAAACTTCATTTTATCATTTCACCCACCCACATTCAACGAAATTAGTGCAAGGTGAAAGCGAATTTGCTATACTATGTTAAGTTATTAAATTCAATCCACACTAGTTGTAATTAGAAAGGATTTTTTGCCATGCAGAAGATTTGTGTTGTTGGTTTAGGATATATTGGATTGCCAACTGCGGCTGTTTTCGCTCGCGCTGGCTTTGATATCGTTGGAGTAGATGTAAATAAACAAGTCGTTGAAAGATTAAATAAAGGTGAAATCATTATCGAGGAGGTAGGTCTTCCGGAAGTCGTCAAACAAGTTGTTGATGCCGGCAAGCTGCGCGCGTCATTAGAGCCAGAAGCAGCAGATGTGTTTATCATTTCTGTACCGACACCGATTCATGAAGATTGCACCGCTAATGTCGAGTATGTCAGAAGCGCGACAAAAGCAGTCGTACCTCATTTGCAAAAAGGAAACATCATCATCGTAGAATCGACGATCCCACCGCGGACGATGGACGATGTCGTTGCGCCGATCGTTCGCGAAGCGGGCTTTGACCCGGAACAAGATGTGTACCTTGCGCATTGTCCAGAGCGCGTGCTACCTGGTCGCATTTTAATCGAGCTTGTGGAAAACACACGCATCGTCGGTGGCTTAACGAAGGAAGCGACGACAAAAGCGGCGGATGTCTACCGTCAAGTGGTCACAGGTGAGGTGCTAGAAACAGAAGCAGTCACCGCGGAAATGTCGAAGCTGATGGAAAATACATTCCGTGACGTTAACATTGCATTAGCGAATGAACTAACGAAAATTGCTGCTCGCCTCGGCGTTGATGCACACAAAGTGATCGAGCTTGCGAATCGCCATCCGCGCGTCAACATTCATCAGCCAGGACCAGGAGTTGGCGGTCACTGCTTAGCGGTTGACCCGTATTTCATCGTCGAAAAAGCACCGGAAGAAGCATTAATGATTCAGCTATCACGCGACATTAACAACTCGATGCCGGACTTTGTGATCGAGCAAATCATAAAATTAACGGCCGAGTTACCAACGCCAAAAATTGCGCTCTTCGGCCTCACATACAAAGGAAATATTGATGATGTTCGCGAAAGCCCGGCGATTGAAATCGTTGAGAAAGTACTAGCGAACCCGCGCTTTGATGTGCGCGTTCATGATCCGCACGTTCGCGACGAGCAAGTACCTTTCCAGCTTTCTTCCTTTGAAGAAGCGATCACAGAGGCGAACGTTGTCGTCATTTTAACGGACCATAATGAATTTAAAGCGTTAGATCCGCAAGAGCTGATCGCCAAGATGGACACACCAGTCATCTTTGATACGAAGAACTGTTCGCACCTTGAAAAAGAAGCCGCTCTTACCGTGCATCGCATCGGCGACTTAACGAATCTTCAAGCGATCCAAGCGAATAAACCAATAAATAATTAGGGGTTCCACATGGAGAAAGAACAATATTTAGGTGTATCGGTCTCGCCGTATACGTACGATGAAATCATTGATGACATTAAGATACGTATGGCAGATGACCTGCAATCCACCGTCATTGCTGTTAACCCGGAAAAAGTGATCACCGCTGGTCGTGATCCGCTCGTCAAAGAATTAATTAACGATTCGACATACCAAATTCCTGATGGCATCGGGATGATCATTGCTTCCAAGCTGAAAAATGGTGATATTCGCGAGCGTGTCACTGGTGTCGATATGATGGGCCGCTTGCTCCAATTTGCCGCACAAGAAGGGCATGGCGTCTTTTTCTACGGTGCCAAGGAAGAAGTCGTGCGTACCGCGAAGGAAAAGCTTGAAGCCTCGATTCCGAATCTGCATGTAGCAGGTTATGAAAACGGCTATGTCCAAGACCAAGAAGCGCTCGTGCAAAAGATTAACGAATCGAAAGCAGGCCTCCTGTTCGTGGCACTCGGCAGCCCGCGCCAAGAGCTATGGATTCGTGAAAGTATGCCGAAGCTTCCAAATGTGAAAGTGTTCCAAGGCGTCGGCGGTAGCTTCGATGTCTATTCTGGAAAAGTGAAGCGAGCGCCAGCCTTTTACCGCAAATTTGGCTTAGAATGGCTGTATCGCCTCATGAAAGAACCGAAGCGGATCAAACGCCAACTGGCTTTACCGAAATTCTTACTCAAAATACTTGTAAGCAAATAACCTTGAAGGGCTTTAAATCGCTATGCGCTTTAAAGCTCTTCTTGCATATTGGAGGTGCAAAACATGAAAGTGCTTCATTTAATTAGTGGCGGGGAAAAGGGCGGCTCGCGTAAGCACGTCATCACGCTGCTTGAACAATTCCGACCAGAAGAAGTGACGCTCGCTGTCTTCCAAGAAGGGCAACTGTCACAAGAAGCGAGGGAGAGCGGCATCCGCACTGAATGCTTTTCGCAAAGCTCACGCTACGACCTGTCCGTATTGAACAAGCTCGCAAGCTTCATTCAACAAGAAGGCTTCGACATCTTACATACCCACGGCCCGCGCGCCAATCTCTTTGGCATCTACATTAAAAAGAAAACCGGCATCCGCTGGGTCACGACCGTCCATAGCGATCCATCGCTTGATTTCGTGAAATCAGGGATCAAAGGAAAAATCTTCACTTCATTAAGTATGTATGCGGTGAAACAAATGGATGGTTACTTCGCTGTGTCGGAACGCTTTAAGCAAAACTTGATCACACTGGGCATTAACAGTGACAAAATCCAAACCGTCTACAACGGCATCCAATTTACGAATGAAACAGCGAATGCGATTGCCCGCAGTGAATGGGGCTTAACGAAGGACGACTTTGTGATGGCGATGGTCGCTCGCCTTCATCCGATTAAAGGACATACGATCGTGTTTGAAGCGATGGCCGCCTTTTCGGAAGAAGAGCGGCCGCACTTGCTGCTCGTCGGTGACGGTCCGATTGAAGACGAACTTATTAATGAAGTAACTCGTCGCAAGCTTGAGCGCCACGTTCATTTCTTAGGCTTTCGCTCAGACGTCGACCATATTTATGCCGCCTCCGACTTGGCTCTCTTAGCTTCTTATAGCGAAAGCTTTCCGCTCGCTTTATTAGAAGCGGCTAATCAGCACGTGCCGATCATCACGACGGATGTCGGCGGCGTTGGTGAACTAATCGACCATGAACAAACCGGCTGGATCGTCCCAACGAAAGACGCGCAAGCATACGAACAAGCATTGCGGGAAGCGATCGCTCACAAAGATCAATTACCGGAAATGGGCGATCAGCTCTATAACTTCGCCTCCGCGCGCTTCTCGCTTCAGCAGCTCGCCGAAGACCATCGCCAATTGTACACAAAAATAACAAATATATAGGAAAGAACACGTCGCCCCGAGAACTTGCTTCTCGGGGTTTTTGTGCATAACGAACGACATCATTTCTACAAAAACCCCAATTTTTTATTAAAAAAGTAGTATTTAATCCAACATTTATTAAATTAATCCTTTAATTTCCTAGACTAATAGTTTATAATGAGAAGGCTATTATTTTTTCAGTAAGATTTATCCAATTGTTTGGGAGTGGTTATTTCACCATTACTAAACTCTTACAAATGTTACAGTTTAGTTGAGAAACGTAAAAGACTGAAAAAATAGTTGAAAAAAAATAGCACTTTGATAGAATAGTAACTGAGTTTAAATCTGTTAATTTGTCCTAAAGTTACATAGAACCCCATGGATTTCTTGTTTTAGCAGGGAAACTCTTGTCACCTTTTAAGGAACAATCGGTTTTATTGCCGATTGATTTCATAGTTTAAAAGAACATATTACAAAACAGGAGGAACTATTACATGGCTTACCAACCAAAGTCTTATCGTAAATTCATTGCTACTGCAGCAACAGCTACACTAGTAGCAACAGCTGTTACTCCAGCATTTGCAGCAGAGTTCACTGATGTAAACAAAAACTACAAGGATGCTGTTGATTACCTAGTAGAAAACGATATTGCCAAAGGTACGACTGAAACTACTTTCGGTACAGAGAATTCAATCACTCGCGGTGATGCAGCGGTAATGATTGCTAATGCATTACAATTAGATGTTGATGCGTATGAAGACGCTCCTTTCGAGGATGTTAACTCTCGTGTGAAAGGTGCAGTTAACGCTCTTTACGCAGAAGAAATTATCAGCGGTAAAACAGAAACAACTTACCTTCCAGAAGCGAACATCACTCGCGCTGAAATGGCAAAAATCTTAACAAATGCTTACCAATTAGAAGCTGGCGACACGAAAAACGAATTCACAGATGTAAACAGCAGCTGGGATGGCTACGTTGACGCTCTTGTTGCGAACGAAATCACAATGGGTAAAACAGAAACAACATTCGAGCCTGATCTAGACGTAACTCGTGGTGAGTTTGCTTTATTCATGTTCCGTGCGAAAGATTTCTTAGGTGAAGTTGGCGGTATTGAATTACAAGACCTTCCAGAAGGTGCTTGGGAAGTACAAGACAATACAGTAACTGACACTTGGGGTGTTGTATTACAACATGACAAGCTTCCAACTGATATGCAAAATGCTGAAAAGTACACGATCACAATCGGAGAAAAAACATATGAATTGACAAAGAACAAATTCAATTCAAATGTATACAGCGTTCAAGTATCAAGCGTTGAGCATACAAAAGCTGAAGTTGAAGCTGGCGTAGTAGACGTAGTAGAAAAAGCACCTGTAGAAGAAACTGTCTTAGATACACTTCCAGCAGCAGCTTGGGAAATCCAAGACAATACAGTAACTGACACTTGGGGCGTTGTATTAAAGCACGACCAACTTCCAGCTAACCTACAAGGTGGCACAAGCTACGCGATCACAATCGATGGCAAAGAATATGAGCTAACAAAGAACAAATTCAATGCCAACGTATTTAGCGGTCAAGTATCAAGTGTTGAGCATACAAAAGAGCAAGTAGCAAAAGGTGTTATTGTAAAGAAATAATACGTAAAGATTCCTAGATGAAAAACATGAGAGATACAAGTTACCTCTCATGTTCTAAATATAAAATTAAACTAAAGAGGTGCGATTAACCATGGCAAAGAAATCATTAAAAGCATTGTCAACAGCAGCTTTAGCAGCAGCATTCACGACATCTGCAATCGTTCCAGCAGCAGTCGCTTCAGCTGAAACACCTGCAGAAGCTACACTTGAGATCTCTCACTATGTTGTTGAAATCGATGGTAAAGCAGTACAAATCTCAGCTGCAGATTTCGTAGAAATGAAAGCAGCTGGCAAAATCGAAGGATCTGCTGTTAAGTTCGTTAAAGCAAACGATGTTGTATACACACTTGCTGACTTCACTGCAGCAAAAGCATCATTAGCGGGTTCAAACCCAACTCAAGAAGATGTTCTTAAAGTTCTTGCTGACACAGAAGGCGCTGCACAAGATGTAGAGCTTTATGAAGCAGCAATTGGCGAAGACGGAACAATCTCAGCTGGTGATAAAGTAGCAGCTCCAGCAGAAGAATTACTTAAAGCAGCTGAAGAAGCAGTAGCAGCTCTTCCAACTGTTGAAGAAGTAAAAGTTGAAGACAAAGCAGCAGTTGAAGCAGCAGTAGCTAAAGTTGCAGCAGCTAAAGAAGCTGGCGCTGACGTAACAGAATTACAAGCAAAAGTTGACGCTTTAGTTGAAAAAATCGCTAAGCTTGAAGCAGCTCCTTCAGTTGAGAGTGTAAAAGCGGTTAATGCTAAAACTATTGAAGTAACTTTCAATAAAGAATTTGATTCTTCTAAAGCTAAATTCGAAGTTAAAAAAGGCTCTGCAGTTGTGAATGTTGCTAAAGCAACAGTATCAGCTGACAACAAATCTGTTCAACTTGAACTAGCTAGCAAATTATTTGAAGGTGAATATACAGTTAATGTAACAGGTTTAACTGAAGAAAAACTTTCAGGATCAGTTAAAGTTGAAAATGAAAAAGTAGCAAAAATTGAATTATTAAGCGAGAACGCTCCAAAAACTGCTGCTTCAACAGCAACAGCTGGATATCGTGTACTAAACCAATATGGTGAAGATATTACGAAATCTCCGTTAGCAGTAAACATTGATTGGAATGCTCCTACAGGCTTTACAGCAGCTGATAATAATGATGGTGTTTTAACTATCACTAAAGGTTCTGAGTTAAAGGTAGGAGACAAAGTAGTTGTAACAGGTATTAATGCAACTACTAATACAGTAGTAACTGGTACTGTAACAGTTACTAACGAAGCAGTTACAGATACTGTTGCTTTCAAAGAAATTTATCATGCTGATGGAAAAGAATTAGTTGGTAACTCAACAGTTTCTGATTATAAACTTCTTATCGAAGCAAAAGACCAATACGGTAATGTTGTAAAAGCAACTGATGTAAATGAGGATATCTTATTCACATCATCAAATGAATCATTAATTAAAGTTACAACTGCTTCAGATAATCAAGGAAAAGACAAAAATCAAGTTGGTTTGACTTTACAATTTGGTGACAATGCTGTAAACGGCGGAAAAGCAATTATCACAGCTATTTCCAAGTCTACTGGAAAAGTATCCCAATACGAAGTGGGAGTGAAAGCAGCACCAAAACTAGAGACATTCTCTATGACAGCTCCTGCTGAAGTAGTGGCTGCTGGTGATACAGTGAAAATTCCTTTCACAGCTGCTGACCAATATGGCAAAGCTATTACAAAAGCTAAAGACCTAACAGGTGTTGTTGAGTTCTCTGGAACATACGGTGCTAATAAGCCTGAAATCAAAGCTGATGCAAATGGTGATGCTTATCTTGAGTACAAACCAGATGCAAAAGGTACAAAAATTATTATTGCTTCATTCAACGGAAAAGTATCTCAACTTAACCTTAATGTTGTAGAAGCTGCAGCTCCTGTTACAATTGAGCCATTAAAAGATGTAACAACATCTGTAGCTAAAGATGGTGAAGTAACTATTGGTTTGAAAAACATCGTCGTTAAAGATGAGTATGGACGTACAGTAGATCTTAAAGGAAAACTAGCAGGAACAGCTGCTGAAGGCAAGTACCAAATTGTTGCACAAGATGGTAATGGTGGAGCAGTAAGCGTAGCTGGTAAAATTGATGCTGATGACGCTAAAATCACTATTACTGGACTTGCTAAAGGTTCAGAAGATGTAACATTTACTTTGCAAGAGTCTAAAAAACAAGATGATAATAGCTATGCGTTCAAAGATGTTGCTACTAGCCCATTGAAAGTAGCTTTCTCTACAGTAGAAAAAGCTGCATTCGAATCTTATGAGCTTGGCACAGTAGATGTTTTATATGCAGATGGTGCTGAAACAACACACCAACGCGATCTTAAAGTTTATGGTGTAAAAGCAGATGGCTCTAAAGTTCAATTACCGTCTAACTACTACACAGTAATTACTGATACAAATGCTGTTAATCATGCTGCTGGAAAGCTTAACGCAAAGTATGATGCTACTGACAACGATATCTTTAAAGACAAAAATGAAGTAACATCAAAAGTAACGGTAGTAGTGGATGGTGCTGAAACACCAGTAACTCTTACACAAGATGTTAAAATCTCTAAAGTGACGCCAAAAGCTGATAAAATTGAATTCACAGATGCTGTGAAAAACGGTGCAGCTACAGTTGCTACTACTGCTTTAGGTACAGATGATGATTCTGCGGCATTAAAAGCAGTTCTGAAAGTAACTGATCAGTACGGAGTGGCAGTTTCTTCTCCTACACCTAAAATTACTGTTACAAACTTGAAAGATAATACAGATCCAACTACTAACTTGACAGTTGCTAAGAATGGTACTGACACAGTTGATATTCAAAATGCAGGCGCTGATGACACATTTACAGCTACTTATATTTTAGATGGTCAAACTGTAACTGTTAAATTCAAAGTAGTTACTCCTTAATAAAACTAAACGAAACGTTGCTTTATAAGTTAGTTATGAACTAGCGAAGTAAGCGGAAAAGACACCTCATGAATAACATCTAGAATTCTCATAGAAATTTTAGCAGTTTTCATGAGGTTCTTTTCTAACTGTTGTGTGCCAATTGGTAGGAGAATTTCCGATCCTTACTAAACAGCCGCTTAGTAAGAGCCTAATCCTCCTGGGTCCAGTGATGTGCTGATACACGGAAGGGACTAAGTCAGGTGAAGACGTACTCATGAAATTGAGGCGGGGCTCCTTAAAAGGCAGCTATGGTCAGGTAGACGAATCCATGCAGGCAGGGTGAGGTAGTGAGTGTTGCGAGATTGCTAGGAGTTCAGCATTCATCCTTCCATCCGTAATGATGGAATGGCGGTTAGTAATTGGCTGTTAAACTAGCCGTTCTCACACCTGAATAGTGGAGACCTAAGGCTGTCAAAAGAAGGGATGGACATAACGGAACGTTTGAAGTCTTTTCGGAAGAGGTGGATCAGCACCAGTGAAGCTGAAAGGATGGCCGCGGGTTCATAGTAGTGACGATCACATGCCGTTTGGACTTGTATGGTAACATACGAGAAGGACAAAACATGTAGGAGCGAAGGAACCCAGTCTGTAGTAGTTCTCGAAGAAACTTATTTCCCCAAAATTCGTTTCTAAACTGAAAACTTCATCAGGAGCAATCATTGAAAAGTGATTGCTCCTTTTTTTGCAAGTATTCTAGTATAATTGAACTAATACTGACAGCACGCCGTATGCGGTGAAAGCCGCTCGTGCGGTGTAGGCCCGAACCGAAAGCCAATGGATAGATTGGTATAAGACGGGAATAGCACAGAAGAATTAATTAATGCTTCATCAGGAACATATAAAGGTAACATTGTTTTAAATGCAACAGGAGCATCAGCCATTAATTACGGACCTGCAACAGGAACTAGAACGATTGATGGTAATGTTACGATTAATGGGAATGCAACTGGAACGATCACACTTAGAAACTTAACAATTACAGGCGATTTGACAGTGAACACACCTGGAGCTTCTGTAATCGTTGACCAAACAGTAACTGTTCAAGGTACAACAAATATTGATGATGTGGCTGGCGCAACATTCACAAATAACGGTACTTTAGGGAATATTAACATTACAGACGCTAATGGTACACGTTTTATCAACAATAGCAATAATATTGGAAATGTAACTATTAATGCCGAGAACCCAACGGCTCCAATCACTCTAGGTGGAAATATTCCAAACTTGACTGTTTCTAAAAAGGCACAATTAGAAGTGGCAGATGGGGCACAGATTGGTACTCTAAAGGTTGATGCAGCAGATACAACAATTAATAATGCTGGAACAATCGAAGAGGTACAAGCTAATGCAAATACTGAAATTACTGGTATAGTACCGGATCAAGTTACGCCTGGTAATGGGGTTGATGTAACAGTTCCAAAATTCGCTAGCTTAACAACAGAGAATCCAGCATTAACATCTGGCGTTGCAAGTACATTCACGGTAAAGGCAAATAAAAAAATCGGTTCTAATGGTGTGGAGAACACGGATTTTGTAAAGAAGGATTGGCCAACAAGTGCCTTTACTTACACAACTGACGGAGCTTTCTATACATTGGAATTGACTAAAGCAGATGGGACAGCTGTGAAATTTGCGGATGTATTTAGTGCCTTTAACTTACAATTACAAGGTAGCCCAAATGTTCATGATTTTATCGGTGGAAGTTCGTCACAAAGAAGCCAGGCAGATGCTGGCGTTGAAGGTATCACGAATTCAGGAACAAAATTCTTTAATGGTAGTCAAAGTTTAAAAACATTAAATGATCCGAGAGCGGGTTCTATCTTATTCTACGGTCTGCATTCTGAAATTTACGGTACGAACTTTAATGTTGGAGACACAGGACAAATTGGCATCAATCAAACAATTAAACCAGATGCTATGGCTGGAGATTACAAGTTAACCGTTAAACTATATGCACCAGTGCGTAAAGATAAAGACACTCAGTACACAACTAGTGAATTTGATAGCTTGACACCGATTGATTCAGTTACATTTACTTTTACAAAGTAATAGGGACAGCTCCCTCGTTCTAATAATCAATTAAATAATGCAAGTAATTAGGGTCAGACCCCACTGCATTGAAGTGATAAAGTAAAAGGTCGAGGGCTCCGGCTCTCTTCCTTTGAACAAAATAGCCAACTGTCTGAAAGGATGGTTGGCTGTTTTGTTATACAAGGTATGAGAACATTAGGGATGAGGGGATAGGTACCTCGTCTCAGTAATCATTCAAATAATGCAGACAGCGAGTCGAGAATTCGACTCGCTGTTTTCTTTTTTTTGATTGAGCAATGGCTATTGTTGCGTAGGTGGTCTGTACTCATTGCTTTAAATTACTATGAGTTTATCAGCCGAAAGTTAGCATAAGATGATGCTCAGTTGACCGTTAAACAACAGTAGAACTGCCGTGTTTAAATTTTTAGATCCTTCAAATGGTGGTATTGGATTGCAAAAATAGTAATTAGGGTCAGACCTCGACTGCATTAAAGTGATAAAGCAAAAGGTCGAGGACTTCGGCTCTCTATTTTTTCGGTCATTTGTTACAATAAGTTAAAAAGGGAATGAAGTCATTTGACAGGAATTGATCGAGAAACGTTGCTGGAGATACGGGAGTTAGTGAAGCGGACAGGTGAGGAAGCGATGAAAGAGGCAAGGAAGCACGGAACATATATTGTCTATCAAGATAAGCAAGGGAATATGGTGAAGGAATATCCAGATGGAAGAAAGAAGATAGGGAAATGGCTTAGGATAGAAAAGGATGTGTGAGCGATTGGATCGATTTCGCGATGGTGACGGTTCGTTTGCAGGAGATTGAAGAGCGTGTAAAAAGGAATATGAAAAAGTATGAGAAGCAGATTGAGGACTTTGAGAAAGCGACCGAAAGATCCGACAAAGGCGAAAATATTGAGTTGGTTTAAGCAGAAATGAGCTTATTTATGTTGAGAAAGGATGGGATTTTTACATGTCTACTTTTGAACAAGACTTCCGATTAAAATTAATTGCCAATGCTCGTTCTCAAGTTCGTAAATCGAAATCTGGTGATGTTCAACCATCACTTCCACAAGCTATTCTCGTCGAAAATAAACAAAAAGAAATTGAAAAAACCTTGGAAGAGTTACGGAAGAAATATGCACATCTTTTATATCGGTAGGTGCTTCATCTTTGAAGGAGATTTATTAAAACTTGCTATAGTTGCCGGCATAAAGCCGGCAACCTCATCTAACAATGGGAAGTAAATGTCGATACTGTGCGTTATAAGACTCTATTTTTAGGAATTCTTCTTCTTTTGTATCAAGTCTAACAGATAGATCGATGTGTAGTGGGCTGCATAGGCGGACGATCCAACCTTCTTTATGGTGGAAATATAGTCCATAGTATTGATAGGGATAGACACCAGCTAGATAATGCTCTTTCAGTTCGGTCATGACTTCTGCCATGCTGAGGTCTCGCGGCAGATGGCTAAGTCGTAGCTCAAATGTGTGTAGACCATTGAAGTGACGTTCGTTCATTCGAATTTTTTTAATTGGATGTTTACCGAGAGCTTTTCTTCGCCAGGCACCAACAGCTTCACGAAGGCGTTTTTTGTCCTCTTCGGCTAGAAGAAGCTGTTCTTTCAATTCTTGTAGTTCTGTGTTCAAAATGTTGTTTTCTGCTTTCAGTGCTTCGAGTGTATCTTGCCAAACGTTCATGAGTGGTCCTCCTTTTTTCCAAGATAGATTGTAGTTATTTCATCACGACCATGTCCAAGTAATGCGGCTGTTTGTAAGCGAGCGGTCTGGGATGAAAGCCCTTGTTTGATTCGCTTTTCGTATTCTCTTCTAGCAAAGGTATGACGCAAGCCATGGAATGTAATCCGTGGTCGTATTTCATCAATGTCAAATGATTGTTGATAGGGCTTATCGTTTGTTAAAACGTTCTCCATAAAGCTGTTTCGATGGTTTGCAATCCAGTTTTGAATCGATTTCATCGCTTGATCATGTGTTCGACCATGCCAACCAAAAAAGATTGTATCGGTTATTGATGGAGTGGCTAAAATCGTTTGGAAAACGGATCGTGCGCCATCATTTAGTAGAACATCCCTTGGTATACCGCCTTTTGTGTTTACAAGATGGAGTGACTCGGTGTTTACAGCTTTTTTCAGTTGGCTACGGCGCAGTGCTGTCACTTCTTCAATTCGTGTTCCTAAAAATTCGGTAATGGTAATGGACCAAAGGATATGGACTCGGTCCATTTCTTTAGCTAGCTGCTTGGCTCTAGCTATTTCTTCAGATGTCCATGCTCGATCAACTCCTCGTGTTTTTCTTTTTTTAAGGTTGAATTTAGAATTATCACTAGTCAGCATGTAACGGCTGTTTGATACAAGTGAGTGCAGTTTGCGAATAGCGGCTAGGTCAGTTTTAATCGCAGCACTTGATATTCCTGTTTTCACGGATTCTATCACAAAAGATTCAAGATGCTTGTCTGATATGTTACGGAAATTTTGAGATTTATAATGAATCGCTAAATGTTTACAGAATTCGTAAATCCCCGCACGGTACCTCGCCGTTCCTCTTTTAGATTGATGGTGTTTCTTAAAATGGAGCAATCGTTCTGCTTGTTTTTTTAGGTTCTCGTACACTTTCTCCTCTTTTTCAGTCAGTATCCAGTCTCTTCGTTTCGTCAATGATCTTTCACCTCCTTTCAAGCGTATAAGTGAAGTGGACATAGTTCGCCCAATAGCACTAAGTATGGTTTCACACCTATTACACTATATAAACTCTTCTCCAAGCTGATAGTACTAAGGATAAAGTGAAGTGTCTCACTCTTCCAAGGGAGAAGATAGAATAAATGATTCGTTAAGAAATAGTAGCTGATTCCCAATTTGGGTAGCGTATTTAGCGCTTCAGCGAACACGTATCAGTTTTACTGATGCCGCTTATACGGCGCCGTGCGTACAAATCCTTTTGCAGAGGGGCGCACTACTTCCCTCTCTGCTTCTAGCTTCAACAATTAAACCGATTTTCCAATTGTCATAGTTTACACTTGAGCTATTTCTAAACCGCTGGCCCTGGCGATCGGCTTTTTTCAGCAGCCTGCATTCTGGTTCTTTTCAGTCGGCGTGCAACAGCATTTCCGACTCGTTTCTCCTGTATGGTACTCAGGTGGAGAAAACACTATATATAAAAGCTGACATGAAAAAGGACAGTGTACTCAGCTTTTGTACGTTCTGTCCTGACCTTTCGCATATTGGATTGTTAATGAACACAAAAAAGCCCCTCGAATGGATTTTTTAAGCAACGCAAAACAAAGCGTTGTTTCAAATCACCCGAGGGGCTTGTTGGTGTTGTTAGTTTGGTTAAAAAAAGAAAAAAGTAAGTAAATCTAACGCTAGTATACGATAGAGCATTGAACTTGTAAAGAATTAAAGAGTTTGTGACAGTTGTGACGACTAATGACAGTATATGTGACGATTGATTTCCAAAGAAACGTTGGTATTGCAAGTTTTGTGACAATATGACATCTTTATTGTTAACAATATATACATATATATGTATATATAAAGAGTAGGCGACAAATAGCGTCACAATCGTCACAGGTGTCACAAAGTGCGTTAAATCAAAGTTTTTGAGAAGATGAAGTGTCACCGGATTTTATAGAAAATGACACTTTAGAATAGTATAAGGCACCAAAGTTTAACGCAAATATGTCATATAAAATAAATACATTAAATCCAAAGTTTCGATTAGTTTATCTTATTATTATTCGTTTCCATACTTCGATTACTTTTCCTAATATACTAACTTTATTTGAATTGACAACCGTTAAAGGAACAGAAGGATTACTAGGACGAATAATACAAATATCGTCGTGAAAGTGGACTCTACTGATAATTGCTGGTTGATCCTCCACGGCGATTATTACAATATCAGTGGAAGGTGCCTCACTTTCAAAGTTAATTAAAACTTTGTCACCGATGTTTATGCCATCAACATTCATACTTTCATCAGGTACAGATAATATAAATCCTTTGTTATTAGGCAATATATCTTTTGGGATAGTTTCAAACCCTAAAACATCTTCTTCAACGTAGGTATGGCTAGCATAAATGTTTTTTAAATAAGGAATGTTAACAACCTTTTTTTCTTTACATTTAATGTTTTCAAAGAAATCATTAATTTTGCTGTTAGCCTTAGAAGAATTTCGGGTAGATTCCAGTGAATTTGGCAAATCTACAAGAAGGTTTATTGATTCATCGTCGGTAATTTCCTGGTATACTTTCGCATATTTGGTTGTTTTTGTATATAAATTCCATTTGTCCAGTAAACCTAAGTCACTTTTTATTTGCTTCATGAAGGTGTCTTTATCGTAAGGGTTAAATCCTTCTTCGATTAAAGCGTTAGTATCCTCTTCAGATAGCCATAGGTGTGGAGGTGCATTTTGAAATAGTGTATTTAAGGTATTTTCGAGAGAGGTTTCTAAATTTTCGTTTTCGTTTATTAACTTTTTAAATTCAGGAGGAGCCTTTTCCAGATAACTAGTTAGTATTAGCTCATATTCATCTCTATCTAAAATAGAAGCTAATGCCCTATTTAGTTCATCCCCAGCAGGGGGAATTTTCCCGTTTTGAAGTCGGCTTAAGTAAGCTTTTTTGGTTGAAAAGCCGCTATGCTCTAATCTTTTGGATATTTCATCTAAACTCAAGCCACTTTCTCTAATGTATTTCTTTAGAATTTCATGATACCTTTGCAAAAAAAATACGCCTCACTTTATTAGATAGTTGATGAACAAAAAAAAATCATGTATGATGTAATAGTGGTTGTTGATTTTGTTCACACAACAAAGTCAACGAAGTTGTGTGAACCTAAAGGAGGTGAATAAATGAATAATACAAAACTTCGTCAACTGATTAAAGATGCAAATATATTTACGTATGAAGTGTCTGATCAGATGAAAGTTCACGAAAACACCTTATATAGACTACTTAGAAAACCTCTTTCTAAAGAAGACGAACAGCGCATCATGCAAGCCATTGAACAAGTTAAGTTAAAAAAGGAGCGTAATTAGCATGCACGATGAGACGATTCAACATGCACTTGCTTACCATCGCAGAGGCTTTACTGTCATGCCTCTCACAGGGAAACGTCCAATTTTAAAAGGATGGACAAGCCTTTTTCACTTACAACCTTTGACAGAACAAGAAATTCAATTCGGTATAACTAACGAAAATGGTCAACGAATTAGCTTTGCTCATAAAAATCTTGGAATTTTAACAGGTCGTATCTCAAATTGTATTGTCATTG
>NZ_KZ454941.1:398515-664020 GCF_002797375.1 Bacillus sp. FJAT-42315
TCATGTATGATGTAATAGTGGTTGTTGATTTTGTTCACACAACAAAGTCAACGAAGTTGTGTGAACCTAAAGGAGGTGAATAAATGAATAATACAAAACTTCGTCAACTGATTAAAGATGCAAATATATTTACGTATGAAGTGTCTGATCAGATGAAAGTTCACGAAAACACCTTATATAGACTACTTAGAAAACCTCTTTCTAAAGAAGACGAACAGCGCATCATGCAAGCCATTGAACAAGTTAAGTTAAAAAAGGAGCGTAATTAGCATGCACGATGAGACGATTCAACATGCACTTGCTTACCATCGCAGAGGCTTTACTGTCATGCCTCTCACAGGGAAACGTCCAATTTTAAAAGGATGGACAAGCCTTTTTCACTTACAACCTTTGACAGAACAAGAAATTCAATTCGGTATAACTAACGAAAATGGTCAACGAATTAGCTTTGCTCATAAAAATCTTGGAATTTTAACAGGTCGTATCTCAAATTGTATTGTCATTGATATTGATGACGAAGAAGCGTTGAAACGACTAGAATCTTTAGGCCCACTTCCACGATCATGGACCGTAAAAACAAACCGTGGTTATCACTTTTATTACATGTATCATCCTGATGCACCTTCCTGCACACCATTTGAAAAAGTAGACATTTTGTCAGATAAAAAGCAGGTGGTAGCACCGCCATCCATTCATCCCAGTGGACATAAATATAAATGGGTTATTTCACCAAATGATGCTGAGCTGGCTCCATTTCCAGAGTGGCTCATTCCCTATATGGAAAAAAAGCGATCCTGCCAGATCGCTTCAACTGAAAAGAAGTCTCCTTCCAAAAAGACTTTGAGTCCATTATATAAAAAGATGGGTAGAAAGAAAAGTCTAGATGCGGAAATGGTCATACAGACAGTTGATTGGTTTGAATTCTATGGTCGTTTTGTAGAAAACATAAAAGGGAACGGGGAGTGGCTTAGTGCTACTTGTCCGTTCCATGACGATGAACATAATTCTTTCTCTTTTCACATTCACACTGGCGGTTGGACATGTTTTGCAGGGTGCGGAAGTGGTAACGGCATTCAAGCGGTACAGCGATTATATAAAGTCTCATTTCATCAAGCGCTGAAAATTGCTAGAGGTGAAGACGTATATGTCTAAACGTAAAGCAGGCGATGTGAAGAGGATGGAAGAATTAGACGTAAAAGAGCGCATTAAAGCAAAATATGAAAATAAAGAGATTTCTCAGACGAAGGCATTTATCGATCTTGTCTATGCATCAGCAGAAGAATTCTTTAAAACAGACCTTGGTATAGTAGCAACAATAACGATAAACGGAATACAGCGAAATGTTTTGTTGGAAGAACTGTTGTTCAAACAGTGGATGACCAATGAGTATTATCAGCACTTTCATGACAGTCCAAGGTCTTCTGCTGTAAAAGAAGCGCACGCTACGCTTCAGTCTATTGAAGAGATAAATAATATAAGTTGGAAAGAAATTTTTATAAGAATTGCTCATGATGATGAAGGAAAAGTGTACGTTGATTCTGGAAATGAAGCTTTTGATGTTATAGAAGTGTCAAAAACAGGTTGGCAGATTGTGAAGGGTGCGCAAGTAAAGTTTATTCGCCCAAAAACAATGCGAAGTTTACCTTCTCCTCAGCTGTGTGGAAAATTAGATGAACTCAAACAAATTTTTCAATTTAAAGAGGAGCAGTTCATTTTGTGGCTGGCATTTGTAATCGGGTGCTTTAACCCTCATGGTCCATACCCTTTGTTGGTTTTAAATGGAGCTCAAGGGGCTGGGAAAACGATAGTAAGCGAAATAACTAAATCGATTATTGACCCTGGGTATGCGATGCTTCGTACACTGCCAGAAAGTGAAGAGGATTTATTAGTCATGGCACAAAAGAATTGGCTGCTGGCATTTGATAATATTTCAAAAATATCAGAGCATATGTCAGATGCCCTTTGTAAATTGTCGACAGGCGGTGGGTTATCTCGTCGACAATTGTATACGAATGATGAAGAATCTGTTTTAAAAGCCATGAAGCCCGTCATTCTAAATGGCATCGAGAATATTACGAAACGTTACGATTTAGCAGATCGTTCAATTGTCCTAACTTTGCCGATGATTATGTCTGAAAATCGTCGAACAAAAGAAGAGATTTGGAGAGATTTTGAAAAAATAAAAGGGCCAATTATGGGGCTAATTTATGATGCTGTGAGTATGGCATTGAAAAATTACAATATGATTCATCTGCCTCAAAAGCCCCGCATGGCTGACTTTGCAAAATGGATAACGGCTGCTGAGCCGGCCTTTGGATTTGCCACTGGCACGTTTCTTACGGCATTTAATAATAATCGACGCTTAGTAGCTGAAGAAGCAAGTGAGTACGATTGGCTATTATCGGCTGTGATTGAAATGATGAAAAAACATGATTGTGTGTCAGCAACAGCTTCAGAGATGTTGAATCTTTTAAGAAAAACAATATCTGCACAAGAGATTTTGGGAGATGAGTGGGTTTCTGCTTACAAGTTAAAGTCGGCCATTACGCGAATCGAAGGAGCATTACTCGAGAATAAGATTCAATATGAATATATTCGTAAACGAGACGCTCGTCTTCATACATTTACCAAATTGTAACTTTATGTACCCCCCTTTCTTTCAATAAAAAAGAAAGAAAGGGTAATTCTATAATTTTGAAAGGGTGTAAACTATGGACTCAATTTATTTAACCGGTGATCGAAATTGGGATACAATGATGCACTTGTTTTTAGAACATCCAAAACTGTCCAAATATTTAGATTGTGTAGATCAAGAAAGTGGCTATATTGAGAAAGAAAAATTGAAAAAGCTATCGGCACCGTGGTCAACATCTGAAAAGTTTGTATTAGATTTTGCGCTTCATTTATACGATGCAGATCATCATGTAAATCTTCATCAGATCGATTATTTAGACGTGCACAATCGAGCGCTCATTTTTGGTGCCTTTGGTTACCGATTCCAGTGTCGTCATTTATCTTCTTGAAGGGAATGAGTGAAATGTTATTTGAAGACACACAAACAGCCTATTTGAATTACTTGAAAATGAGTGAATATAGCTTAGAAACAATAAAAGGCTATACAAAAGACTTGAATTCTCTCAATCGATTCCTTCAGGGACATCTCAATGGTCTAGTGTACCTCGATGATATTACTCGTGATGATCTTGAAGAATACTTAATTTATTTAGCTGAAGAAAGAAATTTACAACCGCGAAGTCGAAATCGCTATTTAGCTAGTGTGAGTTCGATGTTTAACTATGCATTAAAAAAAGAATGGATCGAACAAAATCCAGCAGCAACGATTGATAGTGCCAAAGTGGTTGAAAAACAAAAGGTTTCTCTTACTGAAACAGAAATAGAAGAGCTACTAGGCACCATTACACATCCTATTATCCGTACAGCCATTCTTTTTATGTTGAAAACAGGCTTGCGGATCAATGAAGCGATTGAATTAAAAATGGAACAAGTAGATTTCGAAAAGAGTTTAATATATGTCGTGAATGGCAAGGGAAAGAAAAATCGAACAGTTCCACTGGCAGCATCTGTACAGCCACACTTACTAGACTATCTTGAAACGGAAAGAGATTCTGATTCCCCCTATTTTTTCGCGACGAAAAAAACGGGTAGATTGTCTGGTCAGTATGTAAATATGGAGTTGCGAAAGGCGGCAAAGAAACTGAAATGGACCAAGAAAGTAACTAATCATACATTACGTCGAAGTTTTGCTACAAACTTATTGAGTAAAGGAACGAATGTTGTGACAATACAGCATTTACTTGGACACGCTTCATTAAAGACCACTAGCATTTATCTGAATGTTCAAATAGATGATTTGAGAGATGCTGTTAATCAACTATAGAGGGAGGAGTGTATTTATTATGTTAGCTGAACTGCAGAAAGAAGATCGAACGAATTACATTTTACAATCGCTGAACACTGGTATCAATAGGGATGAGTTAGCAACAGAACTTAAGCATAGTGATTACCGTTCGTTAGATATGTATATGCGCCGGCAAGGCTATACGTGGGATAAAGAGATTCAAAATTATATACCGAAAGAAAGTAAGGTATCTCAAGAGCAAGTAAATAATTCACTTGTTCATCCTGGGAAAATCAATCAAGTAATCTCCCTATTTGAAGCTGGGCTTGATGCCAAGGAAGTGGCCAAAAAGCTTCTGTTTCCGAACCATCGATCTTTGGCAGACTATATGAAGCAGAAGCATTATGAATGGGATAACAAGAGTAGAAATTACGTGCCACTGGCCCATGCAGAGTCGAAAGAACTACAAGAACAGAAGAATACTGAAGTGACTGAAGAACAGGTATCCGACTCATTTATTAATCAAATCCCACGGTACCTTATTCCGGGAATTGCCCAAAACAAAAATGTTCAACTTAGTCATTTATTAAATCAGCTTGTTCTTGATTTTTCTTATGAGAATAATATTACGCAGCGCCAAATATTCGAATCAGCCATTCTAGAGTTTTTAATGAAGCACGGCTATCGCCATGAAGTCAAAGCTCTGTTTCAAAAATAATGAATGAATTTATCTATTCGTAGAATGTCAATACTGCGAACAATACAAGAATAATAGTCTTGTTATTGTTCGCAGTACGATACAAAAAGATAATTGGCCAGTTCGCAGTACGAAAAAAAGAAGGTGGTATGGTGAATGTTATTGATGCTTATATTTTTTATCTAGAAGAAGAGGGAAAAGATGACAAGACTGTTCAATCCTATCGTCATGCAATCAAAGAATTTTACAACTGGAGTGGTTACGACGCATCAATCACTGACGCACGACCAATTGACATCAAAGAATATATTTCTTTTCTTCGACACGATAAAAGGTTAAATCCAGCGACAGTCAATAAGTATATCACGGCATTAAAATCTTTCTTTCTCTTTTTAGAGGAAGCTGGATATATAAAAGAAAGTCCTATGACTCGTATAAAGCGTGTGACAATTGCCGACAGCGATAGTGGCGAACCCAAATGGTTAACGCCAGCCGAGCAGGAGTGTTTTATTAGCTATGCTGAACTTGAGACAAGTGAGAGGTTACGTACAAGAAATTTAGCAATTATTGATTTAATGCTGTATGCGGGGTTACGTGTGCAGGAAGTGGTTGATCTTACCATTGAGGATATTTCGCTGAGTGGTAAAGATTTTAAAGTTGTCGTTCGAGATGGAAAGAAAGGGAAATATGCAGTTGTTACGCTTATCCATAAATATTCTCGCAATCTGAAGAAGTGGTTGAAGCTACGCGGCGAAAGTGACAAAGCATCACATCTCACCTCAACTTGGTTATTTGTGTCGGAACGATCAGAGCAAATCACGAGTCGAGCAATTCAAAAATTTATGAAGAAATACAGTGATTTAGCCGGGATGGAAGGGATCACACCGCACAGATTTAGACATAGCTTTTGCAAAAACCTTGCTTTGACTAATACACCGATTGAAATTATTCGTCGGCTTGCTCGACATGAAAGCATTAATACGACAGCGATTTATGTAGATCCTTCAAATGAAGAGTTGATTGAGTCATTAAGAAGAATGTAAGTAACATTTTTCATACTTTACAGAGGCAGGTGTTTTCAGTTAATGGTGATGATTAAAGAAGCGTATGTAAAAGGCACTAATAGGAAAATTAAGGTTGAAGCAGTGGAGAAAGAAGGGTTTCAAGAGCAGATATTTTCATGTGTGTATTGTGGAATTGATTTGAAATATATAGAATGTACGACTAGGAAAGACGGTACACCGATCTCTGGTCATTTTAAAATACGCTCTCATTCAAAGCCACATAAAGAGTACTGTGTTTATGATGTGTTATCTGAATTAAAGCGAATAGCAAATGAGTCTGATGGAGCGTTAAAATTAATTAATGAAAAGACGTATAAATTTAATATCGGCATTCCTTTAGCAAGCATTAAACCGCAGAATAATCACACTAAAAAATCAAGCGAATCCTATGCGACGAATAAGGTCCGGTCAAAGGCTACCGATAATAATGCGAACATACGGACATTAAGAAAACTTATGGCATTGCGAGCAATTTTAAATGATCAAAAAGAATTGTCTCAAATGATTACGCTGGAATGCAAGGGGGTCATTATTAATTGGAGTGACTTCTATTATGAACGGGACAGATATGATAAATGCTTCCAAAAACACAAGGGGAATAATGGTTATCCAATCTGTATTCAGGGAACATTTGAACTGAAGGACTTAAGAGAGAAGTATGGTTATTCTATATTGGAATTTCACTCTTCTTTTCTACCTAAAAATAACACTGATGAGGTACTGCGGAAACCTACAGTTTCGTATACAATTTATGATCAAAAGATTGTTGATATTATTAAAGAGAAACAAGAACAAGGTAAAAAAGAGATAGTTGTGTATTCCGCGATTAGATGTCAATCAAAGTTTGTAAATAACAAAAAGCCACTCGAATATTTAAATGTTTATGGAACCATTGATCATCGTAATCAGTTTATTTTTATCTAAAATCAAAACATAGTTTTAATATGTCAATGATCCTTGTGTTTAATCGCAAGGATCATTATTTTGTTCATGGTGAAAATTAGAGAATTAAGCTGCAGTTTATTCGCTTTGATAGGTTACCTACTAAAAGTGTATGAATCAGTTGTCAATACCAGCGTAAGAACCATTTTAACACCGGTATTCACATCAGTTTCGGATGTATGCGAAGCTTGAGGATGATAGTCCATTTATTGGTCCCAATATTGGTCTTTTCTTTGGTCGTGAGACGTTTGTATTAACGATTATAGTCAGCTTATGAAAGCAAAAAGGACCGTTTAGGACTAATAATAGTCCTTTATTGGTTCCGATATTGGTCTTTTCTTTGGTCGTGAGATGTTTGTATTAACGATTATTAGTCAGCTTATGAAAGCAAAAAGGACCGTTTAGGACTAATAATGGTCCTTTATTGGTCCTAAACGGTCCTTGTTGGGTTAAGAGGAGTCGCGTATTTATAGTCATTATGTGGATTATAAACGCAAAAAGTGCTATTTAGAAGTAATAAATAGTTCACTTATTTGTCTTTTAGCGTATAAACTGCTGAACGACCCCATCCGACCTTTTGTACGCCTTCTGATTCTAATTCGGTAATAACTTTATAAACTTTTTTTCGATTCCAACCTGTCATTCTGCGTATTTCTTGATTAGTGAGATCTTGTTCTTTGAGAAGAGTTAAAATTCTCATTTTCACTGCTTCTTCGTCCAAAGTAATCTGACGCTCATAACTCATTTCCTCTTTCAAGATATCTGAAGTTGTCTTAGAAAGTGTATAATAGCGCCCTTTTCCTCTCCCAACAGCTTCGAGTAGTTGTGATTCATTTGTCATTTTACTAAGCAATTCTCTAGCTTGATCATGATTTCTTTGAGCAACTCGTGCAGCTGTTGATGTGTCAATTTGCTCGTGTCGAAGTAAGTACTGCAAAACAAGTAATTCATCAACATCTAAATGGATATTTTCACTTGATAGGTCTGCAATAAATTTTTTGAATCCAGGAAATAGTGATGATGCGATCAAGCTCAACTCAATACTATTACCTACTTCACGATAACTTGGCGGTTCTTTACCTTCAACTAAAAGAGAGCGATAAATACGTGGTACTCCCATGTTTGATCTGTTAACAAGATGCAAACGATCGAGTAGCTCCATTAGATGATGATTTCTTGGAACAGATGGATGATGAACAATGTTATTAGGATTAATCCCCTCCATAAATGTTCCTGGATTTGTTAAAATCAATTTATCTTTGTACTGTTTTAACATAACTGCTCCATGAATGCGATAATCTCGGTGAGTAAAGGCATTTAATAAGGCTTCCCTGATAGCAATTTTAGGATAGGTGCTGAATTCATGATGAAATAGGCCCGATTCAACAGTCATAATTGGGTTGTCAGTAGCTAAGTAACGTTCTAACTCATGGACGGCAATAGGAATGGGATGATAGCCATCATCTCTAACAATATAATCTGTATCGCTCAACATTCTTCTATAAGCCCAACGGTATTGTGGGATGAGCCGTTGAATAGCATCGCTTTTTCCAAAAATCAATAAACCTCCCTTTGTGAAATAATTCCCGTTGAGTGCACCAATTGAGTTTAATAAATCAAAATCTTTTAAGGAAAGCAAATCCTCTGGAGCATTGGCTTCAGCCATCTTTTCTCTAACTTTCTCTATTGCGGTTGCTGAGACAAGAGTTGTCCAATCCTCAGGAACTATTTCAGAAGTTACATCCATAGTGACAGAAGACCCTACCATTTCTTTACGTAAGGATCCAGTTAACGGAATACAGTCTTTTCCCTTGCGAATTGTTGCTGAACCATCAGTATTAGTATGAGGGGCCATTTCGCCAGTCACACTAACTATTAACAATGTGCCTGTGCCTTCAGGGACTGTGATTTCTTTAAATGTAGGGAGTAGATGAGGATCAGTTTTTTCATATACTCTTTTTTGCAATTCATACAAATCTAAATCAACGGGAACACCCCGGATTGCATTTCTTCTTTTTTGAACTTTATCAGCTACACCAAAGACAATATGTCCTCCGCCACCATTTGCCATACATATGGCCATTTTAATGATTAATTTAATATTATCTCCGAAGCTACGATCCGTCCATTCTTTAAAATCTAAGTCTTGTGCTTCTAAATCGTCTGCAATACAGTCTTCAAGCTGATCTAAAAGTTTTTCGATCTCCTCAACAGATCTCACATAATGTCCTCCTTCAAGCGATTTTTTATCTGCGATGTCGTTTTATTCTATAGTGTACATTATTTATGTATTTTGGCAAAAGAAATCGTGGTTCGTCCATTTTGAATTGAGCATTTTATATTTTTTAGACAAACGGATTATTGGGGGAATAAAAAGAAGTACAATAAAAAATTGCAGGATCTTTCTTGCAAGTAAAAATCACGGATTATAGATTATATCTTTATCTCCATTGAAACAAATGCCATTTAGAAGGTTTTTTAGGGGTTAACAATAAAAGCGGTTAGCGCTAAATCTTTAGAAGTAACTTTCAACAAAGAAGTTGATACTGCTAAAGCTAAACTTGAAGTTGTTAAATCAACAATCAAGCAAAACGTTTCTAAAACAACTTGGTCAGCAGACAACAAATCAGTTACTCTTGAACTTTCTACAAAGTTAACTAAAGGCGAGTACATTGTTAATGTAACAGGTTTAACTGATGCAGCTCTTACAAAATCAGTTCAAGTAGAAGATGAGAAAGTAGATTCAATTGAAATCTTATCTGATGTAGCCGTTGTGAATGACACGACTCCTCCTACTCAAGCAACTGTTTCTTACCAAGTGAAAAACCAATATGGTGAAGATATCACAAAAACAACTGCATTAACTACAAACAGTGCAGCTGTATCAGCAGCTAATGGTGTTGCAACTGTTTCCTTAACAAATGAAAAAGTTGGAGATAAGCTTCCAATCACTCTTATCCATGTTGAAAGTGCGAAATCAGCAACTAAAGTAGTTACTTTATCAGCGGCAGCAACTGTTTCTGACGTTGAGATCAAAGGAATCTACAACAAAGATGGTAAAGCTTTGAATGAAGATTCAAAAGTTGCAGATGGATATTATCTACTTGTAGATCTTAAAGATCAATATGGCAATGCCTTAACAAATACAAGTGCAGCATCTGGATTAATCGTTGCTGAATCTAACCCAACAGTTGTTGGATTAGAAGGAACTGCACCAGCAGTTACTTTAACTCAATTAACAATTGATGGCAAAAAGCAATTAGCAGTAAAATTGGATGCTATCTCTAAAGCTGGTGAAAGCCAAGTAACATTAATTTCAAAAACATCTGGTAAAAGCGCAGCTTACAAAGTTAATGTAGCTGAAACAACAAGAGCTGATGTAGTTCAACTTTCTGCTCCTGCACTAGCTGTAGCTAATGAAGATGTATATATCCCTGCATCTGTACTTGATAAAGAAGGAAAAGCAATTACTGACCCTAAAGTTCTTAACAATGACACTAAAGGTGTTACACTGAATTTAGGTGCTGAGTTTGTAACGAAAGACGAAGCATTATTTGTAAAAGTACCAAAAGCTCAAGTAGCTACTAAAGGTGTTTACTCATTATTAGCTCAATCTGCTACAAACAAGGTTGCTACTTTAACTATTAATGTGAAAGAAGAGGCTGAAGCAACTGTAATTCGTGGATTGAAATCAACAGTTAGCTCAACAATTAAAGCGGGAGCTTCTAAAACAATTGATGCAAGTGATTTAGTAGTTGAAGATCAATATGGACGTGTGATTGATTCAGCAGATGTGAAAGCATCATTAACTGGCGGTAAGAAAATTGTTGTGAAGAAAGCTGATGTAAATGCACCTGAGATTACAATTGATGCAGCAAATATCACAGATGCAGCTACTGCTGAAATCACAGCTGGTTCTGCAAATGGAACTGAAACATTACAATTTGTTCTTAACGATGGTTCAAAAGATATCGTAAGCAGTACGGCTGAAGTGACAGTCCGTGTAACTGACGGTTCTGAGTATGCTTCATATGAAGTGAAACCAGTTGGAACTGTTTATGATGAAAAAGGTGCTGGAGCAACTACAACAGACGCTACAGTTTATAATAAAGAAGTAGAAGTTTATGGTGTACTTGCTGACGGTAGCAAAGTGAAATTAGTAGCTGGAAATGACTATGCTGTTTCATCTACAAATGCTACTTTGAAAGCTGACGTTTCTACTGATGGTGTAATCAATGCTGATGGCGATGTGTATCAGTATGCTACTGATGCAAAAACAATTACACTTCCATTAACAGTTACAATCAATGCAACTGGTGAGAAGCTTAATCAAGAAGTAACATTCTCTAAAGTAGCTCCTAAGGTTGAAAAAGTTAATGTTGTTGCAGATGGTAAAGCTGACGATAAGACAGCAACAGCGCTTGAGAAATTTGACTTTAATGCAACAACAGCATTCGCAATTACTGACTTCCTTACAAATGCAGATGTTGTTGTTACTGACCAATACGGTGCAAAAGTTAACTTAAATGCTACAGGAAATGCATTTGCTGATGGTACTGGAATTGCAAATCCAACGCTTACATTTACTAAAGTATCTGGAAACGTAACATTTGCAGGTAATGGTACAGCAGCAGCAACAGTTACTACGAAAGAAGAAAACTCTGTATTCAATACAACTGTATCTGTAAGTGCTGTAGATGCTACTCCAGTAAAAGTAACATCAAAACAAAAAACTCTTTAATAAAACTAAACGAAACGTTGCTTTATAAGTTAGTTATGAACTAGCGAAGTAAGCGGAAAAGACACCTCATGAATAACATCTAGAATTCTCATAGAAATTTTAGCAGTTTTCATGAGGTTTTTTTCTAACTGTTATGTGCCAATTGGTAGGAGAATTTCCGATCCTTACTAAACAGCCGCTTAGTAAGAGCCTAATCCTCCTGGGTCCAGGGATGTGCTGATACACGGAAGGGACTAAGTCAGGTGAAGACGTACTCATGAAATTGAGGCGGGGCTCCTTAAAAGGCAGCTATGGTCAGGTAGACGAATCCATGCAGGCAGGGTGAGGTAGTGAGTGTTGCGAGATTGCTAGGAGTTCAGCATTCATCCTTCCATCTGTAATGATGGAATGGCGGTTAGCGTAATTGGCTGTTAAACTAGCCGTTCTCACACCTGAATAGTGGAGACCTAAGGTTGTCAAAAGAAGGGATGGACATAACGGAACGTTTGAAGTCTTTTCGGAAGAGGTGGATCAGCACCAGTGAAGCCAAAAAGATGGCAGCGGGTTCATAGTAGTGACGATCACATGCCGTTTGGACTTGTATGGTAACATACGAGAAGGACAAAACATGTAGGAGCGAAGGAACTCAGTCTGTAGTAGTTCTCGAAGAAACTTATTTCCCCAAAATTCGTTTCTAAACTGAAAACTTTATAAGGAGCAATCATAGAGAAATGGTTGCTCCTTTTTTTACAAGTATTCTAGTATAATTGAACTAATACTGACAGCACGCCGTATGCGGTCAAAGCCGCTCGTACGGTGTAGGCCCGAACCGAAAGCCAATGGATAGATTGGTATAAGACGGGAATAGCGCAGTAGTAGGATCAGCTTCAGCTGTTACTAATACAGTACCTTACGCAGCAGCTGGAAGTACAACACCAGCGGCAAAAGCTACAGTTACGGGTAATGATATCGTATACACTGCAGTAGCAGATGGTACAGCATTAAATGGTAAGACAATTACTGTAACTCAAGGCGGTACTGCAAACACAACTGCTGAAGATTCTGTATTGGTTATCGATGGATCAGGTAACTTTACATTTACAATCGGTGATAAAGCTGATGATTTAACGAAAGCAGGAACAAAATCGGAGTTACTAACTGAAATTCAAGCAGCTATTACAGCATACGATTTAGCTAATTCAAGTTCACCGGCTGGTATTACTGCCGCATTGAATGACGCAGCAACTGGCACTGACGTAGCAACTGTAGTTCTTGCAGCTACATCTCTTGCAAATGGTGCAGTGGCTGATCCAGCAACGGCTACAGCAGCTGAATATACATTCTCAATTGCTGCAAACCCAGTTGCAAACGAAACTGTCACAGTTGGTGGAAAAACGTATACATTCGTAACGGGAACACCTGCTGCTGGACAAGTAAAATTAGGAGCTACAGCAGCTCTAACAGCAGCTAATTTAGCAACAGTGATTAATGGAGATGTAACTAACACGTATAGTGCTACTGAAGCAGCTGGTACTATTACTCTTAAACAAAGAGTTGCGGCAGCTGGTGCAGTTCCAACTGTAGTATTTGCTAACTAAGCAACTGGGGTTCCCCCCCGCCACGTTAATGTGGTAAAGTGAAGGTGAGAGGGCTTCGGCTCTCTTCCTTTAAACAAAATAGCCAACTGTCTGAAAGGATGGTTGGCTGTTTTGTTACACAAGGTGTGAGTATGCTGTCATAGTTAAAAGAACTAACGCAACGACGAGTTACTAGATGATAAGGGTTGGAAAATTAATGAGTTTCCGATTCTCAATCTGATCATAAATGTGACTCAAAGAATAATAATATTTAACAATCGCATCAAAGAGCGAAAAGCTCTATTTGGTGCGTTTTTTTGTTTTTGGATGAGAACGATCGCTTCTTAGTATTTTCAGCTACCCTAATGAAATTCGTCCCTTCTATCCTTCACTCCTATTGCTTTATGACAAACTATATCAACGTTACAACAAACCTCATTTTATCCTATGTAGTATTTTGTCGAAATAAAAGTAGTGTTTATTAGAAAAAATCGGATTATACTGAATTTGGGGAAATGAGTAAATGAGACTAGTACTGACAGCACGCCGTATGCGGTCAAAGCCGCTCGTGCGGTGTAGGCCCGGAGCGAAAGCCAATGAATAGATTGGTATAAGACGGGAATAGCGCTATAGCATTAACAGGTGTGGGAGTAAATGTTGCTTCAGGACAAATTACTGGAACAACAACTGCAATGCAGTATAGTTTAGATTCTACAAACGGTACAGATGGTACATGGGTAGATGCTAGTGCCGCAAATACAGCAGTGACATTCACAGCGGGTAGTGTATATGTTCGTCAAAAAGCAGTCACTACTAACAATAGATTAGTTGCTAGTATAGCACCGGCACCGCTAGCTATTACAATCGGTAAAACAGATATCGTAGTTGCTAATGATGGAACAATTACAGGTTTAACAGCAGGTAAAACATATGAAATCCATAATGGTATTGAATGGTCTGATGCTACATTAACAGGTACAACAATCACAGGTTTAGCAGCTGGGAATTATAAAGTACGTGAAGCAGCTTCAGCGTCAACACTAGTAGGAGCAGAATCAAATGTAGTAACGATACAAAATCCAGCACCGCTAGCTATTACGATTGATAAAACAGATGTAGTGAACGGTAATGATGGAACAATCACAGGTTTAACAGCGGGTAAAACATATGAAATCCATAATGGTACTGAATGGTCTGATGCTACATTAACAGGTACAACAATCACAGATTTAGCAGTAGGTACTTACAAAGTGCGTGAAAAAGCTTCTGCTGATGGTTTAACACCTGTTGGGGAAGAATCAAATACGGTAACAATTTCTTAATAAAACTAAACGAAACGTTACTTCATAAGCTAGTCATCTAGTGAAAGAAGTGGAAATCAGACCACATGGATAATAACTATCCCCAAGGAGTCTTTTTTCTAACTATCGTGGTTGGAGTCATCAGGGAAGGTCTGATGCGTGGGGAACAGTTCCAACTGCTCATGAGCCTAATCCTCCTGCATCCAGTAAGCGTCTATCTACGCGAAGGGGTGAAGTCAGGTGAAGTCGTACTTAGGTGAAATTCCTGAGGCGGGGCTCCTTAAAAAATGGCTATGGCTAGGACGACGAATCCACGTAGGCTGTATGTGACAAGTATATGTGCGAAATGGCTAGGAGTTCACATGTATTTCGATGATCTGCAATGGTCATCAGAGCATCCGCACAATTAGGAACTGTTAAACGGATGATGTGCATACTGTATAGTGGAAGCTTAAGGTCATTAAAAGAAGGGACCAACACGATGGAACGTTTGAAGTCTTTTCGGAAGAGGTTAGGTAGAACCAGTGAAGCCGAAAAGATGGCTGCGGGTTCATACTAGTGACGATCGCTAGCCGTTTGGACTTGCATGGTAACATGTGAGAAGGGGAAAACTAGCAGGAGCGAAGGAACCCAGTCTGTAGTAGTTCTCGAAGAAACTTATTTCCCAAAAATAAGGAATAATAGGTAGGCAGACAAAGCTATTTGTCTATGTCTGTCTACTTTATCATCATATTCTCTGATGATAACTAGCTTGAAAATATACAAAAAGTTTAAAAACGGACTTCTATATGTGATTGAGTATCGAGTCTTATAAGTATTGAATTGATGATTTGGAGTGGATGTTTTGGCAGGAAGAGGGAGGCCTATTGGGGCAAGTGGAGAAGAAAGTCGAGCGTTGTTGCTTGAACTAGCGGCGAAAGAATTTGCGCAATATGGATATCATGAGACAAAGGTGAGTTCCATTGTACAAAAAGCATCATTAAGTCAACCTACTTTTTATCTGTACTTTAAAAATAAAGAGGCGATTTTTGAAGAATTAGAGAGTTTATTTCGCTTAAAAATGATCGCTTTTGTAGAAAACAGTCGTTTGGAGCCAGCGCTTGAGTTAGCAACGATGAAAGAGCGAATTACATATGGGTTAAAGAGTTTGCTTGATTATCTATCTAAAAATCCAGATTTGACACGAATCGGTTTTTATATTTCAACAAAAGCAGTTGAAATCAAACGACAACTCATTACACAAATTAAAGAGAATCTTGATTTTGAAGTCAATGCAGGCTATTTTCGTCGAGATTTAGATACACAAATCGTGGCAGAATGTTTAATGGGTATGATCGAACGATTAACATTTTCGCAATTACTTTCCCAGCAAAAAGAACCAGCGGAAATTGCTAATGACATCGTTCATTTACTATTATATGGCATGATGGACCCTAGCACCTTGACCGAATAGCGATGTACTTTCAAAAGGCTGAAATTTTAAAAAGGGAAATAGGCAATTGACTTTTTATGTTCAAATATTACTTTTAGATAATATCATAAAAAATTTGGGAATAAGTTTTATAGAGTGACTGCAGACGGCACGCCGTATGCGGTGAAAGCCGCCTGTATGGTGTAGGCTCGAATCGAAAGCTATGATAAATAGTATAAGACGAGAATAGCAATAGTCCAGACCTAGTAAGTCAGTTACTGGTTCATTTCGATTTTGAAAATAGTGTTCTGAATCAAGCAAACAATGTAACCGCAGCAATAGAAAGCCCTAGTAACATTGCATATGAGTCTAGAGGAAGCAATCAAGCAATCAAGTTCGGGGGAGTATCTTCACCGAATCAGGTGAATGTCGCATCCGATCCAAGCTTTACATTTGCAGATGAAATAACTGTGGCCTATTTTTTAAAGGTGAATAGTACAATGGGTATGAATGGTTACAAACAGACAGTACCTTATGGAGCTCATGATATTTTAATGGATAGTGATTGGAAGATTAATAATCGACTGTTTACTAGTGCAACAGATCCAAGTCGTATTATTATGTATTATCCAGATGCCACGCAGAACGATGGGTGGGGCCGACTTGTAGCGGATCATATTCCTACTGGCACATGGGTACACATTGCTTTTGTCATCTCAAAGACTACAGCTACTTCTTATGTAAATGGAGTGGTATCGGAATCTTTTGCGATGAATCTTACAGATTTTAGTACATTAGCAACAGGCTTTAGCATTGGAAAATCTGGTGAATGGTATCCGTTAAATGGATCTTTAGATGATTTGAGAATCTATAATCGTCCTTTATCCTCACAGGAAATACAGATGTTAAGTGTGAAGTGATAAGTATATTCATGGGATATTGGAATCAGCCCCTGTGGAGATTAAAATCTCTGTGGGGCTTTTTTGGATACTTTTGTTAGCTGCAAGCTGTTCGAACGGTGAGGAACTGGCAAAGGATGATACAAAGCAGGAATAACAGCAGCAAGCACAAACTGACGAAGTAAAAAACGGTCAGGATCAAGCGGCTAAAGATATTAAACAAAATAAAGATTTAACGAAGAAAGTAAAAGAAGAAGATGGCGTGCTTGACGGTCAAGTGTATGAGCAGGATGGTATGGCAATCGGCTCGCTGTTTCTTTTTTGTTCGACAAAATCAAACAACTTTTTTAATCGAGACTTGAGATAATAGAACTGCTCATATTGATAAAAGGAGGAACCAAGTATGAAAAAAATATTTGCTTTACTGTTTGCTTTACTTATATGTAACATTTGGTCTGGACGAGTGGTTGCATCAGAGTTGATTAATTTACCTGAAATCTCTGACTTGAAAGCGAATGGAGCGATCACAACTGCAGTGTTTAGTCCAGATGATAAGTTTATTGTCACAGGGGATTCAAATGGTTATATTACTGTGTTTAATGCTGCAACAGGAGCTCTCGTTAATGAGTGGAAAGATGAAAATAGATATAGCATTTCTAAATTATTATTTAGCCCTGATGGTCAAAGGATTGTGTCCATCGGTCGAGATTTTGATGAGAGCAAAATTAAGGTGTGGGATGCACAAACAGGAACCTTGCTTTCAACATTAGTGCTAGATAAGTATGGTAACAAAGTAGTGAAGGATATCACTTTCAATAAGGATGGGACTGTACTATACTCTGTTGATGATTCTGGAGATGTGATTTATTGGGATGTTTTTCGAGGTGAAAAAATAATAGAATTTACTACGCCTTCTATTCCGGTATCTTTAGCATATAATGCGGACAAAAAACATTTAGCTATTGGTCAAGAGAATGGTAGTATTAACATTCGACATTCTGAGACTGGAGAATACATAACTAATAAACTAGTGAACAAGGACTCTAGTTGGAGTTCAACAAAGGTCAAGTATTCGGCAGACAACAACACGTTATTTTTTTCTGAGACTTCTTACAGCAGTCAGCCACATCTGTTTGATGTAGATAACAATTATCAAGAGGTTGTCCTTGAGGAAAATGATTATAGTGGAGATTGGAAAAATTTCGATTTTCATTCAAGCAATAAATATATAGCAGTGGTAGGAGAATATGATTATTTACAAGTTTTTGACATGGAAACAAAAAAACTAATTGCTCAAGAAGCTATTAACTCCAATTATGATTATGTTGTATTCAGCCATAATGGAAAACGTTTAATTGTGAATGGAACGATCTATGATACAACAGTTCTATTTAATAAATTAACGAGTATCCAACTTACTCCGTCTTCTCTTTATATGAGTGTGGATGATACGCAAGGATTCAAAGTGACTGGTAAATATAGTGACGGATCTGAGAAGGCGATCCCATCAACAGAGATTCAATGGAGTTCAAGTGACCCCGAGGTTGTTACTTTTATGTATGGCAAGTTTCAGGCATTGAAACCGGGAAAAGCAACTGTTACAGCTTCTTATAAAGGATTTACGGCGACGGCTGTTATTCAAGTTAATGCTCAGCAGTTTACCGATTTGGAGCCTATTCATCTAGATGCGGTTAATTACTTGGTTGGCAGAAAGATTACTGGAGGATTATCTAATACAATTTTTGGCACGAACGAAACGATTAAACGAGTGGATGCTGCTATTATGATAGCAAAAGCTTTAGAATTAAACATAGCTTCTGCTCCTAAATCGGGATTTATTGATGTGCCACAAAGAGGACAAGCATATGTCAATGTCTTGAAAGTAAAAGGTATTATTGGTGGTAAGACGAAAACAATTTTTGGATCTAATGATCAAATTACACGTGGGGAAATGGCTTTAATTCTTCAACGTGCATATAAATTAACACCTGGTAGCACGAAACATCCATTTATAGATGTTACCTCTCGTTATGAAGATGCTGTATCTTCATTGATGCGTTATAAAATTGCTACAGGCATTAACAGTTATCAATTTGGAACGTCAATCCCGATCACACGTGGAGACTTTGCTATTTTCCTTTACAATTCAGAAATTAGATAATCAAACACATTCAATAGGTCCGCCGCTCTTCATGCGGCATATAGTTGTAATGATCGAGTGTTAGCAACACTCGATCATTTTTATTCTACGTTGTCTATAAATTCAGTATGCATGATTTTAGTCTAATTTTGCATAAGGGACAAGTGACCTATCCCCCCCTCCGAAAAAAGTACCAAACTTTAAGCTAGTTTTAAACTTTGTTTGTTATTCTATGCCTAGGGGAAATAAGTTTAGTAAGTAGAGAAGGATTACTGACGGCACGCCGTATGCGGTGAAAGCCGCTTGTATGGTGTAGGCTCGAATCGAAAGCCATGACAAAGAGAGAAGAGTGGTATAAGACGAGAATAGCGTTGTTGTTTTACAGCCTGCTACAAATGTAAAAGGTATTAGCGAGGATACAAATGGAGCTACATTGGGAGGAGTTCAAAATAAGATTACTTGGACAGATAGTGCATCAAATGGGACATTAACTTATACTGTAAAGCGTAATACAACTAACAGTTTGACTGGAGCAACGGAACTTGCTACAGGGATCAGTGCTGGAACAGGACAATATGTGGACAACGCCGTTATTGAAAATCAAACATACTACTATTTTGTAGAGGTTTCAAATGGCACTGATGTTGTTTCCTCACAGAGTGTATCAGTGGTTACTATGTGGGACCTGAAATATGTGGCTAATGCCAACTATCAGTCAGATGATTACCGCAATTTTATCTATAACGCGGTAACCGATTCTTATGAGCTTGTATAATAATGAAAAGCAACCCAAGGCTTGTCTTGGGTTGTTCTTTTTGAAAAGGTGAAGAGATGTTTGAAGTTATAGAAGTGAATCATACTAATTTTTTATCGTTCCAACGCTTTTTATTACCTGGCCATTTCCAACAATTACAGTCAGCTGACTCAACGGTATGGGGGCTGGGAGCTGTTTCTGAAGGTGTTCCCGTGGGAATATTGTTAACTAAATTAGACATTCATTTGAAAACAGCGAGTATAGTTCATTTTTTGGTAAGAGATTATCAGCATAGTATCGCTGCTCTAGAGCAATTGCTAAATACTGCAGAACAGTTGTTAGCTAAAAAGGGGTTTACATGTATCGACGCAACTGTAACGGTTGATGAGGAAATTGAAGTCATATCCGATTTGTTTGCCAAAAAAGGTTGGTGTACGAATCCCCAAATCGTTAATAAATATATAATGGACATGAAGAAGATGCAGAACAATGATTGGGTATGGGGATTAGAAACACCCGCTCATTTAAACATTGTGCATTGGACACCTGTTATCGAAAAGGAGTTTAAGCAACGGATATTAAATCAGGAGATTGGAGATCCAGTCATCATTCCTTACCTTAAAGATTTACATAAGATTGATGGTGAGTATAGTTTTGTTTTGTACGCATCAGGAGAATTAGCAGGATGGTGTATATGCGAAAAAATCGCTCAAAACATGGTACTCTCTATTAACAGTTACGTGAAAAAATCCGCTGCTACAAGACTTGGAGGCATGCTGCTCTATGCAGAACTCGTTAAAAAAGCACTAGAACATAACACATACATCACATTCTTCACCCACAAAAACAATAAAAACATGCAAAACATAATACGTAGAAGATTTAAAGAAAGCACCATTCACAAAACAACACTTATTCAATTTAAGAGGGACACGGGGACAGGTTCATTGTCCCAGTAATCAATTAAATAATGCAGACAGCGAGTCGTGAGTGCGGCTCGCTGTTTTCTTAGTAGTAACAATAGCCTAGTTCTTTCTGTGTAAAAAATATTAACAGTTTATTAAAAATATTTTGAATTTTAATTCGCGTTATTGTATAATCAATTTACCTTCTAAATAAGAGTTGATAGTTATGAATCATGTATTAACTACAAGACTAAACAAACAAGGACTTATCTTCGCAACCATTCATTCACTATTCTTTCTAAACCTCGCATTTGACTTTATTCAGTTTTACTGAATAAACTACTAACTTTTATAAATTTTTAACGACTTTTTGAAAGCGCTTTTCATCGGTTTTGATTTAAATTAAGTGAATATTCAAACTGATTATCAATTTCATTAAATGAATCATCGTCTTAAAAGGGGTGAAGTCCAAACTAAACTTTATTTTTGTATGCATTCATCTTATTAATTACCAAAAAAAAGAAAAATAATTGTATGAATATGATTGGGGGAGATTGAATGAGCGATCAAAAATTTCTTAAAACACTAGGAAATCGAGATGTTATTGCCCTTGCCTTTGGTGCTATGATTGGTTGGGGATGGGTAGTAACTACCGGGCTATGGATCACAGAAGCCGGTTCGTTAGGAGCCATTCTTGCATTTATTATTGGGGGTATCGTAGTTACATTTGTTGGACTAACTTACGCAGAATTAGCCTCTTCCCTTCCATTAGCTGGAGGAGAACATGCTTATAGCTATATGGCAATGGGGAGGGTCGTCAGTTTTATTACCACTTGGGCTATCGTTCTTGGATATGTTTCAGTCGTAGCCTTTGAAGCAGTTGCGCTACCAACCGTTTTTGATTATTTAATTCCTGGTTATAGTAAAGGTTATTTATACACGATTGCTGATTGGGATGTAACAATTACTTGGGCTGGCGTAGGGATTCTTGGTTCGATCATTATCGCTTGGATTAATTTCCGCGGTATTAAATTTTCTACAGTCATTACGTTTATTTTAACTCTTTTAATTGCGATCGCAGGAATTTTGTTGATTACTGGTAGTTCTATTTCTGGAAATGCGGCTAATATGCAACCACTTTTTGAGAATGGAACAGCTGGTTTGCTTGCTGTTATTATTATGACTCCATTTATGTTTGTTGGATTCGACGTCATTCCACAAGCGGCTGAAGAAATCAATCTTCCTCAGAAACAAATTGGAAAGTTACTTATTTTCTCTGTTATTCTTGCTGTTATTTGGTATATTTTAATTATTTTTGGCGTTTCACGCGTGTTAACTCCTACAGAAATGGCTGAATCTACTCTTGTGACAGCAGATGCCATGGCTAAGGCATTCGGTGGTAGTCAATTCATGGGGAATGTCCTTGTTCTCGGTGGTATTGGTGGTATTTTAACGAGCTGGATCGGTTTCTATGTTGGAGGAAGCCGTGCTATTTATGCCCTAGCTAAATCTGGTATGCTTCCAAAATCTCTTGGTGAATTACATCCAAAATATAACACTCCACATAAAGCAATCCTGTTAATTGCTGTATTATCTACTGTTGCTCCATTATTTGGACGCCCAGCATTAGTATGGTTAGTAGATGCTGGTGGTTTAGGATTAGTTGTAGCTTGGTTTATGGTAGCCGTTTCGTTCATTATTTTACGCAAAAAACATCCAACTATGCATCGTCCGTTTAAACTCCCTGGTGGAACAGCTATAGGTTGGATTGCTGCCTTCATGGCTCTTGGTGTGAGTATTCTTTATATGCCAGGTATGCCTTCAGCACTAATTTGGCCATATGAGTGGGTTATTGTATTCGCTTGGATCGTTTTAGGAGCCATCTTATATAAGTACTCTATGTCCAAGTATGGAACAAAAAACTCGGACAAGCATATGGACGAGGAAATCGCCAGAGTTGTCAAATATGACGATGATAAACGCGAACAAAAGACAGTTTAATGGGATACTGGGGCAGGTTCCTTGTCTCAGTAATCATTCAAATAATGCAGACAGTGAGTCGTGAATGCGGCTCGCTGTTTTCTTTTCAGTGGGACAAGGGACTGAACTGTATCCCAATCCCACGAAGATTGATAGATTTTGTCGAACTATAATAATATTTTTTGATAAATACTAGATTATAATTGATTTAAGGGTATGAGTGAAAAGAACTAGTGCTAGAGAATGGAGTCAGCCGATTAGCGGTCTGTCTTACTGTTGAAAGGAGAGATCATCTTGGTTAAGAAAGTCATTGGTTTATTTCTTATTTGTTTCTTTTCATGGTTCATCACAGCTGATGCGAAAACGTTTGGCCCGTTTCATGATCAGCCAGCTGATAAGAGCTGGACGATCCGTTTTACTCATGAGGTGTTACCAGAAACATTAGAGAAAAATGTGTATGTTTCAGAGGATAAAGAGGGGAAACAATTAGTTCCTACTACTTTACGGGCAAGTGGGAAAGAGGTCTATGTCGATTCTCCTCAAGAAGGGTATACATATGGGAAAACGTATTATCTATTTGTGACGGATGGTGTGTTATCGAAGAAATTGAAGCCATTGAAGAACAAGCAGGTAGTTCCGTTCACGATAGAATCTTCTTCATTGTATAAAATGAGGGTAAAAGAACTGCGAGAGCGCTGGGAAGTAGCAAAACCACGTTATGATGGGCCGATGCTAGATGTTGAACCTCAAGTGGTAGCACCATATAGTTTAGGTAAAATGAATGATCATGCGTTAGAAGAGGCTTTACGTGTCACAAATTTCTTGCGTTATGTGTCTTATTTGCCTGATAATGTTACGCTCGATCCATCTTTTACTGTAGAGGCTCAAGCTGCGTCTGTGGTAAACGCCGCAAACCAGCAGATGTCCCATCATCCTTTTAAACCGCAAGATATGGATGAATCTTTTTATGAATTAGGTAGTTTAGGAGCAAGTACTAGTAATCTAGGGCTTGGTTATAGTAATGTGACAGATAGTATATTACATGGTTACATGCCGGATGTATCCGACAAAAACCGAGTGCATGTCGGACATCGCAGGTGGGTTTTATCTCCGCGTTTACAAAAGGTTGGATTCGGTTTTGCAATGGCGACAGATAGGTGGAAACATACAGCTATGAAAGTTATTAGCGACGATATGTGGCGCGACCCACCAGTTGTTTCATATGAGCAGATTGCTTGGCCATCAGCAGTCGCATTTCCAATTGAGTTTATGAAAAGAGCTTTCCCATGGTCTGTTTCATTGAATGAAGAAGTATATGATGACAATCAATTAGACGATATAGAAGTAACATTAACAAGAACAAAAGATGGTCAAACATGGAAGTTTAGCAACGAAACTGATAAAGACGGCTTCTTCAACATTAGCACAGGCAATTATGGATACACACCATATACAATCATCTTCCAACCAAATCAAATATCTTATCAACAAGGAGACACATACAAGGTAAACATCAAAGGCATCTACACAACAACCGGCCAGCAAACGAGCATCCAATATGAAACGACCTTGTTTGCTTTAAGGGACGGGGGAACAGGTTCCACCTCCCATTAATCACTCAAATAGTGCAGACAGCGAGTCGTGAATTCGGCTTGCTGTTTTCTTTTTCAAAGAGTGGAAAGAGCGGTGCCTGTCACTCCCCGAAAATTGTTGGGTTTTGTCGAACCATAATCATGTTTTTTTGGTAAATACTATCATATAATTAATGTAGGGTTATGAGTGAAAAGAACTAGTGCTGATGACATGTCGCACGCTTAGAGGAGGGATGAGGCTAATAGGTTTCTTGTCCTGTCACTTATAGCGTGATGTGCATGGTGGAAGCTACTAGTTCTTTTGCTTTTTTAGCCTATTTAATTTAAAGAAGGAGTGAGTTTTTTCCATGCAGAAAATGAAGCTAGTGACTGTCTTTCTTTCAGTAATGTTATTGATGCTTCCTGTTTCAACAAATTCATTAATGGTTTCAGCTGAGACGAGTGTAGATGAACATGGATTTAATGAGTATGGGATGAAAGAAAGTGCAAATATGACCTTAAATCAGGTTAGCATGATGAGTGCGGCTTCTAACTGGGAGACTTTTGCACCGCAACACAATGTCCCTTTGGAGAAAGTGTGGACAGTTAAGTTTTCATCGGCCGTTTCCCTAAGTCAAATAGATGCCATCGTCATCGAACGAAATGGTGCATTCATTCCAGTGAGCATTAACGTTAATATTCACGGGAATGAATGCACCATTTCGTTCGATGCCATCGTCATCGAACGAAATGGTGCATTCATTCCCGTGAATATTAACGTTAATGCTCACTGGAATGAATGCACCATTTCGTTCGATGCCATCGTCATCGAACGAAATGGTGCATTCATTCCCGTGAATATTAACGTTAATGCTCACTGGAATGAATGCACCATTTCGTTCGATGCCATCGTCATCGAACGAAATGGTGCATTCATTCCCGTGAATATTAACGTTAATGCTCACTGGAATGAATGCACCATTTCGTTCGATGCCATCGTCATCGAACGAAATGGTGCATTCATTCCAGTGAATATTAACGTTAATGCTCAAAATGAGATTCAAGTATCACCAGCCGATCGGTTTATTGGAAACAGCAAATACGAGATGAAGGTGTTTTTAGAAAACGGTAAAAAATATAACATGGATTTTACCACAGTTTCTGAATCTAGAAATGCTGATATTGAGTCAAATAATACATATATCCATGCCTCAAAGTTATACTTAAACGAGTCGATATCTGGTGCTTTATCAAAAGATGACCAAAATGACTATTATAAAATAGAGTTACCTGCAGATGGGAAACTAGAACTAACTGCTACACAGCTCAATGGTGGAGAGGTCGACTTATACTTATATGGTGTAGGGGGTAGTGATGACTATGATATTGCCAGCACTTATAATAAGACGACAGCGACTTTATCAACGGGGTTAAGTAAAGGAACTTACTATCTCAGGGTGAATTATTCAGGTCACTATGGAAACTACACGTTAGAGAATAAGTTTACTGAAAACACAGTGGAAAATGATCATGGCACCGCCAGTTACGTAACAGCAAATGAATTCAAGTTGAATCATACGATGACGGGGCATATTGGTTATATTTTTGATGACCGTTCTGAAAACCGCAATGATTATTACAAATTAGTCGTACCAGAAGATGGACGATTAGTTCTGAAAGCTAAGCAACTACATGGTGGAGAACTAAATATGTATTTATACGGTAAGTTGGGTAATGATGGTTATCCAATTAGAGAGAAATATAATCAAGCAGGACCAATAATTGATGTAGGATTGGCTGCCGGAACGTATTATGTCAGAGTAAATGATTCGGGCTATTACGGTGCATATGAGCTGACAAACGATTTTTATGCTAGTGAAATTGACAATGACAAAGCTCCAAGTAGTTATATATTAGCTGATTCTATGCCAGTGAACGGCACGGTCTATGGTCATATCGGCTATACTTATGAAAATACGGGATATAATCAAAATGACTACTATAAGATCGAAGTACCGAGATCAGGGAAAATAGACATCACAGCGACGCAACTTGACGGGAAGGAATTAGATTTGTACCTATACGGCTCTCATGGAACAGATGGTTATGCTATCGAGACGCTCTATAATAGAAAAATGGCAACGATAGCTAAAGAGCTATCTCCAGGAACATACTATATTCGAATTAACGATTCAGGCTATTATGGCGGGTATAAACTAACGACTAAATTTGCTGAATAGCAAGATACGCCACTTAATAAATATCTGTCAACTTAACACCCCCCGGCACTATCGAATATGAGATAGTGTCGGGGGGTGTCATTTTTTCATCAAGCTGACTAATAGAAAATGAGTTTTTCTGTTATCTGTAATTTTTTAAGGAAAATGGAGGGCATCCAGTCATCAGATAGGTAAGTAGGGGGTCAATTGTTTGAGAGTTTTTGTAGAGTAAGGTCTAATACGATAAAAACAGGGGAAATAAGTAGCATGAAAAGAGAACGATACTGACAGCACGCCGTATGCGATGAAAGTCGCCTGTACGGTGTAGGCCCGAAACGAAAGCCATGACAAATAGATAAGTGGTATAAGACGGGAATAGCAATTCAGATGGGCCAACCTTGGCAGAGGGGTTTCCACCAAGTGGTTTGAGTGTAGATTTTGATCAAAATGGAAAAATAGATCATATTTTCTTCTTATTTAGTGAGACATTAAAAGGAACATCTCTTTCAGAGGATGACATCACAGTAGAAGGTTATACAGTGTTATCTGCTAAAACAATGGATGTATCAGAAGTTACGTCAGAAGATCTAGAAGTTGAGTGGGAGGGTACTGGGAATAATGGCGAGTATTTAATAGTAACTTTACAAGAAGGAGAGGACGAGGATACATCAGCAACACCGGCTATTACAATTGCTAATAATGCGCTATTTGATTTAGATGGCAATGCGTTTGCTGGTTTAGAAGAAGTACCCGCTTTTGACTTTGCTCCACCAGTGGCTAAATTCGATGATAATTCCACTGAAGCAAACATACGTCTTCGATTTTCAGAAGATGTCTCTGAAGTTACCTTATCACGCACAAGTGGTATGACAAACGAAGACATTAATATTCAATTTGATTCCAATAATCCGACGGTTGCCGAGATACAAGTTAACAGCAGTACTCTAAACGTTGGAGATGTAATCGAGTTGGAAATAAAGGACTTATCAATAGGAGGATTAGATAGCGAGTGTATTCTGACTTTTGATGGTGATGAATGGAATATAGAAATGGAAACTATGTTCTAAGGGACAGGTTCCTCGTCCCAGAAATTGAATAGTTGTTAATCTAGAAACAGGAAGTCATTCATTTGGCTTTCTGTTTTTTTTGAAAAGCAAATCGTATTCTATGACGTAGGTCTTCGTTAATAATTTTTTACATAAGTGAAACTTTTATCCATATGTTAACGTATATAAAAGAAAGAATGTAAATTTAATAATGAATATTCCGACTAAAAATACTTAATGAAAGGAGGCCCACATTTGGAGTTATTCGGTTTTCCCATTGATACTGTGTATTTATTTCTTCTGATTGCTTCAACCTCCGTTACCGTTTTGTACATTCTTTTTGGCGATGTGCTCGGTGGAGCTGATGATGGGGTTCCATTTTTTAATCCTACGGTTCTATTAGCTTTTGTGACGATTTTTTCTGCTGTTGGGTATTGTTTGGAAGCGTTTTCTCGCCTGGAAAGTCTTTATATTCTTTTAATAGCTGTTGGTGTTGCTGTTGTTATGGATCTTTTACTTTATTATTTTGTGTTAATTCCTTTATCATCTGCGGAGGAATCTCTTGTGTATACAGAAGAGTCTTTAAGTGGGAGAACAGGAAAGGTCATTATCCCTATTCCTTCAGGTGGCTTTGGAGAAGTGATTATTGAGAATAGTAGTGGAATGATTTCCAAGCCTGCTTGTGCTTTTGACGATCAGCCGATTGCTGAGGGAACGACGGTATTGATTATTGAGGTACAAAAAGGTGTGTTGCATGTGCAAGAATATGATCTACTGTTTCAAGATCAACAATAGGAGGGTATTGAAATGACGGTTATATGGACGATTATTGGCGTAGTGGCATTTTTATTGGTGGCTTTGATTGCGGTATATGTATCGAAATACAAAACAGCTGGACCGGATGAGGCGTTGATTGTGACGGGAAGTTACTTAGGAAATAAGAATGTACATGTTGATGATTCTGGGAATAAGATTAAGATTATTCGCGGTGGCGGTGCATTCATTTTTCCGGTATTTCAACAGTCCGAACCTTTAAGTTTATTGTCAAGCAAGCTGGAAGTGACGACACCAGAAGTGTATACAGAGCAAGGGGTTCCGGTGATGGCGGATGGAACGGCAATCATTAAAATTGGCGGGTCAATCGGTGAAATTGCGACAGCAGCTGAGCAATTCCTTGGGAAGTCGAAAGAGGATCGCGAAAATGAAGCGAAGGAAGTGTTGGAAGGTCATTTGCGTTCGATTTTAGGCTCGATGACGGTCGAGGAAATTTATAAAAACCGTGATAAGTTTTCACAAGAAGTGCAGCGTGTCGCTTCACAGGATTTAGCGAAAATGGGGTTAGTGATTGTTTCTTTTACAATTAAAGATGTTCGTGATAAAAATGGTTATTTAGATTCTCTTGGTAAGCCGCGGATCGCTCAAGTGAAGCGCGATGCTGATATTGCGACAGCGGAAGCAGAGAAAGAAACGCGGATTAAAAAAGCGGAAGCGGCGAAAGAAGCGCAGAAAGCGGAACTGGAGCGGGCGACAGAGATTGCCGAGGCGGAGAAGGAAAATCAATTAAAAGTGGCCGATTATCGTCGGGAACAAGATGTGGCGAAAGCCCGAGCGGATCAGGCCTATGATCTCGAAACGGCACGGGCGAAGCAAGAGGTTACGGAACAGGAAATGCAAATCCGCATTATTGAGCGTCAAAAGCAAATTGAGCTGGAAGAAAAAGAGATTCAGCGCCGCGAGCGTCAATACGACTCAGAAGTAAAGAAAAAGGCCGATGCGGATCGTTATGCGGTGGAACAAGCAGCCTTAGCCGAGAAGACAAAGCAAATGACCGAAGCAGAAGCGAATAAGTATCGAGTGGAAGCGATGGCAAAGGCGGAAGCGGAAAAAATCCGCTTAGATGGATTGGCGAAAGCCGATGCGGAACGAGCGAGCGGGGAAACAGAGGCGGATATTATTCGGATGAAAGGTCTCGCAGAAGCAGAAGCGAAACGTAAAATTGCTGAAGCCTTTGAACATTTCGGTGAAGCAGCTGTCTTAGATATGATCATTAAAATGCTTCCGGAATACGCGAAGCAAGTCGCTAGCCCGCTAGGAAACATCGATAAAATCACTGTCGTCGATACAGGCAGTGACAGCCAAAATGGCGGAGCAAACAAAATCACTGGCTACACAACAAATCTTATGTCGACGATGCAAGAATCTCTTAAAGCATCGGCTGGTATTGATGTGAAAGAACTGTTGGAGAATCTTTCAGGGAAACGGGGGATGTAGGGACAGGTCCCTTGTCCAGCTAGCCCCTTTTTGGGGATAAAAATGAGAAAAGGAGAGCCGCCTCGATGAGGGGAGGGCTCTCCTGTTTGTATAGTCTTATTTAATTTGGTTCATGCCCTGTACATTCATTCTTGCGAAGAAGGCAGCGATTTGGTTTCGTTGAAGCGTGTTATTTACTTTAAAGTCTTCAAATGTTTTTGAACCAGTTGTTCCTGAAGAAATGTTATTGTCATATAAAAATTGAACTGCTCGTCTAACATCAGAGCTACCGCTTTGAGACGCAGATAACACTTGAGCGATTGTACCGCGTGTCACGCCTTTTGATTTCGCTGCATCGCTTTTATATCCTTTTAGTGGAAGATTATATTTCTCAAGTGCATCATAGTAAGGCTGTGTACGATGCTTTCCAGAGTATGATTCCCCTGGATTAATTCCGTAGTAACGAGCAAGTAATACGGCAAAGTCACCTTCCGTTAAGGTTAAATTCGGTCTAAATGTCCCATTCTCATAACCGAAAATAACGCCTTTTTTAACTGCCCAATAGATATCCTTTTCAGCCCAGTTTCCAGCCGGAATATCGCGGAATACAGGAACGAAATGGTTTTTAAAGTCGAGTGCTAGATTGACATACGGAGTGTCTCCTGTTGTTATATCAGAACCTTTATAGGAGATGCTGAGATAGTCATCAGACGAATACCGCATGCAACACAGATCATTTACCATTTTGCCTGTACTAGCTCCAATACCATCCACTAAAATTTTCTGGTCAACTTCAAGTGTATGTGTTTGGCCAGGAGTAAAAATATGTTTAGTTAATCTCTCAACCTTGCCAGCATCACGTCTTCCTATCCCGTTGATTTCACTAATCGATACATCATTGGGTATAGAGATTTCTTTTTTGCTTAAATCAACATATAATACTTTTTCTGCTTCTAACGCTTGAAAATTTACATGAGCAAAACGATGAATCGTTGGGCCTGCTAATGTTTTTACGGCACGCTGTACAATTGTATCTAGCGGTAAAATGTTATCAAAAATTCTATTGACACCCGCCCCTTGCTTAGAAGGGACAAAGGAAACGAATAGGCCGTCTTTTGTAATAAGAAGGTTAATGTTATCTTGATTTTTTGCTTTACCGAGAATATGCGTTTCTGTAACTGTTGGCTCTCCTTCAAACAGAGACTTTGCTTGGTTTAGGTCAATTGTTCGATCAGTGAATACATAAGACGCCATTCCTGCGTTTTTCAATAAGTGGGCATATAAGTTTGGTGCGATGGGTGCGTCTCTGTCAGACATCCAATCAAAGGAACCTGATTGCGCATGAACCGGTGAAAAATTACCTACAGAAAAAAATAATAGTGCTGTAAGAACTGTGACAATTAACTTCTTCAATCCATTCACCTCAATTTAAATTTGTCATTTTTCTGGTACTATATAATCATATCAATATAAATCAGGTAAATAAATAATTATTTTACTATTTATGAAATAATTGTATTGGTTTTTGTGTTATTTCCTATTAAATTATTAGTTTGAATAGTAAAATAATTGTCAAAAAGTAGGGTGAAGGATGGGAGGTAATATGATTTAGGTTTTATGGAATGGGTCAGAAGCTATTTAAATGTAGCGGAAAAGCATTACTATATGTATTTGTCGATTATTTCTAAATGGAGATTGCAAAAATTAGTGAGACTTTTAGTATATAGTCCGCTAATTTACTGTCTAATGGAACAAATATATGAAATTTGAAATCATTTCCCTCAGTCCCAAACCATGATATAATTTGCAGTGAATGAATAATTTTGTTATTTTTTTAGTATAAATTGTATTTTTTGATTAGTTGTGTTCATTTTTAGTTTAAAGTTAGTTAACATGGATATTTGTGATAATTTTGTTTTTACATATGAAAGAAAGGGTGGATTTGGTGAATAAGAAGTTCGTAGCCGGAGGAGTCATTGGGGTTGCTATTATACTGCTAATCGTTGGAATGATGGCACTAAACTATGGAAAATCTGATGATAAGCAACAAGAGGCGAAGAAAGAGGAACAAGTAGCTAAGGAAGGCATTGAATTGAAGTCATTGCCAGAAGGTTCTTATGAAGTGCAGGATAATACGATTACGGATACGTGGGGAGTTGTATTAGTTTTTGATAAACTTCCAGCTGATCTTCAAAGTAAGAAAGGGTATACGATCACGATTGGCAGTGAAACGTATGATTTAACCTTAAATAAATTCAATGACAACATTTTTAGCGGTCAAGTGTCGAGCGTTAAACATTCTAAGGAAGAAGTAGAGGCTGGCTTTATTAAAACTAAGTAATCTTTAAGTCTAGTGCTCAAGCTTCTTTGTTTTTTAGATGATTAGCATGATTGGAGAAAGGAGAAGCAAAATGCAGAAAAAGCTAGTAGTGGGAATGCTCGGTTCAGCTTTGCTGTTGGCTAGTTGTTTTGGGGTGGACGAAAAAGACGAAAACCAAGAAACAAATACAGAAGATCCGGCTGTACAACAATCGAAAGATCAAGATCATAAGTCATCTTCCGCATCCGTAAAAGAGCAACCGGTGGAACAAGAACAAGAGCAAAAGCAAAAAGAACAACCGAATGTTGAACAATCGGTGGAGCAGCAGAAACAATCGGACCGTTCTTCACTGAGCGAGGATCAAAAAGTAGATGAACAACTGACTGTGGATGACCGAGAGACAAATGAAACTCAAGAAAAACTAGTAGACTCTTCATCTCCTAAAAACAATCAATCAACAACAGAAGAAAAAGCAGAAGATTCAACGGATAAGAAAGGAAAAGATGAAGAAATGACAACAAATGGTATGGTTTTAAAATCATTATCTAACTCAGCTTATGAAATACAAGACAATACGATTACTGATACATGGGGAGTTGTATTGGTTTTTGATCAACTTCCAACGGAGCTTCAAAGCAAGAAGGGGTATACGATTACAGTTGGCGATCAGACGTATGATTTAGAATTAAACAGATTCAACTCAAATATTTATAGTGGTCAAGTTTCAAGTTCAGAGCATACTAAAGAAGAAGTAGAGAACGGGGTTATAGCAGTTAAGTGATCTGTTTAGCCTAAAATGGATTGTGTAATTAGTCTTATTTCTATTTGAAGATAATAGGGATAAGTTGTATTATTGGATGGAGATAACTATTAATGACAAATGGAGGCGTATGAACATGTGGAATAAATCATCTAAGGCTATGATTCTAGCTGCTGCTTTGACAGCATCCGCAGTGATTCCTGCCGTGGTTGCTCCAGTAGCAACACAAGCTGCAACGTTAAGTATTTCGGATTTTGTAATCCAAAAAAATGGGAATTTGTACTCATTAGTTATTGGAGATTATCAAGGTATGAAAGCTGGTGGCGTGGACTTTTTAAAGGATGCCCCTGTTAAGTATGTTCAAATGGGTGATGGAACAACATTTTCACTAAATGATTATAAAGACGCAAAAGCGGCTGTGCCTGGTGGAACAATGGGAGCAGCTTTAGACGTACTGCAAGATGCAGGAGCGGCGGTGAAGAATGTGTCCATCGGAAAAGTAGTCATCGATAACAACGGAAACATTACACTCCAAGACCCAGGCGAAACAGGCTCTGGGGACGACCTTGAAGTTATAGGAATTGAATAGGGATGAGGGGACAAGTTGTTCCTTGTCCCGCTCATACTTTTTGAAGAATAAACCCTGCAGATACAAACTTCTGCAGGGTTTTTCGTATATGTGTGGAATATTGACTAAAGAACGGCAATATTCTCCAAGGAAGCCCCACTATTTTCTCCGTTTATACTCTAGATTGAAAATCGCTTCAGCATGCTTTGTAGGTCGTGAGCGATAGTAGTTAAGGAATCGGCTAGGTGGTTCATTTCATTCATAGCCGCATGTTGCTCTTCGGCCGATGCGACGATCGTATCATTGTATTCAGTTGTGCTAGCAGCAATTTCATTGGATGCATGGTATGTGGCTTTTAGAAGCTGCACTTTTTCATTTAATAGTTGAACTTTCTGAGTTACCTCCTTTGTTAATTGTGAAGCACTAATCGTGGAGTTTAAAATGTTATGAAAGGCTAGCTGTGCTTCTTTAATAAAGGTTGCTCCTACTTTCACACTAGCTGTGACGTCTTCGATGGAATTAGTTGCGACATTATTTCCAGATTGAATGTCGCGAACAATGGTGACGATGGAGGCAGCTGCTTCCGCCGATTGTTCAGCTAGCTTACGGACTTCTTCAGCGACAACAGCGAAGCCTTTTCCGTGTTCTCCCGCTCGTGCGGCTTCGATAGAGGCGTTTAATGCTAGTAAATTTGTCTGATCAGCAATCATCGAAATAAGTGAGATGGCTGTTTCAATCTCATTGGATTGTTTATGAAGGTGTAAAATCGTCGTTCGAGCAGCAGCCGTTTTTTCTTCTATTTGCTTCATCTGTTCGGTCGTCGCTTCAATTTGCTTATTCCCTTCTTTGGCCGACTTAGAAGTTGAATGCACCTCTTCATTCACTTGCTCGATTTCTTTCATTGCTTGATTTAATTCGTGAGCGACATCATCCATTTCTTTTTGAGCTTCTATACGTTGCTGTGTTTGCAGTTCTGTTTTATCAGAAAGGACGATGATCGATTTGGCAATTTCCTCTGATGCTTCATTCGTTTCCGCGGCACTTTTCTGTAATTGACTAGATGATTGTTTAACAGAGTCGGCTTGATGGCTCGCCCCGATGATTAAGTTTCTTAAATCATTGGTCATTTTGTTAAAGGCAACGGCCATTCGTGCAAATTCATCTTTCCCCTTTATTTTAATCGGTTCATGCGTCAAATCCCCACGTCCAATTTGCTCGGCGCGTTCTTGCACGAGGTGAATGACCTTGCTATAACGGCTTAAATAAAAATAAACGAAAGCAAGCGTCAATACAGTAATAAAACTAATGGTCAAAACAACGACCCATTGCAAATTGGAAAGAGCACTATAAAATTCTTCAGGATAAACGGCAATTCCAAAGGTCCATTCCCACGGCTCGAAGTATTCGACATAGCTCAGCTGTGTTCGTTCCGATTGTTCATCAGGATTTTTCCATAAATACGTTAAAACCCGTTCGTTCGCTTCTGGGTTTTTGGAGAGCTTAATCAGCTCTTTTAATAAATAGAGACCATCACTCGTTTGAAAATCAGTACTATCTGTTCCCTCTAATCCAAATGGATGCATTGTGCTAATATGATCATCATTATAGGCCCACATATACCCTTCTTGTCCGTATAGGAATCGAGAGTTTGTTAAATCTCGGTTTTTGTCCTGTTGATTCAGCGGCCCATTAATGATTTCTCGGGCCTTCTCTTGCGCCTCTTCTAATGTGAGATTCCCTTTTTCTACTTCTTTATTTAACATCTCAGCGATAGCCACTGCCCCAGAAATCGTTTGCTGCAACTCCGCTATGCCAGACTGCTCTAATGCTTTTTTGGCAAAGGTGTATGTACTCATACCAACAAGCAAAGCGACAACCAAAATCAACACCGTCGACCACAACATGAACTTTCCTCTTATCCCCACTAAACATCACTCCTGAATTTTTACTATATAAATTTAGTTAATTATACATAAGTTTGAATATTTAGAAAAGAAGGAAAATGGTGGGGCGCAGGGATAAGTCCCTTGTGCCTCTTTTAAAAATGGGTATTATTTATTTTTCATTTCATGATAAAATAGTCCCGAAACTAATGAGTGGAGGTTTTATTTCATGCGGTTTAAGAGTGTAAGGATGAGAACTTTAGTATTGATGTTGCCTTTGTTGATTTTGCTTGTAGTGTCGATTATGGCGTTAACGCATTGGAAGACGAAGGATGCGCTTGAGAAGGAAATCAAGGCGAGTATGAGTAATAAGCTCGACCATTCCATTGAAGCGATTGAAAATGATTTAATGACGCATGCGAAAATTCCAGAAATAATTGCAAGAGAGCTAGACATCCTCACAAACAAATTAACAAAGCCACAGTACGAAGAAATTTTCAAGAAAACATTTGCGACCCATGAAAGTTCATATGGTGGTGGAGTGTATTTTGCTCCATATACATACAAAAAAGATACGAAATTTTTCTCCACTTATGCTTACAAAGAAAACGGCAAAATGAAAACAACGGATGTTTATAGTGATCCGAAGTATAATTATCCTAGCCATGAATGGTATAAAATAGGCCAAAATACTGAAAGAAGTGTTGTCTTTTCTGAGGCTTATTATGATAAAACTCTTGATATAACAATGATCACAGTCACTGCTCCGTTTTATAACAAAAACAATCAATTTTCCGGTGTCGTGACGGGTGATATCGACTTAAGTAATCTGAAATCATTAATTAGTAATCTGAAAATAGGAGAGACTGGCTATGCCTTTTTACTCGATGGAAAGGGGAATTTTTTAGCTAGCCCTCATGAAGAAGAAACGATCGATCTACAAATAGAAAATCATCCGAATAAGTCGCTAGCCGCCATTGGAAAAGATATAGTGGCCAAAGAATCAGGCCAACTACAATATGAAAATCAGAACGGGATGAACGAAGTCTTTTTTCAAAAAATCCCCGAAACAGGCTGGACGATCGCACTTGTCGCTCCGGAAAAGGAACTTTATAGTAGTTTAACGTCATTAATTCAATTATTAACCGTCCTTTCCGTTATTGGCATCGTGCTGATCGTGGGCCTTATTGTTTTTTATACGAATGGTATTGTGCGAAATATTAAAGAAGTGAATCGTTTGGCTGAAGCGGTCTCACAAGGGGACTTAACTCAGTCCATTCAATCCGATAGCCAAGATGAGTTTGGTCAGATGATTGGTTATTTAAATAAGATGAAAGACCATTTAGCAGACATGGTGTATCAATTAACCGATCAAGCGAGCCAAGTAGCGGCCACGAGTGAAGAGCTTTCGGCAAGTGCGATGCAAACGAGCAAAGCGACCGAGCAAATCTCTAGCTCGATTCAGGAAGTGGCGTATGGGGCAGATGTTCAGGCGAACAACGTCAATACTTCTCACACGATTACGATGCAGATGACAGAACAAATGGAGCAAGCGAAACAGTCGGTCACTTCCATTACTAACGCGATCGAGCAGACAAATAAGACAGCCGAATTAGGCTATGGAAAAATTAACGAATCATTGAAACAAATTCAACATATAGATGAAACTCAGTCAGCGACGGCAAATAAGATGAAGGAACTTGGTCAAAAGTCCGAGGAAATCGGTCAAATCATTGACTTTATCACCACGATTTCAACAGAAACGAACTTACTCGCGTTAAACGCCTCCATTGAAGCGGCACGAGCCGGTGAGCATGGCAAAGGGTTTGCTATTGTGGCGAATGAAGTGAAGAAATTAGCTGAACAATCCGCTCAGGCGGCTGACAGCATTAAAGGCTTGATTGTGGATATTCAAGACGTTTCTATGAATGTCACAGAGGCGATGAACACAAGTACAGCGGCCGTGAAACAAGGATTGAGCTTATCCAATGAAACAGGCGTATATTTCAACGACATCGTCGACAGGATCAAGGAAGTGAAGGAGCAATCCGCCGCTGTCTCAACGATGATCAAGCAAGTCACTGATCGCACGCACCAATTACATCAAGGAATGGACGAAATTCATCAACTCGGCATCCAATCCGCCGCCAACACTCAAAACGTGGCCGCAGCGGCTGAAGAGCAAAATGCAGCCATGGACGACATCTCAGCTAGCGCTCATTCACTGAGCCAACTGGCTGACGAACTGCAATCCGCCGTTAGTCGCTTTAAAATGTAGCGGGGCGTTGGTACAGGTCCCTTGTCCCATTAAAAGCTCTGTGGAGGAATATTCCTCCGCAGAGCTTTTCTCTTTTTCTAGATAGTATTTAAGTCTCGTATGATGGTAAAATGTAATCATTATGGACTAGTTTGGATGTAGAGAAATAATTTTATTCGCTGTAATAGTTTATCAATTGCGTAAAGCGGGACAAGGGACCTGTCCCAAGAGAGGGGTTTTATTATGAGAAATCTAGCTTTTGCGTCTTTGCTACTATGTTCTAGTGTGTTGCCCGCTTCTGTTTCTGCACAAGAAGAAGCTCGCGTGATTCATGGAGAGTGGTCGAATCCTTTACATGAGACTGAGCCGGTGCTGCCAGACGGGAGTATGAAGTTTCAAGCCGCTGCTACCGACCCTAGTGTAGAGGTGTTATCTTCTGCTCTTGAAGCAGCTTTGTTACAAAGGAAAACGAATTTTACCGTTGATTATTCTGGAGATTTCGATGGGGTAATAGAAAAGGCTCAGCAGGCGTTTCAATCTGTTCTATTAAAACATGAATATCTGAACTATGATTTGCAAGGTTATCGTTTTTCGGCACGAGGATTCGATGGAAACATCAAGTTAACATTTAACGTAAATTATTATCAAACAGCTGAGCAAGTGGCGTTTGTCGATCAAAGAATCCAACAAATTCTTGATGAAATTATTAAGGATGGCATGAATGATCATGAGAAGGTAAAGGCAATCCATGATTACATCGTTTTAAATGTTGAATATGATACAACGTCTGATCAAGGAGTAAACGCCCCTTATTTTGCACTGACAGAAGGAAAAACATTGTGTAACGGCTATGCGATGTTAATGTATGACATGCTTACTGAAGTTGGAATTCCCGTTCGTCTCATCAGTGGTGAAGCCGATGGAATTGGTCACGCATGGAATTTAGTTCAATTAGATGGAAAGTGGTACCATTTGGATGCGACATGGGATGATCCGATTCCTGATAAAGCAGGACGTGTTCTTTACAACTATTATTTAGTGTCAGATGAGATGATTGATGATGACCATTTGTGGCAAGCGGGAGGATTAAATGGCTATGAGCGACCTTATCCGACAGCAAATGCCGATTACGCTGATGCATTGTTCAAGTTGGGCTATGATCAGCTAGCGAAAAGTTTAGATTTACATTATTTATCTTCTGAGTTTACTAGTCAAACAGATGAGGAGTTTGTTCATCTTGTTTCTAGTCAGTTCGATAAGATGGCCGAAGAATTTTCACTTCGTTTTATCATAAAAGCTGATAACATCAAAGAGAAGCTAGACGGATTAATTCAAACGGCAGCGAGGCAAACAGGTGCCACAAGCTGGAGATATAACTGGGCAGAATATTCTCGTACAGAAGCCAATGATTATATTGTTACAATTGCTGATATCCAATATAGCAAAGAAGTCCTTGGTCTTGAGATGTTAAGGCTGCCTGACAAAGCACTGGAACAGGGAGAACAAATTCTGCTAATAGTTGCGGCCAAGCTGAGCAATGGAACGGAGATGGATGTTACAGATCAAGCCGTATTTACAGTTGCTGATCCAACAATCGCTTCAGTCGAGAACGGCTATTTAACGGCCAAAAATGCTGGATCAACTATCGTTAACGTCAGCTTTCAAGGGAAACAAACAAGTTTTTCTATCGATGTAAAAGAGGAAAGAGAAGAAATTACATACCCGATGAATGGTTATAAGCATTTCGGCGAACAAAGCAATGTCGACCCGAACAAAATATGGACGATTATATTTAATAACGATATAAAAAACAACTTTAGCGATTCCCAAATATACGTCGTCAATCGCTTTGGCGAAAAAAGTAACCAGCTTATCAAGCTAGAAAACAGCAAAACCTTAAAAATTTATCCCCCAACTGGAGGATACACAAAAGGCGAAAACTACTACCTCGTCATCGAAAAATCGTTACAATCAATCAAAGATAAAAACTTAAAAGAAGCCATTACTTATAAATTTACTATTAGATAGTGGGACGAAGGGACAGGCCTCTTGTCCCTTTGAATATGTCAAAAGCAGCAAGCCATTTAGTTGGTTTGCTGCTTTTGTTGTTTTTATGGAGGAGCGGGACGAGGAATTTGCCTTTATGCCCTTCTTTTATTTTCTTTTGTTTCTTTTTGTTTGATTAGGATTAAGTGTGAAATTATAGAAATAAATTCTTTTGTTAACATTTAATTTACAAAAAATTAAAAATAATGCCTGAATAGTATTTACATTACATTGGTAATTTTGTCTGTGGGGAAATAAGTTTTATGGTAATTATTGCTGATAGCACGCCGTATGCGATGAAAGTCGCTTGTACGGTGTAGGCCCAAATCGAAAACCAATACAAAAATAAAAAGGTATAAGACGGGAATAGCACAGTAGAAGTAGCACCTGAAGATTTTGGTGGTACAGCTGAAGAGCCGAAAGTACATGAAGGGAGTGTCACAGTTGACCTTTCAAATGTCACAGAATTAGGAAATGCTGAAATTAAAGGTGACTTAATCCTAACTGGAACATTGGATGAGGATATTAACATCTCTAATATTAAAGTACAAGGTAATTTAGATCTGTCTGCAGTTGAAGGGGATACTATGAATCTATTGGAGGACATTACTGTAGTTGGAGAGACAATTTTATAATTTTTTAAAGACAAAGCCTTCCGCTGTTAGGGCAGAGGGCTTTGGAGTTTATTGGCATAATCAAGCATGTGAGCTAGCACGAAGATTTTCAACGACATAATTTTAGGATTAAATGGTTATTGTAGGTTTTTAAAATTATAATTAAATTGATTGGAGCAGAATAAATGAAGACCAAGCAGTTTATGAAAAGTTTGAACATTGGATTAGTCATTTTGTTATTTATTAGCCTTTTTACACCAATGAATGCTCAGAAGGTAAGTGCCGAAAGCTTCATCACTGTTGCTGATGCAATTGAGAACAATACCGGAACACAAACAGTCAGAGGTTATATTGTTGGTTTTGTTAAAGGAACTACAAGTGTAACGAGAACACCAGATGAATTTGGCGATACAAATATTGCTATAGCAGATACAGCTGAAGAAACAGACACAAATAAAATGATTTACGTACAGTTGCCATCTGGGGAATTAAGAAACAATTGGAATTTAAAAACCAATCCTCAGTTGCTTGATACACAAGTAGATATTACGGGGGCATTAACCGCCTATTATTCTCATCCGGGGTTGAAGTCTACAACTAGTATTACAAAAGTGGAGAGTGATCCAGAAACTCCAACTGACGAAACAAAGGTTCAAGCAGTGAGCGCTTCTCCAGCAGCATCAAGTGTAGTTGCTGGTACGGAAGTGGCGCTTTCTACACAAACAGAAGGTGCCAATATTTATTATACGACTGATGGAACAGAACCAACTGTTGCAAGTACATCTTACAGCAACCCAATTGTTATTGATAAAGAACTGACAATAAAGGCATTTGCTCAAAAAGATGGGCTTGAAGATAGTGAGGTAAGTACATTTACTTATACGCTATTACAAGAGCAGTCAATTGCCGATGCACGCACAAAATCGCTTGGTGAGGAAGTAGTCGTTAAAGGAATCATCACAGCTAAGTTAAAAAACGCGATTCAACTTCAAGACGAAACAGCAGCCATTGCCGTACGTCCAACATCATTAAGTGTGGAACTTGGTGAGGAAGTAACGATAAAAGGTACTCTGAAGGAATATAGAAGTCTATTACAAATGGATCCAGCTACGATCGTAACAAAGGGGGAGAATGTAGGTGTTCCCACTCCTTTAGAGGTTACCGCTGATGAAGTCAATGAAGACAATGAGTCCAAATTGGCAATGATTAAAAACGTTACAATCACGGCTGACGCTGGTTCAGGCAACTACACAGCTACAGCGGATGGAAAGACTGTAACAGTTCGTGATGAAAACGGTGTTTTGGGTCTGACTGTCGACACAAAATATGATTCAATCACAGGGATTGTTTCTCAATTTGATGCTACTTATCAAATCATCCCGCGCTCAGAACAAGATATCGTAGTTGATAGCTCTGTGATCCAATCGGTTTTTGCGAACCCAGGTAGCGGCACATTTGTAGGTGGCACAACAGTTACATTATCTGTAAACACTGCTGGTGCTGAAATTTATTACACATTAGATGGTACAGAACCTACAAAAGAAAGCACTAAATATACAACAGCGATAGAAATTACAGAAGACACAACAATTAAAGCAGTAGCAATTACAGCAGATGGTTCTTCTGAAGTAAAAACGTTTGATTATAAAATCACAGATAGCTTACAAATCCATGATATTCAAGGAGCCAGCCATAAATCATCATTTGATGGACAAACGGTAGAAAATCTTCAAGGTGTTGTGACATATTCCTTCCAATTAGGAACAGCCAATTATTATCACATCCAAACACCAGATGAACTTGCAGATAATGATGCAAAAACATCTGAAGGAATTGTCCTTTACAGTGGCAAAAGTGCTTGGCCAATTCAAGTGGGCGATTTAGTATCTGTTACTGGTAAAGTCAGTGAATTTGCGATTGATGGGTTCAATGACCGTCAAACAACAGATATGAAAACGACACAAATCAATGTTCGGGATGATCAAGGCGGTAAAGTTGAAGTCGTAAAAAACAATGTGGAGTTACCAGAGCCAATTGTAATTGACGAAACTAATTTACCGACTCGACATATTGATAGTGATGAACTAGCTAAATTTAATCCAGAAGTAGATGCGATTGATTTCTGGGAAAGCTTAGAAGGTATGCGTGTAGAAGTCGGCAATGTGAAAGCTGTTGCTCCACAAGAGCATGGGGATTTAATTACAGTCCTTGAAAACAGACAAACAAACTCCTTACATGGTGGCGTATTATTAGAAAAAGATAACCAAAACGCAGATCGTATCCAATTCCGTTTAGAGCCGAACAAACCAGCTCGTGACTTTGAAGTGGCAACTGGTGATAAATTTACAGGACCGATCACAGGAGTAGTAGGATACTCATTCCAAAACTACAAAATTTACGTTGGATTAGATAAGATGGAAGCTGCTCATGAAAAAGGTAAGGCAACACCAGAACAAACAAAGATTGTGAAGGATGATAAGAAGTTAACAGTTGCTTCTTATAATTTAGAAAACTTCTCAAATAATAAACAATCTACAACAGATGATAAAGCACAAAAGCTAGCAAGAGCGATTGCTAAAGATATGCAAAGCCCTGATGTTGTTGGCGTGACGGAAGTTCAAGATAATAACGGTCAAGATGCTGGTGATTCAAAGGCAGACCAAAGTTATCAAAGATTAATTAATGAGATTGCAAAAGCAGGTGGACCAACATATAAGTATGCCAATATCGATCCTGTGAACGACCAAGATGGTGGTGCACCAGGAGCAAATATTCGAGTTGGTTTTTTATACAACCCTGACCGTGTGTCGTTAACAGAAGGTATGTCTCAAGGGAATGCAACGACAGCCGTTGGATATGAAAATGGTAAATTAACGCATAACCCTGGTCGTATTGATCCAAACAACAGTGCATTTAATAGCAGTCGTAAGCCATTAGCTGCTCAGTTTGATTTCCAAGGGGAAAATGTTATTGTGATTGCGAACCATTGGAACTCTAAAGGTGGAGATACGCCATTATTCGGTTCACAACAGCCGCCTGTTTACGGAAGTGAAGTACAACGTAAGCAAATTGCTACAGTGGTAACTAACTTTATCAAAGATGTAAAAACTGAGAATCCAAACGCAAACATTGTTTCTCTTGGTGACTTTAACGACTTCCAATTCTCTGATGCGTTAAAGATTCATGAAGGTGAATATATGACGAATATGATCAACAAAGTAGAGACATCTGATCGTTACACATACGTATATCAAGGGAACTCTCAAGTATTAGATCATATTTTAGTATCTAACAACCTTGAGAAAGCTACAGAAGTTGATATTCTTCATATCAATGCCGATTTCACAGATATGGCAGGACGTGCAAGTGACCATGATCCAGTACTAGTACAAGTTGATTTGAAAGGTGATGGAGAAGTGACTCCAGAACCAATCAAGCCTGAAAAAGAATACAATTTAACTAATTTTAAAACAAAGAAATTAACAATTAAATCACCAAGCGTAGCTATTAACTTAGATGATTCATCTGTAATTACAGAAGGTATTTGGTTAACAGGTGCTTATGCTCAACTTGAAGGTGCTGGCTTAAGCAAAACAAAAGTAATCATTCAACCAAAAGCAGCAGGTGCCATCATTGACTTCAAAGGTGCCGATGTAAGTGAAGTAATCATTGATGGTAAGAACGTGAAAGAAATTAGAGGCGCTGAAAACATCATTGAAAAAATTAAATACGAAAATGGCGCAACACCTGATTCTATTAAATTCACAGATTCAAAAGGAGAGCCAATTGGCTCTCCTTCTTTGCCTAGTGAAAATAAAGCTCCTGTGTTAAAAAAGGAATTTACGAATCGCACAGTAAAAGTGGGGGAAACGATTTCTTTACGCTTATCCGATCATTTTTCTGATCCTGACAATGACCCTTTAACGTTCACCTCTACGAAAGGGAAAATTGATCAGGCGACAGCTACTCTTACACTAGCACTTGAAGAAGGAAGCCACCTTGTTGCGGTGACGGCTACAGATGGAAAGGCTAGCAAAACAGGGAGCTTTGGTGTGACTGTTAAAGCAGAAGAAACGCCAGTTGATGGTTATTATAAAGATGCCTATGGGAAAACAGGAAGCAAGTTGAAAGTAGCTTTACATGAAATTATTGATGATCATAAACAACTATCTTATGATACAGTGTGGGAAGCGCTAAAAGAAACGGATGAGGACCCTAACAACCCAAATAACGTGATTTTACTTTACTCGGGAAAATCTCGTTCAAAGAGCTTAAATGGCGGAGATATGGGCGATTGGAACCGCGAGCACGTTTGGGCGAAATCACATGGTGATTTCGGAACGAGTAAAGGTCCAGGTACAGACATCCATCATTTACGTCCGACAGATGTTCGTATCAATAGCACGCGAGGGAACTTAGATTTTGATAACGGTGGAAGTACCGTAAGTGATTGTAACGGTTGTTATCGCTCATCTGATTCATGGGAGCCACCTGATCGTGTGAAAGGTGATGTGGCTAGAATGATCTTTTACATGGCGGTTCGCTATGAAAGTGGAGATCGTGTCGACCTTGAGTTGAATGAGAAGTTAAACAACGGAAAGAACCCATACCATGGCAAAAAGTCCGTTCTATTAGAATGGCACAAACAAGATCCAGTCGATGACTTTGAAAGAAAAAGAAATGATACGATCCAAAAATGGCAAGGCAATCGCAATCCTTTCATTGATCAACCTGAATAGGCCGAAGCGATCTGGTGAAAAGGTTAAAATCGGAAAAAAATATATACTAGACATCATTTTGAAATCAGAAAAGCAAGAGCAGCAACCTATTCAATTGGTTTGCTGCTTTTTCTATTTTTATGGAGGGGAGGGACAATGGACCTGTCCCTCCGTCCCTTGGATTCTTTGGAATAAATTATTAACATTTTTCTATTTTGGCCGATATATTTAAAGAAAAGGAATAAATAGAGTTGGTTGTTAGAATGGCGGAGAGGGGGAAGGACACTTATTCAAGTGTCTCTAACTAAATAATGATGAAAAAGATGAAATTTCTAGCCTTGTTGCTCTGCTTTAGCTTTTTGCTTCCGACGATTTCTGTCCGAGCTGAAGAGAAAGCGGTTGTTGGCGTTTCTACTGTTTATGAAGAACGAAGAGGGGTCAATGTGGACATAGGCATTTATATTCACAGCAAGGAAAAGCTAGCGGGTGGTTCGTTGGATCTTGTTTATGATAAAGATCTACTGACTGTTTCAAAAGCTGTCGTTGGTGATCAAATGACAAGCTATCTTAGTTCGACCAATGATGACCAACCTGGGAAAGTGTCCTTCGTGTGGGCTGATGAATCTGGGGAAGCTCTTGAAGGAACGTTGCTCACGGTTTCTGTTCGTTTATCTAAAGCTAGCGAGACGATTCCATTGAAATTGGAAAATGTTCAATTGTTTAGCGAAGGTCTTTCACTCGTTCCTGTTGATCTATTAGATGGCAGCATTAAACCATTCAAAGGGGACAAGCAAAAACATCCTTCCAAAGTAAAAGGTGATAAACAGTGGACGATTCGCTTAAACAATGAATTTCGGACAGCTACCTTGAACAAACACACTGTAAGAATGAAGGATAGTAGAGGATATGAAGTAGATATCATCATCAAAAAGCGTGATAACAAATCATTTACAGTGCAGCCAAAAAGCACGTTATCCAGAGGGAATTATACGTTAGAAATTACTGAACAACTTCGCTCCATTAAGGGCAATAAGTTAAAAACAGCCATTCAACGTGAATTCACTGTAGAGTAAGGAGGGAAGAGGGATCACGATGAAGCATTTTAAACATATAGGTATGTTCTTTTTAGTAATGTTATTTACAGTATTATCAGCTGTTTCGACACAAGCAGCAGCTGATCCGATGCTGGAAGTGGGGGAAGTTCGCTCGCTTGGACAGCAAGCGAAAGTGCCTGTAATTATTCGCAATACCTCCTACCTCACATCCGGACATGTGAAAGTTTCTGTTCCAGCGACGAGCAAAGGAGCGACATTAGCCAGTTACGAGCCAGGTGCTCTGTTTGATGAGGACCTATTTCGGACCGAATCTCACATAAATAATAATAGCTTAACGATTGACTTTTATTCGCAAATAGGTAAAGAACAAAGACTGATGGGGAACGCGGTTGTTGGGTACATCACTTATAACCTGTCAAGCGAGTTTACACCAGGCAAGTCGATTCCGTTAGAGGTTGCGAATCTAACAGCAACAGGCCAACGCGGATTGGATTTGAACATTCAACCGCTTCACGGAAAAATTGAACATAAAATGCCAATTGGCGATGTCGTTGGAAAAAATAAAGTAACAGCCGCTGGAGCGATTCGAATTTTACAGCACTTAAATGGAAATTACATCACGAGCCGAGAACAATTTTTATCTGCCGATGTTGATGCAGATGGGGTGTTGACGCAAGTAGATGTCAATTATATTTTAGATTACACCACTGGGAAGCGTATGACATTTCTAGCGATGGTAGCAAAAGATTTACAAACAGGTGTTGTGAAGAGTGAATACGCGGAACAGGTCGAAGCGGTACATGGTCGAGCACCATATACATATAAGCGTCGTTCCGGCTCTATGCCGTCTGGTTTGCAACTGAATGAAACGACAGGAGAAATCAAAGGAACGCCAAGTCGTGCTGGTGATTATCAATTCACCATTCAAGTGACAGACATCGTTGGTGATGTATCTGAGCGTTCCTATTCAATGAAAGTCATCGACTCCAACATCAAATCAGTCGAACCACTCGAGCCGATTAACGTCAAACGTGGCGAAACACCGGACCTTCCAAAAGAAGTGATGGTCACGTATAAAGACAATACAAAAGGTAAAGAGAAAGTGACATGGGGACCAGTCGATACATCTAAACTAGGCGAAACATCCGCCAAAGGTGAGATTGGTAACACAGGCTTCATCGTGACAGTGAAAATTCATGTGGTGGATGAGAATTATGTGCAGAACATTACGGTCGAACATTTCGAACTATTAAGCTTGCATACGATTACGGTACAAGCGACTAACCAAGTCTACACAGCTAAAGTAGACAACAACATGATGCACTATGAAGGAGATAACCGATTTAGCTTAGTAAGTGCGGATTATCCAAAAGGGGCAACAGTGACGCTTCGACTTTATGATAAGTATGGCAATTTACTAGAAACGAAAGTTCATCGTTTAATAGCAAACTAAAATCAGAAGGAGGATTATTATGAAGCACGTAAAGAACATGTGGAAACTCGCATTGATTTTTCTGCTTACTGTGACAGGCTTGTTTGTGAGCTCTCTCCATGCTGAAGCAGCAGCGAAGCCATATTCGTATGAATTTATTTCAGATAGTACGAAAGTATTCAATCAGATTGATGGAGCCAAAACCCTCAAAATTACTTTAGATAAACCTTTAACAAAAAATGTCGACTCAAGTAAATTAAGTCTTGAGCATGTGGGAGACACGACGAAAAAGATTAACATTATTGACACAGTAACAGGAACTCAAGGATCAAACGAGGTGACTGTTACCTTTAAAAATTTGGAGTTTCTTGATTATGCAGCTAGCCTAGACTATCAACTAGTTATCGAGAAGGAGACACTTCGTTTTGACCAGCTTAGTGATTATGTCCTTCCTTTTAAAATTTATGATTTATTACCAGGGTTTAAGTCTACATTTATTGATACACCTGCGACAGATTTAAACAAATATGTATTAAAGAACAACGCACCGCGTGATGTTTTCGTTCATATACCAAAAATGTTTGTACAAGAAATTCAGACGATTCACCATCAAACATTAATTGATGGGATTACACAACCTTCTTTAACGAACATTGACATTTTAACGGACGAAGAAGTATCGAGGATGAAAGTGACTTTTCGAGGTAACGCAGACTATAGTCGTGATTTGTCTTATCGTGAGGATGTAAAAGGTTTTTCGATGGGACAAGCAGGAATTGAGGCAATGCCAGGGGCGGAGCTATCAGATGAATTTAGCCTCAAGTCATATAGTGCGACCGGACGTTACCTTGGGGAAAGAAAGTTCAAGTTAAGAGCAGCAGAGACGGCCCAAGATGGTAAACCATCTGCAACTGTGATGATTAACGATTATATTAAGGCATTCGAAAAGAAAAACTTTGGTACGACTTTTACATTGTATGAGTTGATGGAAGACAAAGCTTTACTAACTGAAATTATGAAACAAATACCTGTAGAGGAATTAAACTCACTAGGTGTTACGTATTCTGTTGGCGGAAATACAGCGACAGTTAATAATCTCGAAGAATTAAAGATGGTATTAGATAATCCGCGATTTAGTACGATTAAGCTTGGTGCTAATATTAATGAGGATATCGAAGTGAATCGTTCAGTTACAATTATCGGGAATGGTAACTACTTCAAATCGCTTAAATTACAAGGGGCGGATGTTCACGTTCGTTTAGATGATCTTGTTATTCTAAATGATTTAACTGTAGATGTTGGTGCAAATGGTACAGCTATTTTCGATAAAAATAAAGTGAATGGTACAACGACAATTATTAGCGGCGGTACAAATTCTGTTCACTTGAATGATTTTGAATCTACAGGTGGTATTACTCTTAAGAACACCACGCCACTGCGCATCGTCTCAGCGACAGAAGCGCCAAAGATTACAATGAATGGTGCTGGAGCAGTGACGTTAGAAGGTGTGTATAGAGATATAGCAGTTGACCCACAGGCAACATCGCTTACATTGAAAAACAATACGATCATTAATGGGGCATTTACGGGTCACTTAGGCTTAACAATTAACATCCCAGCAGGTTATGACCGTTCCAAGATAGAAGGTCAGGGAAATATTGTAGAAGAAGTTCCAGTTCCAGGTGCGAAGCCGATTGTTGCAAAAGTGTACGGTGAGGGTGTTAGTAACATGGTATCAGATTGGCAGTCTTTAGGTGAGAATTTGACTTTTGACAATATTAGTGATATTCCAGCAGGATTAACATGGAGTATTGAAGATTCGAAAGTATTCGGTGGAGATTCAACTATTACATTTGATAATGCAAGCAAAAATTTAAGAATTTCAGGTGTGTCGCTTAGCGGAGAACCAGTAACGAAAGAGGTAGTATTAATAGCGGAAGATACTGAAAAAGTATATAAAATCCAAATTGCTGTTACGGTTGAACCTTAAATTAAGAATAGGATCTAAAAGGGGGTGTCGCTGCATTGTTTATTCAATTAAAAAGAACGTTCGTGATGCTTGTTGCACTAGTATTGCTGACACCGCTTTTCTCACCATTTGGTGAAAAAGCGGCCGCATACGGTGTTATGAATCATGAACGGGTCGTGGATGCAGGAAATAAGCATTTTGTAATATTGAAGGAAGATGGAAGTGTATGGAGTTGGGGAGACAATACATTCGGGCAGTTAGGATCGAATGGTATCAGCCCTAGCTCTAATAAACCAGCACCGATTCAAAAACAGGACGGCAATCGTTTATTAAATATTAAAGCGATTGCTGCAGGTGGTGACCATACAGTTGCCCTTGATAATAACGGGAATGTATGGACGTGGGGCCGCAATGCGTATGGCCAATTAGGACATTCAGCCAGTGTAAAAAAGAATGAACACCCGACACAAATAAAGGAATTGTCCAATATCATTGCTGTCGCAGCAGGTGATCATCATACGTTAGCTGTTGATGTGAGTGGACAAGTGTGGGCGTGGGGCCGTAATGCTTACGGTCAGCTTGGCTCAAGTGTTGGCAGTACAATGATCACACCGACACTAGTATCATCTGTTTCTAATGTCATTGCCGTTGCTGCAGGAGCAGAACACTCGGTTGCCTTGAAACGTGATGGTACAGTGTGGGCATGGGGGCGTAATACAGTCGGTCAGCTCGGAAATGGAGAAACGACAGATGTCAATTATACTCCGATGAAAGTGCCAGGTTTAACGAATATTATGGAAATTGCCGCCGGTGCCAATCACACAGTCGCGTTAAAACAAGATCGCACAACGGTGTGGGCGTGGGGATCGAATTCTTACGGTCAGCTCGGTGATGGTGGTCGTGAACAGAAGTTGTACCCAATTCAAGTAGAAGGCATGACTAATGTGGAATCAATCTCCACTGGTGCGAACCATACGATGGCGATTAAAGAAGGTGGCTCGGTTTGGATGTGGGGGCGCAACGCTTCAGGTACACAATCCATTCGTACGACACCGATTCAAGTGAAAGGCATGACTAATGCCGTGGCTATCGGTGGTGGTGGTTATGACTTTGATGACTATACATTAGCAATCAGCCAAGAGGGTACGGTTTGGTCATGGGATAAGATGTCCTCTGACTCAACAACGAAACTACCAATCTTTAAACAAGTGTCTGGTATCGATAACGTGATGAGATATAATGAGTTCCCGTTCGTTCAAGGGGGACAAGTGTTACTCCGTTATATTGGTGATGCCAATACAAATAGCGTGAAAGTAAACGGCAGTTTTAACGACTGGGTTGACCTTCCTTTGCAGAATGTCGGTGGGAATGTATGGGAACTACAAGTCAATTTAGCGCCAGGAGAATACAATTATGGTTTTATCGTCAATGGCAAATGGACGCTTGACCCATTGAATCGACGGAAAACCGTGGATGATTTCGGTAGTCCGTTTAGTGTGCTGAAAGTGTTACCTTACGCTACGACAGGACCAAGCATTGATAACAGGGAAGTGACGTTTATTTATGATAGCTATGCGGATCATAATAAATTGGAGCTCGATGCTGAAACTGAATATGTGGCCGTTCGTGGTAGTTTTAGTAACTGGGTGGAAATCCCATTAGAGAAGCAAACGAATAATACATGGACGTTAACAAAAACGATTGAGCCTGGCGATTATTACTATACTTTCGTCGTTCGTGATAAGCGAAACTCGAATGCAGTCGAGCGGATTGATGCATTGAACCCGAATATTGAAACGAATTCAGTCACAGGTTTAACGCGCAATAAGCTCCATGTAGATGAAGAGTTAGTGATTAAAGTGCCAGTCACAGGTATTACAGTAGATAAAGGACCTAACCTCGATCTAGTCGTTGGTGAACAAGAAACGATTCGTGAAACAGTTCGTCCATCGAATGCATCGAATAAAAACGTCATATGGACATCTAGTAATCCATCAATCGTCAATGTTGATGCAACTGGTAAGCTCACCGCGCTGTCAAAAGGAACAGCCGTCGTCGCTGTTTCCACAGTGGACGGTGGAAAGATTGCTATGGTGAACGTAACGGTAAATGAGCGTGACAATGCCGTATCTTATCCGCGTGTTGGATATAAAGATCAAGGTCATCGTACAGGTGTTAGTACAAACAAATCATGGAAAATTTCATTTAGTGAAGAGCTTGATTGGTCTACGGTTCATTTGCAAAGTGTTTATGTGTTAAATGATTCAGGTGTGAAAGTACCAATTGCCCACATCTCAAGGAATAATGGCCGAACGCTAGAATTACGACCAGCAGATGGCTTCCAATATCAACGTGGGGCAACATACTATCTATTTGTTGAAAAAACGGTACAAACGAAATATGGAAAAGCATTAAAAGAGCCGGTCCAAATGAAATTTACGATTGGGTTGTAAAAGAAAACTCCTGCTGAGAAGCATTTCATTCTTAGCGGGAGTTTTTTTATTTTGGAAAAAAATCGAAGAACCAGCTCTTAAAGTGAAAGAACAGGCTAGAAAGTCGAAGAAGTTGCTCGTAAAGTGAAAGAACAGGCTAGAAAGTCGAAGAAATTGCTCGTAAGGTGAAAGAAAGGACTAGAAAGTCGAAGAACCCACTCATAAAGTGAAAAAAGCATCCAGAAGATCAGTGAAAACTGACTTTCTGGATAGCTTTTCCCTTTTGAACATATTACTTTATTTAGCGATAAACGTCATTTTCGTTGGTTGTTTTAAAAAGGTGTTTTTATACTGACCTTTGATTTCTTTTTCAATCCACAGAGTGTATTGTTTGTTCGATTCATACGGCTGAAGCGGGGCGACAAAAATGGTTTTTCCATCGGCGCTTAGTTGTAATGAAACGGGTACATTTGCTTTTGTGATATCATCTGTCACGTAAATAACGTCTGAATATAGTGCCTTTTTGTCTACTTTTGTATTGTATTTAATTTCCCATACTTTATGGCGCGGCACGACCGGATAATCTTTAACCCACTCTTTCATTGGCGGTGGCTCGGCTGCCGTGACCGCACTAATGATTTGATCTTTTACCGCGACAGCGTAAAGGTCGCCGTTGTGAACGTTAGTCAATGGTCCTTTATAAGGTTGCCACTCCTGTAAATCGGATGGACTACCAAAGAAGAGATGACTCTTAAATAGATTTTTCCTTGCGCTGCGATCAAAGCTAACTTTGTTACTGTCCGCTGTGTACAGAATCTTAGCACCTGAGACATATGAGCTGATTTTATAAGTCGTTTCTCCGTTGTTTGTACTTGTCGTAATGATCGGGCGGTTGACTTTGTCGAGTAAAGCATAAATACCAGGCTCTGTTGCGAGTCCAACCATGGAGTTTCCAACGGTCTCAGTTGGTTGGACAATGGCATACAATTGATCATTGTCGCGGACCAGACGGACGAAAGTTTTGTCCGTCGCATTAGGCAGTTCCACTTCGATTGGTTGAAGGAACGATTTCGTTGTTTGTCCCCAGTTTAATTCGATAATGTTACTTAAGTTATTTTTCCAGCTCGGATCTTGCGGCTTGATCATGGAGCTTTTACTCATGCTGTTGATGTTCAAGGATGGACTGCTACTTTCTTTCACATTGACTGGTGACACATGGATCGACAAGTCATTGTTAACGAAGCTGACTCCTTGTTTCACTGCCACTTGTTGTTCTTCTGGTGATAAAGTGAACGTTTGCGGCGTTGTATAGACATTGATGTTTCTTTTTAGTGTCGATGTCCATGTGTTCGAGTTCCCAGAAGCTTCGGATACAGTGACCCTGTATGTTTTCGTTGTAGCCCCGGTTTTTTTTACTTCATATGTAACCGAGTTGGTAAAGTTTTGAACAGTTGTACCGCTCGTTTGTTTTTGCCCATTTACCCATACAGTCTCTTGTCCATTAATCGTTGTAAAGGAGGCGATCAATTTCGTTCGATCCGTCCCTTTAGGAACCGTCACTGTGATCGTTCCCTTTTCCTGATTAATCACTCCAAAGGCTTGCTCTTTTGAAAATCTAAAAGAAGAAATACCAATGAGTTTGTCTTTGTCAGCATCATTGTCTGAGCTAACATTTACTGTCTCAGAAGGCGTACTTTCGATACCGTTAACTGTTTGTGTTACATAATAGCCTAAACCTGCTGGAATGTCTTTGAAACTTGCGATTGTTGTATTTTTGGCTGCTTTTGATTCAATTAGTTGATCGTAAGTGTTGTACAAGTGAACAACGGATGTAGAATGATTAAATACACTTGATACATTGATCATGCTTGTTCCTGTTTCACTAGTAGGTTTGGCTAATTTTGGTGGAGTAACAGTGATTGTTCTTTGTTTAGGATCCGCTACTGTACCACGATCTGCCATTACGTTATAAGTGATTTTATAAACGCCAGGTTCTGTAAATGTGATATTACATGATGTTTTATTACACGGCTTAGTAGTACCATCTGGTAATGTCAGTGTTGTTGTAATCTGTTCTGTTAAGTTTCCGTCTATATAATCCTCTGCTGTTGCACCAGGATCAGTAAATTTATGAGTGCCCCCATCGTAATAGGGTTCTGCATCTTCATTCCATACAAATGAGAGTTTTTCAGGCCCTTCTAATGTGATATGTGGGCGGTCAATATCTACTACTTCTACAACATTGGAAGGTAAGCTTTCTAATATTCCAACCGTTTGTGTTACATAATATTTACCTGGTTTTACATCTTTAAAAACGTGTGTTGTTTCACCAGCTTTTAACGTGTAGGTTTGATTAGGGACTGGTTTACCATCGCTGTAATATAGCGTAAGTGTCGCTCCAGGAAGCCCGTTTTTAACTCCTACTTCACCGATATCTGCTTTACTGCCAATAGCCGTTACTGCTTTTGGGTTAACGATAATGGTTCTCGTGATAGAAGCAGCTGAATTCCCAGCTTTGTCTGTTACGTTATAAGTGATCGTGTATGTCCCTGGTTTGTTTGTATCGACGTTACCACTAATTTGAATTTTAGCTGACAGTTCAGCTGAACTATCGACATTGTCTGTTGCTGTAGCGCCGTATTCAATATATTGGTCACCCATCGTTAGTTTAATTGGATTGTCTCCATTTAAAGTTAATTTTGGTGGGGTTGTATCTTTGATTTCAATACGTTCAGAAGGTTCACTCATTACAGTAGAGCCATTTTCATTTTTATACTCTTGGATGACGAAATAGCCTTTTCCAACTGGAATGTCTTTTAAGTCGATAACTTCTGCATTTGCTTTTGGATAAGTTTTAATAAGCTGACCACCTGGATCTTGATACAAGTAAAGTATGGAGCCAGGGTATACATTTTGAACGGTAATATCGCCATTTGGTCCATCTGGTGTTGATGCTCCGCTTGTATGAGTAGCTGTTAATTTCACTCTTTTCGGTTTAATAATTACTTTTCGCGTTACTTCAATAGCTTTGTTTCCGTTGTTGTCTGTTGCATTGTAAGTAATGATATAAATACCGGGTGGTGAGTCTTTCGTAATTGGATTTTTAATATTTTCACTTGGTAATGGGAAAGTCCCATCAATGTTATCTGTTACAGTTGCTCCTAGCTCTTTGTACTCTTCTCCATGTACTAACGTTATTTCGCTGTCCCCGTTTAATGTAATAACAGGTGCTTGGGCATCTTTAATTATCACTTCTGTGTATAAGCTTTCTGCTCCGTTTTCTCGCTGAGTGACGAAATATTTACCTGCCTTTAGACCTGTAAATGTATAGCCTCCTTGTGAATCGGCTGGTTTTGAGTCTAATAAATTACTTTCGTTAAACTCACCAAAATACACACGAATAATATTGCCTGCTTTTGATTCTAATACTTGTAAAGTTCCTTGATCATTATTAGGTCCAGCGTCCGCTGAAGGAATAACTGCTACTTTATTAGGACGGATGGTGACTCCATTGTTGGAGGGTGCGCTTTCGACAGAGTCAATGACTTGTTTCACTCGATAGTTTTTCCCAGGAGGAACGAGTTCGAATTTCCCGTTTCCTTGACCATCCACATTTGTTGTACGTGGTGTAAACGGTGCAGTTCCATCATCATCTTTATAAAGAGTAAAAGTACCGCCGCTTACTCCTCCTGAAACTGTAATGGTTGTTGAATTTTCCTCACTATGAATAGTAACAGGATTAGGTTGAACATGTACGATTGGTGAAGCATCTGATATGGTAGTTCCCACTGTCGCTTTCACATAATAGCGCCCAGCATCGACATCTTGAAAGATAGCATTTTGGCCAGCTTGAACCTGTAATGGGCTGCCAACAGAACTATTGTCTTTTGCTCTGTACAGCGTTAATTCAGCACCAGTAGGGGCTCCAGTGACAGTAACCGTTCCTTTCCCTTTCCCATCATTACCACTAATAGTACTCCCTGCTACACTTCCGGGGAATATTCCCTCTGCTAAAACCTGTATTCCGATACCCATTTGAATATTACTAAACACAGTAATGATACACAGCAAGATAATTGCTATCTTTTTCTTCATTATATATCCCTCCTAACTTCCTATTTGATACGTCTGTTCTTCTATTAATTTGCCTTGTTGATTGTACGCGCGGATTTGTAGTAGGTCTCCATTCATAAGGCCGATGAATCCGCGGGTGAATAGATAATTGCTGTTTGGGTGAAGAGGTGTTTCTGATCCTTTGTTAATAGAAACCTTCACTGCTGCTACGCCGTCTGTTCCTTGCACTTTGACGTTCGTTGCTAATGGGTTCAGAGCGGCTTCGATGGATTTGATGTATTGTCCTTGTAATTGGAAATTCATGACTACGTCTTCTTTTAGCTTTTTCCCTTTTGCAGATTCCACCCCTTGTTTAATGACGAGTGTGTAGGACTTCCCGATTAAATATGGTTCGGAAGGGATGATCTTCATCATTTTTTGATCTTTTGATAGTTCATAGGAGATGGGATGCTTGTCTCCAGATGGACTAGAAATGTAAATGGAATCGGAGTCGTTAGGGATTCCTTTTACTGGGTTATTGAAAGAGATATTCCAACTTTTCATCGGATTCGTGATCATTTTTGGTTCAAAAGTTTTAGCTGTTGCTTCGGGAATCCAGAAAAACAAGCAACAGGATAGAATTAATAGTAGGATAAAGCTTTTTTTCACGAAAGGACCTCCTTGTTTTTGGTTAAGGTTACATGGGTAATTAAATTATTGTATACTAGTAATATATTAACATAAAAATGATGGTTTTCACGTGGTAGAAATGTACTTTCCTATTTATTATCTACCTTTTTATAGAATGAAAGGAGCAAAGTTATGAGAGTAAAGAAGCAGTTGGCATTATTGATTACGATGTTGTTGTTTGTATCTATGGTATTCAGTCCTCAGCAGCAGTCAGCACAAGCTGCACAAAGTGGTTCGGCGATTGGTTGTAGTCCGAATAGAGGGTTAGATATCACTTTTGTTTTGGATAATTCGGGGAGTATGACAGGGAATGATCCTGAGAATATTCGCATAACGGAAGCAATGAACTTATTGAAATCGTTTCATGAATATGACCGAGCGTCCGTTATTAAATTTAATGAAACAGCGATGAATTTACAATCGCTTACGTATGATCGTTATTTAGTAGAGCAAGCTTTGAAAACAGGTCAGCCCAACGGCGGGACAGATATGAGTACAGGAATGGAAGAAGCGCTGAAGGAGTTTGCTAATAATGGTGGAAACAATCATAAAGTTATGATCATTTTAACGGATGGTTATTCAATTAATAACGAGAGATCATTGCAGCTAGCTCAAAAAGCCAATGAAGCCAATATAACGATCTATACAATTGGTCTTGGTAATGATACTGATATTGATAAAGAAACTTTAACCAAAATTGCGACAAATACAAATGGACAATATGAGCGCGCAGTTAATGCTTCTGATTTGCAAGATACTTTTCAAAACATAAGAAAAAGCATTGAAGACTTACGAGGTCCGAAAGTGTTTAGTGATTGGACGTTGACAGAAGATCTACATAAGACAGGCGATTTAGTGTTAACAGAAAACATGAAATTAGATTTGAATGGCTATGATTTAAAAGTGGATGGCGATTTAGTTTTGCTTTCTTGCTCGGAGCTTCGTGCTGTTAGTGGAACAATCCAAGCAGGAAATGTTGATCAAAAGGCAGGAGCTACGATTAATTTAAACAATAGTCAGCTAGATGTGAAGAATGAATTTACGCAAGATGGACTTGTTCGCGTCAATGGTGACTACGGTGGTGATTCAAAGGAAGAGATCAGCATTCGTGGAGATTATCAGCAGCGAATTCGCGGTGATTTGCAGTTAAACGGTCATAAACTACTGGTTGCTAATAATTTGGATCAAAGTGGGAATATCCAACTAGGTGGCGGTTCTGTTCATGTAAATAACAATGTCACTCAAAAAGGCTTCTTTGACCTTGAGAAAGGAAAAATGACTATTTCCGGTAACCTAACGATTAACGGTGGATCATTAGTAGATGATGCATTCACTGAAAATAAATCGTTCAATGTGAATGGTGGTTATTTGCAAGTAGGTTCTAGTGAATCGATGGCACAGACGGCAGCTAAAGGAAATGTTGTGCAGGAAAGCGGCCAACTGTATGTCAATTATGGGATTGTCGATATTTTTGGTGATTATACGATTAAAGACGGCTGGTTAACGATGATTCACGGCACAGAAGATACGACAGGTCCTTCTAATGATATGGATCGGGATGGAGACTATGTCCATGTGTACCGCGATTTTACGATGGAAAGTCCTCGTAATCATGCGGAAAGATTGTACAACTATTTAGGAAAACCGATGCATGACCAAGCACATTTAACAGATGGTATTTTACAAGTTGATGGCGATTTTCGACAAAAAGGGGACAAGCAGTTCCACCCAACCTATAGTGACCGCTCACAAAACTATGAGCAAAATTATAGTCGTTTTAATTTCGTTGGAGATGGTCGACATAAAGTATTGTTGACGGGTAAAGGCACAATTGAAATGCAAGGAACAGGCTCGCGTTTTAATATTTTAGAAGTACAAGGAAGAATCGTTGATTATACGAGTGTTGGTCAAGTGAAGTGGAATCAATTAATTGAAAATGATAAATCAGCGAATGCCAATTTAAAAAGTCTTACGATTCAAGATATCCCGGTTCACAATTTTAATCCGGCTGTGTTGAACTATTCAGATCATGCGGTGCCGGCAAGTACCGTCACAGGTCCGCTTCGTCAATTAAAAGTCGATGCTCAAGCAGAAGATTATCGCAATGCAAAAGTGGAGATTATGGGCAATACGATTGGTGATGATGGAACAGCACAAGTGAAAGTGTTAGTAACGGCTCATGATGGGAAGACGACGAAATTGTATAAGGTTGGTGTAAAAGTAGGCGGCGAGACGGGTGGCAAGGTAACCTCCATTGTGTTAGATCGAGCGGAACAAACGTTTATGATGAACAGTTCAAGCAGTTTCACTCCATCAAAGGCGACGATTGGCTATACGGTGTATCCGAAAAATGCAACGAATCAGAAAGTGACTTGGACAAGTACGAACCCAGCCGTTGCAACGGTTAGCGGGAGTGGAATTATCACCCCTGTTGGAGTAGGAGAAGCGACGATCATTGCAGAAACGGAAGATGGAGGATATGAGGACTCCGTTCATGTAGAGGTGACAAAACCTTATGATCTATTAGAAGGGATTGATACGCTAGCAGACTTAGTATCAGATTCTGATCGCTACAACAAGATTATGGCATTATACGATCCGACTAAGATCGGAATCGTTGTACCAGGAGCACACATCCAATCTGTGCAATTTACTACTGCCGGTAACCTTGTGAGTGGAAGAATTAAAACCTCTGCTTCTGCTAGTCGAGTGGAAGTGCGTGTCAATAATCAGCAGTTACCTGCACCGTCGGTAGGAACGAATGAATACTTGTTTAATCGAGCGGGGCTGACATATGGAGATTATATCGAAGTATTTGTCTATAATGCAGCGGGCGATGAAATTGAGCGAGTATCTACAACGTACCCGGTAGACTACTCTCCAAATGGAGCAATTCCATACGGATATTATTCCATCCAGCAATTAATGAACGACCCGATTTTCTTCAACACACTGTTAAATTATTACTCATTAGAAGAATTGAGATTTTCAGTGAGATAAGGGACAGATCTCTTGTCCCAGTAAAATCCAGTGAAGGCAAGTATATCGTCGTCTCCACTGGGTTTTTTTCGGTCTTTCATAGCGATTGATCTATTTGAACTGAAAGAAATGTAGGAATAATCCGATATAATAATTAGGGAAATACATATATTGATTGAATAATAAGGAGGAAAAGGAATGAAAAGAAAAATAATGCCCGTCATCGCAGCAGCTCTTGCAACAGGAACGATTTTCTCAGGAACGGCATATGCCGCACCTAAAGATAGTCAAGATGTAGCGTATAATGTGAAAGCGAAAGGTCCTAATACAGAGTTGGTTGATCAAGTTAAAAATCAAGGTCAAGTAAACCAACTTAAATCGATTGATAAACAGTTAGATAAAATTGAAAGAATACTTATGGAATACAAAATGAAGCTTAATGATATTGATGAGGACGATGAGGACTTGGATCAAGACACAGATGATGCAGAAGATGCAGATCAAGCGGATGATACGGATCAAGACACAGATGATGTAGAAGTTGCAGATCAAGCGGATGATACGAATCAAGACACAGATGATGTAGAAGATGCAGAGCAAGCGGATGATACGGATCAAGACACAGATGATGTAGAAGTTGCAGATCAAGCGGATGATACGAATCAAGACACAGATGATGTAGAAGATGCAGAGCAAGCGGATGATACGGATCAAGACACAGATGATGTAGAAGTTGCAGATCAAGCGGATGATACGAATCAAGACACAGATGATGTAGAAGATGCAGAGCAAGCGGATGATACGGATCAAGACACAGATGATGTAGAAGTTGCAGATCAAGCGGATGATACGAATCAAGACACAGATGATGTAGAAGATGCAGAGCAAGCGGATGATACGGATCAAGACACAGATGATGTAGAAGTTGCAGATCAAGCGGATGATACGAATCAAGACACAGATGATGTAGAAGATGCAGAGCAAGCGGATGATACGGATCAAGACACAGATGATGTAGAAGTTGCAGATCAAGCGGATGATACGAATCAAGACACAGATGATGTAGAAGATGCAGAGCAAGCGGATGATACGGATCAAGACACAGATGATGTAGAAGTTGCAGATCAAGCGGATGATACGAATCAAGACACAGATGATGTAGAAGATGCAGAGCAAGCGGATGATACGGATCAAGACACAGATGATGTAGAAGTTGCAGATCAAGCGGATGATACGAATCAAGACACAGATGATGTAGAAGATGCAGAGCAAGCGGATGATACGGATCAAGACACAGATGATGTAGAAGTTGCAGATCAAGCGGATGATACGAATCAAGACACAGATGATGTAGAAGATGCAGAGCAAGCGGATGATACGGATCAAGACACAGATGATGGAGAAGATACAGATCAAGCGGATGATACGGATCAAGATACAGATGATGAAGAAGATGCAGATCAAGTGGATGATACGGATCAAGACACAGATGATGCGGATGATGAATCAGATGATGTAGAAAATGATTTAGAAGATAACCCTGGATATTCTGGGAAATTTAAAGCGTTACAAAATCGCTTAAATGCTGTAACTAATCGGTTAGATTCTCTTTCTGCTAAAGCGATAGATGAAGTCGCTTTGACTGAGCGTTATGATCGGGTGAAAGCTCTTCAATCAGAAGTGGGAGCTGTATTACTGACAATTAATCAAATTCAAGATAAAGTAACAAAAGAGATTGAACAGGACGATGCAGTTGAGGAGAAGGAAAGTGTGAAAGAGAAGGATCTGATGAAAGAATGGAAGATCCAATTCAGTAAGGCACTAGATGAGAAGACACTTTCAGAACTTGATATCATTGTTTTAGATCAAGATAAGAACCTAGTTGAAACAACTTTTACTTATTCAGCAGCAACAAAATCCGTGACGATTTCACCGCTTCAGCCTTATCAATCGGGTAAAACATATACGCTATATATAGGTAAGAAAATTTCAAGTAAAGAAGGTAAAGGGTTGAAAAATTCGGTGAAAATGAATTTTTCAATACAGTAATAATTATTGATTGAAGATCGATTGAGTAGAAGAAAGCCTAATGGAGAGCCAGATTAACTCTTCATTAGGCTTTCTTTGATGGGTGTTTTTAGTATTTGATAAATAAAAAAAGAGCTGACGATAAGCCAGCCCGAAAGTGCGATTAACCAAACAAATGTTACAGTCGTTTGATTTCAACAATTATAAACGATCGTATTATTGAATAAAAGTATAAAAAGTAATAAATTTCAATTAGGTATTTAGTTGGGATGAGGGAACAGGTTCATTGTCTCCAATAACAGAATATCATCATGATCAAGCGTTTCTTCATTAAAAAGTTTGTATCATTCTATTTTTGTCATCAGTTAATAAAGAGGGACAAGCTACCCGCCTCTCTGTTTATCCATAAATTCCAAAAATATAAAATTAAATTTTGTAAAAATTAGACCAATGCATAAATTGGAAATAAATCCATTAGTTTAATATAGAAAATTAGCTCTGCTAGGGTTATATTTTAGTGGAGAGTAAGGAATATAAATGCAAGGATGGTAGGGTAAAAATGTAATATTGGTCACCATTCCTTATTCTTTAAGTAAGATATAATTATTCTTATTATGGAAAAAAATACATATAAAAATATGTATTTAATAAACTATTTGGAGGGTTTTAATATGGGTTTCCAAGCAAAGTCTTATCGTAAATTCATCGCAACATCTGCAACGGCAGCTCTTGTAGCTACGGCGGTAACCCCAGCTTTTGCAGCAGAGTTCACAGATGTAAATGATCGCGTGAAGGATGCGGTAAATTACATAGTGGATAACGGAATTGCAAGCGGTACGTCTGCAACCACTTTCGGAACGAATAAAGAAATCATTCGTGCCGATGCAGCAGTTATGATCGCTAATGCCCTTAAGCTTGATACGACAAACGCTCCGGATGCTGGATTTACAGATGTTCCAGCTCGTGCGCGAGGTGCGGTAAATGCCCTTAAAGCTGCTGGCATTTTAAACGGTAAAACTGAAACAAAGTTTGGTGCAACTGACAAACTAACTCGTGGTGAAATGGCGATCATTATCGCTCGTGCGTACAAGTTAGATGGAGAAGGCACACAACATTCTTTCACAGATGTAGGCAAAAACTATACAGCTGCGGTGAATGCTCTCATTAAACACGAAATCACATTAGGTAAAACTGCTACGACATTCGGAACAGTTGATAATATTACTCGCGGTGATTTTGCTGTATTCGTTTTTAAAGCGGAAATGCTTGAAGCTCCATCTGAAGATCTTATTGTGAAATCAGCAACGGCTATCGATGCGATAACGATCTCAGTTGTTTTTGAAGGCATGGAAGAAGCGGTTGAAATCACACTTGAGCAACCATTAGTTGATGGTGAAAACACAGTTACGTTTACTTATGAAGGTAAAGAGTATACAGCAACTGTAAACTATGAAGAGCCAGATACAGAGGCTCCATTAAAAGTAGAAGAAGTAAAAGCGATTAACGAAACAAGTGTTACAGTTACGTTCCCTGAATTAGAGAAAGACTTCGCTGGTGCTACAGTAGAAGTGAAAAACCCAGCTGGCGAAACAGTAGCGGTTAAAGCGCAAGACCTTAAAGCTGGTGCAACAGAAGCAACGTTTGAGTTTGAAACAGCTCTTAAAGACGTAGCTGAAGGTGTATGGACAGTAAATGGCGTTGAATTCAACGTTGATGTGACAGCTCCGATCGTTGACAAAGCGGAAGTAACAGACTATCAAACGATTACAATCAATCTTTCTGAAGAAGTAACAGGTACACCTGTCGTAACAGTAAACGGAACAGATGTAAAAGGTACGCTGTCTAAAGATGGTCAATCTGTCACAATTAAAAACGATGCTGGATATGCAGTTGGCACATACACTGTAAAAATCAGCGGCTTAGAAGATGTGGCTGGAAACAAACTAGCTGAAACAGAAGTCGCTGTGACAAAAGAAGCTTCAGCTGTTGAAAAAGTAACATTCACTTCTACTGCCCTTAACGTATCCGTTGATGCAAATGGTAAACAAAATGGCAACGATGCGAATGTAAACTTTAAAATAGTTGACCAATACGGTCAGGAAATGACGGTTGCTGATCATTCATTGCAACTTGATGCTAAATATAATAATTTCCCAGTGGCAACAGCTGTAACTAACACAGGTCACTCATTTACAATTGATAACTCAGCTCTTGTAGATGGACGTGATATCAATCTAACAGTTTATAAAACTGTAGAGGAAAAACGTGTTGAAGTAGGATCTGCAACACTTAAAGTGGTGGCTGAAGCTACTAAGCTTGCTTCTATCTCTGATGTGAAAATCACAACTCCAGCTGATACAAGTGATTTAAAAGCGGGCGATACAGTTGAATTGACAGCGACTGTACTTGACCAATTTGGCAATGCAGGCGATGTGACAGGTAAAAAACTTCGCTGGACAACAAGCGATAAATCTATTGCTGCTTTCACGGGTAGCCTAGATGCAACATTTGTTGATGGCGAAGCAGGATCTAAGAAAATCCAACTAACACTAGGTAAAGAAGGTAAAGCAACAATCACTGCTTATCTTCCAGACGGTTCTGCATCTAAAGCATTCGAAATCACAGTTGGACAAGGTAAACTAGCTGAAGTGATCACAACGGATGTAACAGCCAATGTAACAAATAAAGCAACAGTGGCAAAAGCAAACGTAGACGTTAATGCGGAAGAAGGCAGCACGCTTAAGTTTGAAAATGCAAATGATGCAACGATCCCTGTCAAAGCTAGTGATGTAGCATTTGAAGTAGTAGCTCCAACTGGTTTTGCGACGGAAGATGTGAAAGTTGAGAAAGTTGTTGATACGAACGGCTACTTAACTGGATTGAAAGTAACTTCTAACCGCGCAGTTCTTTCAACTGAGGAAAAGGCTGGAGACTATGGAACAGGTGTTAATTATACAGTTAAAGTAACATCAACAGTTGAAGGTGTAGCAGAAAAGACATTTACTGTTAATTCGAAAATCGACTCAGCTGTTAAAACAATCAGCCCAGTAACTGTTGGTGAAAACGAACTTACAGCTACTGGTTCAGTGAACAAAGCCGTTACGTTCAAAAACCAATACGGTGAAGAGCTGAATGTGAAACGTTCTGCAGTGACATTAACTTCAAGCAATTCAGCAAAAGTGAACGGTAGTGCTGGAAATGAAAACACTGTCCTTTTAACAACTGATAAAGACGGTAAGCTAGTAGATTCGACTTCAGCTAATGATATCGTAAAAGGTATTCGTCTGAAGGCAGCAGCTAATGCTGAAGGAACATATGATATGCTCCTTACTTCAGGTACAGCATCTACAAGCTTTACAGCAAAAGTTGTAGAGGCAGGCCTTGTGAAGTCATTAACGCTTGGTAAATCTTCCGTATCTGTTATTGCTGATGATAAATTATCACGTGATGGCGATAAAGAAGTGAAAGACGACGAGTTTGTTGTGAACACTGGTGATGCGAACCATGTTTACACAGCAGTACCAGTTAGCTTCAAAGATCAATACGGCAATGATGTAAAAGTAGACTTCGAAAACTATGATGTTGTCGTAACAACTTCTGAAGCTGCTAAAGCGCCGAAAACAACGCTTATGAAATCTGTTGAAAACGGCGATGCTGATGCTTTAACTTGGGATGCAAATGGTGATGTTCTGACTCACATTGGAGTATCTGCACAAGGTGATGACGCAGACACAACATTCATTGTCAAAGCATACAAAAAAGGTGCAGAACAAGTTGCTAAAAACGAATTAGCTACAGCTCAATTAGCAGTTAAAGTCGACAAAGCACGTGAATTGAAAACAATCACAGCTACACAAAAATCTGAAACAATCGCTCTTGGCGGTACAACGACAGTCAAATTGAATGCAGTTGATCAATATGGTAAACCATTTGCTGTAACTGGTGAATGGAAAGTTGAGTCAACAGAAGGAGCATTCACATTTGGAAACATCAAGCAAGTTCAAGATGCAGTTGGTGAGTACACATTTACAGCGAAAGCTCTTGATAATGGTAACCACACAATCACAATTAAAAATGGTGAGGTAACTGAAACAGTAAACGTAGCGGTTGCACCAGGTTCTGAACTTGTTCAGTCACTTGTTCTTACAGGTGATGATGTCAATCAAGACGGTACAGCGAAATACGCATTCAAAGCAACAGACGAAACAACTTTTGTGGTTAAAGGCGTAGATGCAAACGGTAAAGTTATCGCTCTTGATCCAAGTGATATCATCTGGACATCTAGCAATGAAGCTGTAGCTAAAGTTGTAAACGGTGTTGTTACGGTAGAAGCTAATCCAGAATTTGCTGAAGGTAAAAATACGGCTGAGGTAACAATCACAGCAGAATTCCTTGGCAAAAAACAAAACATTACATTAACTGTGTCTAAAGAAGCTCCGAAACTTGTAGCTGGTACATTAATAGCTAACAATGTTGCAACTCTTGATGCAGATCCAGATAAAGCTGGCATTCAAATCTATCTTGATGGTGATGATAAAGACGGAGAAGCTAACGGTGAAATTAATGTAACATTCTCAGGTAAAGACCAATTTGGTGATGATTTCGCAACACCAACAGTCATTTCAACTTCTTACAATGCAGCTATCGTGAAAGAAGCAGAAGCGACAAATACGGTGACAATCACAGCTGTTAAAGCTGGTGATACAAAAGTACGCGTGCTTGCTGGTGGTCAAGAAATTATTCTTGATGTAAAGGTTACTGAAGATGGGGCGAAGGCAGCGGTAGCATTTGCAAATGCAAAGACTGCATTACAAGGAGTGATCAATTCAGTAACTGTAACTGGAGATCCAGCGACTTCAGTAACTATTAACTCTGTAGATTACACTGTATCTGTTGATGGTAGTGATGTAGCTACAACAGCTAAATGGGTAACGGCAGCAGCTGTTACTACTTTACAAACAGCAATTACTGATGCAACAACAGCGAAAGATGCTCAAGATGCAACAGTACAATCAGTAAACGATGCAAAAACTACTCTTGAAGCGGCAATCGCAACATTTGTTGGTTCAGCTCAAGATGGTACTATGATGTAATTGGAGTCAGACCTCGACTACTTTAATGTAGTGAAGTCAAGGGTAGAGGGGTTTGACCCTCTTCTTTTAAAATAGTCAACTGTCTATAAGGATAGTTGGCTATTTTTTTATAACAATTTGCCTTAAAAATAAAGTCGATCTGAGTGAGTGCTAATGAAGCGCTTCTTTAATATTATGATTAATCATGTAATAAACGCCATTAACATCATCAATGATCGTGTTATAGTCTGGATGATACTGCTCTTTAAGTAACATTAAAATGATATGAATTTGTTGGAAAATGTCGAAAAAAATAGAGTGAGAAGGGTATGTTGTATAGTATAATAGAACTAAGGATAAAGGGGTCTTTAGTATCGGTTTTGTACAGACAAGAAAGTCATTGAGAAAAGGCGCTAATTTGTATGGATAAAATATAGAGCCTGACGGTTGGGTGAAAACGACATACAATCAACAAGCGCCTAAGATGGCTTTAGGTGAAATTATGTAAGGAAAAGACAAGTAAGTGAACATTTTTTAAGGGGGGGAAGAGCGCAATGAAGAGACACACTTGATTGTGCTTTTTTTATTGGATTTAATCTGTATCTACTACCTTAAATGCCCAGAAGGCTATTTTTTAAAAAGATATTAATGTTTTGATTTTGTCTCCGATAAAATATTTAAATAGTTGAAAAAAAGGGGGAAATTTGTTTGAAATTGTCGGTTGGGAAGAAGATTACGATGGGGTTTGCAGTTATTTTATTATTGCTATGTGTTGTGTCATCTTTAAGTCTTATGAAGATGGGGGTAATGAATGAGAAGTCAGAGTTAATCGTTGATAGCTGGATGCCTGGCCTAGCGAGCATTAACAACATTAATTATGAGACCGAGTATGTAAAAAGTCTCACACTGATGCATATGCAATCGCAAAATAAAGAGGAGCAGCAGCAATTAGAACAAGAGCTTGCTCGGATGAATGATAGTATTTTAACGGTGATGGATGCTTATGAGAAAACGATTTATTTAGATGAAGATCGTCAACAGTTTAGTGAGCTAAAGTCGAACTGGAGTCAACTTGTAACCGACAATGAAAAAACAATTCAGTTAAGCAGTCAAGGGAAGAAGCAACTTGCTCAATTAAACTTTCAAAAGGATCGAGTGATATTTGATGCGATGCAGGAGAACGTAGATTTCCTCGTAGCATTAAATGAAGAGCAAGCGGATAAAGCAGCACAGCAATCGAAAACTAGTTATCAAAGTGCGAAAATGCAAACCTTTCTTTTTCTCGGCGTAGCACTGTTGCTTGGAGTTATTATTTCTTTTGGGTTAACGAGAAATATTGTGAGACCTTTACGCGTCGTAACGGACGGTATTCAAGAGATTGCCAAAGGCAATTTATTAGTGGAAAAAGTAGTGGTAAATAATAAGGACGAAACAGCGATTTTAGCCAACTCAGTCAACAAAATGAGGGACCATTTGGCGCTCATGGTGTCGAAAATTGTTGATATTTCGCAAACGGTTAATCAACAAAGCGAAGAGCTTACGCAAATTTCTAATGAAGTGAAAATTGGTAGTGAGCAAATTTCCAGCACGATGCAAGAATTAGCGGGTGCCACAGAAGAGCAAGCGAGCTCTGCACAAGATGCTTCGGAAACGATGAATGGCTTAAATCGGGAAATTAGTGATATTGAAGCAAGCGGCCTCCATTTAAAAGAGGAGTCTAAGCAAGTATATACGGATGCTACGAATGGTCGTGAGTTAATGAATCAATCTGTTACCGATATGGAGAATATTACGAGCATTGTCGTTGACTCAATGAATAAAGTGAAAGAGCTCGATCGTAAAAATACAGAGATTTCTAAATTGGTCAATGTGATTGAGGAAATTTCTAATCAGACGAATTTATTAGCTTTAAATGCTGCAATTGAAGCAGCTAGAGCGGGTGAGCATGGAAAAGGTTTTGCTGTTGTAGCTGATGAAGTCCGCAAGTTAGCGGATGGGGTCAGTCAATCGGTGAATGAAATTGCGACGATTGTTGAAGGGATTCAAAACGATTCAAAAGGAATCGTGGCTACTTTACAGGATGGAGTAGAGCAATCGCAGCGAGGCAATGAGCAGATGAAATCGACAGGTGGAACATTTAAACAAATCTCAACGTCTGTTTCCGACATGGTTTCATCGATTGAAAACATTGTTCAAAGCATCAGCGAAGTGAAAAAGGGAGGAGACAAAATCAGCCAGTATAACGAAGAATTCTCTTCGATTTCAGAAGAAGCAGCTGCTGGCGTCCAACAAACATCGGCCTCTGTCCAACAGCAACTAGCCTCTATGGAAGCAATCGCAGCTAGTACGGAAACACTCAACGAACTATCAGAAGAATTAGTGCAATTAGTTAATCAGTTTAAGTTGTAGGTAGGTGCCTGTCACTCCCCGGTTTTTGTCGAATAATAACAAAATACTAGTTTGGTAATTAGAAGTTAGGTATCTATTTTTGGAAAAGTCTTGTGGAGAAATCTCTGCAGGGCTTTTTTATTTTGATCAGATTAGTGTATAGACATCATGAAGGATAAGGACTTCTACGCGAATGCATAGTAGACTAGTTTTATGGTATATCCTATCATTTTTTCTATGTTTTTGGAAAAATATGTGGAATTTTTATTTTTTTATGGGTATAATTTACTTGTAATGTTTTTACTAGTTTGATAAAAAATTCTTTGGAGGGGTAAGGTTGAAAAAGGTAATTAGTTTTATACTGTCAGTTTTGCTGATTTGTACGGTTGTACCTATGAACCAAGCGCAAGCAGCAGCTGAGCCGTTTAAGGACATCAAGTCGAACAATCGTTTTTATGAGCCGATTTGGAGTTTGACGGCAAAAGGAGTACTTGTATCAGAAGATGATAATTCACTAAAGATAGCACCTAATAAATTGGTGACACGTGCAGATGCAGCTGATATGATCACTGCGATGCTTGGATTAGAGCTAGAAAGTGATCATCCAGGATTTCGAGATGTAACGAAAGAAAATGTGCACTATGATTCAATGGCCGCTTTAGCGGAGCGAGGCATCATTGCTGGATTTAAAGATGGTACTATTAAACCAAATGAGGTTTTAACGCGAGCGCAAATGGCGAAGATGATTTCGTTAAGCTTTAAATACAAAACGAATGCAAATGCAGTCATTCCATTTAAGGATGTGGCTAAAGGAAATTGGGCGGTGCCTTATATTGATGCGTTAGTTCGTAGCGGTGTAACGACTGGAACAACAGCTACTACTTTTTCACCAAATGGGAAGTTGACACGTCAGCAAATGGCTTTATTCTTGTACCGTGCTCATCAGAAGAAGCCAGTAAGCCAATACAACGATGAGGAAATTTTTAATCTAATTAGAGAAGTACAGAACAAAGCAGATATGGTTATGGAATATTACATGCTTGCTTCTAAGAAACCAGCATTCTCTAAAGTACGAGCAGAGTTGCTTCCTTATGCTGAAACAGCGCTTGTGGATAGTTTTATGAAGGAATTTTATAATGAAGCATGCATAAATTGTGACATAATCATGTATGATGAAGTTTATGATACAGGACTGCCGTATGAAATTATGGAACGTAGCAACAGCCAAATTAAAGTGAAAGTACGTTACCCAGCTGAAATGAACGATGCTTATACTGCTGTTTGGACGCTAGTAAATGTTAATGGCAAATGGAAAATTAAAGACTGGGAAGAGTATTCGATTCAAGAAGCTCCATTCAAATTAACAGTGAAACAAGCGGAACATTACTTGAAATCAGTTATTGAAGATCCATGGACTTGGGAAAATAAACGCGAGTATGTCAAGGCGATCAAACATGAAGGAACAAGCAAAGGTTACTATAAATTTTCAATTAAAACGAATTTAGATGACTACATTGTTGAAATTAACCCGACAGATGCGGCGTTAAAGGAATAATGCATTAAACAAGCTCTGCAGCGAAACATCGCTACAGAGCTTGTTTAATGAGGTGCCTGTAACTCCTCGTTTTTTGTCGATATATGTTGTGCAGTGCTACAGCTTAAACTGATTGACTAGTTTCTTTAAGTCATTGGCCAGGTTGTTAAGCACTTCAACGGAGGAGGAGATGTTTTTCATTGATGTATGTTGTTCTCCTGCAGCACTCGCTACGTTTTGTGTATTAGCTGCTAATTCCTCTGATGTGTAGGTCATTCGCTGAATCATCTCGACAATGCCATCTGTGCTTGCATTCACCTGCTCGACGACAGCTGATACTTCATGGTTTTGAACGGAAATATCTTCAATGGTTTTGGAAATCTCATGGAAGGAATTATCTGTTTGGGTGGTTAAATCCATGCCATCTTGAACAGCGGTCATGCCTTCCTTCATCGATTGGATCGCATTTTGAGACTCCGCTTGAATTTCTTCGATTAATTTTCTAATTTCATTAGCAGATTGCTCCGATTGTTCCGCTAATTTTTTTACTTCTCCTGCTACAACAGCAAACCCTTTTCCGTGTTCTCCTGCTCGTGCCGATTCAATTGCCGCATTTAATGCCAGTAGATTCGTCTGGCTAGCAATATCGGTAATGATCGAAATGATTTGGTCAATTTCCCTTGATTTTTGATCAAGTCGGCGAATCACCTCGAATGTATGATCCACTTTTTGGTGAATTTGATTCATTTGCGCTAGTGTTTCCTCCACAACTTGATTTCCTTTTTGAGCATTCTCTTTCGCATGCTGACCTAAGTCTGTCACCGTCTGAATTGCGTGAGCCGCTTGCGTCATTCCTTGAGACACTTCTGAAATAAAGCGGGAAGAGTTAGAAGAATCGGCTGCTTGTTGCTCGGTTACAGAGGCGACTTCCTGCATCGCAGAAGTAATCTCTTCTGTCGCCTTTTCATTTTTTTCTGCACTAGTTGTTAATCGTTCGGACGAGGTGACAATTTCTTTTGAAGTCATATCAATTTTTTCGATTAATTTGCTCAGTTGTCGTCTCATTTGCTCAAAAGATTGTGCTAGCTTTCCAATCTCATCTTTTGATTTCAATTGAATAGGCTCATGCAAATGACCTTTCGCAATTGCCTCTGTGGAGAGGATTAAGTGATGAAGCGGGACGATGATTGATCGACTTAACAAAATAGCAACGATGACGCCAATGACAAAGATGATGACTACGATCCAGTTGAACACGGTTGTGTTCTTTTGAACGAGCTGTTCAATATCTTGGATAGATTGGTTAATCTTTTTGGCATTTTCTTGCTGGAATAGATCGACTTTCTCATTAATATCTGTTGCCGCTTTGTCAAATTCAAGCATGACTAGGTTCCCTTTTTGTGGGCCACCTTGTATATACTGTTTGGCCATTTTCTGTCCTAAAGCATAGTAAGTTTGAAAAGACTGTTCAATCGAGTCCAACTTTTCAACATCGTTTGGATTCAGCTCTCTCAGTGTTTGAATATCGCGGTAAAAAACATTACTATATTTTTCTGCTTGCTCAAATCCATCATTTAATCCGTTTTGTCCTCTAGTTGCACTAATATCGGATAAATATTGCTGCACCTGTACAACAGATAATTTCAGTTCATCTGATAACAGGGACGTTTGCAAAGTCCGATCTTTAATCATTTGTATTTGCTCAACTTGAGAACTAGCATTTTTCTGTTGATATATGCCAAGGAAAAGTAACAATAGAAAAATGAGACCAAAAGAGAGAAAGCTTCTTAGTTTAATTGACAAAACAAGCCCTCCTGATTGTTCATGTTTTTGGTGAAAAAGAACTATGTGAATTGATGAGTCTTTCATCTTAATTGTAAAGTAATTGTAAAGATTTTTCAATTGGATGCGGGGGATCAAGGAGTGGTAGGTTAATAAAATTCACAAAATTTATATAATATTTTTACAATATTGATGTGTTGTTTATGTTACGGTTTTAATTGGATAGTTTTCTATATAATTGGAATGTTTTATTAAGAGAGTACACGATCAAACTTACATTTATTAAAATTGGAGGAATTCAGTGTATGGCTTACCTATCTAAATCGCATCGTAAATTTATCGCAACTGCTGCAACAGCAACGCTTGTAGCGACAGCAGTTACCCCTGCGTTCGCTGCTTCATTTTCAGACGTCTCGAAGGATTATAAAGAGGCTGTAGATTACCTCGTTAGCAATAAGATCACTAATGGCATGACGGATACAACATTTGGGACAACTCATTCTATTAAGCGCGTCGATGCTGCAGTTATGCTAGCGAAAGCGTTAAAGCTCGATATTAAAAATGTGGAAGATTCTGGATTTGATGATGTGCCAGCTCGTGCGACAGCGTATGTGAATGCGCTAAAGAAAGCGGGAATTATCGGTGGAAAAACAGCGACGACATTCGCTCCTGATCAAAATATTACGCGTGGGGAAGCAGCCCTCATGTTAGCGAAGGCGTATGAGCTGCAAGGAGACAATGCGAAGTTACCGTTTGAAGATGTTTCTGCTCTTTACAAACATGCGGTAAGCGCACTTGTGAAAAATGGCATTACTTCTGGTAAAACAGCTACTACTTTTGGGACAAGCCACGATATTACGCGCGGTGAATATGCGATTTTCTTATATAAGCTTTCAAAGCTAGAGAACAATTTTACTTTGTCTTTAATGCATACGAACGACACGCATGGAAACCTGGACAACGCAGCGAAAAAAATGACAGCAATTAAAGAAGTGCGTGCGGAAAAGCCAAATGCGTTATTAGTGGATGCGGGAGATGTATTCTCTGGTACACTATATTTCAATGAATTTAAAGGTCAAGCAGATTTGAAGTTTATGAATCTAATGGGCTATGATGTGATGACATTTGGGAATCATGAATTCGATCTTGGTTCTAGTCCAGAGGGCCATCAAGCATTAGCGGACTTTATTAAAGGGGCTAAGTTCCCGTTTGTCAGCTCTAATGTGGATTTCTCCGGAGATGACAAATTCAAAGGATTATTCAGTGATGTCATTTCAAGTGAGCCTGAAAAAGGAAAAATCTATAATGGGATCATCAAAGAAGTGGATGGTCAAAAGGTTGGGTTCTTCGGTTTGACAACAGAAGATACGAAGGATATCTCTAGCCCGAATAAAGTAGCCTTTGAAAATTACCTTCAAGAAGCGGAAAAAGCGGTAAAAGCATTTGAAGGCATGGGTGTCAACAAAATTGTAGCCGTTTCCCATATCGGATATGATGATAACGAGGCAGTTGATAATGATTTAACATTAGCTGCTAAAGTAGACGGAATCGATGTGATTGTCGGTGGACATAGCCATACGAAATTAAGTGAGCCGACTGTTGTGAACAAAGACGAAGCTGGCAAAGCGAAAGATCCAACGGTCATTGTTCAGGCTGACCAATACAATAAAGTTTTAGGTACATTAGATATTGAATTCGACAAGGCTGGAAAAGTGATTGGCCACGCTGGTCAGTTAATTGAAATTAAAGAGCAAGCGGAAGATGCAGAAGCAAAGGCACTATTAGCACCATACACAGAGAAAATAAATGAAATCAAAAACACACCTACGGGAGGAACGGCAGAAAAAGCTCTAGATAACCCACGTACTTCAGGTGATGACACAAAACCAAGTGTTCGTAAAAATGAAACAGAACTTGGAAACTTAATTACAGATGGTATGCTTAACAAAGCGAAAGAGTACAATTCAAACATTGTGATGGCACTGCAAAATGGTGGCGGCATTCGCGTACCAATTGATCAAGGGCCGATCACAGTAGGCGAAGTCATTACTGTACTTCCATTCGGAAACACATTGGCAACAATGGACGTGACAGGAGCTGAGCTGAAAGAAGCGTTTGAAATTAGTGTGAAATCCGTACCAGGTGAAAACGGTGGCTTCTTACACGTATCAGGGGCAAAGATAGAATATGATTCTTCTAAACCAGCAGGTGAACGTGTCGTGTCCATCTCTTATAAGCAAGCAGATGGCACTTATGCTGAAATTAAAGATACAGAGACGTACACAGTAGCAACGAATGCCTTCACAGCTAAAGGTGGAGATGGCTATGATGTCTTCAAGAAAGCGTATGAAGAAGGTCGTGTAACGGATCTTGGGTTGTCAGATTGGGAGAATTTAAGAGACCATGTGGCAAACTTAGGAACAGTCAATCCGCAAATTGAAGGCCGTATTGTCGATGTAGCGAAATAACGATTTGAAAACGCCCTGTAGAGAGTAACGTCTCTACAGGGCGTTTTTTCATTTAGAAAAGGCTAGTCAGCTTTTGATAGGCCTCCTCATAAGGTGATTGGCGATAGTTAGCCATACGATGAACCATGTCTGTTCCTTGATAGAATAGAAGGCTTTGGCCGACTAGTTGATACTTGTGAGCAAATTGTATATATCGTTCAAAGTTTGGTAGACCAGCAGCCATTTGATGAGGCGAGTACGTGTCTATTTCAAGCGTGATCCCACTGCCATTGATTTGTGCTTCTAGAAATGCTTTATGTAGTCTTGCTTCTGGGTCGTTCAAATTGAGCCTAAAGGCGTTTGGCTGCAAATAGGCACCATCAAACCCATAGTATTTCCAATTGTCAAAGTTGGTTGAAAGAGAATGGGGAGCATAAATAAATTTTTTCTTGTTTGAATGTATGCTCTGTGCCGTTTTTGTAACGAGCAATTCATCGTTCGCATTGATGACTGTTTCATTCAACCAGTAATAACCAACTAGTTTCATATTTTTATAGCCAGCTTTATTCCAGCGGCTTTGCACCGTTTGGATATACCATTTGACCATGTTCTCTCGAGCTTGAAGTGTGGCTGCTTCCTTTGCTCCATTTAGCTTCACGATTGTTCCTTTGCTTTTTGGATACGGAATAGAAAGATAAATTTGAACTGTTCTGCCCGCTTCGGCTGCTGCTTTGTTTAATGAGGAAAGGGAGCCTGACGGATCGAATGTCCGATCAATGTACCAATTCCATTCTTTATAATTGGCGTTATTTTTTGGTGTTTCGGCAAACTCGCCTCCTGTGTAGGTGCGGCCTAGAAAAATAAAGGTATCGAACAAGTTTTTCTCGTTGTTTTTCAAATAAGGAGCAAAAAATTCACTACCTTGTTGCGGTGCTTCTGCTCCATTGTAAATAAGTACGCCGTTATGAATGCCAGTTCCGCTCATTTTAGCTGGCTGATTAGCATAGGTCATAAGCGAGTTGCTGACAGGGTGAACAGTTGCGTCGTCATATTTGACCGCTAAAGTGATCGCTTCCTCGACTGATCTTCCTTTGTGAATCGTTTGGCCTTTTCGTTTCACAACATAGTGATGAGGTTGGTCATATACTCGTGATAAAAAAGTAGAGAATTGAGCTCGGTTGACGGATACATCTGGTTTAAACGTGCCATCTTTATATCCAGAGGTAATGTCATTTTCAGAGAGAGCATCGATATATCGATAATATGGATGAGATTTCGAGACATCCTTGAAAGTCGATGTCTTCTTTCCTTTGTAATCATAAGCAACGGCGAGCATGCGCGCCATTTCTTTCCTCGTCAATGGACTATTTGGCTGGAATTTATTTTTCTGAAGAGTAACCATCCCTTTGTTGGCGATAATCATCATTTCTTTATAGCCAGCCATCGTTGGTCTTAAATCACTAGGTTTCACTTTTGGATTAGACACTGCCGGTAACTTCATCGCGCGTGTAATCATCACCGCTGCATCCTTGCGAGTTAACGTCACAAGCGGCTTAAACTGATTGCCATCATACCCGCGAATCACCTTCTTATCCGTCAAAAATCGAATCTCATCATGCGCCCAATGATCAAACGGCACATCCCGAAAAGACGCCGCACTCACCGACGAATGAAACAAACCAAAACTTAAACACACCAATAACAAAACCCTAAAAACCCTTAACATAAACTAACCTCCATGTTGTGGGAGAGAGAAGGTGCCTGTCACTCCCCGTTTTGTGTCGATTCATGCAGGCAGGTGCCTGTCACTTGTCGAACGTAAGACTATTGTATCATTATTCCATATTGTGGTGGAAGAGGGGGGTGATAGATATAGGTCTTTTGATGAGTGGTGAATGCTTTTTATAGGTGGTTTACTTTTATGGTGACTTGAATGTGTTTTTTTGTTGAAAGATGCTTGGTTGTGCGGAGTCAAGGTTTCTTTTTACATGGTGCCAAACGGTAATTACATAGTACATTCAACTTACTAAAAAAGCAGAGTAGCCTCTGCGGCTCTCTGCACAATAAGTTTAGAAGCATCGGAAGGAGCGGATTCTGTTTAAATCTGTGCCATAATACGTCCATCGCCAGTTTCTCCATCGCCAGCCAGCTACTGATGTACGACCGACAAAGGTTGGGTAGAACCAGAAGCTGCGTCCATTGCGGAGCCAGACATAAGTATTGCGGAATAAACAGCCTCTGATGGCACCTGGATCAACAGCAAATGTCGTTGCTTGTTGAGGTTGAGGAGTAAAGGAAGGCGGTGGAGAAGTAGGGGCTCCTCCTTGTTGTCCACCTCCAGATGGAAAACCAGGTTGTTGTCCCGGAGGTCCAAATCCACCTGGGAAGCCTGGTTGTTGTCCTGGTGGTCCTTGAAACGGGTTTTGTCTGTACTCATCATCTTCTAACGGGAATGGGTAATATTGAGAGTAATCTGTGTAATCCATACGTTTGAATCTCCTTTCATCCTGTCTATTTGCAATGTATGCGTGAACCGCCTATGTGTGCCTCTTTTAATTTTTTACGCAAAAAAGCTCCGCAGAGTCGTTTCTGCGGAGTTAGCCTCTATGTAAAAAAGAGACAAAAGTCGGGGGCAGGCACCTAGAAAAAAGTACCTGTCAACTGGCGGTACCAGTTTTGGAAGATTGGATGGTCATATGTGGCCATCCGTTCAACCATGTTGACGCCTTGGTAAAACATCATGCCGTGTTTATCTAGGCCATAGCGTTTGGAGTAGTCCATGTACAGGTCGAATGCTTCTACTCCTAAGTGCGCTTGGCTTTGAGAGTAGGAATTAATTTCAATAGTAATGCCTGTTCCATACATTTGTGCTTTTAAGAAGGCTAGGTGAAGGCGTTCTTCTTTATTTTGGACACCAGTCTTGAAAGCGTTTGGTTGTAAAAATGCCGCATCAAAGCCGTAGGACTTCCATTTATGAAAATTTGTTGATGTTGCATGCGGTGCGTAAATGAAATACTTACCATCTTGGTGGATGCGGTCAGAAACAGCGGACAAAAGCTGCTCATCTTCGTATACTCGAATCGTCTCATTTAGCCAATAATAGCCTTTAAAGTTCAAGTGATCTAAGTTATGTTTTTCGAAAGTACGAGATACCTCTGAAATATACCAATTCACCATTTCCATACGCGCTTCTAAACTATTTTCCACTACTTCATCATCAAGTTTTAAAATCGATCCTGTTCGTTTAGGGTATGGAATGGAAATATACACATCGACTTTTTTATTTTGATCACGAGCGGATGCGTTTAATTGTTGTAAGGCTCCATCTTTAGCGAATGTGCGATTTATGTACTTCTGCCAGTCGATATAGTCTGCCTCATTTTGTTCCGTTTCTTCGAATCGCCCGCCATCATAGCGCAGAGCTAAAATGACAAATGTGTTGAAAAAGTTGCTTGTTTTTCCATCAGGTGTACTGTATTTTGTGTATTTATCAAAATATTCTTTTGTAAATGTTTCTTTTTCATTTGTACCGTTATAAATAAGTACGCTAGATTTAATACCTGTTCGATCTTCCTTCGCAATTTCATCCGGGAACTTGCGATATCTTGTGCTAGCTGGGTGAATCGTACTTTGCGGATAATTAGCTGCTTCTTTTAACGCGGCTTCTAGGGAAGTATGATTCGCGACAGCCCCTCCGGCATTTCTCACTTCATAAGAAGCGGGCTGTTTGAAAACTCGAGATAAAAAGGAAGTAAATTGAGCGCGTGTCACTTGTTCATTCAGTCGAAACTCTTGTCCTTCTTCGCCGTTATATCCTTTTGTTACGTTATAATATGCAATGGCATCGACGTATGGATAATAAGGGTCGTCTTTAGAAACATCAACAAAGTTTGATGTTTCTTTGCCTTCGTATGAAAAAGCGACGGCAAGAGCTTTCGCCATTTCATCCCTCGTTAATTCTTTATCTGGTTCAAAGGCACCTTCTTCGGTCAATGTGAACCAACCATTGGACATTGCGATAGAGATTTCTTTATATCCAGGAGAATTCGGTGTGACATCTGTGAAGGTGATCTCTTCTTCAGGTGCTTCAAGGATCTCTAGAGCTCGGGACATCATTACAGCTGCATCTTTTCGTGTAATTACTTTCCAAGGCTTGAACGTCCCGTCTTCATACCCATTAATTACGTTATAGGATGACAAAAATTGTATATCATCATAAGCCCAATATTTTGGTGTGATATCAGTAAAGCTAGATGCTTGAGCCGTTGACTTCGAAACCACACTAAAAATAGAACAAAGTGCAACCATCGCCACTAATAATCTCTTTAAAAACAACAAATAACCCCTCCAACGATCAAATTTTATCTCCAAGCATGTAGAAACCACAGGCTTTATATATTATTCTACCATATTTTTCTGATTCGGTCGTGGGACAGTGGAACCAGGTGCCTGTCACTCCTCAGTTTTTGTCGAATGCTTGCTGAGAGAAGAGCTTTTCACAAAAAAATCCTCTCCGTTCTACTAAGGAAGGGAGAGGATAATGTTTATATTACATTTTAAATCGGCTAACAGATGCTTGCAGTTCATCAGCTAGTTGGCTCAGTGAATGAGCGCTAGCTGAGATTTCTTCCATGGCTGCATTTTGCTCTTCAGCCGCCGCGGCCACGTTTTGAGTGTTGGCGGCGGATTGGCTGCCGAGTTGATGAATTTCGTCCATTCCTTGATGTAATTGGTGCGTGCGATCAGTGACTTGCTTGATCATCGTTGAGACAGCGGCGGATTGCTCCTTCACTTCCTTGATCCTGTCGACGATGTCGTTGAAATATACGCCTGTTTCATTGGATAAGCTCAATCCTTGCTTCACGGCCGCTGTACTTGTGTTCATCGCCTCTATGACATTTATGGAAACGTCTTGAATATCCACAATCAAGCTTTTAATGCTGTCAGCCGCCTGAGCAGATTGCTCAGCTAGCTTCTTCACTTCATTCGCCACAATCGCAAAGCCTTTGCCGTGCTCACCGGCTCTGGCCGCTTCAATCGAGGCATTTAACGCCAGTAAGTTCGTTTCTGTTGAAATCGTGGTGATAAAGTCAATGATTTGACCGATTTCTTCGGATTTTTGACCAAGTTCCTTCATCTTGTTTGCCGTCGCCGACTGAGTTTCATCTATATGCTGAATTTGTTTCAATGATTCGTTAATTTTTCCGTAGCCTAATTCGGCTGTCTTATTTGTCTGCTCGATGGCATCGGTGATCGAGGTAACTGACTGTTTCGCTTGCTCCATTTGTTCTGTCATCTCCACCGTAATCGTGTGAGAAGTATGGACGTTGTTCGCTTGCAATTCCGCTCCGTGAGCTATTTCCTGAATCGAGCTAGAGATTTGCTCGGTCGCTTTGCTCGTTTGCATCGCACTTGCCGAAAGTTCTTCACTCGTGGCCGCTACTTGACTCGCTTGGTCGGTTAATTGATACACCATGTCTGCTAAGTTGTCTTTCATCTTATTTAAATAGCTGATCATCTGACCAAATTCATCTTGGCTATCGGATTGAATGGACTGAGTTAAGTCCCCGTGCGAGACCGCTTCAGCCAAACGATTCACTTCTTTAATGTTTCGCACAATTCCATTTGTGTAAACGACGATAAGACCCACAATCAGCACGATGCCAATAACGGAAAGGACAGTTAATAATTGAATTAATGACGTTAAACTACTATAAAGTTCCTTTTTCGGAGCGACAAGTGCGATCGTCCAGCCTGTTTCGGGGATTTTTTGAAAAAAGATTTCGTTCATCCCGTTTTTGTCTTCATATTGCAGCTGACCCGATTCTTCAGCTACTATATCTTTTCCAATGTCTGCTAGCGACTTATTTGGATGATTTTCTATTTGGAGATCGATCGTTTCTTGTTCGACAGGGCTGGCTAAGAAGTTTCCCTGTTGATCAAGCAAAAAAGCATGACCATCCTTTCCTATTTTTAGCTGACTCACTAACGCTGTCAGATTACTTAAGTCGATATCACCGGTCACCACACCGGAAAATTGATTGTTTTTATTATAAAATGGAGCGGTTGCTGTCACCATCGTCACATCAACGGCTTCATCACGATAAGCCTCTGAAAAGACGATACTTTCTTTTGTGTTCTCTCCTATTTTATACCAATCCTGATTTGGGTAATTAAATTTCGGGTCGTTATAAGCATCTGTCGTTTTTATTTTACCGTTTTCTTTGTAAGCATAAGTGGAAAAGAATTTTTGATCTTTTTTGTACGTGTGCGGCGCAAAAAATACGCCTCCACCATATGTACTGTCGTGGGTGGCAAATGATTTCTTTAAAATTTCTTCATATTGCTTTGTTGTTAACGTGTTTGTGACAATGTCTAATTCTCTAGCGAGTAATTCTGGAATTTTCGCATGGGTCGTTAAATCATTTTCAATCACTTCAATTGAGTGATCGAGTTTATTTTCCATACTCGTTTGAATTTCCTTCTCAAGAGCGCCTTTTGTCTTCCAATACGTTAACATCATGATCGATACCACGATAAAGATCAACACAGGTAACATCAATACCAAAGTTCTTATCCTGACACTCTTAAACTTCATGCAATAAGACCTCCACTTATCATTTTCGAAACCATATTACCATGAATTAAGTAGGAGAAAATACACTCTTTTTGTTAAGATTCTTTCTCTCGACAGGTGCCTGTCACTCCTCGGTTTTTGTCGAATGGGACAAGGGACCTGTCCCCCTGTCCCTCTTTGTCCGCGTTGTCCGATCTTGCAATTTTGCAAGTTGGATTGTAATTTTGCTTAGATTTGGTTGGTAGAAAGGTGAGGTATTTGTTTTTGAAAACGGATTAGGAGAAGTGTATGATTGATTATTTTGATAATTCTGTATTTTGGCATAATAATTGCTTGTATATAAGCGTCAATGATTATCAGTTCTTTGGCAGTTAGCTGAATAAGGGGGAAGTTTGGTTTTTAATGGGGTTAGTCATAGGTCAAAAAAAACAAAGGGGGGCATACTCATATGGTGGAAATTTTAAAGCCTCATGAGGAGAAGCAGGATGATTTTGCTTTAGAGAAAGTACCGGTTGAGGGGCGGTCGATGGGATGGTTGAGCATTACCAATGTCACTTTAGGGGTAGCGACGGCGATGCTATTCATTCAAATGGGGAGTTTAATGGCGATGCAATTTGGGGCAGTCAATGCATTAATCGCCGAAGTATATGCGACAATTGTCGCTGGAGTACTAGGAATAGGCATTTGTTATTATGCGGCCAAGTCTGGCTTAAACGTCAATTTAATGGCTAGGGGTGGAGGATTTGGCTATTTTGGTGCATCGATTACTTCATTAATATATGCGACCAATTTCATCATGTATTGTGCGATTGAAGGGTCGATTATGGCGGCGGCTGTTCATGAATATGTATCTTTCATTCCGGTTTGGGCTTTAATGGTGTTCTTTGGCTTGATCGTTATCCCGTTGAACTGGTTTGGGATTAAGCAGTTAGACAAGCTACAGAAATGGTCATTGCCGCTATTTGTTATTCTACTTGGTGCAGGGTTTTTCCTTGTTTCTAAAAATTCGACTTTTGAAGGAAGTATATGGACGTTCCTTCCAGAAGGAGGAGAGGTTGGCGGTGCTTCGCTACTGGCTTGTATCGGAATTATGAATGGGCTTGTTGGGATCATGGCGCTGCTTGTGTCTGACTATGCGAGATTTATTAAAAAAGAGGAATTTAAAATTGGGGTGTTTGCAGTTGGCTTTTTGCCACAGCTTGTTTGTTTCTTAGTGATGGGAAGTATTGGTGTTTGGTTTGGCGTGCAAATGGGTGAAGAGAATCCTGGTATTTATTTCGTACAAATCCTCGGAATTGGTGGGGCGTTATTTACTATTTTGACGCAATTACGGATTAACATTACTAATTTATATAGCAGCTCGTTATCATTGGCGAACTTTTTTGAAAACGTCTTCAATTTTAAGCCGAGTCGAAACTTTTGGGTTGTGTTTACATCGATTGTGGCTATCATTTTAATGTTAGGTGGCGTGTTAAATCATATCGGAAGCTTGCTCACTTTCCAAGGTGTATTTCTTTTATCCTGGGCAGCTGTTTTACTATCAGACGCTATAGTTGTGAAGAGAATGCTCAAAATTGGACCGAGATATTTTGAGCATCGGCAAGAATATTTATATGCTTGGAATCCAGTCGGTGTTGGCGCGCTCATCATCGCTAGTGTTGTCGGGTCGATCGCAGCCTTTGGATATATGGGTGTCTTCCTACAAAACATCGCTGCTTTCTTCGCTGCGGTCCTTGCCTTCATCTTAACGGTGGTCCTTGCTGTCGCCACAAAAGGCAAATACTACAGCAAAAAAACAGCCGAAGACATCGATTCAGATGAATATATAGCTTGAGTACCTGTCACTCCCCGATTTTTGTCAAAACCCTGCGGAAAAATGTTCCGCAGGGTTTTGGTCTATGGTTTGATTTTGTTCATATATTGAGAGTGTGGGGAGGTGTTTTATCCCGCAATAACGGGTAGTAAGATCGATTCCCTACTGATTGAAGTTTCACTCTATTATTTTTAAGAAAGAAGGGATCAACATGGCTATTAAATTCATCAAGATTTCCGTTGTGTACTTTGCTTTGGGGGTTTTGCTTGGTTATTATATGTCTATTCAGCACTCTTATGAGTTAACAGGTGTTCATGTGCACTTGCTTTTACTCGGTTGGGTAGCGTTCATGTTTGCCGGGATTATTTATTATCTATTTCCATCACTTACTTTTGGAAAAATAGCTAAAGCTCACTTTTGGCTTCATAATATTGGCCTTCCTATTATGATGATCGCCTTAGCCTTCTTACTCACAACAAAAAACGAAGCTCTCACAGCTTGGGTAGCTATCGGATCCACACTAACCGTACTCGGCATCCTTCTCTTCACCTATAACCTACTAACTAACCTAAAAAGCACACCATCAAAATAAGGATAATACCGGGGGAGGTGCCCTGTCACTCCCCGGTTTTTGTCGATTCTATTTCTTTTTAGTTGGCGGCGGATCGATTTTATCGTTTTCGTTGCCCAACAGGAAGAAGGAGATACCACCCGATAAAACGACGGCACTAGCGATGATTAACACGCGTGTTGTCAAATCAACCATGGCATAATCTTTCGCTAGCATCCATGTGGCTAGAATCCCGACAACAATCATAATTGGCACGGCAAAAGTCATTCTCTTTTTCATTCTATCTACACTGCTACTAAAACATAGACAAAAGTCTAACCTTAGAATTTTCCTGCTTCTTCGTACCCCATTTCGCTAAACTACGAGCTACTCTGGTTGATGTAGCACTCCACAGGCGTGATTTCGGGGGTAGCCCCACCTATCATACATCAGTCTATTTAAGTTAAAATGATGTATTCTTTTGCTTGTAAAAGGTTGGCCGCTGCGTTCAAATCTCTATTCATGACATGACCACACTTACATGTATAAGTACGATCCGATAGCTTTAAATCCATCTTTTTCTCTCCACAACAAGAGCATAATTTCGAAGACGGATAAAACCGATCCACTTGCCTCAGCTCAATGTGTAACTCTTTACATTTCGCTGTGAGCCAAGTTTTAAATGTGTAAAAACATTGCTGAGCAACGGCTTTTGATAAATGACGATTCTTCATCATCCCTTTTACATTCAAATTCTCTATCGTGATAAAACGTGGCTTGGTTTTCACCACTTGACTTACGACAGACTTGACATACTCTAATCGGATATTTGCCAAACGAGCATGAAGCTTTTGAACTCTAAGAATATTTTTGTTTATGTTTGCTCTTTTAGCAACAGCTTTTTCACCTCTCTTTTTTAAGTTTTCGTATTTGCGTGACAAAGAGCGCTGTTCACGTGTTAATTTCTTTTCTAGCTTTTTTACTCGTATAGAACGGTTGATGTTTTTATACACCGAACCATTACTGCACACGGCGAAATCTTTGATACCTAAGTCAATGCCCAACCCTTCATATTTAACAGCAGGCTGTTTTCCTTGAGGCTCTACTTCACATAAAATCGAAACGTAATATCTTCCTGCTTTTTGTGAGACGGTTCCGCTTTTTACAATGGCCTCTTTATGGATGTATCCAAATTCCTTCAAACGCATCCAACCAAGCGTAGGGATTTTCACTCGATGTCTTTCAACCGTCCAATCCGTTTTATTGTTCTTTGGAAAATAGCATTTCACATCTTGCTTCTTTTTCTTTTTGAACCGCGGAAATTTCGCTTTCCCTGTGAAAAAATTTCTAAAAGCTTTGTCTGCATTCATAATCGATTGTTTAACCGCTTTACTAGATACCTCTTTAATCCACAAGTCTTTTTCGAGCGTATGAACGTTATTCAGCCATTTGGAAAAGTCGAACCCACTCATAAACGAACCATCTTTTTCATACACTTCTTTGTTCTTCGCTAGATAAAAATTATACACGTATCGACAAACGCCGATCGTTTGGTGTATTTTCGTTTGCTGCTTGGTTGTCGGCTGAATCTCTATCAAATAGGCTTTCTTCATTTACTCACCACCTTACATTCATTATACTATATAACCGATATTGATTGGGATAAATTAACATTAGTTGTATAGTATCTATGATGATGATGAGAAAACAAGGAGTCCTATCCGTAGCGCCATTGATCATGAATGACTTAAGCAATGGAGAGAATACTCTAAAGGAATAGGAATACCTATTTCGAAATCATTGAATTAGGTGATCGCGATGCGACTAGAAACAATTTAAGACTAACTGTTTTTTAGAGTATTTGTCCATATTTGTACTTGATTATCTATGTTTTTGATATAGGAGGTGCCTGTCACTCCTCAATTTTTGTCGAAATAATTTTTCCTTGCTAAAAAGGGTTTGACATAAGGGTGTCAAATATGTGAATTGTGGGTCGCTTTGGCTCACATTTTGTTCTATTAAAGGAGGTTACTCGCATTGCTTCTTCATTTACTGCCACTGCCCGTTGCCTGCATTACTCAATCCCCCTTATATGAATATTGCTTCTCTACTAGAAGATTACCGAGGCACGCCGGAGGAAAAAAAGCTCCAATATTGCGAAACGATCAGCGAAAAAGCATTTTCTCTTTCTAATTAAAAAAAGAAGCCTCTTACATATGAGGCTTCCTTTGCGACAGAGGGACAAGGGACCTGTCCCTCCGTCCCACTTATTCTTCACCGATAATCTTTACTTCTCGTTCTAATTCTACATTGAATTTTTCCTTGACTGTTTTTTGGACATGTTTGATCAAGGTAATGTAGTCCGTCGCTGTGGCGTTGTCGATGTTGACGATGAAGCCAGCATGCTTTGTTGACACTTCGGCGCCACCAATTCTTGTTCCTTGCAAGCCGCTATCTTGGATCAGCTTACCGGCATAGTATCCAGGTGGGCGCTTAAAGACGCTCCCGCAAGATGGATATTCAAGCGGCTGCATCGTTTCTCGTCGGTTCGTTAAGTCATCCATCACCGCTTTGATCTCGTCATAGTTTCCAGGCTTCAATTTAAAGCCTGCTTCAAGCACAATGTATCCATTCGTTGGAATATTGCTTGTGCGATACGATAAATCCAAATCTGCTGCCGCAAGCTTTAACAGTTCACCTTCGCGGTTAACGATGATCGCATAGTCAAGAACATCTTTAATTTCTCCACCGTACGCTCCTGCGTTCATAAATAAGGCGCCACCAACTGAGCCGGGAATACCGCAAGCAAATTCTAGTCCGGTTAACTTGGCCTTCAACGCTTCTCTGGAGGCTTCAATAATCGCCGCCCCACTTTGAGCAACAAGCATATCATCCTCTGAAACATAAATCTTGTGTAAAAACTCCAAATTAATGACAATACCGCGAATGCCGCCATCTCGGACAATTAAATTTGATCCATTACCGAGCAGTGTTAGCGGGATCTCGTTCTCGTTAGCAAATTTGACGACTTGTTGCACCTCTTCATATGTTGATGGTGTGACGAACAAATCCGCCTTGCCACCTAATCTTGTGTACGTATGACTTTTTAAATATTCATCAAGGTGAACATGTTCTTTATTCACCACAGTTTGTAATTTATCGTAAAATTGACGATAATCAGTCACTTTGATCATTCCTTTTCACATTTTCACTATAATGAATTATAGCAGTTTTTTTATTAAAGTATGATGATTTTGCTAAAGCATTTCAACTTTTAGGGAAAAAATATTGTCAGAAATGAAAAAAGAGGGTGTTGTTGATGAAAATATTAATTGATGCCGATGGGTGTCCTGTGGTCGATGAAACGTGCAAGGTGGCGAAGTATTTTGATCTTCCAGTGCTGATTTTTTGTGATACCGCTCATAATATGACACGTGACGGAGCAGAAACGGTTACCGTATCAAAAGGAGCAGATGCGGTTGATTTTGTGCTCGTCAACCGGGTGGAAAAAGGGGATCTTGTCGTGACACAGGACTACGGATTGGCCGCGATGGTGCTGGCTAAAAAAGGAGCGGCGATTGACCAAAATGGTCGAAGTTATACAGCAGACAATATTGACCAACTGCTACATAGCCGACACACAGCGAAGAAAATTCGTCAAGCAGGCGGTCGACTGAAGGGACCAAGAAAGAGAAAAAAAGCAGACAACGAGATCTTCGAGAAGCAGTTAGCTGCCTGGTGTGAGCAACAACATGGACCAATCAATGAACACAACTAAACAAACGAAAAGCCGCAAGATTGATTGATAATCTTGTGGCTTTTTGTGTTTCGACAAAACTCGGGGAGTGACAGGCACCCCCCGAAAAGATTGTGTTTACAAAAAAGAGGGTGTTCTATATAATATTCTTTATAGAGAACGATTTGTTTGTTATATTGAACGTTGTGTGTGGGATTTCCTGTGCTTTTTAGAATATTGGAATAGCTGACCATCTGTTTTTATGATGCTAGAGAACAGTAATTTGCTCATAAGCTTTAAGGTGTCTTTCCTATTTTTTGTTCGACAAAACTCGGGGAGTGACAGGTACCTAAAAAGGAGGGGAGTTGTATGGTTTATCAAAGGCGAGTGACGGCGTTGGTGTTCATGGATGTGTTGTTGGTGTTTGTGGCAGTGGTGTTCGGGCAGCTGGTGGTTGGAGGTCTACTAGAGTTTGATAACTTATCTACTTTGGTGATCATTGCTGGTTTGGTGTGCAGTTATCAAGTGTTTGCTTTGAAAAGTCATTTGTATAAGAAGGCGTGGTCCTTTGCTAGTATTAGAGAGTTAATTGTTCTGTTGCAGGCGATTACTTTATCTGTGATTAGCATAATGACCATTGATTTCATCATGACGCAACAAGTAAATCCGCGGCTGTATGTCGTGATTTGGATGGCACTGATGCTGTTCATCGGCGGCTCGCGATTTTCTATCCGGGTGTTGCGGGATAGAGTCCTCTTGACAGATAAAAGTAAAAAACGAACGTTAATTGTTGGAGCTGGAGCAGCTGGTGTGATGGTCGTTCGCCAATTACAGAGAGAAGCTGACATTGAATTACTGCCAGTGGCTTTCGTAGATGATGATCAAAGAAAGCATCGACTGGAAATATTGGGTGTTCCTGTAGTGGGAAGCATCGCCGACATTGAAAAAATCGTTCGAGCTTATGACATTGAACATATTATTATTGCGATTCCCTCTCTTAATAAAAAAGAGATCAATTCCATTTATCAAACGTGCTCGCAAACAAATAGAAAAACGCAAATTATTCCCAAAATAGAAGATCTCATTCTCGGAAAGCTCTCTGTTCATCAATGGCAAGACGTTCGTCCAGAGGATTTGTTAGCACGGGAACCGATAGAGTTAGCGACGGATCATATTACAGAAACGATTAACCAAAAGGTCGTGCTCGTCACCGGAGCAGGTGGGTCGATTGGTTCGGAGATTTGCCGCCAAATTGCTCATTTCAATCCTGCTCAGTTGATTCTACTCGGGCATGGTGAAAATAGCATTTACACGATCGAGATGGAGCTGAAGGGAAAATGCAAAGGAGCTATACATATTATTCCTGTTATAGCAGACATTCAAGATCGAGAACGTATGTTACAAGTGATGAAACGATATAAGCCAAACATCATTTATCACGCAGCGGCTCATAAGCACGTTCCTTTAATGGAAGAAAATCCGCATGAAGCTGTCAAAAATAATATTATCGGAACAAAAAACGTTGCAGAGGCTGCCGCCAAATACGGAGTGGAAAGCTTTGTAATGGTGTCAACGGATAAAGCCGTCAATCCAACGAGTGTAATGGGCGCAACAAAACGAGTAGCCGAAATGATTGTGCAAAATATGAATGGCCGGGCGCAGACAAAATTTGTAGCGGTGCGATTTGGAAATGTTCTTGGCAGTCGCGGAAGTGTGATCCCTTTGTTTAAGAAGCAGATTGAACAAGGTGGGCCTGTAACAGTCACTCATCCTGAAATGGAGCGTTATTTTATGACAATCCCCGAAGCGTCTCGGCTTGTGATTCAAGCGGGGACATTAGCGAACGGGGGAGAGATTTTTGTATTAGATATGGGCGAACCAGTTAAAATTGTTGACCTAGCAAAAAACTTAATTAAATTATCGGGCTTCACTATGGAAGAGATCAGCATTCAATTTACCGGAATCCGACCGGGAGAGAAGCTGTATGAAGAACTGCTCAACGACAATGAAGTTCACGAACAACAAATTCATCCAAAAATTCATATCGGAAAAGCAGTGATGCAAGATCTAGAAGCTGTCGATTATTTGTTAGCTGGATTTATGACGATGGATGGTCATACACTCGCTCATCTATTATTAGATATTGCTCATCATCGGACGGTGATTTCTCAGAAGCCAGTAGCTATTAATACTTAAAAATGAGGTGTATCACAAAATGACTGAAAAAAGGATTTTTCTATCCCCTCCTCACTTGAGTGGAAACGAACAAACATATGTGAATGAAGCATTTGCAACGAATTGGATTGCTCCGACAGGACCAAACGTTCATCAATTTGAAGAGAACATGGCCAAATATGCACAAACGAATGGCAGCGTTGCTGTAAGTTCGGGAACAGCAGCGATTCATTTAGCATTGCTGTTATTGAATGTCCAGCAAGGAGATGTTGTATTTTGTTCCACCTTGACTTTCGTTGCTACGGCCAATCCAATTGTTTATGTAGGGGCTGAGCCGGTTTTTATTGATTCTGAAGAAGAAAGCTGGAATATGTCTCCTTTAGCCTTAGAGCGAGCATTACATGAAGCAAAGAAAAAAGGACAGCTTCCAAAAGCGGTAATTATCGTGCATTTATTTGGTCAAAGTGCCAAAATGAATGAAATATTAGCAATCTGTCATCAATACAACGTGCCAGTCATTGAAGATGCAGCCGAATCTTTAGGTTCAGAGTATCAAGGGAGAAAAAGCGGGAGCTTAGGTTCTTTTGGCATCTACTCTTTTAATGGTAATAAAATTATTACAACATCCGGTGGCGGGATGCTCGTCTCTGATGATGTCGAACGATTGAACCATGCGAAATATTTAGCTGCACAAGCACGTGATCCTCTGCCTTTTTATCAACATCAAACAATCGGCTACAATTATCGTATGAGCAATGTTCTTGCAGGGATTGGCATTGCCCAATTACAGGTGCTAGATGAGAGAGTAAAGGCGAAGCGTGCTCTCTTTGTTCGTTATAAAGAATCCCTTCATCATATTGATAGCATTCAATTTATGCCAGAGCTTGCAGGCACAAAATCGAATCGGTGGTTAACGACGTTCACGATTGATGACAAGGAAAAAGTAGAGGAAATTCTTAATGCATTAGCAAAGGAAAACATTGAAGCAAGACAAGTGTGGAAGCCGCTTCATACGCAGCCCGTCTTTTCAGGTTATCGATATTATCCTCACTTGGAATATAAAAGCGTTTCTGATCAGTTGTTTGAGAAAGGACTCTGCTTGCCATCTGGAACGAGCATGTCTGAGCAAGATCAAGATCGAGTGATTGAGATTGTGGATTCCGTTTGTCGCTCAGTTAATAAAAGAGGGATCGTGTAATGACAACACAATTACGAGTGAAAAGAATGCTAGATGTAGTCTTGTCTTTCGTGGGAATTATCGCTTTATCCATCGTCTTTATAGTCATTGGCATTTGTATTAAAGTCACTTCTAAGGGACCTATTTTGTTCAAACAATCTCGTCTTGGAAAAAATGGGAAAGTATTTAATATTTATAAATTCAGAACGATGGTAGAGGGAGCAGAACATTTAGGTGACGGTTTATTCCTCCAAGATCAAGGTGATAATCGGATCACAAAAATAGGGCGTTTTTTACGTATCACTAGTCTCGATGAACTACCTCAGCTGTTTAATATTTTAAAAGGTGAGATGAGTTTTGTCGGACCGAGGCCTCCGGTTACTTATTATCCGTATAAGTTTGAGGAGTATTCTCCAGATAAAAAGATTCGCTTTGATATGGTGCCTGGTATTACTGGATACGCGCAAGTGATGGGGAGAAATGCTTTAAGCTGGGATGAAAGAATCGAATATGATGTCCACTATATTAAGCATTTCAGCTTATGGTTCGATATGAAAATAATTTTTTTAACAGTTAATAAAATTATTCGGAGAGAGAATATATACGGTAATGACCAAAAAAGGAGCGGGAAAATTTCATGATCAAGCAAAATGTGAAATATAAGATCCTTGATCTAAATCAAAAGGATGAGTGGCTCTATTTCGTCACGAAATGTGAAACATATGATGTCTTCTACCTTCCGCAATATGTGCAAATGTATGAAGAACGTGGAGAAGGGAATGGCTATTTATTTGTTTATGAGAAGTCTGAGAAGGAATTTGTGATTTACCCTTTTTTAAAACGGGAGATTCCAGATCGTGTTGATAGTCGAATATACTATGATATCACCACTCCTTATGGATACGGAGGGCCGTTATATTCTCTTAGTAGATTAAAAAGTGATGATGATTTTGTTAGGGATTTTAGACGAAGCTTTGAGCATTATTGTGAAGCGGAGGGCATTGTGAGTGAGTTTATTCGCTTTCACTCTTATTTAGAAACGGAAGCAGGGCTAGCGAGTTATGTCCATATCACGTCTGTTGGTGAGATGATTTACAATGATGTCACTAAGGTGGAAGAGGAGATTTGGCGTGAAGTGGGGTCAAGCAAAAAGCGGCGAATTAAAAAGAGTAAAAGAAACCAAGTGGAGATAAAGTTTATCGACGGAAAGGACATTGGTCCGAAAGAGGTCCAAATGTTCTATGACATCTATACAGAAACGATGGATAAGAAACAAGCGTCGTCCTTTTATTACTTTTCGTTAGAATTTTTTCAAGCTTATTTCCAAGCACTTAAAGGTTATATTACTCTAGCGTTCGCTCTACACGAAGATCAAGTCATCTCTGCCAATCTACTATTAAAAAGTGAAGGATTCGTCACCATTCACTTAAGTGCTTCTTTCAAAGAATATCTTCATTTATGTCCTAATTGCTATTTGCGATACGAATGCATCCTGTGGGCTAAAAGAAGTGGCTACCACATCGTCGACCATGGAGGAGGAAAAGAAAAAGGAGACTCCCTTTACAAATACAAACAACAATTCTCCAATACAGAAAAGCAATTTCACATCGGCAAGAAAATTCACAACCAAGCAATCTATAACCAATTAGCTAGCGCAAAAACGAGCCTCATACAAGGAGAACAAGCTGGATTTTTCCCAGAATATCGACAGGTGCCTGTCACTCCCCGAGATTTGTCGAATCAATAAAAATGATACTTTTCTCCAAATAGCTAATGAAAATCGACTAGGAGTGGAGATAACTTATGAAGGATAATTTTTTAATTCTAGGTGGTAGTGTCGGACAGTTGCCTGCGATAGAGAAAGCACAAGAACTCGGGATGAATGCAGTGGTCGTTTCTAATGATCCACATTGTATTGGAGCAAGTGTAACGGATTATTTTGCGTGTGTAGATACTACAGATTTCGAGGGCGTAGAACAAGTAGCCCGCCAATATAATGTGGTCGGATCGATGACGATGTCGAATGATGTGGCTGTACCGGTTAGTTGCTATGTAAATGAAAAATTGAATCTGCCAATGCAAGGAGAAGAGATTACATACGTTGTAGCAGATAAATATCGTATGCGCCAAAAATACGCTGCTTATCAAGTGAATTCTCCTCAGTTTTATCAAATAAGTGATTCTGATCATTTAGCTTTCATTAAGCATGAACTGCAACCTCTTTTGAAAACGAAAAGCTTTATTGTAAAGCCTAACGATAGCTCAGGGAGTCGTGGAGTCAGAAAAATTACAAAGATTGATGAATTAGATGAAGCCGTGCTGCATGCGATGAGTTTTAGCCCCAGTAAGAAGGTAATTGTAGAGGAATTTATCGAAGGAATTGAACTAGGAGCGCTTACATTTAGTGTAGATGGAAAAATGATTTACTGCTTCATTCACAATGATAAAGTCTTACAGATGGTTCAAATCGGTCATTCTTTTCCTCATATGTTTTCTAGTGATCAAGAGATAAAGATACAAAAGGAATGCGAAAAGGCACTAGCTAGTCTAGGGATAAAAAATGGTCCCTGCCTTTTAGATATTATGCTCGACTCTAATGGTATCCCTTTTATCATTGAAGCAGGTGCTAGGTTGTCCGCTCATAAATTACCTGAAATTGTTGAAATTTATTCAGGAATTGATCTAGTTACTCTCACTGTGCAATTAGCGAGCGGACAAAAAGTAGAATGTCCGCCAGTGACTAAAAACGAAGCAGTAGCAGTAGAAATGATCACTTTCGATCAGGATGGTATTATTGAAAAAATCGGCGATCTCTCTTCACTCATTCAAAAATATCAACCAGCAGATTTTGAGCTTCGCCTTTCAGAAAAGCAAAAAATAACTAAGCTCAAATCCAGTCAAGATCACTACGGCTATGTCATCTTCATTGGAGAAAACGTTGTTGAAGTAGAAGGGAAATGCACCCAATTTATCACAGAGTGCCTGTCACTACTCGATATTTGTCGAATTGAAACTCAAGTTTTGTAAGAACAGAGGGGGATTCTATGAAAAAGAACCTCTTAGTTTTAGGAGGTAGTGTGGGGCAAGTGCCCGCAATTGAGAAAGCTCAAGCACTTGGGATGCATGCGGTGGTCGTTTCTAATGATCCGAGCTGCATTGGAGCGAGTAAAGCCGATTATTTCGAGTGTGTCGATATAACCGATTTTAGTAGAGTAGAACGGGTGGCGCGTAAATATAAGGTAGTCGGATCGATGACGATGTCCAATGACTTAGCTGTGCCTACTAGCTGCTATGTGAATGAAAAGTTGAATTTGCCCATGCAAGGGGAAGGACTTATACATGTTGTGGCTGACAAATATGAAATGCGAAAAAAGTTTGCCGCTCATCAAATGTTCACTCCTCCATTTTATAAAATTAGTCATTCGGTCGATTTAATAAGGGTGAAGACTCAATTACAAGTAGCGATACAAACAAAAAACTATATCGTGAAACCGACGGATAGCTCAGGTAGTCGAGGAATTAGTAAAATTACAAACATTACTGAATTAGATCAAGCTGTTCAATATGCGATGCAGTTCAGCCCTAGTGGAAATGTAATCGTTGAGGAGTTTGTCCAAGGGTTTGAATTTGGGGCTTTGTCGTTTAGTGTGGATGGAGAAATGGTTTATTGTTTTCTTCACAATGACAAAGTGAAACAAATGGTCCAAATCGGTCACTCGTTTCCATCACTTCTATCTAAGAATCAGGTGAAAAGAGTGCAAAGTGAATGCGAAAAGGCTCTCAATAGTTTAGGTATCAAAAATGGTCCTTGCCATTTTGATATCATGATGACTGCTGACGGCACACCCTTCATTGTTGAAATCGGGGCTAGACTGGCTGCTCATCAAATACCTGAACTCATCAAGTTACATTCAGGAATTGATCTTGTCTCTCTCACTGTGCAATTAGCGAGCGGGCAAAAGCCTAACTGCTCACCTGTCACCCAAACGAAAGCAGTAGCCGTTCAATTTATCCATTTTGACGAAAATGGCATTCTCGAAAAAACAGGAGATCTCTCTCTACTTCATAAAAAATATCACCCAGCAGATTTCGCTCTAAAGTTTTCAGAAAATCAGGAAATCTCCAAACTCCAATCGAGCATCGACCACTATGGCCATGTCATCTTCACCGGAAACAATGTCAAGGAAGCGGAAAATAAATGCCGACAATTTATTCATGAATTAAAAAAACACATTGTTTGTACTGCTAATGTGTGGTAGCTCGTTTGACTAATCAGTTAAGAAATAGTCACATTCAGTCGTACCCTCATCATCTACATAAATTGACAAAAACCAGGGAGTGACAGGCACCTTCCTTCTCTCATTTCCATTTTCATGCTATTCTAAAGGATAGGTACGTACATTAATAAAGGAGCAAAATTTGGATGGAAAGAAGATCAAGGTCTAGAAGGAAGAAAAGTAAGAAAAAGCTTTTTCTTATTGTTTTGTTGCTTATATTGGCGATTGGGGGAGGCGCAATTTTTGCAGCATATTCGGTGATCAACAACGCTTTAGACGGCATTGTCAATGAACATGCGCTGAAGAAATCTGAAAAGCGTGAAGAAGAAGTTTCCTTGAAAAATAAAGATGCATTTACCATTTTACTGTTAGGGGTCGATGAGCGAGAAGGTGACCGAGGACGCTCAGATACGATGTTACTGATGTCCGTTAACGGTGAAGAAAACTCTGTGAAAATGCTCAGCATCCCACGTGATACGCGTGTTAAAATCGTAGGCAAAGGAACTGAGGATAAAATCAATCATGCCTATGCTTTTGGCGGAGTCGATATGTCGGCAAAAACAGTGGAGCAATTTCTCGATGTACCCGTTGATTACTATGTGGAAATCAATATGGATGGTTTTAAAGATTTAGTCGATGCTGTTGGTGGCATTGAAGTAGAAAATACATTTGCTTTTACTTATGATGGTGAAACTTTTCCAAAAGGAATGATCACTTTAACGGGGGAAGAGGCGCTGAAATATACACGTATGCGCTATGAAGATCCACAAGGTGATTTCGGTCGACAAGCTCGCCAACGCCAGGTGATTCAAGGCATTCTTGACAAAGGGGCTAGCATGACATCGGTGTTAAAATACAACGAAATTTTAGGTGCTCTGCAAAAGAATGTGCAAACGAATTTAACGGTAGACGAAATGATGAACATCCAGAAGAACTATGCTTCAGCCAGAAACAACATCCAACAAGAAACAATTGAAGGAACAAACAAAAAAATGAACGGTGTCTATTACTACCTAGTGTCTGATGAAGAAAAAGAACGAATCTCTGATATGTTGAAACAACACTTAGGCATTCAATAACATCAACCACACCTAGACGAAAAACACACGGCCTATAAGCTGTGTGTTTTCTATTTACTAGCTTACTTTAGTTTATTCACAAAGTTACATAAGAGTAAGGGAGGAGAAAACGCTATGATCGATCTTCACTGTCATATTCTATCTTGTTTAGACGATGGCGCTAAATCGAATGCGAGTAGTTTATCGATGGCTAAAATGGCCGAGAAACAAGGAATTACAAAGATTGTTGCGACCCCACATCATAAAAATGGTATCTATGAAAATAAGAAAACTAATATTTTACTTCACGTTGCTAACTTAAATCATGAATTAAAGAATGCAGGGGTGAATGTAGAAATTTTACCTGGACAAGAGATTCGAATGTATGGAGAAATAATTGAAGATTTCGAAAATAATGAGTTGCTTACTGTAGGTGGAAATTCCAAATATGTACTGATTGAATTTCCTTCTGGTTATATTCCACAATACGCGGAAAAATTGCTATTTGATCTTCATATGAAAGGACTTCTTCCAATTATTGCTCATCCTGAGCGGAATCAAGAAATTCTTGAGCATCCTGATAAGTTGTACAAGCTTGTCAAAAATGGTACCTTAACGCAAATAACCGCTTCCTCTTATATCGGTTATTTTGGAAAAAGAATTAAACGATTTACAGAACAACTTATCGAAGCCAACTTAACTCACTTCATCGCATCGGATGCCCACAACACGACCACTCGCCCTTTCCATCTAACAGAGGCATATGAAAAACTACAATCACAACTCGGGAGCGATTACCGTTTTTACTTTCAAGAAAATGCCGAAATGATTATAAGCGGTCAACATATTCAGAAAGAACCACCAGTACGTCTTAAAAAGAAGTTCCTTGGGCTTTTCTAGAGCTTAACACTCTTGTTTTTGTAGGTATTCTTCATTTTGTCTTTGTTAAATCCTTCATATGCAACTAAGCATTTTGTTATAGAACAGAATGCTTTTTTTATGTATCTCGCACTTTTCTGCTGAATCAAAGGTGCATTTTCCCGACTTGCCTGAGAATGTTTTTTCCTGTTGAATAAGTAAAATAAGCGTCAAATGTTCTTTATAATTTTGAACGGTACGAGTGTTATAATATAGGAAAGTAAAAAGTAAGTGTTTCTCATACTTTGAGGACAGAGTAAGTGGATTTGTTTAATGGAGGAAATGATTTTGAACATCAAGAAGAAATTGACGTTACGAGCTCTCATTGTCGGTCTCGTTGTGGTCGTTGTCGTATTGGCGCTAACGATTACGAATGGACTAATTGCCCATCAGACGGAGAAGAAAACGAGGGAGCAAATTGAGAAGACGGTAACGATGACGTCGCGGTTATTGGCCGAATCAACGGTCGTTCGCGAAGGGTTAGCAAATCAAGCGAAAGAGCAACAAATTCAACCTCATGTGGAACAGGTACGAAAAGAATTAAATGTTGATTTCATTACAGTATTTGATCAGCAAGGTATGCGTAAATCCCACCCGAACCCGGAGAAAATCGGTCAGCCTTTTCAAGGGAATGATGTGCAAAAAGCATTAAATGGAGAAGAGTGTTTATCCATTGCTGAAGGGTCTCTTGGCAAATCGTTGCGTTATTTTACACCTGTTTTTGATCAAGAAGGGAATCAAATAGGGTCGGTAGCTGTTGGAATGACACTAGTCCATATACAGGAAGCTATTCACTCTGACCAACAAGTGATTTACGTTGGGCTAGGAGCCGGCTTAATCGTTGGAATTGGTGGGGCCTTATATCTCGGCCGCCGTGTGCGCAAGGTGATGTTTGGGCTTGAGCCGATGGAAATTGCTAGATTGCTTGAGGAACGAGAGATATTGATTGAATCGACGCATGAAGGGATTGTGGCGGTCGATCGTTATGGCATGGTGACATTAATGAATGAAGCAGCGGTTCGCCTGCTCGAAAAAGCAGGTGTGACAGGCCCTTTCGTTGGACAATCGGAACGAACGATGTTACCGAAGATGAATTTAGGGCAAACGGTAACCAATGGACAGGTGATTGTGGATGAAGAAGTAGAAGTAAACGATGTGGTCTTCTTTGTGAATCGCTCTCCATTATATGTGGATGGTCAAATTATCGGCGCAGTCGCGACGATTCGTGATAAAACTGAAATGAAGAAATTAGCGGAGCGATTAAGTGGGACTGAGATGTATGCGGAAGCGTTACGTGCGCAAACGCATGAATTTATGAATCGTCTGCACGTCATTTTAGGAATGGTGCACATGGAGAGATATGATGCGCTTCCTGCTTATATTGAAGAGTTGAATGTGCGTTATCAAGACAGCATCGGTTATTTATCAAGACGGATTCAAGATCCGGTGATTGCCGGATTTTTACTAGCGAAAATGAGTTATTGTCATGAACAAGAGAAAGAATTAATGTTAACGGAAGATTCTTTTATGCCGAATATTTCTAGCTCTTCGTTGACGCATGACTTAATTACGATTATCGGCAACTTAGTGGACAATGCATTGGAGGCGACTCCGAAGCAGGGGCGACCTGTGACGGTGTTTCTCGGGTATGAAGAAGAAGTGCTCACAATCGAAGTGAAAGATCATGGAAAAGGGATGGATCACGTCGATGAGGCATTTAGAAAAGGCATGTCTGAAAAAGGAGAAGGACATGGCTTCGGGCTATATCTTGTAAAAGAAACGATTCAAGAGCTACAAGGACAGATTTATGTGACGTCTGAAAAGGGAAAAGGAACGATTATAGAAGTGAATGTTCCGATTAGAAAGGAGAGTAGAGAGCGTTGATTCAAGTATTAATTGCAGAAGATGATCCAATGGTCGCGCAAATTAATCAACAATACGTCGAGGCAATTCCGGGGTTTCACGTGCAAGCGATTGCTAATGCGCCGGAAGCGGCTCTACAAGAGATACAGGCGAATCGTCCAGATTTAATTTTACTAGATATATATATGCCTGGGATGACAGGGTTGGAATTGTTGAAGAACATTCGCCTATTGAATAAAAGTATTGATGTCATTGTGATTAGTGCAGCGAATGATATGGCAAGTGTTCGTAAAGCGTTACAGTATGGGGCGGTAGATTATTTAATGAAGCCTTTCCAATTTGACCGTTTCCAGCAAGCTCTTCTTTCTTATCAACGTCGATATGAGATGTATGTGCGTTCGAGTGAAGTGAATCAAGGAGAGATTGATGAGCTCTTTTTTTCAAAAGAGAAGAAGGCTATTCGAAAAGTATTACCGAAAGGGCTGACGAAAGAAACGTTAAAGCTTGTTTGGTTGTCGGTGGAAAAGTGGACAGAGGACGATTTCTCAGCTGATGACATTTCCTTTCATTCAGGTGTATCACGAGTCTCTGTTCGTAAATACTTATCGTTTTTGCAGGAAATCGGCGTGTTAGAAGAGCGGGTTTCGTACGGGTCGGTTGGTCGTCCGCAAACAAGGTGTCGAATTTTGAAGCAAAAACAGGATCAAGTGCGATCGTATATAGATTGAAAGCGTTTGCTTTTTTTATTTTCAAAACTATTTCTTTGCTTATTTAATCTCTTTTTTTCTGTGAAATCCTTTACTCTTAAATTAGATATTAAGAGGGGGGTCACCGATGAGTCAGTTAACAGCGATGGTTTGGCAAGAATGCTGGAATGCACATGATAAAATAAAACAGCTTCTTTTTTTCTCGGCAAAAAAAGAAAGTAAAGTAGTAGAGATGCAACATCATTCATCTTCAACGAAGCAAGGAGAGCCGAATGAGCCCAATAGACGGTCGATGACGAAAGTCCAATGGGTTGGTTTGTTCCTTGGACCGTTATTGTTTACATTAATTCAATTGTTTTTTTTACCAGAAGGACTAACGACTGAAGCTCGAGCGGTTCTTGCAACAACGGTATGGGTTGCTACTTGGTGGATTACAGAGGCGATTCCTATTCCAGTGACGTCACTATTGCCACTGATTTTATTACCGATTACCGAAGCAGTGGATGGTAAAGTAGCAACGGCTGCTTACGGTGATCCGATGGTCTTTTTATTCCTCGGTGGCTTTATAATTGCGATGGCGATGGAACGGTGGGATTTGCATCGTCGGATTGCGATGAATATTGTTTCGGTTATGGGAACAGACTCGAAAAGAATCGTGCTAGGTTTTATGATTGCGACTGGTTTTTTATCGATGTGGGTATCGAATACAGCGGCAGTGATGATGATGGTACCGATTGGAACAGCGATTACATATCAAGCAGCTCAAATCGTTAAACAGTCTGGCGATAAGTCGATTGATATTAAAAGCTTTGAAAAAACAGTGATTTTTGGAATTGGTTTCTCAGGAACGATTGGTGGGTTAGGGACGTTGATCGGAACACCACCCAATATTATTATGGCAGGCGCGATTGAAAGCTTTTACGGTGTGACAGTTTCATTCGCTGATTGGATGTTAATGGCGGCTCCTGTCGTATTGATTTCATTAATTTTCACTTGGTTTTATTTAGTAAATATTGCCTTTCCGATTAAATTTAAAGAGTTACCAGGCGGTATGGAGTTGATTCGTGAAGAAAAGAAAAAGTTAGGGGCAATGAGCTTAGAAGAGAAGCTTGTGCTTTCAGTCTTTTTGTTTGCTGCTTTCATGTGGGTGACGCGAACGTTCTTATGGCAAAATGAAAACTTTATTGTGATTCCGGGCATTAGTGATACGATGATTGCTATTTTCGCTGCAATATTATTATTCATTTTACCCTCTAAACGAACAGGTGGAGCGTTGTTAGACTGGACGGTTTCACGCGACTTACCTTGGGGTGTTCTTTTACTGTTTGGTGGCGGATTAGCGATTGCTGCTGGATTTAAAGAGACGGGTCTTGCCACTTGGCTTGGTGATCAGTTGACGGTATTAGAGGCGTTTCCGCTATTCCTTGTTCTTGTATTCGTGACAGCTTTTGTGTTGTTCTTAACAGAGATTACATCAAACACTGCTACGGCTACGATGATTATGCCAGTTCTTGCGGCATTGGCGATGGCGATTGATGTTCATCCATTTGCTTTAATGATGGCCGCTGCAATGGCTGCGAACTGTGCGTTCATGCTACCAGTTGGTACACCGCCGAATGCGATCATTTTTGCCACAGGAAAAATTAAGATTAGCGAAATGATGCGAGCCGGCTTTTGGGTCAATATTATTGCGATTGTCCTTATTGTTGGAGCCATCTATATTGGTTTACCGGTCATTTTCGATGTAGACGTGAATGCCTTTCCGATGAATTTTCGATAAAGAGTAGACAGAGCATGTTTTGAATAACTATTGTTCAAAACATGCTCTTGTTGTGTTATTCAGGAAAAATAACGTATCTACGGTTACACCGAGGACCCTTGGCTAAGCGGAAAGCTAATTCAAGCGTCAATATTGTTCTTTAATAAACGCTACCACTTCTTCCGCTGTCGACATCGACAAAATATGTTCGATATGCTCGCTCCAATTAACTTTAGAAAGCTGCATGATTTGTGAGCGAGCCTTTAAGATCGAAGTCGCACTCATCGAGAATTCATCCAAACCTAATGCAAGCAGAATTGGAATCGCTAGTTCGTCTCCTGCCATCTCTCCACACATGCCGACCCATTTCCCTTCATTGTGGGCAGCATCAATCACATGTTTGATTAAGCGCAGAAGGGCCGGATGATAAGGTTGGTACAAATAGGACACGTTTTCGTTTAAGCGATCCGCTGCTAGTGTGTATTGAATTAAATCATTCGTTCCGATTGAGAAGAAATCCACTTCTTTGGCGAATAGATCGGCCATGATAGCGGTGGAGGGAATTTCAACCATGATGCCGATATCTATTTGCTTCGCTATCTTGATGCCCTCGGCTTGCAGTTTTTCTTTTTCTTCTACTAAAATGGCTTTGGCTTGTCGCAATTCATTTAGTGTGGCGATCATCGGGAACATAATTTTTAAATGACCATATGTGCTCGCCCGTAATAGTGCTCGTAATTGAGTTCTAAACATATCTTGCATACTTAAAGAGAAGCGGATGGCGCAAAATCCTAAAAAGGGGTTTTTCTCTTTAGGAAGAGAGATATATGGTAGCTCTTTATCGCCACCGATATCTAGTGTCCGAACGATCACGGGTTTTCCATTCATGCGCTCTAACACCGTTTTATAAGCGTCAAATTGCTCTTCCTCTGTCGGAAAGCTATCGCGCCCCATGTATAAAAACTCCGTCCGATATAACCCGATACCTTCAGCGCCGTTTTCGAGTGCCCCTTTCACATCGGCTGGCGTCCCGATGTTGGCCGCTAATTCGATTAGATGCCCATCAGCTGATACCGTTTGTTCATGTATAAGTTGTGCCCATTTCGCTTTTTTGGCTTCATAGGCTAATTTTTTTTCTTCATATTTTTTAATCATCTGTGCTGTTGGGTTCACGATAATTTTTCCGTCGATCCCATCGACAATTACGATGTCCCCATGTTGGATGCGTGTCGTGCCTCTTTTCGTACCAACAACCGCTGGAAGCTCCATTGAACGAGCCATAATCGCAGAATGAGAAGTCCGTCCACCATTATCCGTTATAAAGCCTTTGACAAATTGTCGATTTAATTGTGCAGTGGTGGAGGGAGGTAAATCTTTAGCAACAATGATGACCTCTTCCGTAATCGTCTTTAAATCAGTAGAGTTTACGTGTAAAAGGTGAGCCAATACGCGCTTGGTGACATCACGAATATCGTCTGCCCGTTCCCTCATATAGGCATCTTCCATCGATTCGAACAAGTGAACAAATGTGGAAGAGACTTCGTTTAAAACAAACTCGGCATTAACTTGCTCGGAAGTGATTTTTTCTTTAATTGGATCAATGAATTCTGGATCACTTAATAGGAGCAGCTGAGCGGCAAAAATCGCTGCTTGCTCCTCACCTAGTTGTTTATGAGTATGCTCTTTAATGATTTCTAGGTCCGATATGGATGTAGCAACCGCTTGTTCAAAGCGCGTCACTTCAGCTAATGTATCGACTACTGCTATTTTTTCAATGATGAACTCTGGGCTTTCTAATCGGAAGGCTTTGGCAATGGCGATGCCGTTTGATGCCACAATGCCTGCAATTTCTTTTTTGCTCATGAGAAAAAGCCTTTCTTTTGTATCATTTTTGCCGTTGATTGGATGGTCATACCCAATTCCTCCTTTATCAACCTTGTCTCTTCCTTATAGTTTACCGCATAATCATACTCTTTCCATATAAACTTATTTAAACCTTAAAAGAGGTGTACCCAATTCCAAAGATTTGGGTACACCTCTTTTTGTTAATCCTTGCTCAAAAATCCAATCACTCGTAAAAGGTTAATAAATAAATTAATGAAATCCAGGTACAGATTTAAGGCAAGTAGCGGAATCATTTCTTCTGTAATAGTCATCCGTTTCATTTGGTTAAAGTCGTACATGATATAAGCGGAAAATAGCACCGTCCCAATTAATGAATAAACGAACATGGCAGTAGAAGAAAACGGCCAGAACAGATTCATGATCGACAATGTGATTAAAGCTAATAAAACCGTTAATAAAATGCCACTCAAAAATGAAAGGTCTTTCTTCGTTTTCAATCCGGCAATCGCCATCACTCCGAAAACGACAACCGTTGAAGCGAACGCACCTACAACTACTTGTGCGCCGGAAGTTGCTAAATAATGAGCAACAATCGGATAGGTTGTGATCCCCGAGATAAAGGTGAACACATATAAAAACGTATATCCGACCATTTTTCTTTTACGTAAAAAGAAAGCAGCCAGTAACATACCAATTTCAATGATAACTAATGGCAGAAACAATGCTGGCGGAACCATCGTTCCCATGAGCATTCCAATGACGGCAATCGTTAAAGAAAATACAAATGTTCTCAAAACAGAACCCATAAGGTTCGGTGTTTGTGCTTCAAATGCATATTGTGACATGGAATTTCCTCCTTTTTTATTTACATACGATTGGGAAAGAGAGAAGGTTTCAGCTTTTTAAATGAAGAGATTAAAAACTGAACGTTGTTCTTTATAACGAATAAATAAGCCGATCTACCTATTATTTAATCCTATTGATTATGATATACTCCTCTTATAAAGTTGTTCTAAATAAAGAACAAAATATTCTTTTAAATGAACGACGCCGGGAGAAAAATCAAAAAGTTGGGGGCAGGCGAAAGTATGGGGGAAACAATTAGTTTACGTGAATTGACCAATATTGTTTGGAAGCGTGTGAAGTTAATTTTAAGCATTACTATATTGTTTACTTTGTTGAGTGGTGTAATTAGTTATTTTGTTTTAACTCCTGTGTATGAAACGTCTACGCAATTACTCGTCAATCAAGCAAAAACGGAACAGCAGTTGTATGAACCAGCATCTGTGCAAACAAATTTGCAACTCATTAATACCTATAATGTCATCATTAAAAGCCCAGCTATTTTAGACAAGGTGATAGCGAACTTAAAGCTCAATGTGACATCTAGTGAATTGAATAATCAAATTAATGTCCAAAATGAAACCTATTCGCAGGTAGTGAATATTACGGTTCAAGATCCCGATCCCGAAAGAGCAGCTATGATTGCGAATGAAGTGGCTACTGTGTTTCAAAAAGAAATTGTAAAAATTATGAACGTTAATAATGTCAGTATTTTAGCGAAAGCGGAAGGGTCAAAGGAAATAGCACCTGTGAAGCCACAGCCGTTGTTAAATATTGCAATTGGTTTTGTTATTGGCTTAATGATCAGCGTTGTACTAGCCTTTTTACTCGAATATTTAGATCAAACGATGAAGTCTGAGCAAGATGTAGAACAAGCCCTTAGTTTACCGGTCATTGGAATGATTTCCAATATTGCAACACCTAAGGGACAAATGAAGAAGCTCCGTTCAAAAAATAAGCTAGTAAGAGGTGAGTCGATTGATTTTTAACAGACGAAAAAAAAATGATCTGGATGTCATCCGACGTAAATTAGTGACGTTTTTAAATCCTAAATCACCTATTTCCGAGCAATATCGCACAATTCGGACGAATATTACTTTTTCCTCTATCGGTCAGGAAATTCGTTCATTAATGGTGACATCTCCAAGTCCGGGAGAAGGAAAATCTACAACGGCAGCTAATCTAGCTATCGTCTTTGCTCAGCAAGGGAAAAAGGTGTTATTAGTGGATGCTGATTTGCGAAAGCCAACGATGCATCATACGTTCAATATTTTTAATAGTGTAGGTTTAACGAACGTTTTAACGAAGCAAAAAGCGTTATCGGCTACCGTGCAGCAATCACAGCTGGATCAGTTACATATTCTATGCTCTGGTCCCATTCCACCAAATCCAGCCGAATTACTCGGGTCTTATATGATGGCAGAGTTTCTTCAAGAGGTTTACCAAGAATATGAGGTGGTTATATTCGATACTCCTCCGGTTTTATTAGTGACAGATGCGCAAGTGGTAGCGAACCAATGTGATGCCTCTATTCTCGTTGTGAGCAGTGGACAAACAAACGCAGATACAGCCATGAAAGCAAAGGAAGTATTGCAATCAGCCCAATCGAAATTACTCGGTGTTGTGCTAAATAATATGAGCAACAAGAAATCTGGCTACGATTATTATTATAGCCAAAAGTAGAGCAGGATACATGTCTATGAAGAGAGACTTTTCGTTAAGCATACTTTAAACGAAAAGCAATAACTGGTAATGTCTCCTCACCACTATCAATGGAGGCACTCGGTTATACTGTGGGCGAGTATGAATCATCGCCTTAGACGCGAGTCGTCGATAGTATAGCGTGAGGACGGGTTAGATGCCCATTTTTTGAATGTATTTTTCGTGTCTGAGCAGTCGGCTCCGTATTTCGAGTTGTCCAGCTACAGGCGCTATCGGCTTGAGGTCAAAAACCAATCCGTCCAAAAGGTTAAAGAACAACCTTTCAGCCGGCTCGTCTTTTGCTTGTCGCCGATGAGCAAGCGCCTTCCGCATTTCGGATGTCCAGCTACGCTTCCTAGACACTCGAGTCAAATGCCAGCCTGACTGCATGGCTGAAGAACGCCATTTCGTCATTCCGTCATTTGCTTTTCGTGTCTAAACAGTCGGCTCCGCTTTTCGATCAAAACTATTAATAAAAGCTCATTTTTTGTGCGTTTTTATTAGTAGTTTTTTTATGTGATTTTAGTTGAGGGAAGAGGGTGGTAGGGTGAATGTTTTGTTTTTGACGTTATCGAGTATGGAGAGTGTGAGTGAGAGGGGAATTTACACGGATCTTGTTCGAGAGCTTGCTTATAGAGGTGTCCATATGTATGTGGTGACTCCGAGGGAAAAAAGAAAGAATTTACCGACGGAGTTAGTGAGAGAAGACTATATTTATCTATTAAAAGTGAAAACTGGAAATATAACGAAAACGAATTTGATCGAAAAAGGGCTGTCTACTTTAAGTATAGAGAGGCAATATCTTCAAGCGATTCAAGAGCACTTTGGAAACATTGAGTTTGATTTAGTGATGTATTCCACTCCGCCAATTACGTTTGAAAAGGTGGTGCGGTATTTTAAGGGGCATCATCAAAGTAAGACGTATTTACTATTGAAAGATATTTTTCCTCAAAATGCGGTCGATATCGAGTTGATGCAAAAAGGTGGACTCATGTGGCGGTATTTCAGAAACAAAGAAAAAAAGCTGTATGAGCTATCAGATCACATTGGCTGTATGTCGCCAGCGAATGTCGACTATATTGCGAGGTATAACAACATCGACAAGAAAAAGTTAGAGATTTTTCCTAACTGTATTGATCCGATCAACAGAATCGTCAGGAAAACAAAACATAGCCACCTGTTGGAAAAATATCAAATCCCTCAACATTCTACTTTGTTTATTTATGGAGGAAATTTAGGGAAGCCACAAGGGATCAACTTTTTGTTAGAAGTGGCAGCTCACTTTGATGCAGGCCATCTAATCATTGTTGGTTCTGGGACGGAGTATGAAAAGGTTCGAGCCGCTCTTAAAGTATTGAACAACCCTAATGTCACTTTATTGCCCTATCTCCCTAAAGAGGAATACGATCAATTGCTACAAATCACGGATGTTGGTTTGATTTTTTTAGACAATAGGTTTACGATTCCGAACTTTCCTTCAAGGGTTTTGTCTTACATGGAGTATTCGCTCCCAATCTTAGCTGCGACGGATCGACAGACGGATTTAAAGGATGTATTGATAGAATCCAATAGTGGCTTTTGGTGTGAAAGCGGTGATCTCGAGAGTTTTATGATGTATGCTGCAAGACTTGCGATGAATAAACGATTGCGAGAAGAAATGGGAGGTAATGGAAGATTGTATTTGGAGCAACATTATGATGTGAGGAAAGCAGCAGATATTTTGTTAAAGCATTTATTAGCGGGGGTGAGATGAAGTGTTTAAAGATAAAACATTAATGATCACTGGTGGCACAGGTTCGTTTGGCCATGCGGTGATGGAACGGTTTTTAGATTCAGATATTCAAGAAATTCGAATTTTTTCTCGTGATGAGAAAAAGCAGGATGATATGAGAAAACGTTATAAAAATGACAAGCTCAAGTTTTATATAGGAGATGTGCGCGACTTAGCTAGTGTGAAAAATGCGATGCATGGTGTCCACTTTATTTTTCATGCAGCGGCTCTAAAGCAGGTACCTTCCTGCGAGTTCTTTCCTCTTGAAGCAGTGAAAACGAATATTATCGGAACGGAAAACGTGCTAACAGCGGCCATCGAATATGGGGTCGAGAAGGTGATTTGTTTATCGACTGATAAAGCCGCTTATCCGATTAATGCGATGGGAATTTCTAAAGCAATGATGGAAAAAGTATTTGTGGCTAAATCGAAAACAGTCTCTCCAGAACGAACGCTAATTTGTGGAACGAGATATGGCAATGTGATGGCTTCTCGCGGTTCTGTCATTCCATTATTTGTTGAGCAGATTAAAAATGGCAAGCCATTGACAGTTACCGACCCAAATATGACGAGGTTTTTAATGAGTTTAGAGGAAGCTGTGGAGCTGGTTGTATTTGCTTTTCATCAGGCGAAAGCAGGGGACATTATGGTGCAAAAATCACCAGCCAGTACAGTCGGCGATTTAGCTCAAGCGCTTAAAGAGTTATTTAACGCTGACAATGAAATTCAAGTCATCGGTACTCGCCACGGTGAAAAGCTATATGAAACACTTCTAACGAGAGAAGAGCATGTCGTAGCGAATGATCTAGAAGGGTTCTTTCGAGTACCTGCTGATCAACGAGATCTCAACTACGATAAGTATTTTGCCAAAGGAAACCAAATGCTCATGATCGCAGAAGAATATAACTCTCATAATACGGAGCGGTTAACTATCGAACAAGTGAAGCAGAAGTTACTGACACTAGAGTTTATCCAAGAAGAATTGAAAGGCTGGGGAAATCATGAAGATACTAGTAACGGGAGCAAACGGGTTTATTGGCAAGAACTTAGTGGCGGAGTTAAAAAATAAGGGCTATACCGAGATTTTCGAATATACGCGTGAAACGGACCCGGCTCTTTTAGACGAATATACTAAGGAATGTGAGTTTGTTTTTCACTTGGCAGGAGTCAATCGACCGCAAGATGACAAAGAATTTATGGAAGGGAACTTCGTTTTCACCGTTAAATTATTGGAATCTTTAAAAAGTAATCATAACTCTGCACCAATCCTTTTTACTTCATCGATCCAAGCGGAAAAAGACAATCCATATGGTCAAAGTAAACGAGCAGCAGAAGCACTTATTTTCGCTCACGGTGACGAAATGAATAGTCCGTTTTACATTTATCGACTACCCAATCTTTTTGGAAAATGGTGCAAGCCTAATTACAACAGCGTCGTCGCTACTTTTTGTCATAATATTGCTAGAGATTTAGAGATTCAAGTGAATGATCCTAGTACGGAGCTGACGTTATGCTACATAGATGATGTGTTGGCCGAATTTTTACGAGCATTAGAAGGAAGGACAACGAGAGAGGAGCCTTTCTGCTATGTACCTGTCACCTATCAAGTCACGCTTGGTGAGCTCGCTGACAAACTGTATGCATTTAAGAAAAATAGAGAAACGCTAGTGATGCCTTCGTTGAAAAATGATTTCGACCGAGCGCTATATGCCACTTTTTTATCGTATTTAGAAGAAGATAATTTTTCTTATAAGCTAAAGAAAAATGTCGATCAACGCGGCTGGCTCGCAGAATTTCTGAAAACAGACAGCATGGGCCAAATTTTTATTTCAAAGACGAAGCCAGGAATTACGAGAGGAAACCACTGGCATCATACGAAGGTAGAGAAGTTCCTTGTCATTCAAGGGGAAGCGCTCATTAAGTTTCGTAAAATTGATGCAGATGAAGTGATCAAGTACAAAGTGGACGGCGAGATTCCAGAGGTCGTTGATATTCCAGCCGGCTACACACATTCGATTGAAAATGTCGGTGACGATGAAGTGATTACGTTATTCTGGGCTTGTGAAATTTTCAATCCTGAACAGCCAGATACGTACTATTTGGAGGTATAGATATGACGAAAATGAAAGTGATGACGATCGTCGGCACAAGGCCGGAAATCATTCGCTTATCAGAAACGATGAAAGCGTGTGAGCGTTATTTTGATCATATTCTCGTCCATACAGGACAAAACTGGGATTATACATTAAATCAAGTGTTCTTTGAAGAGCTAGGCTTGCGTGAGCCGGACTATTACTTAGATGCAGTTGGTGACCATCTTGGAGATACAATGGGCAAGATTATCGCTAAATCGTATGAAGTGTTGGCAAAAGAACGGCCAGATGCCTTACTTATTCTTGGAGATACGAACAGTTGCCTTTCAGCAGTTGCAGCGAAACGGCTGAAAATCCCTATTTTTCATATGGAAGCAGGAAATCGTTGCTTTGATCAAAACGTACCGGAAGAAATTAACCGCAAAATTGTTGACCACGTATCCGATATTAACCTTCCTTATACAGAACATAGTCGCAGGTACTTGCTGTCAGAGGGCATTCGCAAAGAACATATTTTTGTGACCGGATCACCAATGGCTGAAGTATTGCACGAACATATGGCGAGCATTACCGACAGTCCAGTGCTAGACCATTTGAAACTAGAAGCAGGACAATACATTCTAATCTCAGCCCATCGAGAAGAAAATATTGATCACGAAGCGAATTTTTTATCGCTGATGAATGCGATCAATCATATTGCTGAAAAGTACCAGTTGCCCATTATTTATTCCACCCATCCGCGCAGTTGGAAAAAAATTGAGGAGCGGGGATTTAGCTTCCATCCACTCGTCCGCCAATTACGTCCGTTTGGCTTTTTTGACTACAATCAACTACAGCTAAATGCGTTCGCTGTTTTATCTGATAGTGGCACGTTATCAGAAGAATCCGCCATTCTTGGGTTTCCAGGTGTCTTAATTCGCACCTCTACTGAACGTCCAGAAGTACTGGATAAAGGAACGGTTGTGATCGGCGGCATTACAGAGAAAGAAATCGTCCAAGCGGTCGAGCTAAGCCGTGCAATGAGAGAGAACAATGAAAAGACGTATGTGGCCAATGATTATCATGATGAGAACGTGTCGGTGAAGGTTGTGAAGATTATACAGAGTTATACGGGGATGATTAATCGGGATGTTTGGGGGAAGAGGTGAAATGAATATATTATATTTTGGAAGTCTTTGTGACAAAGAATGGTTTGAACAAGTATGTAATAATAACAGAACACCTTCTCGAGTAGCCCAATTCATGTTTGAAACAGCTTTAGTAGAGGGCTTTTCAAAGTATGAAAATATACAGATAGATATACATTATTTATATCAAGAACCATACTATCCAAAAGGAAAATTCCTTAAGTTTAAAGGAGGAACAACAAAATTAAACCAAAAAGATACAGTTAGATATATACCTAGAATCAACTTACCTTTAATTAAAGAATTCTATTCTTTTTTTCAAGGTATGCTTCTTACTACCAACTGGTCAATAAAACAGCGTAAAAATAAGCAGAAGCTAATCTTAACGCCATTTAATTACACGCCGCTATCTTTAGGAATACTTGTGGCTGCTAAGCTATTACGTATTAAGCGAGTGAACATTTTTACAGATATGTCAACTGATATACTGACTTTAAAAAGGCAAAAAGACATGCCATGGTTTAAAAGGATGATACTGCCTCTCTATATGAAATTAGTGAATTTTGTTGAACATCAATATGATGGTTATGTTCTATTTACTGAGCCGATGAATAAAAAAGTGAATCCTAAAAATAAACCTTTCATTGTGATGGAAGGTATTTTTAATAATGATTTGGATTTGTCTGAAGCGCCAAAAAGTAAGGCGGTTATGTATGCAGGAACGCTTGCTTTCGAATATGGAGTGAAGAATATTTTAGATGCATTTGAACAAATTCATGATGATGATTTAGAGCTCTGGTTATTTGGAGATGGGGATATGAGAGAGTACATTGAGCAGCTGTCGATGAGAGACCGAAGAGTTAAATTTTTTGGATTTAAGCCTCGTTCCGAAGTGTTTGAATATGAAAAGCGAGCGACACTATTAATTAATGCGCGAAATCCTGAAGATGAATATACAATGTATTCCTTTCCATCTAAAACTTTTGAGTATATGGTTTCTGGCACACCTTTTCTAACAACAAATTTAAAGTGTATTCCAGAAGAATATCAACATTACCTATATATAGTTGATAAAAATAACAATTTAAAAAATACAATTAATAACATTATTAACAAATCGCCAAGTGAATTAAAAATGAAGGGAGAGGTTGCTAGACAGTTCATTTTAAAAAATAAGAATAGCGCTGTTCAAGCTTCCAAAATTGTTCAGTTGATTCAGCGAGAGGTTCTTAATTAAATATTAAAAAGGAAGATACGATGGAGATCAATGATAAAGACAAGGAAATCGAGAAGGCTACTAGCTTTATATCCATGCTATTAGTGTTTATTCTTATATTCTATAGCAATGAGTCGATGCCCTATCTATTTTATAGTGGTCCAGGAGAAATAATCTACTATCTTTTTTGTATTACAGGAGTCTATTTTTTATATCATATGATTTTTCAAGGTCAAAGGCTAAATGTAGGAAGTACATTTTGGGTGATCATTTTAATCATTTCACTTTTCTCTACTATGCTGGCTAATCAAGATTTTTCCGGGGGTTTTGGGCAGATTATCTTAGCGATAGTGATTGGCTATATGTTTTCTCATATCTTAACAGTCACTCAATTTGTGGGTTCATATGTAAAGGTGATTACTTTATTAGCAACTTATTCTTTATTAGTTACCTACACTTTCAAGCCACTAATATTTCATTTACCAGCTTTTATTGCGCCTGTTATAACGAATGAAGCAGGTATTTCTTTTATAGATATGAGGTTTGCGGTCGTTTTGAATCAACTTGACTATTTAAGGAATTTTGGGATCTTTAGGGAACCTGGTGTTTACCAGTGTTTTCTAAACTTTGCATTAATCTTTGAACTATTTTTTAAAAAGACAAAAATAAGTGTTTTTACAGTCATGATCTTATGCTTGAGCATTGTGACAACCTTTTCGACTCCAGGGTATATTACAGCAATGATTGTGTTAGGAGTCTATTTTTTTGAAACAAAAGACCGGGAGTCCCAAATAGCTCAAGCAAATAAAAAAAAGATTGCTTGGTTTGTTTCTATTTTGGCTGCATCTGGTTTTATTTTCTATTTTATGAGTGATAACTTTTCTTATATGTTTACAAATACTGTAGAAAAATTGACGGAAAAGGAGTCTTCGTATCAAGGAAGAATGGTTGCCATTTTAGCGAATTTTAGCTTTTGGCTAGAACACCCTATTTTTGGTGGTGGGATAAATGCTTTCTCAATTATTAAGAGTCAAATGGAGAAATCTTTTGCTTTTTCGACTACTCATAATACTAGTACAATAGGGGCGCTTTTCTCTACTTTGGGAGCTATATTTTCGTTGATTTTTATCATGGGACTTTACAATTTATTCAGACAGTCTCACCTTTCTAAAATAGGAGCATTTATGATTTTTCTTGCAGTGATGTTGACTATAAATACCCAGTTGCTAAACTACAATGAAATTTTATATGTGTTGGTAGCTTTCGGTATTTCTAAAGTTAAACTATAACAACTTCGAGTAGTTAACTTTTGAGAAATAAAGAGCGCCGAAAGATGAGTTCATAATAGAATTTCTAATGGAGGAACCAATGAATATTTTATGGCTTGTTAATATTCCGTTGCCTGAGGCGAGTCGTTTATTCCAGGAAGAGGTTTTGCCTTTTGGTGGATGGTTAGTCTATGCCTCAGAATCACTTTCGAAGCGTCCCGATGTCAAGCTATCTGTTTCGTTTCCGAGAAATAGAACAGGTGGTGTGCAGGAGGTGAGAGGGGAGAACATTCAGTACTATGCATTTGCGCCTATACAATCACCCGACCAAGTGGAGAGCTTGAAAAAAGTCATTGAACGGTCGAAGCCAGATATTGTCCATATTTTTGGGACGGAATTTGCTCATACGCTTGCGATGGTCAATGTTTGTGAAGCAGCGGGCGTTCAAGTCGTTATTTCTATTCAAGGGCTCGTATCGGTCATTGCAAAGCACTATACATTAGGTTTACCTCATCATGTGCAATACCGCTTTACTGTTAGAGATATACTCAAGCTAGATAATATTAAGCAGCGACAAAAGCGCTTTATCAAGCTTGGCAAGTGGGAAGTAGAGGCAATTCAAAAGGCTGAGCATATTATCGGACGGACGACGTGGGACCGAGCTTGTACATCGTTTATTAATCCAGCGGCTACGTATCATTATTGCAATGAAACGTTAAGAAATGAATTTTATCAGCATGAATGGGATATCGATCATTGTGAGCGGTATTCCATTTTTTTGAGTCAAGGATCGTATCCTATTAAAGGTCTACATTTCGCGATCGAGGCGATGCCACTTGTATTGAAACGTTTTCCTAATGCAAAGCTTTATGTAGGAGGGCATGACATAACAAAGTCCGATACGTGGGTGGCGAAATTAAAGATTTCCTCTTATGGGAAATATATAAAGAAATTAATCGAAAAGTATAACTTGCAACGCCAGGTTATTTTTACTGGGATGTTAAATGAAAAGCAAATGTGTGCCCGGTTTTTGGCATCACATGTGTTTGCGTGTCCTTCCTCTATTGAAAATAGTCCAAACTCATTAGGGGAGGCGATGCTACTTGGTGTGCCTTCTATAGCCTCACATGTTGGAGGGGTGACAGATTTATTAAGTCATCAGGAAGAAGGGTTTGTGTACCCATCGGACGCACCTTATATGTTGGCACATTACATATGTGAAATCTTTGCCGATGATCAGCTGGCGCTACAGCTTTCTAAATATGCGAAAAGAAAAGCAGCAGCTTTGCACAACAGAGAAATGAATGATGAAAGGTTGCTTGAGATCTATTTTCAAATAGCTAGCGTGAAAGGAGATGATTTGGATGAACCCGTTAGTCAGTATTCAGTGCATTACGTATAATCATGAAAATTATATTGCGGATGCCATCGAAAGCTTTATGATGCAGAAGACGAATTTTGAATTTGAAGTCCTCATTGGAGAAGACTGCAGCACGGATCGTACAAGAGAAATTGTAGAAAAATATGTTCGTTTATACCCAGATCACATTCGATTGATTACTTCTGAACATAATGTAGGAGCGAGGCAAAATTTAATCCGCCTTCACGAACAGTCGAGAGGTAAATATGTCGCTTTTTGTGAAGGAGATGATTATTGGATTGATCCATATAAATTGCAAAAGCAAGTTGATTATATGGAAAGTCATCCTGAATGTACATTTTGCTTTACGAATGGTGAAGTGGTAGATGAGAATAAACAGTCACAAGGACGGAGTGTTGTACCTTGGTTGAAAAACAATGTACCCTATTACTACAGAGAAAACCATAAATATTTAGCGGGGGAGCTTGCCTTACTTGGCTATATTCCAACCGCTTCTTTTTTATTCCCTAAGCAGTTAATGGATGATCGTCCTGATTGGTATTTTCGTGTGATCGTCGATGATAATTCCGTAAAACTGATTACGACGAGTCATGGATATGCCTACTTTATAGATGAAAAAATGTGTGCTTATCGCTTCGGATTGTCTAATTCCGCTACGACTAGGTGGAATAAGGAAAATCATACGATAGAAAAGCAAATTCAGCATCATCAATGTTTTATTGACTTATACGATTATTTTAATGAATACTCTAATTTTCAATATGCAGAGGATATTGACCGTGTGAAAAAGATTTTTGAGTTTCAAATTCATGTGTTGAAAGGTGAATTATATGAATTGAAAGCCGAAAGATTCAAAGAAATATTTGACGGCTTAAGTGCAGTAGAAAAGGCGAAAATCTACTCTAGATGTTATTTTCCTCGGATTTACTCTACTTTGCAAAAAGTGAAGTGAAGCTGATGCCCAATGAAAACCAATTAAAAAGAAAAACGATTTTCGGTTTGCTTTGGAGCTTCATGGATATGTTTATGAACCAAGGTGTTCAGATTGTTGTCTTAATGATTCTTGCGAGACTATTATCACCGGAGCATTTTGGTGTGATTGGAATGGTTTTGATCTTTATCAGCATATCTAACGCTATCATCGACAGTGGGTTTACACAAGCACTTGTGCGCGAAACGAATACTACTCAAGAGGATTATTCGACCGTTTTCTTCTTTCAATTGTTGATGGCTATTGTGATGTGTAGTCTTTTAAATAGTTTGGCACCGCTGATTAGCGGTTTTTTTCATGAAGAACAGTTAATACCTATTTTGCGAGTATTGTCGTTTGGATTGATTATTCATTCCTTAGGGATCATTCAACGAATCATTTTGATTAAACAAATTAACTTTCGAACACAAACAAAAATTAATTTGTTATCAGCTGTTGTGGCTAGTATAGTAGCGATTAGTTGTGCCTTCCTAGGGTTTGGCGTTTGGAGTTTAGTGGCGCAAACCTTAACGTTACAAATGATGCAAACGGCGCTGTTATGGTTCTCGAATAAATGGATGCCGTCCTTTGTGTTTAGTCTTCAATCGTTTAAACGGCTGTTTGGCTTTGGTTCTAAGTTATTAATTTCAGGGATAATTGATACTATATATAACCAAGTGTATGCGATGATCATTGGACGGATGTACTCAGCTACTCGTTTGGGATTTTATACAAATGCATCGAAACTTAGTAATGTCATTGTTATTTCCGCAACGAGTGCGTTGCAGCGTGTGACCTATCCCGTTTTAAGTAGTATTCAAGAGGAGGAAGAGCGGCTTAGCTTAGGTTTTCAAAAAATAATCCGAACATCTGCTTATCTTATGTTCCCCGTCATGATTGGATTAATGACGATTGCCGACACGCTTATCCCATTGATTTTTGGAGAACAATGGTTCGAATCGATTATTTATTTTAAATTATTATGTATCGCTGGCATGCTATATCCGTTACATGCGATTAACTTGAATATGCTGCAAGTGAAGGGACGATCTGATCTATTTTTAATACTCGAAATCATTAAAAAAGTATTGATAACGATTTTAATTGCTATTTCACTATTCCTTTCGTTAGGGATTATCGGCTTAATCGGAGCAGCGATTGTAAGCTCGTATTTGTCCTTTTATTTAAATGCTTATTTTTCAGCGCGAGAGATTTCTTATTCTGTTATGGATCAAGTGAAGGATGTATTTCCGATGCTGTTAATTTCAATAGGTATGGGGGGGATTGTATATTTGTTAGGCAGTGTGTTGCCTGATGAGCCACTTCTGAAGCTTGGTGCACAAATTAGTACAGGTGTTGTTCTGTATGTCGCCTTTAGTCGAATGTTTAAAATCAAAGAGCTCGCAATGATTTATGAAATGATAGCGCCCATTGTTCAAGCGATGGTAAGGAAAAAGCCATTTTCTGTCCTTTTAAAAGGCAAAGGGCGTTAAGATGATAATAAGAAAGGTGATTGGAATGAAAGGGATTATATTAGCTGGTGGGAATGGAACAAGGTTAAGTCCGCTTACCCAAGCGATATCTAAGCAACTGTTGCCAGTGTATGATAAACCAATGATTTACTATCCTTTATCTGTCTTGATGTTAGCGGGGATTCGAGAGATTTTGATTATTTCTACACCGAAAGATGCCCCCCTTTTCAAAAGTTTACTAGGGGATGGATCGATTTGGGGCATTGAACTGAAATATGAAGTGCAAGAGCATCCGCGCGGCTTAGCGGATGCTTTTCTTATTGGAGAGGAATTCATTGGTAATGACTCGGTCTGTCTTGTGTTAGGAGATAATATTTTCTATGGTGGAGGATTTTCTCCTGTGTTAAAGCGAGCGGCACAATTGAAAGAAGGGGCGGTTGTGTTTGGCTATCAAGTCACTGACCCTCAACGTTTTGGTGTCGTTGAATTTGATGCTGACCTTAATGCGATATCAATAGAAGAAAAGCCTGCTCAGCCGAAGTCAAATTATGCGGTGACAGGCTTATATTTTTACGATAATCGAGTCGTTGAGATCGCCAAACAGGTGAAACCATCGGACCGAGGGGAGTTAGAGATCACAGATATTAATAAGGAGTACTTAAAGCAGCAACAGTTGAAAGTAGAACTGCTTGGTCGAGGGTTTGCTTGGTTAGATACGGGAACATTTGAAAGCTTACTAGAGGCAGGGCAGTATGTGGAGACGATTGAGAAACGGCAAGGGTTTAAAATCGCTTGTTTAGAAGAGATTAGCTACCGTAATCAATGGATTTCAGCTGAAGAGTTATTGGATATTGCTGCTCAGTATAAAAATGGATATCGCACCTACTTAAATGAATTGGTCACGGGGAGGTTTTGATCGAAGATGATTCCAGTGACGCAATCTTTCTTACCTCCGATGGAAGAGTACAACAAATTCATTTCTAAACTGTGGGATACGAAATGGCTAACCAATAACGGGGAGTTTGTTCAGCGGTTAGAACGTGAGCTAATGACTTACTTGAATGTCCCGGCTCTTCATTTTGTCAATAATGGGACGACGGCACTTCAACTAGCGATCAAATCTCTACAAATAAAGAAGAAAGTGATCACGACTCCGTTTTCGTTTATAGCGACAACTACAGCCGTTTTGTGGGAGGATTGCGAGCCAGTGTTTGTTGACATTGATCCAAAGACGCTGTGTATCGATGCTGGAAAAATAGAAGAAGCAATTACGGATGAAACGGAAGCAATTTTAGCCACGCATGTATTTGGTATTCCTTGTGATGTAGAGAAGATCGAGGAAATTGCTACAAAACACAATCTCAAAGTGATCTATGATGCTGCTCATGCTTTCGGGGTGAAATATAAAGGAACATCCGTGTTGAATTACGGGGACGTATCGACCCTTAGTTTTCATTCGACGAAGTTGTTTCACACAGTGGAAGGTGGAGCGGTCATTCATCATAATGGAGCGGCTTTCGAACAACAGATCAAATTGTTGAGAAGCTTTGGTTTTGTTGGAGAGGACTATCAGTTGGTAGGGACGAACGCTAAAAATTCAGAGCTTCATGCGGCAATGGGGTTGTGTAATTTAAAGTATGTTGATGAGTTGATGATGAAAAGAAAGACTTTATGTGAAGTATACGATCGTTTACTAGAAAATCGAGTGGAAAGGCCGTCCATTTCTAATGATGTTTCTTACAATTATGCTTACTATCCAGTGATGTTTCAAACGGAGCAACAGTTGCTTTCTGTTATGGAGCGACTAAGTCAGAAGCAAATTTATGCAAGGCGATATTTTTATCCATCCTTAAATACGTTGCCCTATTTAAATGCTTCTTGCTCATGTCCGATTTCTGAAGATGTGGCGAAAAGGATAGTATGTTTACCACTTTATCATGAATTAGAAATAGAAGATGTGAAAAAAATAGCGACATGCATATTGGAGAGGGTATAAATGAATGTATTAGTGACAGGCGGTGCCGGGTTTATTGGTTCTAATTTTGTTCAGCATATGTTAAAGCAGCATCGAGATATTCACATCGTAAATTTGGATAAATTAACGTATGCGGGAAGCTTAGAGCATTTGCAGGAGATCATGGATGATCCACGCCATACATTTGTTCATGGTGATATTTGTGATCGCTTCCTAGTGGAGCATTTGTTTGAACAACATCAAATTGACGGGGTCATTCATTTTGCTGCCGAGTCTCATGTCGATCAATCAATTCGTGATCCGAGAAGCTTTGTGGAAACGAATGTGCTAGGTACGTTTAACTTACTGGAAGCGGCTCGAACGTTTTGGATGGAGGGAATTGGTCAGTATAAGCCAGCGTTTCAACAGGCAAGGTTTCACCATATTTCAACAGATGAAGTGTATGGAACGCTTGGGACGGAAGGATTTTTCACAGAGGAGACAGCCTATGCACCGAATAGTCCATATTCGGCGAGCAAAGCTTCCTCCGATATGATGGTAAGGAGTTATTTTCATACGTATGGGATGAATGTCGTGACGACCAACTGCTCGAACAACTACGGACCGAAGCAGCATGAGGAAAAATTAATTCCAACGATCATTCGAAAAGCACTCGCATTACACACCATTCCGATTTATGGAAATGGTCAAAATGTCCGTGATTGGTTGTATGTGCTGGATCATTGTCGGGCGATTGAACGAGTGTTTTTTGCGGGAAAAGCCGGGGAGACATATTTGATTGGTGGCCATTGTGAAAAGACGAATATGGAAATAGCGTTAGCGATTTGTGATATTCTCGATCAAGAACAACCTGTCCAGCTGAATGAGAAGGGAATCACTAGTTATCGGCAGTTGATTTCCTTCGTGGCCGATCGGCCGGGGCATGATTTTCGCTATGCGATTGATGATTCAAAATTGCGAAGAGAGCTAGAGTTTGAGAGAAAGTACTTGTTCGACCAAGGAATAAAAGAAACGATTTCATATTATGTAGAAGCATTTTCTTTGAAAAGAAGTGATTTGAGATGACGATACTTGTGACGGGAGGAGCGGGCTTCATTGGAAGTCATACGGCTCTTTTTTTATTAGAAGCAGGGTATGATGTAGTGATTGTTGATAATCTTTCCAATAGCCGGATCGAAGTGATTGAGCGGTTAGAGAGACTAGTTGGACACCCCATTCCGTTTCGGGCAGTTGATTTGAGGAATGAGCGAGCACTTGAGAAAGTATTTGCGACGTTTTCGATTGAAGCGGTCGTTCACTTTGCTGGGTTGAAGGCTGTTTCTGAATCGGTTGATCGTCCATTATTTTATTACGAGAATAATATCGGCGGAACGATCACGTTATGTAAAGTGATGGATAAATTCGGGGTGCGACGCCTCGTTTTTAGTTCTTCGGCAACCGTGTATGGCATCCCGGAACAAGTTCCGATAGCGGAAGATGTTCCGTTACATTCGACAAATCCATACGGACGAACGAAATTGATGATTGAGGAAATTTTACAGGACGTGTATCGAGCGAATGAGGAGTGGAGTATCGCTTTGCTTCGATATTTTAATCCAATCGGTGCCCATGAAAGTGGGGAGATAGGAGAAGATCCTACAGGTATTCCTAGTAACTTAATGCCCTATATTACGCAGGTAGCGATTGGAGAACGGGAGGCGCTTTCTGTATATGGCGGAGATTATCCTACTTGGGATGGGACCGGCGTCCGTGATTATATCCATGTAAGTGACTTAGCCGCAGGTCACATTAAAGCGTTGGAAAAGGTGAAACGTGTAACAGGCATCGAAGCTTATAACCTCGGAACAGGAAAGGGGTATAGTGTACTTGATGTTGTTAACATGTTTGAAAAGGTTACCGGTGCAACAGTACCGTATCACATTGCTGACCGTCGTTCAGGAGATATTGCCTCGTGTTATGCTGATCCGTCAAAAGCCGAACGAGAACTACACTGGAAAGCTGAAAAAACACTATCGGACATGTGCCGTGATGCATGGAGATGGCAACAACACATTAGTCGTATAGGCGGTATTAAAGATGAAGTTTTATAAAAAAGTAGGTCATTTTATTAAATGTGAGTTCCTAGATGTTGATAACTTATTTAACTCCAATATAAATAAAGAAATTAATAAAGCAGCAATGAAGCAATCAAAGTATTCGAATAAGCTAATTAACGAGCTATTTCTTAGCTACTATAGACCATACATGGCCATATACCAAAGAATAAAGAATATTAATGGGTATGAAATTAATGACGAGATAGGAGCAAAAGATCAAGCCATTCTTTTTTCTATAAATAAAAAATTAGGTTTTAAAAATGTTCAACAAAAAATGAATGTCAACTATTACGTTAAGAACATGAGCTATTTAGTCCTATCTGTATTGAATCTTATTTTCATACCTATAGGGCTTTTGCTGTTTGTGTTTTGTAACTCGCTATTTTCAAAGAAAACAAATATGAAGAATAAAGTGATTTTTGAGAGGACGAAAGCAGCTAGTTCTAAATTCAAGTGGTTTAAAGAAAATTTAGATGCCAGTTTAGTCAGAGAAAAAATTAGATTTAACAATGAGTTTTATTCATCTGTTAAGATCAAGGATTTCTTAAGATTGCTTCCTTTTTTTATTATGAATATCATTCGTGACTACCAATTTATTAGTTACTATTGTAAACAACATCTGGGAGATTCTGTACGTTATTATTTATTTTATTATTATTCAACAAGAGTGCCACACTCTGTACTGTATGAATTCATTTTAGACTGTCTACTTTCTTCAGGAAATGTTACAGAATTTTATTCCGGCAATAACTTAGATAGATATGGCTTGATTGAAGAAAAAATATGTAAGAAAAATAATGTTAAGTTCATAAATATTCCCCATGGGATTGAGTATGGCTTTTCTTTACCGCATATGTTCGTAGGGGATGTATTCTATGCTTACTCTGAAGTAGGTGCAGCATATTTAAATGAACTGTACGATACCGATAAGTTTTTATTCTCTGAGAATGTAACGAGAAGGATCATGTCAAAAAATCATAAAAAATTAACCAGGGATGTGGTCTTCTTCACTGAGGCGTCAGGGATTGAATTAAATCAAAAAATCATTTCAGAAATTGAAAGAATAGTTTTAGATAAAAACATTCAATTTTACGTGAAGCTTCACCCAAGAGATCGAAGAGAAAACTATTCTAATTTAAATATAAAATTTATTGAGGATTTCGACCAGGCCATTACCAATAATATTTGTTTGGCTAGAAAGTCTACTGTGTTATTAGAAGCGATGTATAATGACTCAAAATCGCTCGCTATTTTACTTAATGAATCGGATATATTTGAATTTAATCAATTTCCAAGTTTGCAGGATCCTAAAATCACGAAAATATATAAATTTGAAGAGTTAGAACACATATTAAAAGTAGTTTCTTAATAGAAAAGGGGGAGTTGTAGATGAGGATTATTGGAGTAATACCTGCAAGACATCAATCTTCAAGGTTTCCAGGAAAACCATTAGCTGATATTTCAGGAAAACCAATGATTTGGTGGGTATACAATCAGGCTAAAAAGGTGAAAGAACTAACAGAAGTATACGTGGCAACGGATGACGAACGAATCGAGCGAGTTTGTCATACATTAGGAATGAATGTTGTTATGACATCAGAAGCGCATCAGACAGGAACGGATCGGGTGGGGGAAGTTGCCCGGAAAATTCCAGCTGATTTATATATTAATATTCAAGGGGACGAGCCTTTAATAGAGTCAGACACTATTTCAAAGGCCGTCCTCCCTTTTTTTGAAGATCGCGAGTTGCAAGTGTCTAATTTAATGACGGTCATTAAAGATCCCGTAGAAGTTGTTAATTATACTGTGCCTAAAGTCATTACTAACGATCAAAATATAGGTGTTTTCCTTACGAGAAGTGCCTCGCCTTACCCAAAAGGAAATATAAATTTCCAGTATTATAAACAAGTTTGTGTATATGGATTCACACCAGAGGCGTTATCTTTCTTTTGTCAGACAGATAGAGGGAAAATTGAAAAGATTGAAGATATAGAGATATTAAGGTTTATTGAGAATGGAATAAATGTACAATTTGTTGAGGTTGATTCTGATACTATAGCCGTCGATACACCCAATGATTTGAACAAAGTTAGAGAGTTTGTTGAAGCAAATAATATTACATTGTAGATGCGTCGATTAAGGGAATACAACTGAGGGGATGATAAGTATGAATGTGAAAGTTCTAGATTGTACTCTTCGTGATGGTGGATATATTAATGATTGGAATTTTGGAGAAAAAAACATTAAGAAAATAATTAGTTATCTTACAAGTTCCGAAATCGATATGATCGAATGCGGATACTTAAGCAATAAAGGAATATATGATAGAGACCGGTCTGTTTTTGATTCTATGGATCGATTGAATGAATTCATCCCTAAAAAAAGAAAGAATAGTAAATACGTATGCATGATTAATTATGGTGAATATGACATTGACGATATTCCTCCCTTTAATAGTAATGTGATTGATGGAATTCGTGTAGTTTTTCATATCCATCAAGTAGATGGAGCAATAGAATTTTGTCGCCAACTTGCTAAAAAAGGCTATATGCTCTTTATTCAACCCATGGTTACGATTAATTATACCGATTCAGAATTAATTAAATTAGTTAAAGAAGTGAATGATATTAGTCCATATGCTTTTTATATAGTAGATAGCTTTGGGGTGATGAAAAAGAAGGATTTGCTTCGAATGTTTTACTTGATTGATCATAATTTAAATCATGATATAAAGATAGGTTACCATTCACATAATAATCTCCAATTAGCTTATTCAAATGCTCAATCATTTGTTGAAGTGAATACTCAAAGAACCAGAATTATAGACTCTTCCGTTTTTGGTATGGGCAGAGGAGCTGGAAATCTTAATACAGAATTATTTCTACAATTCCTCAATGATTCACTAGGCACGCAATATAAAATATATCCTCTATTACAAATCATTGATGAGATTTTAAATAGAGTATACTCCATGAATTACTGGGGATACTCATTACCGCACTATTTGTCTGCAGTTAACAACTGTCATCCTAATTATGCATCTTACTTAGCAGAAAAAAATACATTAACCGTTAAATCGATTAGTGAAATACTATTTAATATTTCAGCAGAAAAAAAGTTCAGTTTTGATAAACAGTATATTGAAAACTTATATTTAAGTTATCAAAAACATTATTTTGATGATTCTAATATTATTTTCGAATTAAATAAAAGCTTTAGCGGAAAAAATATTATAGTGATTGCTCCGGGGAGAAGTATAGAGCAGCATCAAGAACAAATTAGGGGTCTAATTCATCACGAAGACACGATTGCCATTAGCGTAAACTTTATACCAGAGCAATTTAATGTGGATTATATTTTTATAAGTAATGAAAAAAGGTTTGATTTATTGGCTCAAAATGAGACAGTAAACTCCAGAAATATGAATGTAATTCTTACCTCTAATATTTATAACAATAGTGCTAAACATATAATTGTTAATTATATGGATTTATTAAATAATACGTCAGCTGTTAAAGATAACTCTACGCTTATGCTTTTGAAGCTTTTAAATAAGCTAAATGTAAAAAAAGTATTTTTAGCTGGGCTTGATGGATATTCCTATGATCATACTCAAAATTATGTGAACAAAGATATGATGTTATCCACGAGTAATCAAGTGATTGAACATTTGAATATAGGAATTGCATCGGTATTAGAAGAGCTAAAGAATGAAATGGATCTAACATTTATTACGCCAACTAAATACCTTCAGTTAAAGGATTGGCAAATGGAGGGAGTTAACAATGGGTAGGATTGTATGCTTTGGGGAGATTATGATGAGACTGAACCCTTCAGGCAATCTTAGATTTTTGCAAGCAGATACATTTCATGTTAGTTATGCAGGAAGTGAGGCAAATGTTGCCGTTTCTTTAGCGAACTTAGGGCTGGTTTCATCATTTGTGTCGAGCGTTCCGGATAATGAAGTTGGTCAAGGAGCCATTCATTCACTTAGAAAATTTGGAGTAGACACTGGTTTTATTAATAGGAGCGGAGAGCGGTTAGGGATATATTTTGTAGAAAAAGGAGCATCACAACGACCATCTAAGGTGATTTATGATAGGAAACATTCCGCAATAGCTACCGCTGTATTGGAGGATTTTCATTGGGGTGAAATATTTCAGGATGCTCAATGGTTCCATTTTTCTGGAATCACACCTGCTTTAAATGAAAATGTAGCTGCTATTTGTTATGAAGCGTGCAAGGAAGCGAAGCGAAGGAATATAAAAGTGAGTTGTGATTTGAATTATAGAAGCAAATTGTGGACTAAGGAACAAGCTTCGAATGTGATGACGAGACTAATGAAGTATGTGGATATTTGCATAGGTAATGAAGAAGACGCAGAAAAGGTGTTTAATATTGAATGCGGTCATTCGGATGAACACTTTCAATCTGTAGATTACGATTCTTATCGATCTGTCGCAGAAATACTTATGGAGAAATTTGATTTCGAGATGGTAGCGTTAACTCTCAGAGAAAGTCTTTCAGCTAATAGAAATTTATGGTCAGGTTTATTATACGATGGAGAACATTATCACCTTTCGAAAAAGTATGATGTAAATATTGTTGATAGATTAGGAGCGGGTGATTCGTTTGCAGCAGGATTAATTTATTCAATCATTAACAGCTTTTCGGGGGAGGAATCAATAAATTTCGCTGTTGCTGCCTCTTGTTTAAAGCATACGATGGAGTATGATTTTAATTTAAGTACTGTCGATGAAATAGAAAATTTAATGAATGGAGATGAGGCTGGGAGAGTTAAAAGATAAAGTAATTGGAGGTCGGACCTCTGTTACTCGATTTTTTCAACGGTTTCAATTGAATTCATAGGGTTACTTGTTCAATCATTATTGATGAACATACTTTTTAAAATAGATATATGATTATGGACGATTTATAATCTAAAAGCCCCTTCCTATGTACTATCACTGACACTAGGAGGGGGCTTTTGTTGTCTATCTTTGTTTATTTGGTAAGTATTTATAAATAGATGTTCCAGCGAAAGCTAAAAGAGCGGCTAAGATAAAGCCAATGATAAATACTTGTAAAGAGCTGACGGCCATTATGAACTCAACTGAATATGATCCTTCGGTATTCTCTGTAATCTCACCCGCTAAATGAATATTACTTGCCGCAGTTAGGAGCGTAGTGAAAATGCTGTAAACTAGACTTAAGACAACAATCGATTTTACGTCTGCATGACCTGACTTTGCAAGTGAGTATCCTGCCCACAAAAGAAACCCAACTGGAATAAGTGCAGCTAGTTGTAAATAAAGATTTACATTGTTCATATCAAATAAAAGTTCGACTGCCATACTGCTAAGAGTTGAATCGTCAAACCCACCAAAAATGGAGTATTTTAATTCGATGCTATTACCTATAGATTCGATTCTCATGGTAATGGGAGAAAGGTGAAGCATACTATAGAGCATTGAAGACCATTGTACGCCGAAATAAGCGACAAACGTCCATGTTTTATCAAGTATGTCACTATCGTTGAATATGTATATTAGTCCTTCTTTCCAGTCATTGAATTTGACACCGAGTAAGATGACGATGGTCATTGCTAATACAGAAAATCCACGAACAAATGCAGAAAACCCTTGATGAATAGCTTGTCCATAAGAAATCAAATGTTCTAAGTGCCTCGTAATATGACGGTAGTTAAAGCTAAATAACATTCCTAGTAAACTAGATACCACTGCGATTCCCCAACCTTTAAAAAAGGCCGCTAAGAAAAAGTAATTCGTGTCAAAGGAGGCATTGATTTTTTCATCCACTTGTTTAACATTTAAATCGTATGAAAAACCACTGAAAAAGGACAAGATCATTAATAATATTCCATAGATTAAGCTAATTCCCATCGCACCCGCAAACAATTGTGCTATGGATGTTTCTTGCGTTTGTCTTCTATAAAAGATCCCTGCTAGAAATAAAGCTAGTATAGGGATAAACATTAAGATAATAAAGGACATATTGAAGTCAAGTTTGCCAACAGTATTGATTTCTTCATAATCACTAAACTCTTTTGCTACTAACTTGTATGTCGGAGTAATTAAATGCGAAGTCATTGCAAAATCGGTAAATCCGAATAGATCGCCAGGCTTTTTTAAGTTTAGCTCTGTTTCATGAGCGATTGACTCAATCATTTCATCTGGAGTTAAGTCAAATGATTCAGTAAACAGAGAGTCGTAGTATTTATTAACTGAAGAAGAAATCAGAAAACTTGCTACTAACATGATTAGAAAAGCACCAACAGCTGGAAGTAACGCTCTTTGGAACAATTGTTTAGAAAAAAGTGATGATAGAGAAAAAGAACGGGTCTGAATAGGAACGACAACGGTTTCAGTTTCTTTAAAGGGTTTTTCTTTAGAGTACGTAAAAAGGGATTGTCCGCAAGAACCACAGTAGTTATCATCACCCGTTGTTTTTTCACCGCACTCAGCACAAAATTCCGCTTCTCTCTTCATAGACTTTAGTCGAGTAAGATTAGATAAATCGCGGAGGGGAGTGCCGTCATTTTGACAATAATTGCTCCAATCAGGATTGGAGGTGCCACATGTTTTACAAAACATTTTTCTTTGCTCCTTTCTAAAGTGTTATACCCTCTGTGTGCCGCAACACGGACAGAATTTAGAGGAAATAGGGATTTGCTCTTCGCAGATAGTACAATCAACAGTTTCGATATTATCTACAGGTTTCTCTTGTTCTACTTTTGTTCCGCAACTTCCACAAAATTTATCTTCAGAAGTTATCGGATTCTGACAGTTTGGACAGGCATTCTGTTGAACAGATGCTTTATTTATTTCTGTAATAGCTTGTTGAGCTTGATAAATCTTCAAGTCGACAATGGATAAGGCAGCTACTTTTGTTGACCAATTTTCATTTGATAATTCTTTCATACGTATTTTCTTGTACACTTCTTCTCCTAATTGGATAAGAAGTTCGTTGCGTTCTAGGTTTGATTCTTGGATCAGCTTCTTTAATTGACTAACCTCCTGAACAATTTGAATCTTTTGTTTACCGAATTGGAGGCCATCTTGAATCTTATTCAATCCGCCACCTAGCTTTGTTTGCAAATCACTCACTATTTATCACTCCTATCAATCTTTATACTTATAAATTTACCATAATATTTAAAAATAATGTGCTGTTTTATCCACTATTTTGTATAATATTATTAAAGATGGAACTAAAGTTATCATTTAACTTAAATGGAAAGAGGGGAAGAGTGTGCGGCATTGTCAAAACTGTGGAGAAGCCCTGGAGTCTAGTCAATCATTTTGTACCAGTTGTGGACAAACAGTACAACAGGTTACAGAGGAACTAGTTCAGAAAAAGTCGTTATCTAAGTTGCAAAAAGGATTGATTATTGGAAGTGTACTATTCGTCATTATAGGGATTGTTGGATGGAAAACTGCAGAGGCAATAAACAGCCCATTCAAAGTGGTTAAACAGTTTGAAAAAGCTGTAAAGAGTGGGGATAAAGAGACACTAGCCAGTTTGCTAAACTCTGGTCAAGATGAGATGCCAGTAAATGAAGCGGCTGCTAGCAGATTGATTGATTATTTTAAAGAAGATCCTTCTATGTTAGGAGAAACCAAAGAAGCTTTAAGGATGCAGGCTAAGCAACTTGAAGATGGGATGAGCGTCAAGCAAAAAGAGAATATGTTATCAGTTGTAGAATCAGGGAGGAAGTGGTTGTTCCTACCCTCTTATGGATTAGATTTCCAGAAGGTCTACTTCAAAGTGTCCATTAATCAGCCTAGTGCAAAGTTAGTGATTGATGGTGAGGACCAAGGAAAGGTTGAAGAGAATAAAATACAAACATTAGGACCTTTTCTTCCTATCCCACATGAATTACAAGCATCTTATAAAAGTACATATACAGTTGTTGATGACAGTAAAATAATTCATCCACAAGATGAAGCTAGTAACAAAATTGATGTTGAGTTCGACCTAAGTGGCGCAGAAATTTATTTAACATCGAATTATGATCAGGCTACAGTCTTTATCAATGGAAAAAGCACGAATAAAACGGTAGCAGATATAGATACACTAGGGCCCGTTCCGGTAGATGGTTCGATGAAGATTCATGCAGAAGTTAAAGAAGATGGGCAATTATTGAAAAGTGAGCCGATTGTCATTACAGAAGCATACAAGGATGATGAAGTTGAATTGTGGGTTGATGATACAGTAATTCAGGAAGCAAAGGAAAGAGCAGCAGAAGAGGAGGCAGAAAGAGCAGCGAATCGTGTCTCTGAAGAAGCAGAGATTAGAGATGTTATATATAACCATTATTCAGGGATTTCAAGTGGAGATTATGGGTATGCTTATGATTTCTTTAGCTCAGGTCGAAAAGGAAAAATGAGTTTGAGTAAATGGTCTGAAGGGTTTGATAAAAATATCGGAAACACTGTTAATTATGCAACAGTAGAGGAACTTAACGGTGATAAGGCAGTGGCTTCCTTTGAGATGGTCTCCCATGATTATCAAGCTGATGGAAGTACACTAGTTCAAACATGGGGAGGAAAATGGTATTTAGTGAAAGAGTCTACTGGATGGAAGTTGTCCAAATCAGAAATTAAAAAACTGAATGCCAAAATTGAATAATGGATAATAAAAAATATCAATTACTTTCATGGGGAGTTGTATTGTTCCTTTTCACAGTTATCGTGATGTTGTTGATGGTGAACAAAGCGCAAAAGCCCGAAGAAAAGCCGGCACCTGCCAAAGAAGTGATGTCTGAAGTTGAGGAAAAAGAAATAGAAAAAGAAATAGAAAAGCCCGCTATTAAACCTAATTTATTAAAGGAAATTGAACAAGAGAAAGATTTAGATAAGAAAGCAAAAAAAATAGTAAATACTATGACTTTAGAGGAGAAAGTTGGACAAGTCTTAATGATTGGGTTTCACGGAACAAAAGTCAGTAGTGAAGTGGAAGCAATGATCCTGAATAAGCATATAGGTGGAATCATTTATTTTGATCGTAATATGACTGCACCGAAACAAGTGGCGGAACTGTCCAACTCATTGCAGTCTCTAGTAGCCGATTCAACTTTTCAACTGCCATTGATGACGGCTGTAGATCAGGAAGGTGGAGATATTGTCCGAATGAGGAAAGAGGTATCGCCGCTCCCTTCACAGCAAAAGCTTGGTCAAACAGCAATGGCAAATGAAATATATGAAATTGCGAAGTTAAATGGAAAAGAATTAAATTCAATGGGGATTAATATCAATTTTTCACCTGTTCTTGATTTATCAGCGAATGATACACGGTCATTCGGAGTAGACAAGAACAAAGCATATGAATTTGGATCGAGTGTCGTACAGGGATTAAACGCATCTGGTGTGACAGGAGCACTTAAGCATTTTCCTGGACATGGACGAAGCAATGTAGATCCTCATGTAGAGACTTCATCAGTGCAAGCTGATCAGTTAGATCTTGAAAACTCAGATATTTATCCATTTAAACAAATGATTCAACAAAAAGATGATAACAACTTTTTTGTCATGGTAACTCACGTGAAGTATCCTGCTTATGACAAAGAAAAGCCTGCTAGCTTATCACCTGTTATTATTAATGATTTACTTCGAAAAAAATTGGGTTATCAAGGGCTCGTTGTAACGGATGATTTAGAGATGGGAGCAGTGAATAAGTATTATTCTTATAAAGATATGGGAAAAGAAGCTATACAAGCAGGAGCTGACCTGCTACTTGTATGTCATGAATATTCTCATCAATTAGAAGTCTATAATGGACTAGTTGAAGCTGTACAAAAAGAAGAAATCTCTGAAGAGCGGATAAACGAAGCAGCACAGAGAATCGTTTTGCATAAACTAATGAATATAAAAGAAACACAAGTTGACCCTGAACAAGCGTCTTCTATCGTTAAACATCAAGAACATATTCAATATATTCAGTCTGTTGTGAAGTGAATCGTTAGGGTATCTATAACCTGGTAGTAGTAGGCATTCATATTTCTTAATCTGATATTTTTCTTTATGATCAAGCCCCTTTTGTAGAAGATGTGGTAATGAGCAAAGTCCATATCTTCTGCATTAGGGCTTTTTTGCATGCGTTAAATCTGCTGATCTGTTAAGATATAGAAAAAACTTGAAGGAGCTCACTTTGAAGAACATTTTGAGATTCGGTCTGTTGTTGGTTGTAGCAGGATTGATTTTTCGTTTTTCTTCACAAACATATGATCAGCAGTCGCTGATTCCCTTTATGAGAAGGGCGTTACCGCGTGAACCTTTCGCTGATTTGCTGGGACGCTTAGAGCTTTCTTATGCTGGGACGGTTATTTCAGTGGAGTCCATTGGTTATTACTACTTTATCGAGTTTTTTATTCGCAAGTTTGCTCATTTGTTTTTGTTTGGGTGCTTGGCAGCTACTTTATTTGGGATACTAGTTGCTTGGCGACCGAATGAAGTGTGGAAGTCGATTGTTTGGGCGTTTATCGGCACAGGCCTATATGCCGCTGCTGATGAGTTTCACCAAATGCTAACGGGTGGACGAAGCCCGCGCGTGACAGACGTGTTGCTTGATTTGACTGGTGGATTGATCGCGTTGCTTATAGTTGTGCCTTTTTATTTGTGGAAGCGACGTGAAGGGAAGGTAGAAGTCATGAAACTAGATGATTTTTTGTGAAAAAGTTCTTTATAATGAACAAAAAGTTCTTTATAAAGTGTTTGGTTTGTTGTAAAATGACGATATAGACAGAGGTGAACATGTTTAACTTTTGAGGGGGCTTTTGTCATGGTCACAGAAAAAGAAGTGCCTATTGCGTCTCATTTTCAACAACGATTTGATCGCATTGAATTAGATCGGCTGTTATTCAATAAGGGCGATTCAAAGAACTATAAAGAACTAGCCGATCGTGCTTGGAAAGTATTAGAGAAAGAGCTAATGTCAAATGACCCTTCCATTCGAATAGCAGCGGCAGAAGGAATTTTAAGAGTATTGAAATAGAAAAGCGGAAGGGGCCGTTCAGCGACGTATGGACTGGAGCGGTCCGCACGAGATAAAGGAAACACGATGAACGTTAGTGAATCGATGTTGACTTATCGCAAGGAGGAACGTGGAAGTCCACTAGTCGTTGGCGCCTGCAGCTGGACAAAAGAAAAGCGGAGCCGACTGTCCTAGAACGATCCGATTAGCTAGTCAATGGAAACCTCCATCATTTATATGGTGGAGGTTTTTTTATGTGTGGCACGGCATGTAATTTGTAAATTTTTTTACAAATTACATGCCTCTATGTGGAATTGTTTGATATAATTGGAATTAAGGAGGGGTAATAATGAAAAAATACATAGCCGTTCTTTTTTCGATGATGTTGTTTTTTAGTAGTGCTTTGATGGCTTCGGCAGCGTTTAAAGATGTGAGTAACAGACATTGGGCGTTTGATGAGATTACGTATTTAACAGAAAATAAAGTGATTAATGGCTATACGGATGGAACATTTCGCCCACAAGAGCAGCTAACTCGTGTGCAAGCGATAATTTTGATAGCAAAAGCATTGAAGCTCGATTTGTCTAATCGACCGAATCCAGGGTTTAAAGATATGCCGCCTTCGCACGGAAGCTATAAATATGTAGCGGCTGTGATGGATGAAGGACTCTTCCCTAAAAAAAGTAATTATTTAGATCCGTATAAACCGATGACGAGAGATTATATGGCTAATATGCTAGCTGAGGGGTTTGATTTAAAAGCATCTGGCAAGAATCCTTTTAAAGATATACCATCTAAGCATTGGGCTTATGAGCCTATTATTGCACTAGCAAGCAATAATATTACGCTTGGGTATACGGATGGAACATTTCGTCCAAACACTGCTGTTACGAGAGCACAGTTTGCTACTTTCCTAGCAAAAGCGAGAGACAATCAATTTAAAACATTTACTTACTCTAGTCAGATGCTAGTGTATAAGATTCAGCTGCCGAATTATATGAAAGATAAGATCACGATTAAAGATAAAAAGGTAAAAGATTACGTGTATGCGACAGAAATTTATTATAAGGATACAACGAATCAAAAGAAGGAGTTATTTGTAGGATCAATTCGTAAAATTCATAAATCTAAAATGGCGGAATATCAAGGCGCACCTTATGATCCTTTGAAAATTAAAGGGGATTATCATTATTTTTATCAAGGGCCAAATGAAAGCCCCTATATCATGAACGGACAATTAAATTCACCTGAAGCTAAAGAATTTAGTAAAATCTATTTTAAAATTTTTCATATGTCTAAAGGGATTCAATAATTAATCATAAGCCGGCACCTCTGTTAAAGGGGGCTGGCTTTTTTTTGCATTTCATTCGCCATACATATCGCTTTCTTATATGAATAAGATTTACTAACGAACGTTTTAATACAGTGGAAATCTGCCCCCAAGGGAGATGATGTGTTGCGGAGAGGGTTTCGACGTCATCAGTGGAGTGGACGATTATTGGTCGTCTTTGTTTTGGTCGTAGTGGTGTGGGGCGTGATTGGTACGCTAAGGGTATCGCCTAGTGAACAGGCGGAGCAAGTAGTCCGTGCGTTTTACGAGTTCGAACAGGAAGGGCGGTTTTCAGAGTCGTGGGGGCTGTTTCATCCGTTGATGAAGGAGCGGTTTCCTAAAGGAGATTACATTCAAGAACGTGCTCATGTATTTATGAGTCATTTTGGGGTAGAGACATTTTCTTTTTCTCTTGGAAAAGTGAAGAAGGTCGAGAATTGGAAAGACACGGAGAACTCTTCGCCGCTTAAAACGGTGTATCAAGTCCCGGTGACGCAAGCGTATCAAGGGAAGTTTGGGAATTTTGCTTTGCATCAAGAAGTGTTTGTTACAGAGCATAAGGGGAAATGGCTGATTTTATGGGATTATGAGTAGATGGAGTAAGCTGTCTCGATCAAGGAGTCAGCTTTTTTATTTCTGTTAAAAACAAACATTCATGTTAAAATAGAGGGAAATACTAGGTGTGGATAAGGGATGAAAAAATACATTGTTTAATTTCCAATACGTGAAAATAAAGAAATTATTATTTGTTTTTATCATCTTGCTTATGTTAACAGGGATTCGGATGATATGGATTGCTTATCAAATGGGGCCAGATCAACCTACAGCTCATCAAGGAGTGTTAGATCTTCGAAATTACGAGTTATCTGAGAATCAAACGATTGTTTTGGATGGGGAATGGGAGTTCTTTTCTGACACGTTGTGGACGCCTCAGTTAGAGGAACCATCACAGGATCGAAGGATGCTAGTGTCAGTTCCTAAAAAAGGACATGAAGATGTACCTTATCCATTCGGTACGTATCGGTTGAAAATCTTACTCCCATCAGATATAGAACGAGTATATGGGATTCGAGTGCAATCATCTGAGATGGTGTCAAAGTTGTTTATTAATGGTCGTCAAATAGTAGACACAGGCCAAGCAACGCATCAAGGGCAAGTATTACCTTATACTGCTTTATTCTCAGCCGATCAAGAGGCTATTGACATCGTGTTACAAGTATCCAATTTTCAAAGTCTTAGCACAGTGGGCATTGAAAAATCTATAAAATTTGGTTTTGCTGACTCTGTTATCAACGAGCAAAAATTCGATGAAGCATTGCAAGTGATTGTTGCGGTTGTGTTAGTCCTACATGGTTTTGGTACTGTTTATATTTACTTTTTCTTTAAAAGCAAAAAAGATGTATCTTATTTTACCGCTGTCCTGTTTTGTATGACATTAGCTACATTAGTTGAAGATAGTAAAGTTTTGCTTCAATGGTTACCGCTGAACTACGAATGGTTTATGAGATTAATTAAATTAAGTTATTTAGGTGTAGCCTTTTTTTTACTGCAATTTGTAAAAGAATTTTTATCAGTTGATAAAAAGGATAAAGTCGTGAAGGGAACGGCAATTTTTTATGGGGTTTATGCATTATTGGTGTTAATAATGCCCCCACAGTCTAATATGTTAGTTCTGATCTTTCTGAGCTTTCTTGTATTGTATATCGTAATTTTCGTATCTTTGCTCGTCTTCTCACCAGGTTTTCATGAGAAGGGGGAAGGGCCTTGGCTGGTATTTTCTTCACTATGTATGCTCTCAAGTGCAACGTGGGGGTTAATCAAGACATACGTTTGGCCAACTCTGCCCTATTATCCATTTGATATTATTCTTTCCTTTTTCGGTGTAGCTGCTTTCTGGTTTAAGTGTTTCTTTATGACGACAACTCGGGTAGAGGAATTGGTCGCTGAATTGAAGAAAGCGGATAAGGCAAAGGATGATTTTCTAGCGAATAGTTCTCATGAATTAAGAAACCCTTTGAATGCAATTATCAATATTGCTCAAACAGTATTAGACAGCGATAAAGCTTCATTAGGTCAAGAAAATAAAAAAAATCTAGAATTATTGATCACAGTTGGCCGGCGGATGTCCTTTATGCTCAATGATCTTCTTGATGTGACTCGTTTAAAAGAGAATGGCATGCGTATACAGCCTAAAAGTGTGAAGGTGCAAGCGGTGACAGTTGGCGTAATTGATATGTTAAAGTTTTTAATGGAAGGAAAGCCAATTCAAATGGTATCTGATATACCTGATTCGTTTCCCCCTGTGTGGGCAGATAAAGACCGACTTGTTCAAATTCTTTTTAATTTATTGCATAATGCAGTTAAATATACAAATGAAGGAACGATTGTGGTTCAAGCTCGCATGGAGAACGAGATGGCTGTTATTCATGTGAAGGATTCAGGAATTGGCATCGATGAAGAGATGCAAAAGAAAGTATTTGACCCTTACGAACGAGGAGATTTGAATTCTCTAGATATCGGAGGGGGACTAGGGCTTGGTCTGAGCATTTGTCAGCAATTAGTAGCTTTACATGGAGGTACTATCGCTGTTCATTCTGTTCCTCATCAAGGGTCGGACTTCTATTTTACGTTACCACTTGCCGAGAATTCAATTGAAGAGCAGGTCAAGGAAGAAGGGATAGGCGAGCTTTGTTTAGCTGATGAGCGCAAGGGTGATCGTGTTAGCTCCAGCAACATCCAACCGATCACTGGAGAAAAGGCACGGATATTAGCTGTAGATGATGATCCGATCAATTTGAAAGTGTTAAGTAGTGTTTTATCATCTAGACAATATGAGGTTGTGACGGCAATGAGCGGGAAAGAAGCGTTGTCATTATTAGATCAGCTAGAATATGATTTAGTTATTACTGACGTGATGATGCCAAATATGTCTGGGTATGAATTAACAGAAAACATTCGGAAACGCTACTCCATTTTAGAATTACCGATCTTATTATTAACAGCAAGAAGTCAGCCAGAAGATGTGGCGACCGGCTTTGCAGCAGGAGCGAATGACTACGTAATGAAGCCACTGAACGCTTTGGAGTTAAAAGCACGGACGCAAGCCCTCATTGATTTTAAATTAGCTATCGGTGATCGGTTACGCATGGAGGCGGCCTTGCTTCAAGCGCAAATTCAACCGCATTTTTTATTTAATGCATTAAACACAATTGCGTCATTAAGTACGCTAGACACCTCTCGAATGGTGTCGCTACTCGAACACTTCGGTCAGTATTTACGAGCTAGTTTTGATCTGAAAAATTTACAAAAGTTTGTGCCATTGGAGAATGAGCTACAGTTGTTGCGCTCATACCTTTATATTGAAAAGGAGCGATTTGGTAATCGGTTGCAAGTTCATTGGGAGGTTGACGAACAGTTAAAAGTGGAGATTCCTCCCTTATCCATTCAACCACTCGTCGAAAATGCAGTTAAGCATGGTGTGTTGCAAAGAGCACGAGGTGGAACGGTTTGGATTAAAATTGTTGACTATGTAGCTTATACTGAAATAAGTATAAAAGACGATGGAGTTGGAATGAGTGAGAAGAGAGTAGAGCAAGTGCTTAGCGGACAAAATGATTCATCAAGAGGGATCGGCTTATTTAATACGAATAGGCGGCTACAGCAACTTTATGGGGAAGGATTACAAATCCGTAGCGTTGTAAATGAGGGAACAGAGGTCTGCTTCACGATTCCTAGAAAATGAATGAAAAAGATAAGCTAATCCGCTACATAGAGCAGTGATTAGCTTATCTTTTCTATTTGCCTTCGTTCATGCTAAGGTTTTCTTTTGTTCTTTTTTAAAGTCGAGGTACCATTCAGTAATGTAAGAGCTCGGCTGTGTGTTCAATTCAGCTTGTAAAAAAGTAGCCAATGTCTCATAGTGTTGATTAACGAGTAAGTGATGACCGTTAGCATCGTATAGCTTCATTAAATGGAAGTAGGCAACCTCTTCTTCAGGATATTTACGTACAATCTGTGAAAAGTACAATACAGCTTTATCGAACTGTTGATGCTCCTCATGCCAGTGAGCAAGCTTATAGATCGTCAAGAGCCACCATTGCTTATATTTTTCACGCTTGCTTTCTGCCCACCAATAATCATATTCTTGTAAAAAATCACCATTATACAAGGTGAGTAAATCAGTATAATAGTTGATTGTTTCCTCTTGTAATGGTGGAGCAGCTTGATATCGTGTTTCCCACTCTTCCACATCTAAAGTAACATTAATTAATGTGAGTATGTATCCATCTGAAGTGTTCTTTAGCTGAAAATGCTCTCCGAAATCTTTTAGTTTTTTTCTTACATAATAAACCGCTGTATAAAGTTGATTGTACACTTTTTCTTCATCATGTTCAGGCCAAAGAGTATCTACAAGTATAGACTTGTGGATAAGTTGATTCCGATGCTGCAATAAATATAAAAAGAGCTCTTCTGCTTTTTTCGTACGCCAAGAGATTGTAAGGAAAGAACGATCTTTCGATTGAATAGATACGGTCTGAAACATGTTCATGTAAATAAAGCCGTCGTCATCAACTTTGCTATTGTTTGTTTCAACGGGTACTTGTTTTTGTATTCGGTTCATCGTCTTTGTTAATCGTTCGATCGACACAGGTTTAACAATATAATCAAGTGCATTGATTTCAAATGCTTGTACCGCATACTCTTCATAAGCTGTACAAAAGATAATCGTTAAATTTGGCTTTTTTGCGATTAGCATTTCAGCCAGTTCAATCCCGTTGATCTCTGGTAAATTAATGTCTAAGAAAACAACATCTACATCCTCGTGTACAATTGCTTCTTTTGCTAGGAGAGGGTTATCAAATTTTTTAATCGTTTTGAAGCTACCAACTTTCCTCAACAGGCTTTCTAAATAGTCCAGTGCCAAGCTTTCATCGTCTACAAGAATAATATTCATGAATCCTCCTGCTATTGATATATATAAGTTAATATCAACCATTTATAGTTCATTATACTAATGATTTTTTAAAAAAACATGAATCGAAATGTTGAAAATTTGTTGAGATTTATAGTGTATATTGTTTATATAACCATTTAAAAATTTGGATGTGCTATTCGTTATGCATATTACTTTTCTAGATTGGATAAAATGTACTAAATGGATTTCGTGTATATTGCCGTATTCCTAAAAAGAAGTGCTGAATTGTTAGTGGAAAATAGATATATATATGTTAAAAAGACTAAAATCATGTAGGTCTTTTTTATTTTTAAAGACTTTTATCTTCCATTTAAACTATGACAATAGTATTAATTTAAGAAGATTCCACTTTTTTAAACTGTTTTTAAGAAATATTCTGTAAAATAAGGATCTATAATAGGGATATAGGGGTAGAGGTAGATTAGGATCTTGATGATGTTAGAGGCTAAGAAGATCGGCCTTTTTATGGATGAAATAAAGCAGTGTACAGATCAGTATAAACATTAAAGAATGATGACATAAAAATAAGCGAGGAGAGCCCTCGCTAGTTGCGGTTTAATCAGAGGTGTTTCTTCTTTGGTGTTTTCGAGACTGCATGAATTGCTGGAATTCTAGCAGATCTGCTTTTCTAACTTTCTTGTGGGGTGTTTCTTTTAATAATGGTTCATGTCCGTCCTCTTTTGGTGATGATGGTTCAATTAATTCATTGGTTGTGACGTCTAAAGCTGTAGCGATTTTTGACAGTACGGATAAGGAGGGATTCGTATTTGTTTGCCTTTCTAAGTTAGATAAATAAGATTTAGAAATTTGGGCTTCTTTTGCCAGCTTAGTGAGGGAATAACCTTTTTGCTCTCTTAATTGTTTGATGCGAACTCCGATCATCTATTATTGCTCCCTTCAGCTCCTTTTTGTTCATTATAACGCACTAAAGGTCGAAATGTATGTTTTTTTTATAAAATTTTTTATTTTTTGTTCATTATAAAGGATTATTAGTTAGTATTTCCTATTATTTAAATAAGAAGTATATGTTATGCTAATTATGAAATGTTTACCTTTTAAGTGCTTAAAGAGTAAACGATCGTCTAATAAAGTTTGAGGAAAAATGATTGGTTATATAAATCTGAAAAAATAGAATATTAAAATTTTTCAGGTGTTGATGGAGTATCGAGAAGCATGAAAATCGCAAACTTATGGAGTCATACGGATGAAAAGCTACCAGTCTAAGTGAAATCTGTTAGGAGGGCTAAGCCCCCTAGAATTAGGAGGATTTTTTCATGGGAAATGTTCGATTCATTGACCAAGAGTGGATTGATTTAATGTTAGAAGCCAAAAAATTAGGATTGACACTTGAAGAAGTGAAGCAGTTTATAGAAGAGGAAAAGTTTAGTTTGCAACAGGCCAAATAAGTTTGCTTTTATTTAAGAAATTCCATGCGAACGATGGGGAAACTGTTCGCATGGAAGATCATCTTATTTCAATCAGTAAGGCAGTGTATTATTTATGTGCTTTTTGCCATTTTTGAAACTCTAAAAATTGTTTAAATTGCTCTTTGCTAATGCCCGAGTCCATCGCTTCTTTCGCTAATGCTAGCCATTCTGAATCAACGACTTCAATCGAATTGTTGTCATCGTTTATTAGCTTCTCTACACTAACGTCTAATACGGTAGAGATTTTGCTTAAAAATTGAATGGATGGATTTAGTTGGATTTCGCGCTCGACAGAAGAGATATAGGATTTAGCTACTCCCGCGCGGTTGGCTAATTCCGTTAATGATAGCCCTCGTTCCATCCGTAATGCTCGAATACGCTTACCGATAGCCATATATATCACCCTTACCGCTTACTTATAAAAGTAAATACTTGTACTTTATTTTATCACAACACGACAAGAAACTACAAAAAAAACTAGTGACGGTGAGAAAATTTCTTTTGTTGCTTTATCGCTTTAAAGAGATGTGGGGCTTATCGACCGAAGCCCATCGTTGGCTTGTGGGGATCGATATCCCAGTCTTGGCGCCATGTTTTTTTGTTATTCGTTAGTAAGTCCTTGCTAATTTTATCGATGTCGATTTTTTCTTCGTAATGCCATTGCAAGGCGATCGACATATATAGTTCGTTCAGCTGAGCGATAGAGAGACCAGCTGTGTTTTTTACTAGTCGTTCCATTTCTGCTTCAGACATGAATTGATCGATCTTTCTTTTTCTTAAATATTGGCTACGTGCTTGTTCATTTGGTAGTTTAATTTCATAGGCGCGATCAAAGCGGCCGGCACGGTTAATCAACGCCGGATCAATTTTCTCCGGGTAGTTCGTCGTCCCAATTAAGAAGATTCCTTCTTTTGAAACCGCACCATCTAACGTATTCAAAAAGACGGAGCGAGATTCTTCAGGCATGGAATCAATGTCTTCAATGACAAGAATCATTGGGGCCATTTTCGTAATCGTAGAGAATACTTCTTTAATCGAATAGCTCGTCGTGTATTCGGTAATTTGCCAGTAAACGACAGGTGCAGAGGTGCTGCCAGCAATCGACTTCACAAGAGTTGTTTTTCCGTTTCCGGGTGCTCCGTAAAGCAATACCCCTCGTTTGTATGGAATATTATATTTTTTAAAGAAGCTGCCACTGTTCAGAAAGAACTCATCAATGGAGCGAAAGATTTCCGTTTTCATTTCCTCTTCTAGCAGGACATCTTCGCGGCTCACTTGATGAGTGATTTTCTCGTGGAGCTTTTCGACGCCATCTTCTGTATCAGTAAAAATGTTGATGTAGCCTTTCATAAATTCTTTTTGTTGTTTATATAGATAATCAATAAATGTAAGTAAGCGCTCGTCACTTTCAGCAAAAATAAAATCCTCTTCATAATCCTCATGGCTTTGGTAAATAGGAAGCTTCGCTAGTGCTACCTCGTATGCAGGGAAATACAAAATTGAGTTGTTAAGAGATGGTTGAATCATATGCTTATTTTCACCTGTTATGGTAGAGTATTGAATATTCTTCGTTTCTAAGCAATCAAAGACATGGGCAAGAATTTGGATATCGTCAGGTTGACGGATCATTAGTTGCTCTACAATTTCCCAAAGATCATCCTCTCCCTTATGTGAATACATATGAAAGTTGTGTCCGGCTTTATCTAACAATAATGTTTTTATTTCATGAATGTTAATGGCATAATCGTAATAATGAGGCATCGTCTCTTTTGACACTTTATCAAATGGAATTAATGTTTGAGGTGTTTTCATAAATAACGTCCTTTCGTCTATCGTAGTACTATAAGAAAATTTAACCATATTATAACATTATTTTCATTAGTAAAAAGAAGCATTGTTTTTTCTCTACTTAGGTGGAGAGAAGAACCTTATTGAAAAATTGACGCGGCTTTTAACATATTTTATACTTGGAAGATAACTGTGAATTTTTATCCCGTTATGTTTTGGAGGGACTTAATTATTATGCTATAATTCTTCTAGTTTATAGTACCTAAAGGAAGGTTTAGTTGAATGGCAGATTTTTTCAGAAATAATATTTTATTTGTTTTCTCTGTTTGTTTAATGTTTACTAGTTTGTTGCTTCAACAATCATTAATTGGTTTGGCTGTATCTGCGATGCTTGCCTTAGTTGCTTTCATCCGGCCTAAAGTAGGTCTTTCGTTATTACTCATCTATTTTCCTCTTCGTTCGTTTATTATAGAAGTGAATCCTGCAATGAAGATTGCTGGCGATATTATAGTTTTAGCAGCGTTGTTTCACGTTGTTTGGTTAGGTCGAAAAGATGTGAAGTCTTTATTTCAATTTGCTATCTATGAATGGGCTTTCTTTTTGTTTCTTGCACTTGGTTCGATTTCGGCGCTTTTTTCAGATGTTAGTATACCCGCCATTATTTTTCAACTTAGAGCATTTATGATCACGTATTTCTTATACTATATCGTAAAGCGTTTAGATATTGATAAAGAGGATGTTAAGAAGTTCTTTTGGATCACGATTGTGGTTGCAACTGTCGTTGTGGTTCAAGGTCTTGTAGAAAAGATGTCAGGTAGAACATTACTAATGCCTGATACTTGGGTCAATACGGTGTTATCTCCTACAAACCGCCCTCGCATTTATGGCTTGGTCAATAACCCGAATCGATTAGCGGTGTATTTATCTTTTGCGATCATAGCAGTGTTATATCTTTATGACCGTGTGTCTAAAGGCAAAAAAATATCCCTCGCTGTCTTATCGGTATTCTTTGCTGGTACCGCGCTATTAACATATTCAAGAGGAACGGCGATTGCTTTTTTCATCGGGCTAGTGATTTATTGGCTGTTGACACGTTATACGAAAACGGTCATTCGGATCGCGGCTATGGTGGCGATCAGTTTCGTCGTCGTTTTATATCCGGTGAATCAAATCACTCAATGGGTAGCCAATTCAAACTTTGATTTGGGACCGGAGACTCCAGGAACTAATACTGAAGTGCCAAAAGAGGGAGTTGATCAAAGCGAGCGTTTTAAAGAAACGTTTGATCAAAATACAGTTGAATTAAGTAAAACCTCTGGAAGATTATTTATTGTGACAAAAGGATTGGAGATTTTCCGTGATCACTTAATTATTGGTACAGGCTTTGCCACATTTGGTGACTCAGCGACGAAGTCATACCTTTCACCGATTTATGAAAAATATGAAATACCTTCCCATATCTATGCGGATAATCAATACATTCAAGTAATGGCGCAAACGGGTATATTAGGTGTCATTACATTTGCTGTATTTTTACTAGGAATGTTAGGCGCACTGTGGAAAAATCGTCATGTTAATAAAGAAGGTTCTTTCTTGATGATTTCTATCTTACTCGGCATTTTTGCCCTCGGTACGTTGTATAATATATGGGAAGATAAAACATTTACTACTTATTATTTTATGATGTTAGCCTATGTGTTACATCATCAGCGAGACGTTCGCTATAAATATTGATCGCTAGGCACCTCCAGGAAACTTGTTGGAGGTGCTTTCTTTCTAAGATGGCGTTTTGAAATTTGGAGAAAGGGAGTGGGATTTTGGAAAAGGAACATTGGTTAACGATGTCAGATGGACATGAAGTGTTTTTGACGGAGTGGATGAATGATGAAGTGAAGCCTAAAGCGGTGTTGCAAATTGCTCATGGTATGACGGAGCATAGTAAGCGGTATCGTGAGCTAGCTGAACATTTAGTATCGATGGGGTTTGTCGTCTATGGCAATGACCATCGAGGGCATGGACGAACAGGGGAGAAAAATGGCTTACTCGGCTTTTTCGCTGAGGAAAATGGGTTTGAGCGGGTCGTGGATGATTTAAAAGAGATTAATGATGAGATTCATTGTACACATCCTGACCTTCCCATATTTATAATGGGGCATAGCATGGGCTCTTTTTTAGTTCGTCGCTATTTACAGCGCTTTTCTGGAACGGTCAATGGTGTGATTATTTCCGGAACGGGAAGTGATCGTGGACTGTTAGGAAAGATGGGAAGAATGTTAGCTAAAGCTGAAATGAAAATACGTGGAAAAAGAACGAAAAGTCCGTTATTAGATAAGTTATCATTTGGAGATTTTAATAAAAAGTTCACAGATGTGCAAACTAAGTTTGATTGGCTTTCTAGAGATCGTGAGCAAGTGCAAATATATGTGGCTGATCCTTATTGTGGGTTCATTCCGACCTCGGGGTTCTTTTATGATTTATTCACCGGTTTAGAGACAATTCATCAGCCGGGCGAAGTGAGCCGCATGGAAAAAGACATACCTTTTTTCTTCATTAGCGGCGACCAAGACCCCGTTGGTGAGTACTCTAAAGGAGTTCTTCGTGTAATCGATCAATATAAGCAGCAAGGGTTCACTACTATTGATTACAAGCTATATAAAGAAGGTCGACACGAAATGATCAACGAAACCAATCGTCAACAAGTGATTGAAGACATTGCGAATTGGCTTCAAGAGCGGTTGTAGGGGAGGGCTGTAAGAGAAAGGTAGTGGGAGGTCATGAGGCTAGTTCGAGTGGTAGTACGCCGTTTTTTTGCAGAGCGTTTTTTTGATCAGGCGGCGCAAACAGCTTATTATTTGTTGGTGTCTGTCGTTCCTTTTTTGATTTTTATGTTGTCTTTAATGAGTTTTTTTCCGATCAAGGAGGGCGATATCTTAGGGTTTCTTGAACCTTACGCACCAGGGAACTCATACAGCTTGATTAAGGAAAACGTTCAAGCGATTGTGGCAGGAGGCCAAGGACAGACGATGTCGATTAGTTTTCTTTCTACATTTTGGTTATCTTCGATGGCGATTCAATCACTCGTTCGTTCGTTGAACGACGCCTATAGTATTCAGCGGCGCCTCTCTTTTTTCACCGGGTTGTTTCGAGATTTAGGAGTGACCTTAATCTTTATGTTTCTTGTTCCAGTCTCCTTTATGATCCCTCTTCTAGAGCGCTTGCTTCATTTATTAATTTCTACGGAAGTAATCGGCACGATTGAAGTGCTGACACCGTATTTTAAAATTTGGACGGTAGTGAAATGGGGATTGGGTACGCTGTTTTTGTTTCTCTTTTTTCTCTTATTTTATAAAATTTTGCCGAATGGTAAACAGGCGCTTCGATATGTTATTCCAGGCGCCTTATTCGCTGCTATTTGCTGGCAGGTAGCATCTGTCATGTTTGGAGAATATGCCAGTTCTGTTAACTACACGCGCATTTATGGTCAGTTAGCTGGGATCATTATTTTAATGCTGTGGTTTTATTTATCCTCTGTAGTGTTATTGCTTGGAGGCTTGATCAATGCGGAGTATGAAAAAATGAATAAAATAAAAGCGTGGCCCCGATCATGATCAGGACTACGCTTTTATTTTATTGATAGTAGTACCACTTATGCTCGAATTCAAGCTCTGCTGTGTCATTAAAGTTGATGCGATTTTTCACTTCGCTAGGAGAGAAGTAGAAAGCTGTTGCTTTTTTCTGTTTTGGTGCTAATGTTATATTTTGATATTTGCGCAATGACGTCGATTGAGCGACGAGTGTGTTATTGATGTAAAGTGTATATTTTCCTTGAATATCGAATACTTCATTGTTCGTATTGTTGAAAAGCACAACGTTCATTTTCAAGCGTCCGTCCGACTGTAATTGTGTGCCTGTAACGGTAACTTGAACGCCTGAACGGAATTGTTCATTCAGCGTGCGAGCGATAAAAACAGCAAATTCTGTACGGTTCGTCGCTTTGCTTGGAAGAAAGTTACCTTTGTTATCCCCGTTAGCTATTCCGTTGAATGCTACCGCTTGAACATATTTATAGTACCAAGTGTTGCTTTTCACATCTTTGAAATTAGTAGGCGAAGAATAGCTTAAACCGAAGCTTTCTGTTAAGATTTTCGCCATTTGAGCTCTTGTTAATTTATCGTTCGGTTTGAAATAAGTCGCTTTGCTGAAAATACCGTATTTAGTTAATACAGCAATGGCATTATAAGCGTAGTGAGATGTTGGAACATCACGGAATCCAGGGTTTGGAGCCGTTTCCTTATCTATCCCTAAAGCTCTTGCTAACATAACGGCTGCTTGCCAACGATTTACAGGATCCTTCACACCGAAATTTCCATTTTTGTAGCCTTGGATAATGCCATGTTTAACAAGAAAATCAATTTCTTGTTTTGCCCAATATGTACTTGGTACATCTCTAAAAGTAGTAGAGTTTGCCGCTTGGTAGGTCATTTGACCATCATTGTAAGTGTACTTTCCGCTTAAACTACCTTCTAGAGTTGCTGCGGATGGAGTAGCTACTGGAATGAAAAGTATAACGGCTAAAAGGGCTATTAATAAAGATTTAAACCTTGCCTTCAATTGTAAACACCTCTCAATTTTCAGAATTGTAATCATAATTACTTTAACAAATAGATGGAAGTTTTATCTACAAAAATTTTCAAAATAGTAATTTTTAACTAGTTTGATAGCGTGATAAGGAATATGAAACTTTCTTTTTTATAAAAAAGCAGTAAATGTTGAATAGGACAGTCAAGAAGGGCTAAAGATAAACATAAAAAAAGCCTCGTTCTATTCAATGAACAAGACTTTCTTTATGAAATAATTAATAACAATGTTCTGGCTTTATGAATCAATCTTGCTACTCTCTTTATTCTTCAACATGTATGTAATACAATTTGTGGCACGGTCTAATTGTTTGTAATAGACATGAGGAGAGCAGTTTAAGGGTAATTTGACGCCATTTTTAAAACAGACCACCATTTTTCCTTTGATTGAAGAATGAGATTGTACATGGCGTGGGAATATCCAGCAGCAGCCGGGTTCTTCAGGTGAAATCGTAGGAAAGGTATAGATTAGTTCTTCATGGCAGATTAACAATGGCGTTTTTTTGTAATAGTTTAATTGCTTACGAGTTGCTTGTAGACGGCCTTCGTAGGTAAATAGACGGTGTAAACATGCTTTGTTTAACAGTTGTTTCGCTGTCTCGTGGGTGTAGTACGTTCCTTTCTCGTCGTAAATAATCGTATGAAAACCCTTTTGACGATGCTCTACAAGCCCCATTGTACTTGTAGAAGGCAGATAACTCTCAACAAAAACCATCAAAAATTCCCCCTCCTTTGTAATCAATACTATAGTAATCATTATATGTAAATTATTCCAATGGATGATATTAAAAATATGTAAATTTTTTTAATGTTTTGTTATTTACTCTGAATTAACGGAAGGAGAACAGAGATGTAGGTGGGGGGGAGGTTCATTGAGTGATCATCCTCAACTAGAAACCATTACCCACCTCGCAGAAAAAATCATGAAAATGCAGAAGGCGCAGATTCCTTACAATATGCAAATATGAATAATTTATGCATTTTGTAATGTTTTTGTAGAGGTTTAACCCTTTATTAATCAGAAAATTCTGAATGGTATAATTTTTGCATTATTTTACCGAAGCGTGTTTTTGATATTCTTAAGGGGGTTGTTATATGTCAGGTTCAAAAGAAATGAATAGGTCGTTAACGCTTGTTCCAGTGGTATTGTTTGGTTTTTCGTTTATGGCGTTAGCAACGGTGTTTAGTACGTATGGTATTGCAGCTGAGATTTCGAACGGAATGGTTCCAGGAGCTTATGTGCTGGCGATGGTCGTCATGATGTTTACCGCTTATAGTTATGGGCAAATGTCAAAGGCTATTCCATCAGCAGGCTCTGCTTATGCATATACGCAAAAATCGATTAACCCTTACGTTGGATTTATGGTTGGTTGGGCGATTTTGATGGATTATTTGTTTATTCCAATGGTCAATTATTTGTTGTTCAGCATTTTTTTCTCGGCGGCTTTTCCAGCAGTTCCGCCGTATGTGTGGGTGTTAGGGATGTTGTCATTAGTTACATTTATCAATGTTAAAGGAGTAAAACTGGCTGCAAAAGCGAATGCTTTCATCACAATTTTTTCTCTTTTATTCATTGTACTGTTTATCGGTTTATCAATTAAAGAAATTCTCAGTGGAACAGGTAGTGGCACACTGTTATCGCTAGAACCGTTCTACAATTCAGAGCAGCCTTTTTCTTTTGTTGTAGCGGGAGCGGCTCTTCTGTGCTTCTCGTTTCTCGGATTTGATTCAGCGACGACGTTTGCAGAGGAGACAGTCAATCCGAGAAAGACCATTCCACGTGCCGTATTTATTATTACGTTAGCTGGAGGGATTGTTTTTGTAAGCGTTTCCTATTTTGCTCACCTTGTGTGGCCAGATTTTAGTACATTCACTAATGCAGACTCGGCTGCTCATGAAATCATTGCTCTTGTTGGAGGAAAGGTATTTACTTCCTTGTTCCTTGCTGTGTATGCTGTAGCCGCGTTTGGTTCAGCAATGTCGTCGCAGGCGAGTGCTTCTCGTGTTCTTTATGCGATGGGACGTGATGGTCAACTACCGAAAAAATTCTTTGGAGCGCTCCACTCCAAATATGAAACGCCAGTCAATAATATTTTAGTCATTAGCGGCTTTTCATTGCTTGCTTTGTTTTTAAGTTTAACGCTTGTTGCTTCATTTATTAACTTTGGAGCGTTTCTTGCATTTACATGCGTAAACATTGCGGTGATTGCTTATTATTTTGTCCGAAAAAAAGAGCGTTCATTGAAGGGGACGATTATGTATTTGATTATTCCGTTGATTGGGGCTGGGCTAGATTTATGGTTGCTCATTAATCTCGATATTCATTCTAAGGTACTAGGTAGCATTTGGTTTGTGATTGGCTTTATTTATATGCTCTTTTTAACGAAAGGATTTAAGCAAAAGCCGCCTGAATTAAAACTATCATTGGATCATTCATAAGGGAGGAGAGGGAACATGATGAAAGCAGATATGATTTTAATTAGTGAGGCTGTTTTTACAGGAATAAGTGATCAGCCAGAGCCATTAGCTGTGGCGATTAAAGGAAATAAAATTATAGAGGTTGGTCCTAAAGAAGAGGTGATAGCCTTCAAAGGAGAGCATACAGAAGTCGTAGATGCTGGGGATCAACTGATTATGCCTGGTTTTCATGATGCACATCTGCATATTATGCTCGGCAGTTTGTTCAGTCATTATAGTGTGTCTTTAGTGGATGCGAAGTGTAAAGAAGAGGCGCTTGCGAAAGTAAAAGCATATGCGGATGAGCATCTAGAAGAAGCATGGATTGTCGGTACTGGCTGGGATCATACCGCTTGGGGAGAAAAGAATTTCCCTACTCGTTATGAATTGGATCAAGTGCTTGCTGATCGTCCAGTTATTCTTCTGCATGCGGAAGGGCATTACGGCTGGGTGAATTCTCTTGCTCTTGAACAAGCAGGGGTTACGAAAGATACAGAGAATCCGGATTACGGAATTATTTATAAAGATGAAGCTGGGGAGCCAACAGGAATTTTAATTGAAACGGCGATTTCTTTAGCGACGGATTATGCCTATGATTTCTCAAAAGAGAGACTACGTGATATGGTGGAGCAATTTTTACAACATGCAGCGAGATTAGGAGTCACTTCTGTGAATGATTTGTATGCCAGCCGGGCTCATGAAAAATTGGAAGCGTATGATGTGTATCAAAAGATTGAGGAAGAAGGCCGTTTGACGGCAAGATTTCATCTTTATCCGCCGCTAAATGGGGACATCGAACAAGCGAAGAAATTACGTGAACAGTATCATTCTGATAAATTGCAGTTGGCTGGATTAAAGCAATTTATTGATGGGGTCGTGACGGGCTATACCGCTTTTATGCTTGATCCTTATGAACAGCGTCCTGAAACGAGAGGGGAGACAGCTTATAGAAAAGAGCAATTGGGACAATGGGTGGAAGAAGCGGACAAGGAGGGGTTTCAAATCCGTTTTCACTCGATTGGCGATGGTGCTGTTCGGCTCGGATTGGATTTATATGAACAGGCACAGCAGAAAAATGGCAAGCGTGATGCCCGCCATGCCCTTGAGCATATTGAAGTGGTTGCGCCTGAAGATATTCCGCGTTTCGAAGAGCTTGGCGTGATGCCTTCTATTCAGCCATTTCATATGGCGTTAATGCCTCGTGAAAGTCACACGACACAAGTGAGTGAGGAAAAACAAGCGTATATTTACCCGAATGCTTCTTTAGTTCGCTCTGGGGCTGATGTGTCATACAGTAGCGATTACCCGATTGTGCCGCTTGAACCGATGCTTGAGATTTATCATGCGGTGACGCGTAAAGATTTTACACTGAAGGACACATGGAATGAGCAGGAAAAAGTAACGATGGCGGAGGCGTTAAAAGCGTATACTATTGCTTCTGCTTATAGCGTTTTTCGTGAACATGAGCTTGGAACAATAGAAAAAGGAAAACTAGCGGACGTTATCGTCTTAGACCGGAACTTATTTGCGGTACCAGAAGACGAAATTCTGGAAACGAAAGTCGAGCTGACATTAGTAGATGGAGAAATTGTTTGGAGTCAGTCGCAAGTAGCTATGGAGAACTGCTGAAGAGAGTGATTGAATAAAAAGATCAGATGGAAAAAGCCAACCTTTGGATATGAATAATTTGGTTGGCTTTTCAAATTTAGTATTTCATGGTGGGCGCTGTTAGATGATGCCAGCATAATGTTGGTTATGGCAATTTTTCAAGTCGAATTCTCCGGATAAAATGGCGGGAAGAATCTCGTCAAGTCCAACGTTAGCTTTGCGGATAATGTGAGTATTACTTTTATTTAGTTCTTGTTCCGTGATGTTTTCCTTGTAGGAAATGACTTCTCGTCCATCACCGCTTGTATGAATGACACATGAAATGGGCTGTTGCAAAGGTTGATCTAACCAGAACCGAGTGAACTTAGAGGCTAAGTCGTCTTTTTCAAACATGCCTAAAAATTCCCCTTGGCGAATCACTAAAAGGTAATCGGCGAATTTACGAATGTCGTGAAGCTGATGGCTCGTGAATAAGATCGTTCTTTCCAAATCTTCATCCATTAACTGCACCATCTCATCAATCACTAATTTTTGTGCCATTAAATCAATAGCTGCCATCGGTTCGTCAAAAATCATTACATCCTGTGGTTGAGCTAAAGTTAAAGCAAGTATTAATTTTTTTTGTACCCCTTGTGATAGCTTATCAAATCGTTTATTAAGTGGGATATTTAATTCACGGACATAACGAGAGAACCGTTCTTCATCAAAGGAAGAAGAAAAATGGGCAATGAGCTTTTTCATTTCCGATCCTTTTAAGCTGCTACAACCAGATGTTGTTTGAGGCTGATAAGCGATTCGCTTTTTCCAACTGTTATCCCCTAACACTCGATTCTGATCAAAAAGTTGGATATGGCCACTGTCTTCTTTTGCTAATCCCATGATCATTTTGAGCAGCGTACTTTTGCCAGCGCCGTTATCACCAATAATGGCGACAGAACTTCCAGCGGGAATGGCGACGTTAACAGGTCCGAGTTCGAATTCTCCAATTTGTTTACATACTTGTTCGAATTTAATCACACTCATGGTTAATCTCTCCTTTTATTGATTATGAGGGTGAACATTTTTTCGATATCCTGCAAGGAATAATCATGCTGCAATCCTACTTCAACAGCCCGTTCAATTGCTTGATGGACGGTTTTTTCTTTTACTTCTTCTTTGATTGCTAGTGCTACATTTGCCACAAAAGTTCCTCTCCCTCGAATCGTTTCAATGAATCCTTTTTGTTCCAAATCATTATAGGCTCTTTTCGTAGTAATCACGCTACATCCCAATTCTTTCGCTAGTACTCTTATGGAAGGTAGAGCGGTTCCAGCTGATAATTGGCCTCCAGAGATCAGAGCCTTTATTTGAGCTTCAATTTGATGATAAATTGGTTCCCGACTGTCTTGGGAGATATGAATTGGTAATGTCATGGTAATTTCTCCCCTTTACAAATAATCTATGGTCTGGACTTTTTTTACGGCGTACTGATACCAGTAAAGATAACTTCCGATTGTTAAAAGTGCTGCACATACTAATGTAACTACTGGGTAATTTTTGATCAGAAAAATGGAGCCTTCGACTAAGCTAGTTTTTACATAAAAATAGTAAGTTATCGTCATTGCTAAGATCGATCCATAGATAATAATTGAAAAGACGATTATTTTTGTCATGGATATTATATCGCCCACGTCACTAGCTGAGAGGAGCGAGCTCATCATTAAACTAATCAGAAGCCAAAAAAATAGGAAAGTGATAGATTCACCTAATGACAGGGTAGAATTCAGTTTCGACGGTAAAACGAGCAATAATCCAATTAAAATCATATTTGTGATGAGCGATTGAAAAGAGTTAGAAAGAAAACGGCTTTTTAGCAACACTTCTTCTGAAATGGGCTGCTCCTGTAAAAAATTGAAAGAACTGCAGCCCCAAAAATCTCCTGACACCCTTATTAATTGGTCTTCTTTTGAGCGGAAGGAATACGGTAGAGAGGTTACAGCCACAATAAAGAGCCAATCGAAAATTATTTTTGTTGCCAAGTTAACAGAGCCATTGGAGAGTGCTGTTAGCAGAAATAAAAAAATGAGGGCAAACATGATGAGTTTGAATAATCCTCTTGTTTTCACGAACTCAAACTTACTCAACCACCAAGCATCACGCCAAACAGAATTCATATTAGTCAACCTCCTAGTGTTAATGTGTATATGTGTTTATATACACATCATAAGTGGTCTTTACAAAAAATGCAACCATTAATTTCCGGCATCTAATTCTTATTACGTTCATGTGCTAAGGAAGCCAAAGTTTTCTTTATTTCTTTCAATTTGGGAAATATCAGATTATTTCTTCTTTTTTTTGTGTATGAGTGGTATAATCTTTCAAATAAATCTTTTTCATCATGAAAGTTAAACAGTGAGCAAGGAGTGGAATTTGGATGAAAGTTTGTAAATTTGGTGGAACGTCTGTAGCGAGTGCTGAGCAGATCAAAAAAGTGGCTGCGATCGTTGGGGAAGATGCAAAGCGTAAAATTGTCGTTGTATCTGCTCCAGGAAAGCGTTTTAGTGATGATATTAAAGTAACGGATTTACTCATTAATTTAGCAGAGGCTTCTCTTTCAACAGGGGAAGCAGAGAAGGAATTACAAGCGGTTGTGGACCGCTATGCTGATATCGCTAAGGAACTCGGTTTAGATGAGCAAATTGTCAAAGTGATTGAAGAAGACCTTCGTGGGCGGGTAACGGTTAATCGCGAGAATCGCGATTTATTCGTTGATCAGCTCAAAGCGAGTGGGGAAGACAACAATGCAAAGTTAATTGCTGCTTATTTTTCAAGCATTGGTATGGAAGCGGAATATGTCAATCCGAAAGAGGCAGGACTAATTGTTAGCGATGAACCAGGTCGGGCTCGTGCCTTACCAGAAGCATATGAAAATTTAAGTAATTTGCGTGATCGTAAAGGGGTTGTTGTATTCCCAGGTTTCTTCGGCTATTCACGTGACGGTGTGATGATGACATTTGCTCGTGGTGGCTCTGACATTACAGGTTCGATTTTAGCCGCTGCGATCGGTGCGGAACTATATGAAAACTTTACAGACGTGGATTCGGTGTTCGCAGCTAACCCGAAAGTGGTGGACAACCCAATTGAAATTAAGCGAATGACGTATCGAGAAATGCGTGAACTTTCTTATGCTGGTTTTTCCGTTTTTCACGATGAAGCATTAATGCCAGCTTTCCAGCGTTCTGTGCCGGTTTGTATTAAAAATACAAATAACCCGTCAGCAGAAGGAACAATGATTGTTGCTGAGCGTGAATATTCGAATAGCCCAGTGAGTGGCATTGCGGCAGATGGTGGATTTTCAACGATTTATGTCAGCAAATACTTAATGAACCGCGAGCTTGGATTCGGTCGTCGCTTATTGCAAATATTAGAAGACGAACATATTTCTTATGAGCATACTCCATCTGGCATTGATGATTTATCTGTCATTGTGCGTAGCCATCAATTAACGCCGGAGAAAGAAGCACGGATTATTTCGAGATGCCGGGAAGAGTTGTTAGTGGATGATGTGTATATTGAACATCATTTTGCGATGGTTGTACTTGTAGGAGAGGGAATGCATAACACACGCGGTCTGACAGCAAGAGCAACAACAGCCATTTCTCGTGTTGGCGCTAATATCGAAATGATTAACCAAGGATCATCGGAAGTCAGTCTTGTATTTGGTATTCAAGAAAAAGATACAGATAATGTTTTAAAAGAACTATACAAAGAATTTTTCAGCACAAGCGCTGTACTAGGTGTTTGACTTAATTAAATATCGACTGTAAAAGAAACCAGTGAGAAAGGAAGGACCTTTCATCACTGGTTTTTATAATTTTGGCAGTGGGGATTGGCAGCTATTTTAGCGCCTGCTCGAGTAATAGTTGTTAAAATGTTGGCGTGTTCTTGCGTGTTGACCATATATTTTGCTGCGACATACGGTTTATGTTTATCATCGACTACATACATTGGTGGAAGATGATTGAGTGAAAGAGCTAATAAATCTGCTAGACAACGATCGCATGTGCAGGTTAACTTTAAGTTGTCTTTATGCTCTATGATGATCGCTTTAACGATATCTTCCATGGCGTTTTTGACGGTCATACAGCGACCTCCATTTCCTTAGTGAATATAAAAAAATATACTATTTGCTATATCGGATAAAAATAAAAAAACTTTAATTATATTACTATATTTTCTTTAAATGGTTAAATTTGAGATAAAGAGATGCTGGATAAAGCATCTCTTCAATCAATATGTTTCTTTTCAACCTGGTAAAGTCACAGTGAATTGAGCCCCTTTTTGTAGTTGGCTGTGAGCAGTGATAGTTCCTTTATGAGCTTTAATGATTTCTTTAGCGATGGCTAAACCTAAGCCAGTGCTGTTTTTTTCAATTCGAACCGGGGTGGTACGATACATACGTTCAAATAGTTTTTCTGCATGCTCTTCTGAAAAGCCGATTCCATTGTCTTTGACTTGAAAGGAGATTATATCTTCATTTCTCCAAACAGACACTTCTATTATTCCACCAGGTGGAGTGAATTTCACCGCATTAGATAATAAGTTTGAAAAGATTTGTTCAATTCGGATCGGATCAAGCCATACTTCATGTCGCTTCTCTTTCTCTAACGAAGATTGATAAACAAATGTTAATTGTTCAGCTTTGATTTTCGTTTCATACGATTGAAATAACTTATACATATATTCCTCAAAATCAACGAGTTGAAACTCAAAAGAAAGCTGTTTCTCTTCCATTAGTACGAGCTGCTTCAAATCAGCTAATAATTTCTCCATAAATCCCACTTGTTTATAAAGGTTATCGATATATTTTCTTTCACCTAAAGGAAGAATGCCGTCTAATATTCCTTTAGCTATCATTTTCAGCACCGATAACGGAGAAGAAAGGTCGTGGGAAATCGTTGAGATCAAATGAGTTCTAGCACTTTCTGCTTCCTCTAGTTCTTGATAAGCCTTTTCTAACTTCATTGTTCGTTCCTGTACCTTTTTCTCTAATTGTTTATTTAAAATATTCAACTGGTTCGATAGGCGCTCGGCCATTGCGTAGGAACGAGCATATTTCGCTGCGTTTAGAGCCACATGAATGATCACATAAAAGAGGACACTTATTAGTGCGATGTACATTCCGTCTAATAGATCTAGTCGAATCAATATGTCATTGAAGACACCATAGATGATTAACACTAAACCAACGAGATTCCAATACGCTTCAACTACGCCTTTCTTAATGGAACGAATGGATAAAATGGTCATATAAATAAACACACAAAGCACGAAAAAGGCGAAAGGCAATTTCGTGTATGTAAAGATACTTGATGGCAGAAATAACGACATACATGCGCTCGTTACACAAATGAAAATGACTACTTTAAGATAAAGAGGTTTTAAAGGTTGTATTAACATATAATGAAAATATTTGTACCAAGCGATAAAAAGAAGAAAGGTACTAACATGTTCAATTCTTAAAATGGTTGTCCAACTTAAAAACGGGAATAGCAGGTCAAGTTGAATTGTGCCAGCGGAGGACGTTCGAATCGCTACTGCCAAGCAAACAAGGCCAAAGTAGAGCGAAGACAAATCATTGCGACGTTTCATATAAAAAACAATGTGATAAATTGCTAGAATCAACATTCCACCAATAATAAATGATTCCTTCATCAGGCGTAAACTATATTGGGGGAGTAATACGGTTTCTTTACCAAACTCAATCGTTTGCCACAAGCCTGTATGATAGAACATATAATTAGAGGTTAAAATATCAATCTGCAACACTTCTTGATCTGGTTGATAAGCAATAAAAGATGGTCGGTTGGCTGGGACATAGTCTTCTTTTGTTGTGCCAACGACACCATTTTCATAAAGTGTTTCCCCGTTCACTTTGAAAATATAACTTGATCCGATTTCTGGGAGGTAAAATCCGAGACGTTTTCCAACGTATTCTGGGTTTAGCTTCATAATTAGACGATAGTTCGCATAACCATTTGGAGATACATTTTGACCGTTCAACTTATAATTCGTCCATTCATTTGGTACGTCTACATAGATCGGAGACTGTCCACTGAAATCCTTCCATGAAAAAGCCCATTCTCCATTTAACCCGATGATCGGCGTAGCTTCAAAGGAGTGTTGTTGAAGATTCAAGGTGCCTTGCTGTGCTTCAAAAGAAATATGAGCAGGTTTAGTGAAGTGGCTGTACATGAATAATAAAAGCAATAAGCCTAGCGTGACAGAAATATAGGTTCCTCGTCTTTTCATGGCACGAATTTGTATCCGAAACCTCTAACTGTTTGAATATGATGTGGCTTTTTCGGGATGTCTTCAATTTTTTTTCGTAAATTGCTAATGTGTACAAATATTGTGTTAGCATCGCTTTCAGAATCAATCCCCCAAATGGAGTTAAACAAATGCTCCGAACTAAAAACTTTATTCGGATGTTGCGCTAAGAAAAATAGTAATTGTCTTTCTTTCACATATAATTCGATCGGTTGCCCGTTTTTGGTAACTTCCATACTTTCTAAATCGAGCGTGAGCGTACCAAACACCAACTTGTTATTTTCTGTTTCGTCGGTACGTCTTCGTAAGTGAACTTTGATCCGTGCGAGTAATTCTTGAGGGTCAAAAGGTTTTGTAATATAATCATCGGCTCCGCTATCAAATCCTTGCAATTTGATTGATGTTTCACTGAATCCGGAGATGAATATTAATACACCGTCATATTGCTTGCGATATCGCTTGGCTAAAGCAAGGCCACTCTCTCCTGGAAGTTGAATATCAAGCAAGATTAAATCAGGTTGAAAAAGCTGTATCTCCTCCCAACCCTTTTCTGCATTTTCCGCCCAACGAGCTTCGTATCCAGCAGCTTCTAAATACATAAGACCTACTTCAGCAAGCGTTGCTTCGTCTTCTATTAGTAGGATGCGCTTGCGCTCCATTTTGGTTACTTCCTCTCTGATTAAAGTTCTACTATAATATTACCAATTTTTCGTGAATTATCGAATGATACATTTGAACTAAAAAAGAAGAAGGCTAACCTAAAAATAGAGGTCAGCCTTCTTCTAATTTCGTTGCTGAAGGAAAGGCGAGCTTATTGAGATAGCTTGTCTAAAATGCTCGTATGGTTGCGATGCACTCGATGTGACTCTTGATAAGATTTGCGCAATTCCTTTGTTTGTAAACGCTCTTTTAATTTTGGTAACACAATTGCTAGCAGTACGCCATAAGTAATGATTTTCTTTGCATTCATCTTTCTTCATCCCCGTTCTAAATAGTAGGTATATTTTGATATACCCGATAATAATTAAGAAAAAACAACAGAGAGGCACTATGTTATTCACAATAGAACCAAAAAGATATCCTATATTATTATAACATACTAAATGACCTAATGAAATTGAAATACTGGGATTGACTGTAAAATGAGGTTGTGAGTCAAATAAATCACACCACTTTTTAAAACACTCTATACACTCGTACATATTCCTTTTATAATTTTCAGAAAGGCTTAATAATCAGGGGGATCTTTATGGGGAAAAAAAGATTAGCAACATCCATCTTGACAAGTGCAGCAATGGCTTTTACATTATTCAGTTCAGTTCACGTACAAGCTACCGAACAATTAAGCTCGCAAGCTATTCAAGGAAGTTATGAAAAAGGCGAGCTTAACATTCAATTTCACCGCTTGCTGACAAAAACTGAGCGAGAAGTGATTTATCAAAAATATGGATTAACAGAGAAGTCGACGTTGCAAAATGGACTCTTTGCTAATGTGACGATTGAAGATTATCACCAGCTAAAAGCGGTAGCGCAAGCGTTAGTGCAAGAGACAGAGATTGCTAGTGCGGAGCCGAATTATCATATGGCATCTGAATATAAACCAAATGACTCTTATTATGGTCGCCAATGGTTTCATTCAAAAATCAATGCGCCTCATGCTTGGAACCGGACGCGTGGAAGCTCGCAATTAACAGTCGCGGTGATTGATGGTGGAGTCGATATGGGGCATCCGGAATTTAAAGGACGACTAGTAAAGCCGTATAATGCGGTCACAAACAGTACAACGTTTCCACCGGATGACCATGGTACGCATGTAGCAGGGATTATTGGAGCCGCTATGGACGGTGCCGGTACAACTGGTGTTGCTCCAGGTGTGAAAATTATGCCGATCAATGTATTTGAAGGAGAATACGCTGAAAGCTATGACGTATCGAGAGCGATTATGTATGCAGCTGATCAAGGTGCAGATGTGTTGAATTTAAGTTTTGGTACTTATGACTACAGTAGCATCGTGGAATATGCAGTCAATTACGCTTATAAGAAGGGAGCAGTTGTTGTTGCTGCTGCTGGAAATGAATCGACGAGTAAACCACTTTATCCAGCTTCCCATTCGAACGCCATTTCAGTAAGTGCGACAAATTCTAAGGATAAAATCGCTTATTTTTCTAACTATGGTCGCTACATTGATGTGTCGGCACCTGGAGAAGACATCCTTTCTACGGTTATTGATGATTCATATGCCTATATGGATGGCACGTCCATGGCCGCACCAGTGGTATCGGGAGAAGCAGCACTGATTTTATCGAAAAACCCGTTTTTAACGCCAAGTCAAGTGAAAAAAATGATCTACTCATCCACACGTGATTTAGGGAAAAAAGGGTGGGACTCATACTATGGAATCGGTCGAATTGACACTTATCAAGCACTTAAAATGACGAAGGAGCCAATGGGAACGATCGTTCTTTCCTCTAAAGAATACACGGGCCAAAAGAATGTTAGAGCAGGTGTAGCGGTCTATGGAAATATGCGAGGAACAGTGTATGTGGAGGATGCGGCTGGAAATAATGTGAACACGTTAATTAGTAGCCAGCCACCGCAAAAAGGAGGCTTCGCTGTTTACTGGAACGGCAAGCTTCAAGACGGCTCTTATGCTCCACCAGGTGAGTATAAAATCGTGTTCCGAGTATCTGATAACCGTCAATCGATGATGAAGAAGGCGGCAGTCACAGTAGTTCAGAATTAATAGTTTGGGCTGTCTCCTTTGTTTGGAGACAGCCCTTTAGTTTATTTTGCTATTTTGCGTTTGTTGAGTACTTTTTTAACGATCGGATAAACAACAGGGGCAAATTTAATCGCAGCTTTCACAATCGACTTTATTTTCACTTTTTCGTCACCTCACTACTATTTTCCCTGAATAGGACGGCTCTAAACAATAAAATTCGAGCATAGTATTCTTAATTCCTGTTATAATGAAGGCAGATTCGGGTAAATTTATTATTAATTAAAGGTAAAGGAAGGATTTATTATATATGACGAACTTACAAGCTGGAACGATTCGTACGCTTGAGGTGAAAAACGAAGCGCCATTTGGCTGGTTTTTAACAGATGGCGAGGAAAGTGTATTGTTACATCACTCGGAAATGACGGATGACTTTGATCCGGATGCCTTAATCGAGGTGTTTTTATTCCAAGATCATCAAGGGCGACTTGCCGCTACGATGAAGAAGCCACTAATCACTTTAGACAACTACGCTTGGGTTGAAGTCGTTGGTGTCGAAGAAAAGCTTGGCGTATTCGTCTCAATTGGGATTACAAAAGACATGCTTGTATCAGTAGATGATTTGCCATTTATGTTCTCGGTTCGCCCGATGGTTGGCGATCTTCTCTACTGTACGCTGAAGCTTGATCGTAACGACCGTTTATTTGCGAAACCAGCAACAGAAGAAGTGATGCAGGAGCAATTCGCAACCGCTTCTAAAAAGGATTTCAATAAAGATATTACTGGTATTGTGTACCGCGCAACAAAAGCGGGTACATTTATCATTACCGCTGAAGGCTATCGTGGCTTCATTCACGATTCTCAGCGTAAAGTAGAGCCACGCCTCGGTCAAAAAGTTGATGGTCGAATCGTTGACGTCAAAGAAGACGGTTCTGTTAACGTGTCTCTTCTAGGGCGTCGACAAGAAGTACAACAGGATGACGCCGAAGACATCTATGAGTATCTTGTGCAACGCGGCGGTTCCATGCCGTATAGCGACAAAAGCTTGCCAGAAGAAATTGAAAGTCGCTTCGGCCTAAGCAAAGGCGCCTTCAAAAGAGCCCTTGGTAAGCTAATGAAAGAAAGAAGAGTGTATCAAGAGGACGGTTGGACTCGTATCGTAAAAGAATAATAGCAAGCGGGCTGTCGGGGAAATCCTCGGCAGTTTTTTGTGCCTAGCATGGGGGGTGTCATCATTTACTAAACAAAAAAGCCGCCCGAGGGCAGCCTTTTATTCATAGTCATTAGAGAGTTTGAGTTTATCAATAATCGTGAAGAATACACTTAGTAAAATGGCAACTACGGTCGCTAACGCCATTCCTTTTAAGGCAAAGCTTTCGCCAAATGTTAGAGAGGCACCACTTAAACCGATTACGAGTACAACCGTTGTTAAAATCATGTTTGTCGCTTTTGAATAATCTACTTTGGATTCAACGAGCATGCGTAGACCTGAAACGGCAATGACACCAAACAATAGGAGTGAGATGCCGCCCATGACAGCTGTTGGAATCGTAGAGATCAGCGCTGCTAGCTTGCCGACGAAAGATAAAATGATCGCCATGACAGCGGCGCCACCGATGACCCATGTGGAATATACTTTCGTTAAGGCGAGGACTCCGATATTTTCACCGTATGTTGTATTCGGTGTTGAGCCGACAAATCCGGAAATGACGGTCGAAATCCCGTTACCTAGGAGCGAAACGCCAAGTCCTGGTTTTTTCATTAAGTCGCGCTTGACAATATTTTCTGTTACGACTAGATGACCGATATGTTCAGCAATGACTACAAGTGCTGCTGGAATAATAATCGCCATGCTAGCTAAGTCGAACTCAGGTTTGTAAAAATCCGGTAGGGCGAACCATTTAGCGTCACGAACCGGTTGAAAATCAACCAATCCATAAAAATAAGCAATAATATAGCCGGAAACAATCCCAATCAAAATGGGGATAATTTTCATAAAGCCTCTAAACATTACATTTCCGATAATCGTAATCCCGAGTGTCAATAGTGACACGGTAATTGTAGCTGAATCAGGTGTCCACGGTTTTGTTGGGTCTGGGTTAATGAGGCCTGCCATTTGAGCAGCTACTGGGACAAGCTCAAGCCCGATAACAGCAACAATCGCTCCCATTGCTGCAGGAGGGAACACGACATCAATCCATTTCGTCCCGACAAAGCGAATGAGTAAAGCAACAAGAATAAAAATAATTCCGACAGCGATAAATCCACCAAGAGCGGCACCATATCCTTTATCCGCTAACACAATCGTAACTGGGGAGATAAAGGCAAAGCTAGAACCGAGATAAGCAGGGATTTGTCCTTTACATAACGCGAGATAAATCAGCGTTCCAATGCCGTTCATTAATAAAATCGTCGCTGGATTCACACCGAAAAGAATCGGTACAAGAACCGTCGAACCGAACATCGCAAACAAATGCTGCAAACTAAGCGGAATCATTGCTAACGCTGGTGGCCGTTCATCAACTTGATAAGTGCGCATACAAACTCTCCTTTAAACATAATATTGAACACAAATTGATCATATTATACAGCAACGTCCGACAGCTTTCTACATAAATTTATTTATTTTTAAAAAACAAAAACAGCGTTGCGAAAGCTAAAGCTCTACAACGCTGTTTTTGTTATTGGTTAATATTCAGAAACGGCTGCTTCTGCTTTTCTTTGTCCAGCTACAGGCGCTAGCGACTTTCGCTTTTCCATTTAACTTACTTTTTTGTTTTCTCCTTTGTACGCTTTTGTTTGAAAAAAGTCGTTTGTTTCTTTGACGATGACTTTGGAAAGGAGTAAGATGCCGACTAAGTTTGGAATCATCATAAGAGCGTTGGCCATGTCGGCGAATGCCCAAACGGTTGTTAAGCTTGCAATAGCCCCGATCCCTGTGGCTGTTACGTATACGATACGGTAAGCAGAGATGTATTTTAATCCAGCGATGTATTCGAAGCATTTTTCTCCGTACATGTACCAGCCAACGATAGTTGAGAATCCGAAGAAGATAACGGATAGAGAAACGATCCATTCACCAGCCGTACCAAGAACAGAACCAAAGGCTGCGGTTGTTAATGCCCCACCTTCAAGGTTCGCATTGTGAGTGACACCGGAAAGCGTTCCACCTGTGGGGTCCCAAAAACCTGTCATTAAAAGAACGAGACCTGTCATGGTACAAACGATAATCGTCACAATAAATGTCCCTGTCATCGCAACGAGTGCTTGTTTCACTGGGTGATCAGCACGAGCATTTCCAGCGATTAAGGCAGCGGTACCAAGACCTGCTTCGTTCGAGAAAATCCCTTTTGATACTCCATTGCGAATCGCTTCAGCTACAACGACTCCTGCAAAACCGCCAACAGCAGAAATTGGGTTGAAAGCATGATGGAAGATTAATTGAAAAGAAGGAATAATTTGATCGTAGTTGATGCTGATAATTAGTAAAGATCCACCGATATAAAGCGCCGCCATAATGGGGACAAAAAATCCAGCTACTGTACTAATGCGTTGAATTCCACCGAAAATGATTAAAGCCGTTAATACGACAAGGATGATTCCGGTGATCCATCCATTGATATGGAAATTTTTCAGCATGACATCAGCAATTGTATTGGATTGTACACTGTTCCCGATCCCTAATGCAGCGAATGCCCCAAACATTGCGAATGCCATCGCTAACCATTTCCATTTACGGCCGAGCCCTCGCTCGATATAGTACATCGGCCCGCCGGAGTATTCCCCATTGGCGTTTTTGACACGGTATTTCATTGCTAGTAAAGCTTCCGCATACTTCGTCGCCATTCCTAAGAGGCCAACGACCCACATCCAAAAAATTGCCCCAGGTCCACCAAGTGTAACGGCAGTAGCTACCCCAGCGATATTCCCGTTTCCAATGGTCGCAGCAAGTGCCGTCATTAAGGCTTTGAAGTTACTTACATCACCTTCTGCCTTTGCATCCTCTTCTTTTTCTTTAGAAAACGCTAGCTTGAAAGCGTAAAGCAAGCGGTGAAACTGTAATCCTTTCAGAAGAAAAGTAAGAAAGACACCGGTACCGACTAGCAGTATTAAACTTGGTGTTCCCCAGAGCACGCTATTAATCTTTTGTAAAACTTCTAACACCTTTCATCTCCCCCTTTGTTGAGATATTTTTCTAATATTACGATAATTGAAAACGTTTTCAGTATGTTGGTAAATATATTTTAACATTTCGAAAAAACTAGACAATTGTCGAAAAACAAAAAAGAAAACATTTTACTTTGTCGAAATTAACAACTAAAGCTCTTTTATTATATCAAAATGTTAAAAATCCGCCACTAAAACTATAGAAGTTATAAAATTGGAAAGATTCAATATTGAAGAAAACTTTGCTACTGCTGGGGAGAAAGTAAATTTTTTTATCTCGAAGAATTTGATCACTATTTCACATAATATTATTCAAACAATAAATATTCTCTCGATAAAACCCAAGAAAAAACCTTAAATGCGAACGAAAAATAAAAAAGATAAAAAAATGTTCGCTTTTGAAGAATGCGATAAAATCAGTTTTGTAAGCGTTAACAAGGTGGAATCCGGCTTTGGTCTTGGTTTTCTTCCTCTTGATAAGTAGGTGTTTATAATTTATAATTCATTGATATTAATACGTGTAAATTTTCTGATATACAAATAAGAAACGAATGAGGGTGTTAACATGGAAAGAGTGTATAATTTTTCAGCGGGCCCTTCTATGCTTCCGCTACCAGTGTTGGAAAAAGCTCAAAAGGAATTGGTCAATTATGCTGATTCTGGCATGTCTGTAATGGAGTTAAGCCATCGTTCGGGCTTATTTACAGATATTATTACGAAAGCGGAGCAATTGCTTCGTGAACTAATGAACATTCCAGAGAATTATAAGGTGCTATTTATCCAAGGTGGAGCTTCTCAACAATTTGCGATGATTCCAATGAACTTATTACGCAACAGTGGAAAAGCAGATTATGTGAATACAGGATCTTGGTCTAAAAAGGCGATTAAAGAAGCGAAGAAGTACGGTGAAGTTCGCGTCATCGCTTCCTCCGAAGACGAAAACTTCAGCTACATTCCAGCGATTGATGCAAGCATGATCGATCCAGAAGCTGATTATGTACATATCACAACTAATAACACAATAGAAGGAACAGCTTTCACGCAAATTCCTGATACAGGAAATGTTCCTCTTGTCGCGGATATGTCTTCTAACATTTTATCGGAAGAAATTGATGTGTCGAAGTTTGGTTTGATTTATGCGGGCGCGCAAAAGAACATCGGCCCGGCTGGATTAACGGTTGTTATTATTCGCGAAGATTTAATTGGCTTTGCGAAAGAAGACGTTCCAACGATGCTTGATTACAAAACGCATAGTGAGAGCGGCTCTTTATACAACACACCTCCGACTTATGGCATTTATATGGCAAAGCTTGTATTTGAATGGTTAACAGAGCTTGGCGGTTTGAAAGCAATGGAGAAGATCAACCGTGAAAAGGCGGAGATTTTATACAGCTTCTTAGAGGAATCTGAAATGTTTGCTTCTCCTGTGAAAAAAGATAGCCGTTCAATCATGAATATTCCTTTCGTTTCACCATCAGCAGAATTAGATGCGGCGTTTGTGAAGGAAGCAAAAGCAGCAGGTTTAGAAACGTTAAAAGGCCATCGCTCTGTCGGTGGGATGAGAGCAAGTATTTATAATGCGATGCCAGTTGAGGGCGTGCAAGCACTTGTAGACTTTATGAAACAATTCGAAAGCAAACATAAGTAAAAGGGGAGACCATAACCGTGTATACAATTAAAACATTAAACAATATCGCCGAATGTGGCTTAAATGTATTCAATAAAGACGCTTTTACGATTGATAACGATAGTGTAAATCCAGATGCGATTGTACTTCGCAGCTTCAATATGCACAACATGGAGATTGACGAAAACACGAAAGCAATCGCTCGTGCCGGAGCTGGTGTTAACAATATTCCAGTAGAAGCTTGCACAGAGCGCGGAATCGTTGTATTTAACACGCCAGGCGCTAATGCCAATGCGGTAAAAGAGCTAGTTCTTACGACGTTAATGGCATCTTCTCGTAACTTATTTGCTGGTGTAGAATGGACGAAAACATTAGCTGGCAAGGGCGATGAAGTGCCGAAGCTTGTTGAAGCAGGCAAGAAGCAATTTGCCGGAAAAGAAATTAAAGGAAAAACATTAGGTGTCATCGGATTAGGTGCGATTGGAGCACTTGTAGCTAATGATGCACTTGATCTTGATATGGATGTTATTGGGTTTGATCCATTCATCTCTGTTGATACAGCTTGGAATCTTTCTCGTAACGTGCAACGTGCGATGACGATGGATCAGTTGTTTGCAGTAGCTGACTACATTACTGTGCACGTGCCATTAACAGAAAATACGAAAGGCATGTTCAATGAAGAATCTTTCGGTATGATGAAGCCAGGTGTTCATATTTTGAACTTCTCTCGCGGTGAGCTAGTGAACGAAGAAGATATGGCTGTAGCAATTGAAAAAGGTATTGTAGGCAAATATATTACAGACTTCCCGAACGAAAATATCTTAAAAATGAACAATGTCGTACCAATTCCTCACCTTGGAGCATCTACTAAGGAATCAGAAGAGAATTGTGCGATTATGGCTTCTCGTCAAGTGAAGGAATATTTGGAAACAGGAAATATCAAAAACTCTGTTAACTTACCGAACGCGTCCCTACCTTTCGCAGGCAAACGTCGCGTAACAGCGTTCCATAAAAACGTACCGAACATGGTAGGACAAATTACGGGCGCTTTATCTGAATACAACTTAAACATTGCTGACATGGTAAATAGAAGTAGAGGCGACTACGCTTATACGATTATTGATATTGATAATAAAGTAAACGGCGACGTCATCCCTGGCTTACAAGAAAAAATGAGCAAAATCGATGGAATGGTAACGTTCCGCGTGATTTAATCGCTGTTATATCATGTAAAGGCCTGACTCTAACTATTCAATCTTTAAGTAGATTGGGTGGATAAGAGTCAGGCTTTTTATTTTTGAAATGTTACTATTGTTTAACTTTTGATTAAATTTATTACAAAAATATTAAAAAAATGAAACTTTTTTGTAACTCATACGTTAAGATAAAGGTAAGCAAAAACAGCAGGAGGGTTATGTTCATGAAAAACAGTTGGAAACGCGCATTAGCATTGGGAATATCTGCAGTTATGGTATTTCCAGCAGGAGCGATGGCTTCGAGTTCAAGCACATCGATCCATGCGGAGGATGTAAAGCAATTTCAGCAAGCGGCTAAATCAGCCTCTCTTCCAGGAAATGAAGCGAAGAAGAAGGTTGAAATGTACAAAGCGAATAAAGAAATGGAAGAATTTATTAATTCTAATACATTTGTGATTAAGTACAATAAGCCAATCGCCAAGCAAGTACATAAAAAAGCAGGAGTGAAGCTTGTACGCTCGCTGCCACGGCTTGGTTATGATGTCATCTACATACCGAAATCAAAAAAATTCAATGATGTGTTAAAAGTTTATCAAAACGAGAAAACGGTTGAATCCATCAGCCCAAGTGTGAAATATAAGCAATTCGCTCCAGCACTCGGTGATCCGAAAAAATCTAAAATGTATCATTTGCCAATGTTAAATATTGATCAAGCAATCAAGCAAGCTGGTAAACATAAAGTAACCGTGGCAGTTGTTGATGGAGGCGTTGATTATAAACATCCTGACTTACAAGGCCAGCTACTTCCACCTTATAACGCAGCAGACCCATCGAAAACGCCAGCACGTGATATGCATGGAACGCATGTTGCCGGCATCATTGCTTCTAAAGCAAATAATGGACTTGGCGGATATGGCGTCAATCCGAATGCCAAAATTTTACCTGTTGATGTGTTTAACGGGAAAGCAGGCGCCAATGATTACACGATCGCAGAAGGGATTCTTTATGCGGTCTCTAAAAAAGTTGATGTCATTAATTTAAGCCTTGGTGGCTTTGGCTCCTCTCCGCTAGTGGAAGACGCGATTCAGCAAGCAATTGATGCGGGGATCGTTGTTGTGGCAGCCGCTGGAAATGAATCAACAGATGTGTATGCTTATCCTGCTGCTTATCCTGGTGTTATTAGTGTGGGAAATGTTGATCGTGATAAAATGCTGTCTGATAGCTCTAACTTCGGTCCATCGGTTGATGTCGTTGCACCCGGTGAAGACATTTACAACACAGGTTATGAGTTAGGGAAGGGCTCTAGCTATGCAACGTTAACAGGAACATCAATGGCTTCTCCGATGGTCGCAGGGGTTGCCTCACTATTAAAATCAAAATATCCAAATCTTACGTCTTATGACGTTGAGAATATATTAGAAAAAACAGCGACAGACCTTGGAGCAAAAGGATACGACACAAAATTCGCGAACGGACTGATTAATCCGGTGGCTGCTTTGAAGCTAGATCCGAAGAGCCTTCCAGCACAACCTGATTACTCAGAAGAAGCGGTATTAAAAACAGCGAAGCCTTTGAAGAATGGCGAGAATAGTTTTACAGGTAATATTCAATCACCAGGTGAAGTGCATTGGTACAAGGTTGATTTAAATGAAAATGAACATGTACAAACAGTGCTAGAAGGCGCTGATTCTTACGATTACGGCATGGAGTTTTATTTTATCCCTGAAGGTGCGGAAGAAGGCGTGTTCATCGAGCATAATAAAAGCCGTGCAGGTGAGAAAGAAGCCTATTTATATACAGCTGCAGAAAAAGGGACGCTTGTGATTGGCGTGAAGGATGTTAACGACAATTACCATCGTGCGGGTCAGTCGACATACACATTGACGGCGAACACCATTACCGCGTTACAAGCAGATGCTGATACGTCTGAGAATCCAGTGGAAATTACTTCTTTCCCATACGCAAAAGGTGATTTCACTTTATTCCCAGCGGAACCAGAAATGCCGGATCATGATTATTTCACTTTTGCTGTTGACGAGCCGAAAGTTCTTTCAATTTCATTATCAGACATACCAGGTGTGAATGCGGCATTAAGTGTATCGATGGTGGTAGATGAAGATGGCGGAGAAGAAGAAGTGGTGATGGCTAATGACAACGGACCGAGTAAAGGTGAGGTGCTGTCGTTTAAAGCCGTACCAGGAGTTGATTATAAAATCACCGTTACAAACGAAGCAGCGATGATGGATGGAGACATGGGTTCTATATTAGCTCTGCTTGGAATGGGCGGTGGTAGTATTGATCTTGGACCTGCTACAACATCAGCCTTTCCGTATCAATTCAAGGTAGAGGAAAGACAGCTTCCGGCTGATGAGGATGGTTGGCCAATAGCAGAGGATTTAGAAGAAAGCTTAGAAAATGGCACGATTGATCCACAAACGTATGCGGAAGAAAAAGCTGAAGATCAAGCGGATTTTACAGAAAACATGATTGATGAAGAATATAACATAGATAAAGAAATTTTAGAAAAGTCGATTCCTTATACACTTGGAAAAGAGCAGAGTGGATACTTCCAAGTCGAGGGAGATGAAGATTATTACAAATTCGTCCCAACAACGAGTGGTGTGTATGAATTAGATATTGTGAAAGGCTCTAGTCAGATGCCAATGGGCACAATTTTACAATATAATGAAGACATCGATGCTTTACTTCCGGTTACGGAGGGTGGAGATGACATCCTAGGCATGATTTTAGCGTTGTTAGGTGGAGGTCAGCAAACGAATAAAACGACGGTCGCATTGAAGGCAGGAGAGGAATATGTCTTGCGCGTGGCGAATTCGACGTATAATATTTCTGGTGATCCGTACACGATTCGTACAAAAAAGATCGCGGATGTTCCTAAAGAGTCTGACACAGATCAAAATAGTCAAGAAAAAGCAGCAAACATTAAACAAGGAACAACGTATAAAAACTACTTCATTCATACTGGGGATGTCGATTATTACTACTTTAAAAATGGTGAAGCAGAGAAAATTCATCGTTTAAGTATTAAGCCGTCCAATGTCACAGCTGCACAAAAAGCGACGATCCCTTATGATTTACGCCAGCCAATGATTTTCAGCGGGATGTTAATAGAGGATACAAACGGCGATAAAATGATTGATGAAGAGGAAGCATTAAAGCAAGTTCCATTTGGCCCAAGCTTGTTTGAAATGAACTTTGAACCAACTGTTGATCTGGCGTTTAAAGCAAAGAAACATACAGGCTACTTTGTAGAGGTTAGATCTCTTATGTCTGCCCAACCGAATTTACTCCCTTATGAAGTGAAGCTATCAGAAATGAAAAGTAGCTTAAGAGATGGCGATGGAAAAGTAGTTAACCATGTGCCGCAAAAGCCAATTGCTTTGAAAAAGGCGAAGGATCATTTATATGTAAATGGCTATATGAATGCTGAAATCCCATTTGGTGACGTAGATCATTTTGCTTTAAATGTAGCGAAAGACAAACGCTATGACATTACGCTCCAAATGGAAAGTGGCCTCGATGGCAAAGTGGAAATTTACAATGAGAAAGGTGCTCGTGTGGCGAGTTTTGATCACTACGGAAGCGGTGATGAAGAAATTGCCTCCATTAACTTGAAAAAAGGCAAATACTTTATCGAAGTAAGTGAAACACAAGGAAGAGCTTCGGCACAATCGTATAAATTAACAGTAAAGTAAGGTTATTTAAAAAACAGGTTCCGGAATGATGACGGAACCTGTTTTTTGTGTGTCGTGGAGAGGAAAACTTTACTTTATTCTCTCGTTAGCCAATAACAGCCCGATGGAGTGATTTTGCTTCCAAATTCTTGAGAAATAAGTCATCGGGACCGGTCGGTGACCTACATAAGGAGCGACTTCAATCGTGAAGCCTGGTTTTTTCTGTGATTGGATAAACCAGTCCGTATATCCGCCGCCACTATATTTCTTCTTCGGCGGCACGAGTTGATAGCCGGTTTTTCGATTGATTTTTTTAGCAATATTGTAATCTCGTGTTTTTTGGGCACCTGATTGATAGAAGTGCCAGAAAATAATTTGTCCTGAGCTATGATAAGCAGCAGAAGCTTTAAAGCGATGTTTCAGTGTAAAGTCGTACAGTGCTTTCGTTTCTGGTTCACTTAGCGGCTTTGGTCCTTTATAGTTTTGCGGGTGAGGCTTACCTGGGTCACAGCAAATTGTTGGCCAGCCAGCTGGATATTGGCGATTTAAGTCGACGCCACGTACATTAGCTTTCCAAGCGGCAAAGCTCCGTTGATTGCGATTGATTTTCAGGGCTGCTGCTGGATTCTTGGCGCTGTTTGCTCCTTTTTGTACAAGTGATACACCGTCTGGATTCACCATAGGTACAAAGTAGATCGACACTCGATCAAGGAGATTTTTCACCGCGTAGCCATCAATTTTTTTATTTGTTTCGTAGGCATAGGCATATTGGTCAATCATTTCCATGGTGACATTCGTTGTAATATGTTCACGAGCATGATGAGAAGCATTGATAAATACTTCTTCTCGACCTTTGCCTAGCTTTAACGCATAAAGGTTTCGTCCGTCAACCGATTTGCCGATCACTTCTAAAGACGCAAGCCCTGGATACCACTGAACGATTTCCTTTAAGTCTGCAGTCATTTGTTCATATGTATACACTTTGAGAGGATTGACGTAATTTCCTGATGGCAAGAGCACATCTTTTTTATTCACATAAGCGGTTCTACCACCGATTTTTGTGATGAAATAGTCTCTATAGCTAGCAATAAATAAAAGTGGTTCATTAGATTGTATGCGAGCCATTGGTGTTAATTGTCCATTTTTAGAGTATAGAAGATTTGTAGTATATTTCGTCACGCCACGTTTATTCATGGGAGATCCTGGTTGAACGCCGCCTGGAAGCTGACCATCTATGACAGGGATTGTTTCGCTTTTAGCGATATAAGCGGGTTGGCCGTTGAAATCGATGATCATATAGCCGGCTTCTTCTCCCGTTGTTTGCAGGGTTTCCCCTGATAACACACGAGCCATTTTTTTGTAGCCCCCGGTTGTTTTCTTATAAAGTGCACTATCTGTTGTTGTTTGCAACTGGTTCGCATCTGGGTGTACGTCCCATAAGCTAATATCTTGTAAAAATTGGCTAGGAATATAGCCTGTTTGCCCATTCCATTCTACTTGGGTTCGATCATTGTCAATAGATAAAAATCGGACGATCGTGTCGATGGGAATAGGCTGAGTCACCGTTTCTCCTGTCGCTTCATCTACCTGTGAAAAATCGGTTGGCGCCGTCGTCTTCATGTAGCGTTCTTCAATGGTGGTAGCTGAAGAAATGGTGTAACAACACAATAAAAAAAGTAGAGCAAGGGGGCCGATGACCAGTTTCATTCCTGTGTTCATATATGTAACCTCCGCTAAAAGAATATGAATCTAGTATAATATTACCATGATATTTATATGTTGGAATAAAAAAGAAAAGTGGAGCTAAACAAAAAAACAGAGCGATTTTGCTCTGTTTTTTTAAGACAATGCCCCCATGAGGATGAATTTGATTCTTTCTTTTGTTGATAGTTGTTTAAAGGGCTTCTTTTTGAGTAAATCTTTTTGGACTGGTGTGGTAAAGTGGGCTTTTGTTGTTTGTAGTTTGCTCGGGTCTGTGATGACAATTTCATCTTTTTGTAAGCCGCTTTGTACTTCTTGGACACCGTTCACGAGCAGTCCTGTTTGAATGTTTCTCTTTTCGATTAGTCCTTTTTTGTTTAGGACATATACATAGGATTTTTTCTTCGTTTTGACGACGCTAGACTTCGGTACCGTGATCGCTTGAAGAGCTTCGTTTGTAATGATCGTGACGTTTGACTTCATTCCTGGAAGCAAGTCAGCGGTTTGGGCATTGCCTGTTTGATTGAGCTGCCCCATAAATGGATATAGGCTTTTTCGGTTCACGGATGGTTCTTTTTCCGGGAATTTCTGCAGACTTGAGATCGATCCCTCTAACTGTAATGCTTCCGGAGCAACAGTCGCTTTTATTTGCAACCCTTCCGATACTTTTCTCATTTGCTGTTCAGTAAGTACGCCTTGGACAGCTAGGTTTGGCGAATGAAGCGTGATCAGTGGATTGTTTAGCTGTTCGTCAATGTTTTTAACAACGCCCTCAACTTCACTTTTTACGACTAAGTTGCTTTTATTTGATTCCAGCTGTGAAACGAGCTTCTCATACTTACGAACTTCTTCTTCGAGATTTTTCTTCTTGGTTTCTTGCTCGATGATTTCCTTTTCCATCATCGTAATGGCGCTTAAGCTACTGTCTTCGTCTTTATTATCTTTGTCCTTCTTGCTCGTTCTTCGTGTTTCTCTTTCTAAATCACTTAAAATCCCTTCAAATTGCGAGATTTGTTGTTCAACGAATCTAATTTTTTGTTGGGCTTCGGCTTTTTCTGCTTCAAGCTTTGTTAATTGGCGTTCAAGGTCGACAGAGGAGTATTCAAATAGCGGATCGCCTGAGTTAATGACTTGTCCTTCTTCGACTAAAAATTTTTGAAAGCTTCCTTGATCGCGATTGAAATAGACGGGGGTCACTTCAGCAGTAGTGATCACACCTGCCGTTTGAAAGGACTCAGTAATGTCCTTCACAGCCGAGGGGTTCCATTCAGTGACCCACTGTGTGCGTTCCGCTTTACTATCTTCTTTAAATGTTAAATATAAGTTGCCAACAATGAATAGTATGCTTCCTATAATAAAAGCATTGCGTTTGAGTCGTTTCATGTTCATGCTTTGACACCTCCTCGCATGTTAAAATAATCGCTCGATATGAATCGACGTAAATAGTGCTGAGAATACCCAAAAAACTAATGTAATGATGATGATTAATAAAAAAACGTAGCTCGAACTTTTTGTAGATACGCTCTTTAAAAAGCGGTACTGCAAGGCGATGGCCCATAATTGAAATAATGAAATGAAACTAAAGAAACTAATGACAATTTGATTATCCGTGACATATTGAGCAAGTACGCCTAAAGTGAATGGTGACGACGTTCTTGGAATCGCTAAAAATAGTTGTAATCCGATTAATACGCAAAATTCTATTAAATAAATCAAGTAGACAAATGTTTGTAAAGCCATTAATTTACGAAAATCGACTTCTAAAAACGTCCAAAATAATAGAGTTGGAATAAAAATGACCACTAGTGGGTAAATCAGCCCCCATACGGCTGTTCCAATAGCGAAGAGCATTTTCTTCCACTCGAAAATGGTTGGATTCATTTCTATTATATATGTAGAAACAGGCTCTGCTTGAATGCCTAAATAGCCACTTATGAAAGAAATTAACATACTGAAAAACACTAATAAAGACAAGCGGCTCCATAACCCGCGGATCGCTTCTGCTTGTTCGAGGCGATAGAAGCTATCTGTTGGTCGCAACAGCCCTTTGACTAGCTGCAATTGATAAATCATCACGAAAATCCTCCAATAAATAGAATAAAATGACATCTTCCCTTGTTATCTGTAATCATTTGACACTAGTCTATTATAATCTAACGACTGCTTATAATAAAGATGCATAAAAAAATGTCTATCACAATAGAAGAAAAATGACAAAATGATGACAAATATTTTAGGAGAATTTGAAAGGTAATCTGATAGAAATCAATAGACTAAACAGTTTGTTGGTGAAGTAACTATCAGAAAATTCAATCTGATGAAATATTAGTGTAATGAAAGAAACATCTGTGTGTAATATGCTCGTTATAATCTCATGGTAGAATGTGGACTGTGTTCAAAATTAAGGAGGTTTTTATTCGTGAAGAAAACGATTATGTCGTTTATTTTTGCCGCGCTAGTCTTTAGTGCTTCAACTGCTGAAGCAGCAACTACGACTTATACAGTAAAACATGGAGATACATTATGGAGCATTTCTCAAAAATATAAAACAACTGTTGCTCAAATTAAGAAATGGAACAACTTGAAATCTAATATGTTGTATTCGGGTACTAAATTAATAGTTTCTAATACGGATTCTACGGCTGCTTCGGCTAAGCCTTCCAAGCCTTCTGAGCCTGCAAACCAAAAAGTAGTGAAGGAATTGACGGTTCGAGCGAGTGCTTATACGGCTTACTGTAGAGGGTGTTCTGGTATTACAGCTACAGGAATTAATTTAAAAAAGAACCCTAATGCGAAAGTGATTGCGGTTGATCCTAGAGTGATTCCACTTGGATCAAAGGTGTATGTAGAAGGATATGGAGAAGCGATTGCTGGTGATAAAGGCGGCGCTATTAAAGGTAATAGAATTGACGTCCATATGCCAACGAAAAAGAAGGCGTATAGTTGGGGCGTTCGGAAAGTAAAAATTAAAGTTTTAAAATAATAACTTCTCAGTTTACTAGAAATCCATTTGTTCTTGGGTTTCTTTTTTTTTACAGTTTTGTTGTCGAAAAGATAGAAACAATCTGAACTATTTCATCAAGATGACAAATAGAAAAGAATGACTTCTTTGTAATCCTTTCGTCATAAACACACATGAAAGAGTAATGACTTCTTAAAAACATTACAGGGTGTCTGCGTGATACAATGAGTCATGTTAGCGAAAGGCGAGGTGCCTAACGCGTTTATATAAATAGTAAATAGATTGTTACTTTTGACCAATGGACCGAATAAAAAAAGATTCTCACAGGCGGCAGCCATGTATGAGAACAATTTGGAGGTTTTTCTATTATGAAAAAACAAATTATTGCACTTGCAGCTACTACAGTGATTGGCGGAGGCCTTTTTAGTACGGCAGCATCAGCACAAACATATACAGTACAAAAGGGAGATACACTTTGGGGCATCTCACAAAAAAATAGCACAACTGTTCAACAGTTAAAGAGCTGGAACAACCTTTCTTCAGACTTGATCTTTCCTAATCAAAGATTAGAAGTAAACGGTGGTTCAACTGTAGCACCAGTTCAATCAAGCAACGGTACTTACACGGTTAAAGCTGGAGATACTTTAGGGAAAATTGCTGCAGCTCACGGTTTATCTGTTAGCTCATTAAAAGCATTAAATGGCTTATCTTCTCATATGATTTACCCAGGAGATCAATTAGCGGTTGCTGGTAATGCGAAAGTCGAGCAAGCATCGAAGCCGGCGGCACAAGCATCTACACAGCCGGCGCCTGTAAAAGAAGCACCTGCTAAAGCAGCTTCATCTAACGTACAAGGAAAAACAATGACGGTCACTGCAACAGCGTATACAGCACAATGTAACGGCTGTTCAGGAGTTACTGCAACAGGTATTAATTTAAATGCAAATCGCAATGCAAAAGTCATTGCCGTTGATCCAAACGTTATTCCATTAGGCTCAAAAGTACATGTAGAAGGATACGGAACAGCGATTGCTGGAGATACGGGTGGCGCAATTAAAGGAAATAAAATCGATCTTCATATGCCGACAAAAGAGCAAGCGTATCAATGGGGCGTACGCTCAGTTAATATTACTATTTTAGATTAATAGAGAGGGCGCCTAATAGGTCCTAAAATAAAAGAGGTGGAGAAAAACGACTCGTTTTTCTCCACCTTTTTTTTGTTTCTGATATTTCCCTGAAAGTAGCTGGCTACTTTCAGGGTTTTAATTATTTTAACGCCAGTAAAACGGTGTTTGTTAATGCATCAACGCCAAGTTTTAGCGCATTTTTGTCAAATGTCATATTGGGATGGTGTAAGCCAGGCTTTAAGTCGGCTCCGATTCCCATCATCGACGCTTTTAAGTGTGGCCGTTTAATCGTGTAGAAATGAAAGTCATCACTTCCAGGTGTGATCACTGGTTCAGCTAGCATATCCATGCCGCCAGTTTCGATGATTCCTCGGCGGAGCCATTCTTCTGCTTCAGCCGACACTTCCGCACCGGGAGTGAAATCGAGCCATTCATAGCTGATGTTCACGCCGTAAAGCTGACAAACGTGCTCGATTTTCTGTTCCATTTTCTTCTGCATATCTTGCAAAACCGCATTCTTCTGTGCTCGTAAATCCATTCCGAACTTAGCCGAGCCAGGAATGATGTTATAGTTTTGGCTACCGGCTTCGACATACGTCATTTTGGCAGAATAGACTTCGAATGGCGAATATTGAATTAATTTCACTTGCTCATTGAGCGTAGAAATAATATCAATGGCATTGATGTTTTGATGCGGGCGGGCACCGTGAGCATCGTGCCCTTCGATTTTTCCTTGTAAAAAAGTCACTGCTCCGTGATGAATCGACGGTGAAACTTTGCCGAATGGAAGTTCTTCAACTGGACGCAAATGAATGCCGAATAAATAATCTGCATCGTCGACGACCCCTTTTTCCACCATTTTCAATGCCCCACCACCGGTTTCTTCTGCCGGTTGAAAAATGAAGCGAACGCAGCCATTAGTGACTTGCTCTTTTAATTGTAAGATTGCGCCGATGACGATCGACATATGAGCATCATGACCGCATGAATGATTCGCTTGAAAGACTCCGTTCACTTCTTGCCAGAGCGCGTCCATATCAGCGCGAACAGCAATCACTGGTTTGCCAGAACCGATTTCAGCAACAAGTCCAGTGCAATCATCAAAGGTAGAAACAGAAATCCCTTCAGACCGAAGTAAATCAGCAATATAAGCGGTTGTTTTCGTTTCTTCCCAACTAATTTCTGCATGAGTATGCAAATGATTAAAAATATCAAGCAGGCGATTTTCTAGCTTGGTGTCGGTTTTACTCAAGTGAGACATCTCCTTATTGAACGTCAAATTTCGTGACCGTTAATTCCTGTAACATGTCTTCGTCAATTGTCAGTCCAAGACCTGGTTTTTCATTCAGGCGAACAAATGGCACATCATAATGTAGATCACCGATATCTTTGCTGAATAAAATTGGTCCAGTTAATTCAGTGCTTGTAATATTTTTTCTAGCAATTGCTGTATGGTAGCCAGCCGCTGATCCGATCGATGACTCGACCATTGAGCCGATTTGGCAGTCAATTCCTGCATATTCCGCAGCTTTCGCGATATGGATAGCAGGGAAGATACCGCCTGACTTCATTAGTTTAATGTTAATTTTATCAACAGCTTCTTTTTTGATCATTTCCATGAGTTGCTCGCCTGTTTGAAGCGATTCATCAGCCATTAATGGCGTTGTTGATTGACGTTTTAATTGAGCTAATCCGTCGATGTCGCCGATGCGGATTGGTTGTTCTACCCAAGATAGCTGTAATGGTTCAAGTTGTTTCATCGCTTGGACCGCTTTGGAATAGACGTGCCAACCTTGGTTCGCATCGACACGAATTGGAACGTCGGCTCCAACCGCTTCACGGACAGCAGCGATTCGTGCCACATCCATTTGTGTATCGATTCCAACTTTTAGCTTTAGTGATTTAAATCCAGCTTTGATCGCTTCAAGTGCTTTTTCAGCCATTACTTCAGGCTCTTCAATGCTTAGTACTTTCGGATATGTTAGTTCTTCGTGAGCGCGACCACCGATTAAATCGTATACCGGTAGTTCCGTTGCTTTCCCCATTAAATCATAACAAGCGATATCGATCGCTGCTTTAGCTGCTGGGTTCGCAATAATTCGTTTGTTCATTATATGATGGATCTGTTCAATTTGAAATGGATTTTTCCCCATAACCATCGGTAAAAGTACATGTTTCAAAATTTCAAGTGTACCATGGAAGCTCTCCCCTGTTACATGTTCATCAGGCACCGCTTCTCCCCAACCGATGAGGCCGTTATCTGCTTCTAATTTCACAATGACCGAAGGCATGTGATGAAAAGTAGCATAAGAAATAATAAATGGTGATTTTAGTGGCAAATGAATGCCGTATACTTCAGCTTTTACAATTTTCATTAATTTTGTCCTCTCCTTTGACGTGTGTATCCTCTTAAGTATAAGGGAAAAAAAAGGTTTTGAAAGCATTTTCAACGATTTTCTGCGGAAGAATCATAATTTTTTTTCATATAGAGGCTAAGTAAAATAGCTGGGATGATCACAACAGTCATTCCTAGAAAAGCAAGTCCTGGTGTTTCCTTATATAAATAGCCGCCTGCAAAGGTTAGTAAAGACGTGCTAAGTCCCATTCCAAGCGACGCATAAATCCCTTGAGCTGTAGGAATTTCACGGCTAGAAAACTCTTGATAGAGTAAGCGAATAAAAGCGAAATGAGCGAGTCCGAATGTTAACGAATGAAGTAGCTGCGTGAAAATATACACCGATACGTTTGGAAATAAAAATAACAATGTCCAACGAACGACCGAAGCGAGTGCAGCGACAAGGAACATCGAAGACACATGGACTTTCTTCATTAATCGATCCGCCATCGTAAAAAAGATAATTTCTGAAATGACGGCAATATTTAATATGATGCCGCTCCACGTATTATTTACACCTAAATGCTGTAAATATAAAAAGCCATAATTGTAGTAAGACGCATGAGCACCTTGAATTAATACGCAAATAATCATCGCGATCACAAAACGCTTCGATTGTAGCAAAGAGCGAAACGGGACAGAGGTTGTCTCAGACTTTTCCTGTAAGGAGGCAGGTGTCCGGTAAAACGCCGAAATGACGACGAGCAAGCAGCCGGCAAACATTATGTAAATGATTGCTCCCTCGCCAAAATAGGCAGTGACAGCTCCGATGACTAATAAACCAACTGTGTAACCGATAGACCCAAATGAGCGACTTTTTCCGTAGTTAATATGTTCACTTTGCATCATGATCGCCCCGATGCTTTCCGTCAATGGCAGCATGAGTGGATACACAAGGCTAAACAACGTCATCGCCAAAATCATCGCATAAAAGGAATCGAACGGGATAAATAAATAGAGCAAAATGACACTTGAAATAGCCAATCCCTTCATTAGTAGACCGATCGGGAATTTGCTACTTAAAGCAGGGAAAATGAAAAAGGTGGAAAATGAGCGAACGAGTAAGCCGACCGCAATGACGGTACTCGCTGATTCGACTGTTAAGCCTTTACTCGAAATTAACCAAGCCGTCCAATACGGCATGAAAATCCCCCAAGTAAAGAAGAAAGTGAAAAAGTTTAATGATAACCAATTTTGTGCTTTAGACACGAAGAAAACCTCACAATTTAAATTTTTAACTGTTCTATTATATAGGAAGCATTTAGGGCTGTCATGGACATTTGTCTGCCACAGTTATTCTTTTATAAATTGCAAAATTGCAAGTTGATTTGCAATTTTGCAATTTATAAAAAGGGTTATTGCAGTTTTGAATCGAAGTAGTTTTATGTCGAATAGGGAAGATTCCTAGTTATACCGCGTTTGTTTTCTGAATTTTTTATATTTTGAGTTTTTGGCACGGTATTTGCTTATATTAAGACAAATGTAAACGTATTCACTGCGTTTATCCCGCATTAACGGGCAGTAAGACCCCTAACTCAAAATTTAGCGAAAGCAAAGAAGTTAGGTGGAGGGGCAACTGCCCGTAAAAGCCCGATTGGTTCAACTAATAATCAGTGGGGGATGAAGAGCCCCCCACTGATTAAAGTTTCACTTTATTAGGATCTTCCCTCGTTTTGAAAGTGTAGATCGGAGGGATGGCGAAGATGAGATGGAAATGGAAAGAGGTGTTAAAGCCTCTTCCGCTAAAGATGACAAAGCAAACAAACTTGCAAGAAGCAATTCGTTTGTTTAATCAAGTAAAGACCCCGATTGCCTTTGTGTTTGATGAGGATGAGGAACTCGTTGGGTATATCACCCCCACCACTTTATTTCGTCAGCTTGAGCACGTTGCCTCTTTCGATGAACTGATCCATTTTGAAAAGGATATGTTGTTCGTTCGCGAAACGAGTTGGGTGGAGTTTTGGCATAATTGTTATTTGTTTGTTGGGGTGAATGCGCAAGATGAAATCGTCGGTTATGTGACGGTCGATGAAGCGAAACAAACGATGAGTCACTTGCAGCTTGCTCTATTAAACCATAGTTTAGATAGCGCAGAAATGGGCATTATCACAACGAATGAGAAGTTTGAAGTGAATTTCATGAATGAAACGGCCGAGCAAATTTTAGGGCTTTCACGTTCCATTCTCGTCAGCCGCAATTACCAAACAATGATTGCGACCGAAACCAACTTAGATAACATTTTAGTGGGAGAAAGAAAGTTTGGCATTGAATGTTCTTTTAATTTCAAAAAGATTATGGGGCATTTCTCTCCACTCTATCATGAAGGGAAAATTCAAGGGATTGTTCACGTCTTTTACTTACAGGAGATTTTAGAAGAAGCGGTGAGTGAGTTACAGTTTGTTCGCGAGCTGAGTGAAGAGTTGCAAGCGATTTATGGGGCCTCGAATGAACAAATTATGGTGATTGATCCATCAGGTGTGATCACAAGCGTAGCGGGGGCATTTTTACAAAGCTTCTGGAAAGGGCTTTCTAAAGAGAATTTAATAGGCCAAAACGTCAATGACTTAGCCGAGCAAGGTATGCTAGAACCGAATATCGTTAACCTTTGCATGGAAGAAAAGCAGCGAATTAGCTTAGCTCAGCATAATCATCATAACAGTAAGATTCTATCAACAGCCACTCCGGTATATAAAGAAGGAGAGCTTCAAAAAGTGCTTGTTCTTTCGCGAGATGTGACGGCGGACGAACCAGTTGAACGCAGGTTGTTAGGAGAAGATTCTCCCCCCGTAACGCATAAAAAAATGGTGTATCGCTCCAAAGTGATGACACAGCTTGTTGAAGAAATGAAGCAAGTAGCAGCCGTCGATTCAACGGTGATCATTACGGGAGAATCCGGTGTCGGAAAAGAAGTGATCGCCAGTCATATTCATGCGTACAGCGCGCGCTCGACGCAGCCATTCGTGACGATTAATTGTGGAGCCATTCCTGAGAATTTGCTAGAAAGTGAATTGTTTGGGCATGAAAAGGGAGCGTTTACAAGTGCGGGTGATCGCAAGAAGGGGCTATTTGAAGCGGCTCACGGAGGCACGATTTTTCTCGATGAAATTTCCGAACTCCCGCTTCATATGCAGGTGAAATTGTTGCGTGTCCTTCAGGAGCGTGAAGTAGTGAGGATCGGAGGATTGACGCCGATTCCAGTCAACGTTCGCGTGCTGGCTGCCACGAACCGAAATTTAAAAAAGATGGTGCAAGATCAGAACTTTCGTGAAGACCTTTTTTACCGGTTGCATGTCGTTCCGTTAGCGGTTCCGCCATTGCGCAAGCGGAAGGAGGATATCGCTCCGTTATCGCTTTACTTCTTGAAAGAGTTTAATGTCGCTTATCAAAAAGAAAAGAAGCTGTCTAGAGAAGGGCTTCATTTATTAGAGAGCTATCAATGGCCGGGAAATATACGAGAGCTACAAAATGTGATGGAACGATTAGTGGTTACTTCCAAACAAGCAGAGATTTCTGGAAATGATGTCTTTCGAGCCATTTGGGATACCGATGGAGAAGAGGCTGGTCGCATTACGGTGAAAGGCATTATGCCGTTAAAGGAAGCGGTCGAAGAAATTGAGCATCAGCTCATTCAGCTAGCCGTTGGAAAATACGGTACCGCAGCTAAAGCCTCCACTGTACTAGGAGTCAGTGCTTCGACCATTAGCCGCCGAATGAAAAAGACATCAAAGTAAAGGAGTGATCGAAATGCTAATCTTCCCTGAAACCAGGTTTGACTTTTGTGGTGATGAGTATATTTATGCCGAGATTTCAAAGGAAATGAGAATAGAAAGCAATTTTAAAGCGATTTCAATTACGAATGAGCTGAGAAAGCGGCAAATCCCAGGCATTGTTGAAATTTATCCAGCTAATGCATCCTATTTAATTCGCTACAACCCGAACGAGGTATCTCCTCATGATTTGCTTGCTTATTTGCAGGAAGTTGACCGGGAAAAAAGTAAGCGTTCGGAGTTGAACTTTGACAGTCGCTTAATTGAGATCCCTGTTTGGTACGATGATCACATCACGAAGGAAGCGATCGCAAAGGATCAGCACCGCCATCAAGAACCAGGTCGATCCAACTTCGACTTTGTGATGGAGATTAATGGGTTCACGGATAAGGAGCGTTTTATTGAAGCCCATTCCGTGCAGCCGTATTTTGTGACTTCGCTCGGATTCAAGCCAGGTACTGCTTGGACGTTTCCGCTAGGGGTTGAAAATGAACAAGTGATTCAGGCACCGAAATATACGAGTCCGAGAGCGAAAACGCCGCGGGAAGCAGTTGGCGTCGGTGGAGCGTTCACCGTTGTTTATCCGACACAATCACCAGGAAGCTATCAGTTAATCGGCTTGTCAGCAGTGCCGGTGTATGATCCGACACAAAGCTTAGAGGTGTTTCAAGAGTCGTTCTTTCTAGCAAGACCAGGTGATTTATGGAAATATCGACCGGTGAGTGAAGCTGAATACCGTAATATTCGTGAAGAGGTCCATAAGCATACGTATCAATACAAGGTGAAGCACGTGCCATTTTCCGGTGAGGAATACGATGAAAAACGAGCGGCCTATATCTCACAGATTATGGAGGGATTTTAAATGGTCATACGCATCGTAGAACCAGGCATTCGAACGACGATCCAAGATATGGGACGGTTTGGCTATTACCATATGGGCGTACCGCCATCCGGAGCGGCCGATAAATATTCTTATGTACTCGGCAATATTATGCTTGGAAACCCTCGTCATTTTGCAGCTTTAGAAATGATGATTAAAGGAGCTAGCGTAGAATTTCAGAAAAAAACAGTCGCTGTTGTAACTGGGGCACCAGCGGAGGTTCGATTGAATGGAGAACTGATTCCATTATGGCAGCCATTTATTGTACAGCCTGGAGATGTACTGTCTGTTGGTGCAATTCGTGAAGGTGTTTTCGCTTACCTTTGTGTGTCAGGAGGGCTCGCTACACCAGAAATGCTCGGCAGTCGATCTGTTTGTCTAGCCAGTGAATTTGCTGGTGTGTTAGGAAGACCTTTATTAAAAGGAGACCTCCTTCCACTACATGAGCCATTGCCAGGAGCGATTCGACAGGTAGGAAAGACCTTGCCGGCTAAAGCTCATCCTTCTTTTTCAAAGGAAATGAATATTCGTCTCGTGATGGGGCTTACGTGTGACAGAATCAAAGACGAAGGACTGGTCGGTCTTTTAAATCGAGCATGGGTCATTCAAACAGAATCCAATCGAGTGGCGTATCGGTTACATGGCGGGCGAGTGAATTATAAAGAAGAAGTACCGCCATTTGGATCTGGCAATAGCTTTGGCAATATTGTCGATATTCCTTATCCGATCGGAGGAGTCATTGTTCCGAATGAAGAGGAGTTAATTATTTTAATGACAGACGGCACAGGTGGGGGTGGCTATGTCACGATTGGAACGGTCATCCGTCCAGACTTAAACTTGCTGGCTCAGACAAGACCACAATCGAAGGTCCGTTTTCATGCTGTCACAATTGATCAAGCGTTTCAGATTAGACGCGAAATCGAGCAAAAGGTGGAGAAGGTGAAAGAGATCATTCAGCAAGTTTAGTAGCTGCCACTTTTTGATTCAGAATATTCAGCGATAATAACTTTAAGGAGGTGATGGACAAAGGGGGAAGCATCGTTTGCTTAAGAAATAGGATATAACGATAAAAAATAAATAATTAAAAATATATTGGAGGCGAACTAGGTGAGTAAATATCATGTAGCGGTTGATGTTGGGGGTACGTTTACGGATGTGTTTGTGTTTGATGAGGAAACGGGAGAAATTTATGTAACGAAAACCTCTTCTACTCCAGCTAATCCGGAAAAAGGAATGTTAGATGGGATCATTAAAGCGCAATTAACAGGGGATCAAATTGCGATGTTTTCTCACGGAACAACAGTGGGAACGAATGCGTTAATCGAAAGAAAGTTGCCTAAAGCGGCGTTAGTGACAACGAAAGGATTCCGTGATGTACCTGAAATTCGTCGTGGTACGAAGTTAGATTTATGGGATGCGTACAATGACGTTGCTGATCCGTACATTAAGCGTCGCGATCGTTTCGAGCTAACAGAGCGTGTTGATTATTCTGGGGAAATGATGCAGGAAATCGACGAACAAGAAGTGCGTACACTAGCTCAAAAATTAAAGAAACGTGGTGTTCAATCAATTGCCATTTGTTTCATGAATGCGTATGTCAATGGTACGAACGAATTGCGGGCGAAGGAGATTTTCCAAGAGGAATTACCGGATGTGTACATCTGTACATCTTCAGAAACGTTACCAGAGATTTTCGAGCATGAGCGTATGAGTACAACGATTGTTAATGCGGTGCTTGGACCAACGATTTCTAAATACATTAAAACACTTGAAAAAGAAATGAAAAATATTGGCTATGATGGCGACATTCTCGTTCTTCATTCAGGAGGAGGAGTTATGACATCGGAAACCGTGCCTCGCTATGCCGCTCGTCTAGCAAGCTCAGGTATTGCCGCTGGTGCGATCGCGAGTAAGCATATTGCCAATATGTGCGGATTTAAAAATGCGATCGGTTTAGACATGGGTGGAACAAGTACCGACATTTCTTTAATGTACGACAATGATCTTCGTATTACGAAAGACTGGTACATTGAATACGGTTATCCAATCGGTTTCCCTAGTATTGAAATTTTGACAATCGGAGCCGGTGGCGGAAGCCTAGCATGGGTTGATGAAGGTGGTTCTTTAAGAAATGGTCCGCAAAGTGCGGGAGCGGTACCTGGACCTGCATGTTATGGTCGCGGTGGTGCAGAACCAACAAATACAGATGCGAACCTAGTTCTTGGTCGTTTAAGTACAAAACTGTTAGATGGTCAAATGACCATTGATCGTGATGCGTCTGTAGAAGTAGTTGAAAAAATTGCCGAAAAATTTAACTATGATGTTAATGAAGCAGCTGATGCCATTATCAAAGTAGCCAATGCGAATATGTGTGACGCTCTTCGTCTCATTTCTGTTCGTCGCGGTTATGATCCGCGTGATTTCGCTCTCGTTGCTTTCGGTGGAGCAGGAGCACTTCATGGGGCTCATTTAGCTAAAGAAATGGACATTCCAAACGTGATCGTTCCAGCACATCCAGGTGTAGCGGCTGCAATGGGATGTTTACTAGTAGATGTTCGTCATGACGTAACGAAAACGTACTTAAGTAACGTAGTAGACATTTCTAAAGATGATCTTGAAAACGAATTCATCGGCATGGAGAAGGAAGCGATCCAATTACTTGAAGAAGAAGGAATCGAGCCGGAAAATATGAACCTAATCCGTTACGTAGATATGCGTTATGTTGGACAGTGGAGAACCCTTTCTGTATCAGTCGATCGCCCATTAACTTCTCTTGAATATGCCGTTGAGCGTTTCCACCAAGAGCATGAGCGTGAGTTCGCTTTCTCTGATAAAGAAACAGGTATTGAAATCTACGGCTTGCGTGTAGAAGCGATTGGAACAGTGAAAAAGCCTGAGTTCCCGAAAGAAGAGTCAACTGGTTCTCTTGAAGAGGCATTAAAAGAAACACGTGATGTGTACTTTGAAGAAGCTGGTGGATTCGTTGAAACACAAGTATATAATCGTAAACTAATTCCAGTGCTTTCTGAATTTAGTGGTCCAGCTATCATCGATCAGCTTGATGCAACAATTGTTGTACCACCTGATTTCACTGTGAAAGTGGATGAATACCGTAACATCATTATGACACATCAAGAGCAAAGTGAAACAGAAGAAAAAGCAGCAGCAAAAAAACAACCAACATTGAACTAATTCAAATAGTAGAAGGGGTGGAGAAATGAGTACTGTATTTGAAAGTAAACTAGATCCGGTAACGTTTGAGGTATTGAAAAATGGTTTTGTGAACTTAGTAGACCAAATGTCTGAGCAAGTATTACGAACTTGTTATTCGTTCGTTATTTACAATCGTGATTTCAGTGCGGCGCTTTGTGACGCAGAAGGAAATACAGTGATGCAAGGTACACAAGATATTTCCGTACACGTTGGAACACTACATTTAACAGCAAAAGCCGTTATTGAAGATTTTGGAGATGACATTCACCCTGGTGACGTGTTCATCGTCAACGATCCGTATCGCGGGGGTACTCACTTTAGTGATACTCGTGTTATTCGTCCAGTCTTCCATGGTGACAAATTGATTGCCTTTATGCAATTGAATGGTCACTGGGCAGATATGGGTGGGTCGGTGCCAGGTTCATTTGATGTTAACTCAAAAGATCATTACGGTGAAGGAATGCGGATTCCACCGCTTCGTATTTGGAGCAAAGGGGAGTATCTTCACGACGTAGCTAATGTGCTCGTATCGAATATGCGTGTACCAGAAGAACGTCTTGGAGATTTGCGTTCACAAGCAGAAGCAACAAAAACAGGAGAAAGACAATTAATTGCTCTAGTAGAAAAATACGGACTAGATACGATTTTAACGGCATTTAGAGAAGTACAGGATTATGTTGAGCGTTTAACACGTGTGAAAGTAGCAGAACTTCCTGATGGTGAATGGGAAACAACCGACTATATCGACATGGACCCAGCTGTCGGTGAAGGACTGATCCCGATTAAAGTAAAAATGACGATCAAAGGAGATGAAATTTTCTACGATTTAACAGGATCTCATAGCTATATCGGCTGTTTCTTGAACGCTGGATTCGGCGCTTCTTTATCGGCTGCTTATGCGGGAACGAAAACATTCTTCCCAGATGTACCATTAAACTCAGGTTTCTACCGTGCGGTTCACGTTCATTTACCTGAAAATTCAGTCGTTAATGCGGGCTGGCCAGTGGCGGTCACAGGCTTCTGTTCGGGAGCTTATGAAAAAATTATGAATGCTTGCTTTGAGCTTTGGTCCCATGTCATGCCAGAACGCGCGCTTGCTTGTTCCTTTAACCTTGAGTACTTATTAATCGGTGGTTGGGACAAACGAGAAGGCTATGACAACTACTTTATGTGGTACGACTGGATGGCCGGTGGACATGGAGGCCGTAACTCAAAGGATGGAGCGAATGCTTTATCTCCAGTATTCGGTGTCGGACTTAGTATTCAGCCTTGTGAAGGGCAAGAACGCTTATCTCCGGTAATCACAACAAAGCATGAGATCGTCACTGACTCAGCCGGACCAGGGAAATTCCGCGGCGGCTGCGGAATTGAAAAAGGTGGTATTTTAACGGCAGCGAATGACACGGTCATGTCTTATTGCTGTGACCGCTCTCGCTCGGTGACATGGGGAATTTTCGGCGGACTTCCTTCTACTCCTCATGGCGCATGGTTAAATAAAGACACAGAAGAAGAGCATTTCTTGGGAGCAATCTTCTCGAATGTGAAATTGAAACAAGGGGATCAATTCACAAGACCATCAGCAGGTGGCGGTGGATTAGGTGATCCGTTAGAGCGTGATCCGCAAGCAGTTATGGAAGACGTCATCGACGAGTACGTGTCCATCGAACGTGCGAAAAAAGATTATGGCGTTGTCATCCGCGAAATCGATCGTGACATCGATTTATTCGAAATTGATGAAGAAGCGACTCAGAAGGAAAGAGAATTTATTCGTAATGCACGTAAAGATTGGTTAAATGAAGATGTTGATAGCGTGTTAGCTAAGTTCGAAGCAGGAGAGATTGACCTTCTCGACCTTATCCGTCGCTACGGTGTGATCATTGACCAAGAAACAAACGAAGTGTTAAGAAAAACAACTGAACAAAACCGTGAAATGCTGAAAAAGCGTTCCGTCGCTTATTGGGCATAATAAACGAAAAGCTGCTGGTGAAAAGAATTTCTTTTTGCCGGCGCTTTTTTATTTTGTTTTGGCATGTTGTTGATTATTCTTGGAATGGTGTTACATAGCTACGTATCACATGCGAAAAAACTTATCATAAATAACTAGATTTTTCCTGTTATAATTAAGAAGAAGTTAGATGTGATCATAAAAACCCCGAGGTGAGAAGATGAAGAAATACATATGGATGACCGGGCTACTCTTGTTGATGTTCAGTCTTGCGGCCTGCAACCGGATGCCTTCTCCAGAAGAGCGTCTTAATGAATATGTCAAGCTATGGAATCAACAAAAGTTTAGTAGCATGTACAAAACGTATGTCTCTCCTACTGTGAAAGAAAAAGTGAAGGAGAAGGATTTTAGCGAGCGCTATCAGGCGATTTATGAAGATTTAGAGGTGAAAAACTTTAAAGTCACTTCTCTTGCAAAAGAGGAGAAAGATTGGGGAGAGGAAAAGCGAGCGGAAATTCCAATCAAGGTGGAAATGGATACGTTAGCAGGACCGATCCAGTTTGAAAAGACAGCTGTCTTAAAGTTGAAAGAAACAGAAGAAGGAGAAAGCTGGTTTATCGACTGGGATACGACGTATATTTTTCCTGAATTAGATGAAGGTGACAAGATTCGTGTTGAAACGTTAAAGGGGATACGTGGGCAAATTTTTGACCGCAATGGCAACTCGTTAGCGATCAATGGTCGAGGTTATATGGCGGGGATAAGCGCGGGGGAAATAGATGAGAATGCTGAGGCGAAAGCGAAAGTCGCTCAGTTGCTTCAGATTGAGCCACAATTTATTGACGAACAGCTGAAGCAAAGCTGGGTACAGCCAGGCTATTTTGTTCCGTTGAAGAAGCTAGCTTATAGCGAGCAACAAACGGTGGTCAAGCTTCAGGAGCTACCTTGGGCAACGGTCGAGGCAATTTCGATGCGTGAATATCCGTATAAAGAAGCGACAGCTCATTTAACGGGCTACATTGGCGCGATTAATGGAGATGAGCTGAAAAAATTAAAGGATAAAGGGTATACAGAGCATGACCAAATTGGCAAACGCGGACTTGAGCAGTTATTAGAAGACGAACTGAAGGAAAAGAACGGGCATCGAATTTACATTAAAAAAGCGAAAGCAGAACCGGTAACGTTAGCTGAAACACCTGCTCAAAACGGAAAGGATGTCAAAGTAGCGATTGATGCAGAACTGCAAAAAAATGTATATGAGCAATTCAAAGGGATGCCGGGTACTGCCGCTGCTATTCATCCGACAACAGGAGAGGTGTTAACGCTCACGAGCTCTCCAGCGTTTGACCCGAATGAATTTGTGCGTGGTGTAAGCAATGAACGCTACAAAGAATTAGAAAGCGATCCGAAGAAGCCACTGCTCAATCGATTTGCGGCGACTTATTCACCTGGTTCTACGATCAAGCCGTTGACCGCAGCGATCGGTTTAAAAGAGGGGACACTTGACCCGAAAAAAGAGCGAGATATTCAAGGGTTGCAATGGCAAAAGGATACTTCATGGGGAAGTTATCGCGTCACTCGGGTAAAGGATATCGGTCAGCCAGTCAACTTACAAGAAGCACTCACTTATTCTGACAATATTTACTTTGCCCAAACGGCACTAGAAATCGGTCCAGAAAAAATGGTATCGGGAATGAAAGCATTCGGTTTTACTGAAAAGGTGCCATTCGACTATCCGATTCGAAAATCACAAATTTCAAATAGTGGCGATTTGAATAAAGAGTTATTGTTAAGCGATACAGGCTATGGTCAAGGCGAAGTACTAACGAGCATGCTTCATCTGGCTTCGATATATGGGGCGATTGTCAATGATGGAACGATGATGAAGCCACAGCTATTTGCTAACACGCAGCCAAAACAATGGAAAAAAGGCTTGTTGACAGTAGAGGATGCCAAGATGTTGCAACAAGATTTGCGACTTGTCGTTCAAAAAGGAACGGCGAAATCAGCGGATGTGCCAAGCTTAGCGTTAGCTGGCAAAACAGGCACAGCTGAATTAAAAGCAGTTCAAGGAACAAAAGGAAAAGAAAATGGGCTGTTTGTCACTTACGATCAGAATAACCCTACGTTGATGTTAGCCCTGATGGTGGAAGGGGTCAACGGACAGGGAGGAAGTAAATTAGCGATTGAAGCGAGTCGAAATGTCTTTTTACAAGCTAAATAGGGAAGGAAAAGACGGCTATCAATGATTTGTTGATAGCTGTCTTTTTTTGTATAGTAAATGAAGCAACGAAAGAAGAGGAAGGTCGTCTAATATGAAAAAAGTAACCGTGGCCGGCATGGGTTATGTGGGTATCGTTACAGCGATTGTCCTCGCTCATGTAGGCTGTGAGGTCATATGCCTAGATACAGATACGTCTAAAATTAAGCAATTAAAAAAGAAGCAGCTGCCAATCTTTGAGCCTGGATTGGAAGTAGCTCTACATACATATGGGGATAAGCTTTCGTTTACAAGTGATCCGCAACGAGCGCTGACTGCTGCTGAAATGATTGTTATCACTGTTGGGACACCGTCTTTACCGAATGGGGACGCCGACTTAGAATCGCTCCGTACACTCGCGAGTGAGATCGGAAAATATGCCGCTCGCCCAGATTTTATCGCGGTTATCAAAAGCACCGTTCTACCGGGGACAAGCCAAAAAATGAAAGTGTGGATTCAACAAGCGCAAACAGCTCAAGTGGCATTTTCCATCGCATCGACCCCAGAATTTTTACGCGAAGGGTCTGCTCTTCACGATGCCTTTCATGGAGACCGCATCATTATTGGAGCGGAGGATGAACGAACGGCTGACGCAATAAAACGTCTGTATAAACCGCTTGACCGCCCACTGTTTACAACGGATTTAAACAGCGCCGAATTGATTAAGTATGCGTCTAATGCCTTTTTAGCTTCGAAAATTAGTTTTATCAATGAAATGGCACGCCTGGTGGAGAAGGTAGGAGGAAATATTGAGGATGTGGCAACAGGAATGGGAATGGATGACCGGATTGGCCGCCAGTTTTTACAAGCAGGAGTTGGTTATGGGGGATCTTGCTTTCCTAAGGATATTACCGCGCTGTTGCATTTAGCGAGTGAATATGACGTTCAGCTCACAACTGTTGAAGCGGCAAAAAGAGCTAATGAGCTCCAAATGGACTACTTTATTAACAAGGTGAAAACAGTGATGTCTCCGCTAACAGGTAAGCAAGTGGCAGTGCTTGGGCTTTCGTTTAAGCCGAACACCGATGATATGAGAAAAGCCCCATCGATTACGGTGATTGAAGCCATGTTAGAGGAAAAGGCAACCGTTATTGGTTACGACCCAGCGGCTACTGCTAATGCGCGTCTTATTTTTCAAGACCGTATTGCTTATACTACTTCAATTGAAGAGGCCCTCCAAGGTAGCGATGTTGCCTTAATCTTAACGGAATGGACCGATATCAAAAAGGTCTCTCCTCAACAATTTCATCAATTATTGAACGATCCGATTGTCATCGATGGGCGAAATTGTTTTTCGATGGGGGAGATGAAAGCAACAGGAGTTCAGTACTATCCAATTGGTAAAAGATGAATTTAGCTGATCAGCCATAGTTTTGCTATCAAGTATTTTACATACTTTTAAACTGTATCTTTTTTCATGATAAAATGGATTTTGGTGGAAAAGTTAAAAAATATAGTAGGTATAAAGATGTTTAAAAATGGATGTATATTAAGTCTACCCGAAGTGGGTCGATATAAAGAAAAAAGTGATTCGTTCAAGAAGCTTCATGCGAGAGGAGAGTCGAAATGAAAAAAACTCTATTCACCTTATCGACAGCAGTGGTGATTTCAGCTAGCGCTGTTACAGCGGTAGAAGCAGCGGAAAACCACGTGGTTAAGCCTGGTGAGACGCTTGAGAGCATTGCCAAAACATATAATGTCGATTTAGAAGTTCTAAAAAAAATAAATGAATTAAACAGTGATCAACTGTATGCAGATCAAACATTGAAAATTAGTGCAGATATTGAGGTGCCTGTTGAAGTTAATCATCCAACTTACATTGTGAAAGAGGGGGATACGCTCGCTTCGATTGCTACACTCTATCAAATGGAAGTGGATCAGCTGAAAGAGCTGAATGAATTAACAACGACTCTCCTTCACCTGGGGCAAGCATTGAAGGTGATCGGCGAACCTTTACTGGTTAAAGAAGAACCACCAGTGAAGGAGGAACAACCAGCTATTCAAGCAACAAATGCTCACGTGCCGAAACAAGTCTCTGGGGCGAAGACATACATTGTCCAAGGAGGCGACTCACTGTCTGCGATTGCTACAATTTATAATATGAGTATCGCTCAATTGCAGGAATTGAACGGATTAAAGTCAACGAACATTTATGCAGGTCAAAAGTTGACTGTCAGCGGCCAAGCATCATCTGAACCGGCTACTTCTGTTAGCGAGACAGAACCCTTTGTGACAGCATCAGCTTCGACCTACACGGTCCAAAGCGGTGACTCTTTAAGCAAGATCGCAGCCAAGTATAAAATGAGTGTGACGCAGTTAATGCAGTTAAATGGCTTGAGCTCACACGTCATTTACGTTGGACAAAAGTTGAAGGTGAGTGGGACACCGTCCCAAACGAAGCCGCCAAGCAAACCACCTACTACATCGGGTACATACACAGTTCAGAGTGGAGATTCCTTAAGTAAGATCGCGGCACTGCATAAAATGAGTGTGACGCAATTAATGCAGTTAAATGGCTTGAGCTCACACGTCATTTACGTTGGACAAAAGTTGAAGGTGAGTGGGGCACCGCCTCAACCGAAACCGCCAAGCAAACCACCTACTACATCGGGTACATACACAGTTCAAAGTGGAGATTCCTTAAGTAAAATTGCGGCACTGCATAAAATGAGTGTGACGCAATTAATGCAACTAAATGGCTTGCAATCGCATATCATTTATGTCGGACAAAAGTTGAAGGTGAGTGGGATACCTCCTCAACCGAAGCCGGAGCCACCAACATCGAAGCCAAAGCCGCCTACGTCTAGTGGTACATACGTGGTGAAAAATGGCGACTCCTTAAGTTTAATTGCTATTTTGTTTAATATGAGCGTACAGCAATTGAAGCAATTAAATGGTTTAACTTCCGATTTTATTTATGTTGGACAAACATTAAAGGTGACAGATGATGGTGGTCAGCCACCTGTTGTCGATAAACCTGAACAGCCATCTGGTGGGTCTTTTTCTGTGGCTCGCTTGCTTGCTGAAGCGAAAAAGCATATGGGTGTGCCATACGTGTGGGGAGGCGCACAGCCGTCTGGTTTCGATTGCAGCGGATATATTTACTATGTATTTAACCAAGTTGGGAAGAAGTTACCTAGAACGAATACGGAAGGGTATTACAGTCGTTCTTACTTCGTATCTAATCCTCAGCCTGGCGATATCGTCTTTTTTAATAACACATATAAACAAGGGATCTCACATATGGGGATTTATCTTGGAAACAATCAATTTATTCAAGCAAGCTCGTCTCAAGGGATTACAATTACTAGTTTAGATAATTCCTATTTTAAACCGAAGTTTGATAGCTTTAAACGGTTTTATTAATCAACTAGAAAGGATGTAGGCAACATGTCTGCATCTTTTTTTGTACAGAAAAAAGCACCTGCTACAAAGAGCAAGTGCTTTCGGGCCACCACCAACCGTTGCCACTATATTATCGATAACTTACAAAACGGAAAACTATATTTTTATTGTAACATATCTACTTATATTCACAAGAAAAAATTTCATATCTTGGATGGAATATCATCATTTTTTATTCTAGTAAACTATCCTTTTACTCGAACGCTCCAGGTGGTTAAATCGGGTTGTTCGATCTTCACTAGCTCTTTATGGAAAATGACGGTCCATGGCTTCGTTGTGTTCGCTTTGACTTCGAAACCCTCGAACGTGAACTGTCCTTCTGCAATGACTTCCTTTTGATGATCTAGTACTTGCAGTGGCAACTGTTCGATTTTTAAATTTTTCTCATAGCCGTTGCGCATTAACAAGGTGACATGAAATTGACCGTCGGCTGCGAAATTGGCTTGTAGGCCGGTAAAGTTGAGTTCATTTTTGTTCGGTTCTCCAAGTTCTTCCACGACTTTTCGTAATTGTTCTTTTTGCGCTTCTGGTAAGGCTTCTTCCCACGAAGGCGCTAAATCTAATTCATGCTTTGTAGAGGTCAAATCAAAAGCAAGTGTCCAATCTTCCTTTGCTAAATCAACGGATGGATCGAGCGTTTTAGCTGGGAACGTGAATGTCCATGGACGACTGCTTTTCGCCGGTAGACTGCCAACCTCTTTCATATTAAATAGATGCTTTGCTTTCACTTGTTTTTGTTCATTAATCAGTAGTAGGCTAACTTCTCCTAGTTGAAGGTCTTTATCAACGGAGTTGCGAACGAAGGCGGAAACAGCTAATCCTTCTGGTTGTTCTTCCCATTCGATCCCTGATAAAGATAGCTGGTTTGCCTTTAGTAATGGCAGCTCATTGTTTAAAAAGCGCAGCACATACATTTGTTCTTTCGAAATCGTCGCCGCTGGATGAATGGAAAGCGGTGTTTCGACTTCCTCTGTTGATTCTTGAGTGTCATTGTTTGTTAATTCACTGGATGGCACCGTGCTTTCGAGGCCGTCGTTTTTTAATTTGCTTTTATCATTACTTTTCTTTTTGAAAAAAGATAACATAAGCTGACTACTCCTTTTTAGTTAGTTCGTTCACAAATGAACCGAATTGAATGGCGATGTTTTTTTGTAGCTGATGGTGCATCATTGTGAAAATTTCGAGCCCTTCACGTGCATAAATCCGCATCGGGTCTTCCTGCTGGTAATAGCGAAGACCGATTCCTTCTTTCAGCCTTGTCATATTTTCGATGTGGCTTACCCACAGGCGATCAATATTTGAGAGGGTAATTTGTTTAATATAGTCGTCCCATGAAGGCTCTGCTAGCGTTTGTAACTCTTCATAGTAGCTGTCAGTTGCTTGCTTAACGATTTGTTGAATTTCTTCTCTGCTTGTGATGTCTTCTGGCAAGGAAATTGAGCGTCCTCCAAGAATGGATTCTACATTGGCTTTCAGTTGTTTCATATCCCATTCGCCTGCTTCGATCTCTTCATGACAAATGTGTTCGACTTCATCGTGGCTCGCTTGCTTGACCATGTTAAGGAAATGGTCAAATATTTCTTCTTCATTGACCATTTTGTTTCTTAGGCTATAAATAATATTACGTTGTTCATTAATGACATCATCTAGTTTTAAGTTATATTCTCGCATCGAAAAGTTGGCGCCTTCTACAATGCGTTGAGTGCGATCAACAAATTCATGAATTTTCTTGTTCAGCACAAGGCCGTTTTCATCGATGTCTAGCTTCTTTTCCATTTTCTCTAATTCTTCTTTAGCAAATCGTCTGAACATATCATCTGCTAATGAAATAAAGAATTGGCTTGAGCCCGGGTCCCCTTGACGTCCGGAACGTCCTTTCAGCTGATTATCGACGCGGCGGCTTTCATGACGTTCTGTCCCGATCACGTGCAGTCCTCCAAGCCCAGCGACACCCTCCCCTAACAGGATATCTGTTCCTCGACCCGCCATATTGGTAGCGATCGTAATTTGTCCTTTTTGTCCTGCTTTTGAGATTAATTCGACTTCTTGCTCGACACTTTTTGCGTTTAATAGCTCAAAGGTTAGTCCAGCTTGTGTAAAGTACTCGGCCACTTTTTCGGATTGTAGGATTGACGTCGTTCCAACAAGTACTGGTTGTCCCGTTCCATACCTTTTCTTTACTTCTTCTGTGACTGCTTGATACTTTTGATCGGATGTTGAAAAGATGTAGTCTGGCATATCCACCCGTTGTTTCGGTCGATTCGTTGGAATTTGAATGACCATCATATTGTATACTTGTTCAAATTCTTTTTCTTCCGTTTTTGCTGTCCCTGTCATTCCGGAAAGGTGAGGGTACATGCGGAAGTAGTTTTGGATTGTAATGGATGCTTGTGTTTTATTTTCATCGGTGATTTCGAGACCTTCTTTTGCTTCAATGGCTTGATGCAGTCCATCGCTTAATGAACGGCCTTCCATTGTCCGACCCGTGAACATATCCACAAGCAAAATTTTTCCGTCTTTAATGATATAGTCTACATCCCGTGTAAACATCACGTGAGCACGCACGGCTTGAATCATATAATGATACAGCGTTTGATGCTCAAGATCATATAAATTATCTACATCAAACGCTTTTTCCACCTTTTCAATGCCTTGATCGGTGAGGCTAACTGCTTTTGTTTCATCATCTAAATGGTAGTCTTCATCTCTTTTGAATCGTTTCGCTACACGCGCACCAATATAATGGAGCTCAGAGCTTCCTGGCATTTTTCCAGCAATGATGAGCGGTGTTTTTGCTTCATCAATTAACACGCTATCGACTTCATCAATGATGGAGAAATGGTATGGGCGCTGCACTCGTTGACTCGGATGCCACACCATGTTATCTCTTAAATAGTCAAAGCCAAATTCAGTTCCAACTCCATATGTAATGTCCGCTCGATAAGCTGCTTGTTTTTGATGAGGGTCCATCAGAGGGAGGTTTAATCCGACGGTTAAGCCAAGAAACTCATGAAGCGGTCCAATTGTTTGACGGTCACGCTCAGCTAAATATTCATTGACGGTAATGACATGAACTCCTTTTCCTTCAAGGGCACGCAAATAGCTTGGAAGCGAAGCCACGAGTGTTTTCCCTTCACCTGTAGGCATCTCAGCGATATTAGCATCCGTTAGCACAAGACCACCAATCAGCTGTACATCATAATGCCTCATGCCAAGCACGCGTTTAGATGCCTCGCGGACGACGGCAAATGCTTCGACTTTAATGTCATCAATCGTTTCCCCGCTGGCTAATCTTTCTTTAAAACCCACCGTTTTTTGAGTTAATTCCTCATCTGTAAGTCCTTCGAAAGTGGTTTCTAATGCATTTATTTGTTCGACGAGTTTATAATATTTTTTTAAGCGTTGATCATTTGAATCGCTTAGCTTTTTAAAAAACGAAATCATGTATTTTTACGCTCCCTTAGAGTAATTCACTCGAAAATCAATTCAAATCATTATTTAATCTTACCAAAATACGAAACGATTGACTATCATAACGGAATTCGCGTGACAATTTCGAAAAATGATTTTTAACCTGTTTATTTGACGAATGTAGTGTCCTATCACGGATTTTAAAAAGGGGGGTGTAATTGTAAAATGTTTGTAACTGAAAAATTTACAATTAAATTGTTGAAAAAAAAACAGTTTATGAGAAAATGTAAGATGAGTTGCTGTAAAATTATTTTATGTTGTAAAAAATAATGATGTTGACTTCAATGATTTTAAGATAAAAATATATCCATTTGTTCATTATTTAAGGAGGTACTACATGGTTGCCCTTGCCTTTGTGATTTGTTTAATCGCATCGTTAGCAATCACGCCGCTTGTCAAGAAACTGGCGATTGCTGTTGGTGCAGTGGACAAACCGAATTATCGTAAAGTACACCAGAGAATTATGCCCCGAATGGGAGGATTAGCGATTTTTATTAGCTTCATGATTGGAATGTTCGTGCTACAACCACAAGCGGATTTCAATGTTGCGATTATTCTTGGTGGCGTGATCATTATCATCACAGGAGTGCTCGATGACCGCTTTGAATTATCCGCTAAAGTCAAGCTTGCTGGACAGCTGCTTGCCGCACTTGTAGTCGTTGTGTATGGTGGTGTACAAATGGAAGATATTAACCTTCCGTTCGGTGGTCAAATGGAATTTGGCTACTTTAGCATTCCGCTGACGATTCTTTGGATTGTCGGCATTACGAATGCGATTAATTTAATTGATGGACTAGATGGACTAGCCGCTGGTGTGTCATCAATCGCCTTGTTTACGATTAGCCTAATGGCGTTCATGAAAGGTGATTTATATGTAATGAGTGTCGCTTTACTTGTATTAGGAAGCACGCTTGGGTTTTTACATTATAACTTTCATCCGGCAAAGATCTTTATGGGAGACACAGGTGCGCTATTTTTAGGCTACATTATTTCGGTGCTCGCTTTGCTGGGATTCAAAAATGTAACGGTCGTCTCGTTAATTATTCCGATTATTATTCTCGGTGTGCCGATTACAGATACATTCTTTGCGATCATTAGACGGAAAGTGAACAAGCAACCGCTATCTGCTCCAGATAAATCGCATTTGCATCATTGTTTGCTACGCATGGGTTATACGCATAAGCAAACAGTTGTCATTATCTATGCGATTGCCTCAATGTTTGGTTTGGCTGCGGTGATTTTTACGATGGCAACGATTTGGGGAGCGATCGTCCTTATCGCTGTTTTAGTTGTGGCGATTGAATTGTTTGTCGAAAGTGTCGGGCTTGTTGGCTCCAATTATAAGCCGTTAATGAATTTGATGCGCGTTCGAGTCAAAAAGAATTAATATAAAGAAACAAAAAGCGGTCGATTGATTTCGACCGCTTTTTGTTTTAGTTGAGATAGTGATAGATTTATAGTGATTGCTCGTTCATACCGACGGTGAACAGAAAAAAACAGTACCATATTTCGGTACTGTGTTGTCTATTTAATTCTCTAGTCCAAGATGTCTAGCGAGCTTGCTCTTAGTGACTTCGAGTTCTGTTTCATCTAGTTGGTAAATATAGGCGCCGTTGTTTGATTTTCCATCGGTACCTGCTAAAGTGATGGTTTCAAACTTTAGACTTCCAGATTTTCCGTATTCGATAAGAGCCTTCATTTCTCCAAATGTCATATTCGTTCGCATATTGGCACCGACAGCATCTAGAATTTCATCATACTTCGTAAGAGAATTGACAGAGATCGCTTTTTTGACCACTGCTGTCAATAATTGTTGTTGACGTTCACCACGTTCGATATCGCTATCGTATTTACGAGTACGGGCTAATGCTAACGCTTCTTCGCCATTCAGAGTTTGTTTTCCTTCCTTTAAATGGATGGCGTTGTGTGAATCTCTAGAGTCTTTCTCCACTAATTCATAGGGAACATCAAACGGAATTCCGCCGAGTGCATCGACTACGTCCATAAATGCGTAGAAATTCATTCGCACATAATAGTCAACAGGTAGTCCGAACAATTCCTCGACTGTTTCAATGGTCGCTTTTGGACCACCGTAAGCATGGGCATGGTTGATCTTTGTATTGTATCCCACTTCTGGGACATACACGTAAGAGTCCCGAGGGATGCTGACTAACTCAATCGATTTATCTTCGATGTTTAATGTGGCTAGCATTAAAGCGTCTGAACGTGTTTTATCCCCGAATTCTTTCTTTCGTGATTCACTTTCATCTACGCCGATAAACAAGATAGAAATATTATCTTTTAACGGGTGAACTTTCGCATCGCGAAGCTCAGATTTATGACGTCCGTCATCAAGATAAGAGTCTTTGAAAACGGATTCGGCCTTTTTGTATAAAAAGGCACCATAACCAGCGGCAGTAAATGTGAGAAATAGTAGTGGGAGTAGCACAAGAAACACAAGGCGGCGCTGTCTTCTTCGCCTCTTGCGCATTTGCGTACGTTGTCTTTCGGTTGGCATAAATTTTCCTAAGCTCCTTCAATAATTAATCTTGCTAAGGGAATAGCTAATTTCAACATGGTGAATCGTGTTTTGATCAAATAACCCACACTTTATTTTACTATGATTAGATTTAACAGTAAATTTTATTTTTTTAATTGTTGTCAATCAGTTGTTCTTGGTAAAGGACTTCGCCTTCGTGAATAATAGCTTGTCCGTTCGTTAATTCCGTCATCCACTGAGTAAATGCCTCTTTTTCGTTTTCTTTGACGAAGGTTTCGATTTCGACAGTATCTAGATAATGAATGTCTTTAATGGTATAAATGGATGAGCGTAATTCATTTTCAATTTTGCCGAGCCAAGTATAGTCAATCGTTGTTTTCATAATTTGCATAAGGCGACGCTCAACAACACCAGTTGTGGTAATTCCTTCAGACGTTGCTTTGCCATAAGCGCGAATTAATCCGCCCGTTCCTAATTTAATGCCGCCGAAGTAACGGGTAACGACAACGACTGTGTCTTTTAAATTTCGTTTTTTCAACACCTCAAGCATGGGAACACCTGCTGTTCCGCTCGGTTCGCCATCATCGTTTGCTTTTTGAATCGAATTTGTTTCTCCGATCATATAAGCAGAGCAATTATGCGTAGCGTTCCAATGCTGTTTTTTGATGTCTGCGATAAATTGCTGGGCTTCTTCTTCCGTTTCCGCACGGTTAACATAGGCAATAAATCTTGATTTTTGTATAATAATTTCATGTTCACCGTAGCCTTTAACTGTATAATATTGAGATAACAATGGACCTGCCTCCAATTCATACGAAAAAATATCGTCATCAATTTTTGTAACTAGTAATAGGAAATGAATCACACTTATAATATATAAAAATAGAAAAAGAAAAAAGAGATATCTCCGTTGACATCAATTTTTAATCAAAAGGTCATGCAACTTTAAGCTAAGTTAAAAGTTTACATGTTATAATACAATCGTCATCACTTTAAAGTAGGTTTAGGCCATAATGGTTGCATAATAAGTATGAAATTTGTTGATAATTATAAAGTCTTAAGACCTACTGATATGTTACAAATATGATACTTATATGCCTTTTTGATTAAATTTCCATAAAACCGTCTGTTCTTTCTAGTGAAAAAGTGGAGATACAGGTAAAATGGTATTGTCGGAGGAAGGACGTTCTATGTTTAATTCGAACAATAATATATCCGTTTTAGATACGATATTAAAAAAAATCATCGAAACCGTGGACAATAGTAAAGGAGAAATTTTCACTATTGCAGAACAAAGTAGAAAGGACCATCAAATCTTACTTGTTGAACTGAATACTGTTCGCGATCAAGTACATACGCTAATCGAGGAGCAAGATCAACTTGAATTGAAAGTAAATATGGCGCGCAAAAGGCTAGCGGAAGTGAGTAAGAATTTTCACTCCTACTCTGAAGAATTTGTTCGCGAGACGTATGAAAGAGCGCATGACTTGCAACTAAAGCTACTGATCTCACGCCAAAGCGAGAAGCAGCTCATTGAAAAGCGAAATGATTTAGAAAGAAGACTAATCTCAATTGAGTCCACGATTCAGCGAGCGGAACATCTTGTCGCACAAGTATCGGTTGTTTTAAACTACTTGAACCAGGACATGAAGAAGATTGGTGAAGTGCTAGAAGATGCTCGTTTGAAGCAGGAGTTTGGGTTTCAAATTATGGAAGCTCAAGAGGAGGAAAGAAAAAGGCTATCAAGAGAAATTCATGACGGTCCCGCGCAAATGATGGCCAACGTTTTATTGCGATCGGACTTAATAGAGAAACTATATAAAGAACGCGATATAGAGGAAGCATTTCAGGAACTTCGTAGTTTGAAAAAGATGGTTCGTTCTGCATTGTATGAAGTGAGAAGGATTATCTATGATTTACGTCCTATGGCTTTAGATGATTTAGGTTTAATCCCAACGATAAAAAAATATTTAGCAACCATTGAAGAATATATACAATCATTAAGTAAATCGACACAACTTCATTTTGTCAATATAGGGGGCGAAAAACGCTTACCAGCCAAGTTAGAGGTAGCCTTGTTCCGACTTATACAAGAATCTGTTCAAAATGCGTTGAAGCATGCTGAAGCAACTGAGATTACTGTCAAGTTAGAAATCAATAAACAGAATGTACTAGTTGTCGTGAAAGATAATGGAAAAGGGTTCGATGTCACCGAGAAAAAGAAAGGGTCATTTGGCATCATTGGGATGAAGGAACGACTAGAGCTTCTAGAGGGAGAACTTTCGATTCAATCTAAACCGAACAAAGGAACTGTAGTCATGATTAGTATTCCTATATTGGAATAGCATTGTATAAAGGGGGAAGAAAAATGAAAACAAAAATCATTATTATTGATGATCATCAATTATTCCGTGAAGGAGTTAAGCGGATTTTAGAATTTGAAGAATCATTTGATGTGGTAGCTGAAGGAGACGACGGATCGGAAGCAATGAAGCTTGTCATCGAACATAATCCGGACGTTGTGTTAATGGATATCAATATGCCGGAAGTCAACGGAGTAGAAGCAACACGTGCGCTTGTGGACAAGTTCCCAAATACGAAAGTGATCATTTTGAGCATTCATGATGATGAAAACTACGTTACACACGCCTTGAAATCAGGAGCTATGGGTTATTTATTAAAAGAAATGGACGCGGATGCTTTAATCGAAGCAGTCAAAGTCGTCTCTGAAGGTGGATCTTACTTACATCCACGCGTGACCCATAACCTTATTAAAGACTATCGTCGCCTAGCCAATGATGAAGGGAAAGGTAAGGGTTTCCAACAGGTAGAGGTGCGTCGTCCGCTTCATTTACTCACACGCCGTGAATGTGAAGTGTTGCAGCTTCTAGCTGACGGAAAAAGCAACCGTGGCATTGGAGATGCTCTATACATCAGTGAAAAAACGGTAAAAAACCACGTCAGTAACATCCTGCAAAAAATGAACGTCAATGATCGTACCCAAGCCGTCGTTACCGCTATTAAAAAAGGCTGGGTCGAAGTAAGATAATGAGTGAAAGATCGTCCGCGTGGGCGGTCTTTTTTTGTCATGAAAAAGAGTCCATGACCGAATCGCGCTTGAAACATCTCATTTACCGCTCGTATATTCCTTTCAGTTGAGGTAAGACTCGAATTTAGAATACAATAGTACGGAAAGGACGTGGATGAATGTGTTAAGGTTGAAATCGATCGCTCTTGCTTTGCTCGTTAGTGCTGCACTTGTTGGATGTGGAGCGGAGGAGAAAAAGGAAGAACCGAAGCAAGTAGGAGAAACGAATGAAACAGAGACTCAAACAGTGAAGCAACCAATCGAGGAAGCAAAAAATTTGCCTCCTGAAATAAAAGAAGAGATTATGGCGGCGTTTGAGCAGCATATGGCGGCATTTAATGCCAAGGATTTAGATGCGTATATCAATACCATTTCTAAAGAATCTCGGGATTTGGAAGAGGAGCGCGAATATGTGAAAAAGTATTTCGACGCCTTTGATATACATATGGAGCCACAGCATACGAAAATTATCAAATACGATGAAGAACAGCAAGAGGCTCATATGTTTATCGTGATGAAGTCAGTAACGAAGGATTTAGAGACAGGAAAAGAAATTGAGGATGAAACACGCCAAGTAATGACGTTTAAGAAGGAAAAAGAAGGATGGAAACAAGCCGCTTTGTCTGCTATGCAATAATGTCTAAAAATTGATACAATAAAGACAATTCATAATCAAAGGGGTGAAAGGAATGACGGATCGACAGCAAATGAATGTGGAAAGCTTTAATTTGGACCATACAAAAGTGAAGGCACCATATATTCGCTTAGCAGGTGTGAAAGAAGGGGTAAACGGAGATCAAATTCATAAGTATGACCTTCGTTTTTGTCAGCCGAATAAGGAACATATGGACATGCCGGCTATTCACTCGTTAGAACATATGATGGCGGAGTTCAGCCGGAATCATTCGGAGAAAATTGTCGATATTAGTCCAATGGGGTGTCAAACTGGTTATTATTTATCCGTCATCAATCATGAGAATTATGAAGATATTTTACGAATTGTCGAACGGACATTGCAGGATGTGCTAGAGGCGACTGAGGTGCCTGCTTGCAACGAAGTCCAATGCGGTTGGGCGGCGAGCCATAGCTTAGAAGGAGCAAAAGCAATTGCTCGAAACATGCTTGAAAAGCGAAATGAGTGGACGGAAATCTTTTAACAGAAGCAGGCTGTTCTTAAACAAGAGCAGCCTGCTTCTAGTGAAAGTAAGTTCAATAACCATTTTTTAGCCTATTAAACTTCTAACCCATTCAAAACCTCCTCTTCTTTCATTTAATAGAAGTAGAAGAAAGGAGGTGATGATGATGGGTAGACATTGTAGTGGACATTATGATAAGGAATGGAACGATCATGCTCAAAGAAATAATCAAGCCAGTTTCGTTGATTTCGAGTTTTATACACTAGATCCAAACGTCTCAATTGATAACCGTTTTGAATTGCCAGAAGATGTTCAAACTCCAGTAGCTTCCGTCACTTTAAACGAAGTCAAAAAAGGAAATCTTGTTTGGCTAAACGGTGTTTTCGGGTTGGACAATGATGATAATAACTTTCGCGAAGTATTAATGAGAATCTATAAAGGCAGCCCAACGGTATTCATCCCGGGCCAAGAAATTTATTTAGCTAGAATTGAAATTGATGATGCAGGTAATGATGACCAAGTGGTAGAGCCATTAGCTCATGTAGATGTAATCAATTTCAATGAACGCAACTTGACATACACGGTGACTTTACAACCAGATGGGGACGATGTTTTTCTAAACGGTCCTGTCACATTCACAGCTGTATTAGTTAAAAAGTAAGGCAAGACAAGGCTGCTTCCAAATGACTCTGCTCTTTGGGGCAGCCTTTCTATCGTTTGCAATAATAAAATCGTGCAAAAGCTACTCGTTTCTTATAAAATAAGAAGAACATGGCATTTCTAACGTCAAATTTAAAAATAAGGTAGGTATAAATATGAAAACGGCAATTGTAACGGATAGTACAGCCTATCTTCCGAAAGAATTGCGCGACCAATTAAACATACATATGATCCCATTAAGTGTGATTATCGGACAAGAAACATACCGTGAAGAATTGGATATCACAGCTGAGCAGTTTTATGAAAAGGTTCGTGAAGAGGAGAAGTTTCCGACTACTTCACAGCCACCAATCGGTCACTTTGTGAAATTATATGAAGAGTTAGCAAAAGAGCATGATGCAGTCGTGGGTGTGTATTTATCAAGCGGTATTAGCGGTACATTCCAAACGTCGATCGCTGCTGGAGAAATGGTCGAAGGACTTGATGTTTATTCCTTCGATTCAGAAATTAGCTGTGCGCCACAAGCCTTTTATGTGCTACGAGCGGCACAATTAGCTAACGAAGGCAAAGGACCAGAAGAAATTATCGGAGCTCTCGAAGCGATGAGACCAACTGTTGGTGCGTATTTCATGGTAGACGACTTAAACCATTTGAAACGTGGCGGTCGCCTAAATGGCGCTCAAGCCTTCATCGGTGGATTATTACAAGTGAAACCTGTCCTCCATTTTGTTGATAAACTGATTGTTCCATTCGAAAAAATTCGCACAAGCAAAAAAGCATTAAAACGCATCGGTGACTTGTTCGAAGAGGAATGCAAAAAAGGAGTACCACTTAAAGCTGTTATTATTCACGCCAACCGTGAACAAGAAGCAAAAGAATTGCGTGACATTCTACAACAACGCTTTCCCGAAGCCGAATTCGACATCAGCTACTTCGGCCCTGTCATCGGCACTCATCTTGGCGAAGGCTCTCTTGGCCTAAGTTGGGGACCGAGAGACTAGGGGACGGGTCCCTTGTCCCAACTATAAACAACGAGCCCTTTCTCCATTAAAAAGAGGAAGGGCTCGTTGTGATCTTTCGGTTTGTTGGAAAAGCTGTCTAAATTGCTGATGATTTTGCAAAGATGAAAGAAGGTGGCTGTAAAGTTGAAGAAAGGTCGTGAAGGTGAAAGAAAGCAGCTATAAAGTTGAAGAAAGTTCGCAAAGGTAGAAGAAAATAGCTGTAAAGTCAAAGAAATCTTGCAAAGGCCGAAGAAAGTGGCTAGAAAGCCAAAGAACCTTTCTAACATTTCCCTTAACATAAAATTAATATGACCCTCCCACTTATTTCCTTTATAATAGAATTGTAACCTCAACCTTCAATTAATAAGGAGCTGATTACATGAACCAAGAGTTATCCTTCTTTCTCTCCGGCCGATTACTACTCGAAGAAGAAGTCCCCTTTTCCCTCAAAGATCAACCAGTTGAATTTCTCCAAGGTGTTTTTAAAGAAAATAATCAGTATCGCTGTTCGCGATGTGGAAACAACGAACCGTTCCTTTTTGCTTCCTTTCCGTGCGCCCGCTGTGGTCAAAGCTGCACGTACTGCCGCAACTGTCTCATGATGGGACGCGTATCCGAATGCTCTCAGCTCGTGCGCTGGACGGGACCAACGCCAGTGAAGCGTGAGGACGGTAGATTGCATTGGGAAGGGAAGCTATCGAAAGGACAGCTTACAGCCTCTGATGCGGTCATCGAAGCTGTTCAACAGCAAAGTGACACGCTCATTTGGGCGGTCTGTGGCGCAGGAAAAACAGAGGTGTTATTTCGTGGCATTGAAGCCGCTCTCAAAGCGCAAAAACGAGTATGTATCGCCACACCCAGAACGGATGTTGTGCTTGAATTGGTTCCGAGGCTACAAAAAGTATTCCCCGAAATAGAAATCTCAGCTCTGTACGGTGGTAGCCCCGACCGCCATAAATATAGCTCCCTCGTTGTCACAACGACTCATCAGCTATTTCGTTTCCAAGAGGCCTTTGATGTGATGATTGTCGATGAAGTTGATGCCTTCCCGTACTCCTATGATTCCACGCTTCAATTTGCGGTCCACAAAGCTCGCAAGCCCCATTCCGCCCTCATTTACTTAACCGCCACGCCGAATGCACAATGGCAATTGGAATGCCAAACAGGAAAAAGACAACATACGAAAATCCCGGCTCGTTTTCATCGCTATCCGCTTCCAGTCCCTGAAATGCTGTGGTGTGGTCGCTGGCAAAAACTCTTTCTAAAAGGGAACATCCCTCCAAAAGTAGAGGAATGGGTGAAATCTCGTCTCACTTTAGATAAACAAGCGCTGCTCTTTTTTCCTCATATTGATGTAATGGAACAAGCTCTACCGTTATTTCAACGACTCGACCCGCGAATTGAAGCTGTCCATGCCGAAGATCCTGACAGAAAGGAGAAAGTTGCTCTCATGCGCGAAAAAAAGCTTCCCGTCCTTTTGACGACAACGATTTTGGAACGAGGAGTGACCTTTCCGAATATTGATGTGGCGGTGATCGGTGCAGAGGATGATGTTTTCACCGAAAGTGCGCTCGTTCAAATTGCTGGTCGAGTTGGGCGCAGTGCGGATTTCCCAAATGGGGTTGTCACCTTTTTTCACTTTGGCCGTACAAAAGCGATGCTACGGGCGATTGCTCATATTGAAGCGATGAACAAGGAAGGGCGAAGTAGAGGGCTGATTGACGGATGAAGCGATGCTTATTATGTCAAAAGGAGACAAACCTACAATTGAATTGGCGTCAATTTTTACGGATGGAGGAGGCTGCTGAACTATGTGACAGATGCCAAGCTACATTTCAACTCATTGAAGGCGAGCGCTGTCAAATATGCTCGCGGCCACTTGCTGAGCTTGAGGATACGTATAAAAAAGATGGATCGTGTCAAGATTGCCTGCGTTGGGAGCAAGACCCACAATTTAATGGTGTGCTAGAACAAAATATTTCGTTGTTTATCTACAATGAGCCAATGAAAGAATGGGTGGCTCGCTTTAAATATCGCGGTGATTATGTGCTCGCTCGCAGCTTTGCGACAGACATTTGCCGAGCGATCCAAACACTTGACTATGATGAAGCGACGGTGATTCCATTAAGTGATGAGCGGCTTCAAGAGCGAGGGTTTAACCAAGCGAAGGCATTGGCAACGGAAGCAGGGATTGACGTAACAGAGATGCTGGGGCGAGTGCATACAGAAAAGCAGTCAAAGAAATCACGAATAGAGCGCATTAACACTGAACAAGTGTTTCGCTTAATTGAAAAAAATGATTGTTACAATAAAAAAATATTAATTTTTGACGATATATATACTACAGGCGCTACCCTTAGACAGGCAGCCAAGCTACTGAAAGAAGCAGGAGCCAAGGAAATCTATGGCTTTACACTCATTCGAGGATAGATATATGATATAGAAAAAAGTAGTTGGAGGAATAAATATGAGTGAAATCGTGAATTGCCCTCGTTGTGGCGAATTACATATGAGCAATGCCTTTCGTGACGTATGTTCGAAATGTGCGAAGGAAGAAGAACAAATGTATGAAACGGTATATAAATTTTTACGCCAACGTGAAAATCGGGCAGCAACGATTGAGCGTGTTGTAGAGGTGACTGGAGTAGAGGAAGAACTGATTCATAAATGGATGAAGAAAGGTAGACTACACGCCACTCATTTTCCAAATATGGGCTATCCGTGCGACCGTTGCGGAGCCATCATTAGTAAAGGAAAGATCTGTGCGAAATGTACACAGCAAATTGAAGATGATCTGAAAAAATTGAAGCGAGAAGAAAAGTTTCAACAAGAGAAACAAGAAAGTGAGCATCGTGCTACGTACTATGCGGTCAATAAAAGAAACCTCTAAATAAGTAAAGCACACTAAACTTTCATTTTAATCTGTCGATATAAAGGCAAAATAGTAGTAAAAGGGAATTTAGAAAGCGAGGGATATGCATTGAAAATTCAACGAACAGGCGTATCCGGAATCAATCCATACCAAAAGCAGTTGAACAAACAAGAAGGAATGAAGAAACTTTCCGGAATGCAAGCGGATAAGCTCGAAATTTCGTCCACTGCCAAGGAAATGCAAGAAGCCTCTAAGCTGCTAGAAGCGCGCAAAGAGAAAGTGTCTAGCCTCAAGCAGCAAGTGACTGCTGGAGAGTATCAGCCGAATCCGGAACAGATCGCCAAAGGACTTATCAATTTCTTTAGAAAACCATGAATAACTAGCGGCTGACCGCCAAGAAAGCAGAGGGAGATATCATGTCTGCACCAAAACTAATCGATGTACTAGATACAATGAATCGCCTGCATGAGATGCTCTATACGCTAGCCGAAAAGAAAACAGACATTATGAAACAAAACGACATGAACGGACTCGATCAACTGCTCAAGGACGAGCAGAAATACGTCGCCGCCATTAACACGATGGAAAAAGAGCGGCAGAAATTAGCGACAGCATTGACAGGGAACGCAGACGCTACAATCACTGACTGTCAACAAGTCGTCCACGAACAGGAAAAAATTAAACTACAAGCATTAAAAGAACAACTAGTGGCAAATGTCGCAAAGCTCAAAGAACAAAATGAGCTCAATCAGCAGCTTATCTATCAATCGCTACAGTTCGTTAACATGAGCATGAGCCTCATGAGGCCGCAACCGGAACAACCAACGTATAGTCATCCAACCCAAGGACAAAACGGACAACAAAAACGTTCAATGTTCGACTCACAAGCATAAACAATGATAGCGGTGGACCACACACCGCTTCTTCTAATGAAAACTAACAAAAAACAATGGGAGGTCCAACAATGCGATCCACTTTTCATGGACTAGAAACCGCTAAACGCGGCATGTTCACACAGCAAAGTGCCCTATACACAACTGGTCATAACATCTCAAATGCCAACACACCAGGCTACACGCGCCAACGAATCAACTTCCAAACGACCCTACCTTATCCAGGTATAGGAATGAACCGTCCGCAAATTCCTGGGCAAATGGGAACAGGAGTGGAAGCGGGATCTGTACAGCGGGTTCGGGATAGTTTTTTAGATTTGCAATTTCGTGGACAAAACCAAACACTAGGATATTATGAGGCAAAAGCTTCATCCCTATCACAAATGGAGGGAATTCTTAATGAATTTTCTACAGATGGGATTTCGAAAGTTATGGGCCAGTTTTGGCAATCGTTACAAGACTTAAGTGGAAATCCGGAAAACAGAGGACCGCGTACAGTTGTATTGGAACGTGGAAAAGCAGTGGCTGATACGTTTCACTACGTTTACAATTCACTTACTACCATAAAAAAAGATTTGGCAAACGAAATTGGTGTGAGTGTGACCGAGGTGAACTCTTTACTTAAGCAAATTAGTGAGATCAACAAGCAAATTGGAGAAATTGAACCACATGGATATTTACCAAACGATTTGTATGATCAGCGAGACGTTTTAGTGGATCAACTATCTAAATATGTAAATATTAAAGTGGAGAAAGTACCGTCAGGAGGAAATGCTTCACCAATAGCTGAAGGACAATACAACATTAAATTAATTGGGGCAGATGGTACTGAACAAGGCGATTTAGTTGTTGAAGATATCCCTAGTGTCATTGGAATGGATCCAGCAACGGACAGTGATGGAGACGGAGTGTTAGATACACCGACAGGCAATGTTACCAACGTTACGTTAAATGGTGCCCAAATTAGTGTTTCAGATTTCTCGAAAGGTAAATTAAAAGGAATCATTGAAACATTTGGATATGGTGCAGATCAAGGTGCATATCCCGAAATGCTGAAAAAGCTAGATAAGATGGCTTATGAGTTCGCGACAGAATTTAATAAACAGCATGGATTAGGTGTGGACTTTAATGGAGTAGATGGAAAGCCATTCTTTGATGGGGTAACCAGTGAAGCAGGAGCTGCTGCCAATATTTTTGTAGCAATTACTGACCCAAATGAGATTGCTGCTGCGACTAAACCAAGTTCTCCGCCAGTTCCACCAGCACCTCCAGTAGATCAAGGAGACGGTTCAAATGCATTGGCATTATCTAAAGTAAAGGAAAAGCCTCTTGCAGGTTTAGGGAGTGCAACGATTGATTCATTCTATCAAGGAATGATTGGACGGTTAGGTGTAGAGACGCAAGAAGCAAAAAGACAAGCGGCTAATAGTGGGATATTACTTCAGTCAATCGAGGGAAATCGTCAATCGATCAGTTCTGTCTCTCTAGATGAAGAATTTACGGATATGGTTCGCTTTCAACATGCTTACAATGCAGCGGCGCGAAATATTACGACAGTCGATGAAATGCTAGACAAAGTTATTAATGGAATGGGACGCGTCGGATTATAAAAAATAGGTGGTGAGTAACAACCGTGAGAATTACACAGTCAATGCTTACAAATAATATGATGAAAAACTTAAGTTCCAGTTATGCAAGAATGGGAAAATATCAAGATCAATTAGCGACAGGAAAGAAGATTAATCGCCCATCGGATGATCCAGTTGTGGCGATGAAAGGGATCGCTTATCGAACTAGTCTAATGGAAGTAGAGCAATATAAACGAAACTTCGGTGAAGCATATAATTGGGTAGAAAATACTGACTCTTCCTTAGATAAAGCCACATTAGCTATTCAACGTATAAGAGAACTAACAGTTCAAGCTAGCAATGACACATATGAAGAAGAGCAGCGATTAGCAATGAAGCAAGAAATAGAACAATTAAAAGAGCATTTAAAAGATATTATTAATACAAAAGTCGGCGATAAATATATTTTTAACGGTACGGATACAACTAATCCACCGATCCTGGCAGGAACGGATACAATTTCCACCAATTCAAATCCAGTCGAAATTGAATTATCAAAAGGTGTTCAAATTCAAGTTAACATAAATCCAGGAACAGCTTTTGCTCCTGATATATTAACCGATATCGATGATTTGATGAATAAATTAGATTCACCAGCAACTTCTGGCGAGGATTTAACGGGTTTTCTTGGTCAGTTGGATGAACATGTTAATAACTTAACAAACGCTCGTGCTGAATTAGGGGCACGGACGAATCGTCTTGAACTGATGGAGGATCGTGTATTAGAACAAGAAGTAACAACCACTCGTATGCTGTCAGATAATGAAGATGCCGATATTGAGAGAGTCATCACCGATTTAATAACTCAAGAAAGTGTTCACCGCGCAGCCCTTGGTGTGGGAGCACGAATTATTCAACCATCTTTACTAGACTTTTTACGTTAAGCTATTCCAAAAGGGATAGCTTTTCTTTGTGAGGTGAAAGGAAATGAGATTGCCACAAATTAGAACAAATAGCCAATTTGCTCAAACTGAATTAACGATTCAAAAGCCGGTGCAATCAATTGAACAACCGCGCGCTCAATTAGATATTGAGCAACCGAAAGCAGAGTTGACAATGAAAACAACACCAGCTCAACTTTCTATTGATCAAACGGCCGCTTGGGAAGCGATGGATTTAAAGCATATTTTCAGACGAATTGAAGAGTTTGCTCAAAAAGGTCATCAAGATTTCTTAGAGGGGATCGCTAGAAGAGCGCAAGATGGTGATCAATTAATGAAAATTGAACATGGGGGAAATGCGTTAGGAGCGATTGCAAAAAGCAACGGTGAGAGACAGCCGAAACAGCTTCAACTTGGCTGGAGTCCACCACATTTTAGTGTGAAAAATAATCATCAACCGAGGATGCTAGAAATCAACTGGGAGCCAAAGAAAGTAATCAACAATACAAAAGCACAAAAGCCGATCGTTGATTATCAGCCAGGTGAAGTCACAACTGATGTGAAGCCACGAGAGTCGCTAAACATTGATTTCGTTAATTTAAAGTTTAAAAATATGAGCTTTGAGACAGAAATATAAGTAAAGGATCGTGATACATAATGATCATCGAAACAAAATATCACGGACAGGTCAAGATTGAAGAAGAGAAGATATGGACATTTACTCCAGGAATTCCTGGTTTTGTGGAAGAAAAACAATTCACTTTGCTAGCTTTTCCTGATAATGATGTATTTTTTATTTTGCAATCAATAAACACACCAAACCTTGGCTTTGTTGTTGCCAATCCATTTTCATTCTTCCCGGATTATGAGTTTCAATTAGATGAAGCAACGATTGAAACTTTACAATTGCAAAAAGCGGAAGAAGCAGCCATTTACACAATTTTAACGGTTCAAGATCCTTTTGAGAAAACAACAGCCAACTTGCAAGCACCAATTGTCGTAAATACCGAAAATAACGCGGCAAAGCAAACCATTTTAAATGATAGCCGCTATGAAACGCGTCATGCCATTTTCCCGGCTAACGCCAAAAAGGAGTGAGCCATTATGCTAGTCCTTACAAGAAAAACAGGAGAAGCCATTCAAATAGGCGACGACATTGAAATCACGGTCGTCAGTATCAAAGGAGACCAAGTCAAGCTAGGTATCAATGCACCGAAGCATATTGATATTCACCGCAAAGAAGTGTACCTCTCGATTTTAGAAGAGAATCAGTCAGCGGCAGTGGAAGTTAAAGATGTGTTTAGCTTGTTGAAAGAAAGCTAAGAAAAAATCTCTATTAATACTATTAAAGATATTTACTTTGTACCGATATTAAAGATGTAACGGAGAAGACAGGGCGGCCGACCTGTACAATCTGTAAAAATGTATGTTCACATGGAAGTGAACGACCTATTCAAGGAGGAACTATACAATGAGAATTAACCACAATATCTCGGCGCTTAACACATACCGCCAATTAACATCTAATTCATCAAATGCTCAAAAGAACATGGAGAAATTATCTTCAGGTCAAAGCATTAACCGTGCAGGAGACAACGCTGCTGGCCTTTCAATCTCAGAAAAAATGCGTGGACAAATCCGCGGTCTTGAGCAAGCATCTCGTAACTCTCAAGATGGGATCTCTTTAATCCAAACAGCTGAAGGTGCATTAAACGAAACACATGAAATCCTTCAACGTATGCGTGAACTAGCTGTTCAAGCAGCGAACGATACAAACGTAGCAGATGACCGTACAGCGATTACGGATGAGTTAACTCAGCTACAAAGCGAAGTTACTCGTATTGCAGGAGAGACTGAATTCAATACACAGAAGTTAATTAAAGCAACAGGTTCTTATACATTCCAAGTGGGTGCGAATTCAGGTCAAACGATTAAGCTTACTATTAACAAAATGGATGCTAATGCATTAAAAATCACTGCTAATGCAATCAAAGTAGATACAACTACAAATGCTCAAAAAGCTATTACAGCAATTAATACAGCGATCACAACTGTTTCTAAAGAGCGTTCGAAACTAGGTTCTGTACAAAACCGTTTAGAGCACACAATCAATAACTTGAACACAGGTGCAGAAAACTTAACAGCTGCGGAATCTCGTATTCGTGACGTTGATATGGCAAAAGAAATGATGGAGTTCACAAAGAACAACATCCTTTCTCAAGCAGCACAATCGATGTTAGCTCAAGCAAACCAACAACCACAAGGCGTTCTTCAATTATTACGTTAATGAATTGAAAGAGTAAGAGAAGAGTTTCGGCAACGAAGCTCTTTTTTTTGCATAAAAAACAAAAAATATTTTTGATAAAACTATTAAATAACTTTCTTCTTCACCGATATTAGAAATGTAAGGGGAAGTCAGGGCGGCCGACCTAGATAACCCCTAAAAATTTTTGTTCACATGGAAGTGAACAACTTATTCAAGGAGGAACTATACAATGAGAATTAACCACAATATCTCGGCGCTTAACACATACCGCCAATTAACATCAAATTCATCAAATGCCCAAAAGAACATGGAGAAATTATCTTCAGGTCAAAGCATTAACCGTGCAGGAGACAACGCTGCAGGTCTTTCGATCTCAGAAAAAATGCGTGGACAAATCCGTGGTCTTGAGCAAGCATCTCGTAACTCTCAAGATGGGATCTCTTTAATCCAAACAGCTGAAGGTGCATTAACCGAAACGCACGAAATCCTTCACGCATACGTTGAAGGATTTCGTGCGTTTCGGTTAATGCACCTTCAGCTGTTTGGATTAAAGAGATCCCATCTTGAGCAAGCATCTCGTAACTCTCAAGATGGGATCTCTTCAATCCAAACAGCTGAAGGTGCAGTAAACGAAACGCACGAAATCCTTCACGCATACGTTGAAGGATTTCGTGCGTTTCGGTTAATGCACCTTCAGCTGTTTGGATTAAAGAGATCCCATCTTGAGCAAGCATCTCGTAACTCTCAAGATGGGATCTCTTTAATCCAAACAGCTGAAGGTGCATTAAACGAAACGCACGAAATCCTTCAACGTATGCGTGAACTAGCTGTTCAAGCATCCAACGATACAAACGTAACAGCTGACCGTACAGCGATTAAAGATGAGTTAACTCAGTTAAAAGGTGAGATTACTCGTATTGCAAATGAAACAGAATTTAATACGCAGAAATTAATTGCTACGAAGGATTCATATGTATTTCAGGTAGGTGCGAATTCAGGTCAAACGATTAAGCTAACTATTAACAAAATGACAGCAACTGCATTAGGTGTAACTTCTGCTGCAATCAGTGTGTCAGATACTACAAAAGCTCAATCTGCCATCTCTACTATCAATACAGCTATTACAAAAGTTTCAACTGAACGTTCAAAATTAGGTTCTGTACAAAACCGTTTAGAGCACACAATCAATAACTTGAACACAGGTGCAGAAAACTTAACAGCTGCGGAATCTCGTATTCGTGACGTTGATATGGCAAAAGAAATGATGGAGTTCACAAAGAACAACATCCTTTCTCAAGCAGCACAATCGATGTTAGCTCAAGCAAACCAACAGCCTCAAGGCGTTCTTCAATTGCTACGTTAATCAATATAAAAGGCAGCCAGCTACTAGGGTTGCCTTTTTTTAAAAAGAAGGATGAATGACAATGACACACATAGATAACCAAGAACTAGAATTGGAAATGAATACTACATATGAAGTGGTTCAATCTAAACAAAATTTGCCGATTATAAAGGTAGGAGGTTATTTAACTAGTAGTAAATATGATCCAAAGAAAGAAGCGAGCAAGATTGCTGAACAAAACTATAAAAAACATCATGTTCACGTTTTACTAGGTGGTAATGGTGGGTATATTGCTGAACAATTATGTGGGAAATTATCGGAAGAAGAGCGATTAATCATTATTGAACCAAATGAAAAAGTGTTGAAAGCGTCACAAAAGCTCGACCTGTTCAAAAACCCGAAAATTGAAGATAAGGCAGAATTCATAACAAGCACACAAATTGAAGAGATTGAAAAATTTTTAGCACCGATTTTTAATGCATTTAACAATAGAATCCAACTCATTATTTCTCCTAATTTCGAAAAAATATACCCCTTATTTGCAAAAAAAGTCGTTTCTTTAATTAAAGAAGTATTAATGCTAAATGTTGTTGATAAAAACACATGGAGCTTTTTTGCTGAAGATTGGCAAGAAAACTATATTAAAAATTTATATTTTGCTTTTCTATCGACTCCTTTTAATGACTTGAACAAGAAATTTACTCTACCTGTTGTCATTGCTTCAGGAGGGCCATCATTGACTAAGCAACTACCTTTATTAAAAAAATATAGAGAAAAGGTGATTTTATTATCTGCGGGCTCAACGATTAACACTTTGTTACGAAATGATATTATACCTGATGGGATCGTATCAATTGATGGTGGAATAGCTAATTATAAACACTTTGAACAATTGCATCATTTAGATATACCTCTGTTCTATACAAGTACATTGCATAAAGATATTTTAAAAATGTACAAAGGAGATAAAATATTTTTTAATAATAAAAGTCATCTAGATATCAGTCAGTTAACGAATGATGTAATAGAAAAAGATATTGATAAAGTGATAGGTGGGGCTTCAGTTGCTAATTATTGTTTAGATATTGCTTATCAAATGACTACCGGTTCAATTTGCTTAATTGGTCAAGATCTTGCCTATACTAACAATAGTACTCATGCATCTGGAAATAAAGGTAAAAAAGAACTTGATCCAGAACTAATTAAAAGTCGAAAAATGTTTACTGTTATTGGATATGATGGAAAAGAAGTCTGGACGGATTATCCATTTGTTTCAATGAAAAAAGGGTTTGAAGATTATATAAATTACGTTAATACATCAGATAAATCGGTTAATATTTATAATTGTACAGAGGGTGGCGTCATCATTGAAGGAATGGAGCATATCCCATTCGAACAGTTTTTAAGTGAAAATTGTCATATACCTACCCCTCACTCGATCAAAGCATTATTAAAAGAGATAAATTATAATAGAAGTGAGGAAGAGTGGAAAAGGTTTTATGAACGAATACGTGAAGAGAAATTTAAAAATAAAAAAGTCATTAACGTTAGTGAAGAAGCAGTGAAAATTTTAGAGAAAATGGATGCTGAAAACCCAATATTCCAACCATCAGTGAATAAGAAATTATCGAAACTGGATAAACAGTTAACGAGATTGCTAGAAGATGAATTTTTGCTTTATTTATTTGGAGAAGTATTTAAACAGGTAAACAATTATTACCTTGAAAAAGAAAATGAAACAGAAGAAGAAACTCATCTGAGAATTTATTACAAATCAGTTGTTTTATATAAAGGAATTTTAGATGCTTCGCAAAAAGCGGAAAAGTGGTATGAAAACTTATTAAGCGATATCAAAAAAGAATTGGCAACGGAGTGAGTAAAATGGATCAACAATTAATCATAGATAATATTGCATTCCTGAAAGAATATATTCCGAAACTTATTGTAGCAGTCGAACAAGAAGTAGACTTTCTAGTGAAAAATGAGGAAACAGAAGCTCTTCAGCTATTACCGTCTATTTTTGAAGGGTTAGAATGGACGAACAGATCTGTGAGTAGTCTACAAGCGCTTGGCTATATGACAGAGGCTGATATTGAAGAAAGGAAGGGCCTTTTGGAAGAGATGGAGCAAGCGTTTCAAATCAAGGATTTTGTGTTGTTAAGTGATTTATTTGAATATGAAGTTCTTGAGTGGTTAAAAAAGTGGGTCGAACAACTTCAACATGTGGATGGTCAACTCAATTGAAATTTGAACTTATCGAAACAAGAACGGCTCCGACTGTAAAGGTTTGCAAAGAAGATAGCTACTTTTATTTACATAGTAAGTATGATCCATTAAAAGAAGCAGTTAAGTGGGTCGGTGGAATTGATCAAGAAAAGCTCCAAACAAAAGAGTTAATGGTGATTGGATGCGGAGTAGGGTACCATATACGAGCTCTTCGACAAGTCTGTCCAAATAAAAAAATAGCCGTTTATGAATTGAATTCACACTTTTATGATTGGATTGTTCAGACAGGTGAAATGGACGATCTGTTAAAAGATGAAAATATCACTTTTCTTGTGGTTCGTTCCAATATCGATCTTTCCAACTTTGCTAACGAGTTAAAAGAAGAAATGATTATATTTAAGCCCTCATTAAAAATAGTAGATGATCGTTTTCGAGAAATGGCTCACACACTTGAAAATTATCTTATTCAAGAAAGAACGATGAAAGATCAAAGAAAAGATTTAATTGAGAATTTTTATGGAAATTCTCAATTAGGGGATAAAGGGATCAGAGCATTAAATCTTAAATACTCAAATAAGGCAATACTTGTTTCGGCAGGACCTTCTTTAACAAAGCAATTGTCGCTTTTGAAACAAGTAGCCATGAGTGAAAAATTCATTATAGGTTGTGTGGGAACTGCTTTTATCCCTTTGATAAGATTCGGCATTAAACCTGATTTTGTGATGATTGCTGACCCTAAAGAAGTAATTGCTGAACAACTGGATATTGAACAAGATAAAATTCCGCTTCTATACTTAAGTACAGCAAACTCAAAAGCAGTTATGAATTATCGAGGCCCTCGCTTTATCATTTGGCAAAAAGGTTTTCTATTAGCTGAAACGGAAGCAGGTAAGAGAAATGAGCCATTGATTGCCACAGGAGGATCGGTAGCTACTTGTCTTTTAGATGTATTAGTGACTTTAGGAGCAAAAAGTATTGCTTTAATCGGTCAAGATTTAGCTTTTACGGATCAAAAAAGTCATGCCGAAAACACTCACGCTCAAAGAAACATAAAAGATTCACCATTTTTATTAAAAGTAATGGATTATTACCAAAAGAAGTTTGTTTACACCTCTCGAAATTTAGCTGTATATTTAAAATGGTTTGAAAGATACGTTGAAAGAGATACAGATACAGAATTCTTTAACTGTACTGAGGGAGGAGCTTACATAAAGGGATGGAACCATTGTCCTTTTTCTAAGTACATCAAGAATTTCTAAAACAAATTATATATTTCATAAGTAAGGATGAGAGCGATGAGTTTGGAAAATAAGACAGTATTAGTAACTGGAGGCACTGGCTCATTCGGCCAAAAATTTATTAGAAAAGCCCTTCAACAAAATGTGAAAAAAGTAATTGTATTTAGCCGTGATGAATTAAAGCAATATGAAATGGCACAAGAATTTACTGATCCGCGTATGCGCTTTTTCATTGGTGATGTTCGTGATAAAGAGAGATTGTACCGAGCGTTTGATGGTGTTGATATCGTCATTCACGCCGCAGCGCTTAAACACGTAGGAGCGTGTGAATATAATCCTTTTGAAGCTGTTAAAACGAATATTCATGGCGCTCAAAATATTGTTGAAGCAGCGATTGATCGAAATGTAAAGAAAGTGATTGCATTAAGTACGGATAAAGCGTGTAGCCCAGTGAACCTTTATGGTGCGACAAAACTTGCTTCAGATAAATTATTTGTAGCAGCTAATTCTTACGTTGGTGAAAGAGAGACAAAATTCTCTGTTGTTCGTTATGGAAATGTAGTCGGTAGCCGTGGTAGTGTCGTGCCTTTCTTTAAAAAGGTCAAAGAAACGGGCCGTCTTCCAATTACAGACGAGCGTATGACACGCTTCTGGATTACTCTTGATCAAGGGGTTCAGTTTGTCCTTGATAACTTACAACGTATGCACGGCGGTGAGATTTTTGTACCGAAAATTCCAAGCATGACAATTACAGATTTGGCTAAAGCTGTTGCTCCTGAGTGTGTAATAGATATAGTCGGTATTCGTCCAGGAGAAAAGTTGCATGAGGCTATGATTATGGAAGATGATGCTCGTCATACAAGAGAGTTTGATATGTATTATGTGATTCAACCTGAGTTTCCATGGTGGGCTAAATATGAATCAGAAGGAAAACCATTACCAGATGGATTTAAATACACAAGTGATAGTAATACAGAGTGGCTGACTGTTGAAGAATTGCGCGCTTTAGTTGAAGAAATGTAGATGTTCCTGCATTTCTTTTTTTAGGAATAGTTAACCATAAATATTTAATTATTATTAAAATGGTATATAGAAAAAGGATGTCTGTCAATGGAAAGTAAAAAATTCTATCATGTCAAGCTAAAGAATGATTAATAAAGCTAGAATAATCTATTTCGTTAATTTTATAAGATAAGTAATAAGTATTATAGGGAAGAGGATGTAATGAAAACAGTAGCAATTATTCAGGCTAGAATGGGTTCAACGAGACTTCCTGGTAAAGTATTGAAAAAAATAATGGATAAAACTTTACTAGAATATCAAATTGAGCGAGTCAATAAGTGTTTTTTAATAGATGATATTGTCGTAGCAACAACTGTAAAAGAAGAGGATACTGTCATTGAAGATTTATGTAACAAAATAGGTGTAAAGGTGTATCGTGGCCATGAGGAAGATGTTTTATCTCGATATTATGAAGCAGCAGAACGATTTCGGGCTGATGTCATTGTTAGATTAACGTCAGACTGCCCACTAATTGATCCTCGAATTGTGGATGAAGTCATCCAGGCATATTTTAAACAATATAATTCAGTTGATTATGTCTCAAATACATTTGAGCGTACTTTTCCAAGAGGCTTGGATACAGAAGTCTTTTCATTCGATTCACTGAAAAAAGCGCATAGTGAAGCAGTATTACCATCTGAACGAGAGCATGTAACCTCCTATTTCTACAATAATAGTCATCAATTTCGGATGGGGAATGTTAGAAGCAAACGAGATTATAGTAATTACCGCTGGACCGTTGATACAGTGGAAGATTTTGAGTTGATTCAACTTGTTTTAAAAGAATTATACAAACCAGATGACACTTTTTACTTAAAGGATGTAGTTCAATTATTAGAGATGAATCCAAAGTGGAATGATATTAATTCACATATTGAACAAAAGAAATTTTAGGTTGTGACATGAATGAATGTGATAATTAGGACAGATGCTTCTATTGAAATTGGGACTGGACATGTGATGCGATGTGTGACCTTAGCAAAACAGCTTGTTCGAGAAGGGGCAAAAATAACCTTTGTGTGCCGAGAGTTAGAGGGAAATGTTATTGATTTTATATACAGTCAGGGCTTTCACGTAGGTATTTTGCCTAATGAAAGGAAGAAAGAAGATTTATGTTGGACGCAATATCACTGGAAACAGGATGCTACTGAAACAAAAGCGGTAATTCAGGAATCCAATAGGCAGATTGACTTGCTTATTGTAGATCATTATGGATTAGATGCACGATGGGAAAGTGAATTGCGGTCAGTTTGTCCTAAAATAATGATTATAGATGATCTTGCGAATCGTCCTCATAATTGTGATTTATTGTTGGATCAGACTTTTGGTGAAACTGGAGAAAGTTATCAAAACCTCATACCTCCAAGCGCTGTAGGTCTGTATGGATTACAATATGCAATTTTAAGAGATCAGTTTAAATACTATCGAAAGCAAACATTTAACTATAATCAAGACGATATTAGAATCCATCTGTTTTTTGGAGGAATAGATGAAAATAATTATACGTTTAAATTTAGTGACTTAATTTTAAGTCACTTCCCAAATGTTAAGATAATGTCAATAGTAGGAAGAAAATTTGAATTTGTCTTAGATTTACAGCAGTTAGAGAGAAAATATGAAGGTCGGTTTGAATGGAAAAAAAATATTCCCAATATGGCGGAGTATATGCAGAAATGCGACATAGCATTTGGAGCACCAGGTACGGCGACTTGGGAAAGAGCATGTGTAGGGCTTCCATCCGCTTATTTAGCAATTAATAAGAATCAAGTAAATATATTGGAGAATCTACAAGAAAGGGGTCTATGTTTATTTTTAGGTGAAGCTTCAACAATACAGACATCTACACTTATCTCAAGATTGAGAGAGTTTCTTACTTCTCCTGATTTATTAAGACAATTGTTTGTTAGTAGTGTTAATAATGTAGATGGATTAGGAAAGAATAAAATAATTCAGGTACTTAAAGAATTGATGAATAGGTGATAAGAATGAATAATTGTTTAGTTTATAAAAGCTCTAAGCTTGTACCTTACACAGATAATCATCATCTAAAAACAGTTGAGTGGTTAAATAAGCCTGAAGTTTATGAAAGTTTCGGATTAACTAAGAAGATAACAATAGATTCCCATAGTGAATGGATTAATTCTTTAAGAAACACCTATATTTGGGCTGTTTATAGTACAGATAATGACATACATTGTGGTAACCTTCTTCTGTTTTACAATCCACTTCATCACTCAGCTTTTTTTCAGATCTATTTAGGGGAACCTAAGTCAAGAGGGAAAAAACTTGGATATTATTCTTTAATTGCAGTTCTTGAATATGCATTTGAAACTTTAAAGTTAAATCGGATATGGCTTCAAGTGTTTCCTGATAATAAGAATGCTATCAATTTATATGAGAAATTAGGTTTTGTAAGAGAAGGAGTGGAAAGAGAATCCCACTATAGTAATTCTTTGTTTAAAGATCAATTAAGATATTCCATTTTAAAAAGAGAATGGATGATAAGAAAGGAGGCTTACTGATATTGAAATGTGCAATTATGCAGCCGACATATATACCTTGGACTGGATATTTCCATATGATAGATCAAGTAGATGTATTCGTGTTTTTAGATGATGTTCAATTTGCTAAAAGGTCATGGCAACAAAGGAATAAAATCGCCTATAATAGTGTGGAAAAAATGATTACAATTCCCGTGGTTTCTAAAGGATTGAGGGATCAAAAGATTAATGAAGTTCATATAGATAATCAACAAGATTGGAGCAATCAACATCTTCAATTAATAAAATACGCTTATTCAAAGAAACCCTTCTACAAAGATCTAGAAACTATTCTTCCTCACTATGAAAAAAAGCATATTCTTCTATCAAACTTTACTATTGATGTTATCAAGGATATCTCAGAAAAGTTGGGTATAATGACTACCTTTTTAAAAAGTAGTGATCTTCCTATTTATGATAAAAGATCCAAATATTTATTAGAAATTTGTCATTATATTGGTGCTGATGAGTATTTAAGTGCTGCAGGTTCCAAAGAATATATAGAAGAAGAACAAGTTTTCGAAGAGTCGTTAATTAAAGTGAGTTATCATCAAAGTAGTACGTATACATATCAACAATATAGAGAAATGTCATTTATCCCTTATTTATCTATTATAGATTATATTGCGAATCGAGGGTTTGACAATTTTCGAGAGGAGATACTGAAGTGAAAGTAACATATATAACTGATGCTTGTGTATTAGTAGAATATAAAGGAAAGAAGCTTCTTTGTGATCCATGGTTGAGTGAAAGCGTTTGTTATGGTGCTTTATATCACTATCCTCCATTGAATGTGAAAATAGAAGAGTTCCGTGATGTAGATTATATTTATATTTCTCATATTCATGAAGACCATTTAGATGTTAATACACTAAAATATTTTCCGAAAGAGATCCCTATATTAATTCACTGTTATGAAGAGAAACATGTTTTAAATAAATTGAAAAGTATTGAATTTGAGAATGTAATAGAGTTAAAACATAAAGAAATATTTTCAATCACTAATGAATTTTCAATTGAAATCTTAGCTGCTGATAATTGTGACCCAGCAATTTGTCACAAATTTTTTGGATGCCAGGTCTCTCAACTATATGAAAAGTCTCTACAAATCGACTCTTTAGCCATTATAAAAGGTGGCGATTATGTTGTCGTAAATACTAATGATTGCCCTTATGAACTTTCTCATACGATGAATAGTTATATAATTGAAAAATATAATCATGTGGATTTCTTATTAACAAGTTACAATGCAGCTAGTCCTTATCCTCAGTGTTTTGAGAATTTTTCGGAACAAGAAATGCTAATAGAAAAAGAAAAGATACGAAAGAAATGTTTAAATCGAACAGTCAATTACTGTAGGGATTTAAATCCAAAGTTCGTTTTACCATTTGCAGCACAACGAGTAATAGGTGGAGAATTCTATACTCTAAATAAATTTACGGCTACTACCCCTTTAGAAGAGTTAGAGGATGAATTAAAGGAACTCTTCTTTGGGAACAAAATTCAAACAAAAGTAACCTTGCTAAATTCTGAAGAGTATCTTGATTTAAGTAGTGAGATACAATCGAAACCATTCGAACCGTCTGTAAAAGAAGAAAGAGAACGATATTTCAAAGAGGTGTTATCTCAAAAGAAATACATATTCCAACTCCCTGAAAATAAAATTGAAAAAGATCAATATGAAAATTTATTACCTAAACTAAAAGTGGCTCAGAAACGAATGTATAGAAAGATGGATGATGTATATTATAATTTGCGAATTGACTCAACGCTGTACATTGATGCCGGACAAGATTACATATATAAAATCCCTTTTAACGGAGAAGAACCAGAGATTGTGGATATTTCACAAATGGAAGAGCCGTTTTTAAAAATAAAAATCGATTATACATTACTTGTTATGATACTAGAGAGAAGAGCTCATTGGAATAATGCCGAATTTGGCAGTTTTATTAAATATTATCGTCAGCCGAATGTGTTCAACCGTTCGATGCATCATGTTATCTCATATTTACATATGTAATGTCTGGAGGAATTATTATGATCAAAGAATTTGGAATTCATAAAGGTCAAGTAGTTTATGATAGTGAAAAACATTCAGTTATTGAATGTGAATATTGCGAGTTTAAACATGTAATACCTTTACCTGAGCAAGAAGAATTAAATAAATTGTATGGAGAAGAATATTACGAAAAGGCACAACCGCAATACATTAATCGAGTGAAACAAGATCAAGAATGGTGGTCTGAGGTTTATAAAGAGCGTGCTGTTACTATTGAGAACTTCTTTGAATCTGGTAAAGCGTTAAATGCACTAGATATTGGTTCAGGACCGGGATATTTTCTAGTAGAAGGAAAGAAAAGAGGATGGAATACATTAGGGATTGAGCCATCAATGCAGGCATACGATTATTCTAAATCTTTAGGATTAGATGTCATTAATGGATTTTTCTCTGAAGAGTTAGCAACAGAATTAGATCAATTTGATATTATTCATATGAATCATGTACTTGAACATTTACCTTCTCCTAAACAAACGATTGAATTAATGAGAAGTAAGCTAAAAGTAAACGGCATTTTATGTATTGCTGTGCCTAATGATTTTAATGTATTTCAAGAGCTTTTGCACTCTAGTTATAACTATAAACCATGGTGGGTTAGCCCACAAGAACACTTGAATTATTTTTCATTTAATTCCCTTAAGAAATTATTAAATGAAAATGGATTTGATGTCATGAAGGAAACAACTAGTTTTCCAATGGAGCTGTTTTTATTAATGGGGGATAATTTTATTGGAAATGATCAACTTGGAAGGCAGTGTCATAGGAAAAGAGTGAATTTTGAAATGTCTTTATTAAAAAATAACCTTCAAGAAGTTAAATCAGTATTTTATGAGGGATTAGCAAAAAATGGTTTAGGGAGAGATGTCATTCTATTTGCAAGGAAACTCTAGTTGCTTATTTTCAAATTTGTTATCAATAAGAGAGGTATAAAAAGAAGAAATGATTAAAATTGGAACAAAATTCATTGGTAAAGATCATAAGCCGTTTATTATTGCAGAGATGTCCGGCAATCATAATCAATCATTAGAACGTGCGTTGAAAATTGTGGATTTAGCTGCAGAAGCGGGCGTGGATGCCGTGAAGCTTCAAACGTATACGCCGGATACGATGACACTGGATATTCATACTAGAGAGTTTAGGATTGAAAGTGAGAACAACCTATGGAAAGGGCAATCGCTTTACAATTTATATAAAGAAGCCTATACACCATGGGAATGGCATCAAGCTATTTTTGACCGATGTAAGGAACATGGCTTGCTTGCTTTTAGCTCACCATTTGATGAGACAGCTGTTGATTTTTTAGAAACGCTCGATGTGCCTGCTTATAAAATCGCCTCATTTGAAAATATCGACATTCCTTTAATTAAAAAGGTAGCTGCTACCAGAAAGCCAGTGATTATTTCAACAGGTATGGCGTCTGTGGCAGAAATCGATGAAGCGGTTCAGGCAGTACGTTCGGAAGACAATGATCAGCTTATTTTATTGAAATGTACAAGCACCTACCCAGCGACGCCAGCGAACTCCAATATCAAAACCATTCCTCATCTGCGCGAGCTGTTCCAGACAGAAGTCGGACTATCTGATCATACGATGGGAATTGGGACCTCGGTGACTGCTGTAGCGTTAGGGGCAACCGTTATTGAAAAGCATTTTACTACCTCGCGAGCAGATGGTGGAGTGGATTCCGCATTTTCTCTAGAACCGTCTGAAATGAAGCAACTGGTGGTAGAAACGAAACGAGCATGGGAAAGTCTTGGTGTGGTTAAGTACGGGCCGACTTCTACAGAAAAGCCTTCTTTAGAACATAGACGCTCTCTTTATATTGGGGAAGACTTAAAGGTAGGAGATGTGCTGACAAAAGAAAATGTTCGCATCATTCGTCCTGGACATGGACTGTCGCCAAAATATTTTGATTTAGTATTGGGGAAAACAATCAAACAAGATGCACCTAAAGGAACACCATTAAGTTGGGAGTTATTACTGTGAAAAAACGAGACACCTTCTTATCTTATGGCCAGCAAACAATTGATGAAGCTGATATTCAAATCGTTCTTGATACACTACGTTCACCATATCTGACACAGGGTCCAAAAGTTGTAGAATTCGAACATGCTGTAGCTGATTATGTTGGTGCCAAGTATGCGGTGGCTTTTTCTAATGGGACCGCAGCTTTACATGGAGCCTGTTTTGCTGCAGGGATTTCTGAGGAAGATGAGGTCATTACAACTCCTATCACATTCGTAGCAACTGCGAATGCGGTGCTTTATTGTGGTGGACGGCCTGTCTTTGCGGATATAGATGAGCAAACCTATAACATTGATCCACAGGATATTAAGAAAAAAATCACAGACAAGACGAAAGCCATTATGCCTGTGGATTTTACAGGGCAGCCAGCGGATATGGACGTCATCTTAGAAATAGCGAAAGAGCATGATTTAGTGGTAATTGAAGATGGAGCACATTCACTAGGAGCAGGGTATAATGGACGGAAAGTGGGCACACAAGCCGATATGACGATGTTCAGTTTTCATCCGGTGAAGCCCATTACAACAGCAGAAGGTGGAATCATTGTTACTGATTCAGATTACTACTATGAAAAATTAAAAAGCTTTCGTTCGCATGGAATTATTCACGACCATTTATCCAAAGATGAAGGTCCTTGGTATTATGAAATGGTTGACCTTGGGTTCAATTATCGAATGACCGATATTCAAGCAGCTTTAGGGGTCTCACAAATTCATAAATTAGATACTTTTATTGAACGAAGACGGGAGATAGCTGAGCAATATAGTGAAGCTTTTTCGAATTGGGACGGGGTTATCACGCCAACCCAGCTTTCCAGTACGAATTCTGGTTGGCACCTGTACATGCTTCAACTAAACTTAAATGATTTACAAAAAACACGTCGACAAATTTTTGAAGAACTGCGTGCGTTAAATATTGGTGTGCATGTTCACTATATTCCTGTCTATTTGCACCCATACTATCAACAACTAGGCTATGAACGCGGACTTTGTCCAAAAGCTGAAGCTTGGTATGAAGGGGCGCTTACATTACCGATTTTTCCGAAGATGACTGATCAAGATGTGAAATATGTCATTGAAGCTGTGAGAGAATGTGTAGGGGTGGGAAACTCATTGCTTAAAGGGATTTAATCAAGGTTTAAAGATTATCAATTTATCTGGACAGCTTATCCAAATGTTTATTGAACCAGAATATAAAGGAATGAAGAATCTGTATCGACAACCGATATAACTAATAGTAGAAATTAAACATATGGGAGCTTGAATAATGACCAACCAAATGACCTTATCTCCAGAGTATATGAAGCAGTTTTCTTGTATTGGGCCAGCTTGTGAGGATACATGTTGTAAAGGCTGGAGTGTGACAATTGATAAAGAGACGTATAAGAAATATCGAAAAGTGAAAGAGGGGCCGTGGCGTGAGCGGTTTGAGAAGTCGATTAAACGGAATAAAGATAGTGTCGGTTTCAATGACTTTGGATATGTACAACTAACTGAAGAAGCTGCATGTCCAATGTTGGATGGGGAAGGATTGTGTTCGATTCATAAAGATTTTGGGCATGATCTTCTTTCTTACACATGCCAAGTGTATCCACGAAATTATTCACAATACAATGAGATCATTGAGGAATCACTCACACTCTCTTGTCCAGAGGTAGCGAGACTAGCCCTTTTAAATAAGGAGAAGATTGAATTTTCTTTGGAAGAAAAAGAGCTACCTAATCAATTAAATGTGGCCAAAAAAGTTCTTTCTGCCACGATGGGAAATAGAGATCATCGCAAGTATTTCTTTGAGATTCGTTCGTTAGTGATCGAATTATTGCAAGAAAGAAAGTTTACTCTAGTCGAAAGACTTTTGTTAGTCGGTTTGTATGTGAAGCAGATCAATGAAAAATTATCAGTGACATCATTTGAAGAGATTACAGGGCGTTTCCTAGAAATGATTCAAGACGTAGATTCAGTTAAGCAAATGGTTCAAAAGATATCTAAACATACGGAGCTACAGTTAAATATGCTGACAGCTATTTTGAATGTACGGCTGTCAGGAGGCGTGTCTAGTGAGAGATATACACAATGTTTAGAGGAAGTAGAAAAAGGGCTTTTGTTTAACGAGTCGAACATTTCTAAAGAGAAACAAGTAAAGACGTATGAAGAGGCTTATGAATCCATTGTTGCACCGTTTATGAATCAGCATGAGTACATATTTGAAAACTATTTAGTACATCTTGCTTTTTCTAATGCCTTTTCATCAGATAAGGACTTATTCAATGATTATGTTCAACTCGTGCTTCATTATGCATTAGTGAAAATGCATATCGTTGGTCTAGCTGCTTATCATGGTGAATTAACGATGGACTTAGTGTTAAAATTGATTCAATCATTGTCTAAAGTGATTGACCATCATCCACAGTTTTTACAGCAGACGAATGAAATGCTGAAGGAAAATCAATTGAATACAGTGGCTCATATGGTAATTTTAATTAAAGATTAATCGATATAAGGGGTCAGACTCTGAATAGGGTCTAGGCCCCTTTTTATTGAGTTAATTTAAATTTTTACATCTAAAAATTGTGAAAGTGGAGACGGCGCTTGCAGCTCTCTTAAAATTTCAGCTGGGTTATCTGTAGCTTCTTTAATGTTAGTTGCAATAGGCTTCTTCCGTCCACTGCTTACTAAGAAGTATAAACTGAGATACTGGTCCTTCTCCACCCCCTCCTATGTTACTCATACAATTTCCTTCTTTTATTTACAACTATTAAAATATTCGCCAATTAAGCTCTTTTTCCTGAGTGTTTTTGGGATATTTAAGGTGAAAAATATGAATATAGACAAGAAGAATGTTCTTTATTCAACCGGGGCATTGTATTTTTATGTTATTTCCTGAGGTTAACTTTTCAAAGAAATAAAAAAGTAGAAATATGTCGAATGAAACTTGTAGGTATTTAGAATTATTTGTAGAAATGGTTAAGTGGTACAAAGGTATTGTTTTTGCAATAATGAGATTGGAGGTAACGATAAGAGAAAATCATTTCTATGTTTCATCATTAAAATTGAGAAACAATAGGAAAAGTGTTAGTCGTATTGAATAACAGTAGAGACAGGAAGGTAGTAATAAAATGAAAAAATTAGTAGCGTCATTGTGTTTCTCTTTTATGTTGCTGTTTGGCTTTAGTTCAGCATCTGCAACTAGTTTTAAAGACGTACCAGCTAATCATCCAGCGGCAAAGGAGATGGAATGGGCGAAGAAAAACGGATTTTTAAATGGATATAAGGATGGAAAGTTTTATCCGAATAATAAATTAACAGAAGCGCAGTTTGTTGCTATGATGGCGAATTATTATCAAAATATTTCTTCTCAAAGTTTGAAGCCGTTAAAGGGGGAGCATTGGAGTGAACCCTATTACAGAGAGTTCAAGAAATATAAAATTCCTCTGTTGGATTATTATAGTACATATGGTCGTTCTTATCCGATTACACGAGGAGAGATGGCTCGTTTTGTAGCGGCGGGACAAAATGTAGCAAGCGATGGATATAATGCGGTTCAATATATGTATAAGCATAAGATTTCGCAAGGGAAAAGTTCTCGAGTACAAAATTTTCACACATACGGGTATAATGATGAACTAGCTCGTTGGCATGCTGCGAAGTTTTTGTATAATTTACATAAAGCAGGTATTCGACAAGTTCAGCCTTTTAATATTAGTAAAGCTGCTTCTCCTTCTTTTCAGTTGAAAGATGCCAATGGTCAAGCATTTGAAGTGAACACGAAGAAAATGAATGGCATATATGGCTATGCTACATTCGATGATGGACCATTTTCCGTGTGGGCAGGTGCAGGTGAGGGTGACTTAATGTTTCGCGCAGATTATCAATTAACCCTTCATCAATTAGGGAATCCCGCGATTTTATCCCGATTAGTTGAACCTAATTACGAATATAACTATACACGTAATTTAATTAGAGTGGAACAATCAACTATAGCGGGACAGGGCGATTTGCTTTTTGTAGAAGCGACGATGTCATCTAATTTTCGAGGGGCTAATGTTTATATGGTTAAAGATGGGCAGCTTGTTCAGTTAGATACTAGAGAGGATTTTGGGCTGTATTATACTTGGTCGCCAAGATTAACAGCTAAAAATCAGCTTCAAACCTTAAGTTATTATAATCATGAAGCTTCTTGGTATTTAAATACTTATCGAATTGATACAAAAACAGAGGAGATTTATGATGTAGGAAGTCGAAAAATCTCAAATAAACAAAAAGATGACTTCTTGAGTAAATGGTATTAAACATATATTTATAGACTCTGAAATGAGCAATGAAAAACTGCCAGCATCGAATGGAGATGCTGGCAGTTTCCTGTTCACTCCCCCTCATAAGCCTTCGTACGATCAACCTTTCCAACTTTCCCTTCAAACCAGCCGATCCGATTGGTTTCTCTATGGTCGAATTGAGGAACAAATGGTTTAATGTCTAACAGTGGTGTTTCGTTGAGCATATCGACTTCAGAGATGTATAGGCGGTTGCTTTCTACCCTTTGTAATCGGACTGTGGATAAGCCAATTTTATTCGGGCGTCTTGGGTAGCGGGTAGCGAACACGCCGTGAGATTGATCATCAAGGAAGGGTTTCACTTCCAATGAGATAGCTGTGACTAAATGTAAGTGATAAATGAGTGTTAGGTGAGAAAATTCTTCAATATCTTTCAGGCCAGGAACGAGCTCTTCGTTTAGCTCAATATACCCTTCTGCTTCTTTAGCTGCGACTGCTTGAATCGGCATGGGGCTGTCCAGAAAGTCAGTGAAAACTGACTTTCTGTGACAGCCCTTCTTCATTTATGGAAAAAATCGCACAAAAAAATCGCCCTTTATAGTAAAATGAAGTTACCACACAACATCTCAAAAAGGAGCGATTTTTTATGAGCAATCCAAAGATTACTACTGCCCATTATAGCACGCAAATGAGCCTTCCTCTAGAGGTAAAAGAAGAAACTTCCGTTTCTAAGCGAACGTTTTCTCCCACATTTAAACCGTATGATCCCTCTCAAAGCCAAGCAATCCTAGACATTGAAACTTGGATTCCTGAACATCATATCGCACGGGTGATTGATGAAATGATCGAGGCGATCCCCGATGAGCAATTATTTGCCTATTATTCAGGTGGCGGTCGAAGCTCGTACCATCCGAAAATGATGTTGAAAGTGATTTTGTATGGGTATTCCCAAAAAGTCTACTCGTGCCGTGGCATTGAAAAGCTGACAAAAGAAAACCTTCCGACGATGTGGTTAGCTGCGATGCAACAACCCGATTTCCGCACGATTAATGAATTTCGAGGACAACGTATGAAAGCGATGATGGACGAATTGTTTGAAACGATGATTCTGAAGTTAATCGAGGACAAGTATATCACGATGGAAAACTATTTCTTGGATGGCACGAAAATCGAAGCCAACGCCAATAAATACTCCTTTGTATGGAAAAAATCCACCACACGTTTTGAAGAAAAACTCAAAGAAAAGATCGACCAGACGCTTCAACACATTGAAGAAGTGACCAAATCGGAATCAGATATCCCTCAAGAAGCGACGCCTGAACAGTTAGAAAACCTAGCGAATCAACTAGAGAAGGAAGTCCATCAACTAACAGAAGAAATCGACCAAGAACCGGATGTTCAAATACGGAAAGAAAAGCGAAAGCAACGTAGCGCCTTAAGGAAACCGATGAAGCTGATTCGCATAGATTTCTTGCCTCGACTCGCCAAATACAAGGAACAAAACGCCACATTTGGTGATCGAAATAGTTATTCGAAAACCGACCCGGATGCGACGTTTATGCGTATGAAAGAAGATCACATGAAAAATGGTCAGTTGAAACCTGGATATAATGTGCAAATGGCGACAGAACATCAATTCATCTTATTCTATACGATTCATCAACGACCAACGGATACACGCTGTTTCATTCCCCACTTGGAGAAATTGGCTTCCACGAATTTACCGATGCCCCAAACGGTGGTCGCCGATGCGGGGTATGGAAGTGAGGAAAATTATGTGTATGCGATTGGGGGAGAAAAAGAGCCGCGCTTTAACTATTTGATTCCGTATGCGACTTATATGAAAGAACAGGAACGAAGCTATAAAAAGGACATCCGAAACGCCAAAAACTGGACCTATGAGGAACAAGACGATCAATTTATTTGCCCAAACGGTCGTCGAGTGAAATTCTTGAAATACATGGACAAGAAAAACCGATCAGGTTACGTACAAAGCTATAAAGTGTACGAATGTGAAGACTGTTCCAGTTGCCCGTTGAAGGAGCGATGCACAAAAGCGAAAGGTAATCGTCAAGTCCATTGGAATACGATTTTCGAAGAAATGAAAGCCAAGGCCAAAACAGCCCTTGAATGTGAGGAGAACGCCACGATCTATGCTCGACGAAAAGTCGAAGTCGAAAGTGCGTTCGGTCACGTCAAGGGCAATCGGTCGTTCCGCAGATTTTCCTTGCGGGGGATCGACAAGGTACACGCGGAATTCGGGATTGTGGCTTTAGCCCACAACCTCCTGAAAGTAGCCGGCATCCGCCAGCTACTTTCAGAGAAGTATCGGAAACCAACAAAAAGAGGTGGAGAAAAACGACTCGTTTTTCTCCACCTCTTTTATTTTAGGGACTTATTAGACAGCTCCGTGTAGATCGTGCCGATAGCTTCTAGTGTGATGGTCATGTTAATTCTCCTTCCTTGTTAAAAAATAAAATATCTTTTTTGTGAACGTCTTTATTGGCAAGGTCATAGATAGATTGAATATTTGCTAGGTTATCTTTCGGTGTGATAACGACGGGTGTATGGTAAGCGATAGGGTCTTTGATCGTTTGGATATGGCCTTTCTCCTCAGCCGTTTTGACAAAAGTCATTCCACCAGGCATGAAAATACCGCCATCGTCTGTTTTGTTAACTTTCTCAAAAAGCTTCCCTCCGATGAACTCTAGTTGATGTGTTTAGTTATAATTAATTATAATAAGTAATGATTAAACATATCTAGATATATTAAATGTAAATCGGTATCAAATCAAGCGTTGCTGGGAAATCTTTATTATTTTAGCTATGGGAGGATTGTTCGGACTTAATCACTATCCATCAACTCTACCCCGTAATGTTTTTTCACTACTTCTGCAAGAATTGAATCTAAATCTTCGTCATTCACGCCATTACCAGACTCTGTGAACTCTGGACCACATCCATCTTTTGTTACTTCAATCCCAGTATAATGAATGTTAAGTTTGTTAAGACTGTCCGGGTCATGTTCAAAACTGCCTGTCCCTAGTCCTCTAATACATTCTTCGTCAATCTTCGTCCTTTTACCATTTGGATCTACATAGTAGTATTTATCAGTCACTGTCCCGTAATCCATATCGGGAGTAGAGGTAACATAGTAGCCTTTATCATTTATAAAGTATACTTTATAATCTCCTTCTTTTTTGATTTCAGGTGCGTCTTTTACGTTATAGAAGGCGTATACATACCCCTCATAATCTTCTGGAATTAAGTAAATATCATTAGTCGCACTATTATTCAAACAACCTACTAAAGCAAAAAGAGTAAAGGGTAAAGCTAGAATCGTTTTTTTTCAATCTTCTCTCCACCTTTCTTATGACCTTATTTTACCATATAGTGAAAAGGGAATAGGATTAGTGATGATAACGAACGTACGTTTGTTGTTGTGCCAAATCATGATATATTAAAGTGAAAGGATGCAGTAAACTAACGGCAAGAAATAGGAGGTTAGAAAATCTGCCCTCGTATGGAACTGTGGAAGTAGCTGATCCATGAGTTATTTGCTGAGTTTGTGTTGTTTCTGTTCAGGGTTTATATGAAGACATTGATTTTTCAAAGGAGCCTGAGTTTTTTCAGGAGATTATTCAAGAGAAGATAGGTTGCGAAAAAGTTGAAATGAAAAAGGGGTTAGCATTAATGGTATCCACCCAACAAAGACCATCCGATGCACAGCTTTCGGACAGCCTTTGTTGGGAGTTATTCTTCGTATATTTACACTTCTACTTCCTTCATCACTCGCTCATAGCGACGAATGATGCTGTTGACGCTTCGGTTCATTCGGCGGCCGATTTCTGCGTAAGTGAGTCCTTCTTGGCGTAGTTGAATCAGACGCTGGTCCTCTTTTGTCGTCCAGCATTTGTAGGTTCTTTTCTTGCATAGTTGATTCTCTTTTTCTTTTATTCTTTCTTCTTTTACCCACGCTGGTTCAGGTGGAAGTGCTTGGTAAGGAATATTCGAGAAGGTGATTTTTTCTTTATGTATTTCTGCCCATTTCCAAAATTGACAAGGGTCAATAAAATAGAAGCTTTTTGATTTTCTCGTTACTTTTTGAATAAAGGGTAAATGATGTTTTTTCATCCACCATTTAATTGTGTTGCGGTCGACTTGGAGGATTTTGGACAGTTCTCCGAGAGTGACGAGCCCTGTTTGTGATTTTGTGTTAGCTAATCCTAGTCGGTTCATTTTGACTAAGACAGATTCAAAAGAGCGATCTAGTTTTTTGGCGATACTCGAAATTTTTTGAAAGCCTACATATTCTTTTAAGTATTCAATTTCATCGGTGCACCATTCTTTTCTCATTCTTATTTCCACCTCATTTGTTGTCATTTGGAAGTAAAAAAAACTATTCTATACAGGGTAGAATAGCCAAAGAATTTTATGGTATAAAAATCCATCAAATTGGCAACCAGGCGATCATAGCTTAACATATTAAACCTTAGACCCTAGGCTTTGCGTCCTATCCTTTCGAATAGTTTGCCTTTTTCATCCGTTGTATAGGGATTTCTAATTGTGCATTTGTACTGAATTATCGTAAATCAATTTGAGATACATATCAATAAGCCTAAAGGAAAACAGTATTATTGTATGATTAAACCAAAAATTTCAATTGGTATAATAGTATTATTTTTTGAATATTATAGGTAAATAAAACCAATGAATAAAACTTTTGTACTAATTAAAAGGAGTATCAATAAGTTGGCATGATAATTGTGTATTAGCTGTTTTATTCATTTGAGGAATAATTAAGTGAATGCTCCTAAAAAAATAAAAATTCACAAAAAAATTACTTTGCTCCCGATTAATTTTTATATAATGGATGTATAGTTGAACTTCATTCAACGATATTTAGTAGGAGGAAATGGAGTCTTATGGGACAAGAGAGGCATAATCGAGGTTTGAAAATGCGGCATAAAATCATGATGGCAATGATTGCTTGTTCATTGTTGATCGCAACCATTATGGGAAGCGTCAGCGTATCGAAAAGTAAAGAGTTATTGGAGAAATATGCTTTTGAGGATACTCAACTATCGGTGGAAAATGATGCAAAGGAACTGAATATTACCATAGAAAAAATTGAAGCATCGGTTAATGGCTTAGCGGTGACGACGTTAGAGCTATTAGATGATGTGAAGGCTTTTCAAACGAATCCTGCTTATCTTTCTGCTTATCAAGAGAAGGTGCGACCGATTGCAGCGAAATTTGCTGAGCAAACAGAAGGAGCGATGGCCTTTTATATTCGTTTTAATCCGACTTTTAGCCCGCCAACTTCGGGGGTGTTTCATGCTGATTCTAATAATGATGGAAAAATAGAGCAACTAGTCCCAACTGATTTCAGCCAGTATGACCCGAATGATTTAGCACATGTCGGTTGGTATTATATCCCCATGAAGGAGAAAAATGCGGTTTGGCTTGATCCTTATAAAAATGAAAATATCAATGTCGACATGATTAGCTATGTCGTTCCGCTTATAAAAGATGGCGTAGAGATTGGTGTCGTGGGGATGGATATTCGCTTCGATCTTTTTTCTAATGCCGTAAATGAAATGAAAACGACACCACAAAGCTATGGGGTACTACTTGATGCAAAGCAGCAATTTTTAATTCATCCTACATATAAACAGCAAGAGTCACTAGTTAATGTAAATAAAAATTTGTCTACATACATAAACGAAAAACCATCTGGAGTTCTTTCAACTACGATGGGAAAAGAAGAGGAAATAGTCGCCTTTAGTCAGTTAGCGAACGGTCATCATCTATTACTTCATTCGCCGAAAGCAGAAGTATATGAGCATGTGGATAAGATGACTCAGCTAATTGCTATGCTCGCTGTTGGGAGTATTTTGATTAGTGTGTTGCTTTCCATTTATTTAAGTCGCCAATTGACGAAGCCTTTACGTCTTTTAGTCGGTGATATGAAAAAGGTACAGCAAGGGGATTTAACGATTCAAACGAAGGTTATTAATCAGGATGAAATCGGCGAAATGGCAGTGAACTTTAATGATATGACGACGCAGCTACGTAACATGGCTAATAGTATCCATGAAGTGTCTCACAAGGTGCGAGGGGCATCTACTCAATTAGCTGTTGGCTCCCAGGAGACTGCCGCTACTACTGAGGAAGTGACGACTTCTATTGAACAAGTCGCAATTGGTAGTAAAGAGCAAGCTAAATTTATTGAAAATGGAGCATTTATTACCCGACAACTATCGAAAGCTTTTGACGAGTTATCTTCCACAACGGAAGCGATTGAGGAATCGGCGAAACAAATGATGAGTGAGCAAAAAGAAGGGATGATGATGTTAACAGAGCTCGTGGCAACCAATGAACAAAATGGTCAGGCAACGGCTCATATTGAAAGTGTCATTAGCCAACTGAATCAAAAAGTCGAAAGCATTGTCAGTATTTTGCAAACGATTCAAATGATTGCAGATCAAACGAATTTATTGGCGTTAAATGCGGCGATTGAATCGGCGCGTGCTGGCGAAGCAGGAAAAGGATTTGCGGTTGTAGCCGATGAAATTCGGTCATTAGCTAACCAATCGGGGGAAGCTACGGATCGTATTCGACATATCATTCAAGAGGTTCAACATGATACGATGCAAACAGTTGATGCGATGGCTGGTGTGAAGGAAACGACGTCCGAACAGGCACAAGCCGTTTCGAACATTCAACATTCGATTAATAATTTATCCCAGTCCATTGACAGCATTGCTACAAAAATGAGTCAACATTCCGAAGCCATTACGACTTTAAATAAAGATGCGGATCATTTAGCAAATGAAATTGAAAATATCTCCTCCGTTTCTGAAGAACAAGCGGCCTCTTCTAGTGAAATGTCAATGATTATGCAGCAACAAGCGAAAGAAATGGAGAAAGTGAACATGTCTGTAGAAGAGCTAGATGAGCTTGTGGGCGAACTGCAGCAATTGGTGAAGGTGTTTAAGTTATAATAAGGAGTTTTATATGAGATATATGTCAACAAGCCGTCTAATCAGCTAGACGGCTTGTTTCTTTGTGAGATTACTTAGTGCCATTAAACAAATCTGCTACAGTTTCAACTACGTAATCTGGTTCAATCTTCGTTCGTTCAATATCTTTTCTACTAGATGCACCGGTTAATACGAGGCAGGTAGAGATCCCATTATTTTTTCCCATGAGGATATCTGTTTCTAGTCGGTCGCCGATGATTAAGCATTTGTCTTTTGAGATGTTTAACTTTTCTTGGACTTTATTAATGTAATAGGCAGATGGTTTGCCGATCACTTGATCAATGCTTTGTCCAGCAGCGACTTCAATAGCTTTAGCAATCGCGAGTGTATCTGCGATGTAACCGCCAGGGACGGGGCAAGCAGGATCAGGGTTCGTTACGATGAGTTTAGCGCCATTACGCACGGCTGTCATCGCCAAATTAAGCTTGTCATAGGTGAAGGTACGGTCTAATCCAACAAGGACGTGAGAGGCTTGTAATGGATCTTCCGTTACGTGCAATGGGTGATGACTAAACTCTTCTGTAATCGCTTGCTCCCCAACGATATAGATAGAGGCGTCAGGGGCGTTTTCTAAAAAATAAACAGCAGATAGTGAGGAAGCGGTGATGACTTCCTCTAGCTCTGTTGCGATCCCTAATGAACAGAGAAGTTGCTGACAATATTCTCTTGTATGCGTAGGAGCATTGGTAATGAATAAGATTTTCTTATTGTGTTTTTTTAATGTATCCATCATTTCTTTGACACCGGGGAGAAGTTGCTTCCCGACGTAGATCGTTCCATCTAAATCAAAACAATAGGCTTCAAAGTCGTCAATGTGTATCATGTTTAACTCCCGTGTCGTTAGTTTTGAATCTCACTCAGTAGAATATTCTTCCCTGCTTGTAATTTCTCTAATGGTGTGTTTGGAGCGTACTCAAGAATTAATTCACAATGTGATGCGTATTCGTTGATAACTACAAAGACAGACTTCCAGTCGATGGTGCCTTCCCCGATAGCTAAATGATCGTCTCCTGTTCCATCGTTATCATGAATATGTAGAGCAAGCAGGCGGTCTTTCGTTTCTTTAATTAATCGTGGAATATCCCAATTGTTTAAATTGGCATGACCGGTATCGATTAAAAAGCCAGCTGTTTCGTCGATATCGCGTAAGAAATTCGTATATTCTTCTTGAGTGAAAAGTGAACTTCCGTTGTATCCGACGTTTTCAATGGCAAGTTTCACATTTAATGGCTTAGCGACTTGGCATAACTCATTAATGTACTGAGCGGCGCGCTGTTGAGCTGTTTGTTTATTAAAGACTGGAGAAAAGCAAAAGCCTGGGTGGATCACGACGTGACTTGCTCCGATCATGCCGGCAAATTCAATCGCTTTTTTATATTCGGAAAAAGCTGTCTCTCTCGTTGCCCGGTTTTCACTTGTTAAATTAATATCCCAAGCGGGTGGGTGGATCGTATAGCCGACTGGGAGTGATTGAAACTTTGGTACGAGCGTTTCAAATAGGTCTTCCATCTCGTTCCACTCTTGTCCATCCATTAATAATTCCACTTTATCTGCACCGTGCTTAATTAATTGATCGATATTGTCGAATAGGTCGTTTGATAATAAAGCTAAGTCAGAATAACAAATTTGTTTTTTCATGATTGTTCACTCTCCGTTATTTAATGATTTTGGGTAACCGATGGAATTCGTTGTTTGCTTGTTGAACATATGGATTTTGTCCATTCTTGGTTCTACATAGACGAGCTCATTAGGTGACCATTTTTTTGATTCGCTCATAGCGATGAGTTCATTTCCTTCTACATCAATATAAACACCATAGTTGTCTCCGTGGTTTTCTACATATTTGACATGACCTTTCAACCCGTTTGTTACCAAAGTTTTTGACAGATGAATATGTTCTGGACGAATCCCGAATGCAAGCTCTTTTTCACCAGTTTGCTGGATATAATCGCTCCACTCAGCGCTTAACTCTATTGCTTGATTGGCCAGAATTACTTTGCCTTGCCGAACGTCGATATCGATGACGTTCATCGGGGGAGAGCCAATAAATTTAGCAGTAAAAATATTAGCTGGTCGGTGATAAACATTATCGGGCGTATCAACCATTTGCAGTTCTCCTTTGTACATTAAGGCGATCCGATCCGCTACTGTCATCGCTTCTACTTGATCGTGAGTGACGTAAACGAGTGTTTGTTTATACGTTTCGTGGATTTTGACTAATTCTTTTCGGGCCGACACACGTAATTGAGCGTCTAAATTGGATAGCGGTTCATCTAGTAAAAAATAATCGCCTTGTTTCACGACCGCTCTCGCTAAAGCGACCCGTTGTCTTTGCCCACCCGATAAATCTTTCGGTAAGCGATCTTTATACTCTTCTAGCTGAAGCATCTTTAAAGCAGCCTCGGTTCGGCGATTGATTTCATCTGTTGGTACTTTTTGAACTTTCAAGCCATATGTAATGTTATTGATGACATTCATATGCGGATAGAGAGCATAGTTTTGAAAAACCATAGCAACATTTCGTTTGCCACTCGGGAGATCATTGACTTTTTGGTTATCCATATATAACGAGCCTGAAGTGATATCCTCTAATCCGGCAATCATCCGCAAAGTGGTGGATTTGCCACATCCAGAGGGGCCCAGAAGGATTAATCGCTCGCCCTCTTTAATCGTTAAATTGAGATTTTTCACGACTTCGGTTTTTCCGTAAGATTTATATACATTTTCAAATCGAATTTCCTTCACAATATCCCGCCTTTACTTAATTCCTGAAGAAGTAAATGTTCCAATAATATACTTTTGGAACAGTAAATATAGTGTTAATGGTATGATCATCGTGATCACGGCAACAGCCATTGCGACAGTGAAATTTGTTCCACCTTCTGAGCTAATATACATTTGTAGCGCTAACGGCAATGTATAATTGTCGACTGTTTTCAAAATGAGCACCGGCCATACGTATTCATTCCACGATAAAATAAAGAACCAAATCCCTGTTGATGTGATCGCGGGTTTCACTAGCGGTAGCACGATATCTTTCATGATGCGTGCATGCCCTAAGTTGTCTAGTTTCGCTACCTCAATTAAGGACATTGGAATGGTTTTCATGGACTGCCTGAGTAGAAAGATTCCGACTGCATCAGCTAGCTGTGGCAGAATGACGCCCCAGACGCTATCAGCTAACCCAAGATCAGAGATGACTAAATAATTAGGAATCATTGTGACTGAAAAAGGGATAAAGATCGTACTAATTAAGAGAAAGTACAGGATGTTTTTTCCTTTGAAATCAAAGAACACAAACGCATACGCCGCTAGAAAAGAAGTGAATACTTTAAACAAAGTAACGGTCGTTGCAATAATAAACGTATTTCCAACAATCTTTAATACATTTAAGCTTTCAAAAAATGTTTCATAGTTTTCTAAAGTGGGGTGTATCGGGATGAAATTTAAGGCATTATTGTACGCATCTTCTAATGGTTTGAACGAAATACCGATTGCAAAAATAATCGGAAAGGTGAGGATCGCGGTCGCCACCATAAACACAATATGCCAAGGTATCGATACGAAGCGATTAGTTTTCATAATGGATACCTCTTTCTACAAACTTGAATTCGATAATAAGTAAAATAATAAAGATCGCCATCGTTAAAATCGATAAAGCAGCGGAATGTCCTGTTCGGTACAAAACAAAGGCTTCATGATAAGCATGATAGATGGCGTTGGAACTAGCATAATTGGGTCCGCCTTGTGTGATGACTTTAATCGGCGTAAATACATATTGTAGTCCTTGAACGATCGTGATGATTAAGACATAAATGCCAGTCGCACTACTCATCGGCAGCACGATATGAATGAATATTTTCCATAAAGGAACGCCATCTAAACGGGCAGCTTCGATCACTTCTCGTGAAACGCCATTCACGGAGGCATAGAGGACGATAAAGTTATATCCGAATACTTTCCAAGAAGTAATTAAGCTTAATACGACGATGACCCAGCCATCTAATTTGCTCCAAATCGGCATCTCTATCCCGAACCACCCAAGAATAATCGCTGCTGGTCCCGAAACAGGATTTAATAACCAAGTGAATAGGATCGATCCGACCACCAATGAAATGACGGAAGGTAGAAAGATGGCTCCTTTATAAAAGTTGTTGAATCGTTTTAAAACGATATCAAGAACAAAAGCGAAAATATAAGGAACGATCAGGTTGATCGCTAATAATAAAACAATATAGAGCAACGTATTCCCAAACACTTTGTATGTAATTGGATCAGATAAGATGTCTTTATAGTTTTGAAGACCGACAAACTCCTTCGTTGGCTTTACCATATTCCAATCAAAAAAGCTTAAATAGATCGTGTATACAAACGGCCAAAACATAAAGAAGGTGAAAATGAGTAAGGAAGGAATGAGTAAGCCGTAAGCTTTCCAGTGGTCTTTCGTTAACTTGATTTTTGAAGATTTCATAGCTTGCATGTATTTGCTTTCCTCCCACATTTGCTTTATTCACAGGGGTGCCCCATAAAAGGGGACTACGATCCGAATATCTCTTTTGAGAGGGGGAATATTCTCATGTAGAGACTTGTTCGGAACGGAATCTCCTATATTTATGAGACAGCCTTGTGAATAGAAAATTACTTCAATAATTCATTGATTTCTTTTTCTGTTGATGTTAAGCCTTCCTTCACATCGACTTGGCCACCAAGGATTTGATCGCGGACGTCTAATAGCTTTTGCTCAGCTTGTAGTCCAGCATCGCCAGGGAAAGAAGTCCAAGAAACTACGCCATCCATCTGTTCTACTGCTGCTTTCATCATTTCATTTTCTTCTAGGAAAGTTTTCAAACCATCCTCTGCTTCTGCCACATCTTTACGTGGAGGGACATATCCTGTGCCTTCTGTCCATTTCGCCATAGATTCTACACTGTATAAATATTTCATGAATTCCCAAGCTGATTTTTGTTGTGCTTCTTCTTGAGCCGTAATGGCTAACATCGCACCACCTGCTGGTAAACGTACGTCTTTTCCTTCCCAAGCTGGTGATTTCACAGCTGCTGCGTCAAATTTTGCATTTTCTTGAATTTGTGAACGGCGAGCAATCGTTGTGTAAGCCATTGCTACATTGCCATCAATAAAGCTTTGGACACCTTGATCCCAAGGCAAGTGAAGAGCTGTTTTGTCTTTTACAATCATATCGGCCATTAATTGATAGGCTTCGATTCCTTCTTTAGAAGCGAAAGTAGCTTTTCCGTCTGTTAACATACGAGCGCCGTTACTTTCTAATAAAGCTTGTGTTGCCCAGTTATCAGCAGGCTCTTGCATATAAAAACCGTGCTTACCTGTTTTCTCTTTAATAACTTTTGAGAATTGTTGAACCTCTTGCCAAGTTTTTGGACCGTTTTCATCAAGACCTGCTTCTTTTAATAGATCTTTGTTGATATATAGAACAGGCGTACTTAATGAATAAGGAATACCGACTTGTGTGCCTTCTGAATTTTTTGCTAAGTCCATGACATTATCTAAAAAGTGATCTTTTAAGAAGGTTTGGTCGTCTTGGAAGTGTTGATCGATTACTTCCTGTGGTGATATGTAGCTAAAGTTATTAGAGAAATAGTCTAAGAAAGACCATCCGACTTGTACGACGGCCGGTGATTTTCCAGATGCCGCTTCAGCTTGCAAGTTTTGCATTAACCCTTTGTACATATCAGGGTTGTATTTAGCGATAACTTCTGTCGTTTCACTTTGCTCATTGAATGCTTTGACCAATTCTTCTACTGTTTTTCCACCTTGAGTTTCTGCATTGACATGCCAGTATTCAATCACTGTTTTTTCACCATTTTTTGACGAATCATTGGACGCATTATCACCAGATTTTCCACAGGCGGCTAGCACTAAGATTAATGAAAGTAAACTAAATAATTTTAAAAATGAATTCATTTCATCGGTCTCCTTTGTAAATTAGTATCACGAGAACTACATGTCGTTAAGAATGTTTGTTACATAATAGTAGAAGTTGTTTCTCTAATTGGTTCACCTCCTTGATATAGTGGAAAAAACAAAAAGAGCCCTCAAATAAAATGTATACGCATCGCTATACATCAAATTTGAGGTCTCTCTGTTCGCACCGTTTTTTATTCACTTTATGCTTATACAATAACGAGTGATTGTTAGATTAGTATTAATATAATGTAAATTTTTCATTTACAATTCATTTAAATTGATTTTCCACATGTCAGGATTGGAGGTAGTTACTGCGAGTGCACCGTTTTCTAATGCTTGTTTTGCGTGCTCTGGTGAATTGAGTAGTCCGCCGGTGATAGTTGGTACTGGGGAGATTTTTGATATTTTATTCAAAAAGTCAGGCACGCGACAGGGCATAATTTCAATGACATCTGATTGAATGCGCTCAATATCTTTTACTAAGTTCGTATAAACCTCCGTATCGATTAAGAAAATTCGTTGAACAACGACGAGCCCGCTAGATTTTGCTTTTTTTATAATGCCATTTCTAGTCGTCACGATCGCATGTGGTTGCACATTTCTTTTGACAAACTCAATCCCATCTCGATCCATTTCTAATCCACCAATCTTTTCAACATGCAAAATAACAGGTAGACCATGAGATTGAATGAAATCTACATATTTTTTTACTGTTAAAATCGTTCCTGTCATTAATAAGACCGCGCTCAAATGGTCTTTGTATTTAATCGCCTTTTCAATATATTTAGGCTCTTTCACCGCAGCGACCATTTTATGTGTTTTTAATCTTTCCTGTAGTATCGTTCCTGTATGAGGATGTTGCATGTTCTCGTTCCTTTCCATTAAGGTTTATTTTACCGTTAGTGTATAGCTTTTGTGATGGATTGGAAAGAGTGATGACTGGTTGGGCGTGCTTAGTGATTGACTGTTACTAATTCGTGGCTGATTTTCTCGCATTTTCCTAACTGATTCCCCATTCGATAAAAAAGGTGTCTCATAAGTCGAGCAACTGACTTATGAGACACCTTCTTCTGGTTAAAATTTAAACTGACCAAAAATGCTGTTCATCTCTTCTGACAGTTTTGCTAAGCTGTTCGCTGACGCAGAAATTTCTTGAATGGTCGCTAGTTGTTGTTCAGCGGCCGCAGAATTATGTACGCTAGCTGCTGCTCCGTCGTCTGCTTTTTCACCGACGGAGTCGATGAGGTGGACCATTTGCTGACTGCTTGAAGAGGTTGCCTTAATATTCTTTTCGACTTCTAGTATTTTTTTCGTTACGGCTGTGATCGCCTGCTCCAAATGGGCAAATACGTCATGAATGTGCACCGTCTTTTTCATGCCTGCTTCTACTTGATCCGTTCCTTCTGCCATTGATGCGACCGCTTCTTTCGTCTCTTGTTGAATCTCAATGATTAAAGAAGCGATTTGTCCAGAAGATTGAGCGGATTGCTCGGCTAGCTTTCGCACTTCTTCAGCTACGACCGCAAACCCGCGTCCAGATTCGCCTGCGCGTGCCGATTCAATGGCCGCATTTAAGGCAAGTAAATTGGTTTGTTCGGCAATGTTTGTAATCATGGAAATAATGTCGTTAATTTCTTGCGAGCGTTGATCTAATTTTTCAATGATGATCGCTGTATCTTTCACTTTTTGATGAATCGCAGTGATCGATGAAATAACAGCTTGGATTTCTTCAGCGCCTTCTGCTGTCGCTTTGGAGGCATTCTCGGATAATTTTGTTGCATCTTCTGTACGGTGGACGGCATCATCCATTTGGGCGGATAAGACATTGATGACGGTGATCGTTTCGCCAACGCTTGCCTTTTGTTCCTCGGATCCGCAAGCCAATTGCTCCGTCGCTTCAGCTACTTGTTTCGCCGCTTCCATACTTTGATCGGCACTCGCTGTTAATTGTTCAGATGAACTAGCGATATGTAAGGACGCTTCTTTCATTTGTTTTAAAATCAAGCGGAGTTGTGTCGCCATTTTATTGACCGATTCAATCAGTTGCCCGGTTTCGTCTTTCGCATCGGTATGTAGTAATTCTCCGGAAAGATCGCCATTAGCTACTTGTGAGAGGTAGGCGGATGCCACTTGAATTCGCTTCAACATACCTTTTGTTAAAATATAAAACAGAAACAGCGAGACGATGATGATAACGACAGCCAATAGGATCATTTTCCAAGTGGCATTTTGCGTAATGTTTTGAATTCGGTCAGAGGCGTCTGGAGCACCAATGTACCACATTCCGATAATTTCGTTGCTTTCATTTTTGATCGGCATGTAAGCTGTTTGATATGTATGTCCTAATACATCAGCTTGTTCTAAAAAGATTTCGCCGTTCTTCAATACTTTATCTGCTACTTTATCGATTACTTTTGTACCAATTCCACGCTCACCATCGACCATCACGTTTGATGTAATACTCGTATCACCTAAAAATAAAGTGGCGGTATCTCCATTCGTAAGTTCACCAACTAAGTCCACAATTTCTAGGTTATTGTTCATCACTTGATCGCCTTTATACAGTGTGTCGCCTTCTTTGCGCCACTCACCGGGGTACATTTCATCAATGAGTGCATAACTTGTACGTAAATCAGATTGGGCTTTTTCCAACGCTTCCCCTTCAATTACACTTTGAATCGTATTCATTTGCAAAAAACCCGTCACCAAAAATGCACAAGTCAACATAATGAAAGCCATAAACAAAAGTTTATTTCTAATTGATTGCTGCGCTAACATTTACATCCTCCTTTGTATTGAGGTGCCTGTCACTCCCCGAAGTTTGTCAAAAACTAATGAAGATAAAGTTCTAGGTCTATTATAATGTTTACGGAAGAGGAATTAAATTAATAATAAGTAAAAATATTTAATGTTTACAATTTAATACCTGTAAGATTGTGTGAAAAAGCATACTAAAAGCCCGTGTGTTGATTCATTGACACACGGGAACTTTCTTCTATTCTTCCTTATAAAACCGCTCACCAGTCTCCGGGTTAAAGTAGACGACCATCTTTTTTCCTGTCGTCGGATCGATGGAGACTTCTTCTGTTCGAATGAAACCTGGTGGCACATCTTGGCCATGCTTTGTTTTAAAGCGACGATCCCAAATAAACCAAGAGCCAAAAATCAAGACGAGAAGGAGGAGAAGCTGCACGCCGTAAAAGCTGATGACCCATGCCATCCTTTTATTCCTTTTCGGCGATAACAGCTGTTCCGTAGGCAACGATTTCGCTCATGTTTTGACCGATTTCTCCGGAATCAAATCGCATCATCACGATGGCATTTGCTCCCATAGCTTGTGCGTTTTTCACCATTCGATCGATTGCTTGCTTTCTCGCATCTTCTAGCATTTCTGTATATTGATTAATTTCTCCACCGACTAACCCTTTGAAGGAAGCGACAATATCTTTTCCAATCCCTCTAGCGCGAACCGTTAATCCGAAGACAGGTCCTTTTACTTCGGTGACTTTATAATTCGTGATATTTTCAGTTGTTACAATGATCATGATTTTCACTCCTTTTATAGTTCAAAAACTACTCTTTCAACATAATTCTACACAAGGGTGAGATTTCCTTTAAAAACATAGGGTGGTAATTTTTATGCAATATCAATAATTTTATTAAAATTTTAACAACTGGACCGATATTAAATATGATCAATATTCATAGGAGATGAGACCTATTAATCGTCAATGAGTGATTTTCTTACTTTGTAAAAAAAGGATCTTGAAGAGGGGCCATTAAGGTTCAAGAAATGGTTAAATCATACAATTCAGAAATGCAAATTGTAACGCTATTGATTATCCGAAAATCATTCACAATTGCTAGGTGATGGGCAACGATGAAAGTGAATCTGTTCGCACCGAGAAAAGGAGACATAAATATGTTTAGATCGAAAAAAAACGACCAATATCCCCAACAGCAGCTACAGGAAGAAATGACAGCGCTAAAGGCCTCATTTGAAGCGAAAGAACGAGAAGAAAAGAATCGGTTGACTCATGTAAAGACGGAAATAGCAGCCGCGGTCAATCAAAATGGAAAAATCAATGACCAACACCAAGTGATTGGAGACGCAATTGGGCAAATCGAGCGAAGATTTAACAACGTGGAGTCTTTAAGTGAACAAACTTCACAGCAATCGCTTCATTTATATGAAAAAGGAAAATCAGTGAAGCAACATTCTGACCAAATTGTTTCTGATGCACAGCAAGGGACAGCAGAAGTAAATCGTACAGCGGATATCATTAAAGAATTAGGGGAGCAAATTCAAACGTCTGAAGGTAATATGGCTTCTTTAAGTGAGCGTTCCGTGGAAATTCATTCGATTGTCGGTGTTATTGAAGGCATTGCTGCGCAGACGAATTTGTTGGCGTTAAATGCATCGATTGAAGCTGCTCGTGCGGGTGAATACGGTAAGGGCTTTGCAGTCGTTGCACAGGAAGTACGTAAGTTAGCTGAAAGTACATCTGATAGCACAGCGAATATCCAAGCTCTAACGACTACTTTAGGAAATGAAATTGAACATGCCCTTGAAGCTACAAGAAAAAGTAAAGAGCTCGTGGAAAAAGGTATCGAAGTCAGCATGAACACAGCGGACAAAATCGATCGGATTTTAACGGCGATTGAGAATAGTCAATTAGATATTAACGAAATGAAAAAAATGATTGACGAACAAAAGCGATTATCATCGCAAATGAAGAAAGAACTAGCCGAAGCAAAAGAACTATTCAACACCGCCGATCAAATGATCAACGAACATATTAAAGACGCCAAAGCGGTAGAACAACAGCTAGATCACGGGATGAAGCAGTTAACTTTTTGAAATATAACAGACAACCTTGATTGTAAATGAGGGTTGTCTTTTTTGATTAAGAATTTTTTACAATAACTTAACGAAAATAAAAAAATACCTATATATGTACATGTTACCATTTAAGTCGGAAATGAAGTTTATTTACAGGAGGAGAAACCTTTGCCAAAAAATAAGATCAAAAAAACTGTACTGGCTTCGGCTTTAGCTTTTAGTGTAGTAGTTCCGGTAGTGATGGAAAAACCAACTTATGTAAATGCTTTGAATGAAGATATCGTCAAGCTTCGTCTATTAGAAACGACAGATATTCATGTCAACTTGATGAATTATGATTATTATCAAGATAAAGCGGTTGATAAGTACGGCCTTGCTCGTACGGCGTCTCTCGTGAAAGCGGCGCGTGCGGAAAGCGAAAACTCAATGTTATTTGATAATGGCGATTTAATTCAAGGGAATCCACTAGGTGATTATGTCGCTAAAGTTAAAGGGTTAGAGGACGGAGAAACGCATCCTGTTTATAAAGCGATGAACTTAATGCAATATGATGTAGGGAATATCGGGAATCATGAATTCAATTATGGATTGGATTTCCTTGAGAAGACGTTAAAAGGATCAGATTTCCCTTACGTTAATGCAAACGTATACATAGACGATAAAGATAATGATCCAACTAATGATAAAAACTATTTTGATCCATACTTGATCATCGACAAAAAAGTGAAGGATCAAGATGGCGAGGAGCATACGATTAAGGTTGGTGTGATCGGCTTTGCTCCACCACAAATTATGAATTGGGATAAGGCTCATTTAGAAGGCAAAGTCATCGCCAAAGATATGGTTGAATCCGCGGAGAAATTTGTCCCTGAAATGAAAGCAAAGGGTGCGGATGTCATCGTCGCGATCCCTCATTCTGGACTCGGCACGATCGAGGAAGGCAAGATGAAGGAAAATGCAACATACGATTTAACGAAAGTTGACGGAATTGACGCTGTTCTTTTTGGGCATTCTCATGGGGTGTTCCCGAGTGCGCAGTATAAAGATATGACAGGTGCGGATATTGAAAAGGGAACGGTTAACGGTGTTGCTGCGGTGATGCCTGGTTTTTGGGGCAGTCATCTTGGTGTTGTTGACCTTGAGCTAAAAAATGAAAATGGCAAATGGGGAGTCGTTGACGGTCGAGCTGAAACGAGAAGCATTACGACGGCAGATGGAAAACCGACTGTTGAATCAGATGCGGCCATTGTCGATGCTGTGAAACATGAGCATGAAGGAACTTTAGAATGGGTTAGAAGTGCAGTTGGAAAAACAACGGCACCGATTAACAGCTATTTTGCCCTCGTTCAAGATGATCCGTCCGTGCAAATTGTCGCCAACGCTCAAAAATGGTATTTAGAGAATAAAATTAAAGGAACCGAGTATGAAAACGTACCTGTTTTATCCGCGGCGGCACCATTTAAAGCAGGAGCACGTATGGGGCCAGACTATTACACAGACATTCCAGCGGGAGATATTGCGATCAAAAATGTGTCCGATCTTTACTTATATCCAAACACGTTAAGTGCAGTGCTTGTAGATGGAAAAGGAGTAAAGGAATGGCTAGAAATGTCAGCTGGTCAATTTAACCAAATTGATCCGAAAGCAGGGACGACAGAACAAGCGCTCGTGAATCCAGCATTCCCGACGTATAACTTCGATGTGATTGAAGGCGTAACGTATGACGTCGACGTTACACAACCAGCTAAATATAGCACCGAAGGCAAAGTCGTTAATCCAAACGCCAACCGTATTAAAAACTTGAAGTTCAATGGGGAAAATATTGACCCTAAACAAAAATTCCTTGTCGCAACAAACAACTATCGTGCAGGTGGTGGAGGAAACTTCCCTGGCATCAACGCAGAAGCACTAGCCATTGAAACGCCGGATGAAAGTCGTGGTATCGTGATCGATTACATTATGGAAATGAAAGAGATCAACCCATCCGCTGATAAAAACTGGGGCTTTGCTTCGATCAACGACAGCGTCAATGTCACGTTTGAAACATCACCAAACGCGCAAAAATACACAGAAGGCTCGGATAAGTTTAAATACGTGAAACAACTTGATAGTGGGTTTGCTCAATTCTCGATTGATATGAAGGGTCAAGAGAACCCAACGGACCCAGGGACAGAAGAGAAGGATTTTAAAGATGTGCCAAAAGATCATTGGGCTTACGAATATATTCAAAGCTTGACGAGTAAAGGAATCATCCTTGGAAAAACAGATGGCACATTTGCACCAAACGCTAGCGTGAAAAGAGGCGAGTTTGCGCTCTTTATCGCTCGAACGCTGGATCTGAAGCCGAAAGGAAAAGTTCCTTTCAAAGATGTACCAGAGAATATGGAAAAAGAAATTGCCGCTGTGTATGAAGCAGGAATTATCTCTGGCATGAGCAAAGATAAGTTTGCTCCACATAAGCCAGTGACGAGAGAACAAATGGCTGCCATGACGGTGAAAGCCCTCGAAGTTAAAACAGGCAAACAGTTCACAGCGTCTAAGCCAGCTGATTTCAAAGATAACAAGCAAATTTATCAAGCATTTAAAGACGAAATCGATGTAGCGGTTGAACAAAACATCATTTCCGGCTACAACAACCAAAAGTTTATGCCAAAAAAATCATCGACAAGAGCGGAAGCGGCGAAAGTGATTTACAAGCTCGATCAATATAAGTAATGGAACGAAGCAACCTGAGTCTTATATGGACTCAGGTTGTTTTCTGTCTTTATTGAGAAAAATTAAATTATTAATTATATGTAAAGCTCTTTTTGTGTAGAATTCTGTCTGATAAAATGTTGAAAAATGACGAATTTAACCGAAAGAAGGAATCCGATGAACACACATGTATCTTTTTTCAACAGAATTTCCGTTCAGTTACTTTTAGTTGTCACAGTAGTTATTTTAACGATTAGCAGTGCAATCGGCATTTCCAGCTATTATTTGGCGAAAAAAGAATTAATTAATGCTGGGAAAGAGGAATTAAGAAGTATTGCTCAAACCGCTATACCTGTGCTTGAAATGCTCAATGAAGAGGTGAATGAAGGGAAAATCACTTTAGAGGAAGCACAGGAAAAAGCTAGAATCATATTAAATGGTCCTAAGAAGGGGACCGATGGGTATGACTACAAACAGTCTAATTACCTTTATAAAGAAAACGGGTACTTGTATGCCTATGACTCTGATCACAAAACGCAATTACACCCTGTCATTCCAATTGGGGAAGATAAGTCAGACACAAAAAATAGTGACGGTGTGTATGTTCAACGAGAACTCGTGGAAAGGGCGAAAGCAAGCAATCCTGAAGATCACTTTTACAGATATGGTTGGAAGAATCCTGGAGAAGCAAATGAACAACCGAAGATGGCCTATATGGTTTATTTCGAACCTTGGGATTGGAGTATTGGGGTCGGAGCCTATGAATATGAATTTTATCAATCATTACAATCTATTAAGATCTATATATCCATCATTACCATTACCGTTGCACTTTTAAGTTTAGTAACTATATTTTGGTTTGCGAAGAGAAAATTAGATTTATTAAAGCAAGCAGCCGCAATTTCTTTAAAAATTGCAGATGGCGAGTTAGATGTGCCACAGCTTCAAGAAACATCGGATGAAGTGGGGCAGTTGAATCAATCATTTAATAAAATGTCCAGTGAACTAAGAGGGTTGATTGGAAAGCTTCAAGGTGCGAGCAACGACCTGCTTCACTCGGCTACTGATTTATCCGCTGTGTCTGAGGAAACATCAGCAAGTAGCCAAGAAATTGCTCGGGCGATGAATGAGATCTCTAGCGGAGCGGTGTCACAAGCTTCCGATATTGATGATATGAGCAGAACGGTTGATCGTCTTTCTGATGCGATCACGCAAATGAATCAGGAAAATCAAGCGATTCGAGACATTACGGTTGTGACGGCAAAAGCGACTGATCACGGCAAAGAAATCGTCCAAGTACTGAAAAGCTCGAATGACCAGTCGCTAGCCGCTTCCGAAAAGATTAAAGCAAGCATTTTGAATTTAACGAGTCAAATTCAAAATATCTCACATATTACAACAACGATTAATCATATTACCGAACAAACAAATCTCCTTGCTTTAAATGCGAGCATCGAGGCAGCGAGAGCGGGCGAACACGGCAAAGGCTTTGCAGTTGTTGCCGAGGAAGTGAGAAAGCTTGCCGAGGAATCCAATCAAGCGACAAAGCAAATACAAGAGATGATTACAGGCATTCACCAAGAAACAGAAACAACGGTTTCGATGATGGAGGAGACCGTATTATTTTCGACACAGCTGAACAGCGCCGTTCACGAAACCGAAGCGGAATTCAATGAAATCTCAGAAGCCGTCAGAGAAACAATTCAAGCGATCGATGTGTTAAGTAGCGAAATTATAACAGTTACGAACCAAAGTCATGAAATTCAAGGAGCTATTCAAAACATCTCGGCCGTTTCTGAGGAAACCGCCGCCGCTGTTGAAGAAATCTCCGCTTCTGTCGATGAGCAATCGAAAGCCATTTCGACAGTCAGCCACTCTGCAGATCAATTATCGCAACTAAGCGAAACATTGTCAGCGATGATTAATCGATATAAATTATAAAAGGATGGGGCGTGCCCCATCCTTTTTGTTTGTCGTGCCTACAACTTCGATCTCAACCGAGCAATTTTTCAATTTCTTTCGCAAATGAAACAGGCTCATCAGATGGCTCGAATCGTTTGATTACATTGCCTTTCTGGTCGATGAGAAATTTAGTGAAGTTCCATTTGATTGAATCACCAAGGAGAAATTCAGGATTTTTGTCTGAGATCATCAGTTTTAATAGTTTTTCACTGATGTTGGATTCATCAAATCCGCGAAATGGTGCCGCTTCTTTTAAAAATTGAAATAATGGAGCCTCATTTTCTCCGTTGACGTCTATCTTTGAAAAGATTGGGAACGTGACACCGTAATTTAATCGGCAAAAAGAGGAAGCATCTTCACTTGTGCCCGGCTCTTGGCCACCGAATTGATTGCAAGGAAAGCCTAGTATTTCAAGTCCCGCTTCTTTATATGCAAGATAAAGCTTCTGCAAGTCTTCAAACTGCGGAGTAAACGCACACTTGCTCGCTGTATTGACGATAAGCAACACCTTTCCTTTATAGCTTTCAAGAGAAACGATATCTCCATTTGTTTTTTCCGCTTTAAAATTAAAAATATTCATAGGTAGCACCTCTATTAATTTTATTATTATTTAATAATTATTATAAATAAGAAAAAGACGTTTGTCTAATAAAATACACTGCCTTTGTTTTTTCGAGTAAAATAGGTTGAAATGAGAAGGAGTGAAAACAAATGAACGGACAAAATCGCAAAGATATTCAACCGGGGATTGATGTCAATATTGTGTTAAAAAAGGACCAGCGAACAGGGAAGAAAACGAGAGGAATTGTTAAGGACATTTTGACGAATTCCAGTTTTCATCCGCACGGCATTAAAGTGCGATTAGAGGATGGACAAGTCGGACGAGTGCAAGATATTTTGTGAGGGGGAATATAGAAAACATGCGTTGGCAAACTTGAGCCAACGCATGTTTCTGTTAAAGAGTGATAAAGTCTCAACAGTGATATCGGAAAAAATCAACTGTTTTCGTTTTTCCTGTTAATATCACAGCTTGACTTCCGATATAAGGGATAGAGATGATTTTCTAGAAGGAGCGATGGAAGATGCTTGATAAGTTAGGAACGTCGAACCAAGTGATAACTTCTACAATTCGTCCCGTACAACAACAAGAAATGAATACAACTATAAAAGAAAAAGAAAAGGAAGTTCAAAGTCAGCCTGCGAAAGCCCAGATGGAGAAAATCGTTCAAGGAATGAATGATTTTTTGAAGCCATCCAATTTGCATGTGAAGTTTGAATTTCATGATGAACTAGAAGAATATTACGTGACGATGGTCGATGATGTGACGCAGGAAGTCATAAGAGAAATTCCGTCGAGAAAGCTATTAGATATGTACGCAGCGATGACCGAATACTTAGGGATTTTAGTAGATAAAAAAATTTAAGGAGGCATTACTATGCGAATCGGTGGATTAGCAAGTGGGATGGATATAGACCAGTTAGTGAAAGACTTAATGAAGGCGGAAAGAATGCCACTTGATAAAATGAAGCAAAGAAGACAAAAAGTGGAGTGGCAGCGTGATGATTATCGTTCCATGTATACTCAGATGTATGATTTTCGAGCTGAGTTAACGAAATTGAAGTACAGCAATAATTATAGAGCGAGACAGGTTAGTTCTGCGGATGAGTCGAAAGTTTCCGCAACGGTTGCAAGTGGTGCGAATGCATCCTCTTATTCCATTTCTAATGTTGAGAAATTAGCTAGTGCAGAAACGATTGTTAATGGTGGAAAAGTTGAGTTAAATAAAACTGCTGGTTTATATGATCAAACTAGTAAACTAGTTGATCCCTCTGTCGATCCATCAATCGATTGGAAAACAGGCGTAATTGAAAGTAAAACGATTACAGTGGGCAGTGCTGGAAAGGTGTTTTCCCTTGGTCAGGAAATCTCCTCTACTGATGCAAGTGAGTTAGTTGTCAAAGTAGATGGGAAGTCATACAAAGTAGTGACGGATTCAAATGATTTGACCGATAACACGGTTTTTGTAAAATCAGATGGTACGTTAGAGTTTAATAAAGACTTAGCTACAAATAGTACGATTAAAGTCGATTATATCGCAAATACCAAAACAGAAACTCTTTCTTTAACAAAAGACTCCACATCATTGCAATTGCAAAGAAATTCTTTAAAAGATGTCACAATGAAGTTTGGGGATAAGGAATTAATTATATCGAGCACTGGAACAGAACGTGACATTCAAATGGAGCTAGAGAATGGAGATAAAATAACGATTGGAACATTGAACGCTGACACCGGATTAATAACATTGAAAGAAGGTCAATCTCTAGAAGGCGGCTTGGAGGTTACGTACAACCAAAATTACACCACTTTCTCTGTAGGTGCTCATACTGGTGAGGGGCAAGTGTCTTCTGAAACGTTTTTTGTTCAAGGAAATGACTCCATGGATAGTGTCATTAAAAAAGTAAATGCATCTAATGTTGGCGCATCTTTGATGTATGATGATTTTTCTAAGCAAATGACATTGATGAGAACAGATACGGGTGACTTTAACAAAAGTGGTAATGAAATGTTCTTTTCAGGAGCATTAATGGAAGATGTATTTAAATTCAATAATAGTACTATCACAACAGCAGGGCAAAATGCTGAGTTCACTATCAACGGTTTAAAGACAGAGCGTAGTTCAAACAATTTCACAATGAATGGTGTCACATTCACATTGAAACAAACATTTACCGATGAAGTGAAAGTAAATGCAAGCAACGATTCAGAGAAGGTATTTGAAAATATTGTTAGTTTTGTGAATAAATACAATGAATTGATCGAGAAAGTTCAAAGCAAAACGACTGAAAATGTTTATCGTAAATATCAGCCATTAACTGATGAGGAAAGAGAAGGATTGAGTGAAAAGCAACAAGAGCTTTGGGATGAAAAGGCGAAGAGTGGCCTTTTGCGCAGAGATCCTATTTTAACAAGTGCCTTGTCTGAGATGCGTGTTGATTTATCGATGGCTGTAAAAGATGATAGTGTGTCCTCTTTATATAATTCATTAGCTAAGATTGGTATTACTACTACCTCTAACTATATGGAGGGTGGAAAATTAACAATTGACGAAAACAAATTAAAAGAAGCAATTGAAAAAGATCCAGCGGCGGTAGAAAGCTTATTCATTAGTAATGGAACAGGTGAAAGTCAACAAGGAGTTATTCATCGTTTATATGAAACAACGAATAATGCGATGGAGAAAATCAGAACAAAGGCTGGGAACAAATATTCAACAAACCAGCAATATTCTTTAGGGAAAAACCTTGATACAATGAACAAGCAAATTGCTCGCTTTGAAGATCGTTTAGTTCAAGTGGAACAACGTTATTGGAATCAATTCACAGCGATGGAAAAGGCGATTCAAAGAGCGAATGAGCAATCAGCTTACTTAATGAATGCATTTGCCTAATAGTTATTAGTATATAGAACAAAAGGAGTGGCACTGAGTGTCTATAAATAATCCATACAAACAATATGAAAATAATTCTGTTAATACAGCCTCACCTGGAGAATTAACATTAATGCTTTACAATGGTTGTTTGAAATTTATTCGTAAAGCGAAAGAGGCGATAAAAGAAAAAAACTATGAGCAAAAAAATATTAATATCCAAAAAGCTCAAAAAATTATTCAAGAACTAATGGTTACTTTAAATATGGACATCGAAATATCTAAAGAAATGATGGCTTTGTATGATTATTTGAATCGCCGCTTAATAGATGCGAATTTAAAAAATGATATCGACATTCTGAATGAAGTAGAAGGATTTGTGGAAGAGTTTCGGGATACATGGAAACAAGTGATACAAAAGAATAGACAAGCTCAACACTCCGGCATGGGTGGTCAAATTTAATGAGCGAAGTTGTTCAATGCCATTTGTTAACGAAGCAGCTATTAGACTTGCTTGAAGGGGCATATAGTGCTGATGAGCGTGATCGAGTATTAGCAGATGTTGATCTGTTACTACAAAAAAGGGGAGTCCTCCTTCCGAGGATTGCTCCCCCATTCAACGATGAAGAGATTCAACTTGGGCATGAAATCAAGCAGTGGAACAAAAAAATTGATGCTCATCTACAAAAGCTCATGATGGTCATTAAGCAAGATATTCAAGGCGTGAATATAAAAAAAGCAAGTATGTCAAAATATACAGATCCTTATGGAAAACTTTCTATGACTGATGGTGTATTTTATGATAAAAAAAATTAGACCGGCTCAACTTGAGCGGGTCTAATTTTTTATTTAAATAAGTTTAGTACATCTTTAGCATTTTGATTAACAGTTGATACAAGAATTTGATCGCTCTTTTGTCTAATTTCTGTGGTAGTGAAAGAGAGCATTTCCCTACCCATATCAGCATCCTTTAACATAGAAAAAGAGGTCGTCATATTTTTTTCATAAATATGGGCATTTCGGATATGATGCTCAACCGCTTCATAATGAGACCCAGCTCTAGTTAAATCTAAAGAGACTTTTGTGATTGCGTCGTCTACTTTAGTGATTAAATTTTCAGCATCATTTTGAGTCAGTAGTGAAGCTCCAGCTAGTCCAAGAGTGTCTGTGTCTGTTTTAACTAAATCGATTTTGATTTGTTGTCCAGGGTTAGCACCAACCATTAAAACGAGTGGAGAATTCTCTCCGAGTATTTTTTTCGTATTAAATTCTAGTTTTTCAGCCGTATCATTAATACCGCTCATCAGTTCCTCTAATTCCACTTGTGCTGCTTGACGGTCTTCCTGAGTAAGCGTATCGTTAGCAGCCATTACACTTAGTTCCCTAGCACGATGAAGCAAACCGTTTACATGGTTGAGTCCTTCATCTGTTGCTTCAAGGACAGATAGCCCATCTTGCATATTCTTCTGGGCTTGTGAAATGCCACGAATCTGTGCACGCATCGTTTCGGATACGACTAAGCCGGATGCATTATCAGCAGCCTTTTGAATATCTAAGCCGGAAGCAAGTTTATCAATGGTCTTTTGAATTTTTGTTTCATTCTTTTGATACCTGTTCATTGAAAAAGCAATCATAGATTGATTTTGAATTTTCAATCCAAACACCTCTTTTCATTTGAGAATATTTTTTCATCTTTTATATCGGCTTTTTTTATAGGAAATAAAGGAAATTACAATCGATTTTTAAGGTTTTGTGCCGATATAAAAGAAAAACTTAAAGGGAGATGTTATAGTGGATTATCAGAAAGCAAAGGGAAAATATGAAGAGGCAAGTGTTATTACAGCTTCTAATAATGAAATCATTATTTTGATGATACAAAAAGCTTTGCAAAATCTTGAAAAAGCCAAAGTAGCTATTCAAATATGTAATTTACCAGAAAAAAATAGACTATTAAATCAAGTTCAGCAAATTGTATTAGAATTAATGACTTATGTGAATATGCAAACAGAAGAAGGAAAACGTGTATTAGCGTTGTATGATTATATTAATCGTCGCCTAATAGAAGCTAATATAGAAAAGAGTGTACTAAAAGTGAATGAAGTAGAGGAATATTTCATGGAATTATTAGCAGCGTGGAAAGACGTCAAGAAACAGCATGTAAAATTGAAATGCTCAAAAGAATAAGTCGCTAAATACAAAAATTCGGGACCTTTGTCAAAATTTCGACATATATTTTTTCGGAATTTAGCAGGTATTTTTAAAGAGATGAAGAAATATATATACATAGCTACAAGTTAAGGAGGAGTTCACATGATGGATTACAACATTCGTGGTGAAAACATTGAAGTAACTCCGGCGATTCGTGAATACGTCGAGAAAAAGATTGGGAAGTTAGAGCGTTATTTTAACGAAACACCAAATGCTACTGTGCATGTAAACTTGAAAGTATATTCTGATAAAAATTCAAAAGTGGAAGTAACAATTCCAATGAAAAATCTTGTGCTTCGTGCAGAGGAGCGCAACGCAGATATGTATGCAGGTATCGACTTAATTGTTGATAAACTAGAGCGTCAAATCCGTAAACATAAAACAAAAGTTAATCGTAAGTTCCGCGAAAAAGGAGAGCCGCAAGAATACTTTGCGATCGCAATGAATGAAGCGGCAGCTGCTGAAGTAGAAGAAGATACAGATGAGTTGGCAATCGTTCGTACAAAGCAATTTGACTTAAAGCCAATGGATTCTGAAGAAGCGGTTTTACAAATGAACTTGCTTGGTCACAGCTTCTTTATTTATACAGACGCTGAGAGCAACGGGACAAACATCGTCTACAAACGTAAAGATGGCAAATATGGTTTAATTGAAACGAATTAACTAGAGAAACGCTTGCAAAGTACATCTTTGCAAGCGTTTTGTTGTTCTGGCATTGATTATCTGTATCAAGTTGACAAAGCATGTTAAGATAGAACAAGTGTTAAGTTTTTGTGATTTACGAGGAGGAATGGCATTCATGTCAGTTGGACGGAACGAACCATGTCCATGTGGAAGTGGTAAAAAGTATAAAAAATGCTGTGGAAAAGTAGAAGGCTCAGCGATTCATGGAATCATGCTTGAGGAGCTAGAAAGCTTACAGCGAGAATTAATTGACTATGCGATGAGCAATTATTCACACACGATGAAGAAAGAATTTCAAACGCTCCTACATAAATACGAAGTGCTTCGCAAAGATCCACAAGTATTTTTAGTCGCTTTTGAAATTTGGTTTATTTTAAATTATCCGTTGAAAGATGGACGGACAGTATTAGAGAAGTTTGTCGCTCGTCGAGTGAATACGATCGAACGCGAACGGACAAAGCAAGTGTTTAAAACATGGCCGCAAACGAAGTTCATTGCTGGTCAGTTAGGTGTCATCAGTGACCGTGTATATGAAGTTCGCGATATACTTTCCGGTGAAAAAGTAGCGATCCGTGCTCGTCAGAAGGTAGATTTAGACGAAGTGTTTATTATTGGCGCGTTATTGCCGTTTGAACAAGAGTACACGTTCTTTATGATCGACTTCCATTTTGAAAAAGAAATGGCTTCACGCATGGAGAAGTGGTTGTTAGCTCAATGTGAACAAGCGGAAGAACGCTCAGCCTTTGTTGCGGATAACTTCTTATCCGTATTAGATGGTTTATTCCATATTTACAATGAGATGGAGCAACCAGAGGAGCCTCAAGAAGCCTTTGATTACAGCGAGTTGACATGGGAGAAAGAGTCCCAAGCGAAAACGGCTGATACTCTGCGCGAGTATTTACAAGAAGAAGGGATCGAGGAGCTGCATCAACAAACAGCGGTTCTTCTATGGAATCTATACTGTCAAAAGGAGAATCCAACAATCCGTAAACCTGAAATTTATGTCGGTGCCCTTGTGTCGCTTTTACAATCGTATAGCATTATTGAAGCGAAGGATTCAAATGCAGCTTTAGCTAAGCGTTTAGGCACAACTGCCGCAAGCTTATCGAAGCGGGCGAAAGAAATGGAAGTCGTTCTTCAAGAACGATTAGCCGCTCAGCAGTAATTTAGAAAAAGAACGCTCTTATGGGCGTTTTTTTCTTTTTTGACCTAGGCCGTTCAGTTGTTTCAAATGGGGGTTAATGTTAAGATTAAGTAGGAATTTTGTGATTTTTAGGCTCATATATTAACTTGTTAAGAGTAAAAGGAGCGTTTTTTTATGGGTTTGTTCAATAAATTATTTGATGCAAATAAACGTGAAGTGAAGCGTTTGGAACATATGGCGACGAAGGTCGAAGCGTTAGCAAGTGTGACTGAAGCACTATCGGACGAGGAGTTACGTGCGAAAACGACTGAATTTCAAGAGCGGTATCGTAACGGCGAATCGTTAGATGATTTATTAACAGAAGCGTTCGCTGTTGTGCGTGAGGGAGCGCGCCGGGTGCTTGGCATGTTTCCTTATCGCGTGCAGATCATGGGGGGGATTGCCCTTCATGAAGGAAATATTTCTGAGATGAAAACCGGGGAAGGTAAAACATTAACAGCGACGCTACCGGTCTATTTAAATGCCCTTTCCGGGAAAGGTGTGCATGTCATCACAGTCAATGAATACTTGGCTTCGCGTGATGCGACAGAAATGGGCGAGCTATATAATTTTCTAGGTCTATCTGTGGGTCTGAACTTGAACAGCTTGACGAAAGAAGAGAAAAGCCAAGCTTATGCGGCCGATATTACGTATGGAACGAACAATGAGTTCGGCTTTGATTATTTGCGCGACAACATGGTGCTTTATAAAGAGCATAAAGTTATGCGTCCACTTCATTATTCAGTTATTGATGAGGTCGATTCAATTTTAATCGATGAAGCGAGAACACCATTGATTATTTCTGGCCAAGCGCAAAAATCAACCCAGTTGTACATCCATGCGAACAGCTTTGTCCGCACGTTAAAGCGAGAAGACGACTACACGTATGATGTAAAAACAAAAGGTGTGTTACTTACTGAAGAAGGTATTAACAAAGCGGAAAAAGCATTTAGCATTGAAAACCTATTTGACTTAAAGCATGTCACATTGAACCATCATATTAACCAAGCATTAAAGGCACATGTGACAATGCAACGCGATGTGGATTACGTCGTACAGGACGAAGAGGTTGTCATTGTTGACCAATTTACTGGTCGTCTCATGAAAGGTCGCCGTTACAGTGACGGGCTTCACCAAGCGATTGAAGCGAAAGAAGGCGTGCCGATTCAAAATGAAAGCATGACGATGGCGACGATTACGTTCCAAAACTACTTCCGTATGTATGAAAAGCTATCGGGAATGACGGGTACAGCGAAAACGGAAGAAGAGGAATTCCGCAACATTTATAATATGCGCGTCATCGCCATTCCGACAAACCGTCCAATTGCCCGTGATGATCGTGCTGACTTAATTTATGCGACGATGGAAGGGAAATTCCGTGCAGTTGTGGAGGATATTTATCAGCGTTATCAATTGAAACAGCCGGTGCTTGTCGGTACTGTTGCGATTGAAACGTCTGAGTTAATTTCAAGCTTACTGCAAAAACGCGGCGTACCTCATAACGTGTTGAATGCGAAAAACCATGGCCGAGAAGCGGAAATCATTATGGAAGCGGGTCAGCCTGGTGCGATAACAATCGCAACAAACATGGCAGGGCGCGGAACGGATATTAAACTTGGCGAAGGTGTGAAAGAGCTTGGTGGACTAGCTGTTATCGGTACCGAGCGCCATGAATCACGCCGAATTGATAATCAGCTTCGTGGACGTTCTGGACGTCAAGGAGACCCAGGTGTCACGCAATTCTATTTATCGATGGAAGATGAGCTAATGCGTCGTTTCGGTTCAGACAATATGAAATCGATGATGGAAAAACTCGGCATGGATGATAGCCAGCCAATCCAAAGTAAAATGGTCAGCCGTGCGGTTGAATCAGCCCAAAAACGAGTGGAGGGTAACAACTTCGATGCTCGTAAACGCTTGCTTGAATACGATGATGTGTTACGCCAGCAACGTGAAATTATTTATAAGCAGCGAGATGACGTGTTAGAATCAGAAAACCTTCGTGATATTATGGAAGGTATGATTGAAACGGTCATTCGACAAGTCGTGAGTCTTCATGTCAACCCAGTTGAAACGGAAGAAGAGTGGAATTTGCAAGGTCTTGTGGACTATGTGAACGGGAACTTGTTACAAGATGGCGAATTAGAAGTTGTTGATCTTCAAGGGAAAGACGCGGATGATATGTCTAATTTGATTTTTGCCAAAGTGAAAGAGCGTTATGACGAAAGAGAAGAGCAAATGGGCGAGGAGCAAACGCGTGAATTTGAAAAAGTCGTTCTCCTTCGTGCAGTTGATTCCAAATGGATCAATCACATCGATGCGATGGACCAATTGCGTCAAGGTATTCACTTGCGCGCTTACGGCCAAATCGACCCACTTCGTGAATACCAAAATGAAGGTTTTGCGATGTTCGAAAACATGGTTGCTTCGATTAACGAAGAAGCGGCTAAATATGTCATGAAAGCCGAAATTCGCAATAACCTAGAGCGCCAAGAAGTCGCTAAAGGTCAAGCGGTTAATCCGAAAGAAGAAGAAGGCAAATCGAAAAAGAAACCTGTTCGTAAAGCGCCAGAAACTGGTCGCAACGAATTATGCCCATGCGGTAGCGGCAAAAAATATAAAAACTGTTGCGGCGTTGGGAAATAAACTGTTTTAGGGAAAGTCAAATAAACTGGCATAATGATGTTGTCATTTCTTAGATAGACGTAATATAATGACAGGAAAAAAGATGACTGTGTGTATGCACTGTCTTTTTTCCTGTTTGATGACCAATAAATGATGAGGTGTTTGTATGGAATTATTTGAAATTCGTAATGAGTTAGATAGAACAGCTAAGAAATTAGCGGACTTCAGGGGGTCTCTTTGACTTAGAACACAAAGAGGAACGGATTGCTTCACTTGAGGATGAGATGTTGCATCCTGATTTTTGGAATGATCAGCAAGCAGCGCAAGCAGTGATTAATGAGTCCAATGGCTTAAAGGAAATTGTGAACGAGTATAACGGCTTACTTGAAGCACAGGAAAATCTGGAGCTGACACATGAGTTAGTGAAAGAGGAGCCGGATGCAGAGCTTCAAGCGGACCTTGAAGCAGAGATGGAAGAGTTTATGCAGCGAATCAATGATTTTGAGCTGCAATTATTATTAAGCGAGCCGCATGATAAAAATAATGCGATTTTAGAATTACATCCAGGTGCTGGTGGAACAGAGTCGCAAGATTGGGGCTCAATGCTTCTTCGTATGTATACACGCTGGGCAGAAAAGCAAGGCTTTAAAGTCGAGACGCTTGACTATTTACCGGGAGATGAAGCTGGTATTAAGAGTGTCACCCTTTTAATTAAAGGACATAATGCTTACGGTTATTTAAAAGCGGAAAAAGGTGTGCATCGTTTAGTGCGGATCTCGCCGTTTGATTCTTCGGGTCGCCGTCATACATCGTTCGTTTCTTGCGAAGTGATGCCGGAATTCAATGAAGAGATTGAAATTGACATTCGTACAGAAGATCTTAAAATTGATACGTATCGAGCAAGCGGTGCGGGTGGACAGCATATTAATACGACGGATTCAGCAGTGCGGATTACGCATGTACCGACAAATGTTGTTGTTACTTGTCAGTCCGAACGTTCACAAATTAAAAACCGTGACCAAGCGATGAAAATGTTGAAAGCAAAGTTATATCAAAAGAAATTAGAAGAGCAAGAAGCGGAGTTGGCTGAAATTCGTGGAGAGCAAAAGGATATTGGCTGGGGAAGCCAAATTCGCTCTTACGTGTTTCACCCATATTCTATGGTTAAAGATCATCGAACAAGTGAAGAGAGCGGAAACGTACAAGGCGTGATGGATGGAGAGATCACTCCATTTATTAATGCGTACTTGCGTTCACGTATTTAAGAGAGAAACCCGTTTGTTTAGCAAGCGGGTTTTTCGTTTTTGTTATAGTTTAATCCGTTTGAAGCTGGTTAAAATAAGTCAGTATACAGATGTTCACAAATTATCAACAATTGACCGTTCATTGCTGTGTATCAAGTCGTTATGGCAGGTTTTAAACCTAGGTAAGTCTGCTATAATGAAGAAGTGTATCATATTTTTCCTTAGGAGGAGATAACATGAAAATGAAAAAATCATTATTAGCTCTTTTATTAGGATCATCTGTTGCTCTAGCCGCTTGTGGTGGGGGAGAAAAAGCGGAGCCAGAGAAAGAAACAGGTGGAGAAACAGCAACTGCTGACGGTGAGCAAGTGTACAAGCAAAGCTGCTTAAGCTGCCATGGAGAAAACCTTGAAGGTAGCGTAGGACCAGCGCTCGATAAAATTGGTTCAAAGCTTAGTGAAGAAGAAATTTTAAACGTGATTAAAAATGGTCAAGGTGGTATGCCACCAAACATTGTTGAAGGTGCCGATGCTGAAGCAGTAGCGAACTGGTTGGCAAGTAAAAAATAAGAAAATGAGAAAACATCAGCCGAGGAGCTGGTGTTTTTTTTGCGCAATTATGTCGAATATTTCATAAGAGAGAAAAGCTTTCCTATCCAATTCTTATCCTATTTTTTCGGAATACATATGAGGAAAAAATACTCAAGTTTATTACAGACGAAAAGAAAATGTAATACAAATGAACCTGAATAAACTTTAATTCAGTGTTATAATGAGTCTGGATTTACAACAGTTCAAAGAATAAATAGGTGATTGTATGATAGATATGAAAGGCGTGACAAAAAAATATCCCAATGGAGTAACGGCTATACATGGGATTGATGTTGCGATTAAACAAGGCGAGTTTGTGTATGTTGTTGGGCCAAGTGGTGCGGGAAAGTCGACGTTCATTAAGATGATGTACCGCGAAGAACGACCAACGAGTGGGAAAATTGTCGTTAATGGGATGAATTTGTCTGTATTAAAAGAGAGCAGTATCCCTTATTTTCGACGTCAAGTCGGCGTCGTCTTTCAAGATTTTAAATTGCTACCGACGCTAACGGTATATGAAAATGTCGCCTTTGCCTTAGAAGTGATCGAGGAAAGTCCAGAGAATATTAAGAAACGAGT
>NZ_KZ454941.1:664030-802825 GCF_002797375.1 Bacillus sp. FJAT-42315
GCGCAATTATGTCGAATATTTCATAAGAGAGAAAAGCTTTCCTATCCAATTCTTATCCTATTTTTTCGGAATACATATGAGGAAAAAATACTCAAGTTTATTACAGACGAAAAGAAAATGTAATACAAATGAACCTGAATAAACTTTAATTCAGTGTTATAATGAGTCTGGATTTACAACAGTTCAAAGAATAAATAGGTGATTGTATGATAGATATGAAAGGCGTGACAAAAAAATATCCCAATGGAGTAACGGCTATACATGGGATTGATGTTGCGATTAAACAAGGCGAGTTTGTGTATGTTGTTGGGCCAAGTGGTGCGGGAAAGTCGACGTTCATTAAGATGATGTACCGCGAAGAACGACCAACGAGTGGGAAAATTGTCGTTAATGGGATGAATTTGTCTGTATTAAAAGAGAGCAGTATCCCTTATTTTCGACGTCAAGTCGGCGTCGTCTTTCAAGATTTTAAATTGCTACCGACGCTAACGGTATATGAAAATGTCGCCTTTGCCTTAGAAGTGATCGAGGAAAGTCCAGAGAATATTAAGAAACGAGTTATGGAAGTACTGCAACTAGTTGGTCTAAAGAATAAAGCGAGAATGCTACCGAACGAGTTGTCAGGAGGAGAGCAGCAGCGTGTATCGATTGCCCGTGCGTTTGTGAATCAGCCGAAAGTATTGATAGCTGATGAGCCGACAGGTAATCTCGACCCTGACACTGCCTGGGATATTATGAGTATTTTTCAGGAAATAAACGGAAGAGGAACGACGATTGTGATGGCGACTCACAATAAAGAGATTGTTAATAAAATTCGCCACCGCGTGATTGCAATTGATAAAGGGCGAATTGTCCGTGATGAACAGCGAGGTGATTATGGCTATGAAGCCTAGTACACTTCGACGTCATTTTCGAGAAAGCTTTAAGAACCTTAGCAGAAATGGTTGGATGACCTTTGCCGCCACCTCTGCAGTCACGATGACACTATTGTTAGTGGCAGTGTTTCTTGTTGTCATTTTGAATATGAACAAAATCGCGACGGATATTGAGCAAGATGTAGAAGTTCGTGTCCACATAGAGCTAGATGCAACGGAAGTGGACAAGCAATTATTGAAGGAAGAGATTCAGAAGTTGCCTGAGGTCGAAAGTATTACCTACTCGTCAAAGGAACAAGAGCTAGACAATTTAATTCAAGACTTAGGGGATGATTTTGCCCTGTATGAACAGCGAAATCCTCTGTATGATGTCTATATCGTCAAAGCGAAGCGACCGGTAGATACACCTAAGATCGCCAAGAAAATCGAAACATTTGATTCGATTGAATCCGCTGTGTACGGCGAGAAGAAAGTCGAAAAACTATTTAATGTGTTAAAGACGAGTCGCAATATTGGACTTATATTGATTGTCGGTCTATTGTTCACCGCGATGTTTTTAATCTCGAATACAATCAAAATGACGATTTTTGCTCGTCGTAAAGAAATTGAGATTATGAAATTAGTAGGAGCGACGAACTGGTTTATCCGTTGGCCATTTTTATTAGAGGGTTTGTGGATTGGATTACTAGGCTCGGTGTTGCCAGTTATGGTGATTGTAATTGGTTATCACTATGCCTTGAAGGAATTTATCGCACGAATGCAAGGTCAGCTTGTTCAAATGCTAGATTATTTTCCATTTGTCCTTCAGGTGAGCAGCATTGTTTTACTCATTGGAGCATTTATCGGCATGTGGGGAAGTGTGATGTCGGTGCGTAAATTTTTGAAAATATAAAGATAGAGGGGAATTTGGTGTGAAGAAACGTGTAGGTCTTACGGTCGCATTAGTTACATCTCTAGGTGTTAGCGGCACTTTTGGATGGACGAATGAAGCATTTGCTTCTAAGTTATCTGATCTTGAAAACCGTCAAAATCAAATTGAAAATAAACAATCGGATCTTGAGCAAAGCATCGGTGAAAAAAATAAGAAAATCAATGAGCTACAAGGGCAACAGGATCAGCTGTCTGTTGAAATTGAAAAGCTAGATTCAGAGGTTTCCAAAACTGAATCCAACATTCGTGATAAGCAAGAAAAGATCGTTCAAACGCAAAAAGAAATTGAAAAATTAAAAAAGGAAATAGAAGAGCTAAAGAAACGAATTGAGCAACGCAATCTCGTATTAGATGATCGTGCTCGGGCACTTCAAAAAAATGGCGGATCAGCGCAATATCTTGATGTCATTCTTGGTGCGGAAAGCTTTGGCGATTTCGTTGATCGAGCAACGGCTGTCACGAAATTAGTTAATGCTGATAAAGAAATTCTTGAAGAGCAAGAAAAAGATAAAGCACAGCTAGAAGAGAATGAGAAGCAGGTTAAGGCGAAGTTAGCGAGTCTTGAAGAAATGCTTGCTAGTTTACAATCGTTGAAAGTCGAACTAGAACAAAAACAAGCGGCTAAAGATCGAGTGATGCAGCAGTTAGCCTCCGAAGAAGATGAGATGCATAATGACAAACTAAGTCTTGAGGAAGAGAAAGAGATTTTATCGTCTCAAGATGAAGCGATTAAACAAGCGATTGCTGCTGAGAAAACAAGATTAGCGAAAGAACAAGAGGAAATACGAAAAGAACAAAGACGAAAAGAGCAGGAGCAGTCACAAGCTTCGTCAAATAGCTCAACATCAACATCTACACCAGATCGTTCAAATGATACACCAGCAGCAACATCTGGGTCATTTATGATACCGGCCCAAGGGACCGTCTCTTCGGAATTTGGTCATCGTAGTTTAGGTAATCATAAAGGGATTGATATTGCCAATAGTGTGAGTGTACCAATCGTCGCCGCTGCAGATGGAGTCGTTAGTCGTTCGTATTATTCTTCTACATATGGAAATGTGATTTTCATCTCGCATTCGATCAATGGGAAAGTGTTAACAACGGTTTATGCTCATATGTCTGAACGTCTTGTCCAAGGTGGTCACGTATCAAAAGGTCAAAAGATTGGATACATGGGGAATACTGGACGTTCTTACGGACAGCATTTACACTTTGAAGTGCATGAGGGTCCGTGGACACAATCGAAAGAAAATGCAGTGAATCCGCGAAAATATGTTAATTTTTAATGAAAAAACTGTCTGCCAACGTTGTATCGGCAGGCAGTTTTTTTGAGATGCTTTGCTAATAGCTTCTAGGTGAATTTGCAAGACCAGAAATGAATATTAGGCAAATGCCCACGCAAAGTCTCCCCTTTTGAATAAATTGTAATTGTAAGTGAAAGGGGAGGTGTAGCAAATGAGTTGCGGATACGGAGGCGGCTTCGCGTTAATCGTTGTATTGTTCATTTTGTTAATTATCGTTGGGTCTGCTTATATTGGCTGGTGCTAACAGAAGAAATTTTTGAACGTAGTGAGCGTCCTAGTGAGAGGGCGCTCACTTTCTACATAGTGGACTAGAAACGCACTTTATTATAAGATAATACCTAATAAGGTATTGAAGGGGCAATTTAAATGTCACGAAATGGATTAAATAATAATGATTCGGATATGAAGGAATAGTATAGAATGAAATGGTATACGATAGGATCACTTACGGTACCCGCTTCTCAGCTCGCTCTTGGACTTGCTTTTTTACTGATTGCTCTCTATCTTTGGTGGAAGAAAGAGAAAGACTTGTTAGATGTATATGGAAATACCGTTCTTTTGTTCATTCTTGTTTGGAAATTTAGTATCGCTCTTTTTAGTTTTTCGCTCGTGATCGAAGCACCGATGTCTTTGCTCTATTTTAACGGTGGGGATCGAGGTGTTTGGCTTGCAGTGATTGTTGCATTCATATATATAGCATGGAAGTGGCCGAGACAACAGTGGTATGATGCGATCAAGATCTGGCTGATCGTGATCACGTTATTTGAGCTGCTTTTAGCGATGTTGAGTGGACAAGTAGGGCTCTTTCATATCCTTCGCTTGACGGGTGGAATCTTGGCTGTATCATTTTTCAGTAAAGCTCCTTTACAAGCACTATTGCTATTTACTCTTTGGCAATTGCTGTTTGAGTCGTGGGAAGGAGCCGTATTTTCAACGAATGGGTTATTGTATATCGGAGTCGCCATAGGCTTCATATTGATAAGGAGGGGAAAGACAGTTGGCTAAAAAATGGTTTGGGTTATTACTGCTCATTCTGTTAATCGGAATCGCAGTTGTGAATGTGATAAAGGATCGAGAGGAAGTAACAGAAATTGAAAATCCGGGTATGAAAGCAACGGATTCTCAAGCTCCATCCGCTATGCAAACGGGAATTGGTCTTGGAGAAAAGGCACCGGACTTTACGGTAAAGACGATTGCAGGAGAGGAAGTATCTTTATCGGATTACGAGGGGAAGAAAGTGATTTTAAACTTCTGGGCGACTTGGTGTCCACCATGTAAAGCAGAAATGCCTCATATGCAAAGCTATTATGAAAAAGAAGCCGAAAAAAATAACGTGGAAATTCTCGCGGTGAACTTAACGAAAAACGATAAAGGAAAAGAAGCGGTGGCTGACTTTGCGAAACAATATGAACTCACTTTTCCGATCTTACTAGATGAAGAAGGCACGCTTGGCAAACAATACGAAGCCTTCACGATCCCAACGACGTACGTGCTCAACACCGATGGCACCGTCCACCAAAAAATCGTCGGTCCAATGGATGAACAGATGATGCAACAATTGGTGAGTGAATTAAAATAATCAACAATAAGGGTCTGACCTTCACTTGGAGGTCAGACCCTTATTCATATTTTGGTTGCTTTTTTCATAGGGTAGGGTAGAGAGGTTATCCTGGAGTGAGGACAGATTTTGGAAGGAAGCTTTCCATATTGGAGGAGGCGAGATCGTGAAGAGGAAATGGGTTGTTGTGGTGATGGTGGCTTCTTTTTTTTCGGGAGCGGGGGGCATGTATGCGGGGCTGTCTGCTTGGGAGGTAAAGGAAGAACAGGCGGAGCCGTCACCGTCGTATAAAGTGCCAGATGAGCTGTATAAAGTACAGACGGCTTATGAGATGATTGGGAATAAGTATGTGGCGAAAGTCGATCGAGCCGAGCTAATTGAAGGCGCGATCGACGGCATGGTCGCTTCACTAAAAGATCCGTATTCGGTCTATATGGATGCTGAAACGGTGAAGCAGTTTGAAGAATCGTTAGACTCCTCTTTTGAAGGGATTGGAGCTGAGATCACTGTCGAGGATGGAAAGCTGATCATTGTTGCGCCATTTAAAGACTCTCCGGCTGAAAAAGCGGGATTGAAGCCAAAAGATCAAATCGTCTCGATTGATGGGGATTCGGTGAGCGGTTTAACGATTTTTGAAGCAACGAAAAAAATTCGCGGCAAAAAAGGGACAAGCGTCACGATCGGCATCGTCCGTCCAGGCATGTCCAAGCCGCTTGAGGTGAAAGTGAAGCGCAATGAAATCCCGTTAGAAACGGTCATTGCTAAAATGAACAAAAAACGTGGGCAGTCGATCGGCATCATTGAAATTACTTCCTTTTCGGAAGACACCGCCAAGGAATTTAAACGAGAATTACACAAACTAGAGGACAAAAACATGGATGGGCTTTTAATTGATGTGCGTGGAAATCCAGGCGGCTTCTTAGTGAGCGTTGAAGAAATTTTAAAGGAATTCGTCACCGAAAATCGACCGTATGTACAGATTGAAGATCGAAACGGCCGAAAAATCCCATATTTCTCGAAAAAGGAAAAAGTAAAGCCATACCCGATCGCTGTGTTAACCGATCAAGGTAGTGCTTCCGCTTCTGAAATCCTCGCTGGTGCACTTCAAGAAGCTGAAGGTTATAAAATCATTGGAGAGACAACCTTTGGGAAAGGGACGGTCCAGCAGCCGGTCCCACTCGGAGATGGAAGTAACTTAAAATTGACGACTCATAAATGGTTAACGCCAAAGGGGCATTGGATTCATCAAAAAGGGATTCGCCCGGACGTTGAAGTGCGACAACCAGACTATTTCTATGCTCATCCGCTGCAAATCGAGAAGTCACTGAAGCGAGAAATGAACAATGACAGTGTGAAAAGTGCGCAAATGATGCTGGAAGGACTGGGATATGGCCCGGGACGAACGGATGGTTACTTTAATAAAGAAACGGAAAAGTCGGTACGTGCTGTGCAGCTTCAAGCAGATCTTGAGCAAACCGGGGTCATCGATCAAGAAACAGCCGACTATTTAGAAAGAAAATGGATGGAAGAAATGAAGAAAGAAAAGAATGATCGACAACTCCAAGCTGCTCTTGGGTATTTAAGAGATAAATAGGGATAAAGAAAAAAAGCTTAGCGTTCAACGCCATCGTTAAGCTTTTTTTGGTACAATGATAAGTAAATGGATAAGAAAGTAAGGTTGGTGACGCCATGGTACAAGAATGGTTACTTGAGTTATTAGTCGGAGTGGGAAAGTTATTTATTCATCCGATCTTCTATTTTTCATTTCTGCTAGCAATTGCTGTCGGGATGTTTCGCGTCAATCGAGAAAGAAAAGACTTCGACACGCGTGTGTATGACCTGTATGATGAGGTTCGTTACATTTTGCCTTCAAGCTTGTTGCTTGGTTTGTTGGTATCGGTTATCACGATCACCGTTGGGGTGACGCTTCCGCTTGATTTGTTGAACTTTATTGCGGCGATTACGATTATTTTAAGTATGAGCGGCTTTCGTTTATTGTCACCCGCATGGACGATTGGCCTTGCTTTTATCATCTTTGTTGTATCGGAACAATTTGGCTGGGCATTTATCTCGTATGAGGGATTATCTTTCAATCACCTGCTGTTGACGCTCGCGATCATCACCGGCTTGCTGATGATTACAGAAGGGGTGCTTATCTTAAAAAGGGGTTGGCAAGGGACGTCGCCGCGACTCGTTCAAAGTCCACGTGGCTTAAAGGTCGGCGTGCATGTCGCTCAGCGTTTATGGTTAGTTCCTGTCTTTCTCGTCATGCCTGTCGGTGAATTATCCGCTCCGTTTCCGTGGTGGCCAGTGATTTCGATTGGCGCTGAAAATTATGCGTTAATTCTTTATCCCTTCTTAATCGGCTTTGTTCAATGGATTAAAAGCACGCTACCAGAGCTTGCGGTTAAAGTCACAGGGAAAAACATCATTGCTACCGGTTTATTTACGCTTGCATTTGCCATTGCTGCTTATTGGAAACCAATGTTTGCAATCGTGGCGATTATTTTCGCAGCACTCGTTCGGCTTTGGATTGCTTGGCGTCATTATTCGTATGAGAAAAACCGTCATTATTTCTTTACTCCGCAGCCAAGGGGTGTAATGATTTTAGGCATCCTTCCACTGTCACCAGCAAAAAAAATGAAGCTGAAAATTGGAGAGATCGTTTATAAGGCGAACGGGGTCGAAGTGAGTACGGAAACCGAATTTTATGCGGCACTACAAAAGAATGCGGCTTATTGCAAGCTAGAAGTGATCGATATAAGGGGAGAAATTCGCTTCGTTCAAGGCTCGCTTTATCAAGGAGAGCATTACGAGCTTGGTCTCATTTTAGCAACAGAAGACGAGCCGTATTTAGAAGAAGCTGGTATGTGAAGTGTCCACAAATTGTTGCAAAGAAAAGGCTTAAAAGTAAGGCATATTTACTTTTAAGCCTTTTCTGTTGTATTGCGTAAGTGAAGCTAAAAAGTGGAAATTTGAAGAAAATGAGTAGAGTTCATCAAAAAGTAAAAAGTTATGGTGAATTAAATGAAAGTGCATCGAAAATAATAGTATAATTTACATAAAAAGAAAAAATAGTTTATTTATAAAATTCAAGAAACAAAACGTTATGCTGTGATTAATAATAAAAATGGAGAGATCAAAATGGTAATAGCGAAGTATCAAAAAATGATTTATGAGCGAATGCAAGAAGACTTTCGAAAGTGGGAAGAACGTGAATTTATTACAGAGAAAGAGCTATATCTGTTTTTACATAGTTTAAAGGGAACAGCAGGAACGGTTGGATTAAGTGAATTAAGTGTCATTTCTAGTGAAAAACTAGAATCAGTTAAAGAAGATGGGCAACAGCAATGGTTAACATCAGATTGGCAAAATTATTTAGCTCCGATGATTGAGGGGTTACATTTTTATGAGAAGAATGTAGCTACCACTGCTGTGGAACCAATGGATGAGCATAAGAATGAGACTAAGTCAGAAAAAGAGTTTATTTTAGTAATTGATGATGATATCGTATTTATTACATTTGTGAAAGATCTTTTGGAGAAAGAAGGCTACTCGGTCCTCATCGCCCATAATGGTCAGCGTGGATTAGAGTTATTGTATGAAGTGAAGCCAGCCATGGTCTTTTTAGATATTAAACTTCCAGACACAAACGGTTTCGCGATTTTAGAAGATATTTTACAGAAAGTGAAAAAAGAGCATATTATCGTAGCTATGATGAGTGCAGATGGTAGCCCGAAAAATCGAATCCGTGCTTATGAGATGGGGGCGTTAGATTTTATTGCTAAACCGATCGATCAAGACATTTTGATTTCCTATGTGACCAATCGTATTAATTATAAAATTGAATTAGAGCAGTCAATTGTGATGGATGAATTGACAAAGATGTTTAATCGGAAATATATGAATGATCGTTTTCAGCAGCTTATTCAACAGTTTAATAGAGATGAAGAACCATTTGCTGTCGCGCTGTTGGACTTAGACTTTTTTAAAAAGGTCAATGATACATACGGTCACCTTGTTGGAGATGAGGTATTACAAGGCTTTGCTGCTTTAGTGAAAAAGGTGAAGCGTGAGCAGGATATTGCTTGTCGATATGGGGGAGAGGAGTTTGCCCTTTTAATGCCTAATAGTACAGCTGATGATGCCTATGTATTGCTTGAGCGACTTCGAAAATCGATGGCAAAAAAAGTATTTACAGCTAATGATGTAAACTTTCAGGTGACCTTTTCGACTGGAGTAGTAGAGGCCACAAGGGCGAATCTGCATCCGAAGAAATTATTAGAAGAAGCTGACCAAGCTCTTTATAACGCGAAGCAGTCCGGAAGAAATAAGACGGTTATTTTCGGATCACATGTAGAAGATGTCCAACAGCGGATGAAAATTACGGTTATTATCGTAGATGACGTATTTATTGTCCGAGAAATGATCTCTAAGCATTTTTCTACATGGAAGTCCAATGATAAATATGAGATCGACGTGTTAGAGTTTAGCGATGGAGTAAGTTTTTTACATTCTAATTGGTATACACCTAGCGGAAAATATATCATTCTATTAGATGGAAGGATGCCAGGTCTGGATGGGTTTGACGTGCTTAAGCAGCTAAGAGAACGTTATCCAGCAAACAATGTGCTTGTTTCGATGCTGACGGGTCGGAGCAGTGAGCAAGATGTCATTCGTGCGTTAGAATGTGGAGCAGATGATTATATTGTGAAACCGTTTGATATTCAAGAGGTATCACAACGAATCGTACGTTTGATTAAGAGAGTACTAATTTAAAGGGGAGGAAATGATGAAAAGAATCTTAGTAGTAGATGATGAAGAAATTTTGCGTATGTTGATTTGTGATACGTTAGAGGATTTAGGTTACGAGATCGAGGAAGCAGAGGATGGAGAAGAAGCGCTTAACAAAGTGAGTGAGCAATCGTATGATTTAATGATTTTAGATTATATGATGCCAAATATAACGGGGATTGAAGTGATTGAACAACTTCCAAAAGAGATTAAACAAACGTTGCCGATTCTTATGCTAACGGCGAAGGCTCAGGAAGCTGATCGGCAAGCTGTGTTAGAGAAAGGTGCCGATTATTTTATGTCCAAGCCGTTTAGTCCAGTGGATTTAGCCCAAGTTGTGGAGGAAATTTTGAATGTTTAAGTCTCTTCCTTTATTGGAGAAAAGTATCCGCAATCGATTTTTAAGAATGATTTTGACATTGACGATGTTTATTTTGGTCACGGTTATTACGTTTTTTCTTTATGCGGATTCGGTTAATGAGAGTTTAAAAGAAGAGAGAGAGTCGATTCGTGAGAAAGCGGTTATCGTGGACAAGCTGGAAGAGAGCTTCAATGGAATTTTCTTTCGGGCGAGAGGATACTATGCTTTTCAAAACGACCAAGAGCTTCAATTGCTCTATAAGGACTTAGCAGAGTTTGAGCGTTTACTAGAACAATTCTCGAAATTAGATTTAACAAGCAAAGAACGTGAATTATATAAAAGTTTAGTTGACTTTCATGTGAATTATAAACAAAAAATTCTTCCGGAAGCAATCGGTTATGTTGAGGCGGATGACTATGAGGCATTACGGAAGCTTTCCAGTAGCGGGACTAATGATCTCGTCAATCAATTTGTTGTTTATGCAAAAGATTATAAATCCAAAACGGATGAAGAATTAAACGATATCTTCCAAAAAACGATTGAACAAGCACAGCAATTTACGTTCTTTTCCTTTATGCTGAGCGGACTTATTTTACTGTTCATGGCTATGATGATGTGGAGAGTCCTGTATAATCTCATCAGACCAGTTGAACAATTAACTACAGCAACCAATGCGATAGCGGCAGGTGATTCTTTTGAACTTGGACCGTTAGTTAAGCGCCAAGATGAGCTAGGCGCACTGTCTAGTTCGTTTCAGTTTATGTCAAAATCTATTTTAGAAAAAGAAGAAGTACTGATGGCTCAAAATGAAGAGCTGACTGCCCAACAAATCGCATTGCAAGACAATCAGGAGCAATTGCAACGATCACTTAGTCAATTGCAAAAATATAATCAGCTCAATCACGCATTAACATTTACATTAGATAAGCAACAGCTAGTGGCAGGTGTGCATAAATACTTAGATGAATTAAATAGATTTGATAGAAGTTTAATGTATTTATGGGAAGGGAACGGTTATGCTTCTAAGGGATTATCAGAGCAATCGATCCAGCAGGTTGTTGGAATGCTTAATGAGGACAAACGAGTGCGATTAGAGGAAGAAAAATCATTTGTTATCACACGAACAGTAACGCCGGAAGCACAAGGGATTGCTACAGAACCGTATTGTTGCTACGATTTATATTCATCTGTATTAGATTCTAGCGGTAAGCTTGTAGCAGTCATGATGGCGACAAGAGAAGGCCACCCATTCTCTGCTCAAGAGTTAGAGGATATTAATGGATTAATGAACCGTGTCTCGATCGCCTTTGAACGCATTCTAATGTATGAAAAAGTAGAACGTTCTCGTCAGCTGAATCAAGACATTATTGACAATGTAAATGAAGGGATTCAATTTGTTTCCTTATCAGGGGATGTCATTCAAGTGAATGAATCGCTATGTCATCTTGTTCAGTGTCAAGATTGGTTAGATGGAAGGACGATTGTAAAGCAAGCTTGGTTGGAGCATTTTATGTCACTTTGCGATCAACCAGAGGAGCTAAGGAACTTCTTTGAGCAGGCAATCACTGATGATTTCAAGGAAACTAGAAAAATCCGTTATAAAATCTCTCATGAAGTGCCAAGTTTTATTGAAGTATATGCAACAAGTGTATACGAAGAAATGGAGAAGGTAGGAACGGTATTTGTTCATCGTGACATCACGAGAGAATATGAAGTTGACCAAATGAAATCCGAGCTTGTAAGTACGGTGAGTCATGAACTGCGCACGCCACTCTCAAGTGTACTTGGCTTTACAGAGCTTCTATTGACGAAAACGGTCAAACCAGAGAGACAGAAAAAATATATCGAGACGATTCATAAGGAAGCGAAACGCCTGACGAATCTCATTAATGACTTTCTTGATTTACAGCGGATGGAGTCTGGGAAGCAACAGTATTCGATGCAAACACTGTCGTTCGATGAACTAGCGATTGAAATTGTTAATCGTTTCCGACATGAAAAGCAGCATCATGTTCACTTAGTTGATAAAGCAAGATTTGTCGATGTGAAGGGGGACCAAGAGCGAATCATACAGCTTTTAACGAATTTGGTCGGAAATGCGATCAAGTTTTCCCCGGATGGCGGAGACGTGTTAATTACACTTGAAAATATGAATGATGCACTTCAAGTAAGCATAAAAGATGAAGGAATTGGAATTCCAGCGAACGCTCTGACAAAACTGTTTCAAAAATTTAAGCGAATTGATAATAGCTCCAGTCGAAAAATTGGTGGCACAGGGTTAGGTCTTGCCATTAGTAAAGAGATTGTCTCTAGACATGGTGGTGAGATTTGGATTGAGTCAGAAGAAGGGCGTGGAACAACGGTATATTTTCAGTTGCCACTTGTGAACAAACGCCTTTCTGAACAAACGAAAAAAGCAGCAGAACTAGTTGCTGAGCAAAAGGGTCTGCAAGTCATGATTGTAGAGGATGATTTGAGTTTAGGTCTGCTTTTATCTGAAGAATTAAAGAGCAAAGGCTTTACTGTTATTTATCATCACGATCCTAAGCGTGCGTTTGAGGATGCTCTTCGCACTCCGCTTCTCGGTATCGTCATTGATATCATGCTCGGAGAAGAAATGGACGGCTGGGACTTAGTTCAAAAGTTAAAAGAAACAGACCAAACGAGCAACATCCCGATCGTCATTTCTTCGGCACTCGATAAAGTGAAAGAGAAAGTGGAACAATATAAGATTGAGAAGTATTTAACGAAACCATATCCACCAGAAGAACTTTCTAATGTACTAACGAGGTTTTTATTATCTGAATCAAGCAATGGGAGCGTTATGTTTCCGGATAAAGAATAAAGCGAAAACCATTCTGTGCCGTAATTGATGGCATAGGGTGGTTTTTTCGTGAGCAATATGGAGGATGCCTAATTCGTCACGATTTATGCCCAATTCGAGCAAATTCGCGCCCAATTGTCTCATATTCCCGACTAAAAACAGCGATTTCCCGCCCAATTGTCTCAGTCAACAGAAAAAAGGTGTCTCAACAGTCGACTGTTGGGACACCCTTTTATGATTACGTTCTATTTTGTATGTTCAGCTCCATCACTAACCCTACCACTTTCGAAGTGGTATCAATTTCGCCATTTAGGCGGAATCCGAATTTTTCATATAATCGTTGAGCGACTTTATTTTCGGCAAAGATACTTAAGAAAATTTGGTCGTCTTTATATGTTTCTGTTATTTGCTTGAGCAAAACTTTTAAGAAACGAGTCGCATAGCCTTGTCCTTGATAGCTTTGGTCAATCATGAAGCGGTCCAGCCAAATTTGTTTGGTCGATTTTTCACGTCCATACATTGCATAACCGACGAGCGTCTCGCCGTCGTACAATCCGACCGATCTCCACTCAGGCTCAAATATTGATTGAGCGATTGAATAGGCATTGCTTTCAATAAACGGTTGTTGATCTTCAGTGACTGATAATAGAGCGATTGCTTTCCAATTATCAGCACCTACCTCTTTAACGAAGAGGTTCATAATTCCATCTCGCTTTCTATCACAATAGATTAGACTGATTCCATTTTTCATTTTATACTAAAAGTGGGAATATGATAAATACTATCCATTGAGATTCGGAGGCTGAAAGAAGATGAGTGCCGACGTCAAGTTGCGTCCATTAGAGAGAGAAGATTTGAAGTTTGTTCATAAGCTCAATAATAATGCGAAAATTATGTCTTACTGGTTTGAAGAGCCGTATGAATCGTTTGTTGAGCTACAAGATTTATATGATAAACATATTCATGTTCAAAGTGAACGTCGTTTTATCGTTGAACGAGAGGGGGAAATGCTAGGCCTTGTTGAGTTGGTTGAAATTGATTATATTCATCGGCGAGCGGAGTTTCAAATTATTATTCATCCACAGCATCAGGGGCATGGCTACTCTGTCAAGGCAACGAAGCTAGCGATGTATTATGCATTTTCCGTGTTGAACATGCATAAGCTTTATTTAATTGTAGATAGAGTGAATGAGAAAGCGATTCATGTATATGAGAAAGTAGGCTTTCGAATTGAAGGCGAGCTGAAGGATGAATTTTTCGTTGATGGGAAATATCATGATGCGATCCGCATGTGCATGTTTCAAGATGAATACTTTAACAGAAATTAAATGAAAAATTCTGTGCAGAAAATAAAGCTGCACAGAATTTTTTTCAATTGAGAATGAATAAGCTGTTATTAGGGTATGTGATTGGCAAGAATACTTGAAGGAGGTTTTCCCCATGTTGTACATGAAGGTGACTCGAAATTTTGATGTGAAAACGGAAAAACAGACATTTGAGTTTATCAAAGGAAAGCTCTATCCGATTGAGACAATGGTAGAAGATACGATTACGGTGGCGGTCGATGATCCTACAGGCTATTGGGGAGGACGCATCCGCTTATCGATGACAAATGAAGCTGACTTTATTATTGTGGCCCATCCGCAAGCACAAGTATAATTGCGCCAATATTTATCTTTTAGACCATTCTTTAGTTTGTGAACATTGACTACATGAATCAGTTGCTTTAAAGTAGAAGTAACTGAAAAAAGTGAGGTGAGGGTATTGGGAAGGCAGTAAGCATGATGGCACTTTCACAAAGCAACCGAACTGAATTTTGTACGCCAACAGGCCGGAACAAGCCTCAACGCACAAAAAAGAGAACGGTTGAATAGAAATATTCATTTTAATTATAGCAGGAGGTGTAATTCCTTGCTGGCTAGAGATGTCAGTAAGGATGTTATTTGGACGACATATTTAATTTAATCATGGTTACCCTTTTAATCGCATTAACTGGTTTTTTCGTAGCGACCGAGTTTGCGATTGTAAAGGTTCGAAGCACAAGGATTGACCAACTGGCAGCGGAAGGAAACAAAAACGCGCTAGCAGCCAAAAAGGTAATTTCGAATTTGGATGAGTATTTATCAGCTTGTCAGCTTGGTATTACAGTGACAGCCTTAGGACTAGGTTGGTTAGGGGAGCCGACAGTTGTTCACTTATTGGAGCCAGTATTTGAGCGATTTGAACTTTCCTCCTCCGTCGTGAGTGCATTATCGTTTGTCATTGCCTTTACGGGGATTACCTTTTTACACGTCGTAATTGGGGAGTTGGCGCCAAAAACTGTAGCTATTCAAAAAGCAGAAGCGGTCGCCTTGTTGTTTGCAAAACCAATGATTATGTTTTACCGTCTTATGTACCCGTTTATTAAAACGCTGAACGGGGCTTCTCGACTAGTTGTCAGCCTATTTGGATTGAAGCCTGTAGCTGAGCATGAAATGGCCCACTCGGAAGAAGAATTGCGAATGATCTTATCGGAAAGTTTGAAAAGCGGGGAAATTAATCAGTCGGAATATAAATATGTAAATAATATATTCGAATTTGATGATCGCCTAGCGAAAGAAATTATGGTGCCGCGAACGGAAATTATCGCGATCGATAAATCAGAGACGGCGCAAGATTGTATTTCGATGGTGCTAGAAGAGAATTACACTCGTTACCCGGTAACTGATGGTGATAAAGACCGCATTATCGGTATGGTCAATATTAAAGAAATCTTGACCGACGTTATTAGAGACGAAAGCAAGAAAAAGGTGAGCATTGAACATTATATTCGTCCGGTGATCCAAGTCATCGAATCGATCGCTATTCATGATTTGCTCGTCAAAATGCAAAAAGATCGCATTCAAATGGCGATTTTAATTGATGAATATGGTGGTACAGCTGGACTTGTCACTGTAGAAGATATCATCGAAGAAATCGTTGGTGAAATTCGCGATGAATTTGACCAAGATGAAACGCCAATGATTAAACGAATCAATGAGCATCAAGTAATTCTAGATGGTAAAGTACTCATTAGTGAAGTCAACGATCTCTTCGGACTCGATATTGACGATGAAGACGTGGACACAGTCGGCGGTTGGGTGTTAACTGAAAAATTTGAAGTCCAAGAAGGCGACACGATTGAACGCGGAAACTATACCTTCAAAGTTATCGAAATGGAAGGGTACCATATTAAATTTATCGAAGTCTCAAAAAAGGCAATTATTCTCACCGAAGTAGAGAATAACCTTCGAGACGAAACGATACAAGAAGCCTGATTCGCTTATGCGAACCAGGCTTTTTTTTATAAAAAGACAAAATAAATCACAGCAGCTAATACGATTCGATAAATAGCAAACGGCGTTAGTTTGATTTTATTGATGAGTGCTAGGAAGAAACGAATCGATATTAAGGCGAAGATAAAGGCACTAATAAATCCAACAACGAAAAACGGCAGAACATCTAGCGTGAAATATTCCCAGTTGCTAATAAGTGATAACGTACTGGCACCAGCCATGATGGGCACAGCCATAATAAAGGTAAAGTCGGCAGCTGCCCGATGACTCATCCCAAGCAACACACCTCCGGAAATGGTCGAACCGGAACGAGAAAAACCTGGCCAAAGTGCGAAACATTGAAATAGACCGACTAAAAAGGCTTGTTTATAAGTGACGTCATCTACTGTTTCGGCTTGGACATATTTTGGTGCTAGTTTATCAGCAAGCAACATCAAAATAGCACCGACAACTAGACCAATCAGTACAGTATTGACTGAAAAAAGATGCTCATCGATATAGTCTTCAAATAAAAAACCGAGAACGGTCGCTGGAAGTAGACCAACGATGACCACACTTAATTTTAATTGAGACATTTCTTGATGATCAGCTGTTGTTCTTTTTTTCAATCCAAGTAAGTGAAAAAGTCGATCTTTAAATATAATGACCACTGCTAAAATCGAGCCGAGTTGGATGACTACTTTGAACGTATTCGCCACTGGCTGAGAAAATATTTCTTTCGATTTCAATAACATATCATCGACAATAATCATATGGCCTGTCGAGGAAACAGGAGCAAATTCCGTGGCCCCTTCGACCAAGCCTAAAATAAAAGCAACGACCAATTCCCATAAATTCAATTTAGTTCACCTCATTAATAAAGATAAAAAGACCACTTAATGATTGTGTGATTACATTAAGGATATGTCTATTTTTATAGATAATGTCATGGTTTTACTTGACTTTTCTCCGACTTTCTTCAATTGTTATTTAAAAGGGATTAAGTATTTGGGAGGAGTGGTTGAATGGGCGTTCATAATTATTTTAAAAGTTTATCGGATTTAGAGCATTTATTTCGATTACCGGGGAAATTCAAATATCAAACACATACGGTAGCGGCTCATTCATTTAAGGTGACAAAGATCGCCCAATTTTTAGGAACGATTGAAGAAATGGCAGGGGAAGCGGTCGATTGGCGTTCACTGTATGAAAAAGCATTGAACCATGACTATGCTGAGCTATTCACTGGTGATATTAAAACACCGGTCAAATATGCTTCTCATGAATTAAACGCACTGTTTTCACAAGTAGAGGAGCAAATGGCGAAGAAATTTGTCGAGCAGGAGTTTCCGAAAGAATTGCAAGCTGTTTATATGGAACGCTTCAAAGAAGGCAAAGACGACACACTCGAAGGCCGCATTTTATCAGTCGCAGATAAAATTGATCTTCTCTATGAATCGTTTGGAGAAATACTGAAGCGCAATCCAGAACCATTATTTCTTGAAATCTATCAAGAAGCTTTGTCGACAATTATGAAATTCCATGAGATGAATTGTGTACAATATTTTATCGAGCATATATTACCAGATATGTTGTCTGAAGAATTTATCCCTCATAACGAATTAAATTATGTCACTGAAATGATCGTGCAAAAATATGCTGACAAATAAAGTTAGTCTTTTTCCAGGAGTGAAAACATGGTTGAAAAAATCATTCTAGCCATATGTATGCCGGCTCTGCTCGTCGTTTTTTTTACACGGGTCACATATAATCAGGTGCTAGGTTTAATATTAACAGTTGCTTTAATCGCTGCTTCTGTTTACAAAGGCTACACCCATACATGGACGCTCATTATTATCGACGCTGCTTCCTTAACGTTCGGTTTTTGGCTGTCCAATCGTATGATGAAAAATATCAAGTTGAATAAATGACGATACGGCTTCCACTGGCGGAGGCCGTATTTTTTTGTGATCTTCTGTGGAATAGTAAGGAAGGTAAAAAAAAATTCAACTTCCCCCTTGCTTTTTTATAGGGTATGGGGTATTATAAGAATCAAGATAACACATACCCCTTAGGGTAAAATAAAAGGAGGAAATACATTATGTTCTTTCGTTCTTACTTTGATGAAAAATTAGCTCAATATTCTTATATGGTCGGTTGTCAAAAAACAGGTGAGGCGATTGTCGTTGACCCTGCTCGTGATATTACTCCTTATGTGGAAACAGCAAAAAAAGAAGGTTTTCATTTAACGGCTGCAACAGAAACTCATATTCATGCAGACTTTGTTTCAGGTGCTCGTCAGTTGGCTCATGATCACGGTTCTAAATTATATTTATCGGATGAAGGCGATGAGAACTGGAAGTATCAATATTTAGATGGACTGTCAGCAACACTGGTGAAAGATGGCGACGTATTTACGATCGGAAACATTGAATTTAAAGTAATGCATACGCCAGGTCATACCCCTGAAAGTATCTCTTTTATCGTCACAGATAAAGGCGGCGGCTCAGATGTACCGATGGGAATTTTCACAGGAGACTTCGTATTTGTTGGCGATATCGGTCGTCCAGACTTATTAGAAAAAGCAGCAGGTGTGAAAGGAACAGCGGATGCTGGAGCATTGCAAATGTTTGATTCGGTTCAACGCTTTAAACAGCTTCCAGACTATTTATTAGTGTGGCCAGCACACGGGGCTGGCAGTGCTTGTGGGAAATCACTTGGAGCGGTTCCACTTTCAACAGTCGGTTACGAAAAAGTGAACAACTGGGCGCTTCAAATTGAAGATAAAGAAGAATTCCATAAAGAGTTACTGAAAGATCAACCAGAGCCACCAAAATACTTTGCGATGATGAAAACAGTGAATAAAGTAGGTCCGAAAGTATTAACGAATGAGGAAGTTCCTTATGTAGAGACGTATAAAGAGTTGCAAGAGCTTTTAAATAAAGACAATACAGTCGGTGTAGATACTAGAGACGGTATGGAATTTGCCAATGGTCATATTGCAGGAACAATCAATATTCCATTCTCGAAAATCTTCACAAACTGGGCGGGCTGGATGTTAGGTTATGAGCAAAATATTGTCTTGATTGCTGACAAAGATCAAGCGCAAGAAATTCAACTGGCATTGGAGTCCATTGGGTTAGATCGCATTGTCGCTTTTGCTGATCCGAAAGCTGTGAGCGAAGCGGATGAGTTAGAGCAATATCCGAACATTGATATCGAAGCCTTTAAAGCGCAACATCAAAATGAAGATGTGTATGTAGTAGATATCCGTCAGCAAGCGGAGTGGAATGAAGGCCGTATTCCAGGAGCGCACCACCATATGCTTGGTTATTTACAAGATCAACTAGCGGATCTGCCGAAAGATAAGAAAATTATCGTTCATTGTCAATCGGGTGCTCGCTCAGCTATCGGAACGAGCGTGCTACAAGCAGCAGGATTTAAAAATATTGAAAACGTAGCAGGCGGATTTGCAGCATGGAAAATCGCTGGTGAAGAAGTAACAAAAGGAGAGAATTAATCATGAATAAAGTAACTGTGTACTCAACTAACACATGCCCTTATTGCACAATGATGAAAAACTTTTTAAATGAACAAGGTATTTCATATAAAGAAGTAAACGTTCAGCAAGATCAACAAGCAGCACAACGACTAGTGGCAACGACAGGTCAAATGGGCGTTCCACAAACGGAAGTAAACGGACAATGGGTGCTAGGCTATGATCCGCAAGCCGTTATGTCTTTGTTGAAGTAATTTCATGAGCCGGGCCTTACGCCTGGCTCTTTCTGATAGGAGGTGACCACGATGACATACGATAAAAATGTACAAAACCGGCTGAAGCGAATTGAAGGACAAGTACGAGGGGTTTTGCGAATGATGGAGGAAGAAAAGGATTGTACCGATATTGTCATGCAACTAAGTGCGATTCAAGGAGCGATTAATCGGACAATCGGCGTAGTGGTCAGCAAAAATCTAGAACAATGCGTTCGCCACAATGTGGAGAACGGTGAAGAAACAGATGAAATGGTGAAAGAAGCGGTTGAACTATTAATGAAAAGCCGTTAATAAAGGAGCACAATCATGGATACGATTTTTTACGTATTATTAGCGATTTTCGTCTTTATTTCTATAAAAAATATGATTCCTGCTAAAGGGATACGTCATATCTCAACGGATGATTTGAAGCAAGAGTTGAAGGAAAGAAACAAACAATTTGTCGATGTGAGAACACCAGCAGAATATCAAGGTCATCATGTGAAGGGATTTACAAATATTCCACTGCAACAGCTTGCTTCACGTGTGAACGAGCTTGATCGTAACAAGGAAGTCGTTGTCATATGCAGAAGCGGTATGCGCAGCCAAAAAGCAGCTCAATTGCTGAAGAAAAAAGGTTTTACGAACGTGACGAATGTCCAAGATGGAATTTGCAGTTGGAAGCAATAAATACGAAAGGTGTGAGTAGAGAATGGATTGGTCCATAGGTTTTATCGTCACTATATTTCTCATTGGTTTTATCGGCTCGTTTATTTCGGGAATGGTTGGAATCGGTGGCTCGATTATTAAATACCCGATGTTATTGTACATCCCACCGCTTTTAGGATTCGCTGCCTTTTCCGCTCATGAAGTGTCCGGCATTAGTGCGGTTCAAGTCTTTTTTGCGACGATCGCTGGTGTTTGGGCATATCGTAAAAGTGATTACTTGAATAAAACACTAATCATCTACATGGGCGCAGCGGTATTAATAGGTAGCTTTATCGGCGGCTTCGGCTCAGAGGATATGTCGGAAGCGACTGTGAACGTTATTTATGGTATTTTAGCTGCTTTAGCTGCGATCATGATGTTTATTCCGAAGAAAAATCTCGATGATCGCCCGCTTGAAGAGATTACGTTTAATAAATGGTTAGCAGCCGTACTAGCTTTCATTGTCGGAGTGGGAGCGGGAATTGTCGGTGCAGCCGGAGCGTTTTTACTCGTGCCGATCATGCTCGTTGTATTAAAGATTCCAACAAGAATGACGATCGCCAGCTCGCTAGCGATTACCTTTATTTCATCGATCGGTTCCACAGCAGGAAAGCTAATGACTGGTCAAGTGTTGTTTTTACCAGCAGTGATTATGGTCGTTGCTAGTATCATCGCTTCTCCACTCGGCGCCAAAGCTGGTCAAAAAATGAATACAAAGATTCTTCAATGGTTGCTTGCTTTATTGATTGCGGCAACGGCTGTGAAGATTTGGACGGATATTTTATTGTGAAAATAGTGGGGGCATGATGCTCCTGCTTTTTTGTTATCCCAAGATTTAAAACGAACGTATGTGCGTAAAAAGCTAGCTTTCTTTGTTTTATTTATGATAAAATGGGAAATATGATAAGTATCGAAATCGAAGACCTTCAAAATGGAAATAATAGTCGGTGAAAGAGTATGATAAAAGGAAAAGGTCAGCAGGGGGGACAGAGTGTGGCAAACCAATTTGAAATAGTGTCTAAATATAGTCCACAGGGTGATCAGCCCGCCGCGATTGCCGAGTTAGTGGAAGGCATTACGCAAGGAAAGAAGCATCAAACCCTGCTTGGAGCAACGGGAACGGGAAAGACATTTACGGTTTCTAATGTCATTAAAGAAGTGAATAAACCGACGCTTGTGATCGCTCATAATAAAACATTGGCGGGGCAACTATATAGCGAATTTAAAGAGTTTTTTCCAAATAACGCAGTCGAGTATTTCGTCAGCTACTACGATTATTATCAGCCGGAAGCGTATGTGCCGCAAACGGATACGTTCATTGAAAAAGATGCCAGTATTAATGATGAAATTGATAAGCTGCGCCACTCGGCGACATCGGCGTTATTTGAACGCAATGACGTCATCGTGATCGCCAGTGTTTCTTGCATTTACGGTTTAGGTTCGCCGGAAGAATATCGCGAGCTAGTGATTTCGTTGCGAGCGGGTATGGAGCTAGAGCGCAATCAGCTGTTGCGTCGTCTCGTAGATGTTCAGTATGAACGCAATGATATTGACTTTAAGCGTGGAACGTTTCGCGTACGCGGCGATGTCGTCGAGATTTTCCCAGCTTCTCGTGATGATCATTGCATGAGAGTTGAATTTTTCGGCGATGAAATTGAGCGGATTCGTGAAGTCGATGCGTTAACGGGCGAGATTCTTGGCGATCGTGACCACGTTGCTATCTTTCCAGCTTCCCACTTCGTTACCCGAGAAGAGAAAATGAAGATAGCGATTGGAAATATTGAAAAAGAGTTAGAGGAACAACTAACGATTTTACGTGAAGACAATAAATTGCTAGAAGCGCAGCGATTGGAACAGCGTACGCGTTATGATTTAGAAATGATGCGGGAGATGGGCTTTTGTTCAGGGATTGAAAATTATTCGCGTCATCTAACTTTGCGACCATCAGGCTCGACGCCGTATACACTATTGGATTATTTTCCGAAAGATTTCTTGCTCGTGATTGATGAGTCACATGTTACCCTTCCACAAGTGCGTGGGATGTACAATGGCGACCAGGCACGCAAGCAAGTGTTAGTTGATCACGGTTTCCGCCTGCCATCGGCGAAGGATAATCGCCCGCTTATGTTCCAAGAATTTGAGGAACATGTTCATCAAGCGGTTTACGTTTCGGCTACCCCAGGTCCTTATGAAATCGAACATACGCCGCATATGACGGAACAAATTATTCGACCGACTGGCCTGCTTGATCCAACCGTTGATGTTCGTCCGATTGAGGGACAAATCGATGATCTCCTCGGTGAAATACAGGAACGTATTGAGAAGAACGAACGCGTATTAGTGACGACATTAACGAAGAAAATGTCTGAAGACTTAACCGATTATTTAAAGGATATCGGTATTAAAGTGCAGTATTTGCACTCGGAAATTAAAACACTCGAACGGATTGAAATTATTCGAGATTTGCGCCTCGGTAAATACGATGTTCTTGTCGGCATTAACTTGTTGAGAGAAGGGCTTGATATTCCAGAGGTGTCGCTTGTGGCAATTTTAGATGCTGATAAGGAAGGCTTCTTGCGCTCAGAGCGTTCGCTCATTCAGACGATGGGCCGCGCTGCCCGTAATGCATCGGGACATGTCATTATGTATGCCGATAAACTAACGGATTCAATGGCCAAAGCGCTCGAGGAAACGAAGCGTCGTCGCTCCATTCAGGAACAGTACAATGAAACGCATGGCATTACACCGATGACTATTCAAAAAGAAGTTCGTGATGTAATTCGAGCGACGCATGCGGCTGAAGAGCCGGAAGTGTACGAAACAACGAAAAAATTATCGAAAACGGAAAGAAATCGTTTACTGCAAAGTCTTGAGAGTGAAATGAAGGAAGCGGCAAAAGCGCTTGATTTCGAGAAGGCGGCTGAGCTTCGCGATGTCTGGTTAGAGTTGAAATCGGAAGGATGACTTTTTATGGGAATAGATAAAATTACAGTAAAAGGTGCTAGAGCACATAACCTCAAAAATATCGACATCACCATTCCGCGCGATCAATTAGTCGTGCTGACGGGTTTATCGGGATCAGGGAAATCATCGCTCGCCTTTGACACGATTTATGCCGAGGGGCAGCGTCGCTATGTCGAATCGCTGTCCGCCTATGCTCGCCAATTTTTAGGGCAAATGGATAAGCCGGATGTAGACGCGATCGAAGGGTTATCGCCAGCGATTTCGATTGATCAGAAAACGACAAGTCGTAACCCTCGTTCCACGGTCGGAACGGTGACGGAAATCTATGATTACTTGCGTTTGCTGTTTGCGCGTATCGGCCGTCCGATTTGTCCGGTTCATGGCATTGAAATTACGTCGCAAACGATCGAACAAATGGTCGATCGCATTATGCAACACGAGGAGCGCACGAAGCTGCAAGTATTATCGCCGATCGTTTCCGGTCGAAAAGGAACACATGTGAAGGTGTTTGAAGAAATTAAACGTCAAGGCTATGTTCGCGTGCGTGTAGACGGCGAAATGTACGAAATAGAAGATGAGATTGAACTAGAAAAAAATAAAAAGCATTCGATTGAAGTCGTCATTGACCGGATCGTCGTCAAAGAAGGGATCGAAGCACGCTTAGCTGACTCATTAGAAGCCGCTCTCAAATTAGGAGAAGGAAACGTTATTATCGATGTCATCGGCCAAGAGGAATTACTGTTCAGTGAACATCATGCTTGTCCTCATTGTGGATTTTCGATTGGAGAATTAGAGCCGCGTATGTTTTCTTTTAATAGCCCTTACGGTGCCTGTCCAACGTGCGATGGTCTAGGCTCGAAATTGAAAGTTGATGTCGATCTCGTTGTGCCAAATTGGGAGTTAAACTTAAAAGAACATGCGATTGCTCCGTGGGAATCGACCAGCTCGCAATATTATCCACAGCTTCTTGAGTCAGTTTGCACGCACTACGGCATCGATATGGATAAGCCAGTGAAAGATTTGCCGAAAGAACAAATGGATAAAATTTTATATGGATCGGGCAATGAAAAAGTGTACTTCCGTTATGAGAATGATTTCGGGCAAATCCGTGAAAATCATGTGGCATTTGAAGGAGTCATTGGCAATATTGAGCGTCGTTACCGCGAAACGAGCTCCGATTATATTCGCGAGATGATGGAGAAATATATGGCGCAGCAAAAATGTCCGACATGTAAAGGCTATCGCTTGAAAAAAGAAAGTCTCGCCGTCAAAATCAATGACCGTCACATTAGTGAAGTGACGAATGATTCGATTGAAGAAGCGGATCAATTTTTTGCTTCGCTGTCGTTAACGGAAAAAGAAATGAAGATTGCTCATTTAATTTTACGAGAAATTCGTGAGCGGCTTGGCTTCTTAATTAATGTCGGCTTAGATTACTTAACACTTAGTCGAGCGGCGGGCACATTGTCCGGGGGAGAGGCACAGCGTATTCGGTTAGCGACGCAAATTGGCTCGCGGTTAACTGGAGTGCTCTATATTTTGGATGAGCCATCAATCGGTCTGCATCAACGAGACAATGATCGCTTAATTCACACGATGAAAGAGATGCGTGATATCGGTAACACATTGATCGTCGTCGAGCATGATGAAGACACGATGCTTGCGGCTGATTACTTAATCGATGTGGGGCCGGGTGCCGGAATTCATGGAGGAGAAATCGTTTCTGCTGGAACACCTGAACAAGTGATGAATGACCCTGTGTCATTGACAGGCCAATATTTATCGGGGAAAAAATATATTCCGTTGCCTAATGAGCGTCGTCAGCCAGATGGTCGCTGGATTGAAGTGACGGGAGCAAAAGAAAATAACTTGAAAAACGTCAAAGCCAAGTTTCCGCTCGGTCTGTTTACCGCGGTGACAGGTGTATCAGGTTCTGGAAAAAGTACGTTGATCAATGAAATTCTCCATAAATCATTGGCTCAAAAGCTACATAATGCGAAAAGCAAGCCGGGACAACATCGGGAAGTGAAAGGAATCGAGCATCTTGAAAAAGTGATCGATATTGATCAGTCTCCGATTGGTCGAACACCAAGATCCAATCCGGCGACGTATACAGGGGTGTTTGATGATATTCGCGATGTGTTTGCGACAACGAATGAGGCGAAAGTACGCGGTTACAAGAAAGGACGCTTTAGCTTCAATGTGAAGGGCGGACGCTGTGAAGCTTGCCGCGGGGATGGCATTATCAAAATTGAAATGCACTTTTTACCAGATGTGTATGTGCCGTGTGAAGTGTGTCATGGGAAACGTTACAATCGTGAGACGCTCGAAGTGAAATATAAAGGGAAAAATATTTCCGATGTGCTAGCGATGACGGTAGAAGATGCGCTACAATTTTTTGAAAACATCCCGAAAATTAAACGCAAGCTCCAGACGATTGCCGATGTTGGGCTAGATTATATTACTCTAGGCCAACCCGCGACCACTCTTTCTGGTGGAGAGGCTCAGCGTGTGAAGCTGGCATCTGAATTGCACCGCCGTTCCAATGGACGATCGTTCTACATTTTAGATGAGCCAACGACCGGTTTGCATGTAGATGACATTTCCCGTTTGCTTCATGTGCTCCAGCGTTTAGTCGACAATGGAGACACTGTATTAGTGATTGAGCATAATTTGGATGTCATTAAAACAGCAGATTATATTGTTGACCTTGGACCAGAAGGCGGCGATCGTGGGGGAATGATTGTCGCTTCAGGTACACCAGAAGAAGTGGCGGAAGTGGAAGGGTCGTATACCGGTTACTATTTAAATAAAGTATTAGTTCGTGACCGCGAACGTATTATGAAAGTTTAACATTTTGAAACTTTTTCTAAATCGTGGCGTATGTAAAGAGGAAAGTCAAATTCAATTACTTGGAGGGACTTGAAATGAACGAAGAGAAAAAGCGAATTTTGAAAATGGTTGAAGATGGAATTATCACCGCAAGCGAAGCGGTGTCGTTAATGGAGGCACTTGAAAAAAATGAGCATTCCACTGCTCAAAAAGATAGTTTCTTTGATGAGTTATTGAACTTCGGACAGAAATTAGGTACCCAAATGCAAGGAGCAGGCAGTCAGCTTCATCAGCCAAAGGATAAATTATTTCAGTTCGTTCAGTCTACGGTTCAAAAACTAAAGGACTTTGAATTTCCTCTTGGAAAAGCGGTCGAATTCTCTCATGTGTTTCATGAGGAAGTCTTCTCACCGAAGCGCTTAAAGGTAGAAATGGCAAATGGCGATTTAACGCTTTTACCTTGGGATGAGCAAGGAGTGAAAGCTGAATGCCATGTGAAGGTATACGGTGCGGAACAAGAAGAGGACGCACGAGAAGAATTTATTAAAAATAGTGTATTCTATGCTCGTGATAACAAATTATCATTCTCCGTCGGCTTGAAATTAATGAAGGTAGATACCGTATTGTATGTGCCGAAAGCAAAAATCGACGATATCTCGATTAAACTATTTAACGGTTCATTGGCTGTAAATGACATTGAAGTGGAAGAGCTAGATGTGAAAACAGGCAATGGCAAAATTGAAGTAAAGAACTGTAAAATGGATGATTTTGAAGGGGAAACAGGCAACGGCCAAATTTACTTAACGAATTGTGAAGGTAAAAAGGTAGAAGCTAACTCCTTTAACGGAGCGATTCATGTGATTGGTTCCGTCGGTGATATTGATGTGAAAACGGTGAACGGCAATGTGTTATGCGATATGAAAACAGGTGCTGTTCATACGATTAAAGCACATGCGATTACTGGAAACGTTGAGGTGTATGTACCAGCCTCTATGGCGATGAAGGGTGAATTACGCACAAACTTTGGCTCGTTCCATTTACCAGAAACGGGCATGAAGACAATGACGGAGAAAGAAGAGATGATTCAAAAGCTCGTTCGATTTGAAAGCGAGAATGAAGCGGATCAACAAGTATTTATTACGGCGGAAACGCGCACAGGCTTGATTACGATTCGCACGATTTCTCCAAAAACGGAAGAAAACGAGCTTATCCCTAAATTAGAGCAAGGTGAGTAAAGATGAGATGGATTGCCGGCATTTTAATTAATGCCCTATTGTTTATTGCGCTTTCAGGCTATTTTACGGGGTTGGAAGTGGATAGTGTGAGCTCAGCTATCATTGCTAGTATTGTGCTATCTATTTTAAACATACTCGTTCGGCCGATTTTAATTATTTTAACGTTGCCGATTACATTCGTGACACTTGGACTCTTTCTGTTTGTCATTAACGCTTTAACGTTAATGTTGACAGATAATATTATGGGGAGTCACTTTGAAATGTCTGGATTTGGCATGGCGCTGTTGATTTCGGTTATAATGGCGCTTGTGAATCTCATTTTACAACTTACGATTTTTCAAAAAGAATAGCTTAAAAGAGGCATCTATCCGTCGATGATTCGGCCGATAGATGCCTCTTTTTTGTGTCGTCTGGGAAAATCAGTCACCAACTTTACTTTATTTTAAGTGATAATAAGAAATAATCGCCTCGGCACATTGTTGTTGATAGAAAAACAATTGAAAAAGAGACACCTATATATGAGATGAGCTGAAAAATGTTACAATATGATCAGACTGCCAGTTGAGGAGGTAGAAAGTTTGGCTAAAGTTCGTACAAAGGATTTGTTAGAGAAGTTTAATTTCGAGCTTGTGAGTGGAGAAGACGGCATTCATCGTCCGATCATCACGAGTGATCTTTCGCGGCCAGGTCTTGAGCTTGCTGGTTTTTTTGATTATTATCCAGCGGAGCGCGTGCAATTGCTTGGCATGACGGAGATGTCGTTTTTCGGTAAGTTGCATCCGGAGGAGAAAACATCCCGGATGGAAAGACTTTGTCATGATACGACACCGGCGATTATTCTTTCACGAGGACAAGAGGTGCCGGAATCATTAATGGAAGCATCGGAGCGAAATGCTGTCCCGGTGATGCGTTCGAAGATGACGACGACGCGGCTTTCAAGTCGGTTGACGAATTATTTAGAAAGCATGCTGGCGCCAACGACGGCGGTGCATGGGGTGTTGGTCGATATTTATGGTGTCGGTGTATTAATTACCGGCCAAAGCGGAGTCGGAAAAAGTGAAACGGCTTTGGAGCTTGTGAAGCGTGGGCATCGACTAGTGGCGGATGATTGTGTTGAAATTCGTCAAGAAGATGAGGATGTACTTGTCGGTAGTGCACCTGAGCTCATTGAACATTTGCTAGAAATTCGTGGGTTAGGGATCATTAACGTGATGACGTTATTTGGTACAGGAGCGATTCGTGGACATAAACGAATTACGTTAAACATTCACTTGGAAGTTTGGGACCCGAAAAAACAGTACGATCGCTTAGGTATTGAAGAAGATAAATTGAAAATTATTGATACAGATATTACGAAAATTACTTTGCCGGTTCGTCCGGGAAGAAACTTGGCGGTTATTATCGAAGTAGCAGCGATGAATTTCCGCTTGAAGCGCCTCGGTATTAACACGGCACAAGAGTTTACGAACAAGCTTGCTAATGTCATTAGCGAGAAAGATCCTGATTTATTATAGAAAGGGGAAAAATGATGGAAGGTTACCCGTTAAACCGCGTGGCGTTCGAGCTTGGTGCATTTCAAGTGCATTGGTACGGTCTTATTATCGGGTGTGGAATTGCGCTCGGTTTTTATTTAGCGACGAAGGAAAGTCAACGTCTCGGTTTAGAAAAAGACACCTTTGCTGATTTACTCATTTGGGCGATTCCAATTGCGATTCTTTGTGCTCGTGTTTATTACGTACTATTTCAATGGGAATATTATTCGCAGCATCCAGCAGATATTATTAAAATTTGGGAAGGTGGCATTGCGATCCACGGGGCATTAATTGGAGCTGTGGCGACGACGATTGCTTTTTCAATGGCAAAAAATATTTCGTTTTGGAAGCTAGCGGATATTGCTGCGCCTAGCATTATTTTGGGCCAGGCGATTGGGCGCTGGGGAAATTTCATGAATCAGGAAGCCCACGGGGGAGAAGTCACTCGTTCCTTTTTAGAGGGCTTGCACTTGCCAGACTTTATCATTAATCAAATGTACATTGAGGGCGTGTATTATCATCCAACGTTTTTATATGAATCGCTGTGGAACTTGCTTGGATTTGCGCTATTGATCGCGTTAAGAAAAGTCAATTTACGACGCGGCGAGATGTTTTTAACATATGTCATTTGGTATTCGATCGGGCGTTTCTTCATTGAAGGCTTGCGGACGGATAGTTTAATGCTTGGCGCGTTAAGAATGGCGCAAGTGATTTCGATCGGGCTAGTGGTAGCGGCAGTTGTCATTTGGATCGTTCGTCGTAAAATGAATACCAAACAAGTGAGATACAATAGTATGGAAAATTGAACATAGGGGAGAGTAAGGGATGATTTCCACGATTAAAAGGGGTTTGTTTGTTGGAGGAAAGACGACTTGGACATTAGGAAAAGTCATTTTTCCAATTACGTTGATCGTCACGATTTTGCAGTTTACACCCGTTTTACCTTGGCTAATGAAATTGATCAGTCCGATCATGGGGATCTTTGGACTGTCAGGGGAAGCGTCCATTCCGCTCGTGTTAGGAAATTTTTTGAATTTATATGCGGGAATTGGGGCGATGCTATCGCTTGATTTAACGGTAAAAGAAGTGTTTATTTTAGCGGTAATGCTGTCATTTTCCCATAATTTATTAATTGAATCGAGCGTCGCAACGAAGGTTGGCGTGAGGATGTCAGTGATGTTAGCCGTCCGCCTTGGCTTGGCGATTGTATCTGGAATTGTGATCAATCTCGTTTGGAAAGGCGGCGGTGAGCTCGCGAAATACGGTATAGCGCCACCCCAGCAAGCGGAGCCAAACGGCTGGGGAGAAATTTTGCTACTTGGCCTTGAAAAAGCAGGGTACGGCGTTTTTCAGCTGGCGTTAATTGTGATTCCGTTAATGGTAATGATACAATTTTTAAAAGATTTAAAATGGCTCGACGTGTTTTCACGGTGGATGGCACCAGTGACGCGGATGCTTGGAATGAAAGAAAATACATCGACGACGTTAGCGGCTGGCCTTTTATTCGGTTTGGCGTACGGTTCGGCTGTGATGATTCAAGCAGTTAAAGATGACGGAGTGAGTCGTAAAGATGTCACGATCGCTTTTATCTTTTTAGTTGCTTGTCATGCTGTTGTGGAGGATACGTTGATTTTCGTGCCGCTTGGACTCACGGGCTGGACATTGCTCGCTCTATTTTTGATCCGAGTAATTGTCGCCATTATCTTAACTCTGATCGTCTCAACATTATGGAGACGTGCTGAAATTGCGGAAAGAAAGGAAGCAACTTTATCATGAAAAACATTACAACTTTGCTGTTTGACTTAGATGGTACATTAATTAATACAAATGAATTAATTATCGCTTCATTTTTGCATACACTAGATCATTATTTCCCGAATCAATATCAGCGGGAAGATGTGTATCCATTTATGGGACCGACACTTGTTGAAACATTTAGTAGCATCGATCCCGAGCGAGTCGATGAAATGGTCAATCGCTATCGTACATATAACTTAGCTAAGCATGATGAGTTAGTGACAGAGTTTGAAGGGGTGTATGACACGATCCGCACGTTGAAAGAGAATGGCTATAAGCTGGCGATCGTTTCCACGAAAATGCGTGATACTGTCATTAAGGGCTTGAAACTGACGGGGCTGTATGGCTTTTTCGAAGTGATTGTCGCACTTGATGATGTGACGGAACCGAAGCCAGATCCAGAGCCGTTGCAAAAAGCTTTAGCAGCACTCGGCTCGACAGCAGAGGAAGCGATGATGATCGGTGATAACTATCACGATATTGAAGGTGGACACAATGCCGGTACATTGACAGCTGGAGTCGCTTGGTCGGTAAAAGGGAAAGAGTTTTTACAAACATTTAACCCGGATTACATGTTAGAGACGATGCCAGAGCTTTTAGATATTTTACAAGTAGGCACTGTGAAACAATGAGACGAACGGAGCGGTACAAAGTAGAGGGCGGCAACTCGCTTTGGAATATTTACAAAACCGTTTCGTTTTGGAAAACCTTTAAAAACACGGCCATCATTGAAATTGGTCGCTTCATACCGTTTATGGGGTTGAAAAATAGCTTGTATCGCACGTTTCTTGGCATGAACATTGGTGAACAAACAGCACTTGCCTATAAAGTGGTGCCTGACATTATGTTTCCAGAGTACATCACGATCGGTCGCAACTCGATTGTCGGTTATAATACCGTGATTCTCGCGCACGAATATTTAATCGATGAATATCGTCTTGGTAAGGTAATTATCGGTGACAATGTGATGATCGGCGCTAATTGTACGATTTTGCCGGGCGTGACGATCGGCGACGGAGCAGTCGTTTCTGCCGCGACCCTCGTTCATCGAGATGTCCCACCCGGTGCCTTTGCCGGGGGGAATCCGATGCAAATTAAAGACAAGAAATAACCTCTTCGCATGTGGAAGAGGTTATTCAGATTTATTTTCTAATTGATCGATCTTATCCTCTAGTCGCTGCAACTGTTCATTTCGTTTTTTCGTCGAACGAATAAAATACATCGTAGCCACAATGACGATTGCAGGGATTCCTAACACAAATAGCAACATAAACAGTTGGAACACGATATCCCCAGTGTTAATACTAGCCAAAACGCTCACCTCTAGTTACCTATTTACGGTTATTATACCATATGTTGTTATTAGAGGGGAATCAATCGCCTGTCGGGGCTAATCTTTTGTAGATTTTTCAATGATCAAGATCTACATCATAAAAAATAAGGGGGTGCTAACGTGGAGTTAGTCATAGCAATTGCGTCTGTTGTAATAGTGGGAGGAATTATAGTCTATGTGATTGAAAGACTTAAACATAAATATAACCAAGGTAATCTAGGAAAGAAAAAATCAAAAGGCGCTCAAAATTTATTAGATAGTTTAATGCCGATGGGAATGCTTTTTGGTTGTGCGATCGGTGTGATTTTTGGCGTGTTTTTCCCGATCCCCCTCGCATTTACAATTAGTTTAGGAGCTGGAATAGGCTATTTATTTGGCTTTTTCGCTTATGAGATTTATAGAAAAAAAAGAAACGACGATTCGTAAATGGCTATCTTCTAGAAACAGGTGCGTTAGTGAAAATAGAAAAAATTATTTCAAAATAGAACAAAGCTATTAATAAACTCATTATTTACTTGTTTTTTTCAAAAAAAAGCTTGTATTTTAATTTTTCAGAATATAAAATGTATATTAAATTATTTGACACCTAACATCAGGAGGAGACATATTATGGTGACATTTATTGCAGCTTTGTTAGTACTTTTTGTTGGTTATGCGGTGTATTCAAAGGTGGTTGAGCGTGTGTTTGTTATTGATGATGAGCAACCGACACCAGCTTATACACAGCAAGATGGATTAGATTATATGCCGATGAGTTGGTGGAAGGGCTCGTTAATTCAATTATTAAATATTGCAGGATTAGGTCCAATTTTTGGGGCGGTTGCAGGAGCTTTATATGGTCCAGTGGCTTTTATTTGGATTGTAGTTGGTTGTATTTTTGCGGGGGCGGTTCATGATTATTTTTCTGGAATGTTATCGCTAAGACATGGTGGGGCTCAATTTCCGACGCTAGTTGGTCAATATTTAGGTAAAACAGTAAAAACAATGATCAATGCTATTTCTATTATATTAATGATTTTAGTAGCGGCGGCTTTTACAGCAGGGCCTGCGCAGTTGATCGCACAAATCACTCCGTTAAATTTCACAGCTGGTTTGATTCTTGTTTTTATTTATTTTTTATTAGCGGCTGTGTTACCAGTGAATAAAGTGATTGGTAAAATTTATCCGATATTTGGTGCGATATTAATCTTTATGGCGATGGCGATTGCCGTAGCTTTATTGTTTGGGGATAAGCCGATTCCAAATATAACATTGGAAAATCTTCATCCCGGTGAATTGCCGATTTGGCCATTGTTGATGGTAACGATTTCTTGCGGAGCGATTTCTGGATTCCATAGTACACAAAGTCCAATTGTTGCTCGGACGATGAAAAAGGAGTCAGAAGGTCGTAAAGTATTTTATGGCGCGATGATTGGTGAAGGGGTCATTGCTTTAATTTGGGCGGCTGCTGGCATGACGTTCTTTGGCGGAACGGAAGGGCTTCAAGCAGCATTAGCGGCAGGTGGTCCGGCTGGAGTAGTCAATGAAATTTCGACTTCGTTATTGGGAACGCTTGGTGGCATACTAGCTGTACTAGGAGTGATTATTTTACCGATTACAACGGGAGATACAGCACTTCGATCATCGCGAATGATGTTGACAGAACTTGCTGTTAGATGGGTGAATCCTGATAAGAAAAGTGTAGTCTTCTTATTAACAATTGTAGTGAGTGTACCGACTTTATTTTTAGCCACAATTGATTATTCATTTTTATGGCGATATGTTGGATGGACGAACCAAGTAGTGGCAACGGTAATGTTATGGACGGCGACTTCTTACTTATTAAAAGAAGGAAAAGCTCATTGGATGACTGGGCTTCCAGCATTGTTCATGACAGGGGTAGTTTGTACGTACATTTTCTATGCGCCTGAAGGATTTGCAATGGATTATTCAATTTCTTTAATAATCGGTGGTGTTCTGACTTTAGGAATCTTCTTATTATATGTATGGCAAATTATTCAGCATAAACAGGCAAAGATAACAGCAAGAAAAGCGGAAGTCCCTGCTTAGTGACTAGCTAGACAAAAGAAAAGCGGAAGCAATTATGAACTAAACAAACTCAAAAGGGGACTCGTCGACTATCGAGTCCCCTTTTTCAAACTTTCTGTTAATTCCCTTGACGTAAATAGTCAGAAACGTTAAAATACTAATAACTTCACTATGGTAATATATTAGCGAACTAAAGGATTTTGAAAAATATAAGCGGTCGGGTGATGAAGATGTCAAAACTGTTCATGTTTGAAAAGCCTGTAGGGATGAGGGATACGCTTCCTCATATATATGAAACGAAGCGTCAGTTAAAAGATTCAATTGAACGACAAATGAAAAGCTTTGGCTACCAGTTTATTGAGACGCCAGCTTTAGAATATTACGATACGGTTGGAGAGGCATCGGCGATTTTAGATCAGCAGCTATTTAAATTGCTGGATCAACAAGGGAACACTCTTGTGCTTCGACCGGATATGACGACGCCAATAGCAAGAACGGCGGCTTCTAAATTGTTGAAAGAGCAAGTGCCACTTCGCCTCGCGTATTCAGCGAATGTGTATCGTGCGCAACAGCGTGAAGGAGGGCGAGCAGCTGAATTTGCTCAAATTGGTGTTGAAAATATTGGCGATGAAACGATTAGTGCGGATGCTGAGGTGATTGCGTTAATGGTCTCGGCGTTGAAAGAAGCGGGCTTAAAGCAATTTCAAGTGTCGATCGGTCATATTCGCTTTGTCGAAGAGCTATTTCAGCAAATTCTTGGGACGGAAGAGAGAGCGAGCACGCTTCGCCGCTATTTATATGAAAAAAATTATGTCGGCTACCGTGAGCATGTCCGTGCCCTTTCTTTATCGTCGATTGACAAGCAACGTCTATTGAAATTTTTACATTTACACGGCAATGAAGATTGCTTACAAATGGCGGCTGAGTTAATCGAAGGTGGAGCCGGTAAGGAAGCGATTGAGGAGTTACGTCAATTGATCGAGCTGTTAAAAGATTACGGCATCGACCAATATATTAAATTTGATTTATCGCTCGTCAGTCATATGAGTTATTATACGGGCATTTTATTTGAAACGTATGCTGATGGGGTCGGTTATCCTGTCGGTAACGGAGGACGCTACAATAATTTATTGGAAAAATTCGGGCAACCAGCTAGTGCGACTGGCTTTGGTTTAAGGCTTGATTTTCTGCTTGAAGCAGTCGGTGAGCTAGTGGAAACGGAACAAGTTCATTGTCTCATTTTCAGTAAAGAGCGCCGCAAAGAAGCGATTGAAGCGGCGGCTGAGCTTCGAGCCCAAGGGGAAAAAGTTGTGCTACAAGATTTGGCTGGCGTGAAAGATGTGGATCGTTTTACAAGCGCCTGCGGAAATGTCAGTTATTATGTTGGGCAAGCGAAGAATGGAGGGGAAAGCTAATGTCGATGTTAACGATCGCAATGCCGAAAGGACGAATCTTTGAAGAAGCGGCTGATTTATTACGGCAAGCGGGATATCAGCTTCCTCCTGAATTCGATGAGTCTCGCAAATTAATTATTGAAGTGCCAGAAGAAAATTTACGCTTCTTTTTAGCCAAACCGATGGATGTCGCGACTTATGTTGAATATGGTGTCGCTGACCTTGGAATCGCTGGAAAAGATGTGCTATTAGAAGAAGAACGCGATGTGTATGAGCTCCTTGATTTACAAATTAGTCCTTGTTATTTAGCGGTTGCTGGGTTGCCGAATACGTCGATGAGCGAAGTGGCACCAAAAATTGCAACGAAATATCCGAATGTGGCATCGACTTATTTTCGCGAGCAAGGAGAACAAGTTGAAATTATTAAGTTAAATGGGTCGATTGAATTGGCGCCATTAATCGGGTTAGCCGACCGCATCGTTGATATTGTTTCCACGGGGCGGACGTTAAAGGAAAATGGCTTAGTTGAATACGAAACGATTGTGGGAATTACGTCGCGATTAATTGTCAATCCAGTCAGCTACCGCATGAAGGATAGGGAGATTCAAACGTTAGTAGATCGACTCACCGAGATTATTTCAGAAAAGGTCGTGTGAACATGATGAAAATCGAAAAAGTAACAGGTGATTTGACGCTGAAACGATCGGTCGATAGCGGCACAGAAGAGCAACGTGCCACCGTTCAAGAGATTATTCGCACTGTCCGCTCACAAGGCGATCAAGCATTAAGAGAATTAACGGAAAAGTTTGACGGAGCGAAATTAGATAGCTTAAAAGTCACACAAGAAGAAGTGAATGAAGCATATGAGCAATTGCCGAAGCAGATGGTTGATATTATTCAAGAAGCGGCTGACAATATTTTCACTTTTCATCAAAAGCAACTGAGACAAACGTGGATGTACAGCGACCAATACGGCTCAATACTTGGTCAAAAAATGACCCCACTCGATTCAGCGGGTGTATATGTACCAGGAGGAACGGCTGCTTATCCATCGTCTGTACTCATGAATGTAATGCCGGCGAAAGTAGCAGGCGTTGAGCGAATTGTGATGGTATCGCCACCGGGCAAAGATGGCCGTCTACCAGCAGGAGTTCTTGTCGCTGCTGATATTGCGGGCGTGAAAGAAATATATAAAGTCGGCGGTGCTCAAGCGGTTGCGGCACTTGCCTACGGAACCGAAACGATTCAACCTGTGGATAAAATTACAGGGCCGGGAAATATTTATGTGGCGTTAGCGAAACGAGAAGTATTTGGTGATGTTGACATTGATATGATCGCTGGACCAAGTGAAATTGCGGTGCTTGCTGATGACACAGCTTGTCCACAAGAAATTGCGGCCGACCTGTTATCGCAAGCGGAGCATGACCCGCGCGCAAGCAGTGTACTCGTCACGACGTCTGATGCATTAGCAAAAGCGACAGCAAAAGAAGTCGAACGACAATTAGCGGAACTGCCGCGTGAAGAAATTGCACGTGCTTCGATTGAAAGCTATGGAGCGATCTATGTGGCGAAAGATATGGATGAAGCAGTGGCAACGATTAACCAACTCGCACCAGAACATTTGGAAATTATGACGGAACAGGCGTTAGAGATCGTCAAAGATATTCGTCATGCAGGGGCGATTTTTGTGGGACGCTACAGTTCGGAGCCTATCGGTGACTATTTTGCCGGGCCGAATCATGTGTTGCCGACGAACGGAACCGCTCGTTTTTCGAGCCCACTCAACGTCGATGATTTCATGAAAAAGTCCAGCATTATTATGTATAGCGAACAAGCATACAATGAAAATTATCAAAAGATTGCCGCTTTTGCTCGATTAGAAGGACTTGAGGCTCATGCACGAGCGGTCGAGATCCGAGCGGAGAAAAAATAACATAAATGAGGTGTCGAGTGTGAGTAAGCGGATAGCGGAATTGAATCGTAATACAAACGAAACGAAAATTAACTTGAATTTTTCGATCGATGGAGAAGGAAAAGCGGAGGTTGAGACAGGCGTGCCGTTTATGGATCATATGTTGGATCTGTTTACTAAGCATGGTCAGTTTGATTTAACGGTGAAAGCGGATGGAGATGTGGAAATCGATGATCACCATACGACAGAAGATATCGGCATTTGTCTTGGGTTAGCATTGAAAGAAGCGCTTGGAGATAAAAAGGGAATTAAGCGTTATGGCAATGCGTTCGTGCCGATGGATGAAACGCTCGCGCAAGTCGTTGTCGATTTAAGCAATCGTCCGCATTTCGAAATACGTGGAGCGGACTTTCCTTCGCAAAAAGTCGGTACATTTGATACGGAACTCGTTCATGAATTTTTATGGAAACTGGCATTAGAAGCACGAATGAATTTGCATGTCATTATTCACTACGGACAAAATACACATCATATGATTGAAGCGGTCTTTAAAGCACTGGCTCGCGCACTCGATGAAGCGACGATGATCGATCCACGTGTGAAAGGTGTGCCTTCGACGAAAGGAATGTTGTAAATGATCGGGATTGTCGATTATGGAATGGGGAATTTATTTAGCGTCAGTAAAGCATTAGAGCGAATGAAAGTTCCTTATATTATTAGCGATTCGCCGGAAGAGCTGGATCAGATGAAAGGGTTAATTTTACCTGGGGTTGGAGCCTTTAAAGATGCGATGGCTTTATTGCAAAATACGAAGCTAGATCATTTTTTAAAAGGGTATGTGGAAAGCGGTCGTCCGCTCCTTGGGATTTGTCTTGGGATGCAGCTGTTATTTGAAGAAAGCGAAGAAAATGGCTGTTTTCAAGGACTGGGCTTATTAAAAGGCCGAGTCACTCGTATTCCGTCTGAACTGGCGGGGGAAAAAGTGAAAGTGCCTCATATGGGATGGAATGAGTTGACATTTCATCAAGATTCGCCTGTGTTGCAAGGAGTCGATCAAGGGTTTGTCTACTTTGTTCACTCGTACTATGTGAGTGAAATGAGAGAAGAGGATTTACTCGCAAACACAGTGTATAACGTTGGTATTCCGGCAGTCGTTGGCCATAAAAATGTATTTGGAATGCAATTTCACCCAGAAAAAAGTGGAGAAGTGGGCATGCAATTACTGAGAAATTTTGCAAAAGCAATGGAGCAATCGGAGGCGATATTATGAGTTTTGTCATCTATCCGGCGATCGATATGCGCGGTGGCAAATGCGTACGATTAACGCAAGGGGATTATAATAAGGAAACGATTTATGGCGATTCTCCATTTGATATGGCGAAATCATTCGTTGACGAAGGAGCGGAATGGATTCACATGGTTGACCTTGATGGCGCGAAAGATGGGGAGCGGATCAATGACCGTTTTGTGATTGAAGCGGCGCAGAAGTTATCGGCGAAAGTGCAAATCGGTGGAGGCATTCGCACGGAAGAGGATGTTCGTCATTATTTAGATAATGGCGTGGATCGAGTCATTATTGGTAGTTTGGCTGTTTCTAAGCCAGAGCTTGTGAAGGAATGGCTTCGTAAGTATGGAGATAAAATAGCGATCGGTTTAGATGCGAAAGACGGCTTTGTCGCCACACATGGTTGGCTTGAAACGTCTTCTTTAAAAGCAGTCGACCTTGGCAAGGAGTTAGCGGAGGCTGGAGCGGAAACGTTTATTTTTACCGATATTGCGACGGATGGCATGCTTTCTGGCCCGAATATTGAGGCGGTGGCGGAACTAGCTCGTGCTACAGGAAAAAGCGTTATTGCTTCTGGCGGAGTCAGTTCACTAGCGGATGTACATAAGGTGAAGCAGTATATACAGGACGGAGTAAGTGGGGTCATCGTAGGGAAAGCGATTTACACGGGTCAGTTTACTGTTCGAGAAGCATTGGAAGAGGTGAGGTAAATGGTTACAAAACGAATTATTCCATGCTTAGATGTGAAGGATGGCCGGGTTGTTAAAGGGATTCAATTTGTGCAAATTCGCGATGCGGGTGATCCAGTCGAGCTTGCACGTATTTATGATGACCAAGGTGCGGATGAGCTTGTTTTTCTTGATATTTCGGCGTCTCATGAAGGGCGGAAAACGATGGTCGATGTCGTGCAAGCGGTCGCTTCGGAACTAGCGATTCCTTTTACTGTTGGTGGCGGAATTAACTCGCTTGATGATATGAAGCGGATGCTTCGTGCCGGGGCGGATAAAGTGTCCGTCAATACAGCCGCTGTCCTACGCCCAGAGTTGATTTCAGAAGGAGCCGACTATTTTGGCTCGCAATGTATCGTTCTCGCAGTGGATGCAAAGTGGGATGAGGCGCTCGGTTCATGGCGTGTGTATACACACGGTGGTCGCAAAGAGACGGAGCGTGAAGTAATTGCTTGGGTGAAAGAAGCAGTTGAGCGCGGGGCTGGTGAAATTTTATTAACAAGCATGGACAGTGACGGCGAGAAAAAAGGTTTTGATCTCTCCTTGACGAAGGCTGTGAGCGAGGCGGTCGATGTGCCGGTCATTGCTTCAGGTGGAGCAGGAAATGCCGAGCACTTTCTCGAAGTATTTAATGAAGGAAAAGCGGATGCGGCACTTGCAGCTTCCATTTTCCATTATAAAGAAACAAGCGTAAACGAAGTAAAAAGCTTTTTAAAAAGTCAAGGAGTGAAAATGAGATGAGTGTAAACATTGACGATTTAAAGTTTGATGAAAAAGGGCTAATTCCTGCGGTCGTTCAAGATGCGGCAACCTATGAGGTGTTGACACTTGCTTACATGAATAAAGAGTCACTGCAAAAAACGATCGAATCCGGTGAAACGTGGTTCTTTAGCCGCTCCCGTCAGGAATTGTGGCATAAAGGAGAAACGAGCGGTCACACACAGAAAGTCGTCAATATTAAATATGATTGCGATCAAGATGCACTTGTTGTGTTAGTGAAGCCTGTGGGTCCTGCTTGTCACTTAGGAACAACTAGTTGCTTTGAGCACTCCTTGTACGGTGAGCAAACGGAAACACTGCCTTATGTCATTTTACATAAGCTAGAGGAAGTCATCGCTGAAAGAGAAGAAAACCGACCTGAAGGAGCGTATACGACATACTTATTTGAAAAAGGCGTCGATAAAATTTTGAAGAAAGTCGGAGAAGAAGCAGCTGAAGTCATCATCGCCGCGAAAAATCGTGACAAAGATGAATTGCAATGGGAATCGGCTGACTTACTGTACCACCTATTGGTCTTGTTGCGTGAGCAAAAAGTAGAATTGGCGGATGTTCTTGGTGTACTAGCGAAACGTCACGAGGAAAAATCGAAATAAATGAATGGAAAAGCGGGGGACGTGCCTCGCTTTTTTATCGTGTGGGTGAGGTGGGAAGGCGGTGGTGTAGGCGTTTCATCAACGTTACGGAGCGCTTCTTCGATGTTGTATCCGTTTCATCAACGTTACGGAGCGCTTCATCGATGTTATAGCCGTTTCATCGACGTTACCGGACTGTTCTTCGATGTTATAGCCGTTTCATCAACGTTACCGGACTGTTCTTCGATGTTATAGCCGTTTCATCAACGTTACCGGACTGTTCTTCAATGTTGTAGCCATTTCATCAACGTTATCGAGCTGTTCTTCGATGTTATAGCCGTTTCTTCAACGTTACAGGAGTGTTCTTCGATGTTGTAGCCATTTCTTCAACGTTATCGAGCTGTTTCTTCGCTGTTACCACCCGTTTCTTCAACGTTCCAGCGCCCACCCTCTTTTTCCAATAATGTCGCTATCCATTTTTGTTTTTTGCGCCTGATGATTTCTTTTATATGGTATACTACATAGGTTAAGTATAAATGGCTCGGAGGATTTACATGAGAAAACACTCAAAGTTACGGGAGGAGCAGGGGAAAGTGATCTCCTTTTTGCCGACAGGTGAGTATTATTATAAAAAAGGGTTAAAGGCTCTGAGTAAAAGGGAGCTACCTAAGGCAAAAAAATATTTATCACGTGCGATGGATTTAGAGCCGCTGGAGCCGATGATTGCTTGTCAACTAGCAATTGTTGAAACGGAACTTGGAAATTTTGAACAGTCGAATGGACTGCTTCATTTTATACTGGATGATTTAGATCCGCTCATTAGTGAATGCCATTATTTTTTAGCTAATAACTATGCGCATATGGGAATGTTTAAAGAAGCATTTAAACATGTGCAAGCTTATTTAGAGCAGGATGAGCAAGGGGACTTTCGCGACGATGCGGAAGATTTGTTAGATTTAATTACGATGGATGGCGAAGGAGAACTGGATGATCTTTATGCACAAGATGATTTAATTACGATGCAGGAAGAGGCTCGTTTTCTTCTTGAGGGCGGTAGCTACGAAAAGGCCATTGAACGTTTAGAAGCCCTTATAGAAAAATATCCTGATTTTTGGTCTGCTTATAATAATTTAGCACTTGCTCATTTTTATTTAGGACATATTGAAAAAGCTCATGATGTGCTCAATGATGTGTTGGAGAAAAGTCCAGGGAATTTACATGCATTAAGTAATATGGCGGTTTTTATGTATTACGAAAAGCAATACGGGTTACTGAAGGAGTTAGTTGAGCTTTTGAAGAAAATTAACCCGCTTTTGCCGGAACAACAATATAAGCTAGGAGCTACGTTTGCTTTAATTGGTCAATATGAAGAGGCGTATCGATGGTTAAAAAAACTGTATAAACGCGGCTTCGAGGGAGAATCATCGTTTTATTATTGGCTCGCTTATTCGGCTTACTTCACTGGGCGGGAGAAAGTGGCACGTAAAGCTTGGAAATACGTGTTGCAACACAGCCCCGAAAAAGAAGGTTTGGAGCCTTGGAATGCAGATGATCGTCAAAAGGAAGGGCTGGAGCATCATCCAGCGACAATCGTCCGCCGATTAAATAGCGAATACGAAGAAGAGCGTTTATTCGGTATTTTTTTATTTTCGCTATCGGACGATCAAAAGCAGGTGATGAGTCATCCGGATTTTTGTGAGATTGAATCCCTTGATTTTCGGGAAAAAATATACTTAGCTACTGTGTTAGGGATGCCGATCACAGAGCAGTTGAAGGATGAAGCAAACGTTCAATTAGCTCATCAAACAGCGTTGATATTACATGGACAGTTTCAGCCGATCGGTGCGGAGGAAGCTGGCTTAATTATGTTGTGGTTTACCGTCTTTCATGAGATGGAGCAAGCAACAAAGATGAAAAATCCATCTGCTTTTGCGGCAGCGACAGAATATGTGTGGCGAAAGTTCCGTGGAGAAAAAGAGTCGCAAGCAAGTCTCGCTGAAAAGTATGACGTATCCCTCTCGACAGTGAAGAAATATGTCAAATTTGTGAGGGAACATCTTTAATAAGCATAAAAATAGACGAATCGTGACACATTGAGTACGATATGAGTATAGAATGAAAAATACGTTTTAGGGTATATTTAAAATGAGAGTAAATAAAGGAGTGGCTTACTTTGACAGCAGAAGAAAAAGTGTATGACGTCATTATCATTGGTGCAGGGCCAGCAGGGATGACAGCCGCTGTTTACACCTCTCGTGCGAATCTTTCAACATTAATGATTGAGCGCGGTGTACCAGGTGGGCAAATGGCAAATACGGAAGAAGTAGAAAACTATCCGGGATATGATCATATTCTTGGGCCAGAGTTATCGACGAAAATGTTTGACCATGCGAAGAAGTTCGGAGCGGAATATGCTTATGGCGATATTAAGGAAATTATTGACGGCAAAGAATATAAAACGATTGACGCTGGAACGAAACAATATAAAGCTCGTGCCGTAATCATCACAACAGGTGCGGAATATAAGAAAATCGGCGTACCAGGTGAAAAAGAATTAGGCGGCCGCGGCGTTTCTTATTGTGCGGTTTGTGACGGTGCTTTCTTTAAAGAGAAAGAGCTAGTCGTTGTCGGTGGCGGAGATTCTGCCGTAGAAGAAGGTGTGTACTTAACTCGCTTTGCGAAAAAAGTAACGATTGTTCACCGTCGTGATCAATTGCGTGCGCAAAAAATTCTTCAAGATCGTGCATTTAGCAACGAGAAAGTAGATTTCATTTGGAACCATACTGTGAAGCAAATCAATGAAAAAGACGGCAAGGTTGGTAGCTTAACGCTCGTTTCTACTGAAAATGGCGAAGAACGTGAATTCGAAGCGGACGGCGTGTTCATTTATGTTGGTATGGTTCCATTGACGAAGCCATTTGAAAGCCTTGGCATCACGAATGAAGCTGGTTATGTTGTAACGAACGATCAAATGGAAACGAAAGTTGCTGGTATTTACGCAGCGGGCGATGTTCGTGAAAAAACACTTCGTCAAATTGTCACAGCAACAGGAGATGGAAGCATCGCCGCTCAATCGGCACAGCATTTTATTGAAGAATTGAAAGCAGAGTTAGGGGTTAAAGCGTAAGACGGGAAAGTTTAATCGACTGTTAATGAAATCGTAATAGAGGTGAAATAATTTTCCGCTATACTATAATTAGCAGTTTAATACACCCCCTAAGTATTAACGTATATCCCTACTTTATGAGGTTGCCTTGGTCACATAATCGATGTGAGTGAGGCAACCTGCTTTTTTTTGAAAAAAACCTCTACTCTTATTACATTAACCTAGCATTGAGATCGGTGGAAAGAACATAGTATAATAATAAAAATAGTAAAATGCCGGCGTTTCGTCGAATCGTCTTGAGGTGATCACTTGTGCAACGTGTAACAAATTGTTTATTGTTAAAGGATGGCAAAATTTTATTGCTGCAAAAGCCGCGCCGAAACTGGTGGGTTGCTCCAGGTGGAAAGATGGAGGCTGGAGAATCGATCAGAGATGCGGCTATTCGTGAATTTCGAGAAGAGACAGGCATTTATTTACGCAATCCGAGTGTGAAGGGAATCTTTACTTTTACCATCAAAGAGAAGGATGAAATTATTTCTGAATGGATGATGTTTACCTTTTTTGCAACGGAAAGTGATGGAGTGAATATTGTAGAGAGTGAAGAAGGAAAGCTGGAATGGCATGCGATCGATATGATTAAAGAGCTTCCAATGGCAGAAGGAGATCGTCATATCCTTGAATATATGGTTCATGGATCAGGTATTCTTTATGGGGCCTTTACATATACACCAGACTTTACGCTACTATCTTACCGATTAGATCCAAGCTAGAAAAAGGAGAGGAGAAGGAACATGAATACAAATTTAGGAAACGATGTGCAATTAGTCATTATTACCGGGATGTCTGGCGCTGGGAAGACCGTTGCTATTCAAAGCTTTGAAGACCTTGGTTTTTATTGCGTCGATAATTTGCCGCCGACGTTGCTGCCGAAATTTTTGGAGTTAATGAAGGATGCGAATAATCAAATGAACAAAGTAGCGGTCGTGATGGATATGCGCGGACGAGAATTCTTTGATGATTTAATTAAGTCGCTTGATGAAGTGATCGAAATGGCCGAGTTAACGCCAAAAGTATTATTTCTTGATGCTGAAGATTCTGTGCTCGTTCGCCGCTATAAAGAAACAAGACGTTCTCATCCACTGTCTCCAACTGGCTTGCCGTTAGATGGAATTCGCCAAGAACGCGAGCTGTTAGAGGAGTTAAAGGGTCGGGCGCAATTTATTTACAATACATCAGAAATGAAACCGAAAGACTTACGTGAAAAAATCTTAACCGAATTTTCGTTAAACAAAAAGTCAGTCTTTACCGTAAATGTGATGTCATTTGGCTTTAAGCATGGTTTACCAATTGACGCCGATCTCGTCTTTGACGTTCGTTTTCTGCCGAATCCGCACTACATCGACCATATGAGACCACGAACAGGGCTAGAGGAAGATGTCGCTACGTACGTATTAAAATGGAGTGACACGCAGAAGTTTTTAGAAAAGACAATTGATTTATTAACATTTATGCTTCCACATTACAAAATGGAAGGAAAATCGCAGCTCGTCATTGCGATTGGATGTACAGGAGGACAGCATCGTTCTGTTGCTTTATCGGAATATATCGGCAATCATTTCTCGAATGATTATGAGACGCGTATTACACACCGCGATATTAATAAGCGCAAGGCGAAAACATTATGAAAAATCATCAACAGCCAAAAGTCGTGATTATCGGTGGAGGCACAGGCCTATCTGTTTTGCTGCGTGGTTTGAAGAAGCACCCGATCGATTTAACCGCCATTGTAACGGTAGCGGATGATGGCGGCAGCTCTGGACGTTTACGTGATGAGCTCAATATTCCACCTCCTGGGGATATACGCAATGTGCTTGCCGCTTTATCGGATGTGGAGCCGTTATTAGAGAATATGTTCCAGCATCGTTTTAGTACAGCAAATGAACTATCGGGCCATTCACTTGGCAATTTAATGATCGCCGCCATGACTTCAATCACAGGTGACTTTGTGCATGCTGTTCAGGAAATGAGTCGGGTGCTCAATGTCCGTGGAAAAGTATTGCCTGCGGCGAATCAAAGTGTCGTTCTTCATGCCGAGATGGAAGACGGCACAGTCGTATCCGGCGAGTCGAAAATTCCTTACTCTGGTAAAAGAATTAAGCGCGTATTTTTAACACCGGGGGACATACAGCCTTTGCCTGAGACAATTCGAGCGATTCGACAAGCCGACTTAATTATCGTCGGACCGGGAAGCCTTTATACAAGTATTTTGCCGAACTTACTCGTTCCGCAAATTGGAGAAGAAGTGTGCAATGCGAAAGCCCGAAAAGTATATATTTGTAATTTAATGACACAGGCTGGGGAAACGCTCGACTTCACCGCAAGCGATCATGTAAGAGCGATTTATGACCATATGGCCTGTGCTTTTATTGATACAATACTCGTCAACAACGAGCCCATCCCGGCACAAATTCAAGAGAAATATAAAGAAGAGCTGGCGAAACCAGTCGTGTATGATATCGACCTCTTGAAATCATTAGGGCTCAACGTCATTTTTGATGATATCGTCACTAGAGAAAAGGGGATGATTCGTCATGACACAAACAAAGTGGCGGACATCTTATCGAACTTAATTAAAGAAAAAAATTAAACCTTATACTACAGAACGAGCATCTCAGATAGAGGGGGGTGTCTCATATGTCTTTTGCTTCGGAAACGAAAAAAGAACTAACGACCGTTGAAGGAAATAGTTGCTGTGCGAAATCAGAACTTTCTGCGCTTATTCGAATGAATGGATCACTTTCATTTTCAAATCGCTTGCTCGTTGTAAATATTCAAACGGAGAATGCAGCGATCGCTCGAAGAATATATGTGTTATTAAAGAAAAACTATGAAGTGGAAGTAGAACTGCTCGTTCGTAAAAAGATGAGGTTGAAAAAGAATAATGTCTACATTGTTAGACTGAAGGAACACGCAAGAGAGATATTAGAGGACTTATCGATTATTGAAACAGGATTCTCCTTTGTTCATAATATTTCAGCCAAGCTGATTGAGAATCAATGCTGTAAACGTGCTTACTTACGGGGATCATTCCTTGCAGGTGGATCGGTTAATAACCCAGAAACTTCTTCTTATCATTTGGAGATTTTTTCCTTGTATCAAGAGCATAATGATGCCTTGAGTGAACTGATGAATACCTTTGATCTCAATAGCAAAACATTAGAGCGAAAAAAAGGGTTTATTACCTATTTAAAGGAAGCTGAGAAAATCACGGAATTTTTAAACATTATTGGTGCTCACAATGCCTTGCTTCGATTTGAAGATGTCCGCATTGTCCGCGATATGAGAAATTCGGTGAACCGACTAGTGAACTGTGAAACCGCTAACTTGAATAAAACGATTGGTGCAGCACTGCGCCAAGTTGAAAATATACGCTATATCGAAGAAGCAGTCGGTCTGCAAGTACTGCCAGATAAACTGCGCGAAATTGCGGAATTGCGAGTGACGCATCAAGATGTCACATTGAAGGAACTAGGAGAAATGGTATCCGGGGGGAAAATTAGTAAATCGGGTATTAACCATCGTCTCCGTAAAATAGATGAAATCGCTGACAAAATTAGAGCAAGCGAACCGATCGAATAAGAAAGAAAAGGGGGAAAACAAAGTGGTTGAAAAAACAACAAACGTGCAATTGAAGATGGGACTACAAGCGCGTCCAGCAGCCTTATTTGTGCAGGAGGCGAATCGCTTTTCTTCGGAAATTTTCCTTGAAAAAGACGGCAAAAAAGTGAACGCCAAAAGCATTATGGGCATTATGAGCCTTGCGATTAACCGTGGCTGTTCCGTTACGATCTCCGTTGACGGACACGATGAACAAAGTGCATTAGAGGCGCTAGTAGCCTTCGTTGAACAGGAAGGTAACTATTAAAAAACACCTGAATGATGGATCGCTCCATTGTTCAGGTGTTTTTTTATTTATTTATTTTCAGGTAACTCATGACGTGTAAGAATTTTATCGATTAGACCGTATTCTAATGCACGCTCAGCTGTCATGAAGTTGTCGCGGTCTGTGTCTTTAGCGATGACTTCAAGCGGTTGACCTGTACGCTCAGCTAAAATTTGGTTTAGTTTTTCACGAAGGAACAAGATGCGTTTTGCGGCAATTTCGATTTCCGTTGCTTGACCTTGCGCGCCTCCAAGTGGTTGGTGAATCATTACTTCACTGTTTGGTAGAGCATAACGCTTTCCTTTCGTTCCAGCCGCCAGCAAGAATGCCCCCATAGAAGCTGCCATACCGATACAGATCGTTTGAACATCTGGCTTAATGAACTGAATTGTATCATAAATCGCCATACCCGCTGTGATGCTTCCACCAGGGCTGTTAATGTAGATGGAGATATCTTTCTCTGGATTTTCTGCTTCAAGGAATAATAATTGGGAAACGATCGAGTTCGCCACATTGTCATCAATGCCGCTTCCAAGCATAATGATACGATCCTTTAGCAAACGAGAGTAAATATCGTACGCACGCTCTCCTCGGTTTGTTTGTTCAATAACTGTAGGAATTAGATTCATGGTCTTTCCTCCTTAAGAATGGTTTTGTAAGAAAATCTTATGTAATGTTTATCATACAGTGATGGTCAATGAAGGTCAAACATTAAGCTTCAAATATTAACATTTTCTCTTTAATATAATTTTCTAGTATGTCCAATAAAAGTCCTGCTAAACGGTAAAAAATAATTACATATTGCAATTTTTGATATATTCCGCTATAATTTTGTAATGTACTTAAACATTTTGCCCTCGTGGTGCAACGGATAGCACGTAAGATTCCGGTTCTTAAAATGGGGGTTCGATTCCCTCCGAGGGCGTAATAAAACCGTTTATTATTCGATACCTTCACGCTTTTATATGGCGTGGAGGTATTTTTTATTCGATATTTTACCGCGAAAAAACGATTAACGAAAGGAGACCTACTATGTCGCATTTATTCATAATAGTTAAGCTATGAAGATGCTTGCTCGTCTATTTAGCCGAGCAAGCACAATTCAAAATGCGGACGCAATTACGCCGAGGCGTAATTGATTGAATGTTTTATTAATTTCTAAGGCTGCTTGTATGTCACCTTGTTTTAGAAAGGATAATGTCTGTTCATTTTCCTCTAGCGCCGAATAATGTGGGTGATTTGTTGTTTTATTATATATAATCATGCTCATGCGAATCATATCTTCTTTTAATATTTGATAAGTTTTGATTAAAGCTGAGTTTTGATATGCATTAAAAAGTAATTCTGGAAATGTATACATTTCCAATAAATATTGAAAATAATCTTGTTCTTCTTTGGCGTTTTTTTGATTTTCAATACATTGTTCGAAATCGTTAAATAGTTTTTGTTTGTTTTCGACCCTATTAAAATTTAAATAAACCATATTTTCTAATTGAACTAGTAATTCAAAGCTGTCTTCTATTTCTTTCTTGTTAAACCCCTTTACAATAATACCTTTCTTATCAAGAGTTTCGATGTATCCTTTTCGACCAATCCTAAATAGGGCAGAACGTATAGGTGTACGACTCATATTTAATTGTTCACATAATTGATTTTCTGACAATTTATCACCAGGCATAAATGTAGCACGAATAAATAAATCGTTTAATATAGCATAAGCTTGATTCGTTAAATTATTTTGCGCCATAGATCTTTCCTCTTTCTGTTCTAGCATATCATTTAGTTTACCACTCAAAATAAGGATTTAGTTGTTGGATTTACATTGATTCACAAAACATTTACAAAAAGCAGTAATTATTTTTACAATCAGTTGTTACTCTAATCTTGTATACAAGATGGCGTTAAAAAAATAACTCAACTTGTATACAAGATGGCGTTAAAAAAATAACTCAACTTGTATACAAGTTGAAATTTAAATTATTGGAGGGGGAAAATTAATTATGAAGATGAAATCGATTTTGAGTAGTTTGATGTTAGGGAGTGCCCTATTATTATCTGCATGTGGTGATACCAAAAGTGTTGATTCATCAGCGAAAGAAAATAACTTAGAAGAATTTGTTATTGCCTATTTACCACATGAAAGCTCTGATGAAAAGGCGGAACTGGATGAAGAATTTGAAAAGGAGTTAGAAGAGGAACTAGGTGTTAAAGTATCTTCTTATCAAGCAAATAGCTACAATGCTGCGATTGAAGCAATGAAGAATGATAAAGCAGACTTAGCTTTTTTTGGTCCGTTTTCTTACATTTTTGCCGCAGAACGCGCTGGTGCAGAAGCGTTGACAACCATCGATAATGCTCAACAGGCAGATAAACCATTGTCCATTTTTGTGACAGCAGCGGATTCAGATATTAACTCATTAGAAGATATTAAAGGAAAAACGATGGGGTTTGTAGATCCTGTTTCAACATCAGGTCATTTAATGCCAAAAAAACACTTAATGGATGAGTTAGGAGTCACTTTAGAAGAGCTCGAAACAGATGGTAAATTCTTTAAAAGTGTTCAATTTGCAGGTGGGCATGATAAAGCATTAATAGGTGCGGTTAACAAACAGTATGATGTTGCGGTTGTGGCTAAAGTTAAAGGTGACATGCTTGTTGACAAACAAGTCGTTTCAGAAGATTCATTTAAAGTAATTGGGGAAATTCCAAATCTTGATGCAGCTGGGTATGGTGCTTTTGCAATTCGTGGTGACCATACAGATGAAATGAAAAATAAAGTTAAACAATTTTTATTAAGTTATGATGAATCTTACATTAGTAAAGTGACAGGATTTAAAGGTGGAGAATTAGTAGAAGTTGACGATAGTGAATTTGATGCTTTCCGTGAAGTTGCAGAAGCGTTAAAAATGAGTCCTGAAGACCTTCTTAATCAATAGGAGGTGTTGAAAAATGAATGACAGTCATTTACATGAAATGAAGAAAATAAAAAAAACGTTAACGATTGTATTATTTATGTTGATTGTCGTATTTAGTGTTTGGTATGTAGAATTTAATCTGTTTGATTTCATTCATGCAGTACCAACCTTCTTTTCTTTTATTTTTACTGATTTTTTTCCGCCGGATGTTAATAATTTTCAAGTTTACTTACGTCCAGTTGTCGATACAATTTTACTAGCATTCATTGCAACAGGAGTTTCTACTGTTTTAGGTATGGTATTTGCCATTTTAATTGCACAAAATACAACACCGAATAGAGTCATCGGTCATGTGCTAAAAGCTATTTTAACATTTTTTCGTAATATACCTTTCCTTGTTTGGGCTTCTGTTCTTGTTATTATTTTTGGAGTAGGAAATTTACCTGGTTTACTGGCGCTCATTATTTTTGGGACAAGCTTTTTAGCACGAGTATACTCAGAATCTATTGAAGAACTAGATCATCATGTCGTTGAAGCGATTGAAGCAGTTGGGGGAAACTATTTTCATGTGATAAAGCATGCAATATTTCCGCAATTCATGCCCAGTTTTTTGAATTGGACACTGTATATGGTTGAAATCGGAATTCGTGCAAGTGCTATTTTAGGTTTGGTAGGTGCAGGTGGACTAGGGACTATCATTAAACAAACAATGGATTTATTTCAATATAGTAAGACATCTATGGCCATTGTCATTATGATTGTCATCATAATTTTCGTAGAATCCGTATCTCAAAAGTTAAGGGAGCGAATAATTTGACGACAAAATTGGAACAACGAGTGGATATAACCTCAAAACAAAAGAAAATAAAAATTGGACATAAGAAAACAGAACAACAACAGCGATTATTTTTTTGTATCGGCGCTGTCTTGTTTTTCGGAAGTTTATTTTTCGTAGATATTGACTGGTGGCAATTTGTGCTAGGCTTTGAAAAATTACCTGCAAGCATAAATAATATGATGCAAATATCATTCACGATGCTTCCAGATTATTTGGCAGCAATGTTGACATCATTAGTAGTAGCCTTTCTTTCTCTATTACTAGGTTTAATCTTATCATTTATTACTTCTTTTTTTGTAGCACGTAATATTGCACCATCTATGTGGTTAAGCAATGTGATTCGGGTTGTCGTTATTATTATTCGATCTGTTCCAAAGACCGTTTGGGTATTAATTGCTGTTGCAAGTATTGGCTTTGGATCAATGGCTGGAATATTAGGATTAACATTACCGACTGCAGCATACTTAATACGTACATTTGCAGCTCAAATTGAAGAAATAGGTGACGAAACGATCGAAGCACTACGTACAGTTGGTGCGAACTGGTTCCAGATTGTTGTAAAAGGATTACTTCCAAAGTTAAGCACAATTTTTCTTTCGACTATTGCATTTAAATTTGAACTGAACGTATCTAGTTCAGTGGTGTTAGGGATGGTTGGTGCTGGTGGTGTCGGAATGCTTATCCATGACTCGATTACTTTCTATCATTTTGATGATATGACGTTAGGAATTTTAATTGTTTTTATAACCATGTTTGCAATTGAAACATTAACTGGACAATTACGGAAGCGACTACGTTAGGAGGTCAACATGAAACCGATTTTACAAGTGAAAGATTTAGAAATGCAATATGCTGATGGCACACAAGCATTAAAAGGAATTTCGTTTGATGTATTTGAAGGAGAATTTATAGCTGTAATCGGTCCAAGTGGAGCTGGAAAATCAACGCTTTTACGTTCTATAAACCGTCTTGTTATGCCAACGTCTGGAGAAGTCATTTATAAGAACCAATCTGTACTAAAAGCAAAAGGAAAAGAATTGCGTTCGATACGTTCAAATATCGGCATGATTTTTCAACATTATAATATTGTGGATCGTTTAAGTGTTCTGGAAAATGTTTTACACGGCAACTTAGGAAAGATGAGTACATTTGGTGGGATTTTCAATCGTTATTCCGAAGAACGTAAAAAAGAAGCGATTCGCTTATTAACTAAAGTAGGATTGGAAGAGGAAATTTTTAAACGTGCGGATGATTTAAGCGGAGGGCAACGTCAACGTGTAGGTGTTTGCCGTGCATTAACGCAAAATCCTTCATTAATATTAGCTGATGAACCGATTGCATCGCTAGATCCGAAATCTTCAGCGACAATAATGGAGAATATTTATCAAAACTGTAAAGAACAAAACATTGCTTGTCTAATCAATCTACATCAAGTAGACGTAGCGAAAAAATATGCAACACGTATAATTGCTGTTCAAAAAGGACAGGTAATATTTGATGGAGATCCAAAAAATTTAACAGATGAACTACTATTTCTTCTATACGAAGGTAAGGAACAAGAGATGACAGTTAGTTAACCGAGGGGGAGCAGCATGACAATAGAAACATTTCAATTCGAAAAAATATATAACTTTCGAGATATGGGGGGATTAACAACAATTGATGGATACACCGTTAAAAAGGGAATGCTATTTCGTAGCGGAGAACTTGTACATGCAACAGCTAAAGATATTAACAGGTTGGAAACACTACAATTAAAAGTTATTTTTGATTACCGTGATGAATCTGAGGCAAAACTAAATAGTTCACCATTATTAGACAATGTAAAGAACCTTCGTGTTCCAGCTAGAATAGAAGACAGTATTCTTCCAACAGTAAATATCGAAGAGTTATTGAAAAGTGATATTTTTTTACAATCTAATGTATTCGGGCAGTTTTATTCTGAGATCGTTTTTAATAATCCATCATATCAACGATTACTAAATATTATTTGTGCAGGAGAAGCACCTTTATTACATCATTGTTCAGCTGGAAAGGACCGCACAGGAGTTGGGTCTGCACTGATTTATTTATTGCTTGATGTGCCAGAAGAGCAAATAATTACTGATTACTTACGGACTAATGACGAAATGCAGTCTAATCCACCCGAATGGTTTAAGGTAATGGAGGAACAGATGAAAGAACGAGCAGAAGTATTTCAGGCGTTCTCCAATGCAAATGAAGAGTATATCCAAGAACTCTTTTCAGCGATAAAATCACGTTATACCAATTATGATACATTTTTTGAAAACGAATATGGAATCACAAAGGAGATGAAAGAACAAGCTAGAGAATATTATTTAACTTGAATCACGAATTTTACCTACGTTCGTAAAATAGCAGAAAAGCGTTGTCATTCGCCAATTGATGAATAACAACGCTTTTACATATGATTCGGCAGTTGCACAGTATTATTGAGCTATATTCAAAATTAAAAGTAAGATGGAATATTAAAGGTTAATCAATGTACCTAGTCTTGAATGTATCAAGGGCAGATGTGAAAGCCCTATTTTTATTTTCAAGATGTGAGACCTCTGCTAAAGACCCCTGTTGAAGAAATCGACGAACCTCCTCTATTGAAATCCCCATTTGCTTAGCCTGCATTATCAAGTACACCCATTCTTTATCTAACTCTCTCTCCATCATCATTTCTCCTTATTTTAGAATGCCCCTTGTCCGTGTTACGTTTATGTTTTTTCGTTATTCGGTGAATTTAGAATCGTAGAATGCTAATTTGTAGTAGTTTTCGATAAATTGTGTACTAAGATCAAAATGAGGGTTACGTCCAAAAGCAGTAAATAACTATTCACTTTTTGGTAACATTCCGTTCAAAAGAAGGTGAACAATCTCGGATGCAAGTTCTTCGGGTGTTTTTATGCCTGGAAATAATTTGGTGAGTGTGAGGCGTTCAATGATGCCAATTAAAATTTCAGCAACTAAGCATGTGTCCAGTTCAGTCTGAAAATAACCGTTATTTACTTCAGACATTAAGTTTTCCCTTATTTGTAGTGCTAATTGTTTTTTAATCTCTTCGGCTTCTAAAGAATTAAAGAATCCAATGCGTGTTAAATGTTGATTCTCAGCAAAAAAAGTAAAGATGCCTGTTAATCCTTTTGTAATTCTCAATGGTAAGGCGTCGAAATCAATTCCAGGTTCTAAGCGACTCTCTTTAGTAAGATCAACTAGCCCTTGTTTAAACGAAGCTATTAATTCCTGAAATATTGCCTCTTTACTTTTAAAGTAAAGGTAAAATGTTGGTTGCGTTAAGCCAGCCTTCTGAACGATTGTGCTAATTTTTGTTTCATAATAACCGTTATGCGCGAACTCTTCTGCAGCGATCGTAAGCAATAGAGCTCTACTTTGTTCACCACTAGCCCCTTTCTTTCTACCTCTTTTACTCATTTGATAGCTCCTTCGAAATATATAACATATATTACTCATTAGTATTATCTTATGAATATTATTATGGAGTCAATAAAAAATTTCAGAAAATACACAATGATTTTTTGAGAAAGTAACGAGTGTGAAATGATTGGGGGATGAAGCCGCTATTTTTCTCTTTACTTAGAATATTTCCCATCAAATGTTGCCGCAACTCTGTACCAATAGGAGCAAGCGGTTGACTCTTTTACTTGAATCGATTTTCCATTGTTTATAAAACAGATCGTCATAGAAAGAGGAATCGAAAGTATGTCATGGAATTTACGCTCATGATATAATCAACATAAGACATAACTAGATTGGAGAAAGTGTTTTGTCAATTATTCATGATTATAGCTTGCCGCTTTATCATGGTACGATCAATATTTATTCTGATCTTATTCACAAGCATGGAGTTCAAATATTCCCTCGAAGTAAGGGTGGAATGGATTTTGGTCCGGGCTTTTACTTAACTACGAATTATGAACAAGCTAAAGAGTGGGCTGAGCGGAGAGCTACAAAACCCGTCCTTAATAAAGCAATATTAGAATTATCTAATATGACGGTAAGAGATTTTCTTGGCATGAAGCATGAATTCAAACCGATTATTTTAAAGTTTGAGGTTGAAAATGTTAAGGAATGGGAACAGTTAAAATATAAGGTCTTTGAAGATGACCACTTAGACTGGAAAAAATTCGTATGGATTATGAGGCAAGCAAAACATTCTTTATACCAATATGATTACGATTTAGTTTATGGACCTGTGGCCGATGGTGGGCTGTTATCATCCAATTATACAGATATACGTGCATATGCTAATATGGATCAATTAGCTGTGACAACTAATAAAGCGTTACAATGTTTGAAAATTACGGAGGTGATCGAATGTTTATGACAAATAATAACTCCAAGCAGCAACAAGAGATTTTGTTAATGATTAATCATATTGTTCGAGAACTGATCGTGGAGTTCGGAAAAGATGAAAACGAAGCAATGGAGCTCGTGGAAAATTCACAAGTTGAGAAATCTTTAGCAGAAAATCCTATTGGTTTTCATGAATCGGCTTATGACTGGGCTGTCAGTGTACTAGCAGATAATAATGATATCGAAACATTAGAAAAATATCTGCATCATTAATGGTGAGTGGGCATATGGTCCATTCGTTTTTTTCTATTTCATTGATAACATCTAAAACAAAAGGTAGGGCTATCTAGACAAGGCTCTACCTTTTATATTTTTTGTTGTGATTCGTGGAGGTTTTTTGTATTAAAATGAACAGCATCATCTATGACTCTATTATGTTATACTATCTTTATGTAAAATATTTGTAAAAAAAGTGATGGGTTTGAAAAGGTATATGGTAATTAAATATTGCATTGGAACAGGTGTATTGATTTATTTGGCTGCTGTTGCACTCTCTGATTTTATTAAGGGATTTATTAAAGGTTTTATTGACGGTATGGATTGTGAAGTTTTTATTCGGAGGTGATTGCTTGAAAAGAAACCGCATCGTGTTTGTTGTTACAGCTATCATATTGGTTGTGACGACCGTTCTTTTGAGCCGCTCGAAACCATTGTATGGAAACGACAACAAATCAATAAAAAACGTGATTCAGTCGATTGAAGGTTACGAGCATCAAGCGATTGAGCTCATAGAAGTGAAAGATGTTGGTGACGAAAGAGTGGCGGGCTTTTTAGCAAATGGTGATCCAGCGTATATCCAGTTTTCTAAAAATGAAGAAGGCAACTATGAGTGGAATCATGTAGAGAAAAGTGAAAGTCAATCATTTGTCTTTTATCCTATCTCAATCTCAAGCGGCGAAGCAAAAACGTTCATATGTATGATTGTAACGAATGAAAAAAGTGATTTAGCTAAAATGGTATTAACCGTAAATGGAAAGCAACATGAACAACTGTTTAACGCAAATGAGAAATCCGTTACTGTGATAGAGTTGCCTAAGGCGAAAAACTATGAAATGACCATTGATTATTATGATAAACAGGGCAATGTTATAAACGAATGGGGTGATGCTCAATGAACATCACCCCATTTGTCTTATTTTAATTTCTTTTTCACCTTATCAGGAAGCTCCGCTTGTTGCACTTCTTCATAAGAAGTAACCTCATTTTCTCCCTTTACAAAAACTTCAAGGTAGGCGTCGTGGCGAAGTTGATTTTGGCTTGTGAATTCTAGTGTTTTCGTTTCGCCTTTTTCGTTGATGGCTTCTAATTGATATTCGTAGCGCGTCCATTTTTCTCCTGTGTCAGTTACGTCTCCGATTTCTTTTCCGTCTGTTGTAATTTTGACGAAGTAGCTGTCAGCTCCGAGTCGGTTTATGTTCACGTTTTGGATGAATAAAATGAACCCGACAAATAAAGCAGCAAGTATTCCGATAGATATTCCTAATTTCTTCATAATGATTATTCTCCTTTGTTTATGCCAATTTTATAGTACGCTTGAACGGTCATGAAGTAGTACATAATGTAGATCAATGTGTATACGCCCATGCAGATCAGCGTTGGGATGATTAAGTTGATTGCTAATAAGTTAGATAGTGCGGTTAAAGCTATGGCACTATGAGTAATTCCTGCAAGTAATGGCAAGGCAAAGATGAAAAATACTTGTTTCGCAATCGTTTTTCGTACGTCTTTTTTATTGACGCCGATGTTGGATAGAATGCGATAACGGTCTTGGTCAGCATGTGCTTCTGTTAGTTGTTTGAAGTAGATGATACTGCCGGTTGCGGCTAAGAAGACAAGTCCTAAAAAGCCACCGACGAAAATGAGCAATCCGTTTGATTGTAAGCCAGCCGCATACACTTCGTAATAGCTAGACAAGGACGCTTCCTCTGGCATGATTGTTTTCAGTTGCTTTGTTAACTCTTTCGCTTGATGAGCGTTTGTGATGCCGAACATATCAATCGTTCTCGCTTCAAGCTCGTTTGCTAGCTTGTTGAATAGTTCATCACTGACGACAAGCGTTGCTCCATCGACACCGAAATTGAGGACGTCGTATGTTTTGAAATCAGTGAAGGTTACTTTTTCTTCACGATCGTTCAAATGAAACGTAATCGAGTTGCCAACATATTTCGGTGAGAATTCTTCATAGTACATGCGATCCAAGGCGGCGACTTCGTTTCCCTGTAGTGATAATGATTCTTTCCGTCCTTGTTTGTCGGCTAATGTATTAAAATCACTAGTTGAAATCAAGGCGTAGACCAATTCTGTACCCATGAATGGACTTTGTATATTCGTTGTATCCGCCTCTACTTGTAAAGTGTTGATCGTTTGGTGATAGCGTAGCTTATGATCTTCTGCATGTTTGATCCGTTCCTCTGCTTGTTTCGCTAGTTGCTCATCTGTCGAGATGAAAGAATAGCTATTTGGTGTCATCGTTGTCGCTGTTGTTTTCGTATTATAGTAAAAGCTAAAAGCAGCTCCGACCGCTGTTAATGTCGTCGCACTTAAGACAGCGATGATCGTTAATGTGCGGGCATTGCCTTTGATTCGATATAACAATTGGGACGTCGTAATGATCGTTAACCCGTTCCAAAAGTGAGACTTCTTTTTCCTCAATGCTTTTAATGCATAGACGATGAAGGTGCTAAATAAAAAGTATGTGCCGGTAATGACCGTTGTTAAAATGACGAGTGGTGTGAACAACAGACCGAGTGTTTGCCAAGCTGCAGAGTCGAACGATTGAAGAGCGAGCCAATAACCGCCACCAATCAGGATGAGCGACAATCCCGCTAACCATAGGGAAGCTTTCGGCTCATGTTCTCCTTCTTGATCCGCTTTGAATAGTTCAATTAATTGAAAGCGATAAATTAAGCGATAGCCTTGAAACGATGTGACGAGTGTGATGATCAAAAAGACGATCGCTGTATTTATGATGGCCGCTGATGAAATCATAAAGTTCGTGATGGCCTCGTAGCCCATCATGTTCATTAATAACGCGACGAATCCTTTTGATAACAACGCCCCAAGCGCGATCCCGATGACGAGTGCAAACATCCCCATCAAGAAGTTTTCATAAAAGAGCATGCGCCCAATTTCTTTTCGGCGAACGCCAAGTAGTGAATATAAGCCGACTTCTTTTTTTCGTTTCCGCATGAAGAAGGCGTTCGATGACCAAATAAAGATCGAAACGAAAATCAGTAAGACAAACGAAGCGGCGCTAAAGATTGAGTTGATTTTCGGGGATGATTCTGCTGTTGCGGCAATCGTTTCGTCATACTTTAAGGAAACGAATGTGAAATAAATGACGATGCCAAAAATCATCGAAGCAAAGTATAGAAAATAGTTCGTAAAGTTTTGGCGAATATTTTTCCGTGCGATATTAAAGAGCGTCATGAGCGCCACCTCCAAGCGACGCAAGCACATCTAAAATTTGCTGGAAGAAAGCTTGACGTGACTGCTCTCCTTTATACACTTCCTTAAATAACTCTCCGTCTTTAATAATCAATAACCGTTTGCAGAAGCTAGCGGCGTACGCATCATGTGTCACCATCATAATCGTAGAGCGTTGCTTTTCATTTAAGGCAGTTAAACTATTTAATAAATCGGTCGCTGATTTAGAATCGAGCGCCCCCGTTGGCTCATCGGCTAAAATCAACTTAGGGTTCGTGATGATTGCCCGGGAAGCGGCTGTTCGTTGCTTCTGTCCGCCAGAAATATGATACGGATATTTATTTAGAATCTCGCGAATGCCAAACGTGTCAGCCATTTCATGGACGCGCGTTTCGATTTCTTTTACAGGCACTTTCGATAACGCTAGCGGCAGCACGATGTTTTCTTTTACCGTCAATGTATCTAGTAAATTATAATCTTGGAAAATAAAGCCGAGCTTATGGCGGCGGAAATCCGATAATTGCTCCTCTTTCATTTGGACAATATTTTGCCCGTCGATGATGATCTCACCAGCAGACGGTGTATCGATTGTTGATAAAATATTTAAAAGTGTCGACTTTCCAGCCCCAGAAGGCCCCATAATGCCGACAAATTCTCCTTCATGTATATCTAATTGAATGTCTTTTAAGGCGTGGTACTCATTTTCTTTTGAGCCAAACACCTTTTCCACATTTCTTGCTTGTAAAATAGGTTTCATGTTGTTCTCTCCTTCCTTCTGACACCTATCATACGCACCGAATCTTACACCATCTTAATCTGAACCTTACAAAAACCTTAAAATATGAGAGGAATCGAACCGCTACTAAACGAAGCTTTTTCCGTTATACTAAAGAAAAACAGGAGGGGGCCGACAGATGACGAAACAGCAAGCAGTCCTGATTATTGATGATGAAGAGGATATTTTACGATTGTTGAAAACAGTGTTGACGAAAGAAGGAATTGAACGTATTTATACGAGTACGACCGTGAAGGATGGAGTAGAGCAATTTCAAGCGCATCGGCCGGATCTTGTTTTATTAGATATTATGCTGCCTGATGGAGAAGGGTATGATGTGTGCAAGCAAATCCGCGAGATCTCCAACGTACCGATTTTATTTTTATCAGCGAAGGATGAAGAGGTGGATAAAATTGTCGGGTTTGCGATTGGGGGAGACGACTATATTACGAAGCCGTTCAGCCCGAAAGAAGTCGCTTATCGGGTAAAAGCACAGCTGCGCCGGGCGAGCTTTATGAGAGAGGAACCGAAAGAAGAGATTTTGCAAGCGGGGCCGTTTACGTTAAATGAACAAACGGCGGTGCTGACGAAGAACGGAGCATCGATTGAATTAAAGCCGAAAGAGCTGGGCTTAATGAGCCATTTGATGAAGCATGCTAATCATATTATTAGTAAAGAAAGTCTTTGTTATCACGTGTGGGGCGAGGATTTTATCGGTTTTGATAATACGATTATGGTGCACATTCGTCGACTCCGCGAAAAAGTCGAAGAAAATCCATCGAAGCCAGAGCATATTCTCACAGTGAAAGGTTTAGGGTATAAATTCGTTACGAAGGAGGATGGATGATGCGCTGGCGTTTAACAGGAAGGTATTTATTTTCGATCCTCCTTATTGTGTTATTTGTCGTTTGTATTAATGGGGTGATGCTCATTGGCTTGCTAGTTTGGCAATCGCACACGACTGCTCCTTTATCTAGCCAACCAGTGGAATCGTTTGCGCGCGAGTTTAAACAATATGTTCAGATAGATGAAGGGAGACCAACGATTAGTTCAGTAGGAAAAGCAGTTTTGCAACAGAAACATGCTTGGATTCAAGTGTTGAATGAACAAGGAGAAGAGCAATATACATACCGAGCACCAAAGACGTTGCCCACATCGTATTCACCAGTGGAAGTTGTTCAAATGTATAAATATAAAGAAGTCGATGCCGATACAACCGTCTTTATGGATAGTGTGAATCATAATGGACAAGCGTACAGTTATTTTATTGGTGTGGTTGATCGTAATATTAATAGATATGTCCTTTCATACAATACTGCACAATTAGGGAAGAGCTTGAACAATATCTTTTTGCTGTTTCTGATCATCGACAGTTTGATTGCTGTGTTGATTGGCTATGTATTTAGCCAGCGTTTGACGAAACCTGTTCATAAAATTATTGATGATATTAAAAAACTGGCAAACAAAGACTATAACGTAGTGAGTCAATCGAAGGGGGTTTATCGGGAAGTCACTCATAATGTACAGGATTTATCAACACAGTTAAAAAGAGCGGAAGTGGAGCGGAAGAAGCTGGATCGCTTAAAAGAAGAATGGATTGCGAACATTTCGCATGACATGAAAACGCCACTCGCCTCGATTCAAGGATTTGCAGAAATGATGAAGGATAAAGACTATGATTTTTCCATTGAAGAGATGCGTGAATACGCTGAAATCATTGAGAAAAAATCGCTATACATAAAAGAAGTGATCGACGATTTGAATTTAACAACACGCTTGAAAAATAAACAAATGTCGTTAAATAAGAAAAACGTCAATCTCGTCTCATTAGTGCGAAATCTCGTCATTGATTTATTAAATGACCCGAAACATCAACAGCGATCCATCTCTTTTGATTGTAAAGGTGAAGCGGTTTTTTTACAGGTAGACGAGTTATTGCTACGGCGGGCATTGAGTAATTTAATTTTTAATGCGGTCGTGCATAATGATCCTGATACGAAGGTAACCGTGGCATTGGAAGAAACATCTATTTATATTGAAGATAATGGAAAAGGGATGAGCAGGGAAGAGCTTGACCATATTTTCAGCCGTTACTATCGTGGCACGAATACAGGGGAATCTCATAAAGGCTCTGGGCTTGGGATGGCGATTGCGAAAGATATTATCGAAGCCCATCAAGGCACGATTACGATTAACAGCATTTTAGGTGAAGGAACAACGATTCGAATTGAGTTATCTACCCATTAACTTGTATATTTTTCCTGTTTAAAACACTTTATAAAAATATCATAATGACGATATATATAGAACAAGTGGGAAAGGAGGGAAAAGATTTTGAAGTTAGGAAAGCAGTTATTGTTATACATTGTAACCACCATGATGATAATTGGTGGTGTATTTTTGGTGATTTTATATGTCACCACGGGTTCCACTGTCAACAAAGCTATCGGTAGTCAAGCGATTAATGTGGCGACTAATTTAGTGAGTCAGTTGGATGCAGAAAAATATAAAGAGTTCGCTGAAAGCCCGAAAGAGTCCGATTTATATAGGGAATTGCGTAGCGAGCTGAATGATTTACGACTAAAAAATGGTGTAATGTATGCTTATACGTATGAGGTTCCAAGGGAGGACCAGCCAGTCAAGTTTTTAGTTGATGGAATGCCGCTAGATGCGACAGAGGGAGTAGCAACCATCGGTGAAGAATCTTTATCGACGAAATCTGAATTTGTTGAACGTGCGATCAGTAAAAATGGGTATCATACGGATCTGGTTGAGGATGAGGAGTATGGCCAATTTTTATCAGCGCTTGTGCCGTTAAAGGATGCGAGCGGAGAGGTCGTCGCGATTGTTGGTGTCGATGTGGCCGCTACACAAATTAATGAGATTGAAAAAAATATATTAACATCCGTTTTGTCGGTTTCGATCGGGTTAATGGTCATTATTACTTTGCTGTCTTTATGGATGATCTATCGTTTTATCCGCCGGACGTTACAGCCGTTGCAAACGATTCAGCAAGTATCTAGTCAATTTGCGGATGGAGATGTAGTCGGAGCGGAGCAATCGCTTCATTCGTTGCAATATAGGCATGATAATGAAATTAGTGATTTCTCTAAATCGTTCGCGCAGTCATTAATCAAATTTAAAGAAGCCCTTTCGACGATTGGGCACACATCGAATCACTTAGAGAAAGTCGTTGGCAATCTTGGACATACGATGCATACGGTACGGGAGTCGAATGATACGATGTCAAGTCAGATTGGCTTAATGGCAGCTGATGGAGAACAGCAACGAATCAATAACAATGAAGTCGTCACCGCTATGGAAGAAATGGCGATTGGTATTCAACGGATGGCCGATTCGACGGCGCATATCGCTGAAACGTCGACGGAAATGACGGAGCTTGTTCAAACGAGTGTCGATGGTTCACGTTCAGTCGTTACACAAATTCAGCAAGTCGAATCATCGGTGCTAACAACAGGAAAGTATGTGGAGGAGATGGGGCAGCAATTCCGTTCGATTGAAGAAATGGTTCAAGTGATTACCGGAATTGCTGATCAAACCAATCTTCTTGCTCTTAACGCTGCGATTGAAGCAGCACGAGCAGGAGAAGCAGGGAAAGGCTTCGCAGTTGTTGCCAATGAAGTTCGCAAGCTAGCCGAAATGTCTCGTTCGTCTGCAGAGGAAATTCGTGAGCATCTTCAATCCTTTGAAGGTGTCACTGTCAAAGCATTAGCTGAAATGGAAAGCAGTTCAAACGAAGTGAAATCGGGTACTCAAGCAGTGATCGAGATCGGCCAAAACCTTGAAAAAGTATTTCAAGCTGTGCTCGAAGTCAATGGGGAAATTCAAGACCAATCCGCTGTTCATGAGCAAATGTCCGCCAGCTCCGAAGAAGTGTTAGCTTCAACAGAGCAGATGAATCAACTCGTCGATAGTAACGTAGAAAGAACACAACAAGTGGCTCAATCAGCCGATCAACAAGTAGAGATGATGAATAATCTCGAACAAACGATTGAGGAACTGCAAGAAGCTTATCAAAAAATGACACAGTCGATTCGACAATTTAAGTTGTGATGCATGTAAGCCAAACCCATCGTCTCTTAAATAGAGATGATGGGTTTTTTAGGTGGAGTAATCAAGTGCTAGGGAGGGTTGGATCAGTTGGATTTCGGTCAAAATCAGTCGAGCCTTCCTCGAATCATGTCGGAGGAAGACGATTCTATTATAAAAAATTCTAAATTTTCATTCTCATTTTTATTTCCTGTTGTATAATAGAGAATAAGGGGGGAGCGGGAAGATGAATATGCATTTGAAACCAGGACTTTGGCAACAGCAGACAATGAAGCTTGCGATGACGCAGGAACTGACGCAGGCGATCGCTTTGCTACAGTACTCTGCCCAAGAGTTGACAGAGTTTTTAGAAGCGAAGACGATGGAGAACCCTTTTATACAGTTAGAGGAATCAGAAATGAAAGCGCTTCACAAGAAAGAGAAGACAGGGTCGAAACAAGGGGTATCAAGTGAGAAGGACGATAAAAACTGGGTGGAGCATTTGGCGGATACGTCACAGACGTTGCTCGATTATTTACGGATGCAATTGTCGCTTATTCCGATGGGACCTACACAAAAGCGAATCCTTGATTTTTTGTTATATAATATGGATGAAAACGGCTATATGTCGATTACGATGAAAGAAGCGGCGCTCATGTGTCGCTGCCAGCCAGATGAAGCAGAAGATGTGCTAGAGATGATTCGTGAGCTAGAACCTGCTGGCGTAGGAGCATTTAACTTGCAAGATTGCTTGTTGTTACAGCTAGAAAGAATGCTTGATGCATCTCCGCTCGTGTTTACGATCGTTGAAGATTACTTTATGGAATTTGCCGAAAAGAACTGGCGTCCGCTGGCAAAGAAGCTTAATGTCGATGTGAAAGAGATTCAAGCAGTGGCGGACTTTATTCAACAACGGTTAAATCCGAAACCAGGTGCACGTTTTCAAAAAGAACAAGCGAACTATGTGCGCCCGGATTTAACGGTTCAGTTGAAAAAAGATGCTATTGAAGTGTATCTTCTTGAAGAGGATATGCCAAAAATTATTTTTCAAAAAGATTACTTTAACGAATTAGCGATTCATAAAGACCCGCAGTTAAAGCAATTTATGAAGGAAAAGCAAAAAGACTACTTATGGTTGTTGAAAAGTTTAGAGCAACGGAAGCGAACGATTCAGCGAGTAGGGTTGAAAATTGTTGAAAAACAAAAAGACTTTTTCTTTCGTGGGCCGACGAGCCTGCAGCCGTTAACGATGAAGGAGATTGCTGATGAGCTAGAGATTCACGAGTCCACCGTTAGTCGAGCGGTGCGAGGAAAATATATGCAAACGCCGTACGGAACGTATGAATTGAAGTTCTTCTTCCCGGCAGGTTTAACGAATGGGGGAACAGAGGAGACAGCGTCTGCTCAACAAGTTAAGGCAAAAATGATGGAGTTTGTTACGGGGGAAGATAAAAGAAAGCCGCTTTCCGATCAGGAAATTAGCAATCGACTGAAGGAAGAAGGATGGCAGGTATCGAGAAGAACGGTAGCGAAATACCGCGATCAACTCTCGATCCCTTCTTCCTCGAAACGAAAAAGATATGACTGAGAATTGAGGAACAGCAATGAAAGAAATCATTTTTTACACGCGACCACAGTGCCCTCTTTGCATAGAAGCGCAAACGGTTTTGCAGCTTGTGCGGGAAGAGGTGTCGGTCGTCGTCCATGAACGCAATATTAACGATCGAGACGAGTGGACTGAAAAGTATGGTTTGATGATCCCTGTGATTGAATACGATAATGAGATCATTCAATATGGGGTGATTGATTATCCAACATTAATCAAAAAGTTACAATAACAACATAAAAGCTTAACATGATATTGGTTGATTTTTGAATTTCCCCCTGTTACTATAAACGTGAAGGCAGGGATTTTTTTTGAGTTTAGTGGGACGTATTTATTTTTGTTGGGACAAAAATAGACCCACTTTAGAATTAAAGGAGTTTTTATGCGAACATTTATCGATATTCAAAAAAGATTATTACCTGACTTGCTACATGTTTTGCAGAAGCGTTATGAAATATTGCAATCGATTCGCCTTGCCCAGCCGGTTGGAAGAAGACTATTAGCCCAATCGCTAGGCTTGACTGAAAGAGTATTAAGAAGTGAAGTAGAGTTTTTAAAAGCTCAGGCTTTAGTTGATTTTCAGTCAAAGGGTATGGTTTTAACGATGGATGGTGAATCTGTACTTGATGGTTTGCAAGAATTAATGGGTGAAATTAAGGGCATACACGCGATGGAAGAACAATTGAAAATGCGCTATGGACTCGATGAAGTGACGATTGTGCAAGGGGATAGTGATCAATTGCCATGGGTCAAGAAAGAACTTGGCACGGCTGCTGTCAACTGTATAAAAAAGCGGTTAATCGCACAGAATATCATCGCAGTTACAGGCGGTACAACGATGGTAGAAGCAGCTCGAGCGATGAATGAGTCGTTCAGCGAAGGAAAGGACATCATCTTTGTTCCTGCACGAGGTGGCATCGGAGAAGATGTTCACATCCAAGCCAATTCGATTGTAGCCCAGATGGCTATGAACACAGGTCGTACTCATAGAGTGTTGTATGCACCCGATCAAATGAGCCCGAAAGCGCAACAGTCTCTCATGAAAGAGCCCGCGATTAAAGAGGTGCTTACGATGATCAAATCCGCGAATATTGTGATTCATGGAATTGGTGAGGCGCTCGTGATGGCGAAAAGACGAAATACATCTGAAGAAGATATGCAGAAGATTATGCAAGGTCAGGCGGTAGCGGAAGCTTTTGGTTATTATTTTGATGAAGCTGGCACTGTCGTACATAAAATCGCTACGATTGGTCTGCAATTGAACGACCTTAAACAAGCTCACGAGGTGATTGCTGTCGCAGGTGGGGCATCTAAAGGAAAAGCGATTCATTCGTATTTGCAAGGCGCACCGAAAGCGACCGTTTTAATTACGGATGAAGCGGCGGCTGCATACTTGCTTCGCGAACAAATGAGTAGTTGGTAATTAATAGGATACTGTTAATTATTGATCATATAAATTCTGAAAAATTGAAGGAGGAATTTGATTATGGCAGTGAAGGTTGGTATTAATGGATTTGGACGAATTGGACGTCTTGTATTGCGAGCAGCTTTGAAACATCCAAATTTAGAAATCGTAGCGGTGAATGATTTAACAGATGCTAACATGTTAGCCCATCTTTTAAAATATGATTCTGTTCACGGAACTTTTCAGGCGGAAGTAACAGTTGATGGCGAGTACATCGTTGTTGATGGACATAAAGTGAAAGTATTAGCAGAGCGCGATCCAGCTAACCTTCCTTGGGGAGAGCTAGGAGTAGACGTTGTCATCGAATCAACAGGACGTTTCACGAAGCGTGAAGATGCGGCGAAGCATTTAGAAGCAGGTGCGAAGAAAGTGGTTATTTCAGCACCAGGTAAGCAAGAAGATGTGACGATCGTGATGGGTGTTAACCATGAGCAATACGATGCACAAAATCACCATGTCATCTCTAATGCCTCTTGTACAACGAACTGCTTAGCGCCGTTTGCGAAAGTATTAAATGACCAATTTGGTATTAAGCGCGGAATGATGACGACGATTCATTCTTACACAAACGACCAACAAATTCTAGACCTTCCACATAAAGACTATCGTCGTGCGCGTGCAGCAGCGGAATCAATGATCCCAACGACAACAGGAGCGGCAAAAGCGGTTGCTTTAGTACTTCCTGAGTTAAAAGGTAAATTGAACGGAATGGCTATGCGTGTGCCGACACCGAACGTTTCCGTCGTTGATTTAGTTGTGGAATTAGAAAAAGATACAACAGCGGAACAAGTAAATGCCGCATTGAAAGCAGCAGCAGAAGGTGAATTAAAAGGTATTCTTGCTTATACAGAAGAGCCGCTTGTTTCTCGCGATTATAATGGAAGTTCTGTATCTTCAACGATCGATGCTTTATCGACAATGGTAATTGAGGGCAACATGATTAAAGTGCTTGCTTGGTACGATAATGAAGCAGGTTACTCTCATCGAGTGATTGATTTAATTGAGTACATTGCGGAAAAAGGACTATAATTTTCTGAAAGTGTTACACTAATAAAAAAATGTGTTATATTTTTCAACATCTTAGTTGGAAAATAGTAACCCACCATCTATAATGTAATTGGGATGTAAGGGGAGCGGGGAACAATCCCCCTCCCCTTTGTCATTGATCGTGACGAATGGGCCGTCTTGACTTGAAACAGTAGGGAGTCGGCTGGCGGGGGAAAACGGGGCGCTAAAGCCATGAGAACCGGTTTTTTTCGCCATGTCATCCTTGCTTCTGAAAAGTGAGAATGTCATTTTCAATCGATCAATTTTTTAACTAAACAAGGGAGGCCTTTTTGAATGAACAAGAAGACGATCAAGGATGTAGATGTGAAAGGGAAACGCGTGTTTTGTCGCGTCGACTTTAACGTACCAATGAAGGACGGAAAAGTAACGGATGATACACGAATCCGTGCCGCATTGCCAACCATTCAATATTTGTCTGAGCAAGGAGCGAAAGTGATCCTAGCGAGCCATCTTGGCCGACCTAAAGGCGAAGTGAAAGAAGAACTTCGTTTAACACCTGTTGCTGGCCGTTTGTCTGAGCTTTCTGGCAAGGAAGTCAAAAAAGTCGATGAAGCTTATGGGGAAACTGTTCAAGCAGAAATCGAAAAAATGAACGATGGCGATCTTTTACTACTTGAGAATGTTCGCTTCTACCCTGGTGAGGAGAAAAATGACCCTGAGTTGGCGCAAGCATTTGCTAGCTTGGCGGATGTGTATGTCAATGATGCCTTTGGAGCCGCTCACCGCGCACATGCATCGACAGAGGGAATTGCTCATCACGTGCCGGCTGTTGCTGGTTTATTAATGGAGAAGGAGCTCGACGTACTTGGAAAAGCTCTTTCAAACCCAGAACGACCATTTACAGCGATTATTGGCGGAGCGAAAGTAAAAGACAAAATCGATGTCATCGATCATTTGCTTGATAAAGTGGACAACTTGATCATCGGCGGCGGACTTGCTTACACATTTGTGAAGGCACAAGGTCATGAAATCGGTAAGTCTTTATTAGAAGAAGACAAAATTGATTTAGCGAAACAATTCATCAAAAAAGCCGAAGAAAAAGGCGTATCATTTTTAATACCAATCGATGCAATTGTAGCGGATCGATTCGCTGAAGATGCAGAGGCGAAGGAAGTAGCGATTGAGGACATTCCGGCCGATGCCATGGGTCTTGATATTGGACCGAAAACAAGTGAACTTTATAAAGAAACGATTCAAAACTCAAAGCTTGTTATTTGGAATGGACCGATGGGTGTATTTGAAATGGACAAGTTTGCTGGTGGAACGAAAGCTGTGGCCGAAGCGTTGGCAGAAGCTGAAGGTACATATTCTGTGATTGGTGGTGGCGATTCAGCAGCTGCTGTTGAGAAGTTCCAGTTAGCGGATCGTATGAGTCATATTTCAACGGGTGGCGGTGCTTCCTTAGAATTTATGGAAGGCAAACAGCTACCTGGTGTAGTCGCTTTAAATGACAAATAAGAGAGAAGCATTGGAAAGGATGAAGACACTTGCGGAAACCGATTATCGCAGGAAACTGGAAAATGCATAAAACATTAGCGGAAGCAACGAGCTTTGCGGAAGAAGTGAAAGGCTTAGTACCTGCTGCGAACGTAGTAGATAGCGTCATTTGCTCACCTGCATTGTTTTTATCACCGCTTGTACAGGCAGTAAAAGGTACGGACGTCAAAATTGGTGCACAAACGATGCATTTTGAAGAAAGCGGTGCATTCACAGGCGAAATTAGCCCAAAAGCGCTTCAAGATATCAAAGTGGACTATGTGATTATTGGTCACTCGGAACGTCGTGAAATGTTTAATGAAACAGATGAGACTGTCAACCAAAAAGTGCAGGCTGCTTTTCAATACGGATTGACACCGATCGTTTGCTGTGGCGAAACGTTAGAGCAACGTGAAAATGGCGAAACAAATGCGTTCGTTGGCGGACAAGTGAAAAAAGCACTTGAAGGACTAACGGAAGAGCAAGTGAGCCAAACGGTGATTGCGTATGAACCGATCTGGGCAATTGGCACGGGTAAATCGTCAACAGCGGCAGATGCCAATGAAGTGTGTGCTCATATTCGTCAAACCGTGGCAGAGAGTTTTTCTGCAAGCGTTGCTGACGACGTTCGCATTCAATACGGTGGAAGTGTGAAGCCAAGCAATATTGGTGAATATATGTCTCAACCGGATATTGATGGAGCCCTTGTTGGCGGAGCTAGCTTAGAGCCAGCGTCGTTCTTGCAATTGTTGGAGGCGGTTGGCAATGAGTAAAGCACCAGTAGCCCTCATTATTTTAGATGGTTTTGGCTGCCGGGGCGAAACTGCAGGAAATGCGGTTGCTCAAGCGAAGAAACCAAACTTCGATCGTTATTGGGAGCAGTACCCTCATACGACGTTAACAGCAAGTGGCGAAGCGGTGGGACTACCTAATGGACAAATGGGTAACTCAGAAGTGGGCCATTTGAATATCGGCGCTGGTCGCATCGTCTATCAAAACTTAACGCGAATTAATGTGGCTATTCGTGAAGGCGAATTTTTTCAAAATGAGAAATTTTTGCAAGCGATTGAGCATGCAAAAAAGCATGATTCTGCGCTTCACTTATTCGGACTTTTATCGGATGGCGGCGTGCATAGTCATAATGATCACTTGTTTGCTTTACTGAAGCTCGCAGCTCAAGAAGGTTTAGACAAGGTGTATATCCACGGCTTCTTAGATGGACGTGATGTTGGTCCGAAAACAGCGGTTGGATATATTGAGGACACTTTGAAAAAAATCGAAGAGTACGGCGTTGGTCAGTTCGCAACAATTTCTGGTCGTTACTATGCAATGGATCGCGATAAACGCTGGGAGCGTGTAGAAATGGTCTACCAAGCGATGGTACGCCAAGAAGCACCTCTGTTTAAAGATCCGATCGAGCTTGTCGAAGATTCTTACGCAAACGGCATTACCGATGAATTCGTCGTTCCTGCTGTATTAACGGATGAATCAGGCAAGCCAGTGGCGAAAGTGGAAGATAATGACGCTGTTATTTTCTTTAACTTCCGTCCAGACCGTGCGATTCAATTGTCGAATGTGTTTACAAACAAAGAATTTGCAGGCTTCGATCGTGAAGCCGTGCCGCAAAACTTATATTTTGTCTGCATGACTCCATATAGCGAAACAGTCGATGGCGTCATTGCTTTTGAAAATATTGATTTAACGAATACAGTCGGTGAAGTGTTATCGAATCACGGACTGAATCAATTGCGCATCGCGGAAACGGAAAAATATCCGCATGTCACCTTTTTCATGAGCGGAGGCCGTGAGAAGGAATTTCCGGGAGAAAAACGGATTTTAATTAATTCACCAAAAGTAGCTACTTACGATTTGAAACCGGAAATGAGTGCTTATGAAGTAACGGACGCGTTGCTTGATGAGATTCAAAATGACAGACAAGATGCGATTATTTTAAACTTTGCTAACCCTGATATGGTGGGACATTCCGGCATGTTGCAGCCGACGATCCAAGCGGTTGAAGCAGTCGATGAGTGTTTAGGCAAAGTCGTTGATTTAATTGTAGCTAAAGGTGGAACAGCGATTATTACCGCTGACCATGGGAATGCCGATGAAGTCATAACGCTTGAAGGAAACCCAATGACAGCGCACACGACGAATCCCGTTCCAGTGATTGTAACAAAGTCAGGAATTGAGTTGCGTGAAGGCGGCATTTTAGGTGATCTTTCACCAACGATGCTTGATTTGTTAACGATTGAACAACCGTCAGAAATGACTGGTACATCATTAATTAAAAAATAATTTACATTAAAAGGAGAGTTTAGTATGCCGATTATTACTGATATTTACGCACGTGAAGTATTAGATTCACGCGGAAATCCTACAGTTGAAGTAGAAGTATATACGCAATCTGGCGCATTTGGACGCGCGCTTGTGCCGTCTGGCGCTTCTACTGGTGAATATGAAGCGGTAGAACTTCGCGATGGCGATAAAGAACGTTACCTTGGTAAAGGGGTATTAAAAGCAGTTGAAAACGTAAACGATGTAATCGCTCCAGAATTAGTTGGAAGCTTTGAAGTACTTGAGCAAGTAGCGATTGATCGTGCGATGATCGAATTAGATGGAACAGACAACAAAGGAAAATTAGGAGCGAACGCGATCCTTGGTGTATCTATGGCTGTTGCACACGCAGCTGCTGACCACTTAGGTGTTCATTTATACGAATATCTTGGCGGCGTGAACTCTAAGCAGCTTCCTGTACCGATGATGAACATCGTTAACGGTGGAGAGCATGCGGATAACAACGTTGATATCCAAGAATTTATGATCATGCCAGTCGGTGCGGAAACTTTCAAAGAAGCTCTTCGCATGGGCACAGAAATTTTCCACAGCTTAAAAGCCGTATTAAAAGAAAAAGGTTTGAACACAGCGGTTGGAGATGAAGGTGGCTTCGCTCCAAACTTAAAATCAAACGAAGAAGCACTACAAACTATTATCGAAGCAATCGAAAAAGCTGGCTACAAGCCTGGCGAACAAGTGAAACTAGCAATGGATGCAGCTTCTTCTGAGTTCTACAACAAAGAAGATGGCAAATATCATTTGAGCGGAGAAGGTGTTGTGAAAACATCTGCTGAAATGGTTGATTGGTATGAAGAGCTTGTTTCTAAATACCCAATCGTCTCTATTGAAGACGGTTTAGACGAAAACGACTGGGAAGGTCACAAAATGCTAACTGAGCGCATCGGCGGCAAAGTTCAGCTTGTTGGTGATGACCTATTCGTAACAAACACAGAAAAACTTGCACAAGGAATTGAGCAAGGTGTAGGTAATGCGATCTTAATTAAAGTGAACCAAATTGGTACACTAACAGAAACATTTGACGCGATCGAAATGGCAAAACGCGCTGGTTACACAGCCGTTATCTCTCACCGCTCTGGTGAAACAGAAGACGCAACAATCGCAGACATTGCTGTCGCAACAAACGCTGGCCAAATCAAAACTGGTGCACCGTCTCGTACAGACCGTGTAGCAAAATATAACCAACTTCTTCGTATCGAAGACAACCTTGGTGAATTGGCTGAGTACTTAGGCGATAAAACGTTTTATAATTTGAAGAAGTAAGTGAAGAAAAACCCGACACAACACGTGTTGGGTTTTTTTGCGCGGTTTTTGACGTTAGAATAACTATTTGAATATTCGGAAAAATGTGTTAAAATTTTATGTATATTGTTGGAGAAATGAGGTGTATATAGGTGTTTCGGTCGATTAAGATAAACTTTATTGTGGTGACACTCGTTCTTTTGGCTGTGCCGGCTTTTGTCATAGGTTTGATTTCTTATGGAACGTCGAAAGAGGAATTAAATGAACTCGGAAGACAAAATTTAAAAAATGATGTGCAGTTTGTGCTGGCAACGATTGAAGTGTTGAATAAGCAAGTGGAGAAGGGTGATGTGCCGCTTGAGGAAGCGCAGGAGCAAGTGAAGCAAATGATCTTGGGACCGAAGCAAGCGGATGGGACGCGCTCGATTACGGATCGTTTCGACTTAGGTGAAAGCGGTTACATGTATATCGCCGATGATCAAGGCACTCTTTTAGCTCATCCGCAAATAGAGGGAGACGATTTAATGAAGATTGTCACGCCTGATGGGGTGAATGTAGGCGAAGAGCTTATGGATATTTTATCTAGTAGTAGTCAAGAAGGTTTCCTTGAGTATACATGGAATTTGCCGAATTCGGAGGAAACCGCTCCGAAAATCATTTATGTCGCAAATGATCCTCATTGGGGATGGAACGTGACGGCGAGCACCTATATGAAAGACTTTAACGCAGGGGCGAATCACATTGTTACTTATTTATTGATCACGTTGATTGCCGCTTTTCTAATTGGTACAGTTATTATTTCTATTTATACAAAAAGAATGATTGGCCCCATTTTGTCGATTGAGCGTGAAGTTCGATCTATTGCTAAAGGAGATTTGAGCAAGCCCTCGTTATCGATTCAGCGTAAAGATGAAATTGGTCGATTAGGCCAAAACATTGATATGATGAAGGCAGAATTAAAGCAAATGATTCAAGAAGTAGCTCATCACGCGGAAAAAGTGAATGATTCGTCAGTCGAATTAAGTGTCGTGTCAGAAGAAGCAGGTAAAGCATCTGAACAAATTACCCATTCGATGATGGGCATTGCAACGGCTTCAGAGGCTCAAAAAACGTTCACTGTTAATACGACAGAGACGACGAAGCAAATGAATGAGGCGATTTCAGACATTCATTATCAGTCGCAGCAAGCGGTTAGCGCGGTTGAAACGACGACAAAAGCGGCGAAAGATGGGGTGCAGGTGCTCACGACTTCCGTTGCACAGATGAATGAAATGACAAATTCATTTGATAGTTTAGCAACGGATATTTCTAGCTTAGTTGAGCAAACGGATCATATTGATGACATCGTTCAAGTCATTTCTGATATTGCGAAACAAACGAATTTATTAGCACTGAATGCCTCGATTGAAGCTGCCAGAGCAGGAGAGCATGGCAAAGGCTTTGCGGTTGTCGCGGAGGAAGTAAAAAAACTCGCAGAACAATCGGCCGCTTCGACGGAACAAATTAAACCGATGATTCAAACGATTCAGCAGCAAGTGAAGAAAGTGGAAACAAGCATGACGGAATCGACAGCTAACGTTCGCTCCAGTGTTCAAACGATCGACCAAGCTAATACCGATTTTCAAACGATCCAATCGTCTGTTGAAGGGATGCAACAAGTCATTGTTCATGTCTCATCTAAGATCGAAGACATTCGCCAAGATGTCTCTCATATCGTTTCTACGATAGAAACGTTAGACGAAGGGGCCCAGCAAGCCGCTGCCAATACGGAACAAATTGCCGGAGCGACGGAGGAACAGCTTGCTTCGATGGAAGAAATTAATGCTTCCTCCGCTATCTTAGCAGGACTTGCCGATGAGCTCCATCAAACCGTTCAACGATTTAAAACGAGCGAATAGAATTCTTGTTTTTCAAATTCCAATTCTTATGTTAAAATAAGAATATTCGTATGTTCGTTTGATGGAGGTTAAAAAAACATGTTGCATACAATCTTAATGGTTTCTCTTGTCATCGTGTCGATTGCGTTAATTGCAGTTGTTCTTCTTCAATCTGGTAAAAGCGCTGGTCTATCTGGAGCGATCTCTGGTGGTGCGGAACAGCTTTTCGGTAAACAAAAAGCACGCGGCATTGATTTAGTGCTGCATCGTGCTACGGTCGTATTAGCGGTTTTATTTTTCGGCTTAACGATCGCTGTATCATATTTAGGACTGTAATAAAAAAGCATCCGTATGGGTGCTTTTTTATTTTGGCGAATGAGGTGGGAAATCGCCTTTTTTAGTCGCGAATATCAGTAAATCGGGCGGGAATGAACGATTATTGGGTACGAAATTTGTAGAATCAGGCAAGAAAATTGTCGGATTAGTCATCAGTTCCATTTAATTACCCCCCTCCTACTAGCTACTGGAGGAAATTTTTCGTAAAATAATGTTGAGAGTTGAAGGAACGGTCCATACTAGAGAAAAGGAGCTTTATGCATCATGAAATTAACTTTACCACAACCATTTACGTTTGAAGCGGGCAAGCGGGCGGTTCTTTTGCTCCACGGGTTTACAGGTAATTCTTCCGATGTTCGCATGCTCGGTCGCTTTTTAGAGAAACAAGGGTACACGTCTCACGCTCCTCATTATAAAGGGCATGGTGTGCCGCCAGAAGAACTTGTGTTAACGGGGCCTGATGATTGGTGGCAAGATGTACTGGATGGTTATAATCATTTGAAGGAGCTTGGCTATAATGAGATTGCGGTAGCGGGTCTTTCACTTGGCGGTGTATTTTCTTTAAAGTTAGCGGAAACGGCACCGGTCAAAGGCGTGATCACGATGTGCGCCCCGATGTATTTCAAAAGTGAAGAAGTCATGTACAATGGCGTTGTAGAATATGCGCGTGGCTTTAAAAAGTTTGAAGGGAAATCGGAAGACGTTATTGAAAAAGAGATGGAACAATTTAAAAAGACGCCGATGAATACGTTACAGGCTTTGCAACATTTAATCGCTGACGTTCGTGCGAGCATTGATATGATTTATGCGCCGACGTTTGTCGTTCAAGCGAGACACGATGAAATGATTAACCCAAACAGCGCCAATATTATTTACGAAGAAATCGAGTCAACGATGAAGGAAATGAAATGGTATGAAGAGTCCGGTCATGTGATCACACTAGATAAAGAGAAACAGCAGCTTCATGAAGATGTGTATCAATTTTTAGAGCGGTTAGACTGGACAGTTTAAAGAGAACAGGAGGGAAAGAGATGGAACAAGAAATAAAGCAGTACGTCGAGCAACTGTTAACATATATGAAAGAAGAAAGCTACAAGCCACTAACGGTGAAAGAGCTAGAAGAAGCGCTTGGAATTGAAGATTCTTCTGATTTTAAAGAGTTTGTGAAAGCACTTGTGCACATGGAAGAAAAGGGTCTCGTCGTTCGCACGAGAGCGAATCGCTATGGCTTACCGGAAAAAATGAATTTAGTTCGCGGGAAAATTTCTGGTCACGCGAAAGGTTTTGCTTTCTTACTACCAGAGGAGCCGGGAATGGATGATATTTTTATCCCGCCACATGAGACAAATGGGGTATTGAACGGAGATATTGCCCTTGTCCGAATCACGTCCGAAACGAGTGGATCACGCCGTGAAGGAACGGTTGTCCGCATTTTAGAACGAGGCAAAAGCGAAATTGTTGGAACTTACACCGACAGCAAGCATTTCGGTTTTGTCGTTCCAGATGATAAAAAGTTCGCCAGCGACATTTTTATCCCGAAAGAAGTGACAAAAGGAGCGGTCGAAGGGCATAAAGTCGTCGTGAAAATTACGTCATATCCAGAAGGCCGCAAAAATGCTGAGGGTGAAATCATCGAAATTCTTGGACATAAAAATGACCCCGGCGTCGACATTATGTCCGTCATTTATAAGCATGGCTTGCCGCAGGAGTTTCCGGAAGAAGTAATGGAACAAGCGAATGCGGTACCGGATACAATTGACCCGAAAGACACGGAAAATCGCCGTGATCTGCGCGGGGAAACGATTGTGACGATTGATGGAGCTGACGCGAAGGACCTTGATGATGCGGTCACAGTGACGAAGCTTGATAATGGAAACTATAAATTAGGTGTGCATATTGCCGATGTTAGCCATTATGTGACGGAAGGTTCTCCGATTGATCAAGAAGCATATGAGCGTGGAACGAGTGTTTATTTAGTGGACCGTGTCATTCCGATGATTCCACATCGCCTATCCAACGGTATTTGCTCGCTTAATCCAAAAGTCGATCGACTGACACTGTCTTGTGAAATGGAAATTAATGCAGCTGGAGAAGTCGTCAGCCATGAAATTTTCCAAAGCGTCATTAAAACGACGGAGCGCATGACGTATAGCGATGTGAACAGCATTCTTGTTGAAAAAGATGAAGAGTTACGTCAAAAATATGAGCCACTCGTGCCGGCATTTGAAGACATGGAAACCCTCGCGGCGATTTTGCGTGACAAGCGGAAAAAACGTGGGGCGATTGATTTCGACTTTAAAGAAGCAAAAGTATTAGTCGATGAAGAGGGCAAGCCGACCGACGTTGTATTGCGTGAGCGTTCAGTGGCGGAGCGTTTAATCGAAGAGTTTATGCTTGTCGCTAACGAAACGGTAGCCGAGCATTTCCACTGGATGGACGTGCCGTTTATGTATCGAATTCACGAAGACCCGAAAGAAGACAAGCTTCAGCGCTTCTTTGAATTTATTACGAACTTCGGCTTAATTGTGAAAGGAACAGCGAATGTCGTTCACCCGCGTGCGCTGCAAGAAATTATTGAAGCAATCGAGGGCAAGCCGGAAGAAGTCGTCATTTCTACCGTGATGCTACGCTCGATGCAACAAGCGAAATACAATCCAGAGAGCCTCGGTCACTTCGGATTATCGACCGAATTTTACACACATTTCACGTCACCGATTCGTCGTTACCCAGATTTAATCGTGCATCGTTTAATTCGCACGTATTTAATTAATGGAGAAATCGATCCGGCGACACAAGCGAAATGGGATGCGCGTTTGTCAGGCATTGCCGAACATACATCAAATATGGAGCGCCGTGCGGTTGATGCCGAGCGCGACACTGATGAAATGAAAAAAGCGGAATATATGCTTGATAAAATTGGCGAGGAGTACGATGGCATTATTAGCTCTGTCACGAACTTTGGGATGTTTGTCGAGCTGCCAAATACGATTGAAGGGCTCGTTCACGTCTCCTATATGACCGATGACTATTATCGTTACGATGAACGTCATTTTGCGATGATCGGTGAGCGCACCGGAAACGTCTTCCGCATTGGCGATGAAATTACCGTTCGTGTGACCAACGTGAACAAAGACGAGCAATCGATCGACTTTGAAATCGTCGGCATGAAAAATGTGAAAAAACGTTCGTTTAAAGAACAACCAAAAGTGGTAAAATTAAAATCCAACGACCAGAAAAAACGTGGTCCACAAGGCAACAGCGAGAAAGAACCCGCGGGAGAATGGTCCAATCAGCCTTCTCGTAAAAAGAAAAAACGCGGCAAATTTTACGAAGGTGTGCCGAAGAAAATGAAGAAACAACGTAAAAATAAACAATGATTAGTGAGCCGGCAGTTACGGCTGTCGGCTCAAATGAAAAATGGAAGGTGAAGCAAATGCCAAAGGGAGAGGGAAAAGTCGTCGCTCAAAATAAAAAAGCGCGCCACGACTATTTTATTGAAGAAACATACGAAGCGGGAATTGTGCTCCAAGGAACAGAAATCAAATCGATCCGTAACGGCCGCGTCAACTTAAAAGACGCGTTCGCTCGTATTCAACAAGGAGAAGTGTTCATTCATAATATGCACATCAGTCCATATGAGCAAGGAAATCGTTACAACCATGAACCACTACGCACAAGAAAGCTACTTCTGCACCGCAAGCAAATCGATAAGCTGATCGGGGAAACGAAGGAAGCAGGTTATTCCATCGTTCCATTGAAAATGTATTTAAAAGATGGCTATGCGAAAGTGTTAATCGGTCTAGGAAAAGGGAAAAAGAAATACGACAAGCGTGAAGATTTGAAGAAGAAAGAAGCGAAACGAGATATCGATCGCGCCTTCCGTGACCGTCAAAAAGGAATGTAATACCAGCGTCGATCGAAGAAAAGAACATGTTTTTTTTCCAACTAGGTTAATGTCTAGTTCCAGGCGTCATCGGCTCGAGGTCAAAAGCCAATCCATCTAGAAGGTTAAAGAACAACCTTCCAGCCGGCTCGTCTTTTGCTTGTCGCCGATAAACGGACGCCTTGCACTTTTCGATGTGAGTATGCTATAATTAGTCCTGTCACAACATGACAACTTAGCTCTGGCTGATAGCCTGGAGCATCCGCAACCCTTTTATCATGGGGACGTTACGGATTCGACAGGGGTAGTTCGAGCTTAGGTTGCGAGTCGAGGGGATCGGCCTCGTTAAAACGTCAAAGCCTATAACTGGCAAACAACAAAACAATTTCGCTTTAGCTGCTTAATAAGCGCTTAGCGGTTCGCCCCTCCATCACCCGTGTGGTAGGGTAGCGGACTCAACTTTAGCGGGTTACGCCGGATTCCACCGTCTGAGGAAGAAGGAAGAGAACAACCAGACTAGCGGCTTTAACGCCTGTCGATAGGCAGAGAAGCTTAGCGAAACGCGAATATATCGACTACACTCGTAGAAGCTTAAGTGCCGTTATCTTTGGACGTGGGTTCGATTAGTAATTAGTCGCCTTGTGTGGTAACGCGCAAGTGAAAATTCGGCTTGATCGGTGAAACCTAAGTCGCATAAATGCGATAAGGCAATGCCGAGCGGTGTGTGGAGCAATCCAACAGCCGTGTATCGACTTATAGGCTGCCACTTAGCGGGTAGTACTAGGATACGAAAACCTACTTGAGAATCAAGTAAATCTATTTTTCGTATAATACGCCGAAGGACCTGAATCACTCAGGTTCAAGATATAGTCAGTGCCATGTCGAAAGCATGGAATAGCACGTCCCACCGTCTCCACCAAATATGTATTTGGTGGTTTTTTGTTTGGATAAATTCCAAAACATTAGGCTAGCAGGTTGTTCCGTTATGAAGCGGAGTAAGGGATCACGATGATTACATAACCTTTCTATCTCTTCTAATATCAACCAGTTAAAGTATAAACAAAAGAATTATTTACATTTCGATGAACGGATCAAAATAGAGCATATGAAGTCTAAACTCCAAGGTAGTGAGTGGATAGCTTCATATGCTTTTTTACTATCTATGTAGCACATAAAGATAGCTACATTGAGAATACGAAGAAGTCAATATTGCGTTATTTTAGGTAGGTGCCTATCGGTAGCAAGTAAAGTATATACGATGTTGATATGCTCCAACCCCCATTAACTAATAATTAGAGTTATGATTTTTGTTAGTTTATTAATTAAATCGTAAGTGTGGTAAATAATACCTAAACAAAATCTAAAGATGTTATAATAATAGATAAACTACCTAAAATGAAAGGGTGTGTAACTTATATGGAGCAATATTCAATTTTACGTAAAGACTTAATTCATGAACTAGAAACATATTTAGTTGGTCCACGTAAGGAAGATGAAATACTCGGTGAAAACATTAGGCCGATGCAGTTTTATCTAACAGGGAAATTAGTCCCGTTAGGTTCAACATCGGATGTAGTAAATGAGCGCGATAATGCAATAGAAACACATGTACAAGTAAGTGAAGAAGAGTTAAATGAACAGCTTACGATAAAGAAACTTTTTCGTCCCTCTACAATGGGATTTAGTTTTAAATTAAAAGAATTAACGACTGTAGAAATAGAAGCATCTTGGGCTATTTATGAGGATAAAGAACATAAACGTATGCCACAATGGGAAAAATGGAAAATTAACCTTTTAAACAAGAGAACTGATACGCTGGAAAATTTGAATGACTCCAAGTACGGGAAAGTACGTTATACCGTTACTTATAGAAATAATTTATATCACGTAAATGTTTTTTTAATGAATAGTTTAAAGAGAGAACAGTACCCATTACAAAATGAGGTCATGTTTCAAAGTTTGTTAAAGGTACATATACCAACAACTCACATAGCTAAATTTACGTCAAAGGCTGATCAGTACAATGTTCAAAATGAACTACTATATCGTGATAAAGAAGAATTAGCAATCGGTCATGGCGTAGGAGTGGATTGGGAAGTTGGTGGAAATATTACAACGATTTATTCAACATGGATGCCACGATATGAATTGCCGAATGTGGAGCATTGTAAAATCGAAAACCAGTCATTTAAGATGAAGGATTTAAGTGAATATCCTGCAGATATTTTGAAAGAAAAATTAAGTGTTATACCAGCAACCTATAAACTGTGGTTGAATCATGAAATGCAAATAGTAAATGAGCTACCAGATTATTTAAAAGTTGAGGCAGAACAAAACGTTTTAAAAGTAAAGGATATTATCCAACGTTTAGAAGAGGGCATTTCACTTGTGACGGAAAGTAACAACTCTCTATGTTATTTAGCGTTTCAGTTTGCTAACCGCGCGATGTTATTGCAACGAGCGCAATCTTCAGTGGCTCAAACATATCGTACAACAGGCGAGCGAATAAAACCTACATTAGATGGCGAATGGCGTTTATTCCAATTAATATTTTTACTCATGAATATTGCAGGTGCATCGGATGAACAACATCGTGATAGAGAAATTGTTGATTTAATTTGGTTTCCAACTGGTGGCGGTAAAACAGAGGCGTATTTAGGAGTAGCTGCTTATGTCATGGCTTACCGTCGATTATTAGCGCCGAATCAAATAGACAAGTACGCTGGAGTTACAGTTTTTATGCGATATACATTGCGTTTATTAACGACTCAACAATTCCAACGAGCTGCAGCTTTGATTTGCGCGGCAGAAGTTTTGCGTAAGCCGAATGCAAAATTATTTGGAGAAGAGCCATTTAGTATAGGGTTGTGGATTGGGAAGGATTCATCACCTAATAAATTTGAAGATGCAATGGATAAGCTTGAACAATTACTAGAAGGTAAGGAAGTTAAAACTGGCAATCCTATTCAGCTAATGCATTGTCCATGGTGTGGGTCGGAACTAGGTCCAGAGCAGTATGAAATTAACTATAATTCACAGAAAATATGTTGTTCTAATAAAGAATGTGCGTTTAAACATGGAATTCCTGTATATACGATCGATGAGGCAATTTACAAGAAGTTACCAACATTGTTAATAGGCACAGTGGATAAAATCGCTCAGTTACCATGGAAACAAAATATGCATGAGCTGTTTGGTAATAAAAATGTTTATCATCGAGAGCTAGGATTTGAATATAGCGAATCTACTCCAAGAGGATACAGTCGGATTAATCGTTTGAAACCACCTGAGTTAATTATTCAAGATGAACTACATTTGATTTCAGGTCCTCTAGGTTCTTTAACAGGTTTGTATGAAGTAGCGATTGATTTATTGACGAGACATAATGGAAGACCGGCCAAAGTCATAGCATCAACAGCGACGATTAGTGGTGCAGAAGAGCAAATCCGTGCACTGTATGGGCGAGAGATGCAACAATTCCCGTTAGCTGTACAAAAAGCAAATGATAATTTTGTTTCAAAGGAAGTGCCTACTTTAGAAAAGCCAGGACGATATTATGTCGGAATATGTGCACCAGGGGTAAGTAATAAAATTCAAGCGATTCAAACATATAGTGCCTATGCAACAATCACAAGAAGTGAACCGAAGTTTAAAGTAGATCCATACTATACAATGCTAGGCTATTTCAATACGGTTAAAGAATTGGCAGGGATGGTCACGACGTTTAAAGACGAAATAAACACACGATTAAATATGCTAGATCCAACGAATAAATTTGAACATGATTTAGTCGTTGAAGAATTAACGAGTCGAAAAAAAGCACAAGAAATTCCTCAATTACTTACCCGAATGGAAAAAACAATGGATGAAGCGGGTGTTCTTGATGCAGTACTTGCAACGAATATGATTTCTGTAGGTGTTGATGTGGATCGTTTAGGAACAATGATTGTACAAGGGCAACCTAAAACGACTTCAGAATACATTCAAGCAACTAGTCGTGTAGGGCGTAAATATCCAGGAATTGTGTTTATTCTATTAAATTCGATGCGTTCTAGAGACTTGTCACATTTTGAACGCTTTAAAGTTTATCATCAAGCACTATATCGTCATGTAGAAACGATGAGCGTGACGCCATTTGCTAAAGGGGCTTTATATAAAGGGTTAACAGGTACGTTTATCGGATTTATTCGTCAAACGATTATGGAAATCAACGCTGAGCAAAGTCCGAAAAAAATAACACAGCTACAAAATAAAGTAGATACTGTTACCGTTCAATTTTTAGAAAGAGTCCAGGAAGCTTATGGTGCAACAATCGAATCGGAAGTAAAGGATTTATTAGAATGGTGGCAAGAGTTAGCGTTGAAATACGCACAAAATACATTGGCTTACAAAGAATCACAATATGTAAAAGCTTATTTATTAAAAAACTTTAACGAAGAAGTGAAAGTAAAAGATGCTCGCCCAGCTATGATGTCACTGAGAAACGTAGAAGCATCTATTGAAATTGAGGTGTTAAAATCATGACCCAACAAAATGAAACAATCAGACCTTCCCAATTAATATATCAATCAGGACCAGGAGCGATCGTTGAACTATTAAATCAAAGCGTTATTGTTAAATCAGCGGATCAATGGCAAACAAGAAGGGCGCCACAAGAAAAGGATGTGCGAATTACATCTTTTCTAGGTGTAGATCATGTGCGTATTTTAAATGAAAATCCTGATAAACAAAAAATAAAGGCAGTTGAATTCCCGAAATGGAAAATATGTCCAAAATGCCATAATGTGACGTGGTATGATAATGCTACGTGTTACCATTGTGCGCGCAAAAATCAAGAGGATATACAGGAGCTATATGCAAGCCGTTTTGTATTAGCATGTGAAAATGGACATCTTTCGGATTTTCCTTATGATGAATGGGTTCATCGAAATAAGCCTTGCACAGAGCAATCTAAAGAGCCACGATTAATGCTAAAAACGCGTGGTTCAAGTGGATCTTTATCTGACTTACATGTGGTTTGTTTGCATTGTAAGCATAGTGAAAGTTTAGGTGCTATTATGAAGCCTGAAGAAAGGGATAATCATAGTTTGTTTGATTGCCAAGGGGAAAGACCATGGATTAGTGAACATGCTAAACAGAAATGTAATTGCAAAATGAAAACGATATTACGTGGAGCATCGAATGTGTATTCACCGTCGATTGTGAGCTTTTTACAGGTTCCTTTAACAGCTTCTAGCTCTGAATTTGATGTTTTATATTTAGTTCAAAAAGATGAAGCAACTTTTAGAGTGATGTATGAAGGAATGCAAGAAAAGGGAATAGAAGCTGCATGTAATTTAAAAAATATCCCACTATCATTTATGTCGACTATTAAGCGTTATTTAGACGGAGAGATAACACTAGAAGAATGCTCGACCTATGAATCGATTAAAAAGCAAGAGTGGAATACATTAATACAGGATGAAATAAACGAAGAACGTTTTGTATCTAAAAAAGTTGAAATTGCGCCTATTCTAGTGCCATATTTTGATGGGATTTTCCGCGTAGACTCTGTACCTGAAGTTCAGGTATTAAAGGAATTTACTCGTTTAGACTACATTGACCGATTTACAGATGATGAAGTGAAAACACAGCCAGTCGTTATAACAAATGAAGAAAAATGGCTACCTGCTGTGCGAAACTATGGTGAAGGTATTTTCTTTCAATTTAATTTAGAGAAGCTACTTAAGTGGGAACAAACTGAACAAGTAACGAACGCTATTGTAAAGGCATATAATGCCCACCGTGAAGAATTTAAAAAAACGCCATTAGATATTTTGCCGCGCCAAATATTGTTACATACATTTAGCCATGCTTTATTACAAGAATTAGCTGCACATTGTGGTTATACAACGACATCCTTAAAGGAGCGTATTTACGCGAATGAAGATATGCATGGTGTGTTTATTTACACAGCCTCTGGGGATTCAGAAGGAAGTTTAGGTGGTCTAACAAACTTGGCGCAAAGCGAGAAGCTATTACCAATTATTATTCGTGCATTAGAAAAAATGAGCTATTGTTCATCAGATCCAATCTGTTCGGATGGAGAATTTGAATACCATACAACCGCAAATGGCGCGGCTTGTCATGCATGTACATTCGTATCCGAAACATCTTGTGAATGGGGCAATTTATTGCTAGATCGTCGCACATTAATCAACATTAATCCAAATGAAAAAGATGGTTACTTCGATCAATTATTAGAAATGTAACGTAAGGGGTGTTAACGGTTGAAAGTAGATTTAGTCGATAATAAAGGGAACAACACCCTCGTTCAAGTGATGAAAGATGAAATAAAAAAAGGCTCAAAAATTGCAGTTGCTTCTGCAAAATTTAGTATGAATGTCTTTCAAGAATTAAAAAAAGCGTTAGCGAAAGGGGAATCTTTTCGCTTTCTATATACAGAGCCAACTTTTTATCAACAAGAAATCGATGGAAATAATCAATATAAGCTGATCGAGCGAAAAGACCAACAACTACACTTGGAAGGAAACCAGTTCGAAATTCCATTACGAAATCAAATGTTGGCAAAGCAAAATGCACGAGAATTATCTCAATGGATTCACGAAAATGCTCAGTTTAAAACAATTTTAGGGGAAGTAACGTATCCTAAGCAAATTATGATTAAAAACAAAAAGGATGAAGACGTTTTTATTCAATCGGAAATTGAGTTTACAGCGGACGGATTAGGCATTACTTCCTCGAATCGACAAGCTAGTTATACCATCATGAAAGAAACGATGGGAGTTACGCAAAACATGCTCGCAGAGTTTGATCGACTTTGGCAAGATGAAACAAAGTCTAAGGAAATTACTGCAGAAGTTTTGCAACAACTTGATGCTTTTCAGAAAGAAAATGCGCCAGAGTGGCTCTATTTTGTCACACTTTATAATATTTTCTCTGAAAATCTAGAAAGTCTTTCAGAGGACAATATTATTAAAGAAGGAACCAACTTTAAAGATACTGTCATTTGGAATAAGCTTTACCCATTTCAACGTGATGGTGTACTCGGTATGATTGATAAAATGGAGAAATATAATGGCTGCATCTTAGCGGATAGTGTGGGCTTGGGGAAAACATTTTCGGCATTAGCGGTCATCAAATACTATGAGCTACGTAATGACCGTGTATTAGTTTTGTGTCCGAAAAAACTACGTGATAACTGGACAGTTTATACGCAAAACGATAAAAGGAATGTGTTAAATGAAGACCGCTTTAACTATGATGTGTTAAATCATACCGATTTAAGCCGCGAAAGTGGGACGTCGGGTGAAATACGTCTCGATACTGTCAATTGGTCCAACTATGACTTGGTTGTAATTGATGAATCGCACAACTTCCGAAATAACAATGCGCATAAGGGCCGACTAACGCGCTATCAAAAGCTCATGCAAGATATCATTAAAAAAGGTGTGAAAACGAAAGTGCTATTACTTTCAGCCACACCTGTAAACAATAAAATGAATGATATTAAAAATCAAATTGCCTTTATAACGGAAGATAACGATCAAGCACTTCAAAAAGAAGGTATTGAAAGCATTGAACAAACGTTACGTGCGGCTCAAGCAGCGTTCAATCGTTGGACAGCTTTGTCAGCACCAAAGCGAACAACAGAAGAGTTTTTAAATATGGTAGAGCAAGACTATTTCCAGTTGCTTGATTTACTGACGATTGCTCGTAGTCGCAAGCATATTGAAAAATACTATAACGTGGAAGATATAGGTAGTTTCCCAACGCGATTAAAACCGATTTCTATTAAAGCAGATGTGGACACAGAACAACGCTTCGTTGATATGAACGAAGTCAACGCACGCTTAGAATCATTAAGCTTCAGTATTTATCAGCCGATGAAATACATTTTATCTCATAAACGCAAGCATTATGAAGAGCTGTACGATACAAAAGTAAAGGAAGGACAATCGACTTTTAAACAAACGGATCGTGAATTTGCTGTAGCAGCCTTAATGAAGGTGAACCTTTTCAAACGCTTAGAAAGCTCCATTCATGCATTTAGGCTGACGCTTGAAAAGTTAGTCGCACGAGTTGAAGGGACACTTCAAACTTTACAGCTTCAAACCCAACAAACTTATTCGGAGCAGTACGATGACGCAGTAGAGCTTGATGATGAGCAAATCGAAGCAATCACAGTTGGTAGTGACAAAGTACAAATTCAATTAAATGATATTGACGCATTAAAATGGGTAGGGGATTTACATGCGGATTTAGCGACATTGCAAGATCTATTACAACAAGCAACACAAATTTCAACTACACGCGATGCAAAACTAGAACAATTAGTAAAGTTAATACAAGAAAAAATCGAAAATCCAATAAATCCAGGGAATAAAAAGGTCATCATTTTCTCAGCTTTTGCTGACACAGCCAAATATTTATATGATAATCTTTCGGAGCGTTTAATGAATAGGCAACTTCATTCCGCATTAGTTATTGGAAGCGGAGCGAATAAATGTACATTAAAAGGCGTACGTGTAAAAGATATTAATGATGTTTTAATCAATTTTTCACCGAAATCGAAAGAACGTCACAAGGTGGACAATAAACGTACAGATGAAATTGATATACTTTTTGCGACAGACTGTATTTCAGAAGGTCAAAACTTACAGGACTGCGATTATTTAATTAATTACGATATTCATTGGAATCCTGTACGTGTCATTCAACGCTTCGGGCGTATTGACCGTATTGGCTCTACAAATAAACAAATTCAACTAGTGAACTTCTGGCCAAACATGAATTTAGATGAATATATCAATTTAGAGGAACGTGTAAAAGGTCGTATGAAAATTTTGAATACTTCTGCATCAGGTGAAGAAGACATTTTAGATACGTCATCGAAAGAAATGAATGACTTAGAATATCGTCGCAATCAGTTAAAAGCGCTGCAAAATGACGTATTAAATTTAGAGGATGTTTCAGGCGCGATTTCGATTACTGATTTAACATATACAGATTTTAAAAGTGATTTAAGCACTGCATTAAAATCGTATAAAAAAGAGCTAGCAGTTGCACCAAGAGGCTTATATGCAGTTGTGAGTAACGACTTTCTGCCAGAAGCGCAGCCTGGTGTTATTTTCTGCTTCAAACAGCATAAAGACGTAGCGATTGAAAGTAATAGCCTAGCCCCATATATTTTATTGTATGTGACGGATGAGGGTGAAGCGTTTATTCATTATACACATGCGAAGAAAATTTTAGATACTTATCGTAAATTAACATTTGGCAAACAAGAGCCAGATACAAAAGTAGTCCAGTGGTTTAATGAAAAAACAAATGATGCAACGGATATGGAGAATTATCAGGGTTTACTGAAGCAAGCGGTAAATATTATTAAAGATAAGCAAGATGAGGTTGGGGTTGAAAGCTTGTTTAACTTCGGTGTAAATACAGTGCAAGCTCAGTTAGACTTAGGTGATGATGAAATTGAATTAATTTCATTTTTAGTTGTGAAGGATGAAGTGTGATGAATGAAGCACAGTTATTAAAGGCGATTCGTTTTCCGAAAGCAACACAGATCATGAAAACATTGCCGTACAATCAAATGGAAAACAAGCTAACACCCGCTCAGAAAAAAATTATTTCTGAACATGTTGTGTCGAGAGGTATTCGTATTTTAGCAACCATCCAAACTAGTAATACGAATATCGATGTGTTTGAAAGCGAAACAGAGCGTTATGATTCAATCGTTTTTTTAACGGTAAACGTAAAAGATTTAAAAAAATCAGCTCAAATTTATAAAGTATTTATGAGTATTATGCCGAATCCATTGGTTATTTTATTCTTTGATGAAACGCGTACAAAATGGGTATTTGCGACACATGAGAAGAAAAAGGATGGTTTGTTAGCGAGTAAAACTCTTTATGAGGTGCAAGAAATCGTAACACTTCAACAAGTGGAAGAACAGTTGAACTTTGAAAACCTTAATAAAACCAATTTAAAAACGTTTTATGAATCGTGGCTTGAGCGATTGTTACAAATTGAATTACAAGCTCGTTATAATATTTATTCACCAGTTTCATTACAAAATAATTTGCTAGAGAAACTCGTTGTAATGGATGCACAAATTGACGATTATGTAAAACAAGCTAAAAAAGAAAATCAGCTGAATAAGCGGGTTGAATTTCAACAAGCTGCCAATAAAATGAAACTTACGAAACAAGCATTAATAGAAAAGGAGCAAGGCAATGGTTAATAAAATGAACGGAGAATCATTAGATATAACGGCACGAAATATTTCACGGTTAAAAGAGTTATTTCCAGAAATCCTAATAGATGGTAATAAAATTGATTTTGATATGCTAAAAACGGTATTAGGGGAAATCGTAGAAACAGGGCAAGAACGCTACCAGTTCACATGGCATGGCAAGAAAAAAATGATTGAAGGCGCACAAAAACCTTCAAAAGGCACACTACGCCCTGTACCTGAAAAAAGTAAAAACTTTGATACAACTGAAAACCTTTATATTGAAGGGGATAATTTAGAAGTATTAAAGCTATTACAAAAATCGTATAACGGTAAGATTAAAATGATTTATATCGATCCTCCTTATAATACAGGGAAAGATTTTGTCTACAAAGATAACTTTAAAGACGGTGTACAAAATTACTTAGAGCAAACTGGACAAGTAGATGCTGATGGGAATATCTTATCAACAAATACGGAAAGTAATGGGCGTTTCCATACGGATTGGTTGAATTTGATATATTCTCGATTGAAATTAGCTAGAAATTTATTAAAAGATGATGGTGTTATTTTTATTAGTATTGATGAAAATGAACAAGAAAAATTGAAAATGGTTTGTAACGAAATCTTTGGCGAAGAAAATTATATTTCAGAAATAATTTGGGAAAAGAAGTTTGCACCTCAAAATGATGCAAAATATTTTTCTTTAAATCACGAACAAATTTTTGTGTACGCAAAAAGAAAAAATGAGTTTAAAAGAAACCTTTTACCAATGACTGAAGAACAAATAGCGAGATATAAAAATCCGGATAATGACCCTCGTGGACCTTGGCAATCTGATAATTTAACTGTAGCAACTTACAACGAGAAATATGATTATCCAATCATAACACCAAACGGTAATATCATTAAACCTACAAATGGGCGTTGTTGGAATACTTCAAAGGAAAGAATGGAAAAGTTAATTGAAGATAATAGAGTTTGGTTCGGGGAAAATGGTGGAAACACACCAAGAATAAAGCGATTTTTATCTGAAATACAGCAAGGAATTGTTCCTGTTAGTATTTGGAAAAACACGGAAGTAGGAAACACTCAAAGTGCTTCTCAAGAATTAAAAAAAATGTTTGTAAATAAGAAGTATTTTGATTATCCGAAACCTGTCAATTTATTGCATAGGATGTTAAAAATCGCAACAAATGAAAACGATATTATTCTAGATTTCTTTTCGGGTTCAGCAACAACAGCTCATGCCACAATGCAATTAAATGCTGAAGATGGAGGAAACCGTAAATTTATTATGGTTCAGCTTCCAGAATCACTGGATGAAAAATCAGAGGCATATAAAGATGGATATCGTACAATTTGTGATATCGGTGAAGAACGTATTCGTCGAGCTGGGGAAAAAATTAAAGCTGATCTAAAAGAAAAGCAAATAAAAGCAGGTATGCTTGATGAGAATACTGTAGATCCAGATTCACTAGATATCGGGTTTAAGGTGTTAAAACTTGATACGTCGAATATTCGTGAATGGAATGTTGATTTTGCGAATTTAGAAGACGAGCTAAATTTATATGAAACACCATTTATCGATGGGCGTTCAGAGTTAGATATTGTGTATGAGATTATGTTAAAGCAAGGGTTAGAGCTAACATATCCAATTGAAACGTTTGAAGTAAACGATAAAACAATTTACGATATCGCTTTTGGAAGTCTATTCATTTGTTTAGCAAAAGGGATTACAATGGATATTGCAAAAGCGGTGATTGCACGCCGTGATGAGCATGGTACAGAGACTAGTAGCGTGATTTTCAGTGATGCAGGTTTCAGCAATGATTCAGATAAATTGAATTGTATTGAAATCCTAAAAGATGCAGGTTATCCAGAAGATAACTTGTTGACGATTTAGAGGTGAGCAGTAATGAAAATTCAATTTGATGAATTAACGTATCAAACAGATGCAATAAACGCCGTATTAAGCGTATTTGAAGGGCAGCAAATTCGTAAATCAGAGTTTACAATCATGGATCAAGATGCACAGGGAAAACTTTTTGGTGAAAAAGGTATCGGTAATAAAATCGATGTATCGGAAAGTAAGCTTTTGCAAAACGTACAGCAAATTCAAATTAAGCAGGGCATTCCGATTGCGCAATCTATTCCGTCACCATTTCCGCAATTTAATATCGAAATGGAAACAGGCACAGGGAAAACGTTCGTTTATTTAAAGTCGATTTTAGAAATGAACCGTAAATATGGATTTACGAAATTTATCATTGTCGTTCCTTCTGTAGCGATTAAAGAAGGTGTCATGAAGACGTTACAAATGACAAAAGATTATTTTAAAACACAAATGCAAGGCATTGTATATCGTGCATTTATGTATGATAGTTCGAAGTTAGATAACATACGAGCATTTGCTTCAAGCGATGATATAGAAATTATGGTTATTAATATTCAAGCCTTTAACAGTGAGGATAATATTTTCAACCGTAATGATCGCGATAGCTTATACGGTATTGCACCTAAAGATTATATTGCGGAAACAAATCCAATTGTTGTCATTGATGAGCCACAAAGTGTAGATAATACTGCGAATGCAAAGGCTGCGATTGCTACATTAAATCCGTCATTTGTTTTCCGTTTCTCTGCAACGCACAAAGAAGAAGGGTATCCTTTACTTTATAAATTAGGACCTGTTGAAGCGTATCAGAACAAACTCGTAAAGCAAATCGAAGTGGCTGGCGTTAAACGTACAATTGATGGTAATGAGGCTCACTTACGATTATTAGGTATTAAATCGACAAAGACTTCTGTTACAGCATCCGTAGAAGTTTTTGCGAAAACGAAAACAGGCATTGTGAAAAAGATTATTTCGCTAAAGAAAAATGATGATTTAGTGAAAAAGACAAAATTAACGGCTTATGAAGAAATCGGTTATGTTCGCGATATTTCGGCTGAAAAAGATAATGAGTACATTGAGTTTTCAGGCGAGTCATCTATCATTTATTTAAGCCAAGCACACTACGCCGATTTAGAAGTAAAGCGCGGTCAAATTCGCAAAACAATCGAGGAACACTTAAATAAAGAGATGAAACTAAATTCATTAGGGATTAAAGTATTAAGTCTATTTTTCATCGATAATGTTGCAAACTACCGAAAATACGATGAGGAAGGTAAGCCTTATTTAGGGGAATACGGTCAAATTTTTGAAGAAGAGTATAAGGATGTGTTAAAATCTCCTAAATATAAAAAACTTCGTGATTATCATATTCCTGTTGAAGAAGTGCATAATGGATACTTCTCAATTGATAAAAAGGGTAAATTCAAAAATGGTGGGGAAAAGGATGAAAGTGCCTTCCAAATCATCATGAAAGATAAAGAAGATTTACTGACGATGTATGATGAAGAAAAAAGGAAGACGAAAACGGCACATAAATTGCGCTTTATTTTCTCTCATTCAGCTTTAAAAGAAGGATGGGACAACCCAAACGTCTTCCAAATTTGTACGCTAATTGACTCGAAAGATGAACTAACAAAGCGTCAAAAAATCGGTCGCGGTCTCCGCATAGCTGTTAATCAAAATGGTGATCGTGTACATGGATTCGAAGTAAATACATTAACAGTAATGGCAAACGAAAGCTACGAAGAATTTGCTGCTGACTTACAGCATGAATACGAAAAAGATGGCATGGAGTTTGGTATTTTCACGAACGAAACATTTAGTTCGCTTGTCTTAGAAGTAGACGAGTTAACGGGATACCAAAAACCTTTGGGCTATGAGTATTCAAAAAAGCTTGTTGAATACTTAACGGAGCAAAAATACATTGATGCAAAAGGGAAAGGAACCGTTGAATTAGCGAAAGCAATTAAAGATCAAGTATTTGAGCTGCCTGAAGAATATACTGCACTGGCGCCAAATATGACAGAAAAGGTTATTACTGCAATTGAGCTGAAATTTAATACTGAAAAAATTGAAATTAAAGATCATGCGAAAAAAGAAACGGTTCGATTAAATAAAGAAGCATTATCTGGACCATTTATCGAACTGTGGGAACGCATTAAATATAAAACGACTTATTCGATTCATTTTGATAGCGAGCAATTTATTAAAGATGCAGCAGACAAATTACGTGATGAACTGCTAGTACGTATTCAAAAACTAGAATATGAGCGCAGGCAGTTAAAAATTGAAGAAGCGGGAATTGAAGAAAAAACGACTGTTAAAACAAGCTTTAGCACAGTTAAGCGTGAATATACGAAAGCGCCAGATATTTTAACAGAGCTACAACAAGATACAAAGCTGACTCGTAAAACATTAATTGCTATTTTAAAGCAGAGTAGCACGTTACATGATTTTAAACGTAATCCACAAATGTATATGTTAGAGGCAGCACGCATTATTAATGCGGCGAAGCGATTAGCGATGGTGGATGGCATTAAGTATGAAATGCTTGAGAACGAGGAAGTTTACGGTCAAACCTTATTTGAAAAAGAAGAAGTTGAATCGTATGAAGATAGCATTGTAAAAGTATCAGACAATCGTTCTCCTTATGACCATATTATTGTGGATTCGTCAGTTGAACGAGCTTTTGCAGAATCATGTGAACAAGATCCGAATGTAAAGTTTTATATTAAATTGCCAGCAGACTTTAAAATCAAAACACCTCTAGGAAACTATAATCCAGACTGGGCATTATCTGTAGAAGAAGATGGCAAAGAGAAATTGTACTTTATTGTTGAGACAAAAGGAAGTACGGCTGCAGAAGATTTACGCAAAACGGAATTAGAAAAAATCCGTTGCGGAGAAAAGCACTTTGCTGCGATCAATACAGGCGTTACATTCAAGCGAGCTGTTGAACTTGAGCAAGTTTATTAAATGCTAGGAGGCTTTTAAAATGGCTGAAATCAAATATGAAGTTGTTGAACATATCGGCGTCTTATCAGAATCTGCAAAAGGTTGGAAGAAAGAGCTGAACCGCATTAGTTGGAACGGTAATGCCCCGAAATATGACATACGCGAATGGGCGCCAAACCGTGAGAAGATGGGGAAAGGTGTTACATTGTCGGAGGAAGAGTTTGAAGCGTTAAAATCTTTAATGAATAATTTGTGAAATAAATTACTTAAGCATGCTGATTTATGTCGGCATGCTTTTAATTTGAAAATATTTCTATATAATTAAGCTCATAGTATGATTTTACATAATATGCAGCTAGGAAGTGAATTTGTTGAAGATAGAAGTAGGCAGTCAAGTACGATTAATTACTACACAACAAATTGGTGTTGTTATAGACATTATTGAAAGACGTGGGCAATATTTATATAAAGTGTCGGTTGATGGAACTATCAAAACTATGCAATTTAAGTTTTTTGAACTTTTCGTAGATGAAGAATCATTAATTTATAAGGAAATAGATGAAGCTCGTTACGGTAACTTGCGTGATTATGAAGTTTTTCAAACGTGGACTCGATTAAAAAAGCCTTATGAAGGAAATTTATATAGTTATTTAAATAGCAAAACAGTTTTTAACCCGTTTCAATTTAAGCCGTTGTTAAAGTTTTTACAAGGCCAATCGATGGAAAGGTTATTCATTGCAGATGAGGTGGGGGTTGGTAAAACGATAGAAAGTGGCATTATTATTACGGAAATGCTTGCACGAAAAAAAATTCGCGGGCAAAAGCCAGTCATTGTCGTTTGTCCAAACATTTTAGGACCGAAGTGGCAAAAAGAAATGCGCGATAGATTTAATTTAACTTTTCAATTGCACAATAAGGATACCTTTAAATTGTTGTTAAAAAACATTCAAACTAATCAGCTTCAACCACATCAAATGTTTCATATTGTCAGCATGCAAATGTTAAGAAGTGAGGAAATGCTATTACAATTAGAGGAACTGAATAGTCAGCAACAAGAAGCTATTTGGTCCTTAGCTATTATAGATGAAGCGCATCATATGCGGAATAGAGGAACGAATAGTAACCGCTTAGGGCATTTGATAAGTACCTTAAGTGAAATGCTTATAATGCTTTCTGCCACACCATTAAATTTAAAAGATGAAGATTTATTCCAACTCATGCATGTATTAAATCCTTATTTGTACCCAGATATTCAATCGTTTTCAGCGTTAATTGAACCGGTAAAAATATTGAATCGATTCATGCAGGACCTTCAATTAAATGATGTATCGCAATTTTCATCCATGCAATTTCAAATGTTAGAAATAGATAAAAAGATGAATGGTTTGTTTATGAAGCATGAGCAAATGCAACAATTATTTCATAAATTGGATAGAAATATTTCGTTTCAACCGAAAGAAATAGCACAATTTGAAAGGATTTTGAAATTGTTTAATCCTTTAGAAGCAAGTTTTACAAGAACTTTGAAAAAAGAAGCGTTTGAACAAGTAGTAGTTAGAGATGTTGTGAAAGTCCCTATCTATTTTACACAAGAAGAAAAAGAAATTTACGAAGAAATCATTGAGTTTGCAACAGAGCAATATCAATTTAAGGGTGGTCATCCAAGCGCAATTGGATTTGTAACTAATTTACCAAGAAGAATGGCAACAAGTTGTTTGCCAGCAATGAAAGAGTATTTAACTAGAGGTTTTTTTACAGAAAATATGGATTTAAATCAATCGCTTGAAGATATAGAAGATGATTCAACGTTTGATTATGATACATTACCTCAACATTTGCAGACACGTTCTCAAGAAATTTGTGAAAAAATTAATGCTTTAGTCACAGACACAAAATATAATCAGCTACTTATAACGATTAATCGTTTGTTTGATGTTCTAGAAAATAAGCAAATTATCATTTTCTCATTTTTTACAAAAACTATTGCTTATTTAAAGAACCGTTTAGAAGCGGATGGGTTTTCAGTTGGTGTGATTACAGGGCAAACGCCTTTAGTAGAAAATCGTGATCATTTAGGGCGCTATGAAATTATTGAAAACTTTAAGCAAAAGAAATTCAATATTTTACTTGCAAGTGATGTTGGTGGAGAAGGTTTAGATTTTCAGTTTTGTCAGGCAATGTTGAATTATGATTTACCATATAACCCAATGAAAATTGAGCAACGTATTGGACGTATCGATCGATTTGGTCAACAGGCAGAAAAAGTGTTTGTGGCTAATATGTATCTTGCAAATACTGTAGATGAGCGAATATATGAATTATTGTATGAGCGGGTAAATTTAGTCCATGAAAGTATTGGAATGTTTGAACCTATTATTGGAAGCGAGATTGAAGATTTTCAAAAAGATTTAATAAAAGGTTCATTAACTGAAAGTCAACAGCAGGAGAAAATGAAAACGTTACTGCTAGCGGTGGAAAAAGCCAAAATTGAAAAAGAACAGTTTGATTTACAAAGAAATGATTTGTATGGGGATGATTCATTTAATTCCATTATTAGTGGGATTACTAAGCAAAATGACTTTTTAACACCTAAAGATGCAGCCAAGATCACGGCCTTTTATCTCGAAATGAATAATATTGAGTTTGAATGGCTGGATGATGAACGACTTAAATTTGCTCTATCACCTACTACATTGGAGCAGCTAACAACATTTTTAAGAAAGCCTGGAAATGAAGGGCATCAAGAAGAAATAACTTCGATATTAAAGAGTAAAAAACTTATTTTTCAATTCAATGGGAGTAAATACAATGAGTTGTTAGAAGTTTTTATACCTATCACAGGCTTCTGGATTCGATTTATATTAGCAGAGTTAGAAAATAGGTCTGCTTTATACCGTGTATTTAGATTTGCTGTCTCTGCAAAGGACATTGGGATGGAACTAGGGGATTATTGCATGCCTATTTTTAATATAGAGGTGAGCGGTGTTCATGAATTAAACCATATTGGAATAGTGCCAGTTTGTGAGAAAACAGGTACAGCAGTTGATGTTGATTATCTAGAATTTAGTAAACAATTGTCTAATGCTAAAGAAATAGACAATCTCGGTTTGCATTTCTTTACACATGATGAAGCAATAGCTGAAGGTCAATTTGTGATAGAAGAATTTATGGGGAACTATCTCGAAGAAATTCAGTTTGAACAAACGATATTAATTGAAACACGTATTCAAGCAATCAAATTAGGTTGTAAAACACGTGTCAATCGTCTTGAACAAATGATTAATGATTACCTTGTAAGCGGTCGATCGGATGAAAGGTATTTAAGAATGTTAAATGGTCAAATAGAAAATGAAAAAAATAGGGCAAATGAAAAGATTATATCGTTAAAGGGAAGTCAACAAATTGCATATACGACACAATTAATAGGGCTAATTGACCTTGTGGTGAAGGGAGAATAAATAGATGCAAAATCCAGCAGAATTTGAAGCTCAATTAAAGAAGCTGAAGGAACATTTTTTTGGAGCTAGTCCAGGTAATGAAGCACTTGGATATTTAAAAACATTAAGAGAATTTGAAAGTCGTGTGCCGGGCTATATGAATTCATTAAAAGTATTATCGGATACGACTTATGAAGACAGAAAGCACTTTTTATTAGAACTTATTCAAAATGCAGACGATGCAACTTATGATACACAACCAACTATTCATTTTAAAATTAATAATGATTATTTCGCGATTTCATATAACGAATCTGGATTTAGTATGCAAGATATCTTTGCAATTACGGATACAGGTGGATCTACAAAAACAACGAGTAAACTAGGTGCAAATTCATTCATAGGTGAAAAAGGTATTGGGTTTAAATCAGTCTTTGCTTTAGCAAAAGAAGTTCATATACATAGTGGACCATGGCATTTTAAGTTAGACAATGAATCCTATATAGTCCCTACCATTCTTGAAAATGAATCATTTACAGAGGGTACAGAGTTAAAGGTATATTTTAAAGAAAGTGACAGCATTGAAATTATTGCGGATGAATTAAGAAAACTTTTGTCGGAGAGATTGGAATCATTTTTATTTTTACAACAGCTGAGCCATTTTATTTTGAGTGATTATCGAAGTGAAGAAAGGAAAATACATACGTTAAATATTGAGAAAAGTTCAGACCTCATAAAATTAACTGCAGAGCCAGTAGGTATTGAGCGTCAATATTTAGTTTACGAGGATGAGCTAGAGTTTTCGCCTGATTTAGTAAAGTCTCGTTGGGAACGTTTAACAGCTGATCAACCATTAAAACGAACACTGAAGATGGCTGTATTACTGAATTCATACAATCTTGGCATAGAAGAAGGGAGATTATTTTGCTACTTACCGACAGAAGTAACTTTACCAATACCAATCTTTTTACAAGTTGATGGGCATTTAAAAGCGGATCGTGAAAGATTACATGATCCACAGGCAAATGAATGGAACAGATATTTATTAGAGTATTTACCTATATTTTTAAAAAATGCTTATTTGCAATTACGAAATAATAGTTCTTTAGAAAATTCATTTCCAGATTTAATACCTGTACAGAAAGGCAACTCACAGCTTGCATCAGTCTTTGAACGTTTTATCGAATTACTGAAGGAAATGGAATGGGTAAAAACGAGTTCGGGATGGAAAAGACCAAATCAAATCGTTTTACCGACATCTCTCTGGTCTGAAATGTTAAAAAAAGATGACTCTTTACAAGCTCATGCTGAAAAAAGGATATATATGTCGTTTATATTTGAGGATTGGCAACAAATTTCACGTTGGGAATCGGTTTGGAAAGAATATCAAATTAAAGAAATAAACATTAATCAGATTGTAACAACTTTGGAAAGAAAACAATTGCAACGAGAGATATTAGAAGATGATTCTTTATTAACTCAGTTATATGAAAGCTTATATAAAGGAATTAAGCCATATTATTCATGGAAAAATCTAAAAGAGAGAATCAAGAATGCATTAATTTTTCCAATTGAAAATCATGGTTTTAGAGCATTTTTTCAATTAAAAAATGCATCTAAAGTTTACTGGTTATCGAATCGTATGAGAAAAAATCATGGTTTACAATTTATAAACGACTTATCGATTATAGATTATAGTTATACGATGCAACCAACTTCATTAGATGATCCTGAACAGCAGCTGATTGCAAAACGTAATGAAGCACTGAGAATGTTATTGAAAGAAATAAAAATTGAAGAGTTAAATGAGGATACAATTTTACGCTCTATTCAAATCCCTTATTTAACAAAGCAATATGAAAAATGGACTAAAAAAATTGTAGATAATCGTATGCAAGTCTTGTTTACGGTATTTGATGCCTATCGAGCCAAAAGGTCAAATAAGGATGAAAGTTATTTGAAAGTGTTGTCAAAGTTACGTGAGATGAAGGTTCTCGTAGCTAATAAGAAAATCAAAAAACTTTCAAATGTAATCCTACCAATCAAATTACAACTAAAAAATGGCGATGATGCTTATAATAATTCAGGGTTAAGTGAAATTGAATTGCCGGAAGATTGGTATTTGTCCGAGTTGAAAATTGAACAAAGTGGCGAACGAATGGTCCAATATTACAAGGAAATCCGAGACTTTTTGGTAGCGTGTGGTATTGCTAATAGTCCTCAATTTTTCTTCAAAGACATGAAATATGACACTGCTGATGATTTTAAGGATTCTAGTGCTAAGCAATTTGCAGTTTGGCAAGAAAAAAACAGAAGAGACTATACTAGAAGAAACTCGATTACTTTGCAAAATGTTGTATTAGATCAAGCGACTAGAGATTTATTTAAAAATGAAAAGGCAACTGTAGAAGTTGAACAGCGATTATATCAAGTATGGCGAAATAATTATCTGAATCACCTAGGGAATATCGAAAGTAGTAGCTATTATGAGTCGACTCCACCTGGATTTATAAAAACGATTTATCATAGACAAAGGTCGGAAAAGGAATTACTTATAGAAGATGATCTTTGGGGGGGATTAGATCGTTATTTTATTCCATTAACAACAGAGGACGAACGATTAACGAATGCTTCAAAAGCATTACGCCTAAAATCCGTTAGAGGTTTAAATAAGGTATTGAATTTTTGGGATATTGTGCATGAAAGTACAACAAAATATAATACTTTCTATTTAGACACATTAAAAGTGAAAGACATTTCTATAAAAGAGATTAATGAAGCGTGGCGAATAGCTACACCTGAGCAATGGGATGATTTGCTAGGAGCCACATATGAACTTGCAAATAACCAAATTGACCTTACAGAATTACGAATTGTTGATAAAAACACCCGGCAATTAAGATCGATTTTTGACTTTAAGTTAGGAGCAGAAATTAATGAAATAACGCCCTATATAGAGCAACAATACGGGGCGGTTGGTAGGTCAATAGGTGAAAAACTACAATTACAGATGGATTCAGAAATAATTCCTTTATTAGAGAGTTTAGAAGAGTTTTACTTAGATGAACAACAATCTATTGAAGAGAAGAATCAAATCATCAATTATGTTATTAAACAATTTGAGTATTTAAACAAAGAGGATCAATTGGCTTTACTATCTGAGCAGTTAAATATAAAAAAGCGTCAAAAGAATCCTCAACAGCTTCATTATGTTTGTAATAATTTTAATCTTTATCAGTATATTTTGGAAAAAGACTACCATATTGTTCATGTCGAATGTGATGTTCAAAAAGAGGTTATCTATAATAATATAGCAAGTGAATTCTCGATGAAGAATGTTGAAGAGTATGGGAAAGTATCAGCAGATGATTACTCATTGCTAGCGGAAGATGAAAAATCGATATTGATTCAACTATTTAAATTACAGTTTGAAGAGTTAGAGTTTAATGAATTGTCTAGATTAAAGCGTTTGTTTGATCTTTATGGTGGCATTGAACAAGTAGTAGAGAACATTGTTTATACTAATAAAATCTATAAAAAGATTTTTGATTTCGAAATTAATAGCAGTTTGCCATTATATGATATTAGAGAGAATAGGTTTTATGTTCAAGAAGGCTTACACATTTTTGAAATAGCTGCTCAATGGATAGCGTTTCTAGAATTTTCACCATACAAAAGTACGCTAAGAGATTACGAATACTATTATCAAGAAATCATTGAAAGAGAACAAGCATTAAAGAAGCCTAATAAATCAACGGCTACTTTAAAAGATAGTTCTGGAGCAATTGAAGAATTAGACTCAGGAGTAGAAGAATCTATTGTTATACAGGAGCAGCAAAGTAAAGAAACAGCAGTACCTAAAGAAAATAATAAAAAAGGTTCATCTGAAGTTGTTAAAGCAGTTGTCAAAGAGCCTCTTGACGAATTGAATACTGAAGAAAATCTCCAATCCGTAGCTGATTTATTAATTAATGCATTACAACGTGAACAAAATAACGAAGTTGCGGCTACTTATGAACCATGGAAAACAGCAACAGATCCAGAACAGCATTTAGCAAGTGTAGCAATTTTAAAAGAACGCACAACTGAACAATTAAAAATTGGCCCTGTTCAAAAAGAAGTAAGGGAACGTGCAAAAAAAATAAAGTCAAATATACGATACGTTGATACGACTGCACCTGATCCGAAGAAATATTTAATACAGGAGTATGGTGGCCGTTGTCAAGTTTGTGCTACACGTTTAATAATTGGCCCGAATCAATATTATATTGAAGTTTATCGTTTAATAGAATGCAAGGAAGGTCATGCGTGGCATAATCAACCATTCAACATTTTAGGTCTATGTCCGAACTGCCATGCACTTATGAAACATGGACAACAGTTAGATTTAATATCTATTCTTGAAGAAGCTAAGGCCTTTTTATTACAAGAAACAGCTCCGCAGGAAATGGAATTATATAACGGAGATTTCTATGATATTCCATGCGAAATTAATGGGGAGGAAGGCTCGATTGTATTTTCGCAGCAACATTTAAATCATTTTGCAATGTTTATTTCATTGGACGAAGAGTAAAGGGATTATAACATATAGATTTGTTATTGGTATTAGCAGAAAGTTGGAAGAAAGAGAAGAGCTTCATTAGTTGGAAATGAAAAGTTCAAAAGACAAAAATAAGTAGGTAGGTGTGTAATAGTGTCGCAAAAGTTACAAGAAATTTTATTCGGAATTAATTCAAATTTAGCTGAGTTAACGCAAGAAATAGAAAAACTTCTTTTTATTTCACCACGTGCAGCGATGCAAACAACGCGAACGATGGCGGAAACGTTAGTTCGTCAAGTTGCGCAATTGGAAGGGCTTGAGCATAGCGAGTTCAATTTTGGTGAATTACAAATGAAGTTAAAAAATGAAGGCATTATTACGCCAACAACGGACAATGCAATTCACTTCGTTCGGCGCCAAGGAAACACAGCAAGTCACGATGGTACGCGCAAAATGTTAATTCGAGAAGCATTAACTTGTTGGGAGTATCAGCATTTGATTTTGACATGGTTTATCGAAACATATGCTTCACCAGATATTGACGTGCCAGAGTATATTGAGCCGGTTCCTGAGAAGAGCGCGGCTGATAGTGAATATTTAATCGAACATATTGAAGCATTAATGCAGACGTTTGTGCAAAAACAGCCGACGCCAGAAAATGTTGTAACCGAGCAAAAAGTTAGTCGTAGAATTTACTATAAAGATCAATTTGTTGAGATACCAGATTTTTTACGGGATGCATTTTTATTGCCACAGCGTTTCCCAAAATCCACAACGTTTTTAATTCGTTTGAATGGCGAGCAGCAAGCACGTATTATGAGTGAACTGCCGTATCAATTAGACGGTATGCACCAGTATGTAAAGCGCTTTAAAGAAGCTAATGATGAGTGCTTTTTTGAAGAATTACGATTATTCGTTGAAGAAGAACAAAAGCGCAAATTATTGATGGAGCAATATCGCGGGGAAGTCTTGTTATTTTACAAATCAGATTTTGTTATTTTAACAGAAGCATTAGGACATGTTGCGTTAACGAAGGACAACTTTCCTGGCCAAACAAGCTTGATTAACTCGTTACAAGAGCAAGGTTTCTTACATGTTAAGGATTTCCCGAAAGAGCTAGTGCTATTAGGCAAGTACCGCAATGTCGGCGAGACGGCATTAGCAAATTTATTTAATCAGTTAAAGGTGAAGAGAATGGAGTTTACAAAAGTTGAAATTTAACGTTAGTGAAGGATGATAGAAATGGCTTCATTTAATAAGTGTTATTCCAATATAACGAAACATTTAACAGAAGAAAATATACTACAAGCAAATAAAGTGTATGAAAATAACCTAATTACCCATCTAAACACATATCAAGATAAGCCTCGTTGGTATACGGTCAATATATAATTAAATTTACATTTATAGTTAAAAACCCTTCCCCAAACGATAACTTCTTTCTTAACAACTCCGCAGAATACTTCCTATTTTGCGGAGTTACTCTTTCGTAGTGTTCCACAATCCATTTCGCACACTTTCTTTTTATCCATCCTTATTCGTCTTCCCATCAACAAACCCATCATAATAATTAAACCCATTCAGCAGATAACATTTTCTGAAAAAGTATGTTGTAATAGAGAGAGAACAATATTTGATCCTGTTCTAAGTAGTCAAAAAAAGTGAGGAATGGAAGTTGAAAAAATTCAAGAAGTTTTATTTAGAAATTACAAGTGTGTGTAATCTTGCTTGTAGCTTTTGTCCGCCGACAGAGCGGCAGAAGCAGTTTATTTCTGTGGATGACTTTTCTAAGAGATTAGACCAAATTAAACCGCATACGGATTATATTTATTTACATGTAAAAGGTGAGCCGTTGCTTCATCCTAAGATCGGCCAGTTATTAGATATAAGTCATGAAAAAGGCTTTAAAGTGAATATTACAACGAATGGTACGTTGATTAATAAAAAGAGGGACAAATTATTAAATAAACCAGCGTTAAGACAGATGAATTTTTCGCTTCATAGCTTTGATGGTCATGAGGGGTCTACAGATAAGGAAGGGTATGTGAGAAGCATCCTTTCTTTTATTAAAGAAGCAACGAGCCAGTCCGAAATGATTGTTTCGTTAAGGCTATGGAATCTTACCCAAGACAATGCGACGAATCTTGAAAAACAACGAAACAGAGAATTACTTGAAATGATTGAGAATGAATTTGATTTAGACTACAAAATTGAAGAGAAGGTCGTACCAGGAAGTGGTGTGAAGATTGCGGAGCGCATCTACATCAATCAAGACTACGAATTTCAGTGGCCGGCATTGCATGAAGAAGAGGATGATGGAAAAGGCTTCTGTTATGGTCTGCGAAATCAAGCCGGTATTTTAGCGAATGGAACGGTGATTCCTTGTTGTTTAGACGGTGAAGGAATAATCAACCTTGGAAATATTAATGACGCCTCATTTTCTGAGATTATTGAAGGGGATCGAGCGAAAAATATTGTCGATGGTTTTTCACGAAGAGAAGCAGTAGAAGAGCTGTGTAGAAAATGTGGATATCGTAAAAGGTTTGGGAAATAGGTAGGATTAATTTTCTTATTTTCTCTGTTCGACTGGAAAGGTGTGCATAAATGAATAACATATTTAAATTTTTGGCAACCGCTACAATAATTATTTCTTTACTACTTTGGATACCTAATATTGTGTTTCAAGAAGCATCCTCTCTATGGTTGTTAACATTCGTTTTTTCAGGTGTGGGCGTTATATTGTCGATCAAGATTGATTCCAAAATTCTCATTATCGGCAATACAATCACGTTTTTTAGTTTCTTCATTCTAATGTTTGCTGGTTATGTAATAGAATTTTTGACATCGATATAATCGTTTGATTACGATAGATGGTCCAATTTTTTAAAATCCATTCGATCTTGTTTGACCCCTAGAAAGAAAGGAGGAAAACCACATGGAAGCAACTGTTTCAAAAGCAAGCAAAACAACGAAACGTTCCCTTGTACTGATCGCTGTGATTTTGGCGATGTTTATGGGAGCGGTTGAAGCGACGATTGTTTCCACAGCGATGCCAGCGATTGTTGCGGATTTAGGAGGTTTTTCTTTATATAGCTGGGTGTTTTCGGCTTATTTGTTAATGAATGCAGCGACGGTGTTGATTTATGGCAAGCTGTCGGATATTTATGGACGGAAACCGATGTTAATTACGGGTATCGTTCTCTTTTTAATCGGCTCTTTTTTATGCGGTTTTGCGGGTTCGATGGAACAGTTGATTATCTTTCGTTTGTTGCAGGGGCTTGGCGCCGGAGCGGTGATGCCAGTGGCGACAACGATTGTGGGTGACCTTTATACGAAGGAAGAGAGAGCGAAAGTGCAAGGGTATTTGGCGAGTGTGTGGGGAATTTCCGCTGTGATGGGACCAGCGTTAGGCGGTTTGCTTGTTGAACATGTCAGCTGGCGCTATGTGTTTTGGCTGAACTTGCCGCTCGGTTTGTTGACGATTGCGGGCTTAATTTTCTTTTTACATGAAAAGATTGAGAAGAAAAAGCCGGCGATTGATTATGCAGGGACGATGCTCTTTTTAGTGACGATCTCCAGCCTTATGTATTTATTAGTAGAAGGTGGCGTTCAATTTGCGTGGCTTTCCACTCCTGCCGCTTTGCTCATAGTTGTGATAGCTGTCGCTTTGTCCTTATTTATTTGGCAGGAACAACGAGCAACAGAACCGATGATGCCTTTTCAGTTGTGGAAAGTGCGCTCCATCTTGATTGCGAATATTGTTTCATTCACAACCGGCGTGATTTTAATCGGTGTCTCCAGCTTTTTGCCTACATATGTTCAAGGGGTGATGGGAGAAAATGCGACGATTGCCGGCTTCACGCTGACGGCGATGTCGATTGGCTGGCCGCTCGCCTCCACGTTATCTGGCCGCTTATTGCTTTCCATCGGTTATCGCCAAACGACGATCATTGGAGGTATCGCTTTAATCATTGGCAGCGGCATGTTTTTGTTGATGACAAAGGAGTCAGGACCATTATGGGCAGCGGGCTCGTCCTTTTTCACTGGTGTCGGCATGGGGCTAACATCGACAGCGTTCATTGTTTCCATTCAAAGCTCCGTGGAATGGGAACAGCGAGGAGCGGCTACGGCAGCTAATATGTTTATGCGTAACTTAGGAAATACAGTAGGAGCCGCTTTGTTAGGCGGAGTGTTAAATAATCAGCTTCAAGCCTATTTGTCCAGTCAATCAGAAGAGAGTGTCCAGACGTTATCGCTTGACTCGATTAATCAACTATTAGGGGATGGGCAAAGCGGTTTTTCTGCAGAAGTGCGTCACTTATTAACGGAAGGGCTGGCGGCTTCTCTTCATAGTGTTTACTTTGTTGTGTTTTTATTTGCGATTGTTTCGTTTGCTTTTTTATTATTGTTGAAGAAAAATGATTGAAGGGGCTGTCCGAGGTGTAGATGAGGTGCCTGTCACTCCCCGAAGTTTGTCGAAAAAGAAAAGGAGGGATGGGAAAACGATGAAAACAAGGTTACTTAAAAGAGTTCCGTTAAACCAATTAATGGACCTTAAAATTGACTACGCATTTAAACAGCTTTTTGGTACGGAAAAGAATAAAAATATTACAGTCGTCTTTCTAAATGCCATCCTCAATCGAACCGGACGAGAAAGTATTAAAGATATTACATTTAAGAACACAGAAGCTGGCGGGGAGTATCAAGAAGATAAGCAATCCCGCTTAGATATTTTAGCGATAACAAATGATAACGAATCAATCAACATTGAGATTCAATTTACGAATAAATATGATATGGTGAAACGTTCGATTTACTATTGGTCAGGCATTTATCGTACACCAATGAAGAAAAACATGGCTTACAAGCAACTACAATCTGTGATTGCGATTAACATTTTGAACTTTGAACTGATTACCCAAACAGAACGTTTTCACACCTCTTATCACTTATATGAAGATCAAGAACAGTTTAAATTAACTGATGTCATGGAATTTCACTTTCTAGAGATGCCTAAGCTCATTCGTGATTGGAAGCAAGAAAAATTAGATCCGTGGAATGATGTGTTGGCCAGATGGCTGTTGTTGTTAGGCATTGTAGATTATAGAAATGAAACAGTTTATAGAAGGGGCGTAAAACCCCTACGCCTTTAGGCTAGGGGATGTAAGCCCTAACTACCTTGTGTTTGAATATATTTTTGAATAATCTCTTTACTGACATTTCCAATACTACAAGAAAAGTAACCATCACTCCAAAAAGTACGTTCCTTCCAAAAGTGTTTAGATAGGTATACACTATGCTTTTGCCATATCCGATAAGTCGTGAGTTGCTTTAGTAACCTAACAATTTCAAGAACGCTCCACTTTGGAGAGTAACGAATTAGTACATAAATGTGGTCTTGGTCTATTTCTTGTTCAATAATATGCCAACCGTAGTGATTAGAAATACATTCGATTTCAGTCTTAATATCTTGCCCTACTTTTAACAATAGCTTTTTCCGATACTTACAAACAGATATCAAGTGGCACATAAGCAAGTGTTTACTATGATTTTCGGAAAGGTATTTCATTGCTTATCTAAGCCTTTGCGAATCAGTTCATAAACTGCACTTGCGAAGGTCGAGATGTTATGTCTTTCTCTGTATTCTTCAATTCGCACTACTAAATCGACAGGGAACTTAATTAATTTTGCTACACGTTCCATCATTTTCACTCCTCTCAAAGTATATACTATTTACATATGTTTACAAATAAGAATATACTAATAGTATATATATTAAGGAGGTGAAAATCAATGTTGGTAAATAAAGCTTTTAAGTTTCGGATATACCCGAATAAAAAACAAACTGAGCTAATCAATAAAACCATTGGCTCCACAAGATTCGTCTTTAATTTCTTTTTAGGAAAACAGAAGGAGCAAGATGCTTATTGGTATATTGTCGAAGAAATGGTTCAAAACGGTCAACTTCCAACAAACAACTGGAAAGGCAAGTGCTTAAACAAATACGAAACGGTTAAATCTGTTAGGGAATTGAAAAAACAGTATACTTTCTTAAAAGAAGTAGACAGTATTGCCCTACAAAAATCAGTTGAAAATTTAGCTGATTCCTATAACCGTTACTACAAAAAGCAAAATAAATATCCACGTTTCAAGTCTAAAAAGAATCCTGTTCAGTCGTACACGACCAAGTATACGAATGGGAATATAGCAGTCATTGACAAACATATCAAGTTTCCAATATTAGGTCTTGTTCGTTTTGCGAAAAGTCGTGAGGTTACAGGAAGAATCTTAAATGCAACTATTAGACGTAATCCTTCAGGAAAATATTTTGTATCTATTTGTACTGAAACAGAAGTAAGAGAATTGCCGAAAACAAACTCTGCTATTGGTATGGACGTTGGGTTGAAAGATTTTGCTATTATTTCCGATGGAACGACTTATTCTAATCCGAAGTTTTTCCGCACATTAGAAGAAAAATTAGCGAAAGCACAACGGATTATGAGTAGACGAACGGTTGGCGGTGCAAATTGGTACAAAGCAAAAATCAAAGTTGCACGTATACACGAAAAGATTGTGAATGCTAGAAAGGACTACTTAGACAAGATTTCTACTGAAATTGTCAAAAACCACGACATAATCGGAATGGAAGACTTGTCAGTAAGCAATATGTTGAAGAATCACAATCTTGCAAAAGCCATCAGTGAAGTGTCGTGGTCGCAATTCAAAACCATGATTGAATACAAAGCAAAATGGTATGGAAAACAAGTTGTAACGGTTGCGAAAAACTTTCCTTCCAGTCAACTTTGTTCTTGTTGTGGCTACAAAAACAAAGACGTTAAACATCTCGGCTTACGTGAATGGGAATGTCCAAAATGCCATGCCTATCATGACCGAGATATTAACGCAGGACAAAATCTTAAAAATGAAGCCATAAGACTTCTAACCGTCGGTGCGACGGGGATAGCCTAATCAATTAGAATTCGATAGAACTCTGTACTTAGGAATCCACTACGGCTTTAGCCTAGCGGTAGTTCAAGAGGACATTTACAAAGAACTGGAGGAGATCGCTATGAAAGATGAAACCCTCAAGAACGCTTTTCAAGGCTGGGATTTGTTGAGTGCTAATCAAGAAGAAGTATTGGCATATGAAGCTCGTCTGAAACAAGTACTGGATGAAGAAGCTACAAGAATAGAGGCTGAATTGAGAGAAAAAGAAGCACTCGAAAAAGGGCTGGAGAAAGGGTTACAGAAAGGATTAGCTCAAGGTCGTGAAGAAGGTGCAACTGAAGAAAAAAAGGCGACTGTACAGCGAATGCTTCGAGAAGGAATAGAGGTAGAACTCATTGCTAAGCTGACGGATTTAACGGTGGAGCAAGTGAAAGCTATAAAACAAAATAATAACTAAATGTCTTAAAGATGAGGTGCCTGTCACTCCTCGAAGTTTGTCGAAAAAAGAAATGATTTTTCTTCGCTCCCGATTTTGATCCATTTTTTTAGATAATGTGTCGGCATGGGGCTGACATCGACGGCGTTTACTGTTTTTGAAGAAGAATGATTGAGGTGTAAATATGGAGCAAGAAAGGCTAGAACCACAAAGTTAATATAACTTAAAGGATAGCCTCGATCTCCTCACTCCACTTCCCAAGCCTTTTTCAACAACTGCACACCTCCGACAATTTCATCAAATGTTAAGCTGCTGAAGCCTAGTTGAATCAGCGGCTCTTTTGTTTTTGCTTCGATAAAGTAGGGGGTAGTCGGATACACTTTTACCCCATATGCCAGTGCTTTTTGAATAAGGGAAGCCTCGGTTTCGTTTGTATGCAATTGAGCGACGACATATAAGCCTGATTTCTCTCCAATGATTGAGATCTCATTGCCGAATGCTTGTTGTAGCTCTGAGACGAGAAGGTGCATTTTTTGTTTGTATACGTTACGCATTCGCTTAATATGGCGCACCCATTCGCCTTCTTTCATGAAAGTGGCCATCGCTTGTTGATGTAGAAGGGAGGCGTTGTTTTCAAATTGTCCAACAGTGGCTTGGAAGGATGCTTGCAAAGTTGGCGGTACAATCATATAAGCAATGCGGAGACTAGGTAAAAACGACTTAGAAAAGTTTCCGATGTAAATGACGTGTGACCGATCGAGTGCCGATAAGGCGGGAAATGGCTGTTGTTCATAGCGAAATTCACTGTCGTAATCGTCCTCAATAATAAAGCCTTGTCTTTTGATTGCCCATTGAATTAAGCATTGTCGTTGTTGAATAGATAGCGAGACTCCGTATGGAAATTGATGTGAAGGGGTGACGTACATTAATTTCGACTCATAGCAGTTTAATTGCTGAAATTGATGCCCTGTTGGCGTGACCGACATTGTTTCGATCTCGTACTGAAGCATTCGAAAGACATCTACTGCGCCGTTATAACCAGGGTCTTCTAAAATGATATGTGTATGAGTGGACTTTAGGAGAAGGCCGATCGAGAGCAGAAGCTGTTGTGTGCTACTGCCAATTATGATTTCTGATGCGGTCACTTCTATTCCTCGTGATTGTAGCAAATAGGAAGCAAGTTGTTCGCGAAGCTCCATTTCTCCCGTAAATTCCCCGTACATATAAGAAGGTTTCTGTTGCAGCGTTTGATTCATCAGTTGTCGCCATTTTTTTAGTGGAAAATGTTCCATATCGACACCGCCTGCTCGGAAGTCAATTTGTACTGTGGAACACGCCCCTTGTTCTTTCTTTCGCTTTGGTAGCTGTTCATTCAGAAAAATCGGTTCAAACGGATTGACGAAGTAGCCTCTTCTTCCTTCCCCTCGGATATATCCTTCAGCAACGAGTTGTTCGTAGGCTGTTAGCGTCGTATTACGACTGACGTGTAACCATTCGGCTAACGTGCGGATGGACGGCAGTGATTCGTCGGCTTTGACATGTTGCTTTTCAATTAATCGTTTGATTTGTTGATAAATTTGTTTATATTTTGGCTCATTTCCTGAAAACGAAAAAAGATAGTGTTTCATCATGTCCTCCTTTTGACATGTGGAAAAGTTTTATTCTGGCCCTTTTATAATGTCAGAATATTTTATATCATTCTACTAAAGTTTGTGATAAGAGAGAAGGGAGAATGACATGAACATTCAATTACTTACGAGAGAGATGTTAGAAGAGGCAAGTGATTTATTCAATGAATACCGAAAGTTTTATGGGCAATCAAGTGATAAGACAGGAGCGAAAGCATTTTTAAGCGAGCGTTTTGAACGAGGGGAATCGATCGTATGGCTTGCGTATATCAATGGGCAAGCGGCTGGATTTGTACAGATGTATCCATTTTTTTCTTCGGTCGCGATGAAGCGTGTGTACGTTTTAAATGACTTATTCGTCATGCCAGAATTTCGTCAACAAGGTGTAGCGCAGACGTTAATGGAGACTTGCTATACGTATAGTCAACAACAGCAAGCCCGACAAATTAGACTTGAAACCGCAAATGATAATGACTCAGCGCAGCATTTATATGAAAAAATGGGGATGAAAGTAGAGCAAGGTGTGAAGCATTATATTAAAAATTGGGAGTAGGGTAGTGAAGTTTTTTAAATGAAATAAGTGGGTGACCCTTCCAGTCAATGAAAAGTATTGAATAAAAAAGAAACTACCTCTATAATTGAGAATGGATTTCATTTGTGTTCATCTATTACTTAACTGGGAGGTTATTATTTGCTCACACGCTTTTTTTCTTATTACCGACCGTATAAATGGTTGTTTATTCTTGATTTTGTTTCAGCGATTATTGTAGGGGTTTTAGAGCTTGCCTTTCCTTTAGCGGTCAATCAAGTGATTGATCGATTATTGCCAGAGGGCGATTGGGGCCTTATTTTATTCGCTTGTGTTGGTTTGCTGTTGATTTATCTGTTGAATACAGGATTGCATTATATTGTGACCTACTGGGGGCATATGCTTGGGATTAACATTGAGACAGATATGCGTCAAAAGCTGTTTACTCATATGCAGAAGCTTTCATTTGGGTATTATGATAACAATAAAACGGGTCATAGTATTTCTCGTCTGACGAAGGATTTAGAGGAGATTGGCGAGGTCGCTCATCATGGGCCGGAAGATGTGTTTGTGGCAGTGATGACATTGATCGGTTCCTTCGCCTTGATGCTCAGCATTAACTGGAAGCTGGCTGTTTTGTCTTTTATCGTGATTCCGCTTCTTATTATTCTTGCGATTTATTTTAATAAAAAAATGACGGTCACTTTCCGCAAAATGTTTCAAAATGTGGCCGAGATTAATTCGAGAGTAGAGGATAGTATCGGTGGTATTCGCGTCGTTCAAGCGTTTGCTAACGAGGAGTATGAGCAGGATAAGTTTAGAGAAAACAATGAAAGCTACCGGACGACAAAGCTACAATCGTATAAAATTATGGCGCAAAACATTATGACTAACTACTTATTAATGAGAACGGTTACGTTGTTCATCTTATTGTTCGGGACATTTTTTGTCATTAGAGGAGAGTTAACGTACGGAGAGTTTGTTGCTTTCATTTTATTATCAAATGTTTTAAGTGGGCCAATTCAAAAGATTAATGCCGTCATTGAAAGTTATCCGAAAGGGATTGCTGGATTTAAGCGCTATACAGAAGTTATTGATACGGAGCCAGATATTCAAGATCATGAGCATGCGGTAGAGATGGAATTAAACGGGGCAATTCAATATAAAAACGTTTCTTTCGGTTATGAAGGTCTTGAACCAGTACTTAATCAGATTAGCCTATCTATTCAGCCAGGAGAGACGGTGGCATTTGTTGGTCCGTCCGGTGCTGGAAAAACGACGCTATGTAGCTTGCTTCCACGATTTTATGAGGTGCAGGGTGGAGCGATTTCGATTAATGGTCGGGATATAAGAGACATTAAGTTATCCTCTTTGCGTAGCCAAATTGGAATCGTCCAGCAAGATGTCTTTCTTTTCTCAGGAACGATTCGCGAAAATATTGCTTATGGAGATTTACAGGCGAGCGATGCTGACATTTTAGCGGCTGCCGAAAAAGCAAAGTTAGCGGACTTTATCGATGATCAACCACAAGGGTTAGACACGGTCATCGGTGAGCGAGGTGTGAAGTTGTCTGGTGGACAAAAGCAACGATTAGCGATTGCTCGTATGTTCTTGAAAAACCCACCAATCCTCATTTTGGATGAAGCCACTTCGGCATTAGATACAGAAACAGAAGTTGCTATCCAAAAATCATTGGAAGAACTGACAGAAGGAAGAACAACCCTCGTCATCGCCCATCGACTAGCTACGATCAAAAATGCCGATCGCATTCTCGTCGTCACAAAAGAAGGAATTGCCGAACAAGGCAATCATCACGAATTGATTGAGTCTAAAGGAATATATAGTCGACTGCATCAAGCCCAGTTTGGGTGATGAGGTGCCTGTCACTCCCCGAAGTTTGTCGAAAAAGGAGAGTCGATCATGTGAAAAAATGATTGGCTCTCCTTTCATATTATTGATTTAACTTACTGTAAATGTGCAAGAGCTGTTGGCGCTCTTCGCTAGTCAGTTTTTCAAAAAGCTGTTGTCGGAGCTTGCTGCCTTCTTCTTGGGCTTTACTCAGCATAGCAACGCCTTCGTCGGTAATGTGTAAATAAAGAATGCGACGATCTTCTTCGTCGGCAAGTCGAACAGCCAGCTCTTTTTTGATCAGCTTTTCGGATAAGTGAGTGACGGAAGGTGGTGTTAAGCCGAGGCTTTTGGCAATATCAGAAGGTCGGCTTTTTCCATGTGTATTTAGGTGGCTTAATACGAGAATGTGAGAAATACCTAAGTTTTCATTAAACGTTTTATTCCAGTGGATAATCATTTTATTTGTCACTTGATCCATCGTGTGAATCAATTCAAAGATTGTTTCATTTTCCATCGTATCCCTGCTTTCTAACGGTCTCATTCTATCATAGCATAATAAGGAAAAAGCCCTTGCAGAAAAGGGCTTTTTCCTCGTGATTATTGAGCAGAGTAGCCGCCGTCAATGACTAATTCCGCTCCAGTAATAAAAGAAGCTTCATCGGAGGCTAAGTAAAGAGCGGCATTGGCGATATCCTCAGGTTGCCCTAAACGTTGTAGCGGAGTAGCCGCTTCCAATCGTTTTAGTAGTTCTTTCGATGTTTCTAACCCTTTCGTCATTGGCGTTTCGATGATTCCTGGGAACAGGGCATTGACGCGGATGCCTGAACGTCCGTAAAAAGTAGCGGCCGCTTTAGAAATTGCCCGAACGGCTCCTTTCGATGCAGAGTAATGGTTCAAGCCCATGCCAATTTGTGCGGTGAAGGAAGAAATATTCACAATCGCACCTTGCGTTTGCTCCTGCATGTAAGGAGCGACATGCTTCATCCCAAGGAAAGGTCCGAAGCCGTTAATCGTCATCATCAGTTGCCAATCTTTTGTTGTAATGTCTTCCATCGCTTTTTCAGAAGAAATCCCCGCATTGTTAATGAGAATATCAATCTTTCCAAATCGTTCATAGACGTCCTTCGTTAATTTGGCCCAATCCTCATCTGAAGAGACATCGAGCTTCATGCCGTATACATTGTCTTTTAGACTCACCTTTTCTAACGCTGCTTCATTAATATCTGCAGCAATCACAATTGCACCTTCTTGACTAAAACGCTCCACCATTTTTTCCCCAATACCAGAAGCTCCACCAGTAATAATGGCTACTTTATCTTTTAATCTCATCGTTCAATCCTTCTTTCTAATATATTATTTAAACATCTAAATATTTTACGTTTAAATAATATCATACACGTTTTTCGTAAACAACATATATGTTTATACATGAAGACTCCCACTTCAATGTTTGAAGTGGGAGATCGGCTATGATAAGAATGTTTTATTCGCATTTTTAGACTTCTTAAGATGAAGATAATGGTTATACATCATGATCTTTTTATTGAAATGATAGATCAGTGGCAAGGAGATAATCATGATCATTAACGCAAACAGATAGACAGTGAGTTCAGACAATATGCTTAGACCGCCGAAAAAAACGTTGACGCTAAAATAAATGAGTAAAATAAAGAAATAAGTTAATCCTAGTTTGATTGAAAAAGGATAATCGGTGTTAGTCAGTACTTTGACATGGATGAAGAAGGAAATTGAGAACGAGGCCATAGCAATTAGAACGCTAGCGATATAATTTTCAGGGTTTGTCAAAATAGGCTGACCCAATATAATAAGAGCGATGCCTCTTATAAGTAAACCTGCAAAGGCCGACATAATCAGTGCTTTCATATAATATTTCTTCATAAATGAATCTACCTCATACCTAAAAATTTTTTAAAATGTCCAACATGGTTCTTTGATACTTCTACTTCTTTTTTGGATGGATCAAATTTCAGAAGTAATTTTCGGTTGAACCAGGGGATGATCTTCGTGACGGAATCAATATTGACGATAAAGGAGCGGCTTACCTTGACAAATTTGTCAGAAGGTAAGCGCTCCTCTAATTGATAAAGCTTTTCTCTCATTCGATACATCTGTGCGGCTGTATGACAAACTACAGATGAGCCATCTGCCTCGAAGAAGAGGATTTGATCGTGATGGATGACATAATATTCTTCATTATGCATGCCAACAATTTTGGATGTGGCTGATTTAGAAGATAGCATTTGCAAAATATCGAATAATTTATTTGGATCACTAGGATTAAAAACGATACACGGGTTGAAGCTATGGTGAAGCCCATCTTCAACGATGTATAAATCGGCATCTTGAAACAATTCGATACCGAGCGATTCGATTTCTTCTAGCAATTGATTTCGTATGTCATTATTACAGATTAGACCTAGTTTCATTATGACTCCTTGAAGCAAGCGATTTTTTTTGATCTCTGTATATGATGATTAAAGCACCTATTAATGCGAGTATAACACAAATGACGAAGTACTTTCCGAACAGGGAATAGAGTGTTTTCGTACCTTGTGTAGGAACTTGGCCTCTCATGACCCAATCGTCTGTATTGAAATGATTCATTTGTGATAAAACTTCACCTTTGTAATTCGTAATCGTAGACAGGCCGTTTACAGATTGCGTGACCGTATTAGCGCCATTTTCAATTCCACGCATATGACCGACGATCGTGTGATAAGGCGTCACTTCTTTCCAATCGGCTGATGGAATGAAAAGAGTATCCACACCTTTTTCCCCAACTTGATCAATAATGGACGGGAAATCTTTATCCCAACAGATGATTCCAGATAGTCTACCATATTCTGTATCGATAGAATGAATCTTTTTATCCCCAAGTACAGTACCTTCAAACATATTGCCGCCATATTTAAAATGTTCAATGGCAAGTTTTCCAGACGAATCAATCATATAGAGAACATTTTCGTTCGGTTCTTCTTCACGAGTAAGCACATAGGGGACGGCAATAATATATACTTGTTTATCTTTAGCAATCTCCTGTAGCCTTTTTAAATAAGCTGCTTTTTGTGTTTCATCAATGATCAGTGTTCCCTCTGAATGCACAATCATCTTTGCCCCATTTTCCGCTTCTTGAATCGTCTGAGCAATTAATTGTTCCATATTTTTTTCTGTTTCGTTCAGAAATGTGTGAAGATCCTGTTTATGCAAATCAGGCAGTTGTGTAACTAGAGGGTCATCTCGGTCAACTGTATGAATGCCTGAAACCGCCACTGTTTTCACATCGGAGTCCGACATTACACGCACACTTCCGAATGTAAAGATGGCTATCAACACAAGCGACGTTCCGATGATGTACGTTCTTTTATTAACATGTGGATGGTCTAAAGTCAGCCAAAAGATAATCGATGCTGTCCAAGTGATGACAAACGTGATGCCGACTACCCCAATGACGGAAGCGAGTTGTGCGATGCTGAGAACTTGATATTGAGAATAACCAAGAACTCCAAAAGTGCCGTTTGGATTGAAGTACAAGTTCAAGTAATCAAGTAAAGCATAGGTGCTAGGAAAAATGAGCGTTGCTGCAAAGGATGTCGATTTCTTATAAGCGAGCTTCTGAAAAAAGAAGGGGAATGCGAACATCGATCCAGCAAGGGCAGGCAAGTATTCGAAAAACGGAATAGGCACACTTGGAATCAAATGAAAGAAACTTAATTGATTACATATACCTGTCAAAACAATCAAGATGACTAAAGACTTACGCGGACTCAAATGTTTCGTTGCCAAGAAGAAGAAAATCGGATAGATCCAAGCGGCCGGAGCGATGAGAAACTTTCCGTTGCTTAGAACCATCAAGATGGCTCCTAATAAAAATAAGGTAATTGTTTTCATATGTTTCATGTCAAAATCTCTCCCTTCCAATGATGGGATCAGTATAGATGTTCAAGGAGAGACTTGTACTGATAAATATGTATAAGGAACAAAACATACGATGAACGGGACAATTTTGTGGATAGAAATATCCCCCCCTTTTTCTCTCTTGACAAAAATCAGGAAATTTTATATAGTTAGATCAATAATGATAATCATTATCAATTAACTCATTGAAAGGGGCAGCTGCATGTCGAAAACGATCGTCATGATTTATGCTAGTATGAGTGGAAATACAGAAGAGATGGCCGAGGCGATTGAAGCAGGTGTGAAAGAGGCCGGGGCCGAGTTACGAAAGATTGATATCAATGATGAACCAGAAGCACAAGTGCTTGAACAATATAGCGGAATTTTATTAGGGGCTTATACTTGGGGAGACGGAGAGCTTCCGTATGAGTTTGAAGAGTTTTATGAAGAGATGAACGAAGTAGATTTAACCGGAAAAGTAGCAGCGGCTTTCGGCTCGTGTGATTCGATGTATCCGAAATATGGAGCGGCGGTTGATTTATTAATCGAAAAGCTAGAGGAACGGGGTGCTTCTGTTCCTCAAGACGGTCTGAAAGTGGAACTTACCCCAGAGGATGAAGATGTAGAAGCATGCAAGGAGTTCGGTCGGATATTTGCGAAGGAATTGCTTTTTACTAAACAGGAAGGGTGAAGATAAAAAAATGGTAAACTTTAACAACAGTAAAGAACATATGATTTACTGGTTACTAGATCGCCAAGTGTATAAGGCAGATGACGGCAGACATTTATTCGAGCTATCTGCACAAGAATTACGACATTTAGTGGAAGAAATAGTCTATGTTTGTTAAGGGTAAAATAAGTGTGAATTCTTTAAAAAATTTGTTAAAATAAAATGGTAATTTAGTAGTTTTCACCAAATGAAACCGAAGAAGGGATGATAAGATGTTTAAGAAAATGGCTGCGGATGCGTTAGGTTTATCTGATATTGGAACGATTATTTCTCCGGCTGACTATGATAAAGCGGATGCCGATGATTATGTGATGCATGAGGACAACGAGAAGATTTATTTTTTAATTAAGACGAAGGCAGATGAGTATTGCTTTACGAATCTAGCGTTGATTCATGTGGATGGGGAAAGTGCCGTTTCGTCTAAGAGAACGTTGAAGCGCTATCCGTATTCCCAGCATAAAATTTCTGGCGTTCTGTTAGAGACAGCTGGAAAAATCGATATGGATGTCGAAATTAAATTTATGATCGGCGGTCAGCATTTTGATATCGATGTGAGAAAAGACCAAATTGAGCAGCTGAAAGACTTATATAAATCACTTCTTCGCATTGCTGAGATTACGTATGATAATGGGTTGCATATGGATATGGCGACGCAAAGCTTAGATAAAGCAGCGATGATTTTGCAAAGCTCTAGAACGGATGATCAAAATTTAGCTGGTACGTATAAAGGATTAACAGATTTTAGCTTTGAATGGCTAACATCTGCTCATAATAAGTATCATATTAAAGACTTCGGTCATGTGTTTGAGAAATATATTAATAACTAAATGAGTGGGGGTACTGTTCGGATGGGTGAATGAACAGTACCTTTTTTTATTTGCTCAAGAAAGGAGAAGGTTTTGTGGAAACAAAGCAACTAAATCGATTTTTCCATAGTTTCTATCAACAATATACGGAACAAATGCAGTTGTCCCAAACGTCAGATGGCATACAGGACTGGATTTATGTACCTGAATCGAAGGGTGGAGGAAGCATTCAAATCATTCCGCTTAGAAAGGGGCTGGAACTCGTGATTGCGGATTATCACATTCATGAGCAACAAATGCTAGATTTCCAATGCGATGTCCCGATGATTGAGTTGAGCTTTTGTTTAAAAGGAGCGAGCGTCTACACGTTAAATGGCAAAGAGGCACAAATGCGTGCCGATATTAGTCAGCTTTTCTTCTTTAAGGACGTGCAGATTAGACGAAGAAATAAAGCAGAGGAACATATGATTGTTCTAGAAATTAAGCTTTCCTTACAGGCGCTTGAAGAGTTGATGGCTGATGTACCTGACCACATTCGAGTCGATTTCTTTAAAATAATCGGTTCAGAAAGTGTCCGTTCTTTTTTAGGGGAGATCTCGCCTGCCGTTCAATTGATTTTACACCAAATATTAACATGCCCTTATCAGCATCCATTAAAGAGATTATTTCTAGAAAGTAAAGTGCTCGAATTAATCACGATTTATTTTCAACAATATTTTTATGAATGGACGCAGTGCAAGAGCGCCTCTAGCCTCAAGGCTTCTGATGTGAAGAAACTTTATCAAGCAAGAGAGTTGTTAGTCGAGCAGATTGATCAGTCACTGACTTTAGTGGAGATTGCTAGAAAAGTTGGTTTAAACGATTTTAAACTGAAAAAAGGGTTTAAAGAAGTGTTTGGGCATACTGTATTTGGTTACTTGAGAGAACAGCGAATGAAGCAAGCGATAGTATTACTACAAAAGAGGGAGCTAAACATCGGTCAAATTGCACTGACAGTAGGGTATACAAATCCTAGTCATTTTGCTGCGGCTTTTCGCAAACAATTCGGAGTGAACCCTAGCGAGTTCACTCGCGGACAATAAGTTCAAGCTTTTAACATAATCCGTTTAAGGGTGGAAATGATCCGCTATTGGGTAGAGAATCATCGTTGAAATTGATAATCTTTATCAATGAAGATGTTTTGAATCCTATGTACGAGTGGTTCAAAATACCTCATCATTACATAGAAAGTAGGTAAGGGTGTTGAAAAAGTTATCAATGATGCTTGTTTTTATTTGTGTTCTTGTTTTTGCAAGTGCTTGTAGCAATGGAGGCGACAAGAAAAATGAAGCCGCTTCTGAAGAAAATGCTTCAAAAGAAACACGCGTATATTCATCTAAGCTAGGTGATGTGAAAGTTCCGGTCGATCCTAAACGAGTTGTTGTTGCTAGTTATCATTATCCCGGTCATTTCTTAAGCTTAGGGATCACTCCAGTTGCTGTATATGATTTAGCGAAGGACAGCGAGTTTTTTGGTGATCAGTTAAAAGATGCGGAAGTCATTTCAGATGATAGCATCGAGAAAATTTTAGAGTTAGAGCCTGATTTAATTATTGCTAATTCTAATAATAAAAACGTCGAGAAATTAAAAGAAATCGCGCCGACGGTCGTCTTTGAATTAGGAGAAGAGACGAGATGGGAAACGTTTTTAGAAATTAGTAAAGTAGTAGGGAAAGAAGACGAAGCGAAAAAACAAATAGCAGATTGGGACAAACGAGTGAAAGCAAGTAAGCAACGATTTGCTAAAGAATTTGATACGTCAAAAACGATCAGTGTGTTAGGAGAATATGAAAAACAAGTGTATGTGTACGGACCGAATCACGGTCGCGGAACAGAAGTCCTTTATTCTTTCTTAGAATTAAATTATCCACAAAAATTGAAAGACGAATTAAGTAAAGTTGATACAAATTACTTGGCAATTTCAGAGGAAGTGATCGGTGAGTATGTTGGGGACTATGTGTTTATTGCTGGCATGAGTGAAAAAGATGTGACCTTTAAAGATAAGCCCGTATTCCAAGACTTATCGGCTGTGAAAGAGGGAAATGCTCACTTTATTTCCGAGCAATCTTATTTTTTCACTGATCCAATCTCCTTAAACGCGCAATTAGATTATTTTGAAGATACGTTATTAGGAAAATAATAAATGGATAAGGTACTGTTCAAACGAGTGAATGAACAGTACCTTTTTTTGCGATTAAGCTGCACTCTTCTTTTTGAAAATGATAATAGATAAAATGGAAAGCACGACCATCGTGATCACAATGACGGCGATGCTTGTCGTCGCACTTAGCTGTTGCTCGCTCCATTCGTAGATCATCCCGTAGTTGATTTTATAAGCTTCTACTTGGACAGCGGGGGCACCAGCAAATACTTCTGTCATCGACTGTTCCATAAAGGCATTTCGCAGTAGTAATGTCGTGTGGCTAATTGGAAAGTACATGATAAGGTTTTGAGCAAAGCTTGGCAACGCGCCCGTTGGCACATAGATGCCGCATAAAAAGCCGATCGCTGTACCGACAATGGTACTTAAGGTAGAAAAAGCATTTTGCGAACGGACAAATAGCACGAGAAAGAGATTCATCGCACTTGCGAGTAAGACGGATAGCAGTAGAATGCCAACGACTTTAGCGAGATCGGCGATGCCTAGCCATTGGCCACCGGTCGCTACAATGAAAATTTCAGCGCCGATGAGGGCAATAAGAGAAAAGATAGATCCGATTAGAAAAGCATGTAAGACGTAACTGAGTTGAATGGTTGTGCGAGAAATAGGAGCGGTTAAAAAATCGGCCGTTACCTTTGACTCCATATCCTGTACGGCAATGCCGAATGCGGCCAGTGTCGATGTCACGGCAATCATCGATAAAAGTCCAGCGACGAGCCATTCATTGACCATTGTCACGACTTCCGGTGTCGCTTTTGTCATTTGTTCAATCGCATCCACTTGTAATTTTTGGAGGAATATCGCATAAAGAATGATCAAAATGATCACAGATAGCAGCGAGAAAAAGACTTGTGTTTTATCCCGTCGGAACACTTTGTTATTTCGTTGCACTAAGCTAAATAATGCTTCCATTAGGCCGCAACTCCTTCTTTCATAATATTCATAAAGACATCATCCATCGTTCCTTTAATCACTTCAAACGAAGCTAACAGCGGCTCTGCTTTTTTTAGTAAAACAAGGGCATGAACGGTAGACTCCACCCGAACAGAGAAGATGCCAAGCTTTTCGGTGTAGGAGAGTGAGTGTTCTTTAAGCCACTTCTTCCCTTCCGCCATATCATGAAAAACAAGCGCCATCTGGTCGTAGGCGTATTTTGTTTTAAGCGCATCGGGCGTACCCTCGGCTGCAATTTTTCCTTCTTTTAACACGACGATTTGATCAGCGACAGCGGCTTCCTCCATGTAATGTGTCGTTAGAAAAACAGTCATATTCGTTTCTAGCTGCAGTTTTTTAATTGTTTGCCAAACAAATTGGCGAGTTTGTGGATCAAGTCCAGTGGTCGGCTCATCTAAAAATAATATTTGAGGGCGATGGATAAGCGCTCGTGCGATGTCCGCCCGTCTTTTTTGCCCACCTGATAATGTTCCGTACTTCCGATTTTCAATATCTTCTAAATGTAAATAAGTCGAAATAAATTGATAGTTTTCCAGCCATTTAGCTTTCGACAAGCCATACATTTTGCCACGATGCATAATGTTTTCATAAACGGTTAATCGTTCATCGAGTAAGCTTTGCTGAAAAACGACACCAATCGATTTTCGAATGTTCGCATGATGATCGGCTTGATCGAGTGTATAGCCGTTCATGCGGACGGTCCCGCTCGATTTTTTAAGTAATGTACATAATATTTCAATCGTCGTTGATTTCCCGGCACCATTCGCACCTAAAAAAGCAAAGAGGGAACCTTGCTTGACGGTAAAGGAGATGCCTTTGACGGCTTCATAGTTGCCATATTGTTTTCGCAAGTTTTCGACTTGAATGATAGCACTCATCGTCTTTCTTCCTTTCGTTTTTGAATTTTTTCGTTCAACATGTCAATATCACGCTTAGTGAGGACATGTAGAATGCCCCAAGTGAGTCCATAAATGATCAACTCTGAAATAAGAACAAACATAATCGTTGAAACTTGTGTAACATCATACCAATCACCGACATATCCCGCTGTGAGTATACAAACAGTAAGAGCAATGAAATGGATGATTAATTGAATCGGAAATGATAAGCTTTCTGATTCAAAAATAAGCGAAAGAAGTCCGATCACTATGCCGAGGACAGCAGCCAACACTAGTTGTTTAAGTAGATCGGGTCCTGTCATAACAGCATCAGGGATAGATAAGACACTGATCGTCATTAAAGTGTAGGAAGAACTAAGTGAGATGAGTAGACCGATGATCATCATGCGTAAAATTTTCATACTATGTATTCCTCCCTATACCTAGTTGTTGTTTTAGTTCTTTTAAATATTTACGGCTCACATGGATCGAGACATCATTCTCAAGCAACAATTCCGTTGAGCCGAGTTTGCCCATTTGTATCGAGGCAATTTTATTGATATTCACAAGGGTTGATTTGCTCACACGTACAAAGTCTTTGGCGAGTTGTGCTTCTAGTTCGTACAATTTGCGTTTCGATTCGAATTCCTGTTCTTCCGTCTGCAAAAATACTTTTGCGCCTTCTGCATAAATCGAATAAATATCACTAATTTTCAGCATATGAATATCCTGCTGTAAATAGCCATCGATCATTGTCGTTTGCGCTGCTTGCAGCTGTTTCATTAATTGTTCGATTTGCCCGTTATATTCTTTCGCATGTATATGGATCTCCGTCTCTTCTAGCGCATGATTAATCGTTAAATGAATTTTCATAGGAGGCCTCCTTCCGATGAAGCTACTGAATCAGTATAGTATGAATGTAACATAGAAATTTTTGGGTCGGGGAGATTGTTGGATAAGAGGTTAGAAATGGTTCATAACAGGTGATTTTTGGGGTGTATAATAAAAGCTTTCCTCCCGACGGTTATAGGAAGAATAATTGTAATTTTTAAGAATTTTTGGTACATTTAATTTTGAAAGCTGAATATGTGTAGAAACAGGTGTGGATAAAAGAAGTTGTTTTGTCTGCTTAAAAGGGAAGTTCGGTTAGAGACCGACGCTGTCCCGCAACTGTAATTGGGAGCGATTCGAAAATGTCACTGTTTTCAGTCAATGAGAATGGGAAGGCTCGAAGCGTGATGATCATGAGCCAGGAGACCTGCCTGTTTTAGCACACATCAATTCCTACGAGGATAGGAGATGTTAAGTGCGAGCGATGAAACATGGGGATTTTTATGCCTTTTCACATGTTTATTTGATGATTCCTTCGCGCATTTAACAACTTCTTAAAGAAGTTGTTTTTTTATTGCCTATTTTTTACGGCAATGTGGCACTCGCACATCCTATACTTCTACGTAGCTGTTTCACAATATGTTTTAGTCTTTGCGAGGAGGGGATTTACATTGTTTGGGACCGTTAGTTATTTTGTTAATTACTTTAAAACATCGATTATGAACAACTACAGCTTAGTTCAATCAGAATCACTTGAAAGCATTGGTGATCAGTTGAGACATGAAATTCAACAACAGCATGTAGCATCGGCAGAGCAAGAAATATTACTTATAAACCTTGAAAAAGCTTATAAGGTAATTAAAGAAGACATATCTGGATCGGAAGAAGAAATATGATTCAAGAGGTCAATTATTTTCTAGGTCTTGAGACAGTTTGACATCATCCTTTACGAACTATATATTTTAATCAATAAATAATTTAATTAGGCTGTGATGATGGGAATGGATGACAAACAAATGAAGAGCGTAGAAGCAATTATGCGAGAGATGCTGGAAGTCCAGCAAAAGTCGAAGCGGTTTATCGAGTTGATTTCAGCTGATGAGCCATTTTCGCAAACTCAATTAGTGTTATTGTTACAGTTAAAGCTAAGTGGTGGAATGAAGGCGACGGAAATTGCGCAGTTTTTTCAAGTGACGCCTGGTGCAGTAACTTCCATGTGCGACAAATTGGAGAAAATCGGTTTGATTGAGCGTGTGAGAGAAAGCTCTGATCGCCGAGTCGTACAAATGATGCTAACGACTAGCGGAGAAGACAAAGTTACAGAGCTATTTACTAAGTTCCCAGAAGAAAAGTTAGCCGAAATGGCGAAAGTATTAAGCGAAGTAAATCAATTAATGGGCCGTATTTTTTAGGATTTCGTAAAAATGAAGTCCTTTTTTTATTGACAAAAAATATGGGAACACATATGTTTTAATTGTCATATATTTTAATTGTTAAAATATATATAAATTAAAGGAGTGTTAAGTTTGAGAAAAAATAAAGCTTGGACAGTCACGAGAGGTAAGGTGAAGAATATAAATGAAGCCTGTGAGACGGTTCATGTTCGCGGAGCAGTGACTTTTCAACAAGATATAGAAGTGAAGGAACTGTCTATTTTCGGGCAAGGTTTTTTCCGTGGTTCGGTAGTGGTAGAGCAGTTAACAAATAAGGGAGTTTGTATCATAAAAGAAGTGTGTGAAGTGAGCGTTATGAAAAACTTGGGTCATTTACAATTACACGTGGGAAAGATCACAAATGTGGACAGTTCTGGTTATTTGAAAGTGGGAAAAAGGTTAGATTGCCAGTGGCTAACTGTGAAAGGAGTACTTAGTGGAGGAGAAGTACATGCAAACAAAGTGCATTGTCGTTTGTCGGGTCCAAGTCGTGTTCAAAAGCTAGTCGCAGATGAAATCATCGTTGAGAAGGCGAAAGGGACCTTTTCGTTGTTGAAGAAAAAACTGGCTTGTGAAAAGGTCGTTGGGAAAAAACTCACTCTTTCATGGACTGAAGCACAGGAGGTCGAAGGGGAGGAGATCGTTATCGGGCCAGACTGCCATATTGATACACTTCGCTATAAGAAAAGGTATACGATTGATCCAACCTCTACTGTTCAAGATATTATTCAAATGGAGGGGAACGAATGAGTTTGCTGATTTTAGCGGTTTTATCCTTTGTTCCTCTTTTCATCAGTGGGGGATGAAGAAAAACCCCACTGATTGAAGGTTCACTTTATATAATAGATAATAAATTCTATATAGAGGGGGCTTTATATGCCTAAAGTTGACAATATGCTAGCCATTCTATGGATGCTTAATTCAGGTCAAAAAATTACTGCAAAGCAAATTTCAGAAAAGTTAGAGATGAATATAAGGACTGTGTATCGTTATATTGATACACTTTCGACAAGTGGTGTACCTATCATTTCAGACGCAGGGCATAATGGTGGATATACTTTATTGAATCATTTTATTGAAGCTCCTCTTTTCTTTGATTTTGAGGAACAGACATCACTATTTCATGCTGCTGTTTTTGCAGAAGAAGCCGGATATTATGGAGGAGAAGCACTAAATCGAGCTATTTCAAAGCTAAGCAACTATTCAAACGAAGAGCAGGAAAGAAAGATAAACCAACATTTAACCAGTCTTGAAATAATAAATCGAACAAGTTCTCTCTCGATGGAACCTTTCTTGAAGGAGCTAGAGCAGGCCGTAGCTGACGGATACTCTGTAAACATTCGATACGATAAAAATGGTGAAGAGCAATCAAGATTGGTTGATCCATATAGAATTATTTATTGGAATAATAAGTGGTATGTAATTGGGTTTTGTCATCTTAGGAATGATCTCCGTAGTTTTAGAGTAGATCGAATGGAAAGTCTACTGCTCACCGAAAATAAATTTAATCCACCAGAAAATTTTTCAGCGCGTGATTTTTTCTTGAAAAATCTTCTGCCAACGATAGAAGATAAGGAAGGGATTATTTCTCTAGTTATTATTGGGGATAAGAGGGTGTTGAATGATCTTTGTCAACATTGGTTTTTAGGACAGTATTTACAAGAACGGACTTCAACTCAAGCGATATTTCTTCTTGAAGAAGCCATCATACATACACAGGTACCTTACTTGCTTTTACCGTACGGGAAATCTATTCAAGTTATTGAACCAATCAGTCTGAAGAAAAAACTGGTTGAAGTTCTTTCGGAATTAATAACATTTCATCAAGTATGATAACTTCACTGACGTTAGTTGTCAGGGAAGTCATATTATTATAGGCTATATCAACTGTGATTGGAGTGTTATTGGATGCAAACGACGAAGGTTTATCTTTATGTATTTAATACAATGTCAGACTGGGAATATGGATATTTAATCGCTGAACTAAACTCAGGAAGATATTTCAAAAAAGATTTAGCACCTTTAAAAGTAGTTACAGTAGGAACTACTAAAGAAATGATTATTACAATGGGAGGATTGAATATAAAACCAGACATGTCCCTTGATGAGTGTACTCTTGAGAGTAAAGACCTTATTGTTTTACCGGGAGGAACTACTTGGGGAGAAGATATTCATCAACCTATCTTGAAAAAAATTGGCGAAGCTTTAAAGCTGGGCACTGTTGTTGCTGCAATTTGTGGTGCAACTGATGGTTTGGCTAATATGGGATACTTAGATTCTAGAAAGCATACAAGTAATAACTTAGATTATACTAAAATGGTCTGTCCTAATTATAAAGGCGAAAACTTTTATAATGTGGGACCTGTAGTATCTGATGAGAATTTGGTTACTGCATCAGGAATAGCTCCTCTTGAATTCGCGATGGAAGTACTGAAAACCTTAGATGTATTTGCACCAAATACATTGCACTCATGGTATAACCTAAATAAGACTCATAAATCTGAATACTTTTTTCAATTAATCGATTCGATAAATAGATGAAAAATAATCTCGTACGCTAGTAGATTCCTTGACCTAAACAAAAGTCTCAACTTCCATTCTAATACTATACTAGGAGGATATATTATGAAAAAAGAGCAATTAATACAGTTGATCCATGAAAAATTTGATGAGGAAGATTCTATTTTAATCGAGGATTTAAATGAAATCTTTCTAGATGAAAATGAATCTGTTCGTAACCAAGCTTTACTAAGAGCTTTACATAGTGAACAATTCGAAATTGACTTTGAAGAAAGCTTGGATAAAGTTATTCGGGATTTAGCTGTACAAATTACGCAGTATATTTTTAGAAGTGGAAGTATAGAAGGTTTTCATGCAGGAATTTATAATTTTGAGGATTATGAAAATATTCCCCTAAATACACCTGTTGAAAAAATTAGTCAGCTAACCCAAGCTAATATGAGAACTTTAAATAAAGAGCTAGTTGACAAAATTGGATTTCTATTGCACCTTTTTGCTAGTGCTGATTATCTTCATCTGAACACAGCGATTAATGGTTATAAGCATTATGGTAGTAATTGGGATGCCCCGGATATTCAGGAAGTTGAATCAGACCATAATGACTATGTGCTGCTCAGAACAGGTATGGATAAGTTTCTAAAAGAATAGCTTGAGTATAAAGGCATATCAATAATTGGGTATGCTTTTTGTATCGCTGTTTATTCTTTTCAATTGAAGAGTGTCAAACTACATTCAATGACATGATGATCATCTTTTGCCTTCTTCTATATCAGGAAGAAGCGCTTCATCAAATACATCTATATAAATATTCACTGATTTCCATACTTCCAACGAAAATGTCCAGCAATCGGTTGGCTATAAGAAGATAATTTAATTTCTGCGGCAAAAGGTGGAGCGTTGTGAATTAAATAAGGGACGCCATCTTTTGCTCGTTTATCTGAGATAATGCCGGTGTGATCCGTGCCCTCTAAATAAACGACAATGTCTCCAGGCTGCCATTCCGCCAGATTTTTCGCATCGCCCGGAATGAAATCCGTCGTTAACGATTCGGCATGTCGCTCAAGAAAGACATGCTGATTCGGCACTCGTCTGAAATCGATATTGGCATCCGGTTGTCCATTCACACGTGGATATAAAGACGGATTGGCTTGAATATCTTGATCGATCAAATCCTTCAATTCAACGTCGATGCCCATCAGTCCTCTCCAAATGACATCCGTACAAACTCCTTCACTTTCCGGTGGATAGCCCTTGACATAGTAGTTGCTCTCATACTTCGTTCGATTTTCTACTTCTTTCCTCGCCGTCTGGACGATATCTAGCGGATCAGCCACGCCATTTTCGTTCTGATCGACTCGTGAATATTGCTTTTCTACCACCACTTTTTTTGTAAAAGGGGACTGCAAATGAATTCCGATTGTATCTAAAATCATCCCGTTTCTGAAAAAGACGGTAAATAATGTCCCGCTTACTACGATAATCATACATAAAAGCAATAGGATTTTTTTTAGCTTCAATTTTTTGTTTCCTCCGTCAATAGATGATAATCTATATTATACCAAATCTGGATGGTTGAAAGGATGGAAACTAGTTGCTAAATAGAAATGAAAAAAAGCGTGTTTCTCACGCCTTTTTCAGTCAATGCTATTCATTAAATCTTCCATAATCACCTCGTCCATAGGGCCGACGACTTTTTCTTGGATGAGACCATTGGAGTCGATGATGTAGCTCGTTGGGATCGTGTACGCTTGATATTCTGGTCCGACTGTTCCTTGTTCATCAAGTGGAATCGGGAAGGTGAGTTCGTACTCGTCAACGAAGTCTCGAATACTTGCTTTCCCTTTATCTGTATTCGTTAAGTTGACGGCTAAAATGGTGATGGCATTATCTTTATTTTTTTCATAAAAAGATTGCATATGTGGCATTTCTGCCTTACAAGGTGGACACCATGTGGCCCAAAAGTTGAGAATTACTTTCTGGCCTTTATAATCTGAGAGTTGCACTTGTTCTCCCGTTAACGTCGTCAATTCAAAATCAGGTGGTATGTTTCCAGGTTCAAGTCCGATTTGTTCGGTTGAATTTGTTTCCTCTTGTTGTATAGTTGATTCAGCTTTATTGTCAGGTTTCCAAACGTTGACGATGATGATGCCGAGCGTTAAAGCTAAGATCGCGAATGTTAACATTTTTTTCTTCATGGCGCGTCTCCTCCTTTAACAAAAGTATGAACGGCTTTTGTTAAGGATTGATGAAGAAGAGGAAGCTCGATCGAAAAATGATGATGATGTCCGTCTGTCTCCACGCTAATTGTCCCTTGATGCGCTTCAATAATTTGGCGGGCGATCGCAAGTCCTAAACCTGTTCCCGGTGTACTTCTTGAACGTTCCATTCGATAAAAACGATCGAAAATCATCTCTTTTTGCTCTGGATCAATCCATTGGCCATGGTGGGAGAGGGTGATTTGGTACGTGTGATCGACACAAACGCCACGAATAGAGAAGTGGTTTCCTTCATTATAATCAATCGTATTTTGCAAAAGGTTCGTTACCACTTGCTTCAAGCCATCTTTATGCCCTTTCACAATCGCCGGTTCAAAGTCAGCCTTGATGTTTGAAAACGTATGCTGTAGCTTTAAATCAAAAGCAGTGACGGATTCATGAAGCAGCTTGTCCATCTCGATCTCTTCAAAAGGCTTCTGTAAAAAATAAATACCTTTGTCCCAAGCATTCAATTCAGTAATTAACTCGACAACTCGTGTAATGCGCTGTGATTCATCCAAAAGAGAGCCAAATAATGTGGCATCGCCCTGGATAACTTCGTGATGAAGCGCTTCTAAATAACCGTTAATATTCGTCAGAGGTGTTCGCAATTCGTGAGCGATATCTTTTAACATTTCATCTCGCTGATTTTGGACGGATGCCAACGTTTCGACCATTTGATTGAAGTTGCTCGCTAATTCAGCCAAACCGCTAGAAGTAGAGACATCGATTGGAGCGGGAGTGCGGCCAGCAGAAACTTCTTTTGCCGCGTTGGATAAAACTTTGACTGGCTTCACAATTTGTTTAGCGAAGAAATAATGAAAGACGCCGGCAATGACGAAAGAAAGAACGCTGACGATCACTAAAAAGATGTTGAGCATTTGCACGAGCTGTGGACCGGTAATATTTTCTGCATTGACTAAAAAACAGGCGTAGTCTTTGACAGACATGCCTGCTAGTAAGATGACGAGAGCAATCACGAGACTATTGACGACGACTAATTTGGAAAGTAATAATTTAAAGTCCTGCAAATTTATACCCCATTCCTCGCACGGTCTGGATGTAATCTTGTGGCGTTTTTTCTTTTATTTTTTCACGAAGATTCTTTATATGAACGTCGATCGTTCGCTCGGTGACCGCTTTTTCATGATGTTGATACAAATACGTTAAAATTTGTTCGCGCGATAACACTTGTTCAGGATGTTGCATGAACAAGTGCAGCAAGCGGAATTCAAAATTGGTGAGCTCTAACAATTCGCCATTCCATTTCGCTTCACCTTTGACGGGCTTCACTGTTAACCCATTGAAACTAAGCTTGCCACAGCGGCTAGCCGTTCTTCGCAAAACTGCCTCGATTCTAACCATCAGCTCGGCGGGACTGAACGGCTTCACGACATAGTCATCAGCCCCTAATTTAAAGCCGTCAATTCGATTCTTTTCGGATACTTTCGCTGTTAGCATAATGACGGGCATAAGGTTTTTTAAGTCTTCACGCAACCAGCGACAAAGTTCTTCCCCACTGATTTTTGGCAGCATTAAATCAAGAATTAATAAGCAAGGGTCTAGTTGCTCAATTAGTTCTTTCGCTGTTTGTCCATCCGCCGCTTCAATGACTTCATATCCTTCCTTCATTAAATAAATTTTGACAAGCTGTCGGATTTTATCGTCATCTTCCACAATTAAGACTGTTTTTCCGATTAAATTAGTGGCTGTCAATGCAGATCCTCCTTCGTTAAAACTGAAATAAACTATAAGCTGAGAGCCAAGCGCTAATTTTTTGCATTTGCCCGCTTAATACAAGCAATCCAAGGCCGATCATAATCATACCGTTCACAAATGATAACTTCGACAAGTATTTATTGATTCGCTTCATTGCTTTTAGTGAATAGGAAATGGCAATTGAGATGAGAAAAAAAGGAATCGCCATTCCGAGCGAATAAGACGTCAGCAAGAACATTCCTTGATTGACGGTATCGGATGAACTTGCCAATAATAAAATGGACGATAACGCTAGGCCGACACAAGGCGACCAGCCGCTCGCAAAAGCCATGCCGAGCACCATCGAGCTGAACATCCCTTTTGGCTTTTGATCTGTTTGTATTTTCTTTTCCATCATAAGAAACTTAATATTAATAAGTCCAGCCATTTGCAATCCAAAGATAATGATCAATAAGCCAGCTACTTGCATGACAACCCATCGATAATCCATAAATATTTTCCCTAAAAAAGTGGCGGATGCTCCCATGATGATAAAGATGAAGCTAAATCCGAGAACGAAACCAATTGAGCGCGTGATTAATTTATTTCTTTCTACTTGTATTTGAGCATTCTCAATCGTTCCACCTGTTAAATGGGTGACGTAAGCAGGTAATAAAGGGAAGACGCATGGGGAGAAAAATGATAATACCCCTGCGGTAAAAGCAAATAATAAGCCAACATCAGTCATTTGAATCACTCCTTTCTTTCATCATGAAGGACTTCTGTTAAGTTTTCATGAAGATCGTATAAAACATTCCATCTTTCACATACTAACGAAGTACGGCTATCACTTAAAAAGGGGATGAATCAATGCAATTTCAAAGTGGGCAAACTCATCAAAATATGCAAACAGGGGCGGTACCTCCACAACTGAACCACGGTGGGCATGAAGTGATGGATGTTCATGAGGTGTTATCGGGTTCGATCGGAGCGATGAATCAGTACACGATGCTGAGACAGTATGTGAAGGATCAGGAGCTGCTAGGTATTCTCGATCGACAATATCAATTTATGCAGCAAGAGTATAACACGACGGTCGATTGTTTCCGTTCCGGCCAAGATCCGGCTGTTCCGACGCAAAGCTACGAGATGACCCAAGATAACGACTTCATTTATGGACTTACGCCAACCCAACCGAAGAAGCCGATACAGTCTATTTCTGAAATAACGGATGAGAACGTGTCTGGATTGATGCTTGGCGCAGTGAAAGCTTCTGCTGCGACAAAAGCGATGGCTGCTTGTGAAGTGACCAATCCGGTCGTTCGTCGCGTACTTGCGGATTCCGTACCGAACTGCATTGAAATGGCGTATGAACTTTCCATTTATCAAAACAAACATCATTACTACCAAGTGCCGCAATTTTCCCAACAGGATATGCAGCAAATGGTTCAAGCATTTGCCCCTGCCCAAGGCAATCCAACTGCCCATTAAAAAACAGAAACGCCGTCCTTTTGTGAGGATGGCGTTTCTGTTTACTGGTATAATGAATGAAGAGGTGAACCAATGAATAAATTTATCGATTTAGGCATACATGAACGCTGGGCGAAAAAACTAAGCGACCAGAGCATCAATGAGCCGACTCCAATTCAGCAAGAAGCGATTCCATTTTTATTAAATGGGGAGGATGTAATTGCGCAAGCTAAGACTGGTACAGGAAAAACATTTGCTTTTTTACTACCAATCCTTGAAAAAATAGACACGGACCAACCGTATATTCAAGCACTGATTGTAACGCCAACGCGAGAACTAGCTCTGCAAATTACGAATGAATTGCAGCAGTTAACGAAAGAGGAAGACGTGAATGTACTAGCTGTTTATGGCGGACAAGATGTGGAGCAACAATTGAAACGATTGAAACAACATATACATATTGTTGTCGGAACGCCTGGCCGATTGTTAGATCATATTCGTCGAGGAACCATCGATTTAACCGATGTATCGACGTTAATTCTTGATGAAGCCGATCAAATGCTGCATATTGGCTTTTTGGATGAAGTCGAATCGATCATCCGCGAAACGCCGTTCACAAGACAAACGGCTTTATTTTCCGCAACGATGCCAAAAGAAGTGCGACGATTAGCGAAACGCTATATGCGTGAGCCGCGTTCGATCCAAGTGCATAGTAAAGACATGACTGTTGAAAAAATAAGTCAGTATGTCATCGAAACGACCGATCGCCGCAAACAACAGGCGCTTTGCCAAACCATTGATGAAGCTCAACCGTTTTTAGGCATTATTTTTTGCCGAACAAAGCGCCGAGTTAGCAAGCTTTGCGATGAGCTGAAAGCGAAAGGTTACAATATTGACGAGCTACATGGTGATTTATCCCAAGCGAAGCGCGAACGTGTGATGAAACGGTTCCGCGACTGCGAGCTTCATTTGTTAGCAGCGACGGATGTTGCGGCTCGTGGATTGGACGTTGAAGGAGTGACGCACGTATTTAACTATGACATTCCACAAGATGTCGAAAGCTACGTTCACCGTATCGGGCGAACTGGACGAGCAGGGGAAGAAGGAGCGGCCTTCACCTTTGTGGCATTGAAGGACAAAGACTTATTGAATGCGCTTGAAACGGGACTTGGCCGTAAGCTCGAGCGAAAAGAAGTCGAGGTTGGGGAATTGCCGGTCGTTAACAATCAAGCAAAACGTCCTTCTAGTAAAAGAAATAACCGTAGAAGATGAGAAGAGGGTGTCCAAGAAAGTCGAAGAAATCGCTCGTAAGGTGAAAGAAGCGGCTAGAAAGTCGAAGAACCCGCTCGTAAAGTGAAAGAAACGGCTAGAAAGTCGAAGAACCCGCTCGTAAGGTGAAAGAAACGGCTAGAAAGTCGAAGAAATCGCTCGTAAGGTGAAAGAAGCGGCTAGAAAGTCGAAGAAATCGCTCGTAAAGTGAAAGAAACGGCTAGAAAGTCGAGGAATCTGCTCGTAAGGTCAAAGAAGCCTCCAGAAAATCAGTGAAAACTGACTTTCTGGACAGCTCCTTTTCTTTAAGATTCTAGCATCGATCCTCAAAAAGCCACTTCAATAATCTTTAGATTCACCTTCGTTTTTGTCTTTATTTTTTATATCCACAAAGTATACATACAGTATCAATAATAAAACCAATAACATAAAAACTCCTAGCATAAACCCAAAACTCCACCCAATATAGCTACCTAGAAGGTTGATTAGCGCTATTAAAAAAATAGATGTAAATACCAGTTCTATTTTCTTATTAATGAAAATGATATAGATAAGTGTGCACACATAAAACAATAAAACGGCATAGTAACTTATATCAAGGTGTAAAGAAGGGGTTGTATGAATCTTTTTAATTAAGAAGATGAAAATAATGGAGAAACATAAAACCATAGCAGTCTTCGTTACCTTCATAATGACCCCCCCCTTAAAAGCAAGAAGTCGGAAATGATTTATTTCCGACTCCTTTTCGTCTTATAAACTTTTCTCTTTTCTTTTCCCACCAAACGGATACCACCAGTTCCAATCACCTAATAGTTTCATTAAGCTTGGTACGAGCAGTAAGCGTATAATCGTGGCGTCAATGGCAATCGCAATCGCAATGCCTATCCCGATTTGTTTAACAGGAGTCACGCCGGTGAAAGCGAAGGCGCCAGTGATGACGATCATAATGAGGGCAGCGGCAGTAATGACTTTGCTTGTGTTCGCCAGTCCTTCTACGGTCGCTGCGGTGTTGTCACCTGTTTTTAAGTAAAATTCGCGAATGCGTGAAATTAAAAATACTTCATAATCCATGCTTAAGCCGAACACGAGACTGAACACAAGCACAGGTAAAACTAAGGAAATATCCATTTCCGGCAATCCGAAGTGACCTTCTTGGAAGATCCAGACGAGAATGCCGAAAGTCGATGTTAAGCCAACAACATTCATCATAATCGCTTTGAGCGGAATAATGATTGAGCGGAATGCTAGCATTAAAATGATAAAGGTTGAGATTAAAATGATCGCGACGGCGAGTCCGATTTTATCGTAAATCTCGTCGTAAATCTCTTGATTAAACTTTGGTTGACCGCCAAATTCGATGTCAACTGGCCACTCTTTTTCACTCCAAGTACGAGCGAGTGATTGGGCTTTCTTTGAACTCGCTTCCACATTTAGATGAACAGGGATCAGCAATTTTTCCTCTTGCACAAATGGTTCAATTGCAGGTTCAAGTTGTTGATGCATTTGCGGTTGTTCAAGGGCAGCCGCTAGTTGTGTAGGGTCATCGATTTGGCTTGCAGCAAACAATGTATCGATATCGGTCACTTCTTTTTCACGCTTGAGCGTGTCTTGTAGCTTTTTCATCTCTTCAAGCCCAGCTTTATTGAGCCAACCATCCGGCCGCTCCGCAATCGCATAAATCGTACTTTTGTTTTCTTGCATAAATGTCTCTTCAATTTTTTCATAAGCAATGCGCGATTCGAAATGCTTTGGCAATGAATCGGTCGTCGGAATCGCTAGTCGCATATGTTGGACAGGAAGCATGCCGGTTACTAAAATCGCCATCGCTACAAGCGTGATGAAAACAGGACGCTTCATGACAGCTCCGGCAAACGTCCGCCAACGGGCCCGGCTATCACGATCGGTGCGAACGATGCGCCATTTATGAATCCGGTCGCCAAGTACATACAGCATCGCTGGCAACAGCGTTAATGATCCGAGCACCGCAATCGCAATGACGACCATGCCACCGATGGCAACATTTTTGAAAATATCTATTTCAATCACAAGCATCGCGCCAAGACCGATAAATACACAAACGGCAGAGAAAATAATCGAGCGGCCCGCTGTTTGAATCGTTGTGATGAGTGCTTCTGCTTTTGACTGTTTTTCTATTTCTTCTTTGTAACGGTTAATGAATAATAGAGAAAAATCGATTGAAAGTGCCAGTCCAATCATCGGAGCGATATTTAAAATAAAAATGGATAGCTTAATTTCCTGTCCGATAAATGTCAGTAATCCAAAGCCAATAATAATCGTAATCGCCCCGACAACGAGCGGCAACATCGATGCTACGACTGTGCCGAAAGCGAATAATAAAACGAGAAGTGCTACCGGAAGACCGATCAATTCCGCTCGTTTTAAATCATCTTGACTTGCTTTGTTAATGTCCTCTGACAGAACAGGAGAGCCAGTAACAGTGACGCCAGTTTGATCATCGGCTACCTTTTTCACGTCTTTAATAATGTCCGACATGTCCTCTAGCTTTTCATCATAATGGAGGACGGCATAAGCCATGTCCGGTTTCATGAGTGTCTCATCTGTTAACGGTGATTGAATCTTTGTTGTTGTGTTTTGGTTTTCGATCGTTGTCAATGTCTCATCGATCGTTGTCCGAAAGTCTTCATTCGATTTGCTTGCTTGTTTTTCAAATAAAAGCAGTAAAGTGGACTCTGGAAAACTGAATGTCTTGTTTAATTCCTTTTGTACTTGTTCGTATTCCCCATCGGTTCGGAACCCGTCTCCTTCAAGTAAAGAAGGGAGTTGAATGGCGAAATACCCCATCACTATGAAAATAATGAGCCATAGCGCAAGCAGCCACTTATGAGTACGAACGATGAAAGATGCTAGGTTGTTCATAAATCAAAATTCCTCCAATCTATTTAGAGTGTGTCATTGGTGTTAAATGTTGTTGTTTCTTTTAATCATACGCTAGGATGTTTATTTTGAGAAATAAAAGAATTTTAATGATGTGTTGACATTGATAATTATTATCACTTATAATGACGTTTGAGAATAGATTTCATTTGTTTCAAGAAAGGAGTGTTTTATAAGTAACAGTTTTGAGTGGAAATTGGTACTTATTCTAATATTTTCTTATAGAGCCACTTGCATAAACGAATATACTTCTGTAAAATGTGAGTCGGAATGCTGTAGAAGGAGAAAGGTTCAATTCAATAGATACGTTGAAGGTATTATTTTTTTTACCTTTTACTGATAATGAATTTCATTTTCTTCTTTGAACAGTCAAAAAAATCTCTGTAGGAGAGTCGCTACGATTGTTATGAAAAGAAGATATTTAATCATTGCGTTAATTATTTTATCCATTGCTTCCTTGTTCATTGGCGTTACGCACATTTCTCCGTTAGATTTATTTAATTTAACGAATGAACAGACGATGATCTTTTGGCAAAGTCGTGTTCCACGACTAGTGAGTATTATTATTGCTGGAATGAGTTTAAGTATTGCTGGGTTAATTATGCAGCAGTTGAGCCGAAATAAGTTTGTCTCACCAACAACGGCTGGAACAATGGACTCTGCGAAGCTAGGAATTTTAGTTTCTATGATTCTATTTACCTCCGCTACGATGTTGCAGAAGATGATTGTTGCTTTCATTTTTGCGATGGCTGGTACATTTTTATTTATGAAAATACTAGACAAAATAAAAATGAAAGATGTGATTTTCATTCCGCTTGTCGGATTAATGTTCGGGAATATTTTAGGATCGATCACAACATTTTTTGCCTATAAATATGGGTTGATTCAAAATATTGAGGCTTGGTTGCAAGGTGATTTTTCGAT
>NZ_KZ454941.1:802835-849899 GCF_002797375.1 Bacillus sp. FJAT-42315
ACCTTTTACTGATAATGAATTTCATTTTCTTCTTTGAACAGTCAAAAAAATCTCTGTAGGAGAGTCGCTACGATTGTTATGAAAAGAAGATATTTAATCATTGCGTTAATTATTTTATCCATTGCTTCCTTGTTCATTGGCGTTACGCACATTTCTCCGTTAGATTTATTTAATTTAACGAATGAACAGACGATGATCTTTTGGCAAAGTCGTGTTCCACGACTAGTGAGTATTATTATTGCTGGAATGAGTTTAAGTATTGCTGGGTTAATTATGCAGCAGTTGAGCCGAAATAAGTTTGTCTCACCAACAACGGCTGGAACAATGGACTCTGCGAAGCTAGGAATTTTAGTTTCTATGATTCTATTTACCTCCGCTACGATGTTGCAGAAGATGATTGTTGCTTTCATTTTTGCGATGGCTGGTACATTTTTATTTATGAAAATACTAGACAAAATAAAAATGAAAGATGTGATTTTCATTCCGCTTGTCGGATTAATGTTCGGGAATATTTTAGGATCGATCACAACATTTTTTGCCTATAAATATGGGTTGATTCAAAATATTGAGGCTTGGTTGCAAGGTGATTTTTCGATGGTAACATCAGGAAGATATGAATTATTGTACATAAGTATCCCGTTATTATTTATTGCTTATATGTATGCGGATAAATTTACTTTAGCAGGAATGGGAGAGGAGTTTGCCGTGAACCTTGGCTTGAATTATAAGCAAGCGGTGAACATCGGGCTGACGATTGTGGCGTTATCGACGACGTTAGTTGTGTTAACAGTCGGCATCATTCCGTTTTTAGGATTAGTTATTCCTAATATCGTCTCGATTTATCAAGGAGATCATTTGAAGAAAAGCTTAGCCCATACAGCCTTACTTGGCGCGATTTTCGTTCTGTTTTGTGATATTCTCGGCCGCATTATCATCTACCCATACGAAATTCCGATTGGATTGACAGTGGGCGTGATCGGCAGCGGTATCTTTATTTACATGCTGATGAGGAGAAAAGCTTATGCGTGAAAACAAGAAAATATTAATCCTATCAGTAGCAGCTGTCGTGTTGATTCTCGCCTTTTTGTTTACGGATCTTGGGTATAATTGGAGCTACGCTTTGCCGAAGCGTGGTTGGAAAATATTTGCGATTGTACTGACGGGAGCGGCGATTGCATTTGCGACGCTTATCTTTCAAACGATCACCAATAACCGAATTTTAACACCGAGCATTTTAGGATTAGATTCTTTATATATGCTCATTCAAACCGTATTAATTTTCACGTTAGGCTCCACCAACTTGACTATTATTAATAAACAAGTGAACTTTCTTATCTCGGTTGTGCTGATGATTTTGTTCTCAAGTATTTTGTATAAAATCTTGTTTAAACGAGATAACGGAAACATTTACTTCTTGCTATTGATCGGTTTGATTTTTGGTACATTTTTTCAAAGTTTTTCTACGTTCATGCAAGTGCTTATTGATCCGAATGAGTTCATGATGATTCAAGGAAAAATGTTTGCTAGCTTTAACAATGTGCAAACGGACGTATTAGCGTTAGCGGTTCTGTTAATTGTCCTTGTGTCGATCTACTTTGCTCGATTTATGAAATACCTCGATGTGTTATCGCTTGGAAGAGAACATGCGATTAACCTTGGTGTAGATTATGACTATGTCGTCAAACGATTGCTCGTTGTTGTTGCTATTTTAATTTCAGTAGCAACGGCTCTTGTTGGCCCGATTACGTTTTTAGGGTTGCTCGTTGTTAACGTGGCATATGAACTATTTAAGACGTATAAACATTCGTATTTATTATTGGGTTCGATCTTAATTAGTATTATTGCCCTTGTCGGGGGACAACTGATCGTGGAGCGTGTCTTCACCTTCAGCACGACGTTAAGTGTCATTATCAACTTTATCGGCGGAGTTTATTTCATTTATTTATTGTTAAAGGAGAATAAACAATGGTAGAAGTGCAAAGCGTGTCCAAAGTCTATGGAAGTAAAGCAGTGATTGATCAAGTATCAGTTAATATTCCTAAAGGCAAAATTACTTCGTTTATCGGGCCTAATGGTGCGGGGAAAAGTACGCTTTTATCAATGATTAGTCGTCTCATTACGAAAGATGAGGGAGAAATTTTCGTTGATGGAGAAGAAGTAAGCCGAGCGAAAAGTAAAGAGCTGTCTAAGAAAATTGCGATATTAAAGCAATCGAATTACTTAAACTTGCGCTTAACTGTACGAGAACTTGTTTCCTTTGGTCGTTTTCCTTACTCGCAAGGAAAGCTAAAGGAAGACGATTGGAAGCATGTTGATGAAGCCATTCGCTATATGGAGCTAGAAGATATGCAGCATAAATATCTTGATCAACTAAGTGGTGGACAACGTCAGCGTGCGTTCATTGCGATGGTGATCGCTCAAGATACGGAGTATGTCTTGCTAGATGAACCACTCAATAACTTAGATATGAAACATTCTGTCCAAATCATGAAAGTGTTAAGAAGGTTGACAAATGAGTTAGGCAAAACGGTGATCATTGTTATTCACGATATTAATTTCGCTTCTTGTTATTCCGATTACATTGTCGCTTTAAAAGACGGCAAAATTGCAAAACAAGGCTCGGTGGATGAGATGATGGATCGCCAAATATTGAAAGACATTTATGAAATGGATATGAACATTGAAACAGTGAATAATTGTAAAATATGCGTATATTTTAAATAGGAGTGTAGACATATGTGGAAAAAATTATCCCTACTGTTGATGACGATGTTATTCGTTGTTGTTGCAGCAGCTTGTAGTTCAGAAACAAAAGAAGATAAAAAAGCAGAAGAACCAAAGAAAGAAGCAGAAAAAATAACGGTTACTCATGAATTAGGCGAAACAGATGTGCCGAAAAACCCAGAAAAAGTCGTTGTTTTTGATTTGGGTACACTTAGCACGTTGGATACATTAAATGTTGAAGTAGCTGGACTTCCGAAAGATGTAGTTCCTGCTTACTTATCTAAGTATGAAGATGAAAAATATGAAGGCCTTGGTGGATTAAAAGAGCCTGATTTTGAAAAAATCCATGCGATGAAGCCAGATTTAATTATCATTTCAGGTCGTCAAGCAGATATGTATGATCAGTTTATGGAAATTGCTCCGACGATTTATTTAGGAGTAGACGAAAAAGATTACATGAATTCTTTTAAGAAAAATACAGAAATCGTAGGCCAAATTTTTGGTAAAGAAGAAGAAGTGAAAACAGAATTAGCAAAGGTTGACGCACAAATTCAAGCAGTAAAAGACGTAGCAGCTAAATCTGGAAAGACTGGCTTAATTGTTTTAGCGAGTGAAGGAGAAATGAGTGCTTACGGACCAGGCTCTCGCTTTGGAATTCTTCATGATGAATTAGGTGTCAAACCTGCGGATGAAAACATTGACATTTCTAATCACGGTGCAAGTATTTCATTTGAATATATCGTGGAAAAAGATCCAGATTATCTATTCTTAATCGACCGTGGTGCAGTCGTCGGTGGAAAAGCTTCTGCTGAACAAGTAGTAGCAAATGATTTATTAAAAAACACAAAAGCAATCAAAGATGACAACGTAGTTTACTTAGACGGAAACTACTGGTACCTATCTGGCGGCGGGCTAGGATCTGTCTCTGCGATGGTGAAAGAAGTAGCAGAAGGATTAAAATAATAAGCGGAAAAGAGGCATTCCCGATTTGTGGGGAATACCTCTTTTTTGTTTTAGTGCGAGAAGTTCGACCGTTGCACCTATCGATTGCTACTCCGCCAAATAGCCCAGTATCAGTTCTACAAAAAAAGGACAGTCTAATCATAAAGGGGGTGAATTCCTTTGGCAAAAGACGTTCTTTGTGAAGTAAATAACTGTACTTTCTGGGCGCAAGGAAATAAATGTTCAGCGGAAGCTATTTATGTTGTCAGTCATAAAGGGCAACAAGCCTCTGACAGCAAAGAAACCGACTGTAACACATTCGAACCCCATATATAAGAAGAAAAGCGGAAGTCCACTAGCCGTTAGCGCTTGTAGCTAGACAAAAGAAAAGCGGAGCCGACTGTTCAGACACGACAAGCAAATGGCAGAATGACGTAATGGTGTTCTTCAGCCATGCAGTCAGGCTGCCATTTGACTCGAGTGTCTAAGAGGCGGAGCTGGACAAAAGAAAAGCGGAAAGCGCTGCTCATCGGCGTATGGGCTGGAACGATCCGCACCTAACCAAGAAGCCAGTTACCACCACGGTAACTGGTTTCAGATTATTTGGACTTACCTTAAGAATTCTCTTATGCCTCTACTAAGAATAAGATCTTATTCAATACAAAATGCTTACCCCCGTAAATTTTTGTATTCGTAGTTTTACATATATTTATTTACATACGTACGAATCGCCATGTTAGTAAAGATGCTCCAAGATATGCAATAGCCATTACTAAGAAAGCAACACTTACGCCAGAATACCAATTCTGAGATTCATAAAGTACGATCCCCATTATTGCAACACCTATTAAAGCCCCAATTTGCCTATTAACATTTAATGTTGCACTTGCTATATTTGCATGTTCCTTACCTGCAGCTTGCATCACAGTAACCGTCATTGCTGGCACTGCAACACCAACTCCTAAGTTAGCCATTGCATAAATCACAGCTAAAATCCAATAAGGGGCACTAGAAACAATAACCATTAAAATTAATGATCCCATTCCAGCTATTATAAGAGACATTAACATCGGAATTTTCACTCCGAATCGTGTTGTTAATAGGGAGAATAGTAGATTACCTATGATAAACACTACCATCATTGGTAATAACTCCACGCCAGCCATAAAAGGGCTCGAGCCTTTTGCTTTTTGAAGGAATAATCCAAACATAAAAATCCCTCCAAAGAGTGCAAAGTTAATTAAAAAGCCAACAACATTCGCTGATGAAAAACTTGAATTATTGAATAAATTAATAGGAATAATAGGGACCTTCACCATACGTTCTATGTAAATAAAAAGAACGGCAGAAACAATGGTTACAATAATTGCGATTATTACAGGAGAAGAAAACCACCCAATGGATGGACCTTCAATAAGAACAAAAGAAAGTCCAGCTAAAGTGATAATTCCTAAAATATGATTTAGAAGGTTCAAACGACTTTTAACACCAGGAGAATGAGTCACAATCAAGTAAGCCATTAAGAGTCCAATAATACCTATTGGGATGTTAATTAAGAATATACTTCGCCAACCAAATGTATGAACTAATACTCCACCAACAAAAGGCCCTAAACCTGAAGAAATAGAAACAATAGCAGACCATATACCAAACATTTTTGCTCGTTTTTTTGCATCTGGATAAGAAGTTGTTAATAAGCTTAAGGAACTCGGCATAAATAAAGCGGCACCTGCCCCCTGTAAAAAACGAGTTGCTATAAGAATATTTCCAGTGGGTGCTATAGCACATAATATCGATGCGAGTACAAAAATTGTTAAACCGATCATATAAATGTTTTTGGCTCCAAATCTATTGGCTAATGAACCACCGGCTAAAAGCAATGAAGCAAAAGATAATAGATAGCTATCCACAATCCATGTAGCACTTGAGAGACTAATTTGTAACTTTTCTTGAATATCAGCAACGGCTACATTTACTACTGTAACGTCAAGTGTAGCCATCACGAATCCCATTGCTAACGCAACCAAAATCCAAATGTCAGAATGAGTATGCGGTTGAGTATGTTGTATTTCAGCTTTATTATTATTTACTCCTTGTATCGTCATCTTTATTTCAGACCTCCCATTTTAATTTATATAGTCTAGTAAAAAGTCAAATGATAAGCTTCTAGAGTATATGCTTGTTAATAGATATCAAACTTGATGTTTACCATTGTCACCCTATTTACTATACTAATTGAAGTGCTATAATTGGGAAAGTACTGATTTTTTTTATAGTAACTATATAAAAATATACTTGAGGAGGAAGTCAAATGAATAAACAAGGGAAAGATGGATTATCTAAGTGTCCGATTGAAAAGACGATGATGGTGATAGGTGGGAAATGGACATTTGTCATTCTTAGAGATCTTTTTATGGGACCAAAGCGATTTGGTGAATTAGAAAAATCATTGCAAGGAATCAGTCCTAGAACTCTGTCCATAAGATTGAAAGAGTTAGAAAATGAAGGGATTATTAAGCGCGCAATTTACTCTACTATTCCACCACATGTAGAATATTCTCTAACTGAAAAGGGACAAGATCTTCGTCCTATTTTTGATGAAATGAAGAATTGGGGAAATACATGGGATATATTAGATTTGAAAGAGAACAATGAACAACATGAGTAGTTAGCAGTAGAAGCATTTCAATACTATTTTCTTGGTATAGTATCCTCTTTAAAATCAAACAACTTTATGGGAAGAATCAGGGGCGTTAATCATTTAAAACTTATTTGCATTATAAAAGGAAAATGCTCAAGTAATTGAATAAAAGCAAAACACCAGTTGCCATCACGGCAACTGGTGTTTTCGTTTTTAACTTCGACTAAGTGGCAATTGAACGATAAATGTGGTACCGAAGCTAGAGCTTTCTTTTAAGATTAAGTCGCCATCTAGGGCGTTGGCTAACAGTTTACTGAAAGGAAGGCCGAGACCGAGACCACGGATTTTATATTTTTTATTATCGCCTCGGTAAAATCGTTCGAACACTAGCTCTTGCTCTGCTTTTGGAATGCCTAAGCCGTTATCTTTTACTTCGATTAACAAAAGCTGATTTTCTTCCGTCAATGTAATGTCAATTTGACCATCTGCTTCGACGGCGTGTTTAGCATTGTTGAGCAAGTTGACGATAATTTGCTGTAGTCGAACAAGGTCGGTGTAAATGATTCGGTCGGCTGTTAGTGTCGTTAACTCGACAGCGATCGAGTCTAGGTCTTGCCCTATTTTCCATTGATGCACCATTTCAGTCATTAGCTCGTTGACGTGATGTTCTTCCATGGCAACGGGCAGGGCGTTCGCTGTAAAGGAGTTAAACTCTAATAAATCGTTGATCATTTTTTGCATTTTAGCCGTTTCCTTCAAAGAGATGCTCAAAAATTCTTCAGCTTCATCCCCGGTGACGACTCCATCTTTGACGGCTTGTAGTAGACCACTAATTGACGTGACAGGAGTTTTTAATTCATGAGTGACACCGGCTAACAGCTCTGCTCGCAACGCTTCTAGCTGCTGTAGCTTTTGCGCCATTTCTTTAAATGAATAGATTAAGTCATACACTTCCTGCTCTTTCGTATGCTCAGGGAGACGCACGTTGTAATTCCCCTCTTGAATTTGCTTGGCGGCTTCGGCTACTTGACTGATCGGTTTAGACAGCCTGCGCGATAAAATATAAATCGCCGCCCAGCCAAATAATCCGAGGCTGACGATCAAAATGGCTAACAAACGGTACTCATCGGTGACATTTCCGAGTTCGTTTTCCGGTTGTAGCATAATGACCCAGCCGAACACGACATCCTCCACTTCAATCGGTTTTTTAATCATCCAAATGCGCGCTTCCTCCGTACCAGTCGGATACTTTAGCACATCTCTATTCTTTTGTAATAGATCGATGGGGAAGTGATCTAAACTGTATGGTCCATCGGATTGATTCGTGGACAACACTTGACCAGCGGCATCAGTAATATAAATCGCTGGTGGACGTTCGGATTGTAAAAACTGATCGCGACTTTTCAACGTATTTTTATCGATAGAAGGAGAAGTGTTGGGCTGTTGGCTACCCGCAATGCGGTTAGCTAATTCCTCAGCAATGAATTCGGAGATCTCTAAACGATTTTCTAAAATTGTATGCTGAATCCAAGCAACAGAAAGGATCGTGACGACGATCAAGCCGAGGACTAACGTCGCTACATAGCGGGTCGTCCAATATTTAAGTAAAGAAATTCTATTCGTCTTTTTCATAAATACAAAATTGATACCCCAATCCTCTCAATGTTTTAATTTCTCCTTCTGCTTTCGGCCAGTTCTTCAACGATTTTCGCAGCCGCTTAATCGAGAGGTCCACTGCTCGATCACTGCCATCATAATCCTGCCCCCATACATGCTCAATCAGCTGCTCGCGAGTAAACGTGCGATTCGGCTGGGAAGCAAGAAAGAACAAAACCGATAAGTCACGTGGAGGTAATGAAATTTCTTCCTCCTTGATCGTCACTCGATGAGCCGTGCGGTCGATCGTTAAACAGCCATAGCTTGTTATAGAAGAAGGCGTTGGTTCCTCACCGCTTCTTCGTAACACAGCCTTCACTCGTGCCACGACTTCTTCGCCGTTAAATGGCTTCGCAATATAATCATCGGCGCCGCCATTTAAGCCGGATAGCCGATAATTGACATCGCCAAGAGCCGTTAGCATAATGACAGGACAGGAACTCGACTCTCGAATTGTTTTTAACACGGTCCACCCGTCCGCTTTTGGCATCATGACATCGAGTAATACGAGTGCCGGTTGCTCGGTTTGGAATTGCTCAATTGCTGCTTCTCCATCAAATGCTTGTACGACTTGAAAGCCACCTTTTAGCAAATAGGCCTTTAATACTTGGCTGATTGCCGGTTCATCTTCTGCTACTAAAATCGTTGCTGTCATCAGCCCCACCCCTTTTTTCTTCATTATATAAAAAAACATAAAGAAGCTGCCAATCAGACAGCCTCTAAAAAAATATTAGCGCATAGCCTTTGCTTGTTGCTGGGCTTGGCGAACTTCTTGTGTTAATGTTTGATAATCTTTATCTTTATGAGAAATGCCGTACGTTTCCGCTTGTTGTTTCATTTTCGCTTCGCGGACCTCTTTTGCTACTGCTTCAAAGTTTTTTCCTTTTGTATCAATCTCAAATTGCTCTGCTTGCTCATAAACAATATCTGAAAAGTCTCTTATTTTCTTAATTTGCAAACCCTCTTTATACTTCAAAGAAGAAGCCTCCGTCTTAGTTACGCTAGTTGCTGGTCCTTCTGCCGCCACAATCGTATGTGCCGATCCTAAAATGCTAATGGAAAGGGCTCCGCTCATCACATAAGACATCGTTTTTTTCTTCATTTATTTATTCCTCCTATACGGATAGACAAAAATCATTACCTGATAACTATACTGTACAGGAACAATGTGTCAGTAGAATGTCAAATGAGAAAAAAATTATTAATTTTTTAGCGAATTTCTTTCATAAAATTAACAAAAAAATAGGCAGAGGAAGAAAGCACCCTCTGCCGCTAATAATTATTTATAGGTGACGAGTTCAACATTCGCTTGTTCAGCTAATGTTTTTCCTAACTGCTCATCTGCTTGATAGAAATGAGAAATGACGCGTGCCACGATGTCGCGGTTCTTAATTTGTTTGAAGTCATTGAGAATATTTTTAATAAGCGCCTCTTTAGTTGCTTGATCATAATTGCGATAGATGCGACCCGCTTGTCCAAACTCATTCGTTTTTTCAATCGCTTGTCGTCCAGCCATGCCTTCCATCGGTTGTAACGGTTCTTCATATTGTTGAGCTTCTTTCGGTGCGTCTTCATAACTATTTGGCTCATAGTTAATTCGGTTTGTTTGTTGCTTCACTGGCATATAGCCGTCGCGCTGATAATTATGAACGTCCTTTTTCGGAGAGTTAATGTTTAACTGCAAATAGTTTGGTCCTAAGCGGTGGCGTTGTGTGTCTGAGTACGAGAAAAGACGCCCTTGTAATAATTTATCTTCAGAAGGTAGCATCCCTGGTACAAGCACCCCTGGATTAAAGCCTACCGATTCTACTTCAGAGAAAAAGTCTTCAGGATTTTTATTTAACGTCATCGTACCGACTAACTCCCATGGAATGTCTTCTTCTAACCAATCCTTCGTCGCATCTAATAGATCAAAGTCAAATTTGTCCATATCCATAGGGTCTAGCACCTGCACATACAAATCCCACTCTGGATAATTGCCACTTTCGATTGCTTCATATAAGTCGCGCGTCGCATGGTTAAAGTCTTCTCCTTGAATGGTTGCCGCTTCTTCAATTGAAAGGTTTTTAATGCCTTCCTTAGGTTGCCAACGTAATTTCACATAAACAGTTTTTCCTTCTTCATTAAACCATTTAAATGCATGTACGCTTGAGCCGCGCATTTGGCGGTAGTTTGCCGGAATGCCTTCATCGGTAAATAGGTGAATCAACATATTTGTCGATTCTGGAGAAAGCGACATAAAGTCCCAATATCGTTCAGGGTGCTGAATATTTGTTGCTGGATCGGGCTTTAACGAATGAATGACATCCGGGAATTTAATCGCATCACGGATAAAGAAGATAGGAAGGTTATTACCGACGAAATCATAGTTTCCTTCTTCTGTGTAAAATTTAACCGAGAATCCGCGTGGGTCACGAGCTGTTTCTGGCGAATGCTTGCCATGAATAACCGTAGAAAAGCGAGCAAACACAGGTGTTGCCAATCCTTCTTCTTGCAAAAAAGCGGCTTTCGTATACTTTCTCATGCTATTTTTCACGACAAAGACCCCGTGGGCTCCTGCGCCTCGTGCATGAACGACACGCTCAGGAATACGCTCGCGGTCAAAGTGAGCTAATTTTTCAATTAATTGATAGTCTTCTAATAAAGTAGAGCCTCGGCGTCCAGCCGTTTTGGAGTTTTGATTATCCGCTATAGGGGTTCCTTGATTCGTTGTAAATTTTTTCTTCAATGAAAATCACTCCTTTTTGATAATAATTATAATTTAATATTTATTATCTTTAATGTCAAATAAAAAGTAATTGATTACGGAAATCTATGTAACAATAAAAAGCAACTATAAGACAAATACTTGGAAGATGATCCACTTTGTTGTATGATATAGCTGTCAGTAAATTGAAATAAATAAAACAATGATTGAGGTAGTGAAACATGGTGCAAGAACAGAAACAATTATTGCTGCTGATGCAAGAAGCCATTGAAGAAGGGCATCGAGATGACAGCAAAGTGGAACAAGTAATGCACATCATTAAAGAGAGAATGCAAGAAATGTATAAAGATGATCTACATAAAGTTTGAACATTGCGACCGTTGGGTCGTTTTTTTGTGTGTTTAATAGAATGAATATCTTTCATTCATTTTTGTACCCAGTTTGCTTCGTTGACAAACAAACTTTTTGATCCTCGCCATCTCCCTCTAACACGTACTAGCTAAAAACTTCTTTTTTTCTAACAGTTCATGTCATTGTCTCTGCCTTTTCCAGAAAGTAAGATAATATGTAAGAAATATTATTTGATATTTCAGAAAATTAAAATGTAAGGGTTTACAAAAAAGGAGTGAAAAAGATGTTAACTGGTCAAGAGTATTTAGAGAGCTTGAAGGATGGTCGAGCGGTGTATTTGAATGGGGAAAAAATTACGGATGTGACAGAGCACCCGGCTTACCGTAATTCGGCTCGTTCGATTGCCCGCATGTATGATGCGCTTCATGATCCGGAGATGGGAAAGATTTTGACGACGGAGACGGAATACGGAGACCGAACACATAAGTTCTTTAAAACGCCAAAAAGTGCACAAGATTTGTTGGAATCGAGGGATGCGATCGCTCAATGGGCTAGATTGAGCTATGGGTTTATGGGACGCACCCCTGATTACAAGGCATCATTCACTGCTCATTTAGATGCTTACTCCACATATTACCAAGGATTTGAGAATAGTGCAAAGGCTTGGTACAAAAAAGCGACGAAAGATGTGCCGTTTATTAATCACACGATTATTAATCCACAAGTTGATCGCTCCAAGCCGCTTCATGAAAATAAGGATGTTTTTGTTCGCGCAGTCAAAGAACGGGATGATGGGATTGTCGTTAGTGGCGCGAAGATGGTGGGAACAGCGGCGGCGCTGACGCATTATAATTTCGTTTCCAACTATGGACCGATGGATTTAGGAGACGGCGACAAGAGTCATGCGCTTATTTTCTTCGTGCCGATGAATGCGCCGGGCGTGAAAATGATTAGCCGCCAATCGTATGAGCTGCAAGCGGCAGCAACGGGTTCACCGTATGATTATCCGTTATCGAGTCGCTTTGATGAAAACGATGCGGTCATTGTCCTTGATGATGTCTTTATTCCGTGGGAAGACGTGTTGACGTATAAAAATGTCGATATTACGAATAACTTTTTCGTGCAAACGGGCTTTTTTAACCGCTTTACGTTCCATGGCTGTACTCGTTTTGCCGTGAAGCTTGATTTTATGGCTGGGTTGTTATTAAAAGCTACAGAAGCATCAGGTACGAAGCAGTTTAGGGGAGTGCAAGCGAACATTGGTGAGGTACTTGCCTTGCGCAATATGTTCTGGGGACTTTCGACAGCGATGGCGACCGACCCAGAGTTTGGTATGAATGGAGTCGCGATTCCGAATGGTTTCTATGCGAACTCTTATCGTGTGTTGGCGCCGATGACATGGGTGCGCGTGAAAAATATTTTTGAACAAGTCGTCGCAGGTGGACTGATTCAGTTGCCTTCGAGTGCGAAAGATTTTTTAAGTCCAGAGCTTCGTCCGTATTTAGATAAATATTATCGTGGTTCGGGGATTGATGCGGAAGAGCGCGTGAAGTTGATGAAAATGATTTGGGATGCGATTGGTACAGAGTTTGGAGGACGTCATGAGCTATATGAAGTGAACTATGCCGGTAACCATGAGAACATCCGCTTAGAAGCGTTAAAGCACGCCGAAGGAACAGGAGCAGCGAATCAATTTAAGTCATTTGTCGATACGGCACTCGCTGATTATGACTTACACGGATGGACGAATTCTGTTTGGCAAGCGTCGGATCAAAAAGTACCGGTTAAATAATTTTTCCTATATGAACAGTGTGAAAGGAGGAAAAACGTATGGAAGATCGTCAATTTCGAAATGCGATGGGCAAATTTGCCACAGGTGTGAATGTAATTTTGACAGAGGTAGAGGGGGATGTGCACGGCATGACGGCCAACGCCTTTATGTCAGTATCGCTAGACCCAAAGCTAGTCGTTATTTCTATCGGAGAACGAGCGCAAATGCTCGACAAGATTAAGCAGAGCCAGAAGTTTACCGTTAATATGTTAGCCGCTGATCAACAGGAGCTTTCGATGATCTTTGCTGGACAGATTAAAGAAAAGCAAGAGGTTGCGTTTGATCGTCTAGCGGATCAGCCTGTCCTTGGCGGAAGTGTGGCCCAAATCACATGTGAAGTGACAGCCGAGCATGTAGAAGGGGATCATACGTTATTTATTGGTAAAGTAACTGCTATTCAATTAGAAGAAAAAGATCCACTCATTTATTTTAGCGGTCGCTATCGTTCATTAATGGAAGAAGTGCCGACGACTTAAAAGGAGGAGAGCCGCTTGAAAACCATTGTTTTAGAGCCACAAAAATTAAGCGAGCTAAAGCGACAACCAGAGCCTTGTGTCGTTGCTCTCGGATTTTTTGATGGCGTTCATCTCGGTCATCGCCAAGTGATTCATGAAGCAAGAAACATCGCTTGCGAACAGGGTGTGTCGCTCGCTGTCATGACGTTTTTTCCACATCCGAAAGCAGTGTTATCGAAAGGAAAGCAGCGAGTGGATTATTTAATGCCAGTTACGGAAAAACAACGGATTTTCAAGGAACTAGGTGTGGATATTTGCTACATTGTTCCTTTCGTTCCGGCGTTTGCTTCCTTGACACCAGAGAGTTTTGTGCAGAACTATTTGCTAGACCTTGGCGTTCTTCATGCTGTCGCAGGCTTTGACTTTACGTATGGTTGTCGTGGCGAAGGACATATGGATCGGATGAAGATGGATTCTGGCGGCCTTCTTGACGTAACAAAAGTGGAAAAAGTCGCGTGTCATGGGGAAAAAATTAGCTCCACGCTCATTCGCGAAAAAATCCGCACTGGAGTAGTAGAAGAGATTCCGGCTTGTTTAGGGGAAGCTTACCGTGTGGAAGGTCGCGTGACAGGCTCAATCATTTTAATGAAGCCTTACTACATGCTGCCTTCCCCTGGGCGGTATGCGATAACAATTCACAGTCAAAAGAGGAAGTTGTTGACAGAAGCCATTGTGACGGAAGAGCCGGGGCAAATTTTTTTACCGGATGTGGAAAAGTCGGATTTGATGCAAGGAGAGTATGTGTCGGTCGAATGGCAACGCTGTTTGTTTAGGGCGAGGGAGGAACTATTGGTTCGGTAAGGAGGTATAAAGATGTTTCTTGAGCATAAAACGATTTCTAGGAGTTTAGCAACTAGAATGCTAGAAGCGGCTGTGGATAAGGCGGAAGAGCTTGGGGTGGCTGTTAATGTGGCAGTTGTGGATAATGGTGGGCATTTAATCGCTTTTACGAAAATGGATCACGCTCCATTGTTAAGTGCCGAAATTGCTCAAAACAAAGCGTACACAGCGGCGGCATTCGGTTTGCCTACACATGAGTGGTATGAATTGATTAAAGATGAACCATCGTTAAAAACAGGAATTGTCCACACGAATCGTCTCACGGTTTTTGGCGGGGGATATCCGATTCGTTGCGGCGATGCTCTTGCTGGCGGGATTGGTGTAAGCGGCGGGACGTTAGCGGAAGATCAAGCTTGTTGTGAAGCGGCCTTACTACAAATCAAGGAGGAGGTAAATAGATGAGTAGCATTGTGCGGATTGGACGATTGGAGCTTAGAGTGATGGATTTGGAGGAGTCGGTGAAATATTATACCGACATTATCGGCTTGCAGGAAACAGGCCGTGATGGCGATCGCGTTTATTTAAAGGCATGGGATGAGTACGATCACCACAGCATTATTTTACAAAAATCCGATTCAGCAGGCATGGATCATATGGCGTTTAAAGTGAAGGATGTGTATGAGCTAGAGAAGCTGGAATTTAAAATTGAGCAATTTGGCTGTAAGTTGACTCGTATCCCACACAATACTCGGTTAGCGGAAGGGCAAGCGGTCCGCTTTACGATTCCAACGGGGCATGAAGTGGAATTATACACAGAAATTGAACAAGTCGGATCAGGGACAGGGAATATCAATCCCCACCCTTGGCCAGATGGATTAAAAGGAATCGCTCCTCACCGTTTAGACCATGCGTTATTAACAGGGGATGATTTAGAATCGGCGACGCGCTTTTTTACTGAAGTGCTTGATTTCCACCAAACGGAAAAAATCGTCACGGTTGATGGTGAAGTAATGCTCGGAAGCTTCCTAGCGGCGACGAATAAAGCGCATGATATCGCCTTTGTCAAAGGACCAGATGCGAAGTTTCATCATGCAGGATTTTATGTGGATAACTGGTATGAAGTGTTAAAGGCGGCGGATATTTTAACGAAAAATGAAGTGCCGGTGGAGGTGACACCTACTCGTCACGGCATTACTCGCGGGCAGACGGTGTATTTCTTTGATCCATCGGGCAACCGTAATGAAGCCTTTGCAAGCGGTTATATTTCTTACTCCGATTTTCCAACGATTACGTGGACAGAAGATAAAATCGGGACAGGGATTTTCTATCATCGTCGTGAAATGCTCGAATCATTCTCGAAAGCATTAACGTAAAAAGGAGGCAAAACAATGACGGTTCAACAACGAGCGATCGCGCTGCTTGAGGCAGAAAAAACGAAGCAGCCGATCGACCCATTTCCGCAGATGACGGTGGAGGAAGCGTATCACACACAATTAGAGCAAATTCGCCAAAAAGTCGAAGCGGGCGCGAAAGTAGTCGGCAAAAAAATCGGGTTAACGAGCAAAGTGATGCAGGAAATGTTTCAAGTGAATGAGCCAGATTACGGTCATTTACTCGATACGATGATGCATTTGGATGGAACGGAGGTGTCATTGAACGATTTTATTCAACCGAAGCTGGAATTTGAAATTGCCTTTGTGCTGAAAAAAGATTTAAAAGGCCCAGGTGTGACGATGCTCGATGTGATTGATGCTACTGATTATATTGTGCCAGCGATTGAAATCATTGATAGTCGCATTAAAGATTGGAACATTCGCTTTGAAGATACGGTTGCGGATAATGGTTCCTCCGCTGGGGCGATTATCGGCGGCAAGCCAACCAAAATCGACCAAGTAAATCTTTCCTACATCGGGATGGCCGTTTATAAAAATGGCACATACTTTGATTCAGCTGCGGGTGCTGCAGTGATGGGGAATCCAGCGCGAGCGGTGGCATGGCTAGCGAATGCTCTCGGTGAATACGATATTTCTCTTCATGCCGGTGAAGTGATTTTATCAGGCGCTTTATCAAAAGCGGTTCCGGTCGAAGTTGGTGATCAATGGACGGTTGAATTTGACCATATCGGCTCAGTATCAGCCACATTTCAATCATAGGGGGTGCAAGGATGGCAAGATGTAAAGTAGGCATTATCGGTTCTGGAAATATCGGAACCGATTTAATGTATAAAATTGAACGAAGTCATTATTTACAGATGAGCGTCATGGTGGGAATCGACCCGGAATCAGAAGGGTTAAAAAAAGCGCGTGAACGAGGGTATGAAACGATTGATTCAGGCATTGATGGGTTGCTAGAAAGACCAGAATTAGTCGATATCGTGTTTGATGCAACAACAGCTAAAGCCCATCACGTCCATAGTGAAAAGCTGATTGCGCTAGGAAAAAAAGTGGTCGACTTAACGCCAGCAGCGATTGGGCCATTTACTGTACCACCAGTGAATCTTCAAGCTCATCTGTCTGAAGTAAATGTCAATATGGTTACTTGCGGTGGGCAAGCGACGATTCCAATTGTAGCGGCCATTGGTCAAGCGGTACCGGTTGATTATGCAGAAATTGTCGCAACGGTCGCAAGTAAAAGTGCCGGACCAGGCACAAGAGCCAATATTGATGAGTTTACGCGTACGACATCGAAAGCGATCGAACAGGTCGGAGGAGCCAAAAAGGGAAAAGCGATTATTATTTTAAATCCAGCAGAGCCGCCGATTATTATGCGCGATACAATTCATGCATTAGTGACAGAGGAAGGAAAAGAAGCGGAAATTATCGCTTCGATTGAACAAATGGTTGAGACGGTGCAGCAATATGTGCCGGGTTATCGCATGCGTGGCAAACCGCAAATCGAAGGCAAAAAGGTAACGGTTTTTATTGAAGTAGAAGGGGCTGGTGATTTCTTTCCTCCTTATTCAGGGAATTTAGATATTATGACAGCCGCCGCCGCTAAAGTGGGCGATGAGATTGCGAAGCAGTTGACAGCTGCCATGTTGAAGTAGAGGAGGAGAATGATGACAAAAAGAGACATTGAACTAGTAGACGTCACGTTAAGAGATGGCAGTCATGCGATGCGCCATGCGTTTACCGAGGAGCAAGTACGAGCGACGGCAAGAGGGCTCGATCAAGCGGGCATCCGCTACTTTGAAGTATCACATGGCGATGGATTAGGTGGTTCTTCTTTGCAGTACGGATTTTCTAAAGTCGATGAATTGAAGTTAATTGAAGCGGCAGCTGACGAATGCCAACAGGCGGAAGTGTCTGTATTGCTTTTACCAGGAATCGGGTTGAAAGAGGATTTGCAGGAGGCTGTGAAAGCTGGAGCCAAAATGGTTCGTGTCGCGACACATGTGACGGAAGCAGATGTGGCCCGCCAACATATTCAGCTCGGTCGTGAACTCGGATTGAAAACGGTCGGTTTCTTAATGATGGCTCATATGGCACCGATGGAAAAGCTGGTAGAGCAAGCGAAGTTATTTGAAAGCTATGGCGCAGAAATTGTCTATGCGACAGATTCGGCTGGGGCGCTTCTTCCTCATGAAGTGAAGGAGCGGGTTGGCGCTTTAAGGGATGCTCTTCAGTGTGATATCGGATTCCATGGCCATAATAATTTATCAATGGCAATGGCAAACACCGTAGCCGCGGTAGAAGCGGGTGCCACGTATGTAGATGGCAGTTTGCGCTGTCTTGGAGCGGGCAGTGGAAATACCCAAACCGAAGTGATGGCGGCTGTGTTTGATCGCATGAATATTGAAACAGGAGTTGATCTGTATCAAGTGATGGATGTCGCTAATGAAGTGGTCGCGCCGTTTATGCCTCGCCCGCAAGAAATCACGGGATCAAGCTTAATTATGGGTTACTCTGGTGTGTACTCTAGCTTTCTTCTACACACGAATGAAGCGGCACGCAAATTCAACGTTGATGAACGAGATATTTTAGTTGAGCTCGGTCGCATGCAAGCGATCGGTGGTCAAGAAGACTTAATTTATGATATCGCTGCTCAAATTGCGGCTACGAAATAGGGGGGAAACAAATGAAATCTGTAACCGCTGAATGGATGGATCAAGTAGCGGAAGAGTTGTTTGAAGCGGAAAGCGAAGCACAAGAAGTCGATAAAATGACGGCTCGCTTTCTAGAATTAAATGCTGAAAATGCTTACGAGATTCAAAGAAAACTAATCAAGCTGAAAGAAGAAAGAGAACAAACGAGACGTTCCGGATATAAATTAGGATTAACGAGCCGAGCGAAGCAAGAAATGATGGGCGTCCACGAACCTACATATGGCGTCCTGCTAGAAAATATGCAGCTATTTGAAGGGGAACCAGTCTCCATCTCCCCATTTATTCACGCCAAAATTGAGCCGGAAATTGCCTTTGTTTTTGACAAGGAAGTGAAAGGCTCTGCGATTACGACAGCAGCCATTTTAGAGGCGACCGCTTACATTGCTCCAGCAATGGAGATTATTGATAGTCGCTATCGTAATTTTAATTTTACGCTTGCAGATGTGATCGCCGATAATTCTTCTTCTTCCCGCTATATTTTCGGTGAAAAGCTGTATCGTCCGACTGAGGTGGATTTGCGGTTAATGGGGATGGTGTTTAAGAAAAATGGTGAAATCGAGTCGACGAGTGCCGGGGCTTCGGTGATGGGACATCCAGCGCGTGCCGTTGCTTGGATGGCGAATAAATTAGCGGAAACGGGTCAATCGATTCAGCCAGGAGATGTCGTATTGTCAGGTGCTTTAGCGGGAGCGGTAACGATTGCTCCGGGCGATCATTTCTCCGTTCACTTTGATGGGATTGGATCATTGGATATTACATTTAAGGAGTGAAAAAAAGATGCCCTTCATTCAAGTGAATATATTGCAAGGTCGTCCGCCTGAAAAAAAAGAGCGACTCATTGAAGAAGTGACATGGAAAGTTTCAGAGATTTTGGAATGTCCACAAGAGACGATTCGCGTCATGATTAATGAAATGCCGCCGGAGCATTGGGGCATTGCTGGTGAATCGGTGAAAAAGCGACGGGAAAAGGAGGAACAATGAATGGAAAACGTACAAACGAAAGTGAAGGAAGTTAAACTGTTCATTGATGGTGAATATGTGGAATCAGGAAGCGGCTCCCTGTTTGAAGTGAAAAATCCAGCGACGCAGCAAGTAATCGCTCGCGTGCATGAAGCGACGAAGGAAGATGTTGATCGCGCGTGTCGTGCCGCTCGTCGTGCCTTTGAAGAAGGACCTTGGCGAACGATGCCACTAGCCGAACGCTGTGCGAAAATTCGCCGGATGGCAGAAATTATCATCGAAAGAAAAGAAGAGTTGGCTCGTTTAGAAGCATTAGATGTCGGTAAACCCTATCCAGTGGCGTTAGAGCGAGAAATTCCACGCGCAGCGCACAACCTTAGTTTCTTCGCTGATTTTATGGAACAGCAAGGCGGAGAAGTGTATCCGATGGGGGAAGAATATTTAAATTATACGCGCTATGAGCCAGTCGGCGTGGCGGCACTGATTACGCCATGGAATTTGCCGTTTATGTTAACGACGTGGAAGTTGGGGCCATGTCTTGCGGCCGGGAATACAGCGGTCATTAAACCAGCGGAAATTACGCCGATGACGGTGTCTCTTCTTGGAGAAATTGCTAAAGAAGCGGGCATTCCAGATGGTGTGATCAATGTCGTACAAGGCTTCGGCCCAGGGTCAGCCGGAGAATTTATGACGACGCATCCAGAAGTCGACCTTATTTCTTTTACTGGTGAAACATCGACAGGGAAAGCGATTATGAAAAATGGCGCTGATTCATTGAAGAAGGTTGCTTTCGAGCTTGGTGGAAAAGCGGCAAATATCGTCTTTGAAGATGCTAATTTAGACAAAGCCATTCCAGTTTCGATCCAAGCGGCCTTTTTAAACTCTGGGCAAGTGTGTCTAGCAGGGTCAAGAATTTTAGTGCAACGCTCGATCTTCAAAGAATTTGTCGATCGCTTTAAAGAGGCGGCTCTTGCGTTAAAAGTTGGTGATCCGCAAGATTCGACCACAAATATGGGACCCGTTGTGAGCGAGGAGCATTATCGCAAAGTGACGAGTTACTTAGACATTGCCAAGGCAGAAAATGCCGAGCTTGTTTGTGGCGGTGCTCGCCCTGAACTGTCGGATGATTTAAAGGATGGCTACTATTTAGAGCCAACCGTTTATATTCAAGAAAATCCGCAAGCACGTATTTGTCAGGAGGAAATTTTCGGCCCGATCGTGACGCTTATTCCGTTTGATACAGAAGAAGAGGCGCTGGAAATTGCCAATAACACCGATTACGGATTAAACGGCGTTGTTTGGACGGACAATTTACAGCGGGCTCATCGAATCTCTCATCACGTTCGCGCCGGCACGATCTGGGTTAACTGTTGGTTTGTCCGCGATTTACGTGCGCCGTTCGGTGGGTTTAAAAAGAGCGGCATCGGTCGTGAAGGCGGTCATCATAGCTTGGAGTTTTTCTCAGAAGCGAAGAATATTTGTATTGCGCTACAATAGAAAGGGTGAGCAAAGTGCTGAAAAGCACTTTGCTCATTCCTAATTTTTGAATATTTCCGAATAATCAATTAAAATAAAGAGGTGGTTATTTTTGAAAGCGTTTACTAAAAATTTTACCGTTCAGTGTCGTGATACAGAATCGTTATTGAAGACGGCTTTGAAGCAGCAAGTGAATATTCCTTACGCCTGTACAAAAGGTGGATGTGGCATGTGTAAGGTGAAAATCACAGATGGGCAATTTCGCCTTGGTCTATGCTCCAAGCGTGCTTTAACCGATGAAGAGCGGGCAGCAGGCTATGTGCTTGCTTGTCAAACGTATCCACAAAGCAGCACGACAATCATCCTTGCCTGAAAATATGAAAAAGAAAAGGTGAGATCATGATGGAGACCGAACAATCTTTTTGGAAGCAGCTAAATATTACGTGCAGGAATGGAATGGTGTATGCAGATGATGCCCGTTCCATTCTTATTTCTATTGAGGCGTTTGGAACATTGAGAAGAGATTTAATTAAAAATATCGGACTCGACCGTATGAAGGCCTTCTTTTTTCGCTATGGCTGGCAAATTGGCTGGCAGGATGGAGAAAAAGCGCTTGCCGCTGCTTTTGAGACGTTGGAGGAGCAGGTGAAATACGGTCCAGTGCTTCACTCCTTAAAAGGGCATGTGCAAGCGTCGATGGATCACATTCGGATTGTTGAGCAGGCAGGAAGAGTCCAGCAGTTTCATATGGAGGGCGTTTGGCGACATTCGTATGAAGCTGTTGAGCATGTCACGCATTTAGGTATGTCTGATGTGCCTGTCTGTTTTACGTTAACAGGCTATGCGAGCGGCTATGTCACGCGTCTTGTTGGTGACACGGTCATTTTTAAGGAAACGCAATGTATTGGAACAGGAGCGGAAGACTGTCGCTGGGTCGGTAAGCTCGCTTCGGAATGGGGAGAGGAAGCGGCGGAGCAAATCGGGTATTGCCAGGAACAGCCGATTTTACGAGAGTTAGAGGTTACGAATGAAAAGTTGCTAGAAGAGAAGAATCATTTGGCAAAAGTGATGCTCGTTCATAAGATGCTGACAGAAGAAATTATTAAAGGCAACCACCTTGATTCGATTGCGCAAGTGATGTATGAACAAACGGAGATCCCTGTGTTAATTGAAAACATTCACCACCAGCCGCTCGCTTATCAAGGAATGGAACAAGAGCGGTTGCAGCAGGAGCAGCAAGAATTGATCGATCGAGCAGTTCGATTAGAGAAAACGAAATGGCTGCAAACTGCAAGTTGCCGTCGCTTAATGTCTCCTGTATTTTTACAAGGAAAGAAAGTCGGGTATTGTTCTTTCTTTTTAGAAAAAAATCAAGTCGCTAACGATGAAATTTTGACGATGTTTATTGAACGAATGTGTTCTGTTTGTTCGTTATTATTACTGAATGAAAAAACAAAATTTGAATCGACTGAACGAATGAAGGGGCGTTTTTTGGACGAGATTTTGAGTGGCAGGTATGCAGATGAGCAAGAAATTCTTAAACGAGCTAGCCTTATTTCATTCGATTTATCTAAAGCCTATTATTTAATCGTCGTTCAGTATGAAGTGGCAGCGAAAGATATAAAAAAAGAACTCACATTCTATGAACAAATGCTAGAAACAACGGCTAGTTTTTTTAAAGAAGCAGGATTAAACGCTCTTGTCGGTCAGCGTGATTCGGCGATTATTGTGCTTTTGTCTGAGCCGGGTGGGGATGTATCGGCCCTTTGCCATGCCTTTTTAAAGGAGCTATCGAATCGCTGTTTCAAAGTGGAATGTCAAGCGGGGATTAGCTTGAGAAATGATCAGATTCTTCATGCGCAAGAAGCATACGAAGAAGCGTTAACGGCGCTAAGAATGGCGTCGCGGCACATGCCGGTCGTCAGTTTTGAATCGCTTGGGATCGTCGGCATTTTAATTAACAGCAACAATGAAGCGGCTGTCGAGAAGATTGCGAAATATACGCTTGGAAAACTATATGATAAACTGGATGAGAAAAAAATCGAGCTGTTAAATACGTTGTATATTTTTTTGCTCAATGGTGGAAATTTGGAGGCAACGGCGGACGAGCTGGCCTTGTCTGTTAGCGGTTTACGCTATCGAATGAGCAAAATTGATCAAATGCTAGATGTGAGCTTGCGAGATGCAGAAGCAACTTTTCAGCTTTTGCTGTCCTTGAAATCTCTGAAATCGATTGGCAAGCTCGATTGGTGAAAGCAGGTAAATAAGGGAGGAAAAATGTGATGCAACCTGTGCGTTTACAGCCTGGAGATGAAGTGCGAATTATTGCCCCATCAACAAGCATGGCGTTAGTGAAAGGGGAACAAGTGAAGCTAGCGACCGAGCGATTAGAGAGCTTTGGTTTTCATGTGTCGTTCGGTCGTCATGTCGATGAACATGATATGTTTTTTTCGACGTCGGTGGAGAATCGACTGGAAGACTTACATGACGCGTTTCGCGATCCGAATGTGAAAGCGATTTTTACCGCGATTGGCGGCTATAATGTCAATCAGCTTTTATCACATATTGACTATGAACTGATTAAAGCCAATCCTAAAATAGTATGTGGCTATAGTGATATTACTGCCCTGCAGTTAGCTATGTATGCTAAAACAGGGCTCATTACATATTCAGGCCCGTATTTTTCGACTTTCGGTATGAAGCACTTGTCTGATTATGTCGTGCAAGGAATGCTCACCGCTTTAACAAATGATGCGCCCTTTGAGATGGAACCGTCAGATAAGTGGAGTGACGACAAATGGTATTTAGAACAAGATCAGCGCACCTATTATCCGAATCGTGGTCCGTTAATTGTGACGGAGGGAAAAGCGGAAGGACGTCTAGTTGGAGGCAACTTATGCACAATCAATTTGTTGCAAGGAACGGAATTTATGCCATCGTTGAAAGATGCTGTGCTCTTTATTGAAGACGATAATGAATCCCATTTGATGACGTTTGATCGACAGTTGCAATCCTTGTTACACTTGCCGGATGCGAAGCACTTGAAGGCCGTCTTGATCGGCCGTTTCCAAAAAGAGTCGAATGTGACGGAATCTGCCCTTGTCGCATTGTTGAAAAACAAGCCGGAACTTGCACATATTCCGGTGATTGCCAACCTCGATTTTGGCCACACTGATCCGCTCGCCACGTTACCAATTGGTGGCTTGGCCGAAATTGTAGCTGAAAACGGGAAGGTAGAGATTTGGATTAGTTGAATTGAAGCTGTGTTGTAAGAATTACAACACAGTTTTTTTGTGTGTAGAAGGAGTCGATCAAAAGTTTTTTGCAGTTCTTAAAAACGCCCAGACGGATTTCAATGAGCATCTATTGAAATTATTAGATGAAGAATGAAGAAAAATAGTCACAGTTCCCCTTTAAATGGTATAGACAACCAAATAAAATACATGCTATTCTTTTTGTAAACTGGAAAATGAAAGAAAATGATAAAATGTCGGTCGATCATTGAACGGTCGTAGGTAGAAGGGGAAAAGCAAAGTGAAGATTATTAAGGTAAAAGATTATCAGGAAATGAGTCAAACAGCTGCAGAGATCATCATTGCTCAAGTGAAAAAAAATCCAAAGCTTGTTCTAGGCTTAGCGACTGGAAGCACGCCCGAAGGACTATACAAAAACTTAATTGAAGACCATCAAGTAAATGGAACGACTTATAAACAAGTGACAACTTTTAATCTGGATGAATATATCGGTTTGCCTAAAACGGATCACAATAGCTATTACGCTTTTATGAAGAAGCATTTATTTGACCACATTGATGTACTAGTTGAAAATATTCATTTACCGAGTGGAGAAAAAGAGGATTTATCGGATGAATGTACAGCGTATGAGGCGCTGATTCATGAAGCAGGTGGTGTGGATGTACAGGTGCTAGGTATCGGCGGCAATGGACATATTGGCTTCAATGAACCTGGCACACCGTTTGATTCACTTACACATATCATTGAATTGGATGAATCAACGAGAGAAGCGAATGCTCGCTTTTTTAACAGTTTAGAAGAAGTGCCGACTCAAGCGATTACGATGGGGATTCAAACGATTATGAGTGCGAAGGAAATTGTGTTGCTAGCATCAGGCGCGGCAAAAGTAGAAGCGATCTCTAACTTGTTATTAGGGGAAGTGACTGAGGCATTTCCAGCTTCCTGCCTGCATCAACACCCCAATGTAACTATCATCGTTGACGAAGCGGCTTTAAATGGAAAATAAATAGATCGTGCGTAAGGGGCTGTCCAGAAAGTCAGTGAAAACTGACTTTCTGTGACAGCCCTTCTTCATTTATGGAAAAAATCGCACAAAAAAATCGCCCTTTATAGTAAAATGAAGTTACCACACAACATCTCAAAAAGGAGCGATTTTTTATGAGCAATCCAAAGATTACTACTGCCCATTATAGCACGCAAATGAGCCTTCCTCTAGAGGTAAAAGAAGAAACTTCCGTTTCTAAGCGAACGTTTTCTCCCACATTTAAACCGTATGATCCCTCTCAAAGCCAAGCAATCCTAGACATTGAAACTTGGATTCCTGAACATCATATCGCACGGGTGATTGATGAAATGATCGAGGCGATCCCCGATGAGCAATTATTTGCCTATTATTCAGGTGGCGGTCGAAGCTCGTACCATCCGAAAATGATGTTGAAAGTGATTTTGTATGGGTATTCCCAAAAAGTCTACTCGTGCCGTGGCATTGAAAAGCTGACAAAAGAAAACCTTCCGACGATGTGGTTAGCTGCGATGCAACAACCCGATTTCCGCACGATTAATGAATTTCGAGGACAACGTATGAAAGCGATGATGGACGAATTGTTTGAAACGATGATTCTGAAGTTAATCGAGGACAAGTATATCACGATGGAAAACTATTTCTTGGATGGCACGAAAATCGAAGCCAACGCCAATAAATACTCCTTTGTATGGAAAAAATCCACCACACGTTTTGAAGAAAAACTCAAAGAAAAGATCGACCAGACGCTTCAACACATTGAAGAAGTGACCAAATCGGAATCAGATATCCCTCAAGAAGCGACGCCTGAACAGTTAGAAAACCTAGCGAATCAACTAGAGAAGGAAGTCCATCAACTAACAGAAGAAATCGACCAAGAACCGGATGTTCAAATACGGAAAGAAAAGCGAAAGCAACGTAGCGCCTTAAGGAAACCGATGAAGCTGATTCGCATAGATTTCTTGCCTCGACTCGCCAAATACAAGGAACAAAACGCCACATTTGGTGATCGAAATAGTTATTCGAAAACCGACCCGGATGCGACGTTTATGCGTATGAAAGAAGATCACATGAAAAATGGTCAGTTGAAACCTGGATATAATGTGCAAATGGCGACAGAACATCAATTCATCTTATTCTATACGATTCATCAACGACCAACGGATACACGCTGTTTCATTCCCCACTTGGAGAAATTGGCTTCCACGAATTTACCGATGCCCCAAACGGTGGTCGCCGATGCGGGGTATGGAAGTGAGGAAAATTATGTGTATGCGATTGGGGGAGAAAAAGAGCCGCGCTTTAACTATTTGATTCCGTATGCGACTTATATGAAAGAACAGGAACGAAGCTATAAAAAGGACATCCGAAACGCCAAAAACTGGACCTATGAGGAACAAGACGATCAATTTATTTGCCCAAACGGTCGTCGAGTGAAATTCTTGAAATACATGGACAAGAAAAACCGATCAGGTTACGTACAAAGCTATAAAGTGTACGAATGTGAAGACTGTTCCAGTTGCCCGTTGAAGGAGCGATGCACAAAAGCGAAAGGTAATCGTCAAGTCCATTGGAATACGATTTTCGAAGAAATGAAAGCCAAGGCCAAAACAGCCCTTGAATGTGAGGAGAACGCCACGATCTATGCTCGACGAAAAGTCGAAGTCGAAAGTGCGTTCGGTCACGTCAAGGGCAATCGGTCGTTCCGCAGATTTTCCTTGCGGGGGATCGACAAGGTACACGCGGAATTCGGGATTGTGGCTTTAGCCCACAACCTCCTGAAAGTAGCCGGCATCCGCCAGCTACTTTCAGAGAAGTATCGGAAACCAACAAAAAGAGGTGGAGAAAAACGACTCGTTTTTCTCCACCTCTTTTATTTTAGGGACTTATTAGACAGCTCCTTTTTTGGATGAAGAAAATATTGCTAAAGTCAAAGAAAACGTTGCTAAGGTCGAAGAAAGCAATCCAAGGTCAAAGAAAACGTTGCTAAGGTCGAAGAAAGCAATCTAAGGTCAAAGAAATCGTCACTAAGGTCGAAGAAAGCCCCACAATATCGACAAAAGCGGCTAGTTCCACAATAGGAACTAGCCGCACGGTTACCTTATTTAAATACTTTTACACGTTCGTTCATTGGTTGGAATTCTTTGTCGCCAGCAGGAGCTACTGGTTTTCCGAATGGCATTTGAGACATTAGCTTCCAGTTTCCAGGCACGTTCCATTTTGCGCGAACTTTTTCGTCGATGAGTGGATTGTAATGCTGAAGTGTCGCACCGAAACCTTCTTGTTCTAACGCTGTCCAAACGATGTATTGAAGCATACCTGAAGATTGCATCGACCAAAGTGGGAAGTTGTCAGCATAAGTTGGGAAGCTCTCTTGCAGCCCTTTGACCACTGCTTCATCTTCAAAGAAAAGAATGGTACCATAACCAGCTTTGAACATCTCCATTTTCTCTTCTGTTGGCCCGAATTGGTTAGCAGGAACTATTTCTCTTAACGTATCTTTTGTCAAGTCCCAAAGCTCGTCATGTTGTTGACCGAGAAGGACGATCGTACGGCCGCTTTGTGAGTTGAAAGCGGTAGGCGCATGCTTAACGGCAAATTCAACAACTTCTTGTATTCTTTCGTCTGACACTGTTTGCTCTTTACTAATAGCATAAATCGAACGTCTTGTTTCTACAGCTGAATAAAAATTGGTCATGATTTTTTCCTCTTTTCTGTTAGTTGTATTTTTTAAATAATTAATTTTGTTACCTTTCGTAACTTAGTATAAAATTATAAAAAAATAAAGTCAAGTAACTTTATTATAAAAAGTGTAAAGGTATCTTTTTCAAGAAAAAAGGGGTATAATTATAATATAAAGAGGTGAAAGAAATGAAAGACATTCAGCTTTGTCCGAAGTTTGAAAAGGCCATGCAGATGATGGGGAAGCGTTGGACAGGATTGATTATTAATCAGTTGTTGATGGGACCTCAACGGTTTTCAGAGATAAAATCAGGTTTCCCTATTAGCGGGAAATTATTAACGGATCGATTGAAAGAAATGGAAGAAGAGGGGTTAGTGACACGCCAAGTTTACCCTGAGGTTCCCGTTCGTGTGGAATATGAGTTAACAGAGAAGGGACAAGCACTTGAGGCGAGCGTGAAAGAAATCGAGAAATGGGCTCATCAGTGGGTCGAATTATAACTGAATAAGAAAAAACATAAAAAGAGGACGTCCCTTTCATAGGAACATCCTCTTTTTATGTTTACTTAGACTGTAGGTACTGCTCTGTGGAATCATTTAATTTGACGGCAGAGTGTGCGACTTCTTTTGAAGCATGTTCAATTTCTGTAATAATGCTAGACAATTGTTGAAGCTGGTTTTCGATATAACGGTTTTGCTCCTTTGTGCCGCTAATTAATTCGAGCAATTGATTGAAATCGTTATCTGTCTGGGCCATGCTTTGAATGCCCTTATGGACAAGGCTGTTGACCGTTTCTACTGATTGACTTACTTGCCCGATTAGCGCATTCGTTTTTAAAATATGGTCGGATACACTTGAAGTTGATGTTTTCGTTTGATCAGATAATTTACGAATTTCTTCGGCCACCACTGCAAAGCCTTTTCCGTATTCTCCGGCGCGTGCTGCTTCAATCGAGGCATTCAGTGCTAGCAAGTTTGTTTGCCCAGCAATATTCCCTACGATCGTAATCACTTCGGTAATGCTTGAAGCGATTTGGTTTAATTCAGTTGAGAATGTTTGGATGTCTGTAACTGCTTTTTGAATTTCAGATAGCTTTTGTCCTTGTTCTTTCAGCTGATTTTGCCCTTCTACGGAATGGCTGGCTGATTCATCAGCCATTGACATTCCTTCTTTCGCTAACTGCAAAATAGAATCGGCTTGTGAACTAAGTTCTTTTAAAGAGGCGGAGGTTTCTTGAGAAATAGCTGCTAATTCTTGTGAAACGGTATGAACTTTGTTCGTTAGCGCATCTTTACGCTCGTTCTCTAGCGATTGAATACGCTCAAATTCAATTTCATAAGCTTCGATCACAAGCTGCTGCTCTAAGCTCAACAGTTTTGAAACCGCACGAACGAGCTCCATTTGGTCTTCCTTAGAAATATTCATATCACTAATAAGAGTGAAAAATGAATTTTGTAAATCTTGAAAGGCGGATAGATACCATTTTGTTTTTAGGCCTATTTTGACATGCATATGAGCGATATTGATCCGTTTCTGTAAAAAGGCCTCATCGATTTCTCCATTAAAAAGCTCTTGAAGATGTCTTCGTAACGTTTTTTTTAGGCGCTCTACGCTACTGTTTTCTTTGATGATCTCCATTAAGTTAGTTTGTTGCACTAGTTTCGCGTAAAAAGAATCAATAACTGATGCTAGATGTTTTTCAACTTGTGGTTGAAGGAACTTGATCGCTCTTAAATCACTCTCTGTTAAGTCAATCATTTTTATTTGTTCAGATAGCTCCGACCTTGGTTTTACTGATAACTTAACAGTTGATGTTGCAAAATTAGATTTATCAATATAGTCATTAGTAACTTTTGATTTGAAAAATTTCATTTCCCCACTCCTCGTATAGCCCAATCTTCCTCTATTTTTTATATCAGTTTACCGTACTTTAGTCGATTGCGCTATGAAATTTCATACAGTAAACAGGTCCATTTTATGGGTCTCAAGGATTGTTTTCTGATTTTTTAGAAAAAATACTATTTGTGTAATACTCCTCATTCAAACAGTCTTTTCTTGTGATTCCTAGCATACATTTTAGAAAAAAGGGATGTGGCATGATGAGGCTTAGCGAATTCGTTTACAACCCATATATTATGTGTGTCATAATGGCTTGTTTGTTTACAGTATTTCTCGCCGTTTTTTATGTCAGCTGGACGTTGATGGGCGTAGCGTTCATCGGTGGAGGGTGTTTTTTTCTTTATATTATCGCTATTTATCGGCTAGTTCTTTATCAAGGGGTTCCTCGGCATGGAAAAAAAGAAGATCATCTATTTATGTCTCTTTGGTATGCATGGCCTCTTTATGTATTGAGCACGATCGTGGTGTTCTTTTTCTTTAGTGAACTGGCGGCAATTTTCTATGCGGCGGGTGGATCATTTGGCATTCTTGTGAGCGAATGGTTGCAAGTGAAAAAAACAGAAGAAAGAGTAGCGGAACGAAAAGTAAAAATGAAGGCTCAGTAAAGGTAAAGGCTAAGTGGGGCAGATTAGATGTCTGCCCCCACCGCTTATACGCTTTGTAGAAATTCGATGACTTGCTCAGGTGATTTAGCATGTGCGCTATGAAGATGCGCTGTTTTTTCACCGTTTTGGTAAATCAACAAACTTGGAATCCCCATGACGTCGTATTTTTCGGCTAGTTCTGGGAATTCATCTCGATTGACTTCATACCAGTCATATTGGTTATATTCAGCGATAATATCATCAATGAACATATCCATGCGGCGGCAATCCGGGCACCAGCCAGCAGTAAATTTCATAATAACGGACTTTTCCTGGGAAATTAATTGTTGGAATTGCTCGACACTTTTAACTAACTCCATGGTAACTCCTCCTCAAATGTCTATCATCTGCTATTGTAGCGTGATCTGTACGTCGGAACAAATAAAAGATTTCAATTATGTAAAGCTTTTGTTAAAATGCTGACCAGTGTGGGGAATTATGGTTGGAGTGATCACTGCTAGTTTATTGTTCACATTTTTTGGATAAGTACGATGAAGACTGATAGATCAAGACTTAGAGCTATATCGGTTGAATAGAGGAGTCTTTTGTCGGACGTTTGACTGTTGTTAAATTACGCAATAAGGTTATAATGTAGTAGGCGTAATTTTATTAGAAAGAGGAATCGTTCGATGACTTCTCCAAATCAAAATTCTAGCCGGATCGATTTCGGCTTAATCTTAATTATATTAATGATGTTTGTTGTGAGTGTTGCCGCTATTTACAGTGCGCAGACAACTGGCCAATATGGAACTAACTTTGTCTTGAGACAAATGATTTATTATATTATTGGAATGATAATTATATTTGCTGTCATTCGGTTTGACTCCGATCAATTGTCAGCGATGTCCTGGTACTTGTATGGTTTTGGCTTGCTTTTGCTCGTAGCCTTGATCTTTGCACCAGCGGAGATTGCACCACGAATTAACGGAGCAAAAGCTTGGTTTAGATTAGGTCCTTTGTCCATTCAACCATCTGAGTTTGTCAAAACGTTTTTAATATTAACGCTTTCAAGGGTTATGGTTACTCATCATCAAAATAACCCTGTGAAGACGATACAATCAGATTTTATGTTATTGATTAAATTAGGAATTGTTACTCTGGCTCCGCTTTTACTTGTGATCAAGGAGGATCTTGGAACTTCGCTTGTATTTATTGCGATCCTTTTAGGAATGATCTTTGTTTCGGGTATCACTTGGAGAATATTAGTTCCGCTTTTTGGATCAGCGACTGTTTTCATTGTCAGTATCTTTTATCTCGTACTCTATCACCCTATGGTTTTGGAGAAATATCTTGGAGTAAAGCAGTATCAGTTTGGCCGCATTTACTCTTGGCTTGATCCATACAGCTATGAAAGCTCCACAGGGTTCCATTTGACGAGGTCGCTCCTTGCGATCGGCTCTGGTCAAACGGCAGGAAAAGGTTTTGGTACGCGCGAAGTGTATCTTCCAGAAAGTCACACAGATTTTATCTTCAGTATCATTGGGGAAGAGTTTGGCTTTATCGGGGCTAGTGTCGTCGTTAGCTTATTCTTTTTGTTAGTCTATCACCTGACGAAACTGTCACTAAATACGAGAATCCCTTATTATTCGTACATGTGTGCAGGTGTCATTGCGATGATCACCTTCCACGTCTTTCAAAATATCGGAATGACTGTTGGACTCTTACCGATCACGGGAATTCCGCTACCGTTCATTAGCTACGGAGGAAGTTCTCTTATGGGGGTCATGTTTGCCATGGGATTGATCTTCTCGATCACCTACAATGAACGGCGATATATGTTCTCGTCTGACAACTAACAAAGGCTAGGCCTCTTGGTGATGGGGCCTGGCTTTTTGTGTTTCGTTTCAGTCTATACGCCGCTGAACAGCGTCTTCCGCTTTTCGTTGTTCAGCTCCAGGCGCTAGCATATCAAAACGCAGAAATTTGATGGGAAAGAGGATTTGAATGAAAAAGCTGATTGTTCTTTTACTATGTGCCTTGTTTGTTGGAGCAGGGTGTTCGAAGGAAGAGAAAAAGTGTGAAAGTTCACGTCGAAAAAGGCGAATTGCACGAACATATAGAAGTGGTGGTGCCTGTCACTCCTCGATAATTGTCGAATCAATGAATTACCCACATATTACCAATTATGGTTTATGTGGGTTTTCTATGTGAATGAAGTGGTATGAGTTTGTAATAAAGCGGACATGGTTTTAAATTATTTGTAATAAATAGAAGTGTTTGCTAAGATTATGTCGAAGTAGTATTTTTTGGTGGAAAAAGATGGTGATACAATTTGTGTAAAAGTAGTAGAAAAATAGAATCATTTTCAAAGTAAAGAGGAGAATAGTAGATGAGTAAAAAGAAAAAGTGGATTATCGCGATTGCGGTAGTCGTCATACTAGGGTTAGTGGCTGGGGGTTACATATTTACAAAGTCTAAGTTCAATAGTTCAGAAGGAGAAGGCGGAATTTTCCCGATGAAAGTGAGTGATATGATGGGGGGAATGGAGGCTGGCTCTGGAAGTTTATTTGCTGGAGTAGTTGAGCCGAAGGAAACAGAGAAAATCTTTATTGACCCTCAACGTGGAACGATTAAAGAGGTATTTGTGAAAGAAGGAGACGTTGTTAAAGCAGGTGCCCAGCTTTTTTCTTATGAAAATAAGGAAGGAGAAATGGAATTAAAGCAAAAAGGGATCGAGCTTGAAATTGCCAATAGCAGTGTAAGACAGAAGAAAGATGAAATTTGGCAAACAGAAAAGCAAATCAAAAATGCCGCTGGAGAAGAGAAAACGGCATTAAGACAGCAAGTGACACAAGCGCAGGCTGATTTAAAGATCTCTCAATTTGAAGTGGAAAAAGCGAATTTAGAGTATCAAGAAATGAAGAAAAAAGTGAATGATAATATTGTTAAAGCAAAAGTAAATGGTATCGTTCAAAAAGTCGATGAAGAGCAAAAACAGTCAGCGGCTGCGAACTATCAAATGGACCAACAGCAAGCTCCAGGTTCATTTATGCAAATTTATAATACCGATGCTTATTTTGTAAAAGGAACTGTGAATGAATTAATTAAAGATGAGCTTCAAGTGGGTCAAGAAGTGAACGTCGTTAGCCGAAAAGATCCAGCACTAAAATGGCCAGGGAAAATTATCGAAATTGGTAAATTACCAACCGAAGAAAATGGAGAAGACATGGGCATGGATATGGGCATGGGGGATATGATGATGAACCCGCAAGCATCGAACTATCCGTTCCAAGTGCAACTGACAGAGCATGAAGGGCTAGAGTTCGGTTACCATGTATTTATTGAATTAAAAGGAGCAGAAGAGGCACCTGAAGAAGTCATGATTCCATCAGATATGATTGTGATGGATGGCGATAAAGCATTTGTTTGGACGGTCGTTGATGAGAAGTTGAAGAAGCAAGAAGTCAAACTGGGTGAGGAACTACCAGATATGATGATGACGATCATCGAGAGTGGATTAAAGAAAGAAGATTACATTGTGTATCCAGATGACACAGTAAAAGAAGGAAAGAAGGTAACTATTGATGATTCACTTGAAGAACATCAATAAATCATATTGGATTGGGAAGGAAGAAGTTCCGATCCTTCACGATATCAATCTTTCTATAGAAGAAGGCGAATATGTATCGATTATGGGGCCGTCTGGTTCAGGGAAATCAACGATCATGAATATTTTAGGCTGCTTAGATACACCAACGTCAGGAGAATATACGCTCGATGGTAACAGCGTGCTATCGCGTAAAGAAAATGAACTGTCCAAAATTCGCAACGAATATATCGGTTTCGTCTTTCAAAACTTTAACTTGCTTCCAAGATTGTCTGCTGTAGATAACGTTCAATTACCGCTCGTATATGCGAAGGTGAATAAAAAAGAAAGACAGGAGCTTGCGATTGAGGCGTTAACGAAAGTCGGCTTGGCGGATCGCGTCAATTTTAAGCCGACGCAGCTATCAGGGGGACAAAAGCAGCGGGTTGCGATTGCGCGCGCGCTCATTAATAAGCCAAAGTTTATTTTAGCGGATGAGCCGACGGGGGCGCTTGATTCGGTTTCGAGTGAGCAAGTGATGAACTTGTTTACTGAGCTGAACCGAGAAGGAGTTACCGTTGTGTTGATCACCCATGAAGATGAGATTGCCGAATTTGCTCATCGGAAAATTTTGCTTCGTGATGGGGCGATCATTAAGGATGAAAGGAGAGAAGGCTATGCTAGATAATTTGAAGCTATCCTTTCAATCCATTTTTGCTCATAAAATGCGTTCGATTTTAACGATGTTAGGGGTCATTATCGGTATTGCTTCGATCATTGCGATTGTCGCAATGATCGAAGGGCAAAAAGAAAGTTTAAAGTCGAGCATCGTCGGAACCGGAAATAACTCGATTGCCATTATGTTTCAGTCGCCTGAAGCGATGGCGATGGGGGGAGATATGATGATGATGGGTGGAAGTGAAGAACCTCCGCCAGATGTCATTCCGGCGATCACGGATGAACAGCTAGAAGAAGCGATGGTACCTGACTTAGTGAAGTCGATTGCCGTTTTTTATCAAAATTATACACAAGCCTTTTATTTAAATAATTATTCTGATTCTGAGCTATATGCGATTGATGATAAGTATTTTTCGATTTTTCCAATCAAAATCCTTGAAGGAAGAAAGATTGCGCCGATTGAGCATGAAAAGGGCAGTCAAGTCGTGATGATTAATAAAACGACGAAAGATGCGCTCTTCCCAGAAGGGAACGCGCTTAATCAAGTGATTGAGATTAACCAAGTACCATTTCGAATTGTCGGTGTATATGCCGATGAAAAAAGCGAAGAGAACAATATGTTTATGATGGACATGGAGATGGGGAAAGTGTATGTGCCAAAATCGGCATGGCCGCATTTAGGTAGCTTTAACGATATTCCCCAAGTGCTCGTCCAAGCATATCACTCCGATCAGTTAGAAGCGGCAGGGCAATCGGTGGCGGATTCCTTGAACAGTCATTTACCACCGACGTCTACTTGGATGTACAGCATTCCTAACTTGGATCAAATTATGAAAGATATCAATGAGTTTAACCAAGCCTTTACGTTATTACTAGGCGGTATTGCTAGTATTTCCTTACTCGTTGGCGGTATTGGCGTCATGAACATTATGCTCGTTTCCGTCACCGAACGAACGAGAGAAATCGGCATTAAAAAAGCACTCGGAGCGAAGCGCTCTGTGATTCTATGGCAATTTTTAACCGAATCTGCCGTACTCACAAGCATTGGCGGAATCATCGGCGTGTTAGTTGGTTTAGGAGGAGCAAAAGCAATCTCTTACTTTGCCAACCTACCATTCGCCGCTCCGATCCCTGCCATTGTGGGATCTGTTATCTTCTCCATGGCAGTCGGCATCATCTTCGGTTTAATCCCATCGATGAAAGCTGCCAAAATGAAGCCAATCGATGCGTTGAGATACGAGTGAGCAGGTGCCTGTTACTCCCCGAGTTTTGTCGAAAGAATATGCTTGATTTTTGTAGCGAAAAGCCTGTACATAGTGAATGTGCAGGCTTTTCTTTTTTTGTCTGGTTGGCCGGTGGTAAAATGATAGAAGAAGAGTCGTGCGTAATGTTTGAGGTTATTACTGGAATAACTAAAAATTTGGTTTTCTGAAAAATTAGAAAAGTATTTTTTTACAATAAATTGGAGGGTGTTACGATGAAAAATGAAACACAGCAACCAGTAAGATCTAATGAAGGAAAGCTGAGAACAAAAGAAGACCAATGGCAAAAGCTGAAACGATGGGAAAAAGAACTGCTTGATGACTTAGTAGGTGCCTGTCACTCCCCGAAATTTGTCGAAGAGATGATCGTGCTTAAGCCTTTTGCTAGAGAGGATATTCCTTTGTTAATCAATTGGGTGATGACGCCGGAGTTTTTAATGCAGTGGAGTGGGTCACAATTTCGTTTTCCTTTAACGGAGGAGCAGTTAGAGGAATATTGGCGAATGAGCTGTGAGAAAGATGCGAATGTTTATAGTTATAGCGTCGTACATAAAGAACAACAACAGGTGATTGGCCACCTTTCTTTCAAAGTCGATCCTGTCAATCAATCGGCTAGAATTGGAAAAGTATTGATTGGCGATTCGAGCATGAGAGGGAAAGGAATTGGCACACAAATGATCCAACAAGCCTTAACGATCCTCTTTGAGGAGATGCAGCTGCACCGAGTAAATCTAGGTGTATTTGACTTTAACCAGTCAGCTATTGCTTGCTATGAACGTATCGGATTCAGAAGAGAGGGCTTGATGCGCGAATGTAGAAAAATAGGTAATACGTATTGGAATCAATGGGAAATGGGGATATTATCAAGGGAGTGGATCAAAAATAAGTGATTGATGAATAAAGTGTGGTGTAAGAAATGATTCAGCCGAAGTTAGCTCAGCAAATTATTTATGAAGTTCGGAAGCTGCTCGATGAAGATATTATTGTCGTTGATACAGATGGGCGCATTATTGCGAGTACTGATCGTTCGCGAATTGGTCGTTTTCATGAAGGGGCCGCACTTGTGAGTGAAACGAGAAAAAAGAGGATTGTTACAGAAGAAGATGAACAGCGATGGACAGGCGTGAAGATGGGCGTGAACTTACCGATTATGTTTCGCGGGGAAGTCGCCGGTGTGATTGGGATTACCGGTTCTCCTGAAAAAGTATCGCAATACGGAGAGCTGTTAAGAAAAATGACCGAACTGTTTATTCAAGAAAATCATTATCATGAGGAAGAGGACTGGCATACGCGATCACTAGAAGCGTTTGTATTACAGTGGATGGAGCAAAGAGAATGGGATGATTTATTTCTCAATAAAGCGAATGTATTAGACATCGATCTAACGGTTAGGCGGCAAGTCGTTCTTATCTATTATCCGAATACACTCCTATTGAAGCCGATTTTGCGTCATTTCTCGGAAGTAGTAAAACAGCAATCAAAGACGATCATCCTTCGCTGGGGGCAAGATCAACTTATGATCTTGCTGGACGAAGAAAAGACGATGGATCAATTCGAGAAATGGAAGGCGCTACTTGAAAAACAGCTCGCTCGCCGTGTTGCCATCGGTGTCGGTTCTCAGCAGCCAGCAACAGAATTAAAAACATCCTTTCAACAAGCGGAACGAGCATTACATGTAGCAAAGCTTGCTACGACGATCGTATTAGAAAGGGAGCTGACGCTTGAGTTAATTTTAAGTGATCTCCAATCGAGCACGAAAGCGACTTATATGGAGCGAACGATTGCGCCAATTATGGACGATCAAGAATTAATGGAGACCCTTTCTGCCCTTTTCACCCATAATTTTTCTTATAAGCAAGCCTCGGAATCAATCCCGGTTCATATTAATACGCTCCATTACCGCTTGAAGAAAATAGAAGAGACGACAGGACTGAATCCGAAAGTGTTAGAAGATCAGCTCCAGTTGTATTTAGCTTGGCGACTGTTTAACGCATGAGCTCGTTTGTGCATAAATAGTAAGCACGTGCGAGATCCCGACAAAAATTGCAAGTCTAGTTGGATCACTTATATGAAGTCCTTAAAATTGTATGTTTCGATAAAAAAAGCAGGTCGCTCACCTGCTTTTTTTATATGTTCCTCCATAGTGTTTGTTCATAAAGCTACCTTATACTGAAGAAAATGTGGTGAAGGGAGCCAATTGTTATGTTTTCTCAACAAGTAAAGGAAAAGTTAGTGGCGATTGTCGGTTCAGACAATGTAGATGATTCGAAAGCAGGTCGCCTTGTTTATTCATATGATGCAACACCGAACTTTCAATCGATGCCCGATGCCGTTGTGGCACCAAGAAATACGAAAGAAGTATCTGACATTGTTAAAGTGTGCCATGAGCATCGTATTCCAATCGTTCCTAGAGGTTCCGGTACGAACCTTTGCGCTGGTACTTGCCCAACAGAAGGAGGCATTGTTCTACTTTTTAAGCATATGAATCAAATCATTGAAATTGACGAAGAAAATTTAACCGTGACGGTGCAGCCAGGTGTCGTTACATTAGATATGATTCGTGCTGCAGAGAAGCAAGGCTTATTTTACCCGCCTGATCCGAGCTCGATGAAAATCTCGACGATTGCCGGAAATATTAATGAGAACTCTGGCGGTCTTCGTGGATTAAAATATGGCGTGACACGTGATTATGTGTTAGCACTTGAAATTGTTTTACCGAACGGAGACATGATCCGCACAGGAGGAAAGCTAGCGAAAGATGTCGCCGGTTATGACTTAACTCGTTTGTTCGTCGGATCAGAAGGGACGCTTGGTGTGATTACTGAGGCGACGTTGAAGTTAATCCCGATGCCGGAAACGAAAAAGACGATGCTCGCTTTATATCAAGACCTTGAAGTGGCCGCGCGTTCTGTTTCTTCCATTATTGCTAATAAAATCATTCCAACGACGCTTGAGTTTCTAGATCAACCGACGTTAAAAGTGGTAGAGGATTTCGCCCAAATTGGCTTACCGACCGATGTACAAGCAGTTTTATTAATCGAACAAGATGGTCCGGAAGAAGTTGTCGCTCGCGATATGAAAAAGATGGCGGATATTTGCCGAGCAGAAGGGGCAGTGTCGGTTGAAGTAGCGGAAACAGAAACAGAGGCTGATGCGCTTCGTACCGCTCGCCGCTCCGCTCTTTCCGCTTTAGCTCGTTTAAAGCCGACGACGATTTTAGAAGATGCGACGGTTCCGCGTTCGGAAATTGCGGCGATGGTGAAAGCGATTAATGAGATCGCTGTGAAGCATAACGTAAATATTTGTACATTTGGTCATGCGGGTGATGGGAATCTTCACCCGACTTGCTTAACGGATGCTCGTGATCATGAAGAAATGGAGCGAGTGGAAGAAGCCTTTGCTGAAATTTTTGCCAAAGCGATTGAGTTGGGTGGCACGATTACTGGTGAGCATGGGGTTGGTGTGATGAAAGCTCCTTATTTGGAATGGAAGCTCGGAGCAGAAGGAATTCACGCGATGAAAGCGTTAAAGCAGGCATTTGATCCCCATAATATTATGAACCCAGGGAAAGTATTCGCGAAAGAAAGCCGCAAAAGAGTGGTGGTGACGAAATGACAACCTTGAAAGAACAACAGCAAATTCAAGTAGAGTTTCAGTCACGAATGAATGAAGATGAATTGCTGAACTGCATGCGTTGCGGTTTTTGCTTGCCGTCTTGCCCCACCTATATTGAATCCGGGTATAAGGAAAGCCACTCTCCACGTGGCCGTATCGCTTTAATGAAAGCTGTGGTCGATGGCCTAATTGAACCGGATGAAGACGTGGAACGTTCACTAGAGCTTTGCCTCGGTTGCCGCGCCTGTGAACCAGTCTGTCCATCGGGCGTTAAATACGGTCATTTATTAGAGGAAGCTCGCGACATTATTAACCAAAATAAAAAGCATTCCGCACCTGTTCAAGCGTTGCGTAATGTTGTCTTCAAAGGACTGTTTCCACATCAGGAGAGAATGGTGACTGTCACTAGTTTACTAGGCTTCTATCAGCGAAGCGGTCTACAAAAGGTTGTAAGAAAAGCAGGCTTTATGAATCTCTTCCCTGAAAACTTACGTACGATGGAACGAGTGTTACCACAAGTGCCGAAGAAAAAGGATATGAAAAATCGTCCGATGAATTTACCAGCTGAAGGAAAAAAAGTAGTCGCAACAGTTGCCTTTTTCTCCGGCTGTTTAATGGACACAATGTTCTTGGAAACGAATAATGCGACGATGAAGTTGTTGCAAAAAGCAGGCTGTAACATTACCGTTCCAAAAACACAAGCTTGCTGTGGAGCTCTTCATGGACATAGCGGAGAAAAAGAAGGCGCAAAAGAACTAGCTAGAAGGAACATTGCCGCCTTTGAAACCTGCCAAGCCGACTATATTATTACCAATGCTGGTGGTTGCGGGGCTTTCTTAATTGACTACGATCACTTACTGAAAGATGACCCACAGTGGGCAGAGCGGGCAAAAGCTTTTGTTGCCAAAATTAAGGACATTACGCAAATTTTATACGAGTTGGATTTTCATAAAAAAGTATTATTGAAAATGAACAACCCGCAAATCATCACCTATCAAGATTCCTGTCATTTGCGCAATGTGATGCGGACGTTCACTGCTCCTCGAGCTTTATTAGCCGCTATTGAAGGCGCAGAATTTAGAGAAATGGAAGAATCAGATCGTTGTTGTGGTTCAGCAGGGATTTACAACATTGTCGAATCCGAGATGTCTATGCAGATTCTCGATCATAAAATGGAAAAGGCGAAAGCTACGGCTGCTCACACGATTGTCACAGCCAATCCAGGTTGCCTATTGCAAATGAAACTAGGGATCGAGCGTGAAGGACTAAGCGAAAAAGTTCGTGCTGTCCATATCGTTGATTTGCTTTTAGAGGCATTGAGATAAATATTAGTAAAAAAGAAAGGATATCGATCATTCTGATGATCGATATCCTTTCTTTTTTATTATAAAATTGTAAACTTTATGTAAATATAATAGCTATTTATTGACTTCTCATTCTAATAAATAGGAGAATTAACATATTACTTTGTGTTTATTAGATCCCATTCTTGAGAGGCGGAACAGACTTATGCTTTTTTTAAAGAGAAAAAGCAAGATTGCAACAGAAACATATTCGTATAGTGAGGAGAAAGTCTCCATTCAACTGGCTGATCCGGAGATGAAGCTTCAGCTAGAGATGGTTCGATTAAAAGAAGAGGATTTACAGCGGGTAAAAATGCTCAAGTCGCTTTTAATCGATCAATTAGATGATGTAATTGACCGTTTTTATCAAGTCGTGATGAAAAGCTCTGAATTAGAGGAAATTATGCAAAGTCATACGACGATTGAAAAGCTGAAAAAAGTGATTCATCAGTATATTATGGAGTTGTTTGACGGGACGATTGATGAGGCATTTATTCATAAACGATTAAATATAGCGAAAGCACATTATCGCATTGGTTTAAAACCGAAGTGGTACCTGTGTGCGTTTCAACAGTTACAGAATGGATTGATTCAAAAAATAAGTGAAAAGATAGATGATGAACATTTGCAATATAAATGTATTTCTTCTATTTCAAAGCTATTAAGCTTTGAACAGCAGATCGTGTTAGAAGCTTACGAGAGCGAAACGCAATTAGCGATTGAACAAGAACACGAGAAAGCTCAACAGAAAATTACGAATGCCATTGAGAAGGTATCGAATAATTTAAGCCAAATCGTTTCAGATGGAATGGAGGTTGCCGATGAATTATCTCAGGATTCTAATCAGTTAAAGACTCACATTCACTCGACTAAAGAAAAAATGGAAGAGACATGTCAACTAGCATCAAGTGGACAAGGAACGATGGTACAGCTGACAGAGAACTTCTCAGAAATGGGAACGACGTCTTCAGATGCGTATATATTAATTGAGAAACTGTCTTCCTCTTTTGAAGAGGTGATCCGTTCGATGCAGTTGATCATTAGCATTGCTGATCAAACGAACTTATTATCTTTAAATGCGGCTATTGAAGCAGCTCGCGCTGGAGAAGCAGGAAAAGGCTTTTCGATTGTAGCGCAAGAGGTAAGGAAATTGTCCGATGCGACGAAAGCTTCGGCGGACTCAGTCGGTTCATTAATTGATCAAGCGACAGTGGACATGGAGCGAGTGAAAAATGTCATGCAACAGCTCGATTCACTTGTAAAAACTAATCAATCCTCTTGCTCGAGCGCCATCGCTTCTTTTAGCGATATCGTAAACTCTTTACAATTAACAGTGAACGAAATACCAGAAGCCAATCACCACATTGAACTCGTCTCTGAATCAACGAAACAGATTAACGAGGCCATTTTGTTTATTAATGAAGCAATCGAAGCGCTTAAAACAGAAAAAGTGACATAAAGAAAGAACCTCTACACAGATGAGGTTCTTTTTTTGTTACTTATTTCTCGCAATGAAGTTGTGTAATTGATCTAGTGTAGTAATATTTTCATTGCATGCTTGTTGATCTTGGCAAATGTAGTTGCCTCTTTTAACAAAAGTTCCTTGTTGAGGTCCTTTTACTTCTATCATAAACATACCCACTTCTTCATATTGATGGCAAAGTGCACAAATGCTTTTTTTCGTTATGGGGTTAAATGTTCCATGAATACCCATCAGTTTATTGTTGTATGGAGTGACAATAAATCTCTTATTCGAGCCAAGGTCCTCCCAGCTTAAATAAGAAATCACTTCCCAATTTACTTCCTTTAAAAAAGAAGTTTTTAGCTTCTTTGCTTTTGGAAACAGCTTTTTCAATGTTTGTTCTGTGACTGTTGGGAAAGGCATCACATAAGGCTTTAATTGGGCTAACACCGCTTCACCCTCGGCTTTTTCTTCAATCGTAAGGATAGGAGTAAGCACTTGCTCCTGTTCATCAGTCATATTCGGAAACAAAGCAAATATTTTTTCCTTCGCGAGAGATTTCAACGCTTGAAGAACATCTATATCAGACACGCTTGCATGGCCATTCGTAAGAATCTGTACCTGTGACTTAATAAAATGAAATTGATCACTTCGGATAAATGGTTCCATTCTTATCACTCCTCTTTCGCTTTAAGTGTAAAACATTGGTTGCCCTTTAGAAAGGGAGAAAATGAGTAGGAAACAAACTTGGTGTAAAAAAGCGTCTTCCATTAAGAAAGAATGCTTTGTATCAGGATCATTTCTTATACACAATCTTCTTAATCGTCTCCACGGAGAGGAAATAATCTTCAGCTAGTTGTGCAATCGTTTGGCCGTTTTTAAAGGCTTGTTGAATGGAGGCATTTCGGTCATCGAGCGTTTTTCTGCTTCCTGAACGTGTCCCCCATGGTTCGTAAGACTTTTTTTGTTTAGGGATATAGATCGTTTCCCCTTGAATATATTTTTGAATTTCAATAATTAACTGTTCTGGTAACAAATTAGTTGCTTTTACATATTTCATATTGGTCAGCCCCTTATTTAAATAGTAAGAAATAAGGTGCAAAGCCAAATAAAATAGGCGATAGTGAGTTAAACGAACGTCCGCCCCATGCAAAGTATCGCCATGTTCCTATCAGGCTTTGCATGAGTCGCTCCAGACTGTGGTAAATAGAACTGATTTACCATTTGACCACCCCCAAGGATTTTATTTCCTATATATTATAAGATAAAATGAAATGTCTTGCATCTTGTTAGGAAAGGAATTGAAGAATGGATAACGAATGGATTCAATGGCTACCTGCTCACCCGCTCGTCGCCATCGTTGTGAGCATCAGTTTAAATATAGTGGTGGCTATTGTCGGTGTTTTGCCCAGTGCGTTCATCACAGCGGTGAATATTGGGGTGTTTGGATTGACAGGAGGATTAGTCGTATCGATCATTGGAGAAGCGGCAGGGGCTGTCGTCAGTTTTCTTCTGTATCGTCAAGGTTTAAAGAAATGGAAGATAAAATTAGAAAATAAATTTTTGAAAAAACTAGAACGGACAGAAGGGGTAGAAGCGATCTTTTTAGTCCTGTTCTTAAGAGTGGTTCCTTTTGTTCCTTCTGGTGCCGTGACGCTTTCGGCAGCTTTTAGTCAAATGGGCCTGCTCTCTTTCAGTATAGCGAGTACAATTGGAAAAATTCCTTCCTTATTCATTGAAGCGTATTCTGTGCAACAAGTGCTTCAATTAACATGGCAATGGCAGGTTGGGATCATCAGCTTACTTGTCCTTTTTTACATTATATATAAAAGCTATAAGAGACAAATGAAGGAGAATTAACAACAAGTGCCGAGTGAGCATAGCTCACTCGGCACTTGTTGTTAAGCAATATACTTAATCATTGCCACTTCATCACAGCACTCTAGCTTCGGACAATTCATGCAATCGATCCACGTTTTTTCCGGTAATTCCTCTCGGTTAATTCGCTCAAATCCACACTTAGTGAAAAACTCAGTTTCATAGGTTAGCGAAATGACACGCTTCACTTCTAATCTAGCTGCTTCGTTAACTACATGATCCACTAATTGTCGACCGATCCCTTTGCCCGCATGTTCTGGAGAAACAACTAACGAGCGCACTTCTCCAAGATCCTGCCCTAACACATGCAAGCCAGCGACTCCAAGAATGTCATCGCCCTCTTTCATCACGTATAAGCTTTGAATTTGCTGATATAAAGATAGAAGCGAACGCGGCAACACAATTCCTTTTTCCGCATACCCTTGAATTAACTGATAAATCGCTGGCACATCATTGGTCTTTGCATTAAAAATATTCATCATCATTCTCCTCACCATTCCTGTCATCGTTCATCATAAAAAGTAATTATAATTATGCAACAAAATGATTATATATTCAATGGCTTGATAGAAAAAAGTAAGGAACATTTCGATGTGTTTAAAGTTTAACTCCAAGGGCAATAATGGTGATTCAATTTAACTGTCTAGTTTTCTTGTAAAAAATTATTCTTTTTAAACGCTTCTTGCTCTTTTTCACTCATGATTCCTTTCGCTTTGCCGATATTTCCATCTTGGATATTCCAAATGGTGTTATGATCTTCATCTACTTTTTCGAAGCTCCCCTTTTTCCATTTTTCTAAAATCACAAGCATTTTTTCTTTATTAGGATAGTCGTTTGCCGACACAATTTTGGTCAGTTCGTCAATGCGTTCAGGTGTCATTTCGACCGCTCCCCATTTATCATCCGCAATCACAAATTGATGCGTCATTTTGTTCATCACATCTAATACTTCATCTTCGGTTGAGTCCACCGTCACTTCACTCGGTTTTTCTTCTTGAATATTTTTCGTTTGTTGGAGATTGACCCCATCCTTTGTTACTGGTTCTCGATCGTTAAAGAAAATGATGAGTTGTAGGATGCCATAGATAATCAAAGTAATCAGTAAGATAAAAAAAAGTAATATGACGCCTATTTTTTTTGAATTTTTTGTCGCTGGTTCCATGATCTCTGCTCCTTTTTATGAAAAAAAGATATTTTTCCAATTATATCATATATTGGTTTGCGGAGGGCCTGATAAGCGGCGTAGGATTCTGCAAAAAGTGTCGTTGATTCAGTAAAAATATCGTGTGACTCAGCAAAAATCAAGTTGGATTCCGCAAATGAGATCAGTGATCCAGCAAATCGCCCCCGCCACTGAGTAAAAACCTTCCCCCATACACTCCTCAATATTTCTCATCAATTTCTAATCTAGTTATCATGCCATTCTCTTTTTCCAACATTAGTATAAAGCTAACAAATAATAGATAAGGGAAAGGAAGTATATAGATTATGCGTATTTTAGTTGTGCCTTCGGGCTTTAAAGAGAGTTTAGATGCGGAGCAGGCGGCTCAGTCGATGAAGGAAGGAATTATGCGGGTGATGCCGAGTTCAAATGTACGAACGTTGCCGATGGTGGATGGTGGAGAAGGGTTCACAAAAACAATTATTAAAATGAAGAATGGTCAATTATTCAAAGTGAAAGTAACGGGTCCAGTCGGGAAAAAGGTGTCTTCCCACTTCGGAGTGTTTGGTAAAAAGAAAAAAACAGCAGTGATCGAGATGGCAGCCGCCGCAGGACTTCGTCTAGTTCCACGAAATATGCGAGACCCTAGAAAGACAACAACACATGGCGTTGGCGAATTAATAAAAGCAGCGTTAGATAAAGGTGTACAGCGAATTTTACTCGGCTGTGGTGATTCAGGTACATCCGATGGGGGAGCAGGGATGGCTCAGGCGCTAGGGGTAAAGTTTCTCGATAAAAAAGGAAAGGAAATCTATATTGAAGGTGGTACTTCCCTTTTAAAAGTAGCCAAAATTGATCTGTCGGGAGTGGACTCAAGACTTCAGCACGTACAAATTGATGTTGCTTGCAATTGGTTCAACCAATTATGCGGAGAAAACGGCGTGGCACGGGTATTTGGTCCGCAAAAAGGAGCGACGCCAGAGCAAGTAGCGGAATTAGAAGCAGCGCTTGAACAATTGGCAAACGTTATTGAGCGTGATCTCGGCATCGATGTTAGAGAGATGCCAGGAGGCGGCGCATCAGGCGGGCTCGGTACTGGATTGCACGCGCTCATCGGGGCGAAGTTGCACCCTCGCTATGACATCATTATGAAATATATTGACCTGGATGAAATGCTGTTAAAAAGTGATCTCGTCTTTACCGCAGAAGGCAGTATAGATTTCCAAACGCCCCGCGGAAAAATTCCAGCTGAAGTTGCTAAGCGAGCGAAAAAGCATCAATTGCCGGTTGTAGCGTTAGTCGGAACGGTCGGCAAAGGAGCTAGGCTTAATTATGAATATGGCATTGATGCATATACAAGTATTTTGCCCATGCCATCTACACTTGAAGAAGCTTTTATGAATGCGGAAAAATGGTTGAAAGATTGTACCGAAAGTGCGATGCGAACGATTTTAGTCGGCTTTCAGTTAGCGGCTCGTTTAAAGAAAAAGGGGCGAGTTTCTTGAAGGCGGCATTAGCGGCGAAGCAGGAAGCGGTAGTACCGGTCGAAGCACGAAAGCAGCGGCCGGCTTGGGTTGTTCCACTCGTGCTCATCAGTTTATTAGAGCTTTCCCTTTTGTTTGCCACCTCGATGACGATGGAAGCGAAGTGGAGCTTGTTTGGCTTCGGGTGTGCGATCATTTTATGGACGACAACGAGTCTCAATTCTGCTTACGTCGCTTTAGGAGTAGTGTTATTTCTCGTCGTGACCGGAACGGCAAAGCAAGAGCTATTATTTGAATCATTAGCTTCTGATGTCATTTGGTTAATGATTGGCTCCTTCATTCTTGGAGGAGCTCTTCAAGTGACAGGATTAGCAGAGAAACTGACGAACCTAGTCATTAGCCGAGCGAAAAATGTGACGAGTTTATTTACTCTATTAACGATCGTCGTGCAATTGCTGGCATTTT
>NZ_KZ454941.1:849909-900777 GCF_002797375.1 Bacillus sp. FJAT-42315
ATGGTTGAAAGATTGTACCGAAAGTGCGATGCGAACGATTTTAGTCGGCTTTCAGTTAGCGGCTCGTTTAAAGAAAAAGGGGCGAGTTTCTTGAAGGCGGCATTAGCGGCGAAGCAGGAAGCGGTAGTACCGGTCGAAGCACGAAAGCAGCGGCCGGCTTGGGTTGTTCCACTCGTGCTCATCAGTTTATTAGAGCTTTCCCTTTTGTTTGCCACCTCGATGACGATGGAAGCGAAGTGGAGCTTGTTTGGCTTCGGGTGTGCGATCATTTTATGGACGACAACGAGTCTCAATTCTGCTTACGTCGCTTTAGGAGTAGTGTTATTTCTCGTCGTGACCGGAACGGCAAAGCAAGAGCTATTATTTGAATCATTAGCTTCTGATGTCATTTGGTTAATGATTGGCTCCTTCATTCTTGGAGGAGCTCTTCAAGTGACAGGATTAGCAGAGAAACTGACGAACCTAGTCATTAGCCGAGCGAAAAATGTGACGAGTTTATTTACTCTATTAACGATCGTCGTGCAATTGCTGGCATTTTTCATCCCATCGACATCGGGGCGGGCCGCTGTATTGCTTCCGGTCTTTCATTCCTTAACAGCGGAAATCGGCAGTCACCGCCTGACGAAAGCGCTGGCGATTTTACTACCGACGATTATTTTAGTGTCAACGAGCTCGACGATGATTGGAGCGGGTTCGCATTTTATTGCGCTAGATATGTTAAAGGAGTTTAGCGGAAAAGAAATTTCCTTCATTGAATGGCTGTTGTGGGGCTTGCCATTTGGAATCGTGGCGAGCTTCCTATCTTGTCGGATCGTTCTCGCCCTTTTCCTTAATAAAGAAGAAAGAAAGCAGACGCTCGTCAGTGAAAAAATAACACTCACGTTATCACGGAATGAAAAATATACCGTTGCGATCATTGCGGCGATGGTCATTTTCTGGGTAACCGAGCGACTGCATGGCATTGAGATTGCGACAGTGACGGTCATTGGTGCCTTCTTATTAACATTGCCAAACGCGGGAGTCATGAAATGGAAGGAAGGCGTGCAAGCTGTCTCTTGGAATTTAATTATCTTCGTTGGTGCCGCCATTGCGCTAGGGAAATCATTGATTGAAAGCGGCGCAGCAGAATGGCTGATGGGGAGGTTCTTCTCTGTAACAGATCAGCTAAGCGGAGAATCAACGTTTCCGTTATTATTCGTTATTATCATTCTGTCGCTTACTTCCCATCTATATATTACTTCTCATACGACAAGAGCGGTCATTTTTGTGCCACCTCTTCTTTATTTAGCGAGTAGCTTACAGATCAATGAAGTGGCGGTTCTCTTTATCGGGATTGTTGGGATGAATTATTGTTTAACGTTCCCAGTCAGTTCAAAGGCGTTATTAATGTTCCAAGAAGGCGAAAGAGAAACATTTCAGCCGAGAGATTTATTGCGATTAAGTTTATATGTTGGTTTCGTGCATCTCGTTTTAATGATTGTCTTTTATTATGGGTACTGGCAATGGGTTGGCCTCTCACTGTGAACCTTTTTCCTCTTTGAGGGCAAGAGAGAATTTGCTAAACTGAAGTCATGGAAAAAGATTGATAGTTTGGGAGGATTTTATGTCAGAGCGAATTTTAGTTGTAGAAGATGAAGAGAAAATTGCGCGAGTGATTCAATTGGAACTTGAATATGAAGGATATGAAAGTGCAACAGCGAAAACGGGTCTCGAAGCGTTAGAGAAGTTTCATGATGAAGAGTGGGATTTAATTTTACTCGATGTGATGTTGCCGGAGTTGACAGGAATGGAAGTGCTGCGCCGCATCCGTGCGCAAAATTCTGTGACCCCGGTTATTTTATTAACAGCTCGCGATTCCGTGGTTGATAAAGTGAATGGGCTCGATCAAGGAGCGAATGATTATATAACAAAGCCGTTTGAAATTGAAGAATTACTCGCTCGCATTCGCGTTTGTTTACGCTTATCACAAGCGTATAAGAAAGAGGAAGAGAATCCAAAAGTTCAAGTGGCGGATTTATCGATCGATGAGAAAACGAGAGAAGTAACAAGAGGAGAGACACAAATCGAGCTCACTCCACGTGAATTTGATTTATTATTGTTTCTCATGCAGAATCACAATCAAGTATTAAATCGTGAGCAAATTTTAACGAATGTGTGGGGCTTTGACTACTTCGGCGATACGAATGTCGTTGATGTGTATATTCGTTATTTGCGGAAAAAAGTAGATCGTGATTTCGACACGCCACTTCTGCATACAGTACGAGGCGTTGGTTATATGTTAAAGGGGTAAAGAATGAAGATAAAAAATAAAATATATTTATTCTCAACCGTCACATTGCTCATTATTTTACTGATTATTAATAGCTCGATTTATTGGCTGTTTGCGAAAGTGACGACAGATGGCGAGATCGATCGGTTAAAGCGGGAGGCGTTACATATTACCGATGGCTTAAATCAAGAAGGTGTGGAAAAGATCGATCCTGCCACGTTATTACAGCCGTATTTGCCGACGAACGGGATGCTTCGAATTATTGATGCCGATTCGCGTGCGATTGTCACGCAAGAAGCGGACGGCAATGAGCCGATGCCTAGAACGGAACCTCGCTTTGAACGAAAAGCGACGGAGGGGCAATTTGAAGCAAAAGGTATGGAGTATGGCTTTGTGAAAGTGCCGGTTATTTGGACAGACGGCCGAGTGATGACACTAGAAGTGACAGAAAGTTTTGCCGGGTTGCAAAGAAATTTAAATATGTTAAAGAATGTCTTATTTCTTGCCTCATTGTTTGTGTTAATTCCAGCCTTTTTTGCTGGGCGTATGTTAAGTAATCTCATTTTACGGCCGGTCAATTCGATGATTCAAACAATGGAAGATATTCAAGTGCGAGGTATTTTTAAGAAAATCCCACTTGAGCATCAGTCGAAAGATGAACTATATAAAATGGGGAACACTTTCAATAAGATGATGGGCTTATTACAGCAAAACTTTGAAAAGCAACAACAGTTCGTTTCCGATGCGTCCCATGAATTAAAAACGCCATTAACGGTGATTGAAAGTTATGCGAAATTATTAAAACGATGGGGAACGAAAAAGCCGGATGTGTTAGAGGAATCCGTTGAAGCAATTCACTCAGAAGCTGTGCGAATGAAGGCGATGACGAATCAAATGCTGATGCTTGCTAATAACAGTGCCGAGTGGAATTTAGATATACAACGAATCAATTTAGTGAACGTATGCCAAACAGCAGCCGATCAGTTGACGCATGCTTACGGACGGACGTTCCAGCTCGTATCGAATGAGGAGTCAGTGATAGTGTCAGCCGATGAACAGAAAATCAAGCAAGTGCTTGTCGTATTGTTAGATAATGCGATGAAATATAGCTCGGATGCGATCGAGATTGACGTCGGGATCGATCAGGAGCGTGTCTTTTTTTCTGTGAAGGATAGCGGCATGGGCATTCCGAAAGAGGATTTATCACAAGTGTTTGACCGCTTTTTCCGTGTCGATAAAGCACGTAATCGCGAAACCGGAGGCACAGGTCTAGGGCTGTCGATTGCGAAACGAATTGTTGATGCCCATGAAGGTGAGATGCAGCTAGAAAGTGAAGAAGGAAAATGGACGAAAGTGACCGTTTTATTACCAAATGAAGAGAGGGAGGTGTGAAGGTGAATCGAAAATGGAAAGTACTGTTGATTGTCTGTTTCGTACTTGTGACAGCTGCCTTTAGCGTACAACGTATTGTGGCGAGTATGGATACGAAAGTATTAACTGAAAAAGAAGTGAAGCAAATCGTAACAGACCAGTATGGCGGTGAGATCGAGTCGATTAAACTGACGCAAAAAGGGGAACAAACGGTTTATCATGTACGATTAATGAATGATCGCGGCACCTATCGAGTCATCGTTCATGCGGAAACTGGTGAAATTGTTGAGCTGAAAGAAATAGCTTTAGCGGTGTCTGAAAAAGAAGCTGTCGATCTGGCCCTTAGTGTCGCTGCGGGTACGTTAAAAACAGTCACCTTACGTGATGGCTCGGTGTATGTGGTTGAAATCGAAACAGGAGTCAATGAAACGACGATCGTGGACATTGACAAAGCCACGGGGGAAGTGATAACGAAGCGTGTCCGCAAAGAGAAGCCGAGCAATGTTACTGAACAGCAGGCGAAAGAGATCGCCGTGAAGCAAGTGCCAGGTACAGTCGTTCAAGTGACGATGCAGTCGAAAGAAGATAAGCGTTTCTTCTTCGTAGAGGTGAAGAAAAGTGAAGAGGAGCACGTGATCGTCGAGATTGCCGAGGCAACAGGAGAGGTGCTGTCTAAAAAAGTAGTCGCACAGCCACAAGTGAAAATTAGCAAGCAGCAGGCAATAGAAATCACAGATGATCGAATAGATAGCGAGACAATTTCTGCTGTCAAATTAATCGAAACGAGCAAAGGTCCTGTGTATCAAGTGATTGCGAAAACAGAAAATCGAATCGTTGACGTTCGTGTCCATGCGATTACAGGCGAAGTCATGTCAACGACAACGATTGACAACGGTGCGCCAGTGAAGCAACCATCAAAACAGCCAGCTAAACAACAGCCAAGCCAACCGGCAACAAACAATTCAACACCAAGTAACAATCAACCAAAGCCTAAGCCGACTCCAAAGCCGGCTCCAGTTCCAACTGATGACGATGACGACGATGTAGATGAAGCTGATGACGTCGACGATGATGATGCAGACGACGATGACGATTAATTAGCAAAAAGCCTGTTCGGAAAGAACGCTTATAGCGTTGCCGAACAGGCTTTTCTGTATTTTAAGATTAAACAGTAGCTCTTTCAATTGTAGCTTCAAGCTGCATGTCAACGTTACCTTTAAGGGCACGGCTGATCATGCAAGAGCTTTCCGCTTTTACTGCTAGTTTTTCAGCTAAAGCGATATCACGATCAGAGGCATCTGCTTTTAAAATTAACTTTGGACGGTGGATAATCGTTTCATACGTGACCATTCCTCGTGTCACATCTACAATGCCTTCAGACTCCATCGTGAGCGACACTTTTTCCAATTTACTCATCTCAAGCATGGCTGCTAGTGTAATAATATAGCATGTCGATGCAGCCCCAAGTAGCATTTCATCTGGGTTCGTACCAATGCCAGGCCCATTCATTTCTGTTGGAATCGACACCTCAGTTTTTAAATTGCCTGATTCAATATATCCAGTGCCATTACGTGCTCCTGGCCAATCGGCTTTCAAATGAAAATGATGTTTTGACATAAAAAATTCTCCTTTATTTTTGTATTTCCTCGGAAATAGTTAAATTCCGTCGAGGGGGCTAACTATTTTATTTTTTTACGCCATAAAACTGAATGACATGAGAAAGTCCTTGGTGTAGTTTTCCTTCTTGGCGTTCTACTTCTCCAACGAAGAAATGTTTAATCTTCCAGTCAGAAAAGATCGTTAAAAATTCTTCAGGATGGTACAGCATGTTCATATCTCGAGGGCCACCTGTTTTGTAGTCGAGCTGCTCAGTTGAGTACACTTCGCAAAGGAAGCTTCCACCTGTTTTCACCGCTTTTTCGATCTGTTTTAACGTTTTTTCACGCAAATCCGTTTCAAAGTGGCCGAATACACATGTGATGTGATCCCATGCTTCTGCCTCCCATGGTGCTTCGTTTAAATCAACACATTGTGTTTCAACGTTGACGCCTTTTTCATCGGCTAACTTCTTTGTCTTTTCCAATCCGGCTGTAGAATAATCCCAAGTGGTGACATTATGTCCGAAAGAAGCTAAATAGACCGCATTTCGGCCTTCGCCTTCCGCAATGGCTAATACGTTTCCTTTAGGAAGAAGAGGCCCTTTTTCTTGAATAAAGGCATTCGGTTCTTTTCCGTAAGCAAACGCTTCTTGACCGAAATGCTTATTCCAATGTTCCTTTGTCATCGCAAAATACCCCTTTATGTATTTTTAGATTAGTATACATGATGTGAAAGGATGCTGTCTAATATGATGCACGCAGAACAGCCCCGAATTGTTAAACATAATGAACAATTCGGGGCTGTTTCTTTAATCTGTCTATCTATACGAGTTGCGGAGTTAAAATGTTAATGATTTCATCAGCGATATTTTCACTTAGTGATAATTCGGAAGTAAAGCCGACACAAGAACAGTTCATTTCACCAAGGACATATGTATCGTTTCCGTTTTCATCTGTATCAAGCATGAAATCGGCTGTCCAAATAAGTGGTAAATCTAAGTTGCCAAGCTTGTTCGTAATCGTGCTTAAGTTAGCAATAAACAAGTCGATTAATTCTGGCCAATCACTCGGAGCATCGTAACGATATTGAGCTCCTGAGAACAACGTGGCAGAAAAGGCATCTGCTTGATCTGCTGGCTTTTTATGAACAACATTTACTGGTGTACGGTGAAGCATTAGGAGACGAATTTCCCCTTCTTTAATTCTAGGAAGAAATGGCATATCAACTAACATCCCATTAGCGCCTTTAATGTATTGCTCACAGAAAGTTAAAAAGTCTCCAAGCTCGTGATATTCTACATGATTATCTTTCGCTTCTGTACATTTTACTTTCGCTGTAAGTGGAACGGCTTCAACATCTGCTAGTTTATCTACTAGTTGAACGCGCCAAATTCCTTCGCCAGTGGAGCCGCGATTTTGTTTTAATACACGCTCTCCATGTAACAAAGATTTTGGAAAGGAGTTTCTGAATGATTCAATATCGTAATACGCAAATGTGTTGTCAGGAACTAAGTCAGTATCACGAAGTTTAACGAGCGCATCTTTTGCTCCAAAGTTAATCATCACATCTGGATGTGACATTCCTTTGACGCCATTGTCACAAAGCTTGCGGAGCATATCAAAATAATTTGCTTCATCTGCTAAATTTCCTGGGTTAATACGACTTACATATGCATCAGCTGTGTTGGAAACATGTTGTAAAATTTCATCTTTCTTTTCGTGGGAATAAAAAATGACTTCAGCAGTCCAACCCCGTTTTTCTAGTGATTTTACAATTGGCATCGTATCAGGACGATAGCCATCTGGTCCTTTATCTGTTCCACCTGCAACTTCAAAAATAACGATATGTTTTTTCATTTAGCCAGCTCCTTGAATAGTTCTTAAGTAACGATATTAATATACCATGAATATCATAATATTGGAATATAATTGTGAAACATTTCATAATACCTTAACAAATTTTACAAAATTCATACAAAAGGTGCCTGTCACTCCCCGGTTTTTGTCGAAAAATGATAGATGAATGTTCAAGGGAGTCATTTACAATATTTTTATGTACTGATAAAATATTGTAATGAATGGGTTCTCGGTGAAAGTAGAGAGAAAAGAAAAGAAAGGGAGGGACGACGATGAACGTTCACATTCGGAAGAAGATGCCGGTTATCATCGGGTTTCTTTTTGGATTATGTATGATGATCAATGCCTTTCCACCGTTTGTACATGCTCAAACAACAAAGGCGGATGTAGTAGATCAAATTAGGCTATTAGGTGCAAACGGACAGTCAAAGACTAGTTTTCATGAATATGAAGATGTGAAAATTGAAATAGAATGGTCAACGAAATCAGCGATACAACCGAAAGACCAAGTGACGATTGAATTGCCAAAAGAGCTGCAAGCCTACAGCGAAAAAGTTTCTATGAAAGATGCGAATGGACAGTCCATTGGGCAATGTGTCGCTACCAAAACGACACTTACATGTACATATGATGAGGCTGTAAAGGACAAAGCCAACGTAAAGGGTCCACACCTTATTCAGGCGCAAATCAAAAGTATGGAAGAAAAAGAGGTAACGAAAAAACTAGCGTTTCAAGTGAATGGCAAAACGTATCATGTACCTGTCCATATCATTGGTCATGATGTAAAGGAAGATCCTGAAACAATCGTTCTCAAACGTAACGATTCAAAAGCGACACAAGCTTCTCAAACAACAACAGGTGTGTTAAATGAACAAGCGCACATTCAAATTGTGAAAGTCGATCAAGAAGATCAAAATCAACTATTACAAGGCGCGCAATTTGACCTGCTGCAAAACGGAAAAATTATCGATTCTTTAGTGACGGATATTAACGGAAAAGCAACATCGAAAGAGTTACCTGACGGGACGTACATGCTAAAAGAAACGAAAGCACCGACAGGCTATCAATTGCTGGCGAAAACAATTGACATCAAGCTAGAAAACAAGCAAGATATTTTAATGATTGTTCCAAACACGAAAGAGCTTGGTAGTTTGAAAGTCATTAGGAAAGATAGTGAAACGAGCGCTGTGTTAAAAGGAGCAGAATTCCAGTTATATGATGAAGAGGGACATATCGTTTCACAGCTAAAAACAACCGATCAAAATGGAGTCGCTCTTTTTGAAAAATTAGCTTCAGGTCAATACTTGCTAAAAGAAACAAAAGCACCTGAAGGCTATAACAAATCTGATGTGACATTTTCGGTCAAAATTGTTGCCGGAGAAATCACGCAACTAGAAGTCAAAAATGAAAAACAAAAGGTACTTCCAAAACAACCAAATTCGAGTGGAACAGGAGTTGGAATACCGGTGAAAAAGCCAGATTCACCTACAACAGTGACGAAAAGACCAAGCACATCAACTGGAACGACTGTTAATAAACAAAAAAGCGACAACAAGTCTTCGAGTAAGCTACCTCAAACAGGAGATACTGCTGGCTCGATGGCACCGATCCTTGGCGCGTTCTTGATTTTAGCAGCGATTCGTTTGAAAATCTAAACGAGCATACAATCCCTCGTCCTAGCAGCGAGGGATTTTTTTCGTAGAGAGGGGAGAAGAACATGCGAAAGTGGATTGTCGGTCTATTATTTACAGCAGGCATCATTTTATTGATTTCGCCGTTGATCAAGTATCAACTCATCGACTTTAGTGCCTCTAAAGTGTCCGTCGATCAATATTCTGCTGAAGAGTTACAACAGAACAATGAGAAGGAAGCGACCTTTGACTATGAAGCCATTACTCCGCCAACAATGACTAATGTGTTGAGCTCATCAGTAAATATGGACGACCCAGCTGTCATCGGTGTGATTACGATACCCGATGTTGACATCGAATTGCCGATACTAAAAGGAACGACGAATGCCAACTTACTTATCGGTGCGGCAACGATGCGTCCAGATCAACAAATGGGCCAAGGAAACTACGCGCTAGCCGGCCATCACACCCGCTCAAAAGATCAATTTTTCGGACACGTACCCGAGCTGAAAAAAGGCGCGGATATCTATGTCACAGATAAAAAAAATAAATATCACTACAAGGTGACCGAAAACAAAATCATTTCAGAAACGGAAACAGACGTCATCAACGACACAACTGAAAACAAAATTACCTTGATTACTTGTGACGTTCCGACAAAAACGAACAAGCGCGTCATGGTGCAAGGTGTATTAGTGGAATAATTCTCATCAAATTTTAATCTTTCTCTTCTTTTTCCTTAATGTTCCTTTCTTATGATGGAAGTAACAAAAAAAGGAGGTAAGAGAAATGAAAAAGAAATTATGGGCAGTTGCTTTAACAGGAGCATTAACTTTAGGAGGCATTACTCAAGTAGCGGAGGCGGATGATCACAAAGAGGAAAAAGTCGCTGTGAAAATCACTCGTGACAAAGCAAAGAAAATCGCTTTAAATAGCGTCAAAGGCAAAGTAACTGACGTGGATCTAGAAAGAAAAAATAAACAGTGGGTGTATGAAGTAGAAATCCGCACAACAAAAGGTGAACAAGAAGTACATGTTGATGCTCAAACAGGTAAAATCTTATCAAAGAGCCAAGTGAAAATCACTCGCGATCAAGCAAAACAAATTGCTCTAGCCAAAGTCAAAGGAAAAGTAACTGAAATTGAACTAGAGAACAAAAACGGTAGCTGGGTATACGAAGTGGAAGTTACTACAGCAAATGGCGAAACAGACATGTACATAAACGCTCAAACGGGTGAAATCTCATCCATTCGCCATGACAATGACTGGGACGATGACGATCGATATGACGATGATGATCGTGATGATTGGGACGATGATCAGGACGAAGATGATGATGACGACAACGACGACCGCGATGATGACGAAGACGAAGATGATGATGATGATCGTGATGATGACTAAATAGAGTGAGGGGTGGACTTTTGGTTCGCCCTTTTTTGTATTTCATGATTCGAAGGTTATTTATTCCGTATTAAGTGAGCGTAATTTTTTCGAATAAAAAAGCTTCGATATGATGGTTGAATGGTTGTAAATCACGAAATTGACTGTATGATTGAAATTGAGTAATTGGACCTGAACGCATGTTAGACACCCTGTTTGATAAACAGTTTGAGAGGAGAGGTTGCATGGGGAAAATAGCGCTTGTTGCTGGAGCCACGGGCTTGGTTGGAAGTGAGTTAGTTCAACAGTTGTTAGCGACACCAGAGTATGAAAAAGTGATCACGATCGTTCGGCGTTCGTCTGGAATGGTGCATGACAAGCTGGAGGAGAAGGTCGTAAATTTTGATGAGCTGACATTAGACGATCCGATCAATCATATATACTGCTGTCTCGGCACGACGATTAAAAAAGCGAAGACGAAAGAGGCGTTTCAAAAGGTCGATTTAGATTATCCGCTCATGCTAGCTAAGCTGGCGAAAAAACATCAAGCTTCTCAATTTCTTGTTATTTCCTCGATGGGAGCCAGTGTGAAATCGCCGTTCTTCTACAGTAGAGTGAAAGGAGAGCTTGAGCGGCGGCTACAAGCACTTGCACTAAATGGACTACACATTTTTCGCCCGTCGTTGCTGCTTGGAGAGCGAGAGGAGTTTCGTCTTGGCGAAGCGACAACTGAAAAGTTAGCTAACGTGTTCCCGTTTCTTTTTACCGGACCGCTGAAAAAATATAAGCCGATTCACGTGAAAACAGTTGCTTATGCAATGGTCGCCACGGCACTAGCAGAGAGTGGTGGCGTGCATATTTATGAATCTGAAAGCATCGCAAAAAAAGAGGAAGTCCCGTTATAGGACATCCTCTTATTCGTTTTCCCAAATGAGCGCGAGTGTGCCTTCACCAGCGTGAACAGCGATCGTCGAGCTAATTTCCCCAATGACAAATTTCACATTTGGAAACTCTTGTTCAAGTATTTGCTGAAGAGATTGTGCTTTCTCTAGTACATTTCCATGCATGATCCGAATTTCAGGGATGTGATGCATTTCATATTTTTCTCTCACGATGTCAATCACACGCTTGAGCGCTTTTTTCTCAGAGCGCACTTTTTCGCATAATTCAAATTCACCGTTGCTATTAACGCAAATGATCGGCTTCACTTGTAAAATTGTGCCGAGCAAATACGAAGTGCCTGACATCCGGCCGCCTTTATAAAATTGCTCTAGACTTCCTAATAGCACTAAGTTTTGTGATTTCGCCGTTTCTACATTTAGCTTCTCAGCGATCGTTTGTGGGTCCATTTCCTCATCGGCATACGCCATTCCTTTATACATGAGCGAAGTAATGGCATAGGACATCGATTTAGAATCGACCATATAAGTATCCAATCCAGCCATCTCCGCCCCCGCTTTAGAGGTCGCATATGTGCCACTTAGTTTACTAGATACATGAACGGCGATTGCGCATTCATATTCTTCCTTCAGCTTTTCGAACAAACTAGCAAACACACCCACAGGTGGCTGCGAAGTTTTCGGAATGTTCTTCTCCGCTTTAATTCTAGTATATAATTCATCTGTCGTTAACGTAATGCCATCCTCAAATGCATCCTCACCAAAAATAATGCTAAGAGGAACAACATACACATCCGGATGATTGCGTAACTCTTCTGTAATAAAAGCCGTACTATCTGTCACCCAAGCAATCTTCTTCTTTGTCATATCTTCATCCTTTTCTAGGCCATAAATTCCCCGAATATTGTAGTATTTTGTAGACATAATTATACCTTGACGGGGGAGTGCCTGTCACCACCCGAATTATGTCGATTCTGTTGACAAAGTGGAGTTGAGGTAGGATTTTGATGTTTGTTGATTGAAATAAGTTAATGTTATACTTTTGGTATAATATGTATAAGAGGTGAGTTTATGAGAAATAAAATTTGGATACTGAGTCTCATTTTTTCATTGATCGGATTTATTTTGATAGAAAAAGTTTTTACGATGAGTCCTAATGTGATATCGGGAAATGGAAATGTTGCGATATTATTGATTCCTTTGCTGTCGCCCATCTTTATTTTAAGTATCATCCTAACGTATAAAAAAGTGAGGGAGATTTTCGGCAGTGTAAAAAATAAAAAATTCACCTTCATCTTTTTAATGATTTCCGCAATTTTTAGTGTACTGCTAATCTATCTAATCATTCATTACACCAACGATCTTATCTCTGCCTTAGGAGGAACACCAGATAATCCTCAGTCGAAAATTTATCGTTTTGGCTGGTGGAATCAATACACAAACAGTTTGTTCTTCAATGTCTATACGTATTTGCTGATTCATCTATTAAGTGGGATGATAGGAGTATTTACTATATTTAAAAAATAATAATTTTTCAAATCTAAATTATTAAAATATATTGACATAATAAAAATAGTCTGTTAATTTATTAATCAATCAATAAAGTCTATGACGAGAAAGAGTACGACAAGCCCCCTGTTCTACAGAGAATCGGCAATTGGTGAGAGCCGATGTTCAGGACTTGTCCGAAAATCATCTCTGAGATGCAAAGCTGAACAAGAGTAAGCTTTGACGGGTTTTCCGCCGTTATCATGGAGCGCGTATGATTGTACGTGACTGGAGAGCTGTTTTGTATCGTTGTCGATACGGGCAGAATATGGGTGGTAACGCGAGCACAAACTCGTCCCTATTTTGGGGACGAGTTTTTTTATTTTTCCAGAATCCGTACATACGCTAGCGACTAGTGTACTTCCACGATCCTCCTTGCGATAAGTCAACATCGATTCACTATCGTTCATCGTGTTTCTTTTATCTCGACCGGGTCGTTCCAGTCCATATGTCGCTGAACGAGCGCCTTCCGCTTTTCTATTCTACAAAAACAAAAGGAGAGATTTGCAATGAAGAAATTAGACACAGTATTTATCGGCTTAATGTTATTTTCAATGTTTTTTGGAGCAGGGAACTTGATTTTTCCTCCTCATTTAGGGGCACAATCAGGAACGTCCTATTGGCTCGCGATGGCTGGATTTATTATCACGAGCGTAGGTTTGCCGTTCGCTGTCTTGTTAGCTGTTTCCCTTGTGAAAGATGGCGCACCAACGATCGGCAATCGTGTACATCCAGCCTTCAGCAAAGTTTTCATGTTTGGCGTGTACTTATCCATTGGTCCTTTTCTTGGTATCCCGAGAAATGCGAATGTAGCGTATGAAATGGGCGTAAAACCATTTTTAAACGAAGCATGGAACCCAGCATTGACATTATTTATCTATACATTTGTTTTCTTTGCTCTTGTATATGTAATCAGCTTAGACCCTTCAAAAATGGAAAAATATTTAAGCCGCTGGATCACACCAGTTTTGCTTGTGGCTATGGTCGTCCTTTGTGTCGTTGGCTTTATGAAATTAGATGCACCGCTACAAGCACCGACAGAAGGTTATCAAAATGGCGCGTTGTTCAAAGGATTCATTGAAGGATATAACACGATGGATGCCCTTGCAGCTTTAGCTTACGGAATCGTCATCCTTACATCGATTCGCCAAAAAGGTATCACTGACAGCAAAGCGTTAACGAAATATACGTTAAAAGCAGGAATGATCGCTGGTGTCTTGCTTTCCGTGGTCTATATCAGCTTAGGATTAATCGGTGGAAAAATGGCGGCAAGCGGCTCTTTTGAAAATGGAACAGACATTTTAACCGCAACATCCGTTCTTTTATTAGGACAAAATGGAACCCTTTTACTTGGATTGATCTTCACGTTAGCTTGCTTTACAACTGTTGTCGGCTTAACGACTTCTTGTAGCCAATACTTTGCCGAGCAATTTCCGAAAGTTAGCTATAAAACATTGGTGTTAGTATTAACGGTCGTTGGATTTACGTTAGCGAATTTAGGGCTTGCGCAAATCTTGAAAGTATCGGTACCGTTCCTTGTGACGGCGTACCCATTAACGATCGTGCTCATCGTTCTAACATTCTTTCACCGTTATTTTAAAAACTCACAGAAAGTATACGGAAGCACCGTTTTATTCACCGGAGTATTCGCAGTACTTGGAGGACTGCACACATTCGGCATCAACTTAGGACCGCTCCAAACCGTAAGAGAACACCTTCCACTAGCCGAATTTGGACTAGAATGGATCGTTCCAGCATTAGTCGGTCTGGCACTCGGAGCTCTCAAGGTGCCTGTCACTCCCCGAAGTTTGTCGAATGAAAAGCCAGGAATTTGATCCTGGCTTTTCGCTTGTGGATGGTAGACTATATTCTAAAAAATCAGCTAGTTTATATGTTATTGTGTAATTATGGAAGAGAGAAAAGGAGGGATTAATGTGGTGACGAAACTGATAGAAAAAGCGATGGCGTTTGCGATGGAGGCGCACGCAGGGCAAATGAGAAAGCAATCGACGGTACCTTATATTGTTCATCCGCTGTCTGTTGGGATGATTTTGCAAAAATATCAGTGTCATGAGCGAACGATTGCGGCCGGAATTTTGCATGATGTGTTAGAGGATACAGAGGTGACTCACACTCAACTTATCCATCATTTTGGACATGAAGTGGCGAGTTTAGTAGAAGAAGCTTCTGAACAAGATAAATCCTTACCGTGGAAAATACGAAAAGAACAAACGATTCAAGGAATCAAGCATCTCTCAAAAGAAGCTGCTATCATTGTTTGTGCGGACAAACTCCACAACCTTTCCTCTATTTATGAAGATTATAAACAGATAGGTGATCAAGTATGGAATCGTTTTAACAGTGGCAAAGAAGAGCAAAGCTGGTATTATCAATCATTGATCATTCAATTATTTCAAAGAGACGTCCCGATTAAACTACTGTTAAAACTCGACCAAAGAGCACAAAGAGTGTTTGGTCAAAGCCCAATGTTACCCCGTCAACAAATTGATGCCTATTTCCGCTTTCCTTATGGAATCGATGAAGAACAAAGGAGAGCATGGGAAAAAGACCTGAAAAAACAAGAGCAGTTGAAAGTTTTTAATAGAATGGAAACTCTTTATCGAATGCAAGACCCACAAGTACGAGATGTTCTTGTACTTCTAGAACAACACGGCATCCAATGGCAAAACAATTCTGATGGACCATTTTTGATCGCAAGTTTATGTGTAGCCATCAAGGAACATTATCAATTGAACGATTTAGAAATTGTGCGGCATGTTTTTAGAAACTTGTATAAATAAGGTGCCTGTCACCTTTCTATTTGACTCTCGAACGACTCCATAGTTCATACTGACACCATAATATGAAAATAAATTATGAGGTGAATGGATATGGAAAAGTATGATCTTGCTGTGATTGGTGCTGGAGCAGGTGGGTTAAATGCTTCATTTGAAGCTTTAATGCTCGGAAAGAAAGTGGTATTAATCGATAAATATAAGCCAGGTGGGGAATGTACTTGGTCTGGGTGTATACCTAGTAAAGCGCTTATTCAAATCGCCGATGAAGTACATACCGCGAAAAAATATGGAGACATCGCGATCAATGGAAAGCAAATATTAACGAAAGTTCGTACTTTAATCGAGACTGCTCATCAAGCAGAAGCTGTTGAGGTATTGGAAGAGGCGGGGATTGATTATCTTCAAGGCTACGCAAAATTTAAAGATGCTCACACATTAGATGTAGATGGAAAGGAAATACAAGCCGATAAAATAGTTATTTCTACAGGGTCATCCGCGCTTATTCCTTCTATTAAAGGACTAGAAAATGTCGACTACTTAACGAATGAAAATGTCTTTTTACTTGAAGATCTGCCTAAGGATTTAATCATTTTAGGAGCAGGAGCGATCGGCGTTGAACTCGCTCAAGCGTTCCAACGACTAGGCGTTCAAGTGAAACTAGTCGAGATGGCAGAGACCATTTTATTTAGAGAAGAGAAAGACATGGCGGTAGCACTTGAATCCATTCTGAAGGAGGAAGGGGTTGAATGCTTCACTTCGGCTAAAGGAGTAGAAGTGACAACTGATGCTACAGGAGTGACGCTCACGATCGAACAAAATGGAGAAAAGACAAACCTTACCGGAGAAAAAATATTACTCGCATTAGGAAGAAAACCTAATGTTGAAGGGATCAACTTAGATAAAATTGGTGTCCGATATAATCATAAAGGCATCGAAGTAAATGAATACTTAGAAACGACGGTGCCGAATGTGTATGCGGTAGGAGATATCGTCGGGCCTTACTTGTTCTCTCATATGGGCGGAGCCCAAGGGAAGCAAGCGGTACAAAATGCTTTTTCAGCAGAAAAAGGAAAAATAAACTATGACCATGCAGCTTGGTGCACGTTCACTCATCCAGAACTAGCAAGAGCAGGTATGACAGAGGAACAAGCAAAAGCGAAATATGATGGTCGTGTGCAAGTATATACACAGGCATATAGTGAATTAGATCGAGCGGTTGTAGACGAAAAAACAAAAGGCATGGCAAAGGTCATTTGCGATGAAGAAGGTTACATTGTAGGAGCTAGTATTTTAGGAGAAAGAGCATGTGAATTGTTAGGTGAGCTTCAAGTCATGAAGTCGTTGCATATTCCGTTTTATAAATTACAAGAAGCAATCCATCCGTACCCTTCCTATAGTGAAATATTGCTTCAACTAAGCAAGGAAGCTTATAATAATCAATAAAGTGTTCGATAAAAGGCTTGTCTATGTACAAGTCTTTCATTATTTCAAGAAAGGGGTTTTTTGACGTGGTGAATAAATATTTCAAAACGGGAGAAGTAGCGAAGTTTCACAACGTTTCCCCGGATACCGTTAGATACTATCATAAAGAAAAACTAGTAGAACCGACCGTCGTGAAAGATAATAAATACAGATATTACACGCTCAATGATACGTTAAAATTCAGCAGTGTGACGTGGTTAAGAGAGTTAGGGGTGCCGCTTCACCAAATTAAGGATTGGTTCACCTATAGTGATTTAAATGAAGTGACCTCCTTTCATTCCAATTATATTGAAGCACTTCAACAAGAGAAACAGCTAATCGACAAAAAAATAAATTATTTGCAACAGTTCAACGCTAGAATGGAAAGCTTTCAACGCAGCCCCAATCAGCTAGAATATGTAGAAAACGACTTTATCTACATCTGTCATGCGTTAAGTTTTACAGCCGATGAAGATGGTTTCAATATTGATGAGCCGACTTACGAAGAGACGGTAGACGATCCATTTTGGACGAAAACTTCCATTATTAGCTTTACCAATACGATCTCAAATAGTGATGATCCTCAAAAGGGACAAGTGTGCTGCTCGAATATCATTCCGAGTGAATGCGATGACATCGAAAAACTCAAGTTTACGCGAGCGCTTAGATATAATTACATCGGCGACACCTTCTCCGATCGTACCTATCGAAATCGAATCAAAACACAAGTCATACAACACTGTGCAGAAAACAACTTAACCCTCCAACCAAACTTTTATGAACTATATTATCTATACCAAAATATAAACGATCGTCCGGTTTACTATGTGCATGTTTACTTTCCGTTGAAGTAATAGGTGCCTGTCATCCTCGACTTTTGTCGAATGAGAAGAAGTTGTGCACTAATTTGATCAGAAAGGAATGCGAGCCATGGAGTTATTATACATACAACCACTAATCACCCTTATGCAAGCTGAAAGAGATAAAGAGCGAGCAGAAAAAATGTCTGCGTATATGAAAAATCATTTCGCCTTCCTCGGTATCCCTGCACCAGAACGCACAGCGATTTTGAGAGAATTTATCAAGGAATCTGGGAAGCCGACAATAGAGGAGTTGCCGGATATTGTTCGTGCACTTTGGGCGATGCCTGAGCGAGAGTATCAATATTGTGCGTTAACTTTTTTAGAACAATCGCTGCGCGAGCTGACTCCAGAGCATTTACCTTTACTTGAAGAGATTGCTTTATCCAAGTCTTGGTGGGACACGATTGATTTGATTGCTTCTAAGTTTATTGGTCATGTGTTAAGACAATATCCAGATGAGAAAACAACTTGGGTATCACGCTGGAATCAATCCGACAATATGTGGATTAATCGAATCGCTATTTTGTTTCAATTAAAGTATAAGGAACATACCAATGTGTCAATGCTTCAATCCATCATTCTCAATCACTCAGAAAACAAGGAGTTTTTTATCCAAAAGGCGATCGGGTGGGCGCTTAGAGAATATGCCAAAACAAACCCTTCATTCGTATTACAATTTGTTGAGCAGCATTCACTACCTTCATTAAGCAAACGAGAAGCATTGAAAAACCTCTTAAAATAATGAACGCTATATGCTAAAGTGGATGAGGAAACTATTTCGGAATACTAAACAAACAAGTATTCTGATTGGAATGGAGGGTGCGTATGCGCCGAGAGTATCGTTTGCGATGGACTTTTTTTATTGTCGGTTTGATTGTGCTGGCATTCGGTGTGGCATTAACGATTAAAGGAAAAGTGTTTGGTATTGGACCGTGGGATGTTTTTCACTACGGATTATATAAGCAGCTAGGGCTAACGATCGGTATGTGGTCGATTATCGCTGGAATGATCATTATTATTTCCACATGGATTGGTACGAAAACGCCGCCGAAAATCGGGGCGATTGCCAATATGCTGTTGCTTGGGATTTTTATTGATATCTTCAATGCTTTACTGCCGACGCCAGAGGCATTTATTGTTCAGTTAATCTTCTTCATTGTCGGTGTTCTAATTTTAGGGTTTGGTATCAGCTTATATGTATCTGCTAATCTTGGAGCGGGGCCCCGCGATAGCTTAATGTTACTAATCGTTGAAAAAACAGGTTGGAGCATTACACTCGTTCGAAATGGCATGGAGATCACCGTATTTCTTTTAGGATGGTTACTCGGAGGACCAGTTGGGATCGGTACAATTTTTATCGCCTTTTTCTTAGGGAAAATCATTCAAGTGACGTTGCCGCCGTGTCAAAAATGGCTTGCCTATTTGGTGGGAAAAGGGCAAGTAAATCCACATATAGCTAGTGAGAAGAAAGAGATCATTTAAATAAGAGAGTAAGGGCTGTTTCGAAAGCGAAGTTGATCGTTTTTGAAATAGCCCTTATTTATTAGTCTTTTAGTATTTGTTTCTATAATTCAGAAAATATTGACTTAGTAATGTTAGGTGGTTTATCCTTATTATAGGAAATTCCTTTTAGTAGAAATGATTTCCGTTATTCGGAAAAACAACAAAAAAAGACTTTGAGACTAGGAGGTTCGTTCAGTGGAAAATAGGCAATCTCATGAGCAATTAAATCGTTCGATGAAAAGGCGTCATTTATTCATGCTTTCGCTTGGAGGGGTGATTGGGACAGGGCTGTTTTTAAACGCCGGGTATACGATTAACCAAGCAGGTGCCGGGGGAGCAATTATTGGGTATTTAATCGGTGGACTGATTTTGTATATGGTGATGGTTTGTCTTGGTGAACTAGCTGTACATATGCCTGTCACTGGTTCCTTCCAAAAGTATGCGACAGAGTATATTGGCCCGTCTTCTGGTTTTGCGCTTGGTTGGATGTATTTCGTCGGTTCTGCTGCGACAGCCGGCGTTGAGTTTACCGCAGCAGGTATTTTAATGAAGTATTGGTTTCCTGATGTGCCCATTTGGATTTGGTGTGCCGTGTTCATTGTACTTTTATTTGCACTAAATGCTTTGACGACGAAAGGGTTCGCTGAGGCGGAATATTGGTTCTCAGGAATAAAAGTCGTTGCGGTTATCGCTTTTATCTTCATTGGAGTTGCCGGGATCTTCGATTTTGTCTCCTTATCAGATCGTCCAGCTCCTTTCTTTGACAATTTAGCCCCTTCTGGATTGTTCCCAGCAGGCATTGCGATCGTCTTTGTGACGATGATGAATGTTATATTCTCCTATCAAGGCTCAGAATTGATCGGTATTGCGGCAGGGGAAAGTGAAGAGCCTGAGAAGAATATACCGAGAGCGATTCGAAATGTACTTGTTAGAATTATTGTCTTTTACATTGCGTCCATTGTTATTCTTTCTGCGATCTTTCCTACGTCTGAATTAGGTTTATTAGAAAGTCCTTTCGTAACGTTAATGACGATTGCTGGTGTTCCGTATGCCGCTGATATTATGAATTTCATTATTTTAACGGCGATCTTATCTGTTGGAAACTCCTGTCTGTATGCATCGACTCGTTTACTCTGGGCGATGTCTCATGAGGGAATGGCTCCTCGAGTATTTGGGAAATTATCGAAGAGAAAAGTTCCGCTCAACGCTCTTTTGTTTACGATGTCTTTTTCCCTTTTATCTTTATTAACGAGTGTCATTGCCGCGGATACTGTGTTCGTCTTACTCATGTCGATCGCTGGCATTTCAGTCACGATTTCCTGGATGGGGATCGCTTTATCTCAATATATGTTTAGGAAAAAATTCATAAAAGCTGGAGGAAAAGTAGAGGATCTGAAATATAAAGTTCCTTTCTATCCGTTCGTTCCGCTGTTTTGTTTCGGTTTTTGTGCGTTCGTGCTCGTGTTCTTAGCTTTCGACCCTACTCAACGAATTGGGCTTATTTATGGCATCGGTTTCTTCGTCGCTTGTTTGCTTATTTATAAATTTAAATTAGGAAAAACGAAAGCGACCATAGTGGATGAGGCAAGCAAAGACCAACAATTAATGTAACGATAAAGTGAAACTTCAATCAGTGGGGGATTCATCCCTCACTGATTGTTAGTTGAACGGATCGGGCGTTTACGGGCTGTTGATCTCCCACCTATATGTCTGTGCTTTTTCTGCCCTGTTGAGGTGGGAGTCTTACAGCCCGTTAATGCGGGATAAAAAACAAGAGACAGCTTGATTCGTCTCTTGTTTTTAGCTGTTAGCGCTCTGTATAACCTAGTTTTGCGGAGATTCGCTTGCCAGTGTCGATCACTTGTTCAATTAGAAAGTGAAGCCGCTCGTCTGTCAAATTAAAGCTAACAAAGCCGATGCTCACCGCTCCGTGAACCTCTCCAAAGTGATTTAAGATCGGCGCAGCGACAGAAGAAGTGCCTTCCATTCGTTCACCGTGACTCATGCCATATCCTTTTCTCTTGGTTTCTTGTAACGTCGCGAAAAAGGCGGGTCTGTCCTGTTCTGGTAATAGTTCATCGACAATTTTCTTCGCTTGTTTAGGTGACATATAGGCGAGCATTACCTTGTTAGCGCCACCGATATGCAACGGAATTCGTGAACCGAGCTGGTCATGTACTCGAATTTGATTCTTCTCACAGTCGATTCGTTCAATAACAAGAGCTTCGTTACCAGTCGGTTGGCTCAGGTAGACACTTTCTTCAACAGTGTTCATAAGCCGCTCTAGCTCTGGTCTAATTTTGCTAATGTAGTCCATTCGGTCATACATTTTCAAGCCATATTCAAGCCAAATGTTGCCTAGGCCATATTGCTTCGTTTGTTCATCTTGCTGAATCAACCCATGTTTGCTCATCGCTTTTAACACACGATGCATCGAACTAATCGGAAGTTGACATTCTTGAGATAATTCTGTAATCGATAGCCAGTTTTCGGTTGAATCGGAAACTAACACTTGAATCACGCTCATTGCTCGATCAATGGATTGCATAATTTGTATCACCTGTCCTTCATGCCAATGAGCGACTACGGCTTCATTGGAAAAATGTAAAGATATTGACAGTATATCACGACTCATTTTATAATTTAATAAACTTTTCATATTGTGGAATGATATTCCGTTATACGGAAAAAGGAGGATGTAAATGTCTTATTGTTCATCTATGTTTCAGTCCCTGCAACGTGTCATTGTGAAACATCCAAAGGACGCTTTCGTGAGCCAAGCTCAGATTGAACAACAGTGGCGAACGTTTAACTATTTGGAACAGCCCGATTTTCAAGAGGCGATAGCTGAGTTTGATCATTTTTTAGCTATTTTGCAAAAGTATGTGCCAACCATTGATTATTTGCCAGCTTCTTCACAAGTAGGATTAGATTCTTTATATGCCCACGACCCTGTGAAGTTTACTGCAGCAGGTGCTATTATATTGAAATCTGGAAAAGAGTTAAGACAAGCAGAAGCAGATGTTTACAAGGGATTCCTCAAAGAGAAACACATCCCGATCATTGGGGAATTAACGGGAGAGGCTGTAGCGGATGGCGGTGATCTCGTTTGGCTTGATGACAGAACGTTAGCGGTGGGACATGGATATCGCACCAATGCTGAAGCAATTCGCCAATTAAAAGAAATGACAGCACATCTTGTCGATGAATTCATCGTCGTTCAGCTTCCGCATGACCAAGGAAAAGAAGAATGTCTCCACTTAATGTCGTTCATCAGTATGGTCGATCAAGACTTAGCTGTCGTTCATTCGCGTTTGATGCCTGTTTATTTTCGCAATCTTCTGATCGAACGTGGCATTGAGCTGATTGAAGTGCCAGATGACGAGTATATGAACTTAGGTTGTAACGTACTCGCATTAGCACCGCGAGTTTGCGTGATCACATCAGGAAATGAACAGACGAAGCAACAGCTAGAGCAGGCAGGAGCTACAGTTTACGAATATAAAGGACAAGAAATTAGCTACAAAGGAACAGGCGGACCGACTTGTTTAACTTGTCCGGTTGTCCGCACGAAATAAATCATTGGGGGAATGGAAGATGTTCAAGCATGTTATTGTCAAAACACCGGGAAAGAGTTATGTCAATGGATTAACTACATCGGATCTTGGGACGCCGAATTATGAGCAATTATTGGAGCAACATCAAGCATACGTAGACGCATTAAAAACATGTGGTGTGTCTGTTACTCATTTGCCAGCTAGTGAAGAATTTCCTGATTCCACATTTGTAGAAGATACGGCTGTGCTAGCAGCAGAATTTGCAGTTATTACGAATCCAGGCGCTGACTCAAGAAATGGTGAAATTAAAGAAATCGAGACCACTTTAAAAGAGTTCTACAAAGAGTTTTACACAAAACTTCATTACATAAAAGCACCAGGCACGTTAGATGGTGGGGACATTTTACAAGTGGATGATCACTTCTATATCGGTATTTCTGATCGGACAAACGAAGAAGGGGCTCGTCAATTAAAAGAAATTGTGGAATCAGAAGGATACAAAGGGACGATTGTTCCATTGAAAGAGTTTTTCCATTTGAAAACGGGGATTGCTTATCTTGGCAATAATACAATCGTCGCTGCTGGTGAATTCATTGATCACCCGGACTTCGAGCAATATGAAAAAATCATCGTTTCTAAAGAAGAGGAATATGCGGCAAACTGTATTCGCGTCAACGATTACGTCATTATTCCAAAAGGATATGAAGAGACGAAACGCAAAATTAACGAAGCAGGATATGAAACGATTGAATTAGAAATGTCAGAGTTTCAAAAACAAGACGGTGGCTTAAGCTGCTTATCTTTACGATTCTAATCAACATATACAACTTTGCGAGACAGAGAGGAGACTAGGCATGAGTGAATATTTATGGGGGACGCCTGAAAAGCTACGACAGTTATTATGTGAGTTAGTTAGTTGGAAGAGCCAGACGCTGACAGATGGAGAACGAGCATTTCCGGATCAAGTACAAGCGAAATTAAGGGAGTTAGTTTATTTTCAGGAGCATCCGCAACAATTAGCAAGTCATGAAGCAGACCTTGGAAGAAAATTGGTCACCGCTTTATATAAACATCCACAAGCGGATAAAACGATCGTTCTCATTAGTCATTTTGATACTGTTCAAACAGAAGAGTACGGTGATCTTGAACCCCTCGCTTTTTATCCAGAGGAGCTCACGAAGAAGCTTCATGAGCGCAAAGGAAGCTTGTCCGAAGAGGCACGGGTCGATTTGGAATCCGGCAACTACTTATTTGGGCGAGGCACGATGGATATGAAAATGGGGCTGGCCCTTCATATGGCGCTCATCGAAAAAGCGAGCATCGAACAGTGGCCGATGAACCTTTTGCTTGTGACCGTACCCGATGAAGAGGTCAATTCAGCAGGCATGAGAGCGGCAGTCAAGCAACTAGTCCATTTACGTGAACAGTACGATTTAACGTATGAGCTGTTTTTAAATAGCGAGCCTTCTTTTTCGCAAAAGCCTGGCGACTCTTCTCATTATGTATATTCAGGATCAATAGGGAAAATTATGCCAGCAGCGCTCTTTTACGGTAAAGAAACGCATGTAGGAGAACCATTAAAAGGGATGACGGCAAATTATATCGCCTCGTTCCTCACACAACAAATGGAGTGGAATGAGGCATTTCACGAACAATTCTTTGGAGAGCATACCCCATTACCTGTTTCGCTCCAGCAAAAAGACTTGAAGATGCAATATTCAACGCAAACACCTTATCGGGCAGCCGCTCTTTACAACGTATTCTTAATGAAGAAAAGCGCGGCCGATGTGATGGATACGTTCGAGCAAGTCGCAAAAGAAGCAGCGAATCGATGCAACGCTTCCTATCAAGCACTGTGCGAGCGGGAACAAGTCGAAGGAATTGGCGAAGTGCAAGTGATTCGCTACGAGCAATTGCTGTCTTACGCTAACAACAAACTAGGTAATGCGGTCGTTGAACAAATGAAACAGGAAGTGTGCGAGCAAACGGAGTGGGATGAACGGGAAAAGTCTTTACGCATCGCGGATAAACTACTCATTCAATGCCAAGAACTAGCGCCAGCAATCGTGTTATTGTTTGCGCCACCTTATTATCCGGCCGTCAATTCATCCGGTCACGAACTAGTTGTCAATAGCGTAGAAGTAGTAAAGGAGACCGCCAGCCGTTTTGGAGTGGAGATCAGTCAAATTCATTACTTCAATGGCATTTGCGATTTAAGCTACGTTCAATATACGGATGACGGAGATGGGTGGAAAGCATTCGAACAAAACACGCCAGTCTGGGGCGATACGTACACCATTCCATTTAATGAAATGCGCCAACTCCAAGCACCCGTACTCAATGTCGGACCATTCGGCAAAGACGCCCACCAGCGTACCGAACGACTCCACATCGAAAGCGCCTTTATCCACACACCGGCAATGCTAGAACAGCTAGTGAAGAGTGCCTGTCACTCCCTGGATTTTGTCGAATAATACGAATTCAAATAAGCCTGTATCTTTGTAGATTGAACGGAGATGCAGGCTTGTTTTTTATTATAAGAGGCGAAGTTGTTCTACAGGTGATGAGTATATTCATAGCTATCCTTTTGATCACTACACCTCCCATTTTATTGCTCCGATCTGATTGGAAATTATACTCTATAGTTCATAGTTTTCAATGTTCTATTAGTTATAATATGAGATAATTCTTTGTTTAAGTTTGATAAAAATCGTTCAACTTCATCATTCTTCATATGAATGCAACTCCTTTTCCAAAGTTAAAACGGATTCGTATATTTTTTTATAGTCTTCCAATTATTTTGTAATATTTTTTGGTTGAAAAATGTTGTAATGTTTAAAAAATATATATGATAGAGTATAATGTTATCAAGAATAATCTTAGGGGTGTTTGAGTTGAAGAAACCATATAATTTACCATTACTCCCTATTCCATTTGATGCGGAAACGGAACTTGTTTTTTATAAAAAGGTAGTGAAAGCGTCATCCAAGCTAGAGAGTTTAAAGCAAAAGCTTCGTTATTCTTTAGTAAATGAGTCATTCATTCAATTGTTAACGTTGCACGAGTCTGTCCAATCTACAAGGATTGAAGGAACGCAAGTAACATTTAGTGAGATGTTGGAAGATAATATTGATCAAAAACAAGACTGGGAGAAGATAGAAGTTCGTAATTATCAAAGCGCTTTACAAAAAGGTGTAGAGAGTGTTCAAATGGGATATCCATTAACAGAGCGGTTAATTCGTGATATGCATGTGATTTTAATGGAAAATGCTAGAGGTTCAACTAGTGCTTCTGGAGAGTACCGTAAAATTCAAAACTTTATCGGGCCAACCAAACATATAAAAGATGCCTCATATATTCCACCCGAGCCTCAACTTATGGGAGATTATATGACAAATTTAGAGAGGTACATTAATGGTCATCCTTATCAAAAAGAGGAAGAGGATATGTTGCATCCACTTATTAAAGCGGCCATTGTCCATGCGCAGTTTGAATCTATTCATCCATTTTTAGATGGGAATGGGAGATTAGGTAGAATTCTTATTGTTTTATATTTGCTACAATCTAATCTAATTGATTCGCCATTATTTTTTTTAAGTGAAGAGCTTGAGAAAGAAAAGTTCAAATATTATGCGATGCTAAATGGGGTTCGGGCAATTGGACGGGAAAATCCAGATTGGAAAAGTTGGATTGTTTTCTTTTTAGATGCGACCATTCGGATGGCAGAGCATCAATATGAGAAATTAGATAAAGCAGAACAGCTTTATAATGTAGGAATGAAAAAACTTAATCAACCTTCTACGAAGAAAGTGTGGGGGGCATTATTTGCAAGGCCCATTGCGACTGTTCATCAAATTGAAAAAGCTACAGGTTTAGCTCCTGCAACTGTTCGGAAAAGTTTAACGCAACTCGTTCAATTAAATATGATTTTTGGGGATGACAGAAAAAGAAATCGTCGTTATTACCAATACGATTTAATTCGGATTATGAGTGAATAAAGTGAAGCTTGACTCAGTAAGGTCTTACAGCCCGTTAATACGGGATAGAATGAAAATAGCATGGCACTTCTTGCTCGTGCCGATGAAAACGAAAAATGTTCTGTCATCAGGAAAGGAGAACGCTAAGAAAAGGCGCTCTCCTGTTACGTTGCTTAATATTTAAACTGACTCACTACACAAAATTATTGACGTTCTCACTATTAATTGTCAGCGTTACATTCTATAATAGATAATTAATCACTGTTAGAATGGAGCAAGGTACCGTGAAATATTCCAAAGCTACCAATTACGCTTTACACACGTTGATTTATTTAGCTAGGCAGGATTCAAATACTTCAATTGGTGTACAAGAACTAGCAAGCCAACAACAAATATCTACTACTTACCTATCGAAGATCCTTTCACAATTAGTAAAGGCAGGAATGATCGTATCAACATCAGGTGTGAATGGTGGGTATAGCTTACCGCATAACGCAAAAGAACTTACATTTTTTGATGTGATCCAGGCGATAGAAGGAAAATCTTCATTATTTGAATGTGATCCCGTACATGGCCCCAACTGTCTTGTATATCAGGTCATGTTAGAAGCGGAAAAAAAGATGGAAGAAGAATTGAAAACAAAAAAAATATTCGATATCGCCAAAGAAATCGAAAGGGGTTGAGTGGATTGACGGCTCAACTCTTTCATTTTATACTAATCATAGATATTAAGAGTCTGTAATATCTATGATTAAAACCATGAAAGGGGAGATTATTTTGAAACAATTTGAGTGTGCCATTATAGGTGGAGGGGCAGCAGGATTGAGCGCCGGTCTTTATTTAGGTTTATCATTAAGAAATACAGTAATTTTCGATAATGGAACAAACCGTAACAGAGTGACTAAAAAATCACATGGCTATTTGACAAGAGACGGCGTAACGCCTAATGAATTTAAGCATTTAGCGATGAAGGATATTCAACATTATGACAATGTGAAATTGGTCAATCAGGCAGTTAAAAATATTAGTAAGATAGAAAGTAGAAAATTTTTGATTCATACAGAAAATGGAGCGATCTTTGAAGTAGGTAAAATGATATTATCAACTGGTATTCAAGAAGTTTTTCCTAACAACATTAATGTAAGAGAGTTTTATGGAAAAAGCATGTTCAGTTGTCCCTATTGCGATGGGTGGGAAGTAAAAAATCAACCACTTATTGTGATAGCTGAAAGTGATGAGCACGCTATGCATTTAGGGAAACTCGTATACAATTGGTCTAAAGATATCATCATTGCATCGAACGGACATAAATTTAAAGAGCGTACGATTGAATTGTTCCAACAAAAGGGGATAGAGATAATTGAATGTCGTATAACAAAACTGCGTGGTGACAATGGGATGCTAAAAGCGGTAGAGTTTGATTCAGGCATGGTGATTGAAAGAACGGGAGGGTTTATTTCTCCTACATACAAAAGAACGAATGACTTTGCAGAAAAACTTGGGTGTGAAATCAACGAGAACGGTCATATAGTTACAGATGATTGGGCACGGACATCCGAACCAAATATATATGTTGCAGGAGAATGTAAGAACCTTAAATCTACTTCGCTAAGCATAGCAGCGGCAGAAGGAAGTCAAGTAGCTAAAATGGTCAATATGGACATCATCAATGAAAATTTTTAATACAGGTGCCTGTCACTCCCCGGATTTTGTCGAATAATATAAATTTAAACAAGCCTGTATCTCTGTAGATTTAGCGGAGATACAGGCTTGTTTTTTGATAAATGCATAATAATATTGAACCGATCCTTATGTTCTTTTATAACGTGTTGCGCGGCCCTTTCCAACACGTTTAATTACTCCTGCTTCTATTAGTTGTTCTAACAGATGACGAACGGAGGATTTGCTTTTATCTAAATAGCGCTCTAAGTCTTTAGCGGTAAATACCTCCTGCTCTTTGATCCATTCAAAAATTAAATCGTCACTTTCTTGTAGTTTTGACAATGTTTGCTTTGGTAAAGTGACGACAAATGAATTCGGCCCTACTTGCCAAAAAGGTTGTTGCGCGAAGTTTTTATAGCTTTCCTTAATACGCTGCAAGCCTGTTCCATAACTTTCAATCCATTTTATTCGGTAAAAACAGTTTGCTAATTTTGGATTACGGCTTTGTGAAATACCTAGCTCAATATCTTCTATAGTTAACCCTTGTACAAGTCCGCCAACCGATACAATTTCGATGCGATTATCAAAAATATGAATCAAAATACTGCTGCTAAAGCTATAATCTCGATGAACGACCGCATTGATGAGTGCTTCGCGAATGGCGTACTCTGGATATTCTGTATGTTCAATGCGGTTTAATCCTTCAAATGAGGCAGCCTTTGCGTTGTGCAGTTGAATATACTCGTATGTGTCATTCACTTGTTTCAAAATGGACCCGTTAAACTCTTTCCGGTCTTGAAAATGAAGCTTATCTACGCCAGCATAGCGCGCACATTTAATCGAGTGCTCACATTGATCGGATAAAAGTAATCCTAGATTCGTATAATATCCATCTTGATTGATTAATCCAAGTGTTCGTTTATGCTGTTCTTCAAATAATAAATCCAGTTGTTCAAATTGAGTTTTTGCCTCATGAAAAGTAAGCTCCTGGTTTAAACTACGCATTACTTCATATTGAGAACCGTCAGACTCTATAATCATTTGACGAATGGCTTCATCAGAAGCGTTACTTACCGATGTACCGTGACGAACAAATACGGCAGATGGTTTCATCCCTTTACTTGCAATGTGATAAGGTCTTCGAGTGCCTCTAGAAACGATAATTTTAATAATGTCTTTTCCATCTATTGTGATAATTTCAGCTGTTGTATGCACTAAAATATCAGGTCTAATACTATCATGTAGCATACTGCTCACAGCTTCTAAATCTTTTTGAGCATTTGGTAAACCAACGACCGTTCCATCATCTTCAACGCCAATATAAATTTCACCACCATTTGTATTGGCAAATGCGATGACTTCTCGTTTCAAGCCATCTGTGACTTCACGTTTTAATTCTAGAGTTGGACTTTCTTTTAACATGTCATTCACTCCTTTAAAAACGATTATATTTTTGTTTTAATATTAATCGATTATAATCGATTAATCAATAGGTGCCGGTCACTCCCCGACTTTTGTCGAATTAATGCTTTTTAATTGTTAAGGTGGCATTAGAAGGGGACAATCCATCATCAGTGTCTATGACTAAATCTCCGTATTCGCGAGAGATTTCTGCATATTGAACGACTTTGTTCTTATTAAGAAAGACAAGTAAGTTGATGTCATCTCTCATATCTATGCTACTTGGATCTTTGTAATAGATTCCTAATTGCCTGCTGATATCTTCTTGCGGAGTGTAAGGAGAAAAGAGATAGGCTTGTTCCCAATCAAAGTCTGTGAAACGGTTTAAATCAATTTCCTCTACACTTTCTTTTTTCATAGCTAAACGAACAGATTGTTCGAGATCTTTATTACGTTCATCGGTTACTTGAAGATAAACGACGACACCGATCAAAAGAAAAATCAGCCCGAGCCCTGGAATGGCATTTCGTATCTTTTGTTTATTGATCATTATGGTAAGACTCCCCATTCCTGTTTTCCTTAAGGATAACATATATAACAAAAGGAGAGCGCTATGACAAGCCGCTCTCCTTTCAAACTCTTTAATATTTAAATTGACTTACAGATTCTTGTAGCTCTATCGCCATATGCGCAAGCTCGTTCGCCGCTGCCGCTACTTCTTCCATCATCGCACTTTCTTCTTGAATCGCCGCTGCCACCGTTTGTGACTCGTCCGTGAATTCACCGGAAATGCTCACGATCGAGTTCGTGTCTTGAACGATGGATTGAATGTTTTCGTGCATATTGTGAATCGCCGTTGTTACATCATTTGCCTCAGCTTGCACGCGTTCCACCGCCTGCGAGATATCAGCGAAAGTCGCTCCAGTCACATCGACCATTTCTTTTCCTTTTTGCACCGAAGCGTTGTTGCTATCCATCTCTTGAACGACTTGGTCTGTGTGCGCCGTAATCGTATCGACAAGCGTATGAATCTCTTGAGCGGCATTTCCCGATTGCTCTGCTAACTTACGAACCTCTGACGCCACCACGGCAAACCCTTTTCCATGCTCTCCAGCACGAGCCGCTTCAATCGACGCATTCAAGGCAAGAAGGTTCGTTTGCTCGGCAATGTTTGAAATGATCGCCACCATCTCTGTGATGGTCGTTGATTTCGCCTTTAGCTCATGCAAGCTCGTTGTAATTTGATTCGTCTTCGTCAAAATCGTATCCATCTGTGCCGTCACATTGTTCGCAAAATCACGACCTTGATTCGCTTTTTCTGTCGCCAGATCCGTTTGCTCATTCACCGACTGGATCTTCGCTGAAATTTGATCCGTTTCATGAGCGACACTGTTCACTTGCTGACCTGTATGTTGTGTTTTATCATTTTGCTTCTCGATCCCTGAAGAGATATTTTGAATCGCGCCCCCGATATCCACGGTTGCCTTACTCACTTCTTGACTGCTCGCCGTCAGCTGCTCGGCCGTCGCCGCCACTTGCTCCGCTGATGAGCTAATTTGATTCAGCGTATTCCCAAGCGTGCTCGTCATCTCATTCATCGAAGAAGCAAGCATCCCAAACTCATCCCGAAGCTTCGTATTAAACGTCACCGTGAAATCTCCAGAGGCAAATTGCTTCACTTGCGAAATGATCTGCTGGATCGCTCTCGACACACCATTTCCAAACACAAACGCAAGAACCGCACCGACAATCAGACTGACAACAACAACAATAGTTGTCAAAATAAAAATGAAATCACCACTCGCATTCATCTGCTCGATTTCACTTACAATTTGCTTATCAATCTTTTTCGCATTATCCTTTGAAAAAACGACCAGCTTTTGCGAACCCTCTCCCAAAATTGGCGCCGACACCTTCAATGCTTCTGGTAGCTTATTCGCATCAATTAACGGCATCACCTGCTCATCAATCGCTTGCTCCCACGCCACAAAGTCCTTTTCAAACTGGACAAATTCCGCATTCGTCACACCTAATTCTTTCAACCGATCAATGGAAGCATGAACCTCCTTGCGAATCGAAAAATGATTCTCCTTCATAAAATCCTTCTTATAATTCATATATCCACGAATCGCCGCATTCGATCGAACCGTATGAAAGGCGATATCATTATAACCGACCATAATTTCTTCATTCTTCTTAATGTCTGACAGCATCTGGTTCGTCTTGACGATATGAGCAATACTAATCCCGCCAAGCACAACCAAAAAGCCCAGCATCACAACGAAAGCACCAAACAGCTTCGTCCGAATTCCTACCTTCACATAAAGACCCCCTAACCTAATTTAAAAACCGACATAATAATTCCAAAAACCCCATACTTAGTTACAATAGTAACCTAATTACAAGGGGTTTACTAGTACAAAAGGCTTGAGAGATCTAACAAAGACCTTAACGAATTATTAATAAAATCTTAATACTAAATTTAAATAATTTAAACATTCAAGTACTAGAATGTATGTATAGATGTTGAGATGTCTAGACATCGTTGTGTAGGAGGTAGATAAATAGATCATGCAATGATCAATTTATAAATTTTTTTAAGTACTAACTCAAAGCTAAAAAGAAGAGTGAATCTGAGATCGAGTGTTTAAAGGTTAGGAAGGGTGTTTTTATTGATAGAAAAATTGATGAAGTGTGCAGAACAAGTTGCAATTGATGCTGGAAAATGGATCGTAGAAAATCGATGTAATATTGAAAACATACAGTACAAGAAAAATCATTTGGATTTAGTCACAGATATCGACCGATCAAGTGAAGCAAGAATCATTCGTAATATTCAACAAATGTTCCCTGAGCATGCAATTATTTCGGAAGAAATTCAATCCATCGAAAAAGATTTTTCGAGCTTTGACCAAGATGAATATTGCTGGGTCATTGATCCTATTGATGGCACCGTTAATTATGTACACGATATACCTTATTATTCAATTTCAATCGGTATCGTAAGAAATGGTAAGACAGTCGTTGGAGTGGTGTATGATCCTAACCGAAAAGAACTCTTTTCTGCTGGACAAGGAATAGGAGCTTATTTAAACGGGAAGAGACTGAAGGTTTCGAAACGTTTAATGAAAGAAAGTGTATTACACACTGGTTATGCTGCAGCTGACTGGACGACAGACAGCCCATTGCGTCAGGAGTTTGCAAAATGTTATGCAAAATCAAGAAACATAAGAATTGCCGGATCTGCCAGTATCGATTTAGCTTATGTGGCATGTGGTAGAATAGATGGATTTTGGCAAAGAAGCTTATCTCCATGGGATATTGCTGCGGGTGTTCTTCTTGTAACAGAAGCAGGCGGTGCAGTATCAGGAATTGATGGAAGTATATTGGATATAAAGAAAGGTGACGTATTAGCTACAAATGGTTTGATCCAAAATCAACTTATCAATATATTGTCGGAGGCGAAAGAAGATGAAGGAACTATTCCTAACTAAAAAATACCCATTGGTTGGAGCACATAGAGGAGCTTCACACTATTATCCTGAGAATACGATGCTCTCCTTTAAAAAGGCATTAGAATTAGGAGCCGATTATGTTGAACTTGATGTTCATCTGACAAAAGATCATGTACCAGTCATTATGCATGATTCAACTTTAGATCGTACAACTAACGGAAAGGGTAAAGTAAGAGATTATACGATTGATGAGTTGAAACAGCTCGATGCAGGCAGCTGGTTTGGGGGTGAATTTTCTGGATTAGAAATTCCTACGTTGGAGGAAGTATTGCAGTGGTCTAAGGACATGATCGGGGTAAGTATTGAATTAAAGCAGTATGATGAAAAATATACTCAACTGGAAGAGAAAGTTTTAGAGGTCATAAAAAAGACAAAGACAATGAATCAAGTGCAACTGATGTCATTTAATCATAAAGCTGTTAAAAAGATGAAAGATTTAGATTCAGATGCATTTACAGGGATTATTCTATTTGCAGAACTTTACGATCCAATTAGCGTTATGAAACAAACAAAGGCTGATTTTTTCAATACGATTTGGGCATTTCATTCGAAGTCTGTAATTGCAGAACTTCATGACGCAGGTTTCCTAGTTTGTGGAGGTCATAATGATATTCCAGATAAATGGGTGGAAATGCAATCATGGGGAATTGATATGGCAGAAACAAATATGCCAGATGTTATGAAAAAATTAACGATCAAGTAGGTTAACTGTTTGCAAGATAACTTTAAGAAAATGTTGAAATAACTAAAAGAACAAAAGAGAGAGTGACACAATGAAATATTTGAACCCTAAGAGGCTCTATCATGCTTTAGGAAGAAGGAAATTCCTTGAATTCTCTATATTTTCTATATTTCTACTCTTTTTCTATAGCCCTATACTTAATACATTTATGCTTGCATTTGCAAATGTTTATCAAGTGCCTGCTGTTATTCCACAAGAGTTTGGGTTTCGATGGTGGGAGTTTATTTTATCTAAAGATTCATTGATGTCTTCAATAGTAAATTCTTTCCTGATTGCTGTAGTTACAACAGTTGTTTCATTACTTGTTTGTATACCGGCAGCATATGCGTTATCTAGATATCAGTTTAAAGGTAGAAAAATCATTATGTTTTCTTATCTATTATCTAATGCTTTCCCAAAAATGGGACTTTACGTATCCATGGGGATTCTCTTTTACAAGTTTAATTTAATAGGAACTTTTACAGGAGTTATCATCGTGCATATTATTAATACGTTAATGTTTATGGTATGGCTACCGATGGGAGCATTTAGAAATATTCATTCTCAACAAGAAGAAGCAGCCAGGGATGTAGGAGCAACTCCATTTCAAACTTTTATGAAAGTAACATTGCCAATGGCAATGCCAGGCATAGCAGTTGCATCTATCTTTACTTTTTTAGGGTCACTAGAAGAAGCTGAAGGAACGATGTTAATAGGGTTCCCGCAGATTAATACAATGGCTACAGAGATGTACGGAGTTATTAATGATTATCCTGCTACAGCAGGAGCAGTATTTGCTTTGATTTTAATTATCCCTGCGATCTTAGTTATTTTTATATTTAAAAAATATATCAACCCGAATTCAATTTCTGGTGGGATAAAAGTTAAATAATAAAAGAATGGGAGCGTTAAGATGTCTACTATGCCACTAAAAGTACAGATTGAAGGTTTGACGAAAAAATATGCTAATGGAGATGGGATAGAAAACATTAACCTGGACATCTACGAGGGTGAAATCCTTACATTACTTGGTCCATCTGGTTGTGGAAAAACAACTATCTTAAGAATACTCGGTGGATTTAATGATATAGATGAAGGGAAAGTTATCATCGATAGTCAAGATGTTTCTCACTTAGTACCTGAAAAAAGACCAACTGCAATGGTGTTTCAGAGCTATAATCTATGGCCACATATGACAGTTTATGAAAACCTTGCTTGGGGTATGAAGTTGAGGAAAATTCCGAAATCCCAAATAAAAACTGAAATTACTAAAATTCTAGAAATGGTAAAAATGGGAGGGGCAGAGAAGAAATATCCTAATCAATTATCAGGTGGACAACAACAAAGAATTGCTATAGCAAGATCATTACTACTTAAGCCATCTGTGTTGTTACTAGATGAACCGTTTTCTGCATTAGATGCAAAAATTCGAATGCAGATGAGAGAAGAATTAAAAAGAATTCAATCAGAATTAAATATTACAGTAGTGTTTGTTACGCACGATCAAGAAGAGGCAATGTCTCTATCCCATAGAATAGTTGTAATGGATAAAGGGAAAATTGCTCAAATTGGAACGCCTATTGAAATTTATGATAAGCCAAACTCTAAATATGTTGCTTCATTTATTGGAGAAATGAACTTTATTGATCAAGATGAGTCTCAATTAGCCGTTAGACCAGAAGATATTAAAGTCTGTACAAATGGAACTGGGGATTACAAAGGAACTGTAAGTAGTGTGATGATTCTTGGTCATTTTGTATCTGTTCATATTGAATATGAAGGGCAAGATATTAAAGCTTTTGTACCAAGGGTAGGATCTAATGTTTTAAAAGAGGGGATGCGTGTCTCTTTTAATATAGGACAATATCAAACTTATACAAGAGGAGTGTAAACATGAGAAAGTTTATTAAAACATTGGGAGTTTTTTCATTGACTGGTGCATTATTAGTTGGTTGTGGTACAAATTCTGAAAAGGCAAGTGAAGAAAAAGAGACCGTCACTGTTTGGTCATCTGGTTCAGAGAACGTAAAAAATACGTATGAAATGCTTGCTGATGCTTTTAATAGTAGTGAGTATGGAGATAAATATAAGATGAATGTTGAATTTATCTCATCTGGATCAGGTGCTCAAAGTTTGAGAGATAGAACTATTGCAGCTGCAAAATCTGGAAAAACAGATACAAACTACGACCTTATTGAAGTTGCTGACGCTGAATTAGCTGCTTATTACTATGAAGGTGGAGAAGATTTTTTTGAAACAATCGATAAAAGTAAGATTTCTAATTCTAAAGATGTTATCGCGGAAACCTCTACTGGAAAAGATGTACTTTTACCGTATAGAGGGACAACGGTAGTATTAGCTTATAACTCTGATAAAGTTTCAACTCCTCCAAAAACAACCGAAGAATTATACCAATGGATTAAAGATAATAAAGGTAGATTTGCTTATAACACACCAGGAACAGGTGGAGCAGGATTCTCTTTTGCCGCAACTGCCATTTATAATGATTTACCTAAAGAAGCCTTAACATCTTCAGATGCAAAATGGAAGGAAGAATGGCAACCTGGATTTGATTTACTCACTGAATTACATCCATATTTGTATCAATCAGGTGGAAAAACAGTTTACCCACATAAAAACCAAGGAACTTTAGATCTTTTAGCTAATCAAGAAATTGATATGGCACCTGTATGGGTAGACCAAATTGTAAATCAGAAAAAAATGGGTATATTACCAGAATCCATTGAAATGGTTCAAATTGATCCGGCACTCACTGGAAACTTAGCAACATTAGCCATTCCAAAAATAGGTGGAAATTCTGAAGGTGCTTATGCTGTGATGGATTTCATGATTTCTGAAGAAGCTCAAACAATCTTACTTGATGAGATGGGTGCTTTTCCGGTAATTGATACCGATAAACTTAAATCTGATAATACAGAGATGCTTTCAGAATTTGATGTAAGTGAATTTAGAACTTCAAGCTTAGGTGTATTATTAGCTGATTTTTTGAAAAAATGGGACGAGGAGATTGCGACTTTAAAATAGTATGGGTTTGATCATTGGAGTTGGAGCCATTCTAATTATATCTTTACGAGCCAACTTTAATTTTACAACTAGTAAATCTGTAATATCTCGACATCGCGCCTTTAAAGGCGCGATTTAGATCGAAAGGCGGCACAACTGGTTGTTTTGAGGAGGAAAAATTCTCACTCCATTTCAAGAAGGTGCTCTAACTAGAAATGGAGTGGCTCAATTTTAATATGAGCAAAAATAACAATAGTACTTTTTGAAAGGAAGATAAAATGTCAAAAGAATTTATGAAAAAACTTACGCCTTATCTTCTCGTTTTTCCGTCTTTTGCTATAGTCATTCTTTTTGTTGTATATCCGATTATCAACTCTGTTATTAGAAGCTTCCAACATCCGGATACTGGGGGTTTTACATTAGATAATTACAAGTATTTTTTCACTGATCCACTCCAACTAGATAATATTGAATATACCATTCTTATCTCGATTGCAACGGTCATAATGACCTTACTTGTCGCCTATCCATTTTCGATTTATTTACGCTTTAGTAAATCAAAATTAAGTAGATGGATCTATACTTTAAATTTACTGCCTCGATTTGTGCCAGGGATGGTAGCCGTTTATGCAGTGATTTTAATTATTAATGATGCAGGTGTCATTAATAGAGTAAGTCAGATTTTTGGATTAGATATAAAAATTGGTGTATTGCATAGCTACAAAAGTATTTTATTGTTAAACTTATGGTTTAATATTCCTTTTGCGACTTTGATCATTACGGCAGCTTTATCTGGAGTTAAAGAATCGATCATTGAAAGTGCGAAAGATATAGGTGCAAGTAAACTTACGATTTTCAGAAAAATTATTTTACCACTGTCATATAAAGATGCTCTCATTGCAGTGACTTTTATATTTATGAGTAATATAGGAGCCTTTACAACTCCGTATCTAGTAGGTGGAGTTGCTCCAAAAATGTTAGGGATTGTTTTATTCGATCAATTCAATAGCTATATGGCTTATGAAAGAGCAGCAGCTTTATCTTTCATCATTTTTATTATCTGCTCGATTTCAGCGGCTGTATACATATATACAAATATGAAAGAAAGTAAATGGGAGGCAAAATAATAAAGGTGATGTCAAATAAAGGATTTACTTTGACACCCAACAGTGATTATACTTATCTTGAGATTCTTATTTTTAGGAAAAGGTAATGGTGTTTATATTAGGAGTGTATTAGAAATGTCTAGTTACTTAAATATTAAAGCAGACCTTGAAAAGATGATAACAGATGGGCAACTGAAAATAGGAGAAAAGCTTCCTTCTGAATATAATATGGCTAAATTTTTCGGTGTCAGCAGAGATACGTTTCGCTCAGCTGTTAAACTTCTAGAGCAAGAAAGAAAACTGTTAGTAAAGCATGGAGTTGGAACTTTTGTGATTAAACCTCCTCCAAGTATTCCAAGTAGTTTGGAGAAATTGCAAAGTATCGGTAGTTTAATTAAGTTAGCAGGGTTAATAGAGGGAGAACGTAAGGAAAGTATTAGTTTAGAAAGTTGTCGGAAAGAGTGGGCAGAGAAGTTAGGTATTCATGAGGGCGATCCTGTATATCTCTTAAAACGTGTAAGGACGGCAGATAATGAGCCAGTGGCCTTTTCTATTAATGTACTACCCAAGGCGATTGTAGGCGATGTGTTTGAGAACAAGCAATTTTCGGGCTCTTTATTCCGGTTTTTGCAGATGGAGTGTGGGGTTTCGATCTTACATGCTGATACAGAAATTCTTGTGCCGTTATCTTCCGATGAAAATGCACAAAAGTTGATGTGTACACCAGACACCACCGTTTTATTACTTAAACACCTCAATTTTAATGAAAAAAATCAACAGGTGATGTATTCACTAGACTATTTAAGGAATGATATTTTTAGTTTTTGGGTTAGAAGAACAAAAGAGTAGTTCAAATATTTATATTATATTTTCTAATCGAAGCATTTACTTGATGGATTGATGAAAAAGACATAAAAAAAGCGCTTAGGTCATTGATATGACCCACTTTAAGTAGACTGACAGGAGTAAAATCTGTACTTTCTACTTAAAGTTTTTTTTATGGGATACTTTGTCAAATTAAGTGCAACAGTTCTTCCTCAAACGCCTCGTGTGCAGTTTTCCAGTCAAGACATTTTCTTGGCCGATTATTGATGAGTTGAAGCGCTTGCTCCATCTCTTGTTCTGTTACGTGGTCAAAATTAGTTTTCTTTGGGAAGAACTCACGTAAAAGACCATTGCTGTTTTCATTACTGCCACGTTGCCAAGATGAGTAGGCATCCGCAAAGTACACTTTGATGTTTAACTCCTGCTCGAGCACGTTATAACAGCTGAATTCTTTCCCACGATCCGTTGTTGCTGTTTGAATAGCGCCTGGAGGTAATTGCTGGTGTAAAAGCTTCACAGCGGTTTCCATTGAAGCAGCGGAACGGTCTGAGATTAATACGCCGAAATACCAACGTGTTTTGCGCTCGATGAAAGTGGCGACACAACCTTTCGCTTGTCCACGTCCCGAGACAACCGTATCGAGTTCCCAATGACCGAACGTCTCTCGTTTACGGACGTCTTTAGGTCGTTTTGAAATAGGTGTGCCAATATTAAAACGACCTCTTGTTTCACGGGGCTTTTGACGTTTTCCCTTTTGACGAAGTATGGTTAAAGGTACCTCTAATAAGCCGTTATAAATCCAACGGTAAATGCTTTTAAAACTAAGCTCTCCTTGATATAAGCGACCGACAATTTGTTCGGGTGACCAAGTCTCACCCAACTTTTCTTGAACAACCTCTTTTAATTCGGCTGTTAACTTTAACTTAGCGCCACATTTCGATTTATTTGATTGGTAGCGTGTTTGGGCTTCCTCTATCGAACAATTTTGATGGCGACGTAACTCTCTTGAAATGCTAGAAGGACTGCGATGAATCTGTTTGGCAATGGCGCGAATCGAGTAGCCTAATTCAAGATAAGTTTCTATTTTCGAACGTTCAGATATGGTAAGATGAGTATAGCTCATAACGATTCCTCCTCTGATGCTTGTGTGGTAACTAACATTTTACACGAGGACGTTATGGGCTTCTTTTATTTTGACTTACAGGTGTTGCACTTAATATTACAATTCATCTTTTGCTTCTCGATCCCTGAAGAGATATTTTGAATCGCGCCCCCGATATCCACGGTTGCCTTACTCACTTCTTGACTGCTCGCCGTCAGCTGCTCGGCGGTCGCCGCTACTTGCTCCGCTGATGAGCTAATTTGATTCAGCGTATTCCCAAGCGTACTCGTCATCTCATTCATCGAAGAAGCAAGTAGCCCAAACTCATCCCGAAGCTTCGTATTAAACGTCACAGTGAAATCCCCAGAGGCAAATTGCTTCACTTGCGAAATGATCTGCTGAATCGCTCTCGACACACTATTTCCAAACACAAACGCAAGAACCGCACCGACAATCAGACTGACAACAACAATAGTTGTCAAAATAAAAATGAAATTACCACTCGCATTCATCTGCTCGATTTCACTTACAATTTGCTTATCAATCTTTTTTGCATTATCCTTTGAAAAAACGACTAGCTTTTGCGAACCCTCTCCCAAAATCGGCGCCGACACCTTCAACGCCTCAGGCAATTTATTCGCATCAATTAACGGCATCACCTGCTCATCAATCGCCTGCTCCCACGCCACGAAGTCCTTTTCAAACTGTACAAACTCGGCATTCGTCACACCTAATTCTTTCAACCGATCAATGGAAGCATGAACCTCCTTGCGAATCAAAAAATGATTCTCCTTCATAAAATCCTTCTTATAATTCATATATCCACGAATCGCCGCATTCGATCGAACCGTATGAAAGGCGATATCATTATAACCGACCATAATTTCTTCATTCTTCTTAATGTCTGAAAGCATCTGGTTCGTCTTGACGATATGAGCAATACTAATGCCGCCAAGCACAACCAAAAAGCCCAGCATCACAACGAAAGCACCAAACAGCTTCGTCCGAATTCCCACTTTCACCTAAAGACCTCCCAACCTCATTATAAAAAACTACATAATAATTCCAAAAAAACCATACTTAGTTACAATGGTAACCTAATTACAAGGGATTTACTAGTGTGAAAGTCCTGTCATTTCCTTGAGATTTCACAAAATTTGTCGATACATAAAATGAGTGGAAAATGAACGAAAATATCCAATAAAGGTCAGTGGGTATCTATTTTTTTAACTACCTTTTCTGGTAAAATATTAGAAAATACTATTTGGAAAAGGAGTCGCTCTTATGCCTACTTATAATAAACTGGTTTGTAGTTTTTGATCAAAGAGTAATGTATATATAATATCGGAAATTAATACTGAGGAAACCAGAAAATAATTGAACTGAATTTATGACATTGTAAGTTAGTGAGGAGTGAAAGAGATGGAAAAACAGATAAATCCATTTGTTACGTTCATGCAACAGTACGACTTGACTACTGCTGACTATTCAAAGATATTTGATGAACATACAACGACGGTAGAATATAACATTGGCACAAATATAAATGAAAAAATTATAAGTATACTCCGAGATGCACCTAAGTCTATCATTATTACTGGAAATGCTGGAGATGGAAAAACAAGAATTTGTCGAAATGTATACGATGAATTGGCTTCTTCTGAATTCAAGGGATGGCCGTCAAATGGTATGGAAGAGTTTGAGTATAAAGATTACAAGATACGTATAATTAAGGATTTATCGGAATTAAGAGATGAAGTAATTCTAGATGAACTTTTAAAATTGCAGAAGCTTCTTCAGAGTGAGCAACCTAATACTCATTATTTAATTGCCGCAAATGAAGGTAAACTAACTTATTTTTTAACCAAATATAGCGAACTTAGCTTGTTACATGATGAAATCATTCCACAGTTTTCACCAATGAGTATTAATGTAAATAATAATAATTTGCAAGTTTTTAATTTATTGCATAGCTCTTCCTCTATTTATGCGCAGAAAATTGTAAAGGAATGGAATAGAGGAGAGAATTGGGAAATGTGTTCTAATTGTCTTAAACAAAACCAGTGCATTATTTATCATAATCACAAATCTTTAGTAGAGAAACGAACAGGTGTAAGGCTAAACCGGATTTATCGTTCTCTTGATGGCAATCATGGTCATATGACTATGCGTGAATTACTGATTCAACTTGCTTATACACATACAGGTGGATTGCATTGCGTAGATGTTCATCGAGCAGATTCTCACGAGTTGCAAGAACAATCCAAAAAAGCCTATTATGAAAACTTTTTTGGGCATAATTTGCCGAATGAAATTTTCGAAGAAATTTCTGGTATACAAGAAATGAGAGCTTTTGACCCAGGGTATGTGTCTGATTCTGTTATTGATGATTTTATCTTAAATGGTGATTTATCATCTGCGGAAGAAAGTATTCTTCACCAAGATTTATTCGGAAAACATATTGATACAGAATATGGTTATTACTATGAGGAATTGAAAAAATATCGTTTGAATCATCGTTCTGATGAAGATGAAGGAAAAAAGCTAACTGAAAAATGGTTGCCTCGTTTGAGAAGGAAATATTATTTTGAGTTCAGTAAGCCGCAAGTAATTGAAAATTTAGTACCTTACCGATATCGTAAGAAATTTTTAGACATATTAAAATCATCTGATGAGCTAGATCTTGATACAAAACGAGACTTGATTAGTGGGTTAAATACATACTTTTCAAAAAGAATGGTTTATTCTGCTTCTCATGCTTTATATGTAACTTCTGAAAACTTGTATGTTCACGAGATCATTAACTTCTCAGATATTACATTTATAGTTCCAAAAAGCTTAGAAGAATACGATCGTAAAAACTCTTATTTTATTATGAAAATCGGTGCGATTCAACTGAACATTAATTTAATTACATTTGAATATTTACTACGCCTTGCTAACGGTGGAATGTTCAATGTGTTAAAAGAGGATGTGGAAATTCTCCTAAATAATTTCCGAAACCAACTAATTGCAAATAAAACGGAAGAAAGTTCGATATTGAGAATATTAAAGTTTAACAGTAACCTAGGAGCCTTTGAATTAAAAGAAATTCAAATTCAAACTGATCTAGGGGACTCTAGTCCTGAAGACGAAGAAGAAGATTTCGATTAAGGGGTGTTATTTTGATGGAGACAAAAAGTAAATCTCAATTTTCTAGTCAAATGTCTGAAAAAATTTGGGGGCATCGTTTTCGGGAAGGGCAGCGCGGTCCAGAGTATACTCTCGAATTTTTGAATGTAATGGCAGGAACCGACTATCAATTAGGACATAAATTTTATGAAAGAAAGAGAATGGAGCAATTTCGCTCATTCGTTTTTGAAGGCTCTAAAGAAGGTGCTAGAAGCAAAGATGGATCGGCTTCATTTGTATCCTTTGATGAGCATAAAAAACAGGAATTACTTCATGCTCTTGGCATCGATCATAGTGAGCTAGAAGATTTACAAATGTTTTTTAAAAATTTAAGTATTCAAATGACAACGCCTACCGGAAAATTACTAGATCGTTCTTGGTATGCGACTATGTTATTCCCTTTACATGAGTCTCTTTTATTTTTTGAATTAAGAGCAAATAAAAAAACAAATAAGACAGCTTTTGAACGTAACTTTTTTGCTAGAGGTGGGGAGTTATACTTCTTAATGCTTACTTATGGCACGGAGCACTCTCCTAAACTTCGTGAAGCAATTGAAATGAAGTTGAAAAATATGATGCGTCAGAACAAAAGTGTTACCGGAGTAGTAGAACGAATTAGTTCTCAACTCGAAGATGATTATGAAATAGATTTAAATAATCCCAAGAATCCTGCAACTTTAATTAAAGATCCTTCTTTAGATGGAATCATTTCAAATTACGAAAATCGAGAATATCCAAAACTTCCTGATATGGATTTAGAGTTATTTAAACACATGGCAGAAGAATTAAGAGCATTGCTTGAGTTAAATATTGACTTATATGAAATGTTTGGTTTAATGACTTCTCTTATTTGTTTTCAGTTGCATCGATATATGATTTATCAATCAGAGAGAGTGACTAAAGAAAGTAATTTTTATTTTATTGATTGTCTTGATGGACAAGATCCTCAAGTTAAACGACTAGCACAGGACTCTTATCGTAGGCACGAAACATCTGTACGTGACAGTTTTGACAGTTTTACAAAAGAAAATTTAAAGACGTTGCTGCCACTAGGAGAGGAAATATCTAAACTAAGGCATTGGAAAGAAGCAGCTGAGCAATCAACTGAAACGAAGGATGTTGATAAATACAGCGCGTTCTTAAATGACATTGAGTTCGGTGCTGCACATGCAACGAAGAAGAACGCACTTATCAAGGCTCTTAAAAATAGCAATGAGGAGCAGGCTGTCAAACTATTAGAGCATAAAATTATTGAATTCTCACAGGATGAATTAAATAAAAAACAATTACCAATTGTTCGTACGGTTGCTCGTGATGGTGGATTTGTCACAATGGGACCTGGTGTTCGAGGAAGATATATAATGACAGATAACTTTCTATGTACGCTTGTATATGCCACTTTAGGAAAAGTAGAAAAAATGGACTTTCATGATTTTATGAGTGTTCTTTATGATAAGTATAAAATTGTCATCGGCACAGAAGAGGCTAAAAAGTCAGGGTTATATGAACGTGAAGGAGTAAACTTACGTTACTTTCAACACAATGAAAATAAGCTAAGGCAAAAGTTGAAACAAAATGGATTGTTGCAAGAATATTCGGATGCGACAGCGCTTATTCGAAATCCATATATTAACAAAGGGGAGAGTAAATATGGACTCCACAACATTAATAGATAAACAATTTCTTCTTGGACATTGGATTACTGAATACATTAAGCAATATTTAGATGAAAATAAGAAAAGAAATGCAGATAAAGTTTTGTTGAAAGTTGACAATATTAGTTATGAATATGCACCGGCAATTTTGAAGATTATTAACTCATGCAAGGAATCGTTATCTGTAACATACGAGCCTGTTATTAAAACGGTTAGCCCAATTGAAGGGTTTGAGCAGTTTTCATGCCGTGATTACGAAACGAGTGTGTGGTTGCGTAACTTTATCAAGCCAGGACAAGCTTTAATATTGTTATTAAATAAGAAAACCCCAGAATCTCAAAGTTTAAAAGATATTATTTCAATAGATGAGGCACAACTTTTAGCACCTAAAGGCTTTGAGGCATTAGCTGAAATGATGACTCAACAAGATTTATTATCCGTCTCAGAAATTAATGAGCTTAGAAGGTTTTTAGATGTTTACCAAACGATTACTGACTCACAGTTATCGCTAATTTTAAATTTCTTAAAGTGTGTCATTCAATCTGATACAACCTTAATGATTTCAGAACGTATTGGAAGAAATTTAGACCAATTAAAAATGTTTAAAGATGAGTCGATACGTACAGATAATAAAGGGATTTTAAGAAAATCATTGCAAAAAAACTATCTTTTAAGTCATTTACGGAAAAGTAATGTCCATTATCTTGATCCTGAAAAACTTTTACAGAGTGTAGATAGGTTTGTTCAACATGAACAGGATACAGGATATAATCATGAGGTTTGGGATATTTTCGGACGAGACGAGACAGAGTTGCTTAAAAAAGCCGCTGAATTTGTTCATAGAAAAAATACGGATCTGCTAGCAATTCCATTTTCTATTGCAGAGAAATTATTTGCATTTAAGTTGTCGATACCGTTCAAAGACCGATTAATGAATATGAGAGAGCAGGTATTAGTAGACTTTAATGAGAAAATTTCCAATGCTAGTTCAAAAGAAGAATCTGAACAATTAGCAAATGAAAAAATGAGAGTAGAAGAAGAACTTGATGCTGGAATTGAAGCGGTTATTGATAAAAATAGTTTAGAGAAGATACGTGAATTTAGAGAAGAATTTGGAGATCAAATAGATCGTGAAGGAATAGCAAGGTCTATTATTAACATTGAAAATAAACTAGAGAATCCCTCTAATTATGTATCTTTTTTAGATGGAGTGTTTGCTGAGATTCTTGTCATGCTAGAAAAAGTAGAGGAAGAAGATTACGAAGGGAATCTTTCTTTTGTTGTTCGTAAATCTTCAAAAGAAGCTGTACCGACAAAATATGTAGATTTTTTGAATTTCCATTTACAAGCTATTTCGCTTTTATCTAACAATATCATTATTGAGAAAATTAAAGAACAAGATAGTGACGCTAGTGTTGAGTTGAAAGACACTTTTTCATTTGAAATAGCGTTGCTACAGAATGAAAAGAAAATAGATTCTACTTTATTTCATGTAGATACTTTAGCTATGGAAATGGACAAGAATACTTTTTTTGATTTCTACTATGAAATATTAGAAAATAATAAGTTAGGCTTTGTTACGGTTGAAGGGTCGAAAAGAAACGCGCACTTTTTTGAAGAAGAATTGCAAGAGCTAGAAGCTGCTAGCAAATTAGGCGATCAGAAGCTTCTCCCGCATATAGAAGAATTTCAACAGTTTAACCAAGTGTATATTCAATTATTGAAAGAGTTAATTGAATATGGGTTGAATGTATCTAGGTTAAAAGAAATATCGAATTTAGTTGATAACTATTTATCAGCGATGTCTACAGAAGTGAATGCAGTTAGAAAAATTAGTGGACTCATTAATAAAATGGGTGTTGTTGAATATGAAGAAACAGAACAGCAAGCAGCTATCAAGCGTGTCCATAAAAAAGTTCTTTCCGTATTTAATCCAGCTCGTTTAGTTGCTTACGGGTACAAGTTAGTTCATTTCGGTCAGTTAATTTCAAAGTTGTGTGATACTTCTAATGGAATGAATCCGGTAAGATCAATTGAAGATATTCAGAGATATCGACTGTTTGAAAACAGTAAAATGAATAAACTAGCTCCAGCTTACTTAGCTTCAGGTCATCAAAATATCTATTATTTTGAACAAGAAGAGTCATACGGTCAAGGGGTTTATGTCACAGAAGAGTATAAAGAGAGTGATTCTAATCAAGCTACTTACTTTGCAGAAGAAATGATGAAGATTTCTAAAGATTATTTGAAGGTGTATCCGTATGCTTCAGACTGTCTTGATATTTTATTTTTGTATGTAACAAATTTAGATTATGTGAAGAAGTCTATTGAGGCCCTTCTGAAAAAGCATACGATCAAAAAGTTAAATGTCACGCTTCATAGTCCAGCGAAAGCTGCGGTGTTATATGATGAGTTAAACCAGTGGCTTAGTGCTAAAGAAGAGTATGTAACGCCATTACCGCTACTCGGCGGGTTACCAAGATTGGAAATTAACGTGTTACCACATCATTCAGAAGAGAATTTAGAACGCAAAATATCTAAAGCAATGATGGATTTTGATATAGCTATTTTTGTGGATTATTTTGGGCAAAAAAGTAATTTAAATGTACCGAAATCTTTTTATCCTGTTCAGATGAAAGAGTGTGCGTTAGAGGATGAAATTTGGAAAAAAGTTGATGAGACAGGTTATCGATCTTCACAAGAAGGTACAAGACTAATTAATTATGTGTCTGATACACAACCAAGTTTATACCGAAAGTTTTATGACCTACAGTATATTCTTCAGCAAGGCGTTGCTATTCAGCAAAAAGATACCACCAATATCTTGCGTGGAGAAATTCAAGTGACATTTACAGAAAGAAATGCTCTATATAATCTAGTTCATGAAAAATTTAATTGGGTGGTAACATATGATCGCTACATGGACCCGCAACTAGTTAATCAAGTGACAAATAAGGCTAATATTATTCGTTACCACATTGATCGTAAAGGAAAAGATGAAGTGAAAGTGTTAGTTTCATCGTCAGAATCTGTCAAGCGATATATAGATAAAGAGGACAATTACTATTATCATGAACGTTTATCTAATCGCTTAAAACATCTTTTAGCGATTGACATAATTGATGAAGGTGTAATAAGAGATATTATCCATCGAGTAAAGGAGTTATCCGGTAGTTCAGTTTTACGTTCACTTGGACCAGGTAAATTTGTTCATGAACTACTTTCGATTTATTTAACCATCGCTAAAGATAATAGTCATAAGGATAATGAAGTGATATTATGGAGTATTTGTGATGAGTTGGAATGGTTCAGGAAAAACCAAAAGCGACCAGATCTACTTAAACTTGTGATTCGCTATTCCCCTGATGAAAAGAAATATGATATTGTATTTAAGCTAATTGAATTGAAGTTAGTGCACTACAATTCATATGAATCAGAGGTCGCAGATGCAGCTAAGCAACTTATCAGTGGAGAGAAAACGTTAAAGCAATTTTTTGAGTTTGATTCGGCAGCTGTTGATAAGGAACTTCGTTTGCAAACGTTGATCACGTATTTAATGGATACGAGAGCATACAGCGAAAGAGAGATTTCTATTCTATCGCAGTTAAAAAATGATCCACAGTTTAATATAGAGTTTCACTTTGAAAAAGAAATTAATGCTTATATTTATTCACAAGATGTACAATTTGATGGTAAGCAGATGGTTGAACTAGGTTTCTATCAAGATCATTCTGATTTCGATGAGGTAATAACAAAAACGTTTACTCGATCATTTATTTTAAATTCTTTAAAAGTGGAGAATAAAGTAACAGCAGATAGTGAAATTACTGAAACTGAAGAAATGACTCCTTTTGAACAATTTCTCTTAGATCAAGATATCATTAAAGAAAGAGAAGAAGGAAAAGAGTACGGAAAAAGCAGTGAAGAAGAGCCGAGTTCTGTTGTTTTAGATGATCAAGATCCGTCTGGAGTTATTAGTGATGTGGAAGAAAAAAAGGAGAAGCAAGAGATAGATTCCCTGCAGGGCTTAGACGATGAATCTAATGTAGAGCCACTACTCATTTCTAGTGATTATCCAGAGTTAGAAGCTTTAAAAGATATTGTTAGACCTGAGAGTGATCAGGAAAAACAGAAGGAAGATGAAGAACTCGGTAAAAGATATGGAAACATTTTGAGATCGAAGTTTAATATTAATGGTATTAAACTAATGATAGAACAGACGATTGTTGGGGCAAATGTGATTAGGATTATTGCTAGTATTCCTCCTAATCAAAGTTTTGAATCCATTCGAAAGAAAGCTCAAGATATGGCGTTATGGCTTCATGTAGATTCAGTACCGAAAGTATTTATTGATAAGAATATAGTGATTGACATCAATCGTCCAGAGCCGGAAACTATTTTCTTTGACCAGTTTATGAAATTAGTTCGTGAGCAAGTGTCAGAGGCTCGTTTAAATGAAGAGTTTGTTGTACCCATTGGTCTAGATCCATTAAATGCTGTTATGACAGTAGATTTCAATGGAACTGAGCCGCATATGCTTGTAGCAGGTTCTACAGGAAGTGGAAAGAGTGTAAGTTTAAATTCCATTGTGTTCTCAATGATGTGTCTTTATAAGCCAAAAGACCTTCAATTTGTTTTTATTGATCCGAAAAAAGTTGAATTTACTGCATTTACAGATACGATGCATACTAGACATGTGGCAACAGAAATTAATAGTGCAGCGGATTATCTAGATGAATTAGTGGAAGAAATGGAACATCGCTATACATTACTAAGTAAAGAATATGCTAAAAACTTAAAAGAATATAATGAGATTTTAAAATCAGAGGGTAGAGAGAATGAAACTTTACCACGAATTGTAATTGTATTTGATGAGTTTGCAGATTTTATGTTACAGGAAAAAGAATTTGCTAAGCGTATTGAAAATACTATTGCTCGTATTGGACAAAAAGGAAGAGCAGCAGGTTTGCATATGATTGTTTGTACTCAGTCACCTAAAGCCGAGATTATTAATACGACGATCAAGAACAACCTTTTAGCTCGACTAGGCTTAAAAGTAACAGATAGTACAGCCTCAAACGTAGTATTAGACACTAGTGGGGCAGAACATTTAGCTGGTAAAGGAGATTACTTGTTAAAGGCAGGTAGTGAACCAGTTCGTGGGAAAAGTCCTTACCTTCAACCCACAGCTTATAGAGCGTTAATGAAGTATTTTGAAAAATAAAGAATTAGCCTCATAATTGAGGCTAATTCATTTTAATTGAGAAGTTAGGTGATAAAGAAATGGGATTTGGACAACATCAAAGTTTTTATTTGCGTCCTCAATGGCTGCATAAAGGTATGTATGAGGTTAATTTAAATCCTCGTTTTTTTTACGAAGATGACCATTTTGAACGTTTAGGCATTGGGAAAAACATGGCTAAATCAGTTCGGCATTGGATGATTGCAACCAATGTTGTGAAAGATGTACGAGGAGCCAAAACGGAACAATATTTAACGGAAATGGGTAAAATAGTTGAAAGGTATGATCCTTTTCTTCAGAAAACGTTTACTAAAGGACTGTTACATTATTTTTTAGTTACTGATGAGGACATTGCAACAACCTGGTATTGGTTTTTTAATTCTTATAAGGAAGATGTGTTTGATAAAACAAGCGTGTTAGAAGCGTTAGAAAATTGGGTGAAAACGAACATCAAGAGATCAGTATCAACCAACTCTTTGCGCAGGGATATAGATTGTTTGTTTCAAACATATACTATAAAAAGATTTGAAAATGCAACTCCTGAAGACGTTATTCGAAGTCCTTTTGAAGAATTAGGCTTGTTAACTCAAACCATTAGAAGTTCATACACGAAAATGCCACTAGTTGATTGTAATCATTTTGAACTGTTTTTTGTCACGTTGTTGGCTTATATGCACAAGCATAATGTGTTTGAAGTAGATATAAATGATTTGACTAATGCTCCTGAAT
>NZ_KZ454941.1:900787-979963 GCF_002797375.1 Bacillus sp. FJAT-42315
ACGAAGATGACCATTTTGAACGTTTAGGCATTGGGAAAAACATGGCTAAATCAGTTCGGCATTGGATGATTGCAACCAATGTTGTGAAAGATGTACGAGGAGCCAAAACGGAACAATATTTAACGGAAATGGGTAAAATAGTTGAAAGGTATGATCCTTTTCTTCAGAAAACGTTTACTAAAGGACTGTTACATTATTTTTTAGTTACTGATGAGGACATTGCAACAACCTGGTATTGGTTTTTTAATTCTTATAAGGAAGATGTGTTTGATAAAACAAGCGTGTTAGAAGCGTTAGAAAATTGGGTGAAAACGAACATCAAGAGATCAGTATCAACCAACTCTTTGCGCAGGGATATAGATTGTTTGTTTCAAACATATACTATAAAAAGATTTGAAAATGCAACTCCTGAAGACGTTATTCGAAGTCCTTTTGAAGAATTAGGCTTGTTAACTCAAACCATTAGAAGTTCATACACGAAAATGCCACTAGTTGATTGTAATCATTTTGAACTGTTTTTTGTCACGTTGTTGGCTTATATGCACAAGCATAATGTGTTTGAAGTAGATATAAATGATTTGACTAATGCTCCTGAATTATGGGGGAAGGTATTTAATCTTTCAAGAAGTACGGTTGTGGAAATAATAGAAGAATTACAAAAAGATTATCCCATCGTATTTACAAGAACAAACCGCCTAGATGTTGTCAGATTAAAAGAGAAAACAGACTTATATGTTCAAATTGAAAAGATTTATGAGGAAGAGGTATTATAATGAGCAGGTTTCAGCCAAGTATAAATATAGTTTACGACATAGGAAAAGCCGAGCTCTTCGATCAATTTGTACCAAACTTGAACCAGCTCGATATTATAGAAAAGGTGTTATCGGGGGTACTTGATGACCAAAGGCATTCTCATTTATTAATAGGCCCTTATGGAGCTGGAAAATCAATGGTTGGAGCTCTAATAACATCACTTTTATCTGCTAGAAAGAAGAGTAAAGATGTTAAGAGTTTCTTAGATAATGTATCTACTGTTAGTCCTGATTTTTTGAAAAATATTACTTCTAATTTGGAATTAAAGAAGATGAGATGGATTCCGATTGCCATCACAGGGAAAAGTGGAGATTTCGAAAAAATAATTCTTGATTCGATTTTAAGTAACTTAAAAAAGCAAGACATCACTATTTCATTAAAAGGAGATAGTGAACAAATATTAAAGACCGTAGCATTATGGCAAAGAGAATATAAGTTTACGTATAAACACTTAGAAGAATATTGTCATAGAATAGATATTTCACTGGAAGAGATGCTTAAAAAGATCAAAGCTGGGGATGAGGAGCTTATCATTGAGTTTAAGAAAATGTATCCTCATTTGACTTCTGGAGCAACTTTTATAAGCGAAGCAGATTCAACTTTTTCAGAGCAAATTGATCACATTTTAAAACAGTTAAACAGTAAAAAAGTTGGTTTGTTTATTGTTTACGATGAATTTGGGCGCTTTCTCCAAACAGTTAACCAAGCAGCTATTTATCAAACGATGCAAAGTATGCAGGATTTAGCTGAGATGGCTAATCGTGTTCATAATATGGGATTGTTATTCATTACTCATACAGGGTTAAAACAATATGCTTCAGCAAATAATAGTTTGTCAAAATCAGAACTTGAACGTGTTGAGAAGAGATTTCAAGATCATCGCCTTGAAAGTGATCCAGCTGTATTTTTCCGCTCGGCGTTTAAAATACTAGAATCTGTACGAAGAGAGAATAGTGGGAATCTTTTTCTATATAAAGATATAGATGAATTAAAAGGAGATATTATTAAGTATAATTTATTTCCTGAAATGAGCCCTTCAGAAATTGATGGTGCCATTTTAGAAGGATGTCAACCTATTCATCCTTTAGCCATCCGGCTGTTGCCTGTGTTATCAAATGTACTTGGACAAAATGATCGGACCTTGTATACGTTTTTAACGCATTTAGATGAAGATCTTTTTAGTACGACTTGGTATTATGCAGATCGCTTATTTGACTATTTTTATCCTGACGAGTCTGCCTTTTACTTAATTGAAGATTTGAAGTTTTATCGTTTAGCTATGACATATCAATTAAGTGAAGAAGCAAAAAGGCTTGTGAAATTAGTTACCCTTTTAAATATTATTAATAGACCGTTTTCAATAAATTCTTCATTTCTATCATTCGCTTTAGGGTTGTCAGAAAAGATTGTTAGTGCTGCGATTGAGCAACTAATAGAGTTCAAGTTAATACGTTATAATCGTTTTTCAGCTTCTTATGAACTTTTCAGTGGGTCAATCGTGGAGTTCGAGTCGATTTTTAAAGAGTTCAAAAGTTCGATCGTTATTAGTGATACAAGACGATTAAACTATGTCGATCGTATATTTAATGATAAATATTATTTACCGCTTGCTTATAATAGCGAAAAAAGTATGACTCGGTATATCGAAGCTAAATTTAGCTGGAAAGAACAACTTGATACGTTAGAAATCAACGGAGATGGAACACTTGTTTATTTGATGTACCGCGATATTGATGAGTACCACTCATTAATTACTAGATTAAAAGAAGAGAAAAGACAAAATATATTATTTTGTATTCCGAAACTAAATGTAGAGGAACTACATTCAAAAGTAGATGAGCTTGTCATTCTAGATACTATTTTGCATGACAAAGAGGTAATGCAAGAAGATGAGAATTTAAAATCCGAAGTAGAACTTCGTATAGAAAATGTAAGATATGACATTGAACAGTTATTGTTACCTTTAAGTCAATTTGATACAGATTTGTTAGTTTGGTTCTTTAATGGCGAAGAGCTTAAACCCTTTGGATCTAAACAATCTTTAGAAACTTTTTTATCAAAATGGATGTACAAGAGATACCCTTATACACTCGAAGTTCGAAACGAAGCCTTCAATAAAAAAACAGTCACATCTGTACAAAAAAAGGCGGCTATTTCAATTTTAGAACAGTTAGTGAAGCCAGAATTTGATGGGAAATTTTCAATTCAAGGTTTTGGTCCAGACTATTTAATCTATGCAACTCTTTTAAAAAATCAACAATATGATTTAAGTAATCTACATGCTCTTAAAAATGAAAACTTACACAGATTAAGAGAAGCATTAGTTAAGTATGTTCAAAGTAATGAGCGAGGAAAAATTTTAGATCTATATAATATACTATTAAATGAACCATTTGGAATGCGTGCCCCCTTAGTGCCAATATTAACAGTAGCATTATTAAAAGATTACTGGAACCAGATGGCTTTTTATGCAAATGATTTTTATGTAACAGAGATGTCTGCTCATTTACTTTATGAAATATTAGAGCAACGAGTAGAATTTTATGAATATGAAATTTATCAGTTATCAGATGAGACGACTAAGACGTTAGAAGCTCTAAATGAAGTGTTTTTTCAAAATGAACTACCTACTCAGCCAGTAGTAATCTTTGATTCTTTAACTTCTTGGCTAAGAGGTTTGCCGCGCTATACACAAATTACTAACAATCAATGTAATGATATCATTGCGTTCAAAGAAGCGATTCGTCATAGTGAAACTGATCCGCTTGAAGCAGCTTATCGGATTGAGCAGATTCTGAGAGACAGAAGCAAAATTGAACAATTATCAGAAATGAAAACAACTATGGAAGAATTTTTAGATTGTTCTTACAATGAACTAGAAGCTTCAATAGGTGAAATTTTCAAAATAACATCTAGAAAAGAATGGTTGAGATGGTTTGATATCAATATTGAGATGGTACGTAATAATCCTGTATTATTAGGGGTTATGAACAGCATGAAGAATCAAGAAGACTGGTTAGAATATTTAATTGAAAAAACAGTAGGTGTACGGTTAAAAGACTGGTCTGACATTACATACGACTCATTCTTTATGAGTGTAAAGCAGCTTCTTCAAATTAGTGATGAATCTTCAGTGGTTAAAATTGTAACTGGCGATCAAACGATTCTAAAAATAAAAGAAGTTGAAATGTCGGTCAAAGGAAAAACAGTATATAATAATTTGAATAGAATTGTTCAAGCAGGTGGAAGAACTATGTCTCCTGATGAAGTCAAATATATTTTATACAAGATTTTAACTGATATTGAAAAATAGTAAAAGTGCTGATTCCCATTTCGGAATCAGCACTTTTTTAAGAATAAGAACATACGCATGGAATAGAGTCATCTTTTTCATTTAAATATTTTTCAACTCCGTCACGTTCCATTAGCTCACGATACTCACGAAGAGTGAAAGCTTTTCCATTTCTTTTTAAAATAGAGACATCTTTTTGAAATGTTTCTCGGAATCTTTCTTCCATAGCCTCTTGTTCCGCATATTGATCTGGCCAAACTTTATAAAGAAGTGCGTAGTGTCCAAAGCCTCCACGTACACAACGTCCGGCACAGTTTGCATGTGAAAAGCCAAGACCGTACATGCGTGGAAGATCTATTTTCCACTCGTCGCGAATAATTATTTTTGCATCTAAGTCTTCTTTATACGTTTCGATCATTGGAAAACGAGTTTCGATTGGCTCAATCGGGTTATGCTCATAAAAGTTTTGTAGGTTAATTGCCCGATGCTGTTCATGAGGCCCGATACCAAAGTAAAGAATTGGTTCTAAATTATGCTCATCCCGCAGCTCTTCAAGAAAAATCAACGTTTGACGAACTTTTAATTCTTCAGAGCATTTTGCCATACGTGAATTTCCAAGGAAACGAACATCATGAAATACTTCTTCAGGAGTACGACCATCAATTCGTGTCGTTATCTCCATCCCGATATACTCAGCAACTTCTTCCATAAAACGATAATTATCAACATCTTCCCATAATGTATCTGTAAAGAACAGTATACAATTATCTTTCCCATATTTTTGTACGATATGATAAGCGATATATGCAGAAGAGGCTCCACCGCTAAACATAGCAACATGAACGTTTTTTCGCTCAGTCATAGGTTGTTTTGTTCCGGCTGTTAATACACCTAAAGCTGAACGATCAGACGTTTTAGTTGTTTTGACATTATTCATATTCAATTATCTTACACCTCACTAAGATGTTACTGTTCCAATAATAAAACTTTATCCTTTTAAGTATAACATTTTTTCAATCATAAAAAATTAAAACCACTTCAATAAAATGGCTTTTCGGATTTGTTAATATGTAGAATACATAACTAGTTCATTAGAAAAAACTCAAAATCAGAAAGCTCGTCTAATAAAAGAGTCACTAACAAACATCTAACTAAGCTATTTCACTCAATGTGGCTTCTTTTCACCCGAAATTGGTATAATCAAGCAAAAGGAGCCTCAAACGGATTTCCATCGATGAGGTAGTAAGGAAACTCCTGAACTATAAAACAGGAACTGTACTAGAAATTACATGAGAATGTGAGGAAAGGAGCCACCATGCAAATCTACAGTCTGTCTTCATTTGTTTTTTCGTTAATTGGTGCGATGTTTGTTGGGGTGTCGTTTGTTCTTGAGAATTTTGTGGAGTATGTGTTTGCGCTTGGGTTGGTGTTTTTGGGTGCTGGGATGTTGGTGAGTGTTGGGGCATTTCGAAATGGGGATATAGGTTGGTTGAAGTGGGTGGCAGTAGCGATTTTCTTCGGGGTGTTGCTGCTTGTCGTGTTGGTGGAGCCGTTTCATTTTGTGAGGTTGTTAGTTTGGGTGAAGAATTGGCCGGTGTTTGAGATGCTGGAGCGGATGTTTGCCGGAAAGGACTGAGGAATGATATTGAAAACGGAGAGATGTGAGCTTTGTTTGATTCAGCGCGCGGATGCAGCGGATGTGAAGCGGTTATATCAAAATGAGGAAGTGAGAAAGTATCTTGGGGGTGTTCGCGGGGAAGAGTCGATAGGAGTGATCATGGATGAGATGATTCACTCAGAGGAAGAGGCGTTCTATTGGGTGGTGAGAGAGAAAGGGACGGATGATTTTATTGGGCTTGTGTCGCTTGATCGTCATCATGATGGAGAAGATCTGGAGCTTTCTTATCAGTTGTTGCCGAGTTGGTGGGAAAGCGGTTATGCGACGGAAGTGGTGTGTGCGGTGATTCAGTATGGGTTATGTGAGTTGAAGTGTGGCAAGGTTGTAGCGGAAACTCAAATGGCGAATCTCGCTTCTTGCCGGTTGTTAGAACGAGTGGGGATGCGACTGGAGCGAAGGGTGAGGCGCTTTGGAGCGGAGCAAGCGATTTATGGTAAGGAGTCGGTATGAGTCTTTTTTCGTCCATTTGCATAGGTGCTTTTCCGATATTTCAGAAAAAACTTAATTTTACTTGAGAGGTTGTCTTTCCCTTATAATGAACAAAATAAGTAGTGGTATGTGTGTAAAGGGGGAAAGGCGTTTGAACTTATTGGTGATGGCGATTGGTTCGGCTATTGTGGGATTTGCTTATAATTTCTTTTTGATTCCGCATGAGATTTTGAGTAGTGGGTTGAGTGGGATTGCGATTATGTTTGGGTTGATCACGCCTTTGAATACGGGTGTGATTAATTTTTTATTAAATCTTCCTTTGTTGTTGCTTGGTGTGAGGAAGCTTGGGAAGCAGTTTATTTATTATACGATTTTTTCGGTTGTGATGATTTCTTTAAGTTTGTATGTGATTCCGATTTATCAAGTGTCGACTGAGCCGGTGTTGTCCTCGTTGTTTGGCGGGGTGTTGACGGGGCTTGGGATTGGTTTGATTTTTCGGGCATCGGGGTCGTCAGGCGGCTTTGATATTATTGCGATGTTGTTGACGAAGAAGAAGGACTTTCCGCTTGGCGCGTTGTTGTCGGCGATGAATGGAATTGTTGTGGCGGCGTCTGGGTTTATTTTTACTTGGGATGCGGCGTTGTATACGATGTTGGCGATTTATGCGACGGGGAAAGTGGTCGATGCGATCCATACGAACCATATTAAGTTGACGGTGACGGTGGTGACGGCGAAAGGGGAAGCGGTGAAGGATAAGCTGCTTTCGAATGTGTATCGCGGTGTGACGGTAATGCCAGGTGTTGGCGCGTATTCGGGTGAGGAGCGTGCGGTGCTGATGACGGTAATTACGCGTTATCAGTTAAGTAACGTGAGGCAAATGATTCATGAGGCCGATCCGGATGCGTTTATTAATGTGACAGAGACGGTGGAAGTGTTTGGGTCTTTTCACCGAGGATAGTTCGATAGCCTTTTCCTGATGGGAAGGGCTATTTTCCTATTTAAAGAAGAAATTTTGACATATTACATATTCATATTGTCGATAATGCATGAAAAAGGGTAGAATGGCATAGATGGGGTGCCTATCACTCCCCGAATTTTGTCGGAAAAGAGAGGAAAAGTATGTTTTCATCGCCTTCTATAGCTCAATATGAAGTTCTTCAAGGGGAGTATTCGATCCCAATAGTTGCTCTTTCGGTTTTAATTGCGTGGGCGGCCGCTTATACTGCGTTAAGTATGAATGAGCGCTCGCGTAAGAGTAGTTTCTTTCATCAAAATTTGTGGTTGGTGCTTGCAGCTATTTCGATGGGGATCGGGATTTGGTCGATGCATTTTGTTGGGATGAGTGCATTATCATTGCCTGTCCACATGCATTATGATCGTATGCTTACGTTTATTTCGGTCGTTCCAGCGATGATTGCTTCTTTTCTTGCTTTCTATTTCTCTAGCCGTTCAAGGCGTACAAAGACTTCTTATTTAATTGCGGGTCTTGTGATGGGGACAGGAATTTCCGCCATGCATTATGTTGGCATGGCAGCGATGAAAATGGATGGAGTTATTTATAGTTATCATTTTGGGTTATTTGCTCTTTCTGTTGTGATTGCGGTGGTTGTTTCTTGTGTAGCATTGTATGTATTTACTATTCTTCAACATCAAACGGAACGCTTTTCCATTCGAGTAGTGATTGCGTTAATATTAGGGTTAGCTGTTTCGAGTATGCATTTTATAGGGATGGCTGCGGTGACATTTTATGTGCCGGTTAATCAGTCGTTAATGGAAGGCATGGCTCATTCGATGGATGTCTCCTTTTTAGCTAAGAGTGTGGCGGTGAGTATGGCTTTATTATTCGGTTTGTTGTTAGTTTCGAGTGTGTTAGATCGTTATGTAGCCCATCAATTGCGTTACTTTGATTCATTAACGAGACTACCGAATCGCCGTCTATTTGAGAAAAATGTGGAGAATCTTTCTTACGATGTGTTAGCGGTGTGGCATTTACATGATTTAGAGTCATTGAATCGAGCAAATGGATATACGTTTGTTGATGAAGTGATTAAAGAGACGAGCCGCTTGTTGAAATCGACGCAGCCGCCTTTGGCTGATTTGTATCGGTTAGATGGACATCGGTTTGCTTATGTGGCGCGTGATCCAAAAGAAGGGCGTGTGTTGCAAGAGGCAATGGAGAAGACAGCTGAGCTGTTGAAGCAGCCGCTCCTTGTGAAAGAGCAGCAAGTGAAGCTGGAAACGGTTTGCGCTTTTTCAACAATTGATGTCGACGATCAGTCGGCTGATTTGTATTCACGAGTGATAGCTGTGTTGAATCATCCAACGATTCAATTTCAGCATGAGATCGTTCGCTATAACCCGACCATTCACACCCAGTCGTTTGCTCAATCGCTTATTGCCGATGTGGAACGAGCGATGGCGGAGAATGAGCTGTATGTTGTTTACCAGCCGAAAGTGTCAACGGCGTTAAAGAAAATGGTTGGTGTCGAAGCGCTGCTTCGCTGGGAGCATCCGGAGCATGGATTTCTCTCGCCAGCGGTCTTTATTCCGATTTTAGAAAAAAATAACAAGATGATGGATGTGACGGATTGGATCATTGATCAAGTGTGCCAGCAGCTGCAAGCGTGGCAAACAAACAAGGAGCATGACTGGCTAGTGGCGGTCAATATTCCAGGAAACTATGTCACTTCTCCTCGACTGTTACATAATGTTGTAGATCGAACGGGTTTTTATGGGGTTGATCCGAAATATTTAGAGCTCGAAATTACCGAAACAAGCTTTGTGAAAACGATTGATGGCGCGATTGAAGCGGTTAATCAATTTCGAGAAAAAGGATTCGGTGTCGCGTTAGATGATTTTGGTACAGGAGTCTCTTCGCTCTCTTATTTAAAGAAAATCCCTATCTCTACGTTGAAGATTGATAAATCCTTTGTAGATGGTGTACCTCAGTCAGAAAAAGATTCGGCGATCATTCAATCGATTATCTCACTAGGAGAATCACTGAAACTCAAAGTCGTCATAGAAGGGGTAGAAACGAAAGAACAAGTTGACTACTTAACAACTACATGTAACTCGCCTGTCATTCAAGGCTACTACTACTCCAAGCCATTGAAAGCTCATGAAGTGGTCGAGTGGTATTCTTCTTCGACAAGTGCCTGTCACTCCCCGAGTTTTGTCGATTAATATATATAGAACAAGCCGCTCCTTTTAAGGAGCGGCTTGTTATTTGAATACACGTACTAGTCTCCAGCCAACGAGAGGTGATAGTTGTACATGGAAATAGATGATAGGATTCAGAAAATCTTCTTCATATATAACCAGGGAACATACTTGGCTGTGGATAAGATTCGTTTCATCATCGAACATCTTCCGTCCCAAGGGAGCCCCTGGTGAAAGCGGTGTTGATCGTGAACATGCCATGGGGTGAGAAGGTCAAACGTATACATCTCCCATAGTTTGCATTTGCGTGTTCTTGATTGAGAAGCATCAATAATACCATTGACTGCACGGCGAGCCGCCTCGTTTGATGCTTCCATCGAGGCTAAATCAGTATTTGTTCGCACATAGTCAGAGGCGAGAAATAAGTTTTTTATGCGTGTCGTTGCGTCAGGTCTGAGCTTCCATGTGTTCACATTATTCACTAACAGCGGTGAATGATTTTTACTGTGAGGCGGCTTTAACGTCATGTCTGGATCGATAAAACTAGAGTGAAGGTCTTTATCGTGAAGAATCGTGTTTCCGGTGTTCAAGCTTCGTTTTAATTGAGCCCAAACTTCTTTTTTAATCTCTGCTTCTGTACATTGCGCGGCTGTTTTCCCATAGAGGATGCCGGGCCTGTGCCACTCGGACACGCAAACGGAGATAATTCCTTTCACCGTGCCGTCACCGTATGTTTGTAAATTCGTCGAAGGCCAAAATTGTTTTTGCGAAATGAGTGTTAATGCCCAAGGCGCATCGATGCATAAAATATGACCGTTAATAATAGGAATGTCTCGTTTTACATAAAATTGAACGCCATTCATCCAGCCGACACTTTGCGCTAGTTGTTTCATTCCTTGTAATTTAGGATCAAGCTCGATCATTTCAGGAGTGACTAATGTTTCCATCGTTTCGATCGGTAAGGCGAAAAGAAAATAGTCTCCCTTGACGGTTGATTGGCGACCGAGGTGTTGAACGATAACGTGGCTAATCCTTTGTTGTTCACATTCTATCTTTACGCACTTAGCATCGGCGACAAAGCGTACGCCTTTTTTTCTTAAATGGGTTAGCCAAGGGGTGATCCATTGATCATTGGTCGGTCCATTTAACAATCGGTCACTAGGAGGTCCAGGAAGCATCAAGTCTAACAGCAGTTGTGAAAACACGTTGCCAATCGTTTTTAAGCTCGCTTCTCTCGCTTTAGCAGCCACGAGGGATCGCGTCATGCCTTCAACTATTTTTTGAAAAGCTTCGGATTTGTGATCAGCTTCAACATAATCCCACCAGCTGATCGATTCGTACTCTTTGTTTCTCCTTTCAGGGCAGCTAGTCACCACTTGCCACACTCGTTCTACGAGAAAATCGAGATCGTGACCAGAAAGTCTCCAGTTTGTTTGAAATAAAGATTTCATATTCGTTCTTAAATGAACGAATGACTTTGGAAACCCTAGAGCAAAGGGGACAAGCGGTTTGTCGAAACGAGCGAGCCCCATTTCCTTGGCATTTACTAAGTGGTGATATACTGTTTTCTTTTTATCGACAGGAATTCTTTTCATCGTATGAATTACATGCTGATAAAAGCCCGGGAAAAAACGAAAGCCATGCTCGCCAGGAAGCTCTTTGTTTCCGTCCGTTGCCGAATGAGGCACTGAGACGGACCGAGCCTTTCCACCTGGAATGGACTTTGCCTCATAAATTGTCACATCAAATCCCCGCTCGATTAACTCATGTGCCGCACTCAATCCTGCAATCCCCCCACCGAACACAATTGCTTTCTTTTTCACCCCGTCACCACCTATGAAGATTCAATATCGCATTATATGCGAGATAGGAGGTAGCTATCACTTCGCTTTTGTATTTGCCCAATTCAACCGATTCAATTAACAAAATGATAATGACTTTTTACTTTTAAGTCATCCACTGTTAATAATCCTCGTTTATTATTTTGAAAGTGAACATTCGTTAATCGTTGTAGGAGGAATTGTGAATAGTTTAAATAGGGAATTTAATCAAGATGTCAAAGTATTAGTGATCCCTTTTATTATTCAGAAGGTGATCGGAGATTCGTTTGCTTTAATTGATACGTTAATGATTGGAGGAATGGGGGATTCTGCGATTGCGGCAGTAGCCGCGGCTGGACAAATTACCTTTGTTCTGACGATGATTATATCCGCTCTTCAAGGGATTTCGGTTTATATTACGCAGTTTTTCGGAAAAGGGGATATGGAGAATGTGAAGAAAGCAATGGGGTTAATGTTGCTTTCTAGCTTAGCGGTTTCGTTGATCACTTTTACCATTGTTGTCCTTTTCAAAGAAGAGATACTATCGGTTTTTCTAAAGGAAGAACAAGCTTTAGTGTACGGTTTGCAATATGTTTCGATTATCGTGTATGTGTATATGTTAAATGCGTTTAAAGATTCGTTTGCGAATGCTTTAGGTGCGATTGGAAAAATGAAATTAATAGTGTACACAGGGATCATCGGGATGGTTATCAATACGCTATTGAATTATATGCTGATTTATGGGCATTTCGGCTTTCCGGCGTACGGGGTAAAAGGAGCGGCTTTAGCGACGCTCATTTCCACTTTGATTTCCACACTGCTGTTAGTCGGTGTGATTTATTTGAAAAAGTATTATGTCAACGTATCATTGAAACATATTTTTGCGATTGATTGGAAATTTGCTAAAACGATCTTGAGTAAAACGACACCGTTAGTGTTCCATGAAGGGTTATGGTCGATGGGAAATATGTTATATGCGGTTGCGTTTGGACATATGGGCGTGAATGCTTTAGCTACGTATCAATTGGCACGTACGTTTGATACCTTTTTCCGGACGGGGGTTTCTGGTTTTGCTTTTGCCTCGAGAGTAATGATTGGCAAAAAATTAAGCAAGGAAGATCCTAGTGAGGCTGTGATCTATGCGTCGAAATTTACAAAAATCACGATTTATTCAGCGATGGTGTTCGGGTTACTAATGATCGTGTTAAATCCAGTGATTATCGGTTTGTTTCAAAATGTGAGTCAAGAAGTGAAAGACTCTTTAAGCAATGTATTGTACATTCAAGCTTTATTATTGGTGACGAATTTTCTAAATAATGTTTGGATTATTGGTGTATTTAGACCTGGTGGTGACAATTTGTATACAATGAAATTGATTATTTTCACTACGTGGTTTGTGGCGTTACCTTTAGTGTTTTTAGGTGCTTACGTGTTCGAATGGCCTATTGAAATCGTCTACTTATTATTTGCCTTTGAGGAAGTTTCCAAAGCATTCATTGGCTATTTCCGATATCGTTCCCAAAAATGGGCGAATAACTTAGTGCATGATATGTGATTATGGCAAAAAATCCAGCAGACAAGCGATTGTTTGCTGGATTTTTTTATAGATGTGAATAACATAGCTTCAAGTGAACAGGGAGGATATTGCAGGAAAATAGAGAAAATTCGATTAATTTTAAGGATATGCACTGTTTTATTCGTGCAGTTTTAACTTTACAAAGTGTACGAAGCGGAGATCACGTTTTATGCCGTTTGTGTCAAAAACGTGAAGTTTATTACAATAGAATAGTATTGACAAAAAAGGTAATGAGAGGTGAGAGGATGAATGAAGCACAAGTGAAGAAAGTGGAAGTGAAGCATGTGACGAAAGTATTTGGGAAGCATGTGAAAAAAGCGACACAGCTTTTGCAAGAGGGTAAGTCGAAACAGGAGATTTTGAAAGCAACGGGTGCAACAGTCGGTGTTAATCAGGCGAACTTTGATATTTACGATGGAGAGATCTTTGTTATTATGGGACTTTCCGGAAGTGGGAAATCGACGCTCGTTCGTTTGTTGAATCGATTGATTGAGCCATCGACAGGCCAGATTCTGATTGATGGGCAAGATGTGATGAAGATGAACAAAGAACAGTTGCGTCAAGTAAGAAGACAGAAGATGGGGATGGTCTTTCAAAATTTTGCGCTATTTCCACACCGAACGGTTCTTAGTAATACGGAATATGGATTGGAGATTCAAGGGGTGGATAAAGGAACAAGGCAGCAAAAAGCGAAAGAAGCGCTGAAACTCGTTGGTTTAGAAGGATATGAAGCACAATATCCGAAGCAGCTGAGTGGAGGGATGCAGCAAAGGGTCGGACTTGCGCGTGCACTTGCGAATGAGCCAGATATTTTACTGATGGATGAAGCCTTCAGTGCCTTAGATCCGCTCATCCGCAAGGACATGCAGAACGAGTTGCTTCAATTGCATGATTCGATGGGGAAAACGATTATTTTTATTACCCATGACTTAGATGAAGCGCTCCGAATTGGTGATCGCATTGCGTTAATGAAGGATGGGCAAGTGGTACAAATCGGCACGCCGGAAGAAATATTAATGAACCCATCGAATGAATATGTGGAGAAGTTTGTGGAGGATGTCGATTTATCGAAAGTATTCACAGCTGCACATATTATGAAGCCAGCGGAAACAGTCCAAATCGATAAAGGAGCAAGAGTGGCTCTGACGTTAATGAAAAATTTTAAAATTTCCTCTATCTATGTTGTCGATAAACAAAATCATTTATTAGGAGCAGTTACGGCTCAAGCAGCGAAAGAAGCGGTAGAAACAGGGAAAACGCTCGAACAAGTGCTCAGTCGAGAAATTTCAACGGTCGCACCAGAAACACGCTTAGTCGATTTATTTCATTTAGTGTCGATGTCGTCTGTTCCAATAGCTGTTGTCGATGACGCTCATCGCATGCAAGGAATCGTCATTCAAGGAGCTTTAATTGGCGCATTGGCCGGAAATGATGTGTATATTAACGATCTAGATGAATATAAGCCAGACGGATTAAAGAAGGTGGATTAAGTGAGTGAATTACCGAGAATACCGTTAGCAGATTGGATTGATGAGTTGGTTGATTGGCTCGTTAGTCAATTCGGTGGATTATTTGAAGGAATTTCCAACGGGCTTGAACAAATGGTTGAAGGGATGGTAACAGGGTTTGGAGCTGTGCCAGCGATTCTTCTTGCCTTGATTATCGGAGGGGTTGCTTGGTTTGTTTCAAATAGAAATGTCGCAATATTTTCTATTATCGGTTTTCTTATCATTGATTATTTAGGTTATTGGGATGCGATGCTCCAAACGTTGGCTCTCGTCTTAACGTCCGTTATCATTTCCATTGTTGTGGGCATTCCAGTCGGGATTCTAGCTTCACAAAAAGACAGTGTAAGAAGAATCGTCACTCCATTACTTGACTTTATGCAAACGATGCCGGCCTTTGTTTATTTATTACCGGCGATCTTTTTCTTTAATATTGGGGTTGTCCCTGGTGTCGTCGCCTCAGTGATCTTTTCGATGCCACCGACGATTCGGTTAACGATCTTAGGGATTCGTCAAGTGCCGAATGATTTAATTGAAGCGACGGAAGCATTTGGCTCGACGACGAGTCAGCGTTTAATGAAAGTACAACTTCCACTTGCGATGCCAACGATCATGGCGGGGATTAATCAAAGCATTATGCTTGCACTTTCGATGGTCGTGATCGCCTCGATGGTCGGAGCGCCGGGGCTAGGAGAAGAAGTATATCGAGCGGTTACTCAGCTGAAAATTGGGGTCGGCTTTGAAGCAGGAATTGCGATCGTGATTTTAGCAATTGCCTTAGATCGAATGACACAAAATATTGGGAAGCAAAATGAAGGGAGCAAAGTATCTTGATTAAAAAAATTATCGGTTTTAGTAGCGCAGCCATTTTAGCGATGGGGCTTGCGGGGTGTAATAGTGAGACGGAAGTGAAAGATGGCAATAGTGAAAATAGTGGGAACAGCACAAGTGTTGGTGAAAGCCTAGATTATAAAATTACGGGCATTGATCCAGGGGCTGGTATTATGGAAGCGACGGATCGTGCGATTAAAGATTATAAGTTAGATGATTGGAGTGTCATATCAGGTTCTAGTGCGGCAATGACAGCAGCCTTGAAAAAAGCATATGACAAACAAGAGCCGATCATTGTAACAGGCTGGAACCCACACTGGATGTTTTCTGAATATGATTTGAAATATTTAGAGGATCCTAAAGGTTCATATGGCGGAGCGGAAGAGATTCATTCGATTGGCCGTGTTGGGTTGAAAGAGGATATGCCGCAAGCTTATCAAGTGCTTCAACAATTTAAATGGGAAGATGCTGATATGGGAGCGGTCATGGTTGATATTCAAAAAGGTGACAAACCAGAAGAGGCGGCAGCTAAATGGGTAGAAGCGAATAAAGATAAAGTGGACGCATGGACGAAAGGTGTCGAGAAGGTGAAAGGCGATGAAATCGAATTCGTTTATGTTGCTTGGGATAGCGCGATGGCTAGTCATTATGTCATGAAAAAAGTATTAGAAGACGTTGGGTACAAAGTAAAGCTGACACAAGTAGAAGCAGGGCCGATGTGGACAGCGGTCGCTGATGGCAGTGCGGATGCGATGCTTTCCGCTTGGCTACCAGTTACCCACAAAACATATGTGGAAAAATATGAAGGCAAATTTGAAGACATCGGCGTAAGTATGGAAAACGTTAAGATCGGTCTAACCGTTCCTACTTACATGGACATTGATTCGATTGAGGATTTAAAAGAATAGTGGAAGCGAAGGGAATGTATTAGCATTCCCTTTATTTGTTATTTTAAAACGAACGTTTGTTCTTGTTGTTTCGTGTAAAAGCGTGTTATAATGAAGGGGAAATTGAAACTAGCCATTTAGACGTTGTCAACATAGATATCAGTGAAACAGAGAAGGAGGAATTGAAGTATGAGCCCATCCATCGATGCAGCCGCCATCCTACAAGCGATTATGGAGCTATCTGATCAAATGAAAGCCATGGAGCAACGATTGACAGAAAGAATTGATGCAGTGGAAGCAAGGTTAACGGTGGTAGAAGAAAAAATCGATAAAGTCGATGCAAAATTCACCGTTTTAGCAGAAGAAATGATCGAGACAAAAGCGGATGTGTTAATGTTGAAAAAGGTGAAATAAAAAGTAGTGGATGAAAACAGCGACCCATCTTAACGAAGAGGTCGCTGTTTTATTAATAAATATCCACATTTCCACTTGATATGGACACGTCAATTTTATATTTCCCAGAACCGTGTTTTCCGGCAATATTTCCATCATCGACTTTTTGATCTTTTAACGGAAAGTGGCAGGAAATGTCGCCGCTGCTTGCTTCACCTTTTAACGTAAAGTCTGCTTGATCGGGAAGGTCGAGCTTGACACTTCCAGAACTTAAATCAAAACGGACATCGCCGACTAGTTTTTCCATTTCTACGCGCATATCTCCAGAAGAAAGATCGCCTTCAATCGGGCCAACGTAGTTTCGAAGCACTACATCACCTGAACTCATATCAAAGCTACCTTCTTTTGTTGTTAGTGAATCAACGGTTAATTTCCCAGAGGAACCGTCATGTTCAAATTCTGTCGTTTCTAAATTAGCTAGCTTTATATGGCCTGAACTCATATCGATATTCAGTCGGTCTAGCTTCATCGGCTTCGATTCGGATTCACCTGAAAACGTTAAATTCCCAGAGCCGATGTTGAGATCGAGATGGCGTTCATACGCTTTCGGAATATATACGGTGACGTCTGATTCCCCAAAGAATGAAAACCACTGGTACCATTTGCGCTTCACTTCTACTTCAATGGTATCGCCATTTTTTTGGACGGAGAGTGTGCCTTTGCCATCAAGCTCAGCTTGCACATCATCTCGCTTTTCGGAAATGATCGTTGTATCACTGCTGTCGATATTTAACTCAATCGTATCAATCCGATCGGTCACATCAGCACGAGTTCCTGTCGATTGGTCTTTTTTTATCAAAAATGCTGTGCCTAATGCTAACACGATGATGAGAATAACGAAAAATTTTCTCATAGTTTTCCTCCTTGCTTTACGTTTGCCATTAATAAATTTCCATCTCGCCAGCCGCTACTGACACGTCCATTTGATATTTCCCGGAGCCGTGTTTCCCGGAAATATTTCCGGTGCGACTCTCTTGATTTTGTAGAGGGAAGTCACAGGAGATATTACCCAATTCTGACCGGCCTTTTAATGAAAAATCGGCTTTATCAGGGAGGTCAAGCGCGACGCTTCCAACGTTTACATCGAAACGGACATCACCAACGAGTTTTTCCATTTCAACCTCCATATTTCCAACGGCTAGATCCCCTTCAAGAGGACCTGTGTAACGAGTAAGTGTTACATCACCTGCACTAACATCAAAGCTACCTTCTTTCGTTGTTAACGAATCAATCGTTAATTTGCCTGCAGAAACCTCTAGTACCCATTGAGCCGTGTTTAAATGGCTGAACTCTACATTTGCCGCATTCATCTCCGTATTTACTGTATCGAGCTTCATTGGATTTGCTTCGGATGCACCTGAAAATACTAAATTTCCAGCGTCGATATTGAATTCCATGTCGCGGTCGTAATCTTCCGGAATATAAACGGTGGCTGTCGCTGATTTTCCAAAAGATAAAAATGATTGATACCATTTCTGTTTCACTTCTACTTCAATCGTATCCCCATTTTCGCGAACGGAGAGCGTTCCTTTTCCTTTAAGATCCGCTTTCACATCATCGCGTTTTTCGGCAATGATCGTTGTATCGCTACCTTCCATGTTTAATTCAATTTTATTAATGTCTTTTGTTAAATCGGCACTGTTTTCTGTCGATCCTCTAGTTTGGTTGAAGATATAAAAAGCTGTACCGAACGCTAAGATGACAAGAATAAAGGCAATAATATTTTTCACTGTTGTTCCCTCACTTCTGTTTTTTCCTTCTAATCTATACTGCTATTTTATTTGGTTTTCCAAGTTTAAACAATGAACTCGAGGTTTAGTTTCAACTCAGACTAGAGACGGAGGATATTCATTCACATGTGATCGATCCTACGGTACAATTAATCATACTAATATATGTAAAGTTAGGAGATAAAAAGAAGATGTCCTCTCGTATATTGCTAGTAGAAGACGACCAATCGATTCAAGAAATGGTAGGCAGTTATTTAACAAAAGAAGGTTTTACCGTAACGACAGCTTCAGATGGAGAAGAAGGACTACTGAAATTTACACAAGAGTCGTTTGATTTACTCATTTTAGACATTATGATGCCGAAGATCGACGGGTTAGAAGTGGTGAGGTTGGTTCGTGAAAGAAGTGCTGTGCCGATTTTAATGATGTCGGCGAAAGATACAGATGTTGATAAGGCAATCGGGTTAGGCCTTGGTGCCGATGATTATATTTGCAAGCCGTTTTCTATGATTGAGTTATGCGCACGAGTAAAGGCGGGCATTCGTCGTTCGACCCAATATTCCACTCCGCAGCAACAAGAGGAAGTGATTCAAGTTGGTGAGTTAAAAATAGATAGTATCAATTTTACAGCTTGGAAGAAAGAAGAAGTGATCAAACTTACCTCTAAAGAATTCGAATTATTGAAGCTATTCATGAAAAATCGCAATCGTGTATTTACGAAAGCGCAAATTTATCAACTGATTTGGAATGAAGAATATTATGGTGATGAAAACGTCATTAACGTTCATATGAGACGGCTGCGAGAGAAAATTGAGGATGATCCGTCCAACCCACAGTATATTAAAACGTTATGGGGAATCGGCTATAAGCTAGAAGTGATGTAGCATGGTTATGTTATTAACGACGATGATATTCATGCTACTAGGTGTGATTTTCTTTCAATATCGGATGCAGAAAAGTAAAGATGAACAGTTGCGTTATACATATGAAAAATTGCAAGAAATCGCTGGAAAGCAAACAGCTGAAAAGTTGTTAGTCGTGACCGATGATCAAGAACTGCAAAAGTTGTTGGTCGCTATTAATCGTTTGTTAGAAGCGAAACAAAAAACTAATGCGGATCATGCGAAGGTAGAAATATCGATGCGTAAGATGCTTTCGAATGTGTCGCATGATTTAAAAACACCGCTCACGGTCATTCTTGGGTACATCGAAATATTACAAACCGATCCTACGCTGTCTGAAGAAGAGCGGCAAGCATTGCTGAAAAAAGTGCAACTGAAAACGTATGAACTGATGGAACTTATTCATAAATTTTTTGACTTAGCAAAATTGGAGTCGGGAGATCAAAGGATCGAGCTAACGAGAATCAATGTGAATGAAGTGTGTCAGGCAAATATTTTATCCTTCTATGATGTACTGACGACGAAAGGATTCGCTGTTCATATTGATCTACCGGAAACGCCTCTCTATGCACTTGGAAATGAGGAAGTGTTAGGACGGATATTAAATAATCTAATTTCGAATGCGATTGCGTACGGAGGAGATGGGAAAACGCTTGGTATGACCGTAAGAAATGAGGAAAAGTTGGTGTGCATTGATATATGGGATAAGGGAAAAGGAATTTCTGAGTCTCATATCGACAAAGTATTTGAACGTATGTACACATTGGAGGATTCAAGGAATCGTTTGTACCAAGGTAGCGGGCTTGGATTGACGATTACGAAGCGGCTTGTGGAAGCGTTAGGTGGAGAAATCCATCTTTCCAGTAAACCTTACGGGAAAACCGTGTTTACCATCATGTTGAAAAGAATGGAGTTTTAGCTTGTGGACAAGGTAGGTTCTGCAAGCTTTTTTCTTGCCTTTCGCTTTTTTGTCCAGCTCCAACGTCGCCTTTCGCTTTTCTATGAGCTTAAGAAATTTGTAAGGATTGAGTAAGAAAAAAGAGAAGTTCGCTTCGTACAATTGAACTATACAGTGAAAGGAGAAAACAATATGTCCTATATATTAAAAACGAATCAACTAACAAAGGTGTTTGACGGGAAAGAGGTTGTTTCCGCGGTCAATATGCATGTGAAGCAAGGGGAGATTTACGGATTTTTAGGGCCAAATGGTGCTGGTAAAACAACGGTCATGAAAATGCTGACGAATTTAATCAAGTCGACGAGCGGTGATATTGAAATTTTCGGTGAGAAATTAACGGATACTTCCTACGAAGTGCTCAAGCGAATGGGAACTATTATTGAATATCCGATCTTTTATGAAAAACTCACAGCTAAAGAGAATCTTTACTTACATTGTGAATACATGGGCTACTATGATAAGACGGCGATTGATCACGCGTTAAATCTTGTGAATTTACATAATGTCGACAACAAAAAAGTAAAAGATTTTTCCCTTGGGATGAAGCAGCGGTTAGGAATTGCTAGAGCGATTACGACAAAGCCTGAATTATTAATTTTAGATGAGCCGATCAATGGGTTAGACCCTATCGGTATTAAAGAGTTAAGAGAATTATTTAAAATACTTTGCAAAGAATACGGCATTACATTGTTAGTTTCTAGTCATATTTTAGCAGAAATGGAGCAGATGGCTGACACGATTGGAGTGATTCAAAACGGGAAGCTGATCAAAGAAGTGTCGATGCAAAGCATTAGTGGTGAACAAACCGAGTATATCGAAGTCACGGTTCACGATGTCAAAAAGGCTGTTTATATTTTAGACCATCAATTAGGTCTGAAAAACTATAAAATCATGAATGATAAAATGATTCGTATTTATGAAATGACAGCTACCCAGCAAGAAATTTCAAAGACACTGATTATGAATGATATCGAGATTGAAAGCATCAATAAGAAGCATAGCTCATTAGAGGAGTATTTCCTAAACCTTATGAATGGAGAGGGAATCCATGCTTAAACTGGTGAAACTAGAATGGAAAAAACATCAATTACCTCGTTATTTTAAAAGTGTAGCGTTTTGTATTTTAGGAATTTTCGCTGCTGTTGGTCTGATGGCGTGGGGTTCTAAAGTTGAGAGTGATCTAATGTTTGCAAATTATGCAGAGTTTATGGCTTTAACAAATATCTTGATTAGAATCACATTTATCATTTTTTCAGCTGTCCTTTTATCACGCTTAGTCATTGATGAATACAAAAATAAAACGATGCAATTACTGTTTACCTATCCGATCGAGCGAAAAAAATTAATGCAAGCAAAGCTATTCATCGTCTTTAGTTTTTGTTTTTTCAGCATCGTGCTCTCAACTTTTATCATTAGTTTGTTGACGTTTTTCTTCAATCCTATTATAGGATTCTTTGAAACTCCTGTTCAGATGAGTGACATCATTGCGATAGTTCCGTCGACTTTTATTCATGCATTTATGGTTGCTGGCATTAGTCTCGTTCCGCTATATTTCGGAATGAGAAAAAAATCAACTCCTACAACGATTACAACATCGGTATTAATTGGATTTCTAATTAACGCCAACGTGTCTGATGGGGTGAGCAATATAAGTTTATATGAATTCATTGTCATACCACTGGCCCTTTGTTTATTAGGGATGATGATTGGCTATCTTTCTTACCGTAAAGTGGACCGAATCGATGTGGTTTAAGTTTAAAAGAAGGAGAGGGAGTCCATGCTGCAGCTAATAAAGCTAGAAATGAAGAAATTTAAATTTGGATGGTATGTAAAAGGGGCTGTAATTGCCAACATCATTATGACTGTATTGATGTGCTGCATTATGTATATAGAACAAGAAGAAAGAGATTTGATGATCACGATGTATCAAGATGTCTTTGTACTAATCGGCGGAATGGTGAGAGCAACGTTTATCGTCTTTGCTGCTGTATTGATTGCGAAAATGGTGATTGAAGAATATCGAAATAAAACGATTTTGATTTTATTCTCTTATCCTGTCAGTCGAAAGAAAATAATCGCTAGTAAACTATTAGTAATAGCGGTAATGACGTTTGTTACGATTTTATTATCTAATATGATTGTTGCTGGTTCATTCTTTATTATCAATATGTACGTTCCGATTGTTCCGTTTTCAGTCACGGTTCATCAGTTTCTAGAAGAAGCGATTAACATGCTTTTCTTTGCCATCGCTGCTGCTGGAGCAAGCTTAATTCCCTTGTACTTCGGCATGCGTAAATATTCGGTTGCGGCCACGATTGCTTCATCTCTGATCGTTGTAGCGATTGCTTTTTCAAGTAATTCAGCTTTCTCTATGGTGACATTCATTCCTCTTCAATTAGGACTTGCCGCCATTGGAATGATGATTGCCTATTCGGCCATTCGGAACATTGAAAGAGAGGATACAATATAATTGGGTAAAAACTAAGAAACGATTGTTATGTTTCTTAGTTTTTTTTTGTAAATATACATGATTATTTAGCTAATAAGTACGGAAATCATCCAAAGACATTCTGGATTTTGTCTATGGTTTCAGAGGCGTTACCAACAATATAATGAGAAATGTTATCAATTAATAGGGGTTGGTACGTATGGATACAAATAGACAGCTTTGCATCGGGTTGTCATTGACAGCAACCTGGAGGAAAGGCAAGGAATACAGTAACGTAGAGAACTTATATTCAACCGATTTCTACGTTGAACTGGCAAAGATGGCTGAGAAGGCGAAGCTTGATTTTGTTTTCAGACCGGATACGTTATTTCTTAACCAAAAAGTGTTGGATAAATCTCCTGGTTTCGGTAGTTTGGACCCGACGCTTTTGCTTACTTCAATTGCTTGTGAAACGGAACGGATTGGGCTCGTTACGACCGCTTCGACGACTTTTAATCCGCCATATGTCGTTGCGAGACAGCTTCAGTCGTTACATTGGATCAGCAACGGACGCGCTGGCTGGAATATAGTCACTTCCATTGAAGGGGCTGAAAATTTCGGTGATGCTCCTATGCCATCTTCTCCAGAAAGGTATAGAAAAGCGAATGAATTCACGGAGGTTGTACGCAAGCTATGGGCGAGTTATCCACATGAGGCACTGACAGCTCGTCGCACATCGGAGCAATTTGCGAATAAGGAGCTCGTTTCTTCGATTGATCATTCGGGTGATTTTTTCAGCGTGAAAGGTCCGCTTAATTTGCCGGCCCATTCATCAGGGGAGATCCCTTTATTTCAAGCAGGGGCGTCTGATTCCGGTCGGAATTTTGCCGCTTCGGTAGCGGATGCAATTTTTGCTGCGACACCAGATATAATTTCAGGTATTGAATTGCGTGAGGATTTGAGAAGACGGGCGCAGGAACGTGGTCGCCATCCAGATGCGATTCGAGTGTTGCCTGGTTTATACTTCTTCTTAGCGAAGACACGTAGCGAGGCGCGCGAGCTACATCGGCAGGCACATGCTCATTTAAGCCTTGCGCATCGATATGTATCGGTCCAGTCGATTTTAGGTCTCGATATGAGCGGCTGGCCTTTAGATAAGCGTGTAACGTCCGAATTGCTTCCTGATCTGAATCAGCCTGTTCGCAGTCGGACACATGCCGATTTATTGCGTCGATTCATTATGCGTGAGGAGCCGACAGTGGAAGAATTGTTGTCGAGACCAGAAGTGGTTGGCTCGGCGCATTGGGTAGCTGTTGGTACGGTGGAAGATGTGGTGAACGACATTATCGAGTGGTTTGAAGCGGGCGCGATGGATGGATTTATTGCTCTTCCGGGTGGCTCTGTCCAGTCGATGGAATTATTTTTCCATGAACTGATGCCGTTGTTAGTTGAAAAAGGGTTGTTCAGAAGTGAATATACAGGTGAGACTTTACGTGAGCATTTAGGGATCGAGTGAGATATTAAAAGACCTAGTAGACAAGTGGCTATAGATGCTTGTCTACTAGGTCTTTATTTTGAATGCACCGACTGATCGCTTATCCGAATAGGGTGACATATATGTTATAATTAAAAATGATAATCGTTATCAATGAAAGTGGTGGTGTAAACATGAGAGAAATACAGCTAAAGATAGAGGAGAATGGTACGAATTTAGAGGCTCTCTCTTTTAAATTCCGATCCATTGATTTCGTAAAGGGTGAAGAAGATTGCCAATTAAAGCAACAACTCGTTTTTTCATATGCGCTCATTGTCGTAACGAATGGAGAAATCGAGCTATCATTAGATGTTCAAACTTATAGATTAGAAAAGAATACACTTTTTGTATGCAAGCCAAATGAAACGTTTGTCACAACGCCGATGACTGAAAATGCAGAACTATATGTTGTTTATTTCGACGTATATGAGGAAAGTCAAAATGGCCGAGCGTTAACCGCGATGACGGATGCTCAACCACTCCTCTATTCGGGAAAAATTTCTTTGCCAGAGGATGATAAGCTGCTTGCTATTTGTTCTTCTCTTCATAAAGGCAGGCATAGTCAGAGACGATTAAGCTCACTTTATTGTGAACTGATGTGTTTAAGACTGATTTACTATATTCATCATATGGCGCAAATGAAGCCAGATCATACGTGCTCAGCAATTGATCGGGCAAAACAGTATATTGAAGTACATTATATGGAAAATTTAACGATTGATCGACTTGCCCAAATGGCGGAGCTTAGCCCGAAATATTTCAGTGATTTATTTAAGAAGAAATTTGGCAAAAGTGTGATGAAATATGTTAGTGAATTACGTATGCAAGAGGCGAAGCGATTAATGGGGACGGCTCAACTGTCGATTCGAGATATTGCCCATCAAGTTGGTTATTCAGATGAATTTTACTTCAGTCGTAAATTTAAGAAAGAAGTTGGAGAATCTCCTTCGATGTACATAAAAAATCGCAGCTTGCGGAATTGAATGGTTACAGACTTTTTTGCCTGTGAATTGTCCATGATTTTTCTGGATTTTCTCCATGGTGAAAGAATTCCTGATTCGCTACAATCGATATTGATAATCGTTATCAATAAAAATCGTTAGGATGCTGGAAGGAGTTCAAGGGAAATGAATAAAAAATTTATACTAGTTAGTTTAATAGCATTATTTATGCTAGTTTTGGCTGCTTGTGGAGGAGGCCAAAAGAGCGAGCCAAGCAAGAGTGAAGGCAATAAGGAAGAGAAAACAGAGCAGACAGGAGGAAGTGAAACTAGAACGATTGAATATCTTGGAGAAAAGTACACCGTTCCGCAAAATGTCGAGCGGGTTGTTGTGACAGGTGCTATGGAAGCGATGGAAGATGCAACAGTGCTTGAAGTTGATCTAACAGGAGCGGTAACGGTAGGCGGAAAGTTTCCAGAGGTTTATGCTTCAGCAACTAAACAAGCCGAATCCATCGGTGAGAAAATTCAACCAAACTTTGAAAAGATTTTAGAATTAAAGCCAGACATTATTCTAGGTTCTACGAAGTTTCCAGAAGAAGTACACGAAAAGTTGAAGAAAATTGCTCCAACGATTTTAGTGTCTCACATTGCAACAGATTGGGAAGCAAGCTTGAATTTAATGGCGGAATTAACTGGAAAGCAAGCAGAAGCAGAAAAGATTTTAGCAAAATATGAAGCAGATATGGATGCGGCAAGAACGTCTTTACAAGAAAAGTTTGAAGGGAAAAAAGTAGCGGCCATTCGTATTCGTAAAGGACAATTATTCGTTTACCCGAAAGATGTATACTTTAACCCTGTATTATACAGTGAGCTTGGTTTAGAAGTCCCTGCAGAGGTCAGCAAAGCGAAAACACAAGAAGCAATTTCTGTTGAACAACTAGCGGCGATGAATCCAGATGCTTTATTTGTACAATTCGTTACAGGTGAAGGTACAGAGGAAGAAAAGGTATTTGAAGAGTTGAAAAAGAACCCGATTATCCAAAATACGAATGCGTTTAAAAATGATCAAGTGTTTGTAAACGTTGTGGATCCTCTAATGGAAGGAGGCCCTGCTTACAGCCGAATCGAGTTTTTAGAAAGTGTACAAAAGCATTTAGGGGAATAATAGCATGGGCTCTTTATTGAAAAACAGGGTTGTTCATCTTGTTTTATTAGGTCTCCTTTTCATGGCGACGATCTTTGTATCTATTGCTTACGGTTCGAAATCGATTAGCTTTGGAATGGTGTGGGAGGCGCTTGTTCACTTTGATTCAGACAATATGGATCACTTAATCATTCAAACATCGCGCTTCCCGCGTGTCGTAGGAGCATTATTAATTGGTGCCTTTATGGCTGTCTCAGGGGCGCTCATGCAGGGGATGACAAGAAACTATCTTGCGTCCCCAACCATTATGGGTGTGGCAGATGGATCGGTATTTGTCATTACATTATCGATGATTTTCATACCGGAAGCTTCTTCTATGACATTGATTACGTTTTCGTTAATCGGCTCCGCATTAGGAGCGGCGCTAGTTTTTTTCATCGCTCGTTTGTTGCCTGGAGGGATGACGCCGTTAACGTTGGCGATATTAGGAACGATTCTTGGGACCTTTCTTAACGGAGTGTCTCAAGCATTATCGACATATTTTCAAGTGTCACAAGATATTAGCTTTTGGTACAACGCAAGGCTGCACCAAATGGACCCGACGCTTATTAAATGGACGATTCCGTTTGCGGTCGTGGGCCTCATATTAGCTTTTATTGTTGCTCGTTCGGTTACAGCGATCTCCCTCAGTGATGAAGTCGCTCAAGGGTTAGGAATCAATATTAATCTCATGAAAGGGTTGACCATATTAAGTGTCGTCATTTTAACGGGTGTATCGGTCGCGATGGCTGGGAAAATTGCCTTCATCGGTTTGATTATCCCTCATATTACGAGGCTTCTTATCGGTCAAGATTATCGAATAATTGTTCCGTATGCCGCTATTTTTGGTGCGTTGTTTTTAGCATGGGCGGATATCATTAGCCGCTTTATGAATCATCCATTTGAGACACCGATTGGCGTAGTGACTGCTATATTTGGTGTTCCTTACTTCCTTTATTTAATTAAAACGAGAGGAGGTAGGAGCATTTGAGTAAGCTCGGTCATCGTACTCGATTTTTAAGTGTGTTCTTATCGACGATCATACTTTCTGTCGTCGTGATGTATGTCAGTGTAACGAACGGCACGTTTGATGTGTCAGCGATGGATACGATTCGCACGTTATTTCGATTGCAGTCAGTGACGGATTATGATTTAGTCATTTTTGAATTTCGTTTGCCGCGGATCATTATCGGAGCGATCGTCGGGTTCGCTTTAGGTATTACTGGGGCTGTTTTGCAAGGTGTGACAAGAAATCAATTGGCAGATCCGGGTATTCTCGGCATTAATGCAGCAGCTGGAACGGCGATCGTTCTTTGTATGTTTTTCATCCAAGGAACGATGAAAGGAGCAAGTCTGTTATCGGTGATGACGATGCCGCTTTTTGGCTGGCTCGGAGGCTTAGGTGCCGCATTCTTACTGTTGCTTTTTGCTAGGTATCGAGGTTCGCTTGATCCGCAACGATTAATTTTAGTAGGAATCGCCCTCGGCTCAGGATTTGGTGCGATTACTCTTTATGTTTCACTGAAGATGGACCCGCGGGATTTTGAAATGGCGACAGTTTGGTTAACGGGAAGTATTTATCATGCGACTTGGACTCATATATTCGCTGTATTGCCTTGGATTGTCATTTTAGTTCCGATTATTTGGTGGCGGTCGCATGCGCTAAATTTATTGCAACTGGATGAAGTGACGGTCACAGGCATCGGTGTAAATAAAGATCGTGAACGACTGATTTTTCTTCTTTGCTGTGTCGGAATCGTGAGTGCCTGTGTATCCATATCGGGAAGTATTGGCTTTGTTGGCTTAATTGCTCCTCATATCGCGAGAAGGTTAGTTGGTATTCAATATCAATATATCATTCCGGCTTGTGGAGCGATCGGCATGCTTATGGTGTTAGTTGGAGATTTTATCGGAAAGACGATTTTTGCTCCAGCTGAATTGCCGGTTGGGATTGTGATCTCGATTATCGGTGTGCCTTATTTCATTTATTTATTATTTAAAGCCCGGAAGTAGAGGAGAATATGAAAATGAAAGTAACGGAGTCATCTGCTTTTGAAATTCCGAGAGCGAAACAATGGACTTGTGAAAGTAAAGTCGGTCGTACGTATCGAATGATGATGTGGACGCCCAGTGTCAAGGCGCCTCCTGAAGGGTTTCCAGTGATCTATGTATTAGATGCCAATTCCGTGTTTGGAACGGTAACGGAAACGGTTCGTTTGCAATCTCGGAAACCTCATGGGTTAGATCCAGCGGTCGTTGTTGGAATTGGTTATGAGACGGATGAACCTTTCGATACCGATGCTCGTTTTTATGATTATACGACGTATGCGGAGCCGCATGAATTCCCGATGCGACGAACAGAGAAGGAATGGCCAAAGACTGGAGGAGCTGACTCGTTTCTCACATTCATTGAGGAAGAGTTGAAACCGTTTGTTGAAGGATTCATTTCTATTGATCGGACGAGACAGACGTTATTCGGTCATTCGTTAGGGGGATTATTTGTCCTTTATACGATGTTTAATCAATATGAAGCTTTTCAAGTATACGCAGCAGGAAGTCCTTCGATTTGGTGGAAGAATCGCGCGCTCATACAAGAGATGGAACGAATGCTTCAAGACGTTCCGCAAGACCTTCCCACGACGAAGCTATTTATCGGAATTGGTGCTTTAGAGAAGCAACAAATGATTGAAGATGCCAACATCGTGTTCGATCGTTTAACGTCTGCAAAAATCCCTCATTTAACGACGAAACATTGTTGCTATGAAGAGGAAAACCATATTTCCGTTTTGCCACCTTACATTAATCACGTCTATCGTTTTGCACTAAGCAAATAAGCGACAGCTGCCATAGGGGCGGCTGTCGTTTTTTTATTCATGTCAATCATGAATGAATGCGACTATTTTCTTAATTGTGTTCTCTCTCTTTTGAGGGGTCACCTGTTCATAGGCGATTTTTGCCATTTCGATGGATTGCTTTCGAGTTGGTTTGTAGCTAATCATAGCGGGTTTTTCTTGTTTTTCTAACGGACTATTCGGCTTTTCCTTGTATTCATCCGTTTGCTCATACTCGTGCTTGGCATCAGCTAAATGTTTCGCGCGAATTTCACGCTCTTCTGGATTTTGATGGTTTTCAATTTGCTTCGATGCACGAAACGCGACCATTTGCACATCTGTTTTTGTCGGTGCCATTTTCATACTTAGTTCAATAACTTCACGCTCACGTGTAATGCGATCAATGTAATCAATGATACCCGGTGCATTTTTACGCACATACGCTATTTCCTCTGGTGTTAGCTTTTGGCCGTTTTTAAAAGTTTCAATTAAACGCTGTGCCTTCGGGTCATCCTCTCCCATATCCGTGCGCGCTTCTTCGATTTCAGCAATTTGTCGCTGTACGGTTTCCTTTATTGCTTGCTTCGAATCGGTTAATTGCTGCAAAACTGTCGCTTCCGTATCAGCTATTTTTTCTTTTTTCCCTAGTTTCGGTATAATTGGTTGAAAAGGAGATTGTCCAATTTTCAATTTGCTCACCTCTTGCTATTTTTTTAGTGCCTCTAAACCAACCCGTTTCACTATAACCCAATTGTTTACCTATATATTTCCATCTGCATAGTCAACGATAACACAAAATCTGGTGGGACAGCAAATCCATTTTTCGCAAGCTCATCATGATCGGGTGCCTGTCACTCCTCGAATATTGTCGTTATTTGAAAGGAGAGAAAGATGAAAGTAGAACGTTTATTAACGATGATCATGATTTTGATCAATCGTAAAAAAGTGAAGGCGCAAGAGTTAGCTGATTTATTTGATGTGTCGGTTCGTACGATTTACCGGGATGTTGATACGCTTAGTTGTGCTGGCATCCCCGTTACTAGTCAGCAAGGGTCGAACGGCGGCATTAGTCTGATGGAAGGATATCGGATCGATCAGCAAGTGTTAACAAAAGACGAATTGGCTTCGCTTTCGGTGGCGATTCAAAGTGCGCTTACCTCTTATGAAGACCCACATGCTGAAGCCGTGCTTGAGAAGTTAACAGGGGTGGCGGATGAGACTGTTCGGCAATCTGTTGATCAAGTATTTATCGACCTCAGCCCTTGGGGACAAAATGTCGTATTAAAAGAACAGCTCACTTTACTGAAACAAGCAATTGAATCCACTCACTGTGTTCGTTTTAACTACGTGGCTAGCGATGGAAGCATCACGAGCCGATTAATTGAGCCGCACACGTTAGTACAAAAAGGACGGATATGGTATGTATATGGCTATTGCCGATTACGAGAAAGCTTCCGTTTATTTAAAATCGCTCGGATGAAAGATATCGTAGAAGAAGAGGAACTATTTGAAAAAAAGCCGCTCCAGTTAGCAGACCTGCCATGGGATAAAGAATGGCAGCAACCACAAAATTTAGTTCATCTTACGTTGTCATTTGATCCAAAGATAGTGGCAACGATGGAAGAAATGTTTGGGATCGAACATGTCGATGTAGAACGCTCCATCGTTGAAGTGTCTTTACCTGAAAATGAATGGCTATACGGTTACTTACTGAGTTTCGGACATCGGATCAAAGTGATGGAACCTTATCATATAAGCCAAATTGTGAGAGAACGTGCGGAGAAAATTGTGGCGTTGTATAAAGAAAAAAGTCATTAAGTGGAGTGCTTAATGGCTTATTTTCACTTTATGACAGACTGTTGTCAAGTTTGCCTTGCTATAGTAAAGACAAATGATAGAAAGGTGGAGAATGAAAAATGAATAATCATTGTCAAAGTTGTGGTATGCCATTAAACGATCAATCGTTAGTTGGGACAGAAAAAGAGGGGCAACTAAGTAAAGACTACTGTATATATTGTTATGAAGCTGGGGAATTTAAGCAGCCGGATTTAACGATAGAAGAAATGATAGACATCTGTGTGTCTCATTTAAAGGAAGATGGCATGGAAGAAGAGCAAGCACGTCAAATGTTAACTTCTTTTTTACCGAGCTTAAAGCGATGGAAAAAGAGTGAAACGGTTGAACCTGTGATTGTTGAGAAAGAAGCTTTTCAAGTGATGGGATTAACCGTTCGTACGTGCAATGCGGATGAAATGACGCCTGAAGGGAAGATTCCGTCTTTGTGGTCGGCATTTTATGAACAAAAGGTACCTGAACAAATGGCGAATCTAGTAAAGCCAACTGCTACATATGGTTTGTATTCAGACTATGCAACGGATGTGAATGGAGAGTATTCACTGACAATTGGAATGGAAGTGTTGTCAAATGGCGTTGTTTCAGAGGGGCTGAGTGTGAAGATCATTCCAGCATCCAAATATATGGTGTTCACATCTGAAAAAGGTCCAATGGTTGAAGTGGTCATCAAGGCGTGGCAACATATTTGGGCTTGGTTCGCCAGCTCTGAAGTTGAAAGAACGTATACGGGTGATTTTGAAATATACGACGAAAGATGTGCCAACCCGGAAGAAGCGCAAGTGGATATTTATATTGCGATAAAGTGAAACTTCAATCAGTGGGGAATTCAATTGAGTTTTATCCAAATTACAAAAAACAATATAGAAAATGAACATATGTGTTGTGCATTAGGAGCGAAGCAATATGCTTCTGCAGTAACTGAAAAGAAGCAGTGGCTGTTAGAACGAATGGAAGAAGGTTTGGTCTTTTATCGGTTAAACGAACGAGCAAAAGTATTTATAGAATATATCCCTGCAAACAATTTCAATGTTTATAAACGGAAAATTTATTACTCACGAAATAATGAGCCCGAAAAAGTTCAGCCAATTATTAGAGCGGATATAGGTGCCTGTCACTCCCCGAGATTTGTCGAAAAAACGTCCAGCATGATGTGACGATGCTGGACGTTTTTTTATTCTATTTTTCTTTTTTTGCATATATATAATTTAGATGGAAAATTTCGTTTGTTTTTGGTGCCTGTCACTCCTTGATTTTTGTCGAAAAAAGTCGTTTGTGAAAGCAGGTTTATAGTATATAATGCCTATATAGAAATCAAAATGAGGGTGATGAGTGTGATTTTAGAGAAGGCATTGCACGAAGCGACTATTTTAATTATTGATGATACACCAGCTAATGTGTTGTTATTAGAGCGCCTCCTTAAAATGGAAGGTTATCAAAATGTTTATAGCGTCACCGATTCAAGAGAAGCGATTCAAGCATATGAAGAGGTTAAACCTGATACTATTTTACTAGATTTGCGTATGCCCTATTTTGATGGATTTCAAATTCTTCAAATGTTGAAAGAGCGATATCAAGAGGAATTTTTTCCAGTCATTGTGATTACGGCACATGGAGATCAGCAGTCGAGAAACCAAGCGTTAGAGTATGGGGCGATCGACTTTATTGGCAAACCCTTTGATCGTATAGAAATCTTAATGCGGATCAGAAACGTGATTCAATTGCACATGATGCAGCAGCAACTACTCAATCAAAATGAAGAGCTAGAAAGACGAGTAGATGAACGGACGAAAGAAATTCAGCACATCAAGTTAGAGCTGATTCATCGACTGGGCCTTGCGGCGGAATATCGCGATAATGAAACAGGCGAGCATACGACACGAATGAGTCATTATTGCAAACGTTTAGCAAAAGAACTCGGGAAAGACGAGAAATATTGTGAGCTTATTTTTCATGCAAGTACGATGCATGATATCGGAAAAATTGGCATCCCAGATCAGATCCTGCTGAAGCCGGGGAGATTAACGCCAGAAGAATTCGAAATAATGAAAACTCATACAACAATGGGGGAGCGCTTACTTTCTGGTTTAGAATCTTTCGGTATTTTTCGGATAGCGAAGCAAATTGCTGTAACCCATCATGAAAAATGGGATGGATCTGGGTATCCGAATCAATTAAAAGAAGAAAATATCCCACTTGAAGGGCGAATTGTCGCTGTTTGTGATGTGTTTGATGCATTAACATCAAGCCGTCCGTATAAAGAGGCGTGGACGGTTGAAGAAGCGGTAAAAGAAATTGAAAATGGCAAGGGGAAGCATTTTGATCCAGAGATTGTTGACGCCTTTTTAACCATTATTCCAGAAATTATAGAGATAAAAGAACAATACTCGTCCTCACAATCGATGGGATTGGTTGATTGATCGATTAGTGTATTACCTTGAAAGTAGGAAAATAAAGTGAGAAAGCAAAAGAAGCCTACGAGAATATCCATTTTTCATTATATTCGCCGGTCCTTTTTATCGAAAGCATTAATTCCACTCGTTTTAGTAGAGTTCAGTTTTATTTTGATTTATTTCATTGTGAATCAATGGTCCAATACAGTAATGATGAACAGGATCTCACAAGATATTCAAGCAGAGCTGAAAGAAATATCGGTGCGGGAAGCGATGTTAATAAAAGAACAAACAACGAGTGTAGAAAATGCGACCCAAACCTTTCAAAGACAAATGACCCGCTTTTATGAGACGAATCAAGTGATAGATACGATAGATGCGAAACGTCTCTCGTTTGCGGATAATGGCGTATATTATACAACAAGTGATCGTCCAGATCGTGGAGCTGCTGTTTTTTACAGTGGATATGTGCCTATTGGTGCAAAGGAACGGGAAAAAGTGGCGAGGTTATTGCCAGCACAAACATTAATGAAAGACATTAAAGATAGCGAGTCTCTTGCGGCAGCCGTTTATTATAATACGTACGATTCCTTAAATATCATCTATCCTTATTTTGACGTTTTGGAGCAATACCCACCTCATATGAATATTTCAAATTATAATTTTTATTATGAAGCGGATGTTCACCACAATCCGATGCGTAAAGTCGTTTGGACGAATGCTTATTTAGACCCCGCCGGTAACGGGTGGATGGCGTCAGCGATTGCTCCGGTGCATAACGGAAATTTCCTTGAAGGTGTCGTCGGCATCGATATTACGATAGATACGATTATTAACAATATTTTAGATTTAGATATTCCTTGGAATGGATATGGGGTGTTAGTTGGAAATGATGGTGTGATTCTGGCTTTACCATCAAAAGGAGAAGAAGTTTGGGGGATAAAGGAGCTTAAGCAGCACACGTATCATGAGGCTGTAAAGGAAGATACGTATAAGCCAGAACAATTTAATATTTATAAGAGAACAGACTTACAAGCATTTAGTTTAAAAGCGAAAAATACGAACAACGGGTTATCACAGGCGGAATTAAATGGTGAGGACTATATGATTTCCTGGGCTACTGTCCCCAAAACTGGCTGGAAATTATTTATCGTTGTTGAAAATGATCAAGTCTTTTCATCTGTTAATGATCTAAAGGGTGAACTAACGAAAATTGGATTGTTTATGATTATAGGTCTCGTTGCTTTTTACATCATTTTCTTCTCTGTTTTAATTCGTAACGCTAAATCGATTAGTTCAGTAATTGCCCAGCCGTTAATCGAAATGGGGCATTTAATCCGGCATATCGGCAAAGGAGATTTCTCTTTTAAAAAGCCTAATTTCTATATTCAAGAGCTACAAGAAACAGCGAATGATGTGGTGCATATCGGAAATCAGTTAAACCTAACCCAAAACCATTTGCGAAAACGAGAAGCGGATTTAAGGGCACTCGTCTATTCACTAGATGATATCGTTTGTGAGCTGCAAGCGGACGGGAAAATCGTGAATGTTTGGATGAGTGAACGATCTTTATCAGTCCCATTAGAGGAGTTGTTACATCAAAATATAAGAGCTGTTTTTGGACAAGATACTGGTGATCAGATTATGTCAGCGGTAGAGAAAACGATGACGTTAAAAAAATCGACCGTGATCGAAATGACGATTGCGACTAGTTTAAATGATGTTAGTTGGTATTTATGTCGTATCGCTCCAATTTTTCGTGAGAACCAGTCGGTGCATTCTGTTTCGTTTGTCGCAAGAGATATTACGGAACGAAAGCAAATGGAGCAGTCGATGATTAGCGCTAAAGACGAAGCAGAAAAAGCGAATCAAGCAAAAACGGAATTTTTATCTAATATGAGCCATGAGCTACGGACGCCATTAAATGCGATTATTGGATTTGCTCAGCTGCTCGAATATGACACAAGCCATCCACTTACAACTGAACAACAAGAAAATGTCGCTGAAATTTTCAAAGCCGGTCAACATCTGTTACTGATCATCAATGAAATTCTTGATTTATCGCGCATTGAATCCGGTCATTATTATGTATCCATCGAAACCGTCAACTTAACGAACAAGATTCAGCAATGTGTGACGTTAATGAGGCCAATAGCTAAGAAGCAACAAGTGAGCATAATTTGTGAGTTAAACCCACAGGAGCCGATTTATGTGCAGGCTGACCGCTTCCGTCTCAAGCAAGTGATTTTAAATGTCCTATCAAATGCGATTAAGTATAACAAAGAAGAGGGATGTATTTGGATAAGAGGGCGAGTAGTAGGCGAGATGTTCCGGTTAGAAATCATTGATAACGGTATCGGCATTGCTCAAGATCAACTGTTGCACATTTTCGAACCATTCACGCGCGTCCCATCCATCGAACAAGTAGAAGGAACAGGCATTGGCCTATCCATATCTAAACAACTCATTCACCTGATGAACGGAAACATTGGCGTCTCTAGCAAACTAGGTACGGGTAGTACCTTTTATATTGAACTAGGTGCCTGTCACTCCTCGAGATTTGTCGAAAAACCGTCCAGTATGATGTGATGATGCTGGACGGTTTTTATTCTATTTTTCTTTTTCTGCATATAATAGTTTAGGTGAAAAATTTTGTTTAGGAAGGAGCAAGTATGAGTCGTTGGATACGAATCCATTTTGTTGAAGTGTTTGCTTTTATGGTGATGGTGACGGCTGTTTATTTAACTTTTCAACGGTTGATGGAAGGACAAGCGGTGACTTGGGTGCTACCTATTTCCATGCTACAGATGAATACGATCTTTTTAAGTATTCTGATTGAAGCGATTCCGTTTGTCTTAATCGGCGTGTTGATTGCAGGGGTTATCCAAATCTTTATCCAGGTGGAACAGATCGAGAAGTGGATACCAAAAAACAAATTTTTGGCTGTGTTGATGAGCTGCGTCGTCGGTGCTTGTTTTCCAGCTTGCGAATGTGGCATTGTTCCGATCGTTCGCCGATTAGTGGCTAAAGGGGTGCCTATTTATGCGGGCGTGGGATTTTTATTAACGGGTCCACTTATTAATCCGATTGTTATTTTCTCAACGTATATGGCCTTTGGAAACGATTGGGGGATAGCGGGTTTACGTATGGGCGTGGGATTTGTTGCTGCTTTAGTGATCGCTTTACTTGTGAGCTTTATTTTTAAAGGGAATCAGTTGAAGGATGAGCACGTTGCGGTTTTACCGTCGAAGCAGAAGGCGTCTTTTCCGCAGCAGCTTCTCGATATGTGTAAGCACTCGATTGATGAGTTTTTTGATATGGGCAAGTATTTAATTATCGGCGCTTTTTTAGCCGCTTTCGTGCAAACGTATGTCTCGATGCAATCGATTTTGCAGGTGGGAGACGGAGTGTTGACGATGATGGGGCTGGCGTACTTGTTATCTCTATGCTCTGAAGCCGATGCGTTCATCGGCGCTTCTTTCCGTCATGTCTTTCCGACGACATCGATCTTGGCCTTTTTAATTTACGGACCGATGATTGATTTAAAAAATACATTTATGTTGCTAAGTGTGTTTAAAGTGAGATTTGTCGCTGTTTTAATCGTAATGATTACGTTTATTGTTTGGGGATGTATTCAAGTTTTGAGCTAGGGGTGAAGAGATGAAATTTCAATCACAGCAAGCGTTTCGAGCGTTGATTCTATTAACATTCGCCTTGTTTTTGTGGCAGCTACATTATCGTGGAGAGATTTCACAGTACATTAATCCGAAGTATGAGCTATTAAGTCAACTAGCAGCCGGGCTCTTTCTATTTTTGTTTATCGTGCAATTAACACGTGTTTGGGTGAAAAAGGCTTCTTGCAGCCATCATGATTGCGATCACGATCATGGTGATTCCGACTCAAGGAGGAAAAAAATCGTCTCGTATTCTATTTTAATTTTTCCGTTAGCGACGGGATTTTTATTGCCAGCGACAACGTTGAACGCATCGATTGCTGCTAAAAAAGGGATCGCTCCGCTTCCATCGGAAAGCAGCTTCGAGGAGCAGGAGCCATTGGTCAATCTGAATGAAATGAGCGATCAAGAATACAATCAAAAGATGAACGCTCTTAATGACGATGGGGTCATTACATTGACTGATGATGTATTTGAGCCTTATTACGGAGAAATCAATGCCGCACCGAGTCAATACACTGGAAAGAAAATAAAGATGACAGGGTTTGTGTTTAAAGAGGGAGATTTCGAAAGCAATCAGCTCGTGCTTGCTCGTTTTTTAATTACGCATTGTGTCGCCGATGCCACGACGATCGGTTTTTTAACGGAGATTGAGGAAGCGGCTATTATTTCACAAGATACATGGCTAGAGATCGAAGGAACGCTTGCAATTATCTCCTATAATGGAGCAAGTATACCGCTGGTGAAGGATGTGTCATGGAAAGAGATTCCGGAACCGGCTGAGCCGTATGTGTTTCCGGTGTTGACGGTGATTCGCTAGGTGCCTGTCACTCCCCGGTTTTTGTCGAAAAAAGCCTTGCCCGGTAAAAATCAGGAAAGGCTTTTTTAATAGTTAGTTTTTAACGAAATTTGTAAAAATATCATTAAAATGTTGCTCTTCTTCCAACATCGGATTGTGACCGCTTCGTTCAAAAATGACTTTTTGAATCACAGGGTACTTCGCAACAATTGGGTTCCAAAGGGTGGTAGGAGCCACTAAGTAATCATATTTTCCTAAGCCTAACAAAATCGGTTTGTTCAGTTTGCTCAATCCATTGGTGATATCTAGTGTAGCAAACGCCTCGCCCCATAAGTAGTCAATGATTTCCATATTTGTGTAAACACCATTCCACGTGTCAGAAGCATCGAACTGGTAATCATAAAAACTCATTGCTCCCATTCGAAGGCACATATGAACAAATCTTCGCTCAGGGTCTTTTTCAATGTCACTTTGTAACAGGGCCATATGTTTATGAAGTTCAGCTGTTCTTTCTAGCTCAGCTTCTTGCTCAAAATAGTTTTGGCTTCCTTGTTGTCTTTCCATACTATTGGAGGGGGCTGAATTTAACAATACAACTTTATCGACATGTTCAGGGAATTTTTTTGCATATTCCAGCGCCATAAAAGCGTGACCGGAGTGGCCTAAAATGACGATGTCCTCAAGTTGTAATGTCGCTCGCAACTTTTCAATATCGGTTAAAATTTGATCTAGTTGATAATCTTCGCGCCCTAATGTTCTCGGCGGTCGCACAAATCCTCTATGGTCCATGAAGATGAATTGGAAATGTTGATACAATTGCTCTGAGAATAAGCGTGGGTAGTAGATGCTACTGCCAACAACTAATACCGGCTTTCCTTTTCCTTTAATACAATAGTTCAATTCAAACCCATCGCTCATCATTTGTTTATATTCGTTCATGTTTATCATCCTTTTCTTGTTTTTTGTATCACTCCCTTTCCGTCTTTTAATACCCAGATGTTTTCCATTGAACGCTCTAGCATTCTTCATCACCTCTGTTTTTGAATAAAATTGATACGATTAATAAACTCAAAATCATTGAGTCAAACAATCTCACAACGGTTGTGCCGTAGTTAAAAACTGGTTCATAGAAAATAGTGTACCATAACGCCATGATCAAGCCGCTAGTACCGATGATGGCTAACCAATAATAAAGCTTCTGTTTGCGACTTGTGGTGGTGTTTGTTTGAGGATAAAGAAAAATCGCTCTATACATTATATAGAGAAAGATCATGCTAAGCCCAAACAACGTACTTCCATGTTGCAGGATCTTAAAGATTGGGATGTCTAGTCCAATGAGGTGGACGGAATGAGTAAGTGCTGGTATTCTCTCGACCATATAGCCAGTGACATGGGTGAAAGAATCCCAGACGACATGGGTTAACATACCGAGTAAAGCCGAATATATGATGACGAAGCTTTTTTGCAATTTACTAAAAAAAGAGTAATCGATCGGCGCCTCTTGTAAAAAGGACGGCAAATGCCGATGCAATGTATCGTGTATGAGCTGATGATAAATAGGATAAAAGAGGATCACTAAAGGAAGATTGAAATAAAAGAACCCGGCCAACGTATGACCAATCACCCCATACGGCTCCCCTCTAAAAAAATACTCAAAATCTGGCGCCATACTCCCAAGCACCAACGCACTAAAATCAAACCACCTGCTCCTTCTCGGAAAAGGCAAAACAGCAGCTGGATGAGCAAACGTAAGCGGCAAAAAAATCCTCTCCTTTCTTTTCGACAGGTGCCTGTCACTCCTCGGTTTTTGTCGAATCATAGTATATATGGGTTTTGTGCTTGTTGGCAAGTGAGCTTTCAATTCATTGAATCATATGAGAAGCAAAAAAAGAGTTATTTCATAAATTGAAATCTCAATTTACGAAATAACTCTTATACTATTGATTGAAGTTTCGCTTTACTCCTCTGTACTCTCTACGTCAAAGTACACTTTTTCAATTCCTGTAACAGGAGCAGACGATGTACCCATTTTCACGGTAGAGAAAATGAGCAACGTATTGTCTTTCTCATCGTAGAACATTTTCTTCACGTTTCCGTATGTTTGAAGTTGGCCAAATGCCTCCATTGTTGAGTAGTCGTAAGCTGTGATGAGTTTGTCCCCATTCGCTGTATACAACTCGCTGTTCGCAACGTCAAAAGCAATCGACTGATAAGGCTGATCAAGCGTCGCAAAATAGGTCATGTCCGCACTTGCTGTTGCTGATGAGCGGAAGATGTGACCTGTACTATTGAATAAATATTTCCCATCCGGTGAAATCGTTAAATCTTTATTCAAATCATAATCGCCGTGATATGGTGAGCGTTGTTCTTCACCTAACACTCCAGCAGTGATCGAATAGGTGCTCATCGTTCTTGGAGAAAGAGCAGTAGTTATTTCATAGATTCGTTGCTGAGTTGGATGCATTTCTATCAATGCTTTGTTATACATCATTTGGGAGCTTAATTGTTTCCCTGTTGCGCTATCATAGCTTGCAAAGCTTGAATGTTGTCCCGATCCCGGCGAAATATAAACAATGCCATTTTCATCCGCTTCAATATCATATGGATCAAGGTCAATATCGATCAGTTTTTCTTGTGTCATCGTCGTCGTATCAATGACCGCAAAGGCGCCTTGTTGATCTTCATCAAACCAGTGTGGGCTATGCTTGCCCTTTAATTGCGTTACATATAATTTATTGTTCGCATAGGCGATACGTTCTGCTGGTAACGTTAATTCGACTGATTCGATTTCATACGTATCGTAATTTAATGCCACCACTTCATTTGAACTGCCGTCTAAAAGATAGACAACTGGCTCTGTCGGATGCATCTCATAATCCAGAGCATATAGATCAAATAAAGCTTCTAAATACGTATCCGCTACTTCGGCATTTTCCGGTTGAAAAGCCGGTTCGATAATGCGAGCCATAAAGGCTGAGAACTGGGCACGATCAATCGTTTTCCCTGGTCGGAACGTTCCATCATTATATCCAACCGTAATGTTGTTCGCTGCTAATGCGGAAATATGCCAATAGGCAACGGATGATTTCGATACATCGGAAAAGCCTTTCGGGAAGATACCACCTAACTCATAAGCTCGAACAAGAATAATTGCCATTTCTGCACGAGTTAATTTTCCCCTAGGGTCAAAGCGGTTATCTCCTTTTCCAGAAATCACACCAAGCGCTACCGCTTTCGCTACATCCTCATAGCCGCGGTCTCCAGGTTTCATATCGATAAAATTCGGGTCCGGCACTTGATCAAGCTCTGGTTTCATTTCGCGCATCAGCATTTGCACAGCTTGCACTCGAAGAATTGGTTCATTCGGACGAAACGTTCCATCTGAATAACCGAAAATGACTCCTTGCCCCGTTAAAAATTCGATTTCCTTTTTAAAACTAGATACATCTTTAAAAGCGGTTGTCGCTGCTTGACTAGAATAAGGAAACATGAAACCAACTACGAGCCAAGCGACAACACATATTAATAAAAATCTCTTCATCTAAAACTCCCTTTCTGAAAATAGCTAGCTCGTATTATATAACACTTTAAAAAAATATACACTAAGTAATTTTTCATTTTCTCCCAACCAACACGACGAAATTAAAATATTTATAGACACAATCGACATCGTAAAAGCCGTTTTCTATTGAAAGTAGGTATGTCGCTTCCTAGCTTTTGTCGAATCATAGTACAGCTTAAATTGTATTTCGTTTCAATAACATACATTTTTTAATCATCTCAAAAAAGGATTTGTATATTAATAGTTTGTTAATTATTTACATTACATTTACATAATCTATGGAAGTGGCGGTTTATTCACGTTTATTTTTAGTTGTTTTATCCTTTTTTCTTAATAAATTCTAAACATACTATTAACTGTAGATTTATTCGCTATTCATAAATCTTTTTTAACATAGTAATTAGATTTGGAGGAAGAGGGAGGGAAACGTTTGGATTTACATATTCATTCCATTTATTCAGATGGGCACTGGACGCCAGCTGAAATTGTAAAAGAGGCGAAAGACAAAGGAATTGAGATGATCGCTATTACGGATCATGATGCGCTTGAAGGGTATGAAGTCGGTCTTAAAGTAGCAGAACAAGAGGGAGTTAAGCTAATTTCAGGAATCGAACTGAATACCGATGGTGAACTGGGTGAGATGCATATATTAGGTTATTTATTTGATGCGAAACACCCAAGAATTATCGAACATGTTCAATGGCGAAAAAATGAAAGATTAGCATGGGGAAGAAAGATTGTTGAACAGCTTCAACTACTAGGGTATTCCATCTCTTTTGATGATTGTGTAGAACGGGCCGGTCAAGGTGTACTCGTTAGAACACACATAGCAGAAGAGCTTGTGGAAACTGGTTATTTTCACGATCAACAAGCAGCTTATGACACATTATTGCGTAAAGGGCAACCAGCTTACGTTCAACGAGAAGCTTTTTCAGCCATTGATGCCATCAACCTCATTCATGATGTTGGTGGACTAGCTTTTTTGGCTCATCCAGGAATTTATTCATTTGAAGTACCTTTAGATATTTTGTTGAAGCATCGGTTAGACGGTATAGAAGTATATCATTCCAAACATACAGCAGAAACGATAGCGTATTGGTTGGAAGTAGCGAATAAGAACGATTTGTTAATATCCGGTGGAAGTGATTTTCATGGGCCCCATTCACGAAATCCTTACCCGATAGGCAGCGTGAAGATTCAGCCTAGTATTCAGCTTGAGCAATGGGAAAGGAGAATGGCGAAAAGATGAAATTACTTTTTGCTTCAACTTTGGCTTGGTCTTATCCAGTAGATGTAGTAATGAAAGTGGCGAAAGAGGAAAAGTTTTTTGGGGTAGAAGTATGGGCTGAACATATATGGAACTATGGGACCGCTCCTAAAAAAATTGAAGATACAAAGAAAGAACTCGATCTGGCGTTAACGATGCATGCGGCTAGCTGGGATTTAAATCTTTGTGCGCTTAATTCTGGTATTCGTCAACAATCGGTTGAAGAAATTAAGCGTTCGATCGAATTAGCCATCAAAATAGGGGCGGACAATATTACGTTTCACCCTGGAAAGATGACTTTGCCTTCTTTTTTGGTTTCTATGCATGAAGAATTATTAATTGAATCACTAGATGAGCTTGTTCGATTTGCTAGAAGAGAGGGAGTAACGCTGTCGCTTGAAATGATGGAATGGAAAACGAAAGAGTTTGTCACAGAGCCTAATGTTTTAAAAAGAGTGATTGACCCATTCATTCCACATTTAAAAACAACTTTCGATGTAGCTCATATTCCTCTTCATCAAGATATTCGGGAAGTTTGGGCGGCTACACCTAATGTGGGGAAAATTCATATTAGCGATGCCACGCAAGACAAGCTCCATCTTCCTTTAGGAGTGGGAAGTATTAAAGAAGATGCGTTACATTTTTTCTTACATACGGAAGAACTTCCGGTTGTTATAGAAGGGTTTGATCGTTCGAAAGAATTAACGTGGTTAAAGAAAAACTTAGATTATGTTAAGCAAGGCAGTTTAGTGTAAATGAATGGAGATGATACTTTGAAAATTTTAGTAACAAATGATGATGGTATTTTTGCGCCTGGCGTTTCTGCTTTAGTTGAAGTATTGCAGCACTTCGGTGAGGTGTATGTAGTATGTCCGGATCAGGAGCGGAGTGCAGTGGGGCATTCGATTACATTAAGAACACCATTAAAAGCGAAGCCTATTGATATTTTTCCAGGGGTTAAGCAAGCGTGGGCAGTGAATGGCACCCCTGCTGACTGTGTAAAGCTAGGCATGGAAGTTTTATTAAAAAATCCACCGGATATTTTGTTTTCGGGTGTGAATCTTGGGCCTAATCTTGGAAGAGATTTGTACTATTCTGGAACAATGGCTGGAGCGGTAGAAGCCTCTCTTTATCACATACCTTCTGTTTCGATGTCCTTGAATGCTTTTAATGATGTAAAGGTAAATTATCATAAAGTGAAACAACTGATCTATGATGTAGTTGAGACAGTCATCAGAAATAAAATCCCTAAAGGCGTCTTTTTAAATGTTAATTTACCTAATTTGTCAAAGGAATTATGTAAGGGGATCGCGACGATTCCTTTAGATATGAATGTTTCACGCTATCGTTATGTTGGTCTGAATGATCCACATGGTCAAGTTTATTTTTGGTTAAAGGATGAGTTGAGTCAGTTATCGGAATTTGATGAAGAGAGTGATTATGCCAAGCTAAAAGATGGCTATATTACCGTGTCACCAGTAGAATTTCGGACTCATCAAAAACGAAAGCAAGAACAAATCCAACGTTGGTTTCAACAAGCACATTTAAGTTATGACAGGGAGGAAAAAACAAATGCGTAAATTATTTATGATGATGATGGTTTTAGTATTTGCTGTTGTAGTCGCTGCATGTGGGAATAAAGAAGAGAAAAAATCAGAAAATGAAACGAAAAATACAGATGGTAATTCTGAAGTAGCTGGCACTCTTAATTTTTATACATCACAGCCAGATGCTGATGCGCAAGCGCTAGTGGATTCTTTTCAAAAGAAATACCCAGATGTGAAAGTGGAAACTTTCCGTTCAGGAACAGAAGAAGTCATCTCCAAAATTCAAGCAGAAAATTTAGCTGGGGATATTCAAGCGGATGTGTTGCTAGTCGCTGATTCAGTTACATTTGAAAGTTTAAAAGAAGAAGAGCTTCTTATGTCCTATCAATCCCCTGAAGCGAAACAGCTTCCAGAAGCTTTTGTTGATCCAGACGGAACATATGCAGGAACGAAAGTAATGGCAACTGCATTAGTCGTCAATACAAACGAAGTGAAGGATGTACCAGATAGCTGGACTGTTTTATCAGAAAAAGGGTCTAAAGAAAAAGCTATTATGCCAAGCCCATTTTATTCAGGAGCTGCGGCTTACAATGCGGGAGTTTTTTCTAGACAAGAATCGTTTGGCTGGGATTTTTATAAGAGTTTAAAAGAAAATGGAATGAGTGTTACAAAAGGAAACGGTGGCGTACTTGAAGCAGTCGCTACTGGCGAAAAGTCTTATGGTATGGTAGTAGACTTTATTGTTGCTAGAGCGAAAAAAGAAGGTTCTCCTGTTGAATTAGTGTACCCGAAGGAAGGGGTACCTGTTATTACAGAACCAGTAGGAGTAATGAAAAATACCGACAATGAAGCAGCGGCAAAAGCGTTTATTGACTTCGTTCTTTCTGAAGAAGGACAAGAATTAGCGGCGGAATTAGGGTATACACCAATTCGTAAAGGAATAGCCGCTCCAGAAGGGTTGAAAACAATAGAGGAACTAACGGTATTAGAAGCTGACACAGCGGAACTTCTTAAAGCGCGCCAAGAAGATAAGAAGCAATTCGGAGAAATTTTTGGACAACAATAATTTGGAGAAGGGAAGAGGGCAATGATTGCCGACAATCAACTTGAAGAAAAGAGAATGAGAGGGCTGCCCTCCTTCTCTTTATTATTAAATAAAAAAAATATCTTTTTCACGATTGGTTTTCTATTAGTCATTTTATTCTTTGTTGTACCCGTCCTACGTTTGATTTCCCTTAGTTTTGTGGAAGAAGGGGCGATTACCCTTAATCATTACACCGAAATCTTACGAGAAAAAGCGACATGGTCTACGATTCAAAATACGATATATATTGTGTTTGGATCGACTATTTTGTCCCTTAGTTTAGGGGTGTCTCTTGCTTGGATTGTCGCTTATGTCAATATTAGTGGGAAGAAGTGGATGCAGCTGTTTATTTTTCTTCCATTCATTATTCCTTCATACATAACGACGTTAGCTTGGATTCAATTTTTCAGCAAAAATGGTTTAGTTTCAACGATGCTACAAGGTATTCCACTCCCTAATTTATACAGTATGGGAGGGATCATCTTTATTCTTGGTATCTCTCATTATCCGTTAGTGTATTTGTTTACAGTCAATGTGTTTCGAAAAATTCCTAGGGAGTTAGAAGAAGCGGCGAGGACATCTGGAGCCACTAGAGGCATGATATTTAGAAAGGTTATTTTTCCTTTAGCTTTACCAGGGATTGCTAGTGGAGGGTTACTAGCCTTTTTAACCAACCTTGATAATTTTGGTGTGCCTGCTTTTTTAGGTATTCCAGCGAATATACGAGTGTTAAGCACTTATATATATGAACAAATTGTCGGGTTTGGACCGTCAGCTTTCTCTAGAGCAGCTGTTCTTTCTGTTCTGTTAGGGGTCATCGCCCTTACTGGAAGCCTCATTCAATGGCTGCTTTTGAAGCGGAGTCGAGTGACGGAAACGGTAACGAGAGATATGGAGCCGAGAATTTATTTATCTACTGCCCGTAAAAGAATGGTTGAGTTTGGTGTTTGGACCTTTTTGCTCGTGACTAGTTTAGTGCCGTTTTTATCAATGGCGGCGACTTCTCTCATTAAAGCCTATGGACTTTCGTTTAAACTTGAAAATCTATCGCTTAAAAATTATCAATATGTCTTTTTTACCGACCCGAAGGCGATGTCATCACTATCTACTAGTTTGCAATTGGCGCTCTTTTCGACGATTGTTTGTGTAGTAATTGGAACACTTTTGGCGTATTTACGATATAAACAACCGAGTGTTGGAATGAAAATAACGGAGTTTTTTATTACGATTCCTTATGCTTTACCGGGAACCGTTTTTGCACTTTGTATGATCTTTGCATGGATCCAGCCCATTCCAGGCTGGAATCCAGGAATTTATGGAACGGTTTGGATCTTGTTTATCGCTTATGTAACTAGGTTTTTAATTTTGCAAATTCGTGGAAGCTATACGGCTTTATTACAAGTGGACCCGTCTATTGAAGAAGCGGCGAGAACATCGGGAGCGCAAGGTTGGGTGAAATGGAGAAAGATCCTTTTGCCATTAATTTTTCCAGGACTAATCGGTGGCGCTTTATTAGTATTTTTGATGGTGTTAACAGAATTAACGGTATCGAGCTTGCTATGGTCTACTGGCTCAGAAACGATTGGAGTGGTCATTTTCAATTATGAACAAGCCGGTTATACGACCTATTCAACGGCCTTTGCTAGTGTCATTGTGTTAGCGATTTTACTTGGTGGCATCTTATTTATATTGTTCAGCAAATTATGGGAAAGAAAGGTGATGAAGAGCAAATGATTCAAGTTCACCAACTAACAAAAAATTACGATTCTTTCACAGCTCTTCAGTCTGTAGATTTACAGATTAATAAAGGGGAATTTGTTGCTATTCTCGGCCCGTCTGGTTGTGGAAAAACGACTTTATTAAAGTTGTTAGCTGGTTTTATGAAGCCAACGGACGGAGAAATCGAAATGGATCATCAAATAGTAGCGTCAAAAAAACAGTTGATTCCTCCAGAAAAAAGAAATATCGGGATGGTTTTTCAATCCTTTGCTTTATGGCCGCATATGACAGTGTATGAGCATATTCAGTTTCCGTTGTTACATCACCATTATGTAGCGAAGGAATTAAAAGCGGATGTCGATCGTAGAGTGCGAGATGTGCTGAAGTTAGTTGGGTTAATGGAAATGGCGGATAGGTATCCAGCAGAACTTTCGGGAGGACAGAAGCAAAGGGTCGCTTTTGCCCGAGCGGTTGCTCCTCTCCCGCATCTATTATTAATGGATGAACCACTGAGTGCGTTAGACGTAGAACTGCGCATGGAAATGAGGAAGGAAATTCAAAACATCCATAGAAAAACAGAAGCTTCAATTGTTTATGTAACACATGACCAAGGGGAAGCCTTAGCGATGGCTGATAAAATTGTCGTTATGAACAACGGGACAATTGAGCAGGTTGCTTCTCCGGAAATCATTTATTCGAGGCCGGAAACAGAATTTGTTGCTACTTTTGTAGGGAAATGTAATCTCGTAAAAGGGACGTGGGAGAAGGACTTTTTTATACCGGAAAAAGCTCCTTATGAGAAATGGCTCGATACGGGCGTTTCGTTACAATTAAAAAAGAAAGGAATTTATCCTATTCGCCCAGAACAATGGCAGCTAACAAATAACAGTCATTCTGCACTTCAAGGCACGATCACCTTTGTCCAATATCAAGGGAAAGAAATTCATTATACCGTTGAAGTAGAAAATGAAACATGGACGATTCATGAATCTGTTCATTCCCCACGCTACTCTATCGGTGATCAAGTCGGTCTAACGATAAAAACAAATGAGCGGGAGCTACTGACTGTCTAATTTGAATAGGATCGAAAACCTAAAGCTAGCCCTACGTTGCATCAAGCAGCGAGGGGCTAGCTTTGGGTAATTGAGGGTTTACTTCTTCCCGACCAACACGACAAAATTAAAATATTTATAGACACAATCGACGTCACGGAAGCCGCTCTCCGTTAACCAATCAAGCTGTTGCTGTAAGGTTGACATTCGATCAAGTTTTGTTCGTTCACGAGCTTCATCAAGCTGTTTCGGCGTCAAACCGCTTGCCGAAATTTTTTCCCACCAATCTTGCTTATACATAGAATCGATGGACGGAGTATGACCAAGTACTTGATCGGCATTGATAAAGATGCCACCTGGATTCAACCATGTGTATACATTTTGATATAGCTTTCTTTTTTCCTCATCGGACAGATGATGAATCGATAAAGAGGAGATGATGATATCGAATGTTTGCTCGAACTTGTATGTCGTGTAATCGGCTGTTACGTAATCGATTTCTTCATCTTGGAAACGCTGTTTGGCGACTTCTAGCATTTTTTCCGAGAGATCAATCAAGGTCAGTTGAGCTTCAGGGAATTTCTCTTTCAAATAAGCGGAAATTAGCCCTGTCCCTGCGCCAATATCTAAAACGGTTGGCTGTGTTTTATCACTTTCAATGAGCGAGATCGGAATCGAGTAAAAATCATCAAAGCAAGGAATTAATTTTTTCCTTTGTTCATCATAAGTCGCTGCATGTTCATTAAATTTCTTCAATACTTGTTCTTTCATCATATCCAATTTCCCCCTTAAACTATTATTAAGTAAAGGATACATGATTTGGTATATAATGAAAATGAATAAAAAAACGATCGATTGATAACGGAGTGTTATTAAAGAGAAAGTAGGGATGATGGTGGAGATGAAGTGGCTACGAACGTTTATTAGTACGGCGAAGTATGAGAACTTTCGCCAAGCGTCGGATGAACTATTTTTAACGCAGCCCGCCGTAAGTAAACATGTGAAGCGGTTGGAGCAACAGCTCGACGTGAAATTATTTGATCGAGTGGGGAAGCACGTTATTTTGACAGCGGCTGGAGCAAAATTTTTACCGATTGCGAAGAAGTGGATCGCCACATATGATGAAGGAATCGAGGAAATGGAGACGTGGAAAAAAGGGGTTCATCGGCTACTGAAAATTGCCGTGGCTCCGCAAATTGCCGCATCGATGTTGCCATCGATCTTAAGCCGATTTATGGCGGTGCATCCAGAAATAGAAGTGGTCATCGATGTCGTGCGCTCCTTTGACATCGGCAAAAAAGTGCGAAGTGGACAAGTGGATATCGGTTTATCACGAATGGAACCATGGGAGAGTGAAATCTATTATGAAATTATTCACGAAGACCCCGTCGTTTTAGTCGCTCCATATGATGAAGAGCAGAGGGCGATGACCGAAGCAGAGGTATTACAAACGTATCGTTTATTAATAGATAATCACCCGACTTACTGGGAAGAGCTATTGCCGATGATTAGACAAGTGCAGCCATCCATTCGCACGTTGTCTGTCACGCAAATGGATGTGACGAAACGACTAATTGAGCAAAGACTTGGCATCTCCTACTTGCCATTATCGATGGTGCAAGAAGAGCTACATCGAGAGAAGTCTATGATCATCCCAGCAACACACATTCATCCACCGACCTCACTCACTTATTTTATGACTAAAATCGTGACAGCGGAAATCGAGGAGTTTGCTAACGTGTGGAAAGAAAACAGCTAGAGCCGTATAAGGCTCTAGCTGTTGTATGTTTCAATCAAATTCTTCTTCATCCAGTTCTTCCTCTTCCAGATAAATAAAATCACCGTCAATAAGATTCTGTAAATACTCATCAAAGCTGTTTGCAATCACTTCATATTGATCAGGGTCGTGTAAAAAGCGAATGATTTGACCGCACACACCTTCATCAGAAGGGTTAAAATCAATATAGAGTCTTGATGAACCCCCATTGTTCATACAGTCTGAAAAATGAATATACGTCCCTGGGAGAAGTCCTTCCCGATTTATCTTAGGGTCAACAGCCTCCTCGTCATCTTCGTATTCTAAAAGATAGGAGACGTCTTCTTCCTCTTTTGAACTTTCAAGCATCTGCTGTGTAGACAGTAAATAGTATGGATATCCATCTTCTTCGACACCTGAGCCTAACATACAAACCGCAATTTCGTTATCTCCATATTTCCGCCAGTATGTACCATCAATATTTTCAAGTAGACAGATAAGTGATTCGGGACAATTTGGATATTTTGACTTTAATGTAGCAATATCCTCTTTTGTAGCACCGCACGCTGTATTTAGTTCCCCGAGTTCATCTGTTGATAACGCTGATCTCAAGCCATTTAAAAATGTGTTTACTAAATCCATTATTTCATCCTCCTAATAATTGGGATGTCTGACTATCAGTACAGAAGATTATTTCACTTTTCTCCAAAGCCTTATTGTTCCTCGTATGCTATTCTATTATGTTAGTATAATAACACAAAAGGAGCGTGAGATTATGAGTGAAGAGCAGTTACTTACGGTGTATCGTTTTTCTTCGCATAATAAGGAAGGGCTAGAGAAGGATACGGTATGCGGTTGTTTTCATTGCTTAAAGGTGTTTCATCCGTCTGAAATTGAGGACTGGTGGGATGATGAAGATACAGCGGTTTGCCCTTATTGTGGCATTGATTCGGTTATTGGCGAGAGTTCAGGCACTAAAGTGACAGAGTCGTTGTTAAAAGAAATGCAGGAAATGTTCTTTTAGTAAGTAGGAACTTTACATATTTTTCATCATAGAGTATGATAAGCGTGGAAATGAATTTTTATCATATTAATTTTGAGAGGTGAACTTTGTGAGTGCCGTAGAATCTAACTAGGATAAAACTGAATGAAATAAACGTGATAAAAAAGGGATTTGATACCCTTCGTTTTGTCATGGGTTTATTTCAGTACCTATGAAGATACCTACTGTACTTTACAAAGTGTGTAATGATGGGAGAGAAAGGCGATAAAAAATGATCGTTTCTTTCGTGATTCTCTTTTTACACAAGCCTTGTATAGATAAAGTCGTGGGATCGCCCCACGGCTTTTTTGTCGTTTGAATAACGGAATAAATGGTGGAATGGAAGTCGGCTCCACTTTTAAAATTGGCTAGTTCCAGGCGCCATCGGCTCGAGGTCATAAGCCCATCCGTCCAAAAGGTTAAAGAACAACCTTTCAGCCGGTTGTTCTTATGCTTGTCGCCGATAGACGGGAGCCTTCCACTTTTAAAGTCTTAGGTATCTTCTTGCCCATGGATTAACCAGCGTGAGGAGAATAGATATGAATACAATGACATTTGAGAAATTGCAATATAATGAATTGAAGGAAACGGTGAAGTCTTATTGTGTGAGTGGATTAGGGAAGAAGCTGCTTGATCAGCTACAGCCAAGTGCCAATCAGAAAGTGGTGCACAATCGACTCACTGAAACGACAGAAGCACGGAGAATCATTGATGCAGAGAGTCATGTGCCATTTGTCGGTGTGTCGAACGTCGAACATCTTATTGGAAAGCTTGAAAAAGGAATCATTTTGGAACCGACGGAGCTAGTTCACCTCGCTGATTTTTTAAGAGGCTGTCGAAAATTGAAGCAGTTTATGCTAGCGAAAGAATTTTTTGCGCCGATGTTAAGTTCGTATGCTCATTCGATGTCTGAATTCCTTCACATTGAGGAAGAGATTCAATTTGCGATTAAAGGAAGCCGAGTTGATTCAGCCGCAAGCAAAGAATTACGTAGAATTCGCAAGCAGATAGAATCTACTGAAGGAAAAATTAAAGAGCGATTGAATAAATTTCTAAATAGCTCAGGCAACCAAAAATATATTCAAGAATTTTTTATTAGCGAAAAAGATGGGCGGTATACGATTCCGATTAAATCTTCGTTTAAAAATCAAGTGGCTGGCACGGTTGTTGAACTGTCTGCAAAAGGGACGACTGCTTTTATCGAGCCAAGTACCGTGACGAAATTAACGGCCGAGCTAGCGACGTTGAAAGCAGAAGAAGCAGTGGAGGAATATCAAATTTTAGCGACGCTATCGGGGATGCTTCTAGAGCAAATAAGCAAGATCAACATCAATATCGAGTTGATTAGTCAATATGATTTAGTGTTTGCGAAAGCGAAGTTTAGCCAGCAAACGAATGGGATCGAGCCGAAAGTGAACAGTCATGGATATACGAAGCTCATCAATGGCAAACACCCGCTCTTGCAAGGGGAGGTTGTGCCGCTTAATGTGGAAATCGGCAGCGAGTATCGCAGTTTAATTATTACAGGGCCTAACGCCGGCGGCAAAACGATTGTGTTGAAAACGATCGGGCTATTGACGCTCGCTGTAATGTCGGGCTTTCATATTGCCGCCGATCCAGAGACAGAAGTGTCTATTTTTGAGAAGGTGTTCGTCGATATTGGCGATAATCAAAGTATCGAAAATGCACTAAGTACGTTTTCTTCGCATATGAAAAATATGTCCGATATTATGGGAGCGGCGAACCATCATACGTTGTTGCTCTTTGATGAGATCGGCAGTGGAACGGAGCCGAATGAAGGAGCGGCACTGGCGATTGCGATTTTAGATGAGTTTTATCATAAAGGCTGTATCACGGTGGCAACGACTCACTACGGTGAGATTAAGCGATTTTCCGAGAGGCATAGCGACTTTATGAATGCGGCGATGCAATTTGATAGTGAGACGTTAGAGCCTAAATATCGGCTAATCATTGGTGCGGCAGGAGAAAGCAATGCCTTATGGATTTCGAAAAAAATGAAGCTGCCGGACAATGTATTAGAGCGGGCTAAAAACTATATCGACAATAAGGAGTATCGTTTCGATCGGGTACACGAAAGTAAAATTAAAAAGCCGCCAATTACTTCGACGAAAATAGCAGAAACGTATGAGTATGTTAAAGGTGATAAAGTCATGCTACTAGACTATGACGATGTGGCGATTGTTTATAAAGAGAAAGATTCTTTCTACAATCTCACCGTACTTTATCAACAAGAGCTGATCGAAGTGAATGTAAAGCGAGTGAAGCTAGAATTAAAGGCGAGCGACCTTTATCCAGAAGGATACGATTTGGATACGTTATTTATCGCTTACAAAGATCGTAAGCTTCAGCACGACATCGAGCGCGGATCAAAAAAGGCATTAAGGAAGATTCAAAAAGATATAAGAAATAGAAATTAATGAAGAGGACGGTGTAGTCAGGATATGGCTGCACCGTTTTATTTTACCAAAATTTTGATTGACATCATCTGAAAAATAGAATAAATTAATACATGAACATATGATCATATATATAAAAGGGAGGGATGAGTATGAAATATGAGGTTGTGATTATCGGCGGTGGGCAAGCTGGACTTGCGATGGGATATTATTTAAAGAAAAGGAATACATCATTTATGATTCTCGATCAGGCACAAGAAACAGGAGCGTCTTGGAAAGAGCGATACGATTCACTAACTTTATTTACGCCGCGCGCCTACAGTTCTTTGCCGGGTTTGAAGTTACAAGGGGATCAGGAAGGGTATCCAACAAAGGATGAAATAGCCGAGTATTTATCATCTTATGCAAAGACATTTTCTCTCCCTATCTGTCATCACACAATGGTGCAAAAGTTAGTTCAAGTGAAAGAGGGCTTTCAAATCATAACGAATCAAGGGGACTTCTTTACACAAAAAGTTGTTGTTGCGATCGGACCGTTTCAAAAGCCTTTCATTCCAGCGTTTTCAACCTCGCTTTCTGACGATGTGTTGCAACTGCACTCTTCTCAATATAAAAATACGGCGCAGTTAAAAAAGGGTTCTGTTTTAGTCGTAGGTGGAGGGAATTCAGGTGCACAAATTGCGGTCGAGCTCGCTAAGGAAAGGAAAGTGTATTTCTCGGTAAGTCATCAACTGAAGTTTCTTCCGTTACAAATTTTCCGCAGAAGCCTTTTTCGCTGGCTAGATGTATTTGGGGTTTATCGCGCGCCTGTTCATTCAAAAATGGGGCATTTTATAAAGAAACAACCAGAACCGATTATGGGATTGGAGTTGAAAAGATTATTGAAACAAGAGAAGATGATATTGAAGCCAAGAACGACAGCTGTCCAACAAAATCAGTTTATGTTTGCTGATGGAAGCGAAGTGAAGGTGGAAAATGTGATTTGGTCGACTGGATTTCGCTCGGATTATCAGTGGATTGACATTATGGGAGTTTTAGATGCAAATGGAACACCGCTTCATGAAAGAGGCGTTACAGCGATTGACGGATTATATTTTCTCGGATTGCCTTGGCAATTCAGTCGCGGCTCAGCCTTACTTCAAGGCGTAGGAGCCGATGCACAGTACATAGATCAACATATAATAAGAGAAGAATTATCAAGGGGGAAGTAAAATGGGACACCATCACCACCATCATCACGGGCATGACCATCATGGGCATCATCACCATCATCATTTTGAAGAAACGCGGGAAGGGAATAAAAAGGGCCTCATCATCGCTTTATTGATTACAGCAGGAATTATGCTGTTAGAGTTTTTCGGAGGGTTATTCACGAATAGTTTAGCGCTCCTATCAGATAGCGGTCATATGTTAAGCGATGCAAGCTCATTATTTTTAAGTTTAGTGGCGATATCGTTTGCGGCACGACCTGCTTCACCAACGAAAACGTATGGATTTTATCGTTTTGAAATTTTAGCGGCTTTATTAAATGGTGTGACGTTATTTGTGATTGCCGGATTTATCGTTGTCGAAGCTTATGATCGGTTTTTAGAGCCGCCAACTGTGGCGAGCGGAACGATGATGCTGATCGCATCCGTTGGTTTATTGGCGAACTTACTTAGTGCTTGGTCGCTGATGAGCAAGGGAGACGTGAAAAATAACGTTAATTTACGAAGTGCCTATTTACACGTGTTAGGAGATGCACTTGGGTCTGTCGGTGCGTTAGTGGCTGGTTTGTTAATGTTGCTATTCGATTGGTACATTGCTGATCCGATCATTTCCGTTTTGGTTGCTCTTCTTATTTTAAAAAGTGCTTGGGGCGTTATTAAGCATTCTGTTCATATTTTAATGGAAGGCACACCGATCACAGTTGACCAAGCAGCAGTGAAAAAGGAATTAGAAGCGATCGCTGGTGTCGTTGATGTTCACGATCTACACATTTGGACGATCACTTCCGGTTTAGATACGTTAACTTGCCACATTTTAATTGAAGACAACGCAGACAGCCAAGCCGTTTTACAGCAAGCAATTAATAAAATTCAAGACAAATTCAAGATCGAACATACAACGATTCAAATTGAAACATCTCAAATTGAGCATGGAGAGATGAAAGTATAACGAGTAACAGCCGCTTTTCCAATTAGGGAAGGCGGCTGTTTGCTCTTAGTAATTGACAGAATTTTAAATACATGATAAATTAACACCGTTAAGTTAACGCTGTTAATTTATCTTTGAGGAGGGATATGAGTGAAACGTAAGAGAGAATCCTCGGAAATAAAAAAGGAAATAATAGATGCCGCACGACAGTTATTTTTAGAAGAAGGATATCAGCATGTATCCATGAGAAAAATAGCGAGTAAGATTGGGTACACGCCCACCACCATTTATATTTACTTTAAAAATAAAGAAGAAATCTTGCTTCATTTGTTAGAAGAAGGATACAGTCTCTTTTATCATGAGTTAAAAATCGCGTATGATCATTCTTTTGATCAATCACATGAAATAAAGCTATTTAACATGTGTGAAGCCTATATATACTTCGGTTTGAAACAACCAGACTACTATAACATCATTTTTACGAAGAACTTGGAGACAAACACAAGTAGGATAGAAAATAGTAATAGATTTAACGGATTTCTATTGTTGAATACGGTTGTGAAAGGTTTTATTCAGGAAAATACTTTTATCGAAAACAGTCAGGAATTGGTACCATCCGATATGAATGTGAGTCATACAATTTGGGCGAGTTTACATGGTTTGACCTCGCTTTTAATCACATTTCCACAGTTTGATTGGGGAGAACAAAATCGGTTAATTCAATTTCATATTCGTACAATCATTCAGGGAATTAAAAACTAAAGGTGATTAGCAGGTTAAACATAGACGAGGGGAAATGATGATGAAGAAAACGGGGGTTATCCTCACTTTTTTAGCGATAGCAGTAGCTGGTTATTCGATTGTCCAATATTTTATTCTTGGTGTAGACCAAGCAGGATTAGTTCAAGTGAAGCTTATGTCTCTCTCTAAATTGAGTTCATTTTGGTACACTATGCTATCCGTACATGTGGCAACTAGTGCAGTAGCATTAGTCATTGGTCCTTTTACATTGTCCACAAAGTTTAGAGAGAAAAATATCAACCGCCATCGATGGCTAGGAAAAGTCTATATGCTCGGTATTTTATTGGGCGGTCTTTCAGGTCTTTATCTAGCATCTTATGCGACAGGAGGCTTAGTTGGGAAACTTGGTTTTGGTTTCTTATCAATATGTTGGTTGGTAACTGCTTATCAAGCACTTGTCAAAATTAAGGATAAGCACATTCTTGACCATCAAAAGTGGATGATCAGGAACTACTCTTTAACTTTTGCAGCGGTCACGTTGAGAATATGGCTGCCATTGTTTATGTTTCTATTTGGATTAGAGCGTTTCGAATTTAGTTATTCGATTATTGCTTGGTTAGCGTGGGTACCAAATTTAATCATTGCAGAATTATACATACAACGAAAGGTTAATGAAATCTAAGATTGAGCATAAGAAAATAAAGGTGTAACGAATGCGAGATTACCGTTTTTCCAATTAGGGAAAGTGGTAATTTTTTACTTTTAAGATAAAGTGGTTGCATTTCAACATACGTTCTAGTATATTAATTGATGTATCAACTATTGATGTATCAATTAATTTTTTCTAACTGGAAAGGACGGGATCAGTTGACGAATTTATGCATGAAGGAGTCGATGATTGTCTATAAATTGCATTTCCTCAATAATGAAATGAGCTCGAAATTTGAAGGGTGTACAGGGCTTAGTCAGTCAAAGCTTGAACTGTTGTACCAGCTATATCAAGTCGAGGAAATGAGTCAAAAAGAGCTTCAGCAACAAATCAATATTGACAATGCCGCTATTACAAGACATTTAAAGCAGCTAGAAGCGAACAACATGATTGCCAGGCGTAAAAATCCTACGGACCACCGGATCACGCTTGTTCATTTAACCGATCATGGTCGCGATGAAATCAGTACTTTTTTAAAGGAAAAAGAAAGATTTGTCTCTTTAGTGCTGAAAGATTTTACGGAAGAAGAAATTGATCAATTGTTTGCGATGTTGAATCGCATTGAAACAAATATTAACGACATTTAATAAAAAGGGAGTGCTCATCAATGATCACAACACAAAAAACAAATGACTTTACAGAAATTATGACAGGACGCCGTTCCATTCGTTACTACGATCCGTCCGTGAAAATTAGCAAAGAAGAAATGACGGAAATCTTAACAGAAGCGACGTTAGCACCATCTTCATTCAACATGCAACCATGGCGTTTCCTTGTCATTGAGAGCGAGGAAGGAAAAGCAAAAATGGCACCGCTTGCGATGTTCAATCAATCACAAGTAGAAACATCTTCAGCAGTAATTGCCTTATTCGGTGACTTAAACAACTTCGAAAATGCCGAAGAGATTTATGGAAAAACAGTGGAGCTTGGCTATATGCCGCAAGAAGTGAAGGACAGCCAAATGCCACAAATGACTGCTTACTACAATTCAGTGTCAAAAGAAGTCATGAAAGATGTCGTGTTAACAGACGGGGGACTAGTTGCAATGCAGTTAATGCTTGCTGCTCGTGCTCACGGATACGACACATGCCCAATCGGTGGCTTTGATAAAGCGAACATCGCTGAAGCATTTGGATTAGATAAAGACCGTTACGTTCCAGTAATGTTAATTTCAATTGGAAAAGCAGCAAATAGTGGTTACCCTTCTGTTCGCCTGCCAATCGAAAAAGTTGCACAGTGGAAATAAGAAAATAGAGAGCACCAGTCACATTTTGTGGCTGGTGTTTTGTTTTTGTACACATGGTAATTAAATAACTTTTATGGTATATTTACCAAAAAGAGGGGTTGTCTAAAAGATACATAATGAAAGATTATTATAGTCATAGAGGGTGAAGGTATTTGAATATAGATACGGATGCATTAATAATGTTTTTAATAATGTGGGGAATACCAACTTTCATGGTTGCTCGAGGGTATTTGAAAATGAGTGAGGAGGAACAGAAGGAGGCGATGACGGATGTGAAATCGCCACGCTTTATTTCTACCGTCGGCTTTAGTATTATCGGCGTTTTTTTGGCTACATTAGGAGGTTTGTTAAAGGTAGACGTTATGAAAATGAGCGGGCACATTTTCATAACGATTGGGATCATAGTGTCAATTGTTACAATGTGGAAAACTAGCAAATTACGAAGTATACTCCTCCTTCTTTTGCTTTTGGTGCTTTTTTTCATAACCTACTATCTATGATCGGTTACTCGTAAAGGGCTGTTCTTCTATGTATGAAGAATAGCCCTTGTTTGTCATCAGTTACAATGAAAGTAAGTATGAAAAATACCAATGAGAAAAAGTACACTTTTCTGATATTCAAAGTGAGCCTCGATTATCTCCATTTCAATAAATATCTAACGAGAAAAACCACGCCATTCACCGTTAAAAAAGAAGCAATGAAACCGCCTAGCTTGATTGAAGTTGGATTTTCTTGAGGTGCTGAAAAATTCATTTCACTAGGGTAAGATGGCGTATAACCAGATTGATCTTGTTCAATAAAAGGGAATGGTAGACCAAACGAAACACGGCTTAATTCCTCATGACTGTTCACTGTGAAAGAAGTGACGAGAGGCGAGATGAATACGAGAAGGTTTAAGGCGACAATAATAAAGACTAGTCTTTTTTCTTTCTTCATTGTTAACGTCTCTCCCTAATTAATATATTTATTGTTATTGAACCTGTTTTCCTTTTTCAGTTTACTAGACTCTTGACACATAGTGACGTACTCTTCAGAAGGCATATCATCTCCCCAAACATCATAGCCCATCATATATACTTCATTCATATCTTCATTTGTTGCTTCTCTAATGATTTTCATAAATTCACTTCTAAGTTAAAAGCGACTCCGCCAATTCTTTTCTAATTTGCGTAATATGCTTTTCCATCAGCTGTTTCGCTAATTCTCCTTCTCCGGCGACGATCGCCAAGTACATTTGTTTATGTTCATCAATCGTATCTTGCAGTCGTTCCGGGTCAGCGAGTCGTTGTCTTCGTGTCGCTCGGATTGTATCTTGCATATGCTCGCTCAGTGTTTGGACCAATTGTAAAAAGATTGAGTTATGAGAGGCACGAACGATGCTTAAATGGAAATGGAGATCAGCCTCTAATCCCAGTTCGACATCACTTTCAGCGACTTTCATTTTTTCGATGGCTTGGCGAATGTGTTCTAAGTCTTCGGAGGTGGCTCTTTGAGAAGCTAAAAAGGCACATTCTACTTCAAGCGCTCGGCGTAACTCTAACATTTCATAGACAAGTTTATTTTCCGCATGGACGATTGTTGTGGATAGTTCGTCGCCAAGTAGTTGAAATTCGGATGTTTTCATAAAACTTCCGCTGCCTTGTTTAATTTCAATAATTCCTTTTATCTCTAGCTTGCGTAACGCTTCTCTTACTGATGTTCGACTGACATTGAAGCGGCTAGCGAGCTCTCTTTCCGTGGGTAGTTTATCTCCCGGCTGTAATTGTTCTGTTAAAAAATATTCTTTTATTTGATCAACAATCACTTGATACGTTCTTTTCTTCGGCTGTAGAACCACGAAATCTCCTCCTTGCTCTTTATTTTAACTAATTTTAGGAAAAATTTTAATTATTGATTTTTTCAGATAATTTAGTACAATAGGGAAAAAGGTTGGACCAATTTTAATTTGGTTAGACCTTAAAAGGATTATATATGACGATGGAGGAAAAGCAAATGAATATAACGAAAGAATGGGTCACAGCTTTACGAGAGGCTCTTTCTGATCAACAAGTATCTATCAATGAAACGATTTTGGAACAGCATGGCAAAGACGAATCTTATCATGCGACAAGCCTTCCTGATGTCGTTGTGTTTCCGACGACGACAGAAGAAGTGAGTGCAGTTATGGAAATTGCGACGGAATATGAAGTGCCGGTCGTACCATTTGGAGTCGGTTCGAGTTTAGAAGGACATGTTATTCCGTATGAGCATGGGATCACGGTTGATTTCTCACAAATGAACAAAATTTTAGAAGTGAGAGCCGAAGATTTTCTCGTTCGTGTCCAGCCTGGTGTGACGCGTTCGCAATTGAATAAAGAACTAAAAAAACATGGGTTATTTTTCTCGGTTGATCCTGGAGCTGATGCCACCCTTGGAGGGATGGCTGCGACGAATGCGAGCGGAACGACTTCAGTAAAATATGGGGTGATGCGTGATCAAGTACGTGATTTAGAAGTCGTGTTAGCTGATGGTACGGTGATACATACTGGTAATTTAGCGGCGAAATCGTCATCGGGCTATCATTTAAATAGTCTATTTGTCGGCTCAGAAGGGACGTTAGGCTGCTTTACGGAACTAACGCTTCGTGTGTATGGAATTCCAGAATTTATTATGGCGGCGAGAGCTTCTTTTCCAACGGTCGATAATGCGGTCGGAGCGGTCGTTGGTATTTTGCAAGCAGGGATTCCAATTGCCCGAGTTGAGCTTGTAGATGAACAGTCGATGAAGCAAGCCAATCTTCATAGCGACACATCGTATAAGGAACAGCCGACATTATTTTTGGAGTTCCATGGCAATGAAGCGGGATTAAAGCAAGATGTAGAATTTATGAAGGAAATTGTGGAAGAGTTTCAATGTAAAGGAATCGATTTTGAAACGGATAATGCCGCTCGTGTACAGCTTTGGGAAGCGCGCCACAATTTAGCTTACGCCTATGTGCATGGCTATCCAGGTAGAAAGATGATGGTCACAGATGTGTGTGTGCCAATTTCTGAACTAGCTGGAGCGATTCATTATGCGAGAGAAGTGCTTGATCAGATGGAGCTGATTGGCGGGATTGTCGGTCACGTTGGAGATGGAAACTTCCATGTGTTGTTAATGATTGATATGAATAACGAGGAAGAGAAACAGAAAGCTGACGAATTAAATGAAAAAATCGTGATGTATGCGATTGAAAGAGGCGGTACTTGTACGGGGGAACACGGCGTTGGCGTCGGCAAACAGAAATACCAAGAGAAAGAGCATGGAAAGGCTTTACTTGTGATGGAAAAAATCAAACAAGCACTTGATCCGCTGACACTATTAAATCCAAATAAAATTTTGAAAGTGAAGCGATAAGAGGTGAGGGTATGAAAGCTTTAGAAGCTATCAGTAATGTCGCCGGAAAATATTTTGCTGTTTGGGTCATTTTGATTGCCTTAATTGCCTTTTTCATTCCGGCTCCTTTTCTTGTATTTAAGGGCTATATTACGATTTTATTAGGTATAGTGATGTTTGGTATGGGGCTCACGTTAAAGGCTATTGATTTTAAAATTGTGTTAACGAAGCCGTTGCCTGTCATCATCGGCGTATGCGCTCAATTTGTGATTATGCCACTCACGGCCTTTGCCATTGCTTACTTATTGAACTTGCCAGCAGAATTAGCAGCAGGACTTGTTTTATTAGGGTCTGTCCCAGGAGGAACCGCTTCAAATGTAATGGTGTATCTCGCTAAAGGAAATGTAGCTTTATCGATTGCGATGACATCTGTTTCTACGTTGTTGGCACCGATTGCGACGCCGTTTATTTTATTGTGGCTCGCTGGTCAGTGGATGCCGGTCGATACGATGGCGATGTTTATGTCGATTATTCAAGTAATCATTATTCCGATTGTGTTGGGTATTGTTGTGAGGAAGTTTGCTCCAAGTTTTGTCGATAAAAGCACCCACGTTATTCCATTAATTTCTGTTTTGGCGATTATTATCATCGTGTCGGCGGTTGTAGCCGGCAATGCAGCAACGATCGCGTCGGCTGGACTGATCATTTTCATTGCGGTTATGCTACATAACGCATTCGGTCTTATGCTCGGCTATATAACTGCTCGTTTACTTGGTCTTGATGAAAGTAATCGTCGTGCTATTTCTATCGAAGTCGGTATGCAAAACTCTGGTCTTGGGGTGGCCTTAGCTACTGCTCACTTCGGTCCACTAGCTGCTTTACCGAGTGTGGTCGGAGCGGTTTGGCATAATATTTCAGGTCCGATCTTGGCTACGTATTGGTCGAAAAAGCGAGTGAATACAGAGGTGGAAGTTCCAGTTCAGTTGGAGAAAACTAGAGCTTGAATAAAGACAACCGCCTTTTAAAAAAGGCGGTTGTCTTTCGTGTTTCAATCAGTTGGGGATGCAGAACCCCCCCACTGATTGAAGTTTCACTTTACATAGCTTCGTATTTCAGTGGGTTTCCTTGAAAGGGTTGATGAGCAATTTTGATCGATTCGGTTGGGCATCCTTCGCAAGCATCTTCTAAATCTGCTTGCAAATCTTCTGGTATTTCGATAGTTCCATGATTTTGATCGAGTCGTCCATAAGAAATTCCTTCCTCAGTGTAATCAAATAGGTCAGGAGCTGTAATTCCACATGCTCCGCAGGCAATGCAAGTATCTTGGTCAACAATGGTATATAAAGCCATATTATTCTCTCCTTTTTAAGATAGTGTACTCGCTGTTTTTGTTGGTTTTTCTCCCATCACACTTGTGCTGTGAAGTGGTTGCACTTTCGCCTTTGGATCGATGTATACTTTGGCGTTGCTGACAGCGGTAGGGGCCTCACCAAATCCGCTAGCGATTAGTTTTACTTTTCCCTCATAGGTACAAATATCTCCAGCTGCATAAATCCCTGCGATATTCGTTTCCATTTTGGAATTCACAACGATCGCATTTTTATCAATATGCAGACCCCAATTCTTAATAGGTCCAAGGGAAGAAACAAATCCATAAGTCACTAATACAGCATCAATATCTATAATTTGTTGTTCCTGGTCCTTCACATTTTCTACGATGACCTGCTGAATGGCTTGTTTCCCGATTAATTGTTTCGGTACAAAAGGGGTTAGCACTTCTACTTGAGATTGGTTTAAAAGCTCGACACTATGTTCATGGGCTCGAAATTGATCTCTGCGATGAACAAGCGTCACTTTCTCTGCAATCGGCTCAAGCATTAATGCCCAGTCCAAAGCGGAATCTCCACCGCCAAAGATGACAACTCTCTTGCCGGTGAATCGCTCCATATCTTTCACGAAATAATGCAGATTTTCTTGCTCATAGGCTTCTGTCTTTTCTAGCGGCAACTTACGTGGTTGAAAAGCTCCATTGCCGGCAGTAATAATGATCGTTTTTGAGTAATGCACTTCTTGATTCGTCGTTAATTTGAATACCCCATCTTCTTGCTTTTCAATGGAGTAAACAGCTTGTCCAAGACAGACGGTTACATCGAATGCATTCATCTGCTCAATTAATTGATCTACTAGTTGTTGTGCCGTTACTTTTGGAAATCCGGCTACATCATAAATATATTTTTCAGGATATAAAGTAGCTAGTTGTCCACCTAGCTGAGGGAGGCTTTCGATGATTTTGACGGATGCTTGCCGTAATCCTGCATAGAAGGCAGTAAATAACCCAACAGGTCCTCCTCCGATAATCGTAATATCAAATACTTGATTGTTTGATTCCATTTTATTCCCTCCAAATCAATATAAACAGAATATTTTGCATTTACAAAAAATGAAGAATCTACTACCATTAGGGAGAAGTAAAGCAACCTGTTAGTCATCTAGCTTCGGTAGAGTTTCTTTCTCACTACTTACTTCAATGCAACATTCATGCCGTAATAAGATGATGTAGCTTTCATATTAATTAGCGTTAACACAGTGAAAATAAAGTATTTATTGAGTGTAAAACACTCAAAGTGAGTTCATTTACACTCGATGTGACGAAGGGGGTTTTGTAATGTATTCCTTTTCTAGTCCTCTTGAAATGACAATGGAAACATTAATAAAAATATTAGATTATTCTTCTGATGAAATATTTGTCCTTGATGGGGATAGGCAGATTATTTATGTCAACAATGCTTGTGAAAAGCATTATGGATTGAAAAAGTCGGAGGTTTTAGGGCGATATAGTGTGGAGTTATTTGAAAAGGGCTATTGGAAACCTTCTATTGTTCCTGAAGTCTATGAAAAGAAAAAACCTTTATCGATCAAACAAACTACGAATATTGGTGCTGAACTTTTAACAACTGCTATCCCCATTTTAAATGATCAAGGGGAAATTGATTTAGTCGTGACTACCGCTAGAGAGCTACAGCATTATAAGCTGTTAAAAGCAAAAGAGGATGGCCATACGCAAATCTCTTTGTCTCATGATCCAAGTGAAGTGGGTGTGATTACTAACTGCGAAACGATGAAACAAATTTTGAAATTTGCTCAAAAAATTGCGGTTACGAATTCGACCATTTTGATTCATGGAGAGTCTGGTACAGGGAAAGGTGTGCTAGCGCATTTTATTCATGAAATTAGTAAAAGGAAAGAAGGACCATTTTTAACGATTAACTGTGCAGCTATTCCAGCCGACTTACTCGAGTCAGAATTATTTGGCTATACGTCAGGTTCGTTCACCGGGGCTAACCGTTCGGGGAAGATGGGATTGTTTGAAGTCGCTAACAATGGCACCCTATTTCTTGATGAAATTGGGGAAATGTCGTTAGCCTTGCAAGCTAAGTTACTTCAAGTGATTCAGGATAAGAAATTTATTCCAGTTGGAGGGCATAAAGAAAAAGAGGTGAACATTCGTATTATTGCGGCCACTAATCGCAATCTTATGGAAATGGTGCAAGAGAAGAAGTTTCGAGAAGATTTGTTTTATCGATTGAATGTGATTGATATTGAAATGCCACCTCTTCGGGAGCGTAAAGAAGATATTGTTCTACTTGCTTATCATTTTTTATATAAATTTAATCGAATGTATGATGTGAACAAGTTGATTTCACAAGAATGTTTAGATGTGCTGACCTATTATTCATGGCCCGGAAATATCAGGCAGCTGGAGAACCTAATAGAGAGATTAGTCATTACGAGTGAAGATGTGATTGATGTACACGATCTACCAGAAATTCTATACCAAAATGCGCAAGAATCGTCAGAGCGGGAGAAACCAGCCTCATTAACGGAAGCAATTGAACGAGTGAAAAAGGACATGATTCGCCAATCTTTTAAAATACATGGCAGTTCGCGGAAAGTAGCGAAAGATCTGCAAATTAGTCAAACTCATGCAGCTAAGTTAATTCGAACATATTGTCAAGATTTAAAAAAAGAGTGGTCCTAGCTGCTTTAATTGAATGAAAAAAAGACATGATTCCTAATAAGAGGCCCCATGTCTTTTTTGTTTAACTCGATTTCTTTTCATCTACATATTGATTTACAGAGGAAGTTTGAAAATCTCCCTTCACTTGTTCATCTTCCTTTAACCACTTATACAGGGAGATGGCTACTAAAATAAAGATAAAGAGGATAGGGAAGCCGGTAATGACAGATAGTGTTTGTAGGGCAGATAATCCACCACCATACATTAAAATAATGGCGACAGAACCGATCACTCCCGCCCAAAACAGTCGAATCCATCTTGTCGGTTCTTGGTTCTCAGTAGATGCTTTTGAGGACATAAAAGATAGTGTATAGGCAGCCGAGTCAATCGTTGTGGCTAAAAAGATAAAGGCAAGCACGATAAATACGGCTAATAATACAGTTGAACCTAGTGGCATGGATTTAATCATAGCAACGATGGCTACTGGTGCTCCTTCATTTGTTAATATATCCACGACTGGTACAATATTATTTAGTTCGAAATAAAGACTCGTGTTTCCGAATACGGTAAAAGCTAAGGCACAGCCTAATGTGCCTGCCACACACATAGCAGCAACGATTCCGCGGATCGTTCGTCCTTTAGAGATTCTAGTTGTAAACATCGCCATAAACGGTGCTAAGGCAAACCACCAGCCCCAGTAAAAAATTGTCCAGTCTTGGGCAAACGTTGAACCGCCGACGGCATCTGTGTATAAACTCATTCTGATAAAGTTTTGAATGAGCAATCCCATACTGTCAGTGAATTTTTCTACAATAAAAACCGTTGGACCAACGATGAAAAAGAAAGCAGCAAAGGCAAGGTAAATATAAATATTTATATCGCTTAACACTTTCAATCCTTTCTTTAATCCAAAATATAAGCTAGCGGAGAAAATCCCGGTCCATAAGACGATAATGATGATATCTAGTTGCAATGAACGTGGAATGCCAAACAGTTGTGAAATGGCCTCAGCTAACATGGGAGTGCCTAATCCAAGTGAAGTACCGACTCCACCAACAATTCCGAGCATGAACATGACGTCAATACACTTTCCTAGCCAGCCGTCCACTCGATCTCCTAAAACGCCACGACAGGCAGAACTCAAGCGTAAACTAGGTACTTTTTTGACATACAGCACGTAAGCTAAAGCGATGGTCGGTAAACAATAGATGGAAAAGCCGATAAAGCCCCAATGAAAAATGCCATATGTCGAAGCCCATTCTGCAGCTTCTGTACTCTCAGGTGAAATGCCAAAAGGGGGAGCAGTGAAATAATAGGACCACTCAATAAATCCCCAGTACAATAAGCTAGATCCTGCAGTGGAAGTAAAAATCATGGCTAACCAACTAGTTGTGGAAAATTCAGGTTTTTCTTTTGGGTTGCCTAATACAATTTTTCCATATTTACTCACTGCTAAGAAGATTAATCCGACAAAAATTAAAAAGGCAGCTAATAAATAAAGAGTGCCAAATTTTCCACTGATAAATGATAGAATACTACTTAAAAATTGATTTCCTTTTTCAGGATTTATTAAAACTGGCACAGTGAAAATACTAATGACAGCTAGGGCAGCGAAAAAAATTCCCCGATCTACCTTTGTTTGTTCCATACAATCCCTCCTGTTTTGTTTGAAGTTAGAAAATTCAGTTTTTTTCAAAAGGAGCTTGCTGTTATTTTACTTCAAAATCCCACTTGAAACAGTGATGAAAAATGTTTTAAGCAGGATTTTGAAGCGTTTACATTACGGGCTAGGAGTCATCGCTTCTTTAATACGATTATGGAAATGCTTTAAGCCATTCTCACTCGGAGAATAAATTCCGTGACTAAAAGCTTGTGTATGCAAGCCTGATTGCAACAATTCAACAAGCTCAAAATCCTCTTTTCGAACTTGGTCTACAAACTTGATTAGCTCTTCCTGTTCTTCTGAAATTTCATTCGTTTGAAAATAATAGTTATAGATGGCTAACGATTGATTTGGAGAAATAGGAATAATTTGACTTGTGGTCATATTTCCTTCATCACCTGGATAAAGACTGATCATCAAATTAGGCCAGATCCAATAAAATCGAGCGGGAGCTGCACTATCTCTTTTTGTAAGCTTCGAATATTGACAAGTATAGTTCTCGTGCGTATCAATATGATAATTTTTCATATCGAATGTTTTTGAAAAGGCAGGATGAGCAATTTGACAATGGTCACATTCTAAATAATTATCAATGATCGCTTTCCAATTGGCTTGGATCAGTTTTTTTGTTGTTCTTACTTGCTTCAACGATTCAAAAAAAGGATATATATCTAAATTTTCTGTTAATTCTTCGTAAGAATCAGCTAGAGGCTTTGCGTTAGGATCTAAGTTGATAAAGATTAGCGAGCGATAAATTTCTAATTGAATAGGTGTCAAACAACTATGTGCACCTAAATCATTCGTTTGAAAATTAGGAGCTTTATTCAATGTGCCATCTAAATGGAAAGTCCACCCATGATAAGAACACATAAATACTTTTTTATTACCTTTTTCAGTTCGTTCGACCTTTGTCCCACGATGAGGACAAATATTATAAAATGCCTTAAGATTATTTTCTTTCTCTTTCGTAATAATAATTGATTCTCCACCAATTTCAAAGGTGAAAAAATCGCCTACTCGTTCTACTTGACTAGTATGACCAACGAATATCCAGCTTTTTAAGAAGATTTGTTTCCTTTCTTTTTCAAACACTTCAGGATCCACATAATCATTGTAAGGAAGCGTGTAATTCAATTCTTCTATACATTCTTTCATTTCCATAATAAATGCCCCTCCTTAGAAATAATCTATATAATTCATTCACAAATTATAAATGCAACAATTATGCCAAGAGAGGATCTTTCCTAAATAACCATCCCATTAGGGGTTGTTAGCGCATTTTTTTAGAAAAGGTGAGTTCTATTCAACTCACCTGAGCATGTTTAAACTATATTCATTGTGAAATTAGAAAGATGAAAATGGAGAACATATGCTACTTTGAATTTCTGAACGTTTGATAAGCATTTTTATTCTTTTATTCTGTATAAAAGAAAAAGCGGGTGACTTTTGATGAAAAGTCACCCGCTTGCTTTGGTTTATTATTTTTGTAGCATTAAGCTAACCATTTTCGCTGCTTGAGCGCGTGTAAGTGATTGTTTCGGTTGGAATGTTCCGTTAGGGTATCCAGAGATGAAACCATGGTCTACGCTTGCTGCAACGGATGCTTGATACTCTTTGCTAATTTGATCGGCATCTTTAAAGTTTTTCTTGGAGCTTTTGATCATTGTGTCAGAGTGAACTTCGTAAGCTTTCATTAACATCCAAGCAGCTTCTTCGCGGCTTAGTACGGCATTTTTGTTCGTTTTCAATAAGCCTTTTTCCATGGCTGCTTTTACTTCGTCTGTTCCAGATAGGTCAAGTGAACGAGCTAAAATAGCAGCAAATTGATAGCGTGTTAGCTTAGCTCCAGGTGCGAACTTCTCTTGTGTTGTACCGTTTAAAATGCTTTTGCCATACAGGTCAGCAATATACGTATGTGCCCAATAGTTAGCAGGGACATCTTTAAACGGCATAGGCGCTAGCGCTTTAGCTGTTGGTAGTCCATGAATGTAACCAACCGCTCCAGTTTTTAAAATGCCATAAGGTGACTCTTCCATTGCTTTCACTAGCTGGTCTTTGTCAACAGCAGTGATGGCACGATCTGCGACTTCATCACCTGGATGTTGGAAGTTACTCATAATGTAAGAGAAGCCGTTGCGGTCATCTGCAAATTGTAAGCCTGTCGCTTCAGCACCTGCTGGAACGGATAGAATACGGCTTAATTGTTTCGTATCTAGCTCATATGCCCAAACAAAGTTGTTCGTATGCATACCGCTGTCTTCTCCGATAAATACTGTACGAAGCTCTTCAGAGTAGCTTAAGTTATCAGGGTTCGCTACTTTGTCCACGTTTGCTGTGTTTCCGTATGCATCTGGTGTTTTTAAGTCTTCCCCGATCACTAGTCCGTTCATAGATGTTGCTACGTAAGAGCTGTTGATCGCTGCGCCACTTTGATCTTTTTGTCCTGATGTTAAAGACAATTCATATGTCGCACCGGATTTCATTTTTGGAAGTTGCATATGGTCAGTTGGGTCTGCACCTTTTGCGTCTTTCTCCATTCCTTTGCTTTGGTCAGCAATCGCCATGTATACTTTTTTATCTGCTGCGTTCAGTGCTAGACCTTCCATTTTATTGAATTCAGATGTAGCACCTAGCATAGCGCCGTAACGTCTTGATTCAAGGAAAGCGGCTGCTTTTTCCATACCTGGTTTCACTTTTAAGTGCTCTACACGATCGTAATCTCCGCCACCTGAAGCGTATTGCTTAATCGTTGTGAACCCTTCTTTCGGTGTATCAGATGTTTCGAAAATATCGCTGAATTTCAAGTTTTGATCAACAAGTGCTTCCACTTCATCATCTGTCGAATGACCAAGCTCGATCCATTCTAAGTCTCCAGAACCGCCATTGCTTGTTCCTGTTTGATCAAATTTAGCTGCATATAACGTACCGGCAGATAAATCTTTTTCTTTATCCGCTACGTACATAAATAGCATTGTATAATCGCCGTCATCACCGAAATAAGCCGTACGGTTATCTGGCATCATTAACATGATTTCATTTGAACGACGACCGACGCTGTAATGCTTCACAGCTTTCGACTCGCCCTTTTTATCAACGATGACTTCTGGAATAAAGCCGTATTGATAAGGGTTGGCATGTTTATCATCGCCGAAATAAAGCTTCGTGAATTCGCGTGTATTTGTTTTATCTGTACGTTGATCCGCAGGCATTGCTTCTTCCAATTCAAATTGACGAGCATCTGGTTCGTATTCTTCTGAACCAAGATGTGTATTCCATGGCGTTAATGAACCGTTACATGGCACCCAAAGACCGTCTGCGTCAGCAAAATCAACTTTGTCTGCTTCCATCACTTTCAGTTCGCCTGTTTTCTTGTTTTGGTATAGCTTTGTTAATGTCATAGAGGCAGGCACTCGTCTCCATGCACCGTTTCCAGCTTGGTCTTGAGAAGCATACTCTAAGTGAGAAACAAGGTACATTTGCCCGTTAATTGGACGTAATAAGCTGTTAGCATCCGGCGCATCGGACATGTAATGAACAGCTTGCCCTGTTGAGCTCATATCAGTAATCGGCTTTCCATTTACATCAATCGGTGTACCAGCAGCGAATCTATCGCCATTTTCACCAATCAGTTCATCTTCTGTTTTGTATAATTCTTTGTATGATAGTGGGAACGATTTTGATGTTCCATTTGTATATGTAACTTTTAATGAAGCGTTTGAATAGACACTTACCATTTCATCAATTGTTTTCGGTGCTTCCATTCCTGTGAATGACATGCTTTTAATCGCTGCTTGTGGTGCTGGTGCAGCTTCTGCGGGAGTGACAGCTGGAGCAGCAAGTGTTGCAGTGACAGCAGTGGCCATCAATAATTGTGCTTTTTTCATTTTCAATCATCCTCCTGAATAATCATATGTATATTTAAAAAAATAGCATTCAATTATTAAGGGTATATATATAAGTTGTAAATAATGTTAAGAAGCTATTAAAGAATTGTATTTTATGTATAAAAGGTTTCTGGAGTTGCAATATTCAATTGACAATCGATATCATTCTGTTTACAATTTAGTTAATAATGAAAATCATTATTGATTAGGGAGGTGGTGGCTCGATTGAAAAAAGTTATAGCATTCATGTGTATCTCCTTCGTCGTTGGACTCTGTTATTATGACATTATGACTGAAAATTTTTATGGCAATCGAGCCACTAGTACAATTGTATTGACTGTTGCATTCATGCTTCCAATGATCAAGATGATCGAAAAGAAACGAGCTTCCTAATCAAGGGAGCTTTTTTTCATATCTCCGAGCCAAACGGGCATATTAGTGGTAGGAGGTGATTCGTGTGGGCAATCCGAAAAGAAACAGCAAAGATTTCGCACCGAACCAACTAGGCACACAGCAAAAGGCAGCCGGCGGAAATAAAGGACAAAAGATGCAAGATAAATCTGGAAAACAGCCAGATGTTATCAATGGATCATGATACTTACTTGGAGGGAATTCGATGAGCCACTCAAATGAGCATCAAATGAAAAAAAATACAGCCCAAAATATCGCCGCAGCGAACGAGCATGCAACGAAAGTCGCCAAGATGGAACAAATGGTTAATAACACGATGGACAATATCCACGAGGCGAATGAGTCACTCGATCATGCGGAAAGTGCGGCACAAATTGAGAAAATTAAAGCGAATAATGAAAAGCGACAAGAAAGTATCGAAGGATTTAAGCGAGAGATTGAAGAAGAGCGGTCATTTTTGTAAACTTAAGACCGTCTAAAAGGGGCTGACTCCTAAACAGATATCTAAATAAAGAGGGTGTTTATCCTCTTTTGATGCTAGATATTGTTGTTTGGGGTCAGTCTTTTTGCTTTTGAGACGAACTTTTAAACATCACGGTTTAATTGTCAAAATATTGAGATGTTTCGTTAAATTTTTTGTACAAATTTTAGTGCATTTCTATGCTTTACATAGTTCAAGAACCTTTTTTCTTTATATATAGCAGAATATTTTAATTGGCATGATGTTTGCAATATATAGGATGAATTCTATTTTATATATTGGAGGAGAACAATATGATTGAGCGCCAAATCCATTTTTATAGTGAAGGGTATAAATTAGAAGGGACATTATATCTTCCGGATGATTACAAAGAAGGTGAGAAGCGCCCAGCTATTATTCCGAACTCTGGCTATCAAGGGTTTAATGAATTTTATCCTAAATTATTTGCAAGAAACTTAACCGAAGCAGGGTATGTTTGTTTAGGCTTTGACTACCGAAGCTTTGCTAAAAGTGAAGGGGAAGAAGGGCGCGTTATTTTAAATGAGCAGGTAGAAGATATTGAAAATGCGATCACTTTCCTTTCTATTCAGGAAGAAGTGGACCCTGAAAGAATTGGATTAATCGGCTGGGGTATGGGTGGTTCCAACGTTGTCCGCGTTGCCGGAAGAGATAAGCGTGTGAAGGCGGTTGCTGCGCTAAATGGTTTTTATCACGGAGAAAGATGGTTGCGATCCATTCATTCCTATGTTGAATGGAATGAGATTTTGGAAGCGGTGAAAGAAGATCGAAAACAGCGTGTCTTAACAGGAAAATCACAGCTTGCTGATACATTTATTCATTATCCTCTAGATCCAGCAACAGCTGATTATGTTGATAAAGAGCTTGCGATCTTATCGCCATTTGGAAAACAAACGGTGCTTCAATTTACAGACTCTATTATCGGCATGAACGCAGAAAAAGAAGTGAAAGATGTGACGGTTCCGCTCTTTATTGGGCATGGAAAAGACAATTTACTCCATCCATTTGATGAATCATTTGAATTATATAAAGCAGCGAATGAACCGAAACAACTTTATGTGATTGATGGGAAACATAATGATTTTATGTACCATGAACATGAAGTTTTCCAAGAGCTGATTTCTCAGTTAATAACATTTTTTGACGCGAATTTAGCAAAGCAGGAAGACGCATCCTTAGCTATGTAAACCTAGAAGACGCATCATTATAAAACAGGTGGTAAGCCATTTACCATCTGTTTTCACTATTTTCTAAAGGGAGTAATGACGATGGTGAATAAGCAACCTTTTACAGTAGCAAGCATTGAATTTAACCCTCGCTTAAACAATTTAGATGATAATATTCGGGAATTAATGAAGTCAGTTACTGAAGCGGCGGAAAATGGGGCCAAGTTAATTGTGACACCAGAAATGGCTACGACAGGCTATCATTATGAAAGCCCCCAGGCCATAAAGGATTTTGTTGATACGATTCCCGGGAAAACAACCGTTGCTTTTGAAGAGATCGCTAGGCGCTATCACACACACATTGTGATAGGAATGGCAGAAGTAGATGAAGAGGATCAGCTTTATTATAATTCAGCAGCGCTTGTTGGTCCGGATGGTTATATTGGGAAATATCGTAAAATGCATTTGTGGGCGGCGGAAGAAAATTGGGCTAGTTGGGGAAACATAGGTGTTCCGGTATACGAAACGGCGATAGGAAAAGTCGCCATGATCATTTGTATGGATTCAACTTATTTTGAATCTGCAAGAATAGCGGCTGTGAACGGAGCTGACATCCTTTGCTTTCCTACAAACTCAACAGGCGGTTCTTTATCGATGCTTCAATCTTGGGCAGAGATGAATGGTATGTATGTTATTGGTGCTAATCGTTCCAATACAGAAAAAGATTATCATATGATCGGTGCAAGTGCTATTTGGTCGCCAACAGGAGAGAAACTTGCAGAAACGCCGTACGTTGAACAAGAAGAGGCTCGGAAAGAAGCGAACATTTTATATGCAGAAGTTCATCCGCTTCAATACGATAATGCTGCAAAGAGAAGACTTCAAAAGCGGAGACCGGGTATTTATCGTGACTTAATGCTATACACTGGTCCTTGGAACGATCGCGCGCAATATTTCCTAAATGAGGAGAATCAAGGAGGAAAAAAATGTTCTATGGCTTTATTGCAGTATGAGCCTGAGATAGGGGATCGAAAGACCAATCTTGAAATGATAAAAGCGCTTCTTCATGAGGCTACTAAGAAGGCAAGGCAAGAGAAAAGTGAGTTATCATTAGTTGTTTGTCCGGAGCTGTCTTTAAGCGGGCCGGTCGATTCTATAGATGTGAAAACAATTAAGCAGCTTGGTGAAACAGTTGAAGACGAGACAGTGGAGGAGATGAAGAAACTAGCAAGACAATACTCGATTCATCTTGTGTTTGGCATGATCGAGAGAGACAGACATCTTTTATATAATACGGTGTTTCTGTTTACACCTACTGGTGAAATGGCTACAAAGGCGCGTAAAATTCATTTAACAGAATCAGATGAACGCTGGGCAACTCCAGGTGAAGAAGTAGTTGTTACGGATATAAAAGGATTAGGACGTGTTGGTCTCATGGTGGGGTATGATGCAGCCTTTCCCGAAATAGCAGGGGGAATGGCAGTTAAGCAGGCAAATATGATGATCATTCCATCTAGCTGGTATGGTGAATACGGTGAAAACTTATCTCTTCATGCTAAAATGATGGAAAATAAATTTCCAGTCAACTCCATGACGACATGGGATGCGACAGCGAGATTTTCACAAGCAATTACCATGGTTGCCAACTTTATTGGTACGGAGCATAAGTATAAAGGCGGAAGTGCCATCTATACGCTTGATCCGCTTTATGGCGGTGCGAAGCCAGTGGTAGCTTCTAGTGATAAGGAAGAAGCGTTTGTTGCCATGATTCCACAGATGCCAAGCGATTGGTGGTTTGATCAGCGTAAACTACTGTTATCGCGAAGAGCAGATTATTATCGCCCTCTTGTAATGAATCAGAATCTAGTTGAAAAATAATAAAAAATTTCAATGGTCTTAAAGGGAATTTGTCGATACGTATCGAATGTTAAAAGTTACTTTATTCTGTATTCCGAATAAAGTAACTTTTTTTACATTTCTATCATATAATTGGAGTCTTGCTTATGAAATTATTTCAATCAAAACTCACGAAACGCTATGTAGTCATTGTGTCGGTCGTTGTATTGTTTGTGCTGACATTGCTGTATATAATCGCCGACAACGTGATGAGTAAGTCTGTACGTCTGCAAATTGAATACCGAGATGAGTTGATTACGAAAGCGTTAGCCACGCAAATGGAGAGTGTACTTCAGAATGCAGTTTCGGATATGCGGCAAGTTTCACCTATTGTTGATTCATCGGATAATAGCAGTAAGCATTTCTACCAAACGGAAATTGAAAAGGTGATTTCGCAAGATCCACTTTATTTATTTGTTGAAGTATATAGACAAAATGAAAAGCAAATGCGCATACCCGATATTCCGTTTTCTGGATCTATAAAAATTGATCCCGTTTTAGAGCGATTATCATGGAGTAAAACAAATTATGTTTCTAACATGATGGAGCTTCCGGACGGTCGCAAAACGATGGCGATTGCCTATCCATGGCTAGATGAACAAGGAAATTTTAGAGGAGCAGTAGTTGGCTATTTGAATTTAAATATTCTATCTGACTACCTTCAGAAGTTTGTGATTGGCAAAGACGGAGTAAATGCTGTGATTGATAGAAATGGCATGATCATCGCGCACACAAACAAAGATTTTATCGGGTCCTCCTTACAATCTCATGAAGTTGGTGTTCGGCTAGAGAAAGGGAGATTCGGTTTATGGGAAGGGAACCTTTTTAATGAGGAAATGATTGTTTCATACAAACCTGTTTATTTGGGTAATATTGGGCTTATTGTGGGTGAACCGACGAAACAAGCGTTATCACCTGTGCGATCCGTTACTCTTTTGCTTATTCAAGGCTTTATCATCGTAGTGTTGATCGCGATGGGGCTTGCTGTATTTAGCGCATCAACAGTCGTTCATCCAATTATGTTGCTTATTAAACAAGTGCAAGAATATAAAGAAGGGAAGCGCAAAAAATTTGATATTTTGGAAACGGATGATGAGATAGAAGATCTTTCACTCGTTTTATCAGAGATGGCGACAGAGTTGCGTGAAAAAGAACGACACTTATTTTATATTTTAGAATCCATCCCGTACGGCGTGATTACGACCGATCATGATGGTCGGATTAGGACATTTAATAAGGGGGCTGAAAAGCTAATGCTTTATAGCCGCGAGGAAGTGATGGGGAAGCTGATTTTTGATTTGCCAATTAAACATGATATCCAAGAGTTTGTTATTTTGAAAACCTTGCAAAAAGGAAAATCTTTTGATGAGGTGGAAAGTTATATTGTCGATAAAGAAAAGCAAATACACGATGTCCGTATTTATGCATCACTGTTTAAAGGTGAGAAGAATGAACATATAGGCTCTCTTCTTGTGATTCGCGATGTGAGTGAGCTGAAGAAACTTGAAGGATATTTAAAACAAAGTGAACGCCTTGCGTCACTTGGGCAACTGACGGCAGGGATCGCCCATGAAATCAAAAATCCATTAAGTATTATCCAAGCTGCAGCTGAAACGATACGTCTTCAAGTAGATGATGAACTTGAAGAACAGGAAGTGATTGATGAATTGACGAATGATATTTTAGTGTCATCGGACCGAATGAATAAGCTGTTAACAGACTTTTTAAAACTTGCCAAAAATGATCAGGATCGCGATGATTTAACAACGGATGTAATTCCGATTATGGACGAATTGCTGAAACTGCTTAGGAGAAAGTTCAGCGACTCTGACATAGAAGTGACAACTAACTATCAAACGGTTCAAGCACATGTGCGAGGAGATAGACACAAACTGACTCAAATATTATTAAATATTTTATTAAACAGCCTGCAGGCGATGGAAGACGGTGGCAAAATCCATTTAAAATTAACTGATGATTGCGATTATTGGAAAATTTCTGTGTCGGATACTGGGAAAGGGATTCCACAAGCAAAGTTAAAATGGATATTTAATCCGTTTTATTCAACAAAACCAGAAGGAACAGGTTTAGGTTTATCGATTGCTCATGAAATCGTGATGCAGTATGGAGGGAATATTTGGGCGGAAAGTGTGGAAGGAGAAGGGGCAACCGTCTATGTGCAATTGCAGAAGGGGGAAACAGATGAAAAAGAGCATACTGTTTGTTGATGATGAGATTCGGCTTTTACGTTCTTTATCACTATCATTCCGTAAGAAGGGGTATGACGTCGTTTTGGCTACTAGTGGCCAAGAAGCGTGAAAGAAAGTAAAAGAACATGATGTTGATCTTGTCTTTCTAGACTTAAACCTTCCTGATGCGAATGGTTTAGAGCTTTTGGAAGAATTTATTTCGCTTTTTCCTCAAAAAGTCTTTATGATCATGACTGCTTATGGCGATGTCGAAAGTGCCGTTTCGGCGATGAAAGCAGGAGCGTTTGATTATGTGGTCAAGCCCGCGAAATTAGATGAAATTGAACTGATTATTAACAAAGCGTACAGCTGGATTGGGATGAAAAAGGAAAATATTCATTTGAAAGAACAAATAAAGCAAATGGGCTCCCCTGCAGGCTTTATTAGCTTAAGCCCGAAAATGAAAGAAATCTATGAATTAGTTGAACGTGTTTCGGCAACGGATGCCACCATTCTTCTTCACGGAGAAAGCGGAACAGGCAAAAGCATGATTGCCCGGATGATTCATAATTTAAGTGATCGCAAGGAATGGCCATTTATTGCCGTCAACTGTGCAGCCATACCTGAGCAATTATTAGAAAGTGAACTTTTTGGTTATGAGAAAGGAGCTTTTACAGGGGCGACGGCAAGCCGCGGAGGGAAGTTTGAAGCAGCGCATAAAGGAACGATTTTTTTAGACGAAATTGGGGAAGTGAGCATCCAGTTTCAAGCGAAGTTGCTTCAAGCCATCCAAGAAAAAACATTTATGAGGCTCGGGAGCAATGAATTAAAACAAGTAGATGTCCGAATCATTACTGCGACCAATCGAAATTTAAAGCAGATGGTGAATGAAGGAAGCTTTCGTGAAGACTTGTATTATCGCTTAAATATTATTGATATCCATATTCCACCGTTACGCCAGCGAAAAGACGATATCCCACTTCTTGTTGAACAGTTTTTAGAAAATCACTACACAAAGATGAAAAAAAATTATAAGGTATCTCCCCAGCTTATGAATATATTGATAAGCTACGAGTGGCCTGGTAATGTTCGTGAGCTACAAAATGCAGTGGAGCGTGCGGTCGTACTATGTAAAGATGAGATATTGTCTATCAATGATTTTCCCCGTGAAATTCAATCTTTCAAACTAGAGGAAGCCCATTCGGACTCCCTTTTATTTGATAAAACAAAAACCCTTCCAGAGCAGTTAGAGGAAATCGAGCGGCAGCTTATTTTAACCGCAATTGAAGATCAACATGGACAGATTGCAGCGGCAGCTCGCCAACTTGGCATCTCGAGACAGCGACTCTTTTACAAATTAAACAAGCACCTTGAACAATAAACGGGGCTGACTTCCAACTGGCGATCTACATAGATCGCGTGGATTGGAGTCAGCCTTATTTACTTTATTCCGTATTATTCGATAATTGTCAAAATTATTTTACAATTAGAAAAGATGTTTGACAAATTTTTAAAAAAACGCAGCTAATTCATCCAAAAAGCCTTCTTATGGCTGGCATCATTCTTGCAATGTATTAAAAAAAAGAAGTCGAGCTGAAAAAGGAGATTGAGCAATGAACTTTCATCCATTATTAGAAGGTGCGATTGAACTGCATTGTCATAGTTATCCAAGTATATTTGCAAGAAAACAAACGGATTGGGAGCTTGTTGAAGATGTGAAGAAAGCGAAGATGGCTGGTGTCGTACTGAAGGCGCACGAGGCATCCACTGTGGATCGAGCGACGCTAATTCGCTTAAAAGAACCGGAGCTACATGTATACGGAGGTCTTGTGTTAAATGAGTTTACAGGAGGATTATCACCAAGGGCTGTTGACGCAGCTATTAGGCAAGGAGCCAAAATGATTTGGATGCCAACTATTTCAGCCAATCAGCATTGTTGTGAGTTCGCCAAAAAACAAACACGTTTGTTTAGTAGTGCAAGTCCACTTCCAAATGAAGAAGGATTGAAGATTTGGAATGAAAACAGGCAAATCAAACAAGAGGTTCATGAGATTTTAGCTTTGATAGGTGAGGCGGATATTGCCCTGGCGACAGGACATTTATCTGCTGAAGAAGTGGCTGTTCTCGTTGATGCGGCCAAAGAACATCG
>NZ_KZ454941.1:979973-1106938 GCF_002797375.1 Bacillus sp. FJAT-42315
GAAGTCGAGCTGAAAAAGGAGATTGAGCAATGAACTTTCATCCATTATTAGAAGGTGCGATTGAACTGCATTGTCATAGTTATCCAAGTATATTTGCAAGAAAACAAACGGATTGGGAGCTTGTTGAAGATGTGAAGAAAGCGAAGATGGCTGGTGTCGTACTGAAGGCGCACGAGGCATCCACTGTGGATCGAGCGACGCTAATTCGCTTAAAAGAACCGGAGCTACATGTATACGGAGGTCTTGTGTTAAATGAGTTTACAGGAGGATTATCACCAAGGGCTGTTGACGCAGCTATTAGGCAAGGAGCCAAAATGATTTGGATGCCAACTATTTCAGCCAATCAGCATTGTTGTGAGTTCGCCAAAAAACAAACACGTTTGTTTAGTAGTGCAAGTCCACTTCCAAATGAAGAAGGATTGAAGATTTGGAATGAAAACAGGCAAATCAAACAAGAGGTTCATGAGATTTTAGCTTTGATAGGTGAGGCGGATATTGCCCTGGCGACAGGACATTTATCTGCTGAAGAAGTGGCTGTTCTCGTTGATGCGGCCAAAGAACATCGTATTCAAAAAATATTGATTCAACATGCGGATCTTGGGATTGCGCCAGTTCCTCTTGATATGCAGAAAGAGCTTGCGAAAAAAGGGGCGATTATTGAGAAATGTTACTTAGCATGCAGTGACGACTTCAATGATTTGTCCGTCGCACAGATGGCTGAGACGATACGTGAAATCGGTGCTGAGTCGTGTGTGCTTGTCACGGATTACGGTCAAGACCATCATATTCCACCAATTGAAGCATTAAGCCATTTTGTTAGTGAAATGCTTCAAGCTGGTGTGACAGAACAAGACGTAGAAACAATGATTGTTCACAATCCAAAAGTACTTCTCGGTATTTAAAAGTGAGGGTGAAAACTGATGAAAGAACAACTGCTTAAGAATATTCAATCAATCATTTCAGAAGATCGCATTTTAACCGATTTATCTGACCGTTATTCTTATAGTTACGATGCTTCGTTCGGAGAATATTTACCAGATGTTGTGATCCAACCGAAAAATTCGAAAGAAATTGCCAAACTTGTACAACTGGCAAATGAATATAAAGTGCCTGTTTATCCAAGAGGTGCTGCTACTTCTTTAAGCGGAGGATCGCTTGCCGTTGAAGGTGGGATGCTTCTTGACTTGTCACAGTTTGAAAAGAAACTCATCATTGATCGTGAAAATTTGCTAGCGATTGTCTCTCCAAGCGTGATCACAGCAGACATTCATAAACGAGCGGAAGAAGTGGGGCTGTTTTATCCGCCAGACCCGAGCAGTTCTCATGTTTCCACGATTGGTGGCAATTTGCTCGAAAATTCAAGCGGGCCGAAAGGGTTAAAATATGGCACGACAAAAGAATATGTCATTGGTTTAGAAGTTATCACTCCGACTGGCGAGATTATTCGTACAGGAGGCCGAACGGTGAAAAATGTAACCGGCTATGATTTAACACGGCTGATTGTCGGCTCGGAAGGTACGCTTGGGATTGTGACGGAAGCGATTTTACGGCTGATCCCAAAACCTCTTGCTAGAAAAACACTTTTAGCTTCTTTCGATCGTCTAATTGATTCAGGGCATGCGATTACGAAGATTTTGTCGTCGGGTATTTTACCGAGTGCCATGGAATTGATGGATAATGCTTGTATTCGCGCAGTTGAAAATTTTCAGCCGAGTGGGCTTCCTGTTGAGGCGGAAGCGATCGTTATCATTGAAGTAGATGGCCATCCCGCTGCCATTGAAGAAGAAATTCAAGAATGTGAAGCGATTTGTCGAAGGCAGGGGGCGACGAATATAAAGGTAGCTAGAACAGATGCTGAGCGCAATGACATTTGGAAAGCTCGAAAAATGGTCTCTCCTGCTATTACTCAGATGGGACCAACGAAGATTTCAGAAGATGCCACGGTTCCAAGAAGTCAGATCCCAGAAATGATGGAAAAGCTACATCAGATTCGTGAGAAGTACCAGCTGAATTTAGTCGTTTTTGGCCATGCAGGTGACGGCAATCTTCACCCGAATATTATTACCGATAAACGCAATTTAGAGGAAATGAAGCGGGTTGAGGATGCAGTCAGTGAAATTTTTGAAGCAGCCGTTGAGCTTGGTGGGACGCTGTCAGGAGAGCATGGAATCGGTACATTAAAAGCGCCGTATATGGAGATGGAACTTGGAAAAGAAGGACTCTTCATGATGAAAAAAATTAAAGAAGCATGGGACCCGAATCATATTTTAAATCCGGGAAAAATTTTTCCGCAACCAGGGCAGACAAAGGTGGTGTTAACTTAGGATGAATGAAGCGCCAACCATAAAAGAATTAAAACTAACCAATCAATATAATCAGAGATTAAGAGACCTTTCATATGATGCAGCGAACCAATGTGTTCAATGTGGGTATTGCCTACCAGCTTGTCCGACTTATGAATCCATGGGACGAGAATCACAATCGCCACGTGGAAGGATTAACCTTGTTAAAATGGCGGCGGAAGGAAAGATCGATATTCAACAGGATCTTGCTGAATCGATTGATTTATGTCTTGGCTGCCGTGCGTGTGAAGTAGCATGTCCAGTTAATGTGCCGTATGGTCAAATTTATGAATCGGCTAAAGAAGTGATCGCAGAACAACAAGAACATGTACAGCCTAAGAACGAAGAAAAGTTGCAAAAGAAAGTTCGTGACGCCACATTAAATCATCTGTTTCCGCATCAAACACGTTTGCGCGTAGTAGGAAACCTTACATGGTTTTATCAGAAAACAGGTTTAAATAAGGTGGTCCAAAAAACAAACCTGATAAACAAAACTTCTCAACCAATGGGGGCATTCGAAAAGGTACTGCCACAACTTGAGTCTCCACTTAAACGTTATAAATATGGACAAACATTTTTACCGAAAACAGAAAAAAGAATAAAAATTGCCTTTTTTCCAGGTTGTATTATGGATGCCATGATGTCTAAGATCAATCGGCTGACAATTGAACTTCTTCAGGCGGCTGGTTGTGAAGTCGTCATTCCGAAACAACAGAATTGTTGCGGAGCTCTTCATGCTCACCAAGGGTTAACGGCGGAGGCTAGGAGACTAGCAAAAGCAAACATTGTCGCATTCGAATCATCTCATGCTGACTATTACGTAAATAATGCTGGCGGTTGTGGGGCGATGCTTCGAGAATATGACCATCTTTTTAAAAATGATCCGGAATGGAAGAACCGTGCGAGAGCATTCGTAGAAAAATCTAAAGATATTACGGAAGTTCTTGTAGGGCTTAGTCCTCTTCCTTTTAAGAAAGAATGGCAAGGCATGATTACGTATCAAGATTCATGTCACTTGCGCAATGTGCAAGGAGTAATAGATGAGCCACGAATGTTACTTCAATCTGTTCCTGGAGCAACATACATCGAAATGGAAGGAAGCGATCGCTGTTGTGCATCGGGCGGGATTTATAACCTTCTTCATTTTGATGAATCGATGAAAATTTTAGATGAAAAGATGAACAAAGTGAAGCAAACAAACGCCAACACCATCGTAACGACCAATCCAGGCTGTTTGCTCCAAATGCGGCTAGGTATTGAAAGAGCCGAGATAGATGAACGGGCAAAAGCCTTGCATATTGTCGAAGTATTAGCTGAAGCTTGCGGAATTACTTGAAGGGGGGATTTGCAAGATGGAATTTATTGAGTTTATTAATTCCAACTGGAATGAAATTTTAATGATGACTTGGGAGCACGTTCGCCTAGTTGGGCTAGCTGTTGGAGTAGCTATCCTAATCGGAGTGCCATTTGGGATTTATATTACCCAGCATGAAACGCTTGCTAATTTAGTGTTAACAGTAGCCGGTATTATTATGACGGTTCCAAGTATTGCGTTGTTTGGCATCATGATCCCAATTTTATCCGTGATTAATCAGGGGATTGGTTTTTTACCAGCGTTTATTGCTTTAGTTCTGTACTCTCAGCTTCCGATTATCCGAAATACATTTATCGCTGTTAAAAATGTGGACCCCAATATGCGGGATGCCGCCATTGGAATGGGCATGACAACTTGGCAGCGACTCCGTAAAGTAGAAATCCCGATTGCGCTTCCAGTCATCATGGCAGGAATTCGTATGGCGGTTGTATTAACAATTGGAGTGGGAGCGATTGCTGCATATATCGGGGCAGGTGGATTAGGTGTTTATATAGCACGAGGCATTTCAACTAGCTATACAACTATGGTTCAAGTGGGAGCTCTTTCTGTTTCTCTCTTAGCCATTGTCGCTGATTATATCCTTGGTTTTGTGCAAAAGCGTGTATCACCAAAGACAGCTCATTCGAAGTAGAAAAGGAGAGGATGTTTCAATGATCATCTTTAAAGATGTGTCCAAAGTTTATGAAAGTGCTGATAAAAAAGTAAGAGCGGTGGACAACGTGAATATGACCGTAGAACAAGGAGAAATTTGTGTGTTTCTTGGTCCGTCAGGTTGCGGGAAAACAACGCTTCTTCGCATGGTCAATCGCCTTGTATCCATTACGAGCGGAACGATTGAAATCGGTGGAAAAGACATTTATTCATTAGATCCGATTGAATTAAGACGCTCCGTCGGCTATGTCATTCAGCAAAATGGACTATTTCCGAATATGACGATTTGGGAAAATATTTGTGTCGTTCCTAAAATGCTCGGCTGGGATGAGGAGAAGTTAAAGAAGCGTTATACAGAGCTGATGGAAATGATGGGGTTAAATCCAGAGGAATATAGAAAACGTTATCCTTGGGAGCTTTCCGGTGGCCAGCAGCAAAGAATTGGCGTAGCTAGAGCTTTGGCGGCAGATCCTCCCGTTATGTTAATGGATGAACCATTTGGGGCATTAGATCCGATTATCCGTGACCATTTACAAAATGAATTTTTGCGTATCCAAAAAGATGTCAAGAAAACGATTTTATTTATTAGCCATGATATCGATGAAGCCATTCGCTTAGGGGATAAAATTGCGATCTTCAATGGAGGGCAATTAATGCAGTATGGTACACCAGATGAAATTTTATCAGAACCGAAAAATGACTTTGTCAGGGACTTTGTTGGTAGTGATCGTGAAATTAAACGATTAACGCTTTTAACGGTAAAAGATCTATTAACTAGAGCTGAAAAATCTAATCGTAAGATGGCTATTGCCACAGAAATGAATGAATTTATTGTCCGTCTTGATACAGATTTACGCACAGCATTAGCTGTTTTATTGTCCTCTCCAAAAGGAGAAGCCGTTGTGTTAGACCAAAAGGGGAATGTATATAAAACGATCAATATTGCTGACTTTGGACTGTTAACTGGGGTGCATCCTTCGCAATTAAAGTCAATCGTTCAATAAGGTGGTGATCTAATGAAAAGGAAAAACAAAGTAGAAGTTGTGATTCGGATCGGCTTATTTATATTCATAGTGGCATTAATTATTTATGGAATAAAATCAGGAGCTCTTCAGTTTATAAAAGAAAACCCAAGTGAAGTTGCTTATTTAACTGGTCAGCATTTAAAATTGGTAGCGGTTTCATCGCTAGCGGCTATAGTCGTCGCTGTACCGCTTGGCGTTTTTATTACAAGACCGCAGTTTAGAAAGTTTGAATTTCTTGTAGTGAATTTCGCCAATATCGGACAAACAGTTCCCAGTATTGCGATCTTAGCTCTTGTTATGAGTTATTTAGGGTTGGGGTGGCAAACCGCGGTATTCGCTTTATGGTTTAGCTCTCTTCTTCCAATTTTGCGTAATACCATTGCCGGAATTCATTCTGTTCATCCAGCTATTATTGATGCAGGGAAAGGGATGGGGATGACTCAATCACTGATCCTTTGGAAGCTGGAACTTCCTAATGCTTCCTATGCGATTTTAGCTGGCATTCGTACAGCGATAGTGATTAATGTTGGCACGGCAGCACTGGCTTTTTTAATCGGTGGTGGTGGATTAGGCGATTTGATCTTCACAGGCATTTCTCTTTATGATCCAGGCATTATGCTTGCTGGTGCCATTCCGGTTATTACGCTGGCGGTGACGATTGATTTTCTCCTAGGGATGCTTGAAAAATTAGTTATCCCAAAAGGGTTACAGCGTAAAGAAGAATTTATTTAATCATTCAGGGGGGATAGTAAATGAAAAGATTAATAGGATTAGTTTGTATGATGTTTCTTATGGCTGTGCTGGTAGCGTGCGGTTCTGAGTCAGCAGGAGGTTCCGGAGAAAGCAAAGGGAAAATTACAGTAGGTGGAAAAGACTTTACGGAACAGCATATTTTAACGAAAATGACATCCATTTATTTGAAAGAAAAAGGGTACAAGGTGGATGAAGCGAGTAGTATGGGAAGCACAGTTGCTCGTTCTGCACTTGAAAATGGACAGCTTGATGTGTATTGGGAGTATACAGGAACAGCATTAATGGTTTATTTAAAGCAACCAGTGGAAACAGATCCAGTGAAAGCGTATGAGAAAGTAAAAGAGCTTGATAAAGAGAATGGCCTTTCTTGGTTAAATAAGTCAGAGTTCAATAATACGTATGCCATTTTAATGCGTGAAGATCAAGCAAAAGAGTTAGGAATCAAGTCCATTTCCGATCTGGCTGAGGTTGTAAAAAAGGATGCTAGTAAACTGAAGTTTGCGACCAACTCAGAATTTTATGCGCGTGAAGATGGAATGAAAGGTCTTGAGAAAAAGTACAGTTTCTCGTTCCCTTCGAAAAATGTCGTGAAAATGGACACGGGTCTTTTATATAATTCATTGAAAGACAGTCAAGTGGATGTGACAGTAGGGTTTGCAACGGATGGGCGTATCAAAGGGTTTAATTTAGTAGTATTAGAAGATGATAAACAGTTTTTCCCAGCCTATAATGGTGTACCAGTTGTACGTCAAGAAGCAGTGGAAAAATATCCTGAATTAGAAGGGCTTTTAAATGAACTGGCTGATCGGTTAGATGGAGAAACAATGAAAGACTTAAATTATCGTGTGGACGTGAAGCATGAAGATGTAAATGAAGTAGCGAGAGAATGGTTAACAGCAGAAGGATTATTAGGAGAAGGTGAAAATGAATAATTCTCTTTCTTCTTACATTCACTCTGAATCGATTGACGAGCTAGATGAAAGGACTTTACTCGCATTAAAAGAAGCACTTGCTGACATTGTCGCTTGTACAATTGCAGGAAGAAAGACAGAGGCCGCAAACATTGCCAAGCAATTTGCTGTCGCACAGTGGGGAACAGGGAAAAGTTCACTAGTCCTTTTTCCTGAAAAGTTGACGGCTCCTGGTGCTGCATTTGTCAATGCGACAATGGCAAATGAATTAGATTTAGATGATGGGCACCGTTTGACAAAAGGCCATCCGGGTGCCGTTATTTTTCCAGCTGTGCTGGCTGTCGCAGAAGAAATCCATGCAAGTGGGAAGGGATTTTTAACAGCACTCCTAATAGGGTATGAAACAGGTATCCGGGCGGGGATGTTGGCTCATCAGCTTCGCCCAGAGTACCATTGTACTGGATCGTGGGGAGCGATAGGTGCAGCGGCTGGTGTTTCTCGGCTGCTGGGTCTTTCACGAGAAAGAATTGAACACGCATTAGGCAATGCTGAATACTTTGGCACTTATTCCCCGATGATGCGTTGCATTGAGCATCCGTCCATGTTGAAGGATGGGGTAAACTGGGGATGTATGACAGGGGTAAGTGCGGCTTACTTGGCGAAGTTAGGATATACGGGTATTCCTTCTCTATTTCAAATGGATGAAGCGGTCGAGTTGATTCAAGAATTGGGAAGTCATTATCGTATAAACGAGCTATACTACAAGCCATTTGCGTGCTGTCGTTGGGCACAGCCGGCGATTGAAGCGGTGAAAACGATGAAAGCTTCGCATAGATTTACAGCTGATCAAATTGAAAAAATCATTATCCATACCTTTACAGAATCAGCGGCTTTATCAAAAGAATATCCAAAATCAACAGAAGAAGCCCAATACAATTTATTTTTCCCAACAGCAGCCTATCTTGTGTATGGTGAAGTAGGTCCAAAGCAAGTATTAGATCAACTAGACGATCCAGCCATTTTAAAAATGATGGATAAAATAGAAGTGAACATCGATCAAACATTGAATCAAACTTTCCCAAAAAAAGCATTGAGTAAGGTTGAAATAATCACTAAGGATAAAAAGGTGTATCATTCCCCTGTTACTCAAGCGCGAGGAGACTATGATTTTCCGTTAACGGTAGCAGAAAAGAAAGAAAAATTCCTTCATCTCACCGTCCCACACTTAGGGACACAACAGGCACAACAATTATTAGAGCTTATCTATCACGTTGAAAGTCTCTCGGATATTTCAGAGCTTACAGATGCATTATTGAGTGAAGAAATAAACTGTTAAATAAAGTGAAACTTCCACCTCCCTCCATACGTAAATGGGAGTAAAAAGAGAGGTGGTTTTTCATGGCTAGTTGTCAAAACTGTCAATGCAAATGGAAAAGGCGAGAGGTACTGCGAGTAGGCTTTTCAAAAAACGGCCTCGCTTGTCCGTATTGCGGGACGAAACAATATGTGTCAGAAGAAACGACTAATTGGCTTACGTTAACGTATTGGAGTCCGATATTTTTGCTTATGATATTATTGCCGTCATTTGTGGAGTTAAGTAGTGAGGAGAAGCCGTATCGGTGGTAATTTTTTGAGTTTAGCAAGCTTTTTATCATATAGTTGTCGTATCTGTACATCACAAGGCAGACAGAGTTATCAAAAAAGTCAGTTTTTGCTGACTTTTTGGATGTTTCTTTAATCTTGCGAGCGATTTCTTCGACGTTTTATCCATTTCTTTGACCTTACTAGTGCTTTCTTCGGCTTTCTCAGCCTTTCTTTGACCTTACTGGCACTTTCTTCGACTTTTCCAGCCTTTCTTTGACCTTACTAGTGCTTTCTTCGACCTTCTCAGCCTTTCTTTAACCTTACGAACAGGTTCTTCAACTTTTTTGCACACCCCCATCCCTTCGCTTTTTATGCAGAAAGGACCGTCTCATAAATCAGTGAGACGTTTTTTTCTGTTGACATATCTGTTCATACTGTTTATGTTTAATATATACAGTATGAACAGATTAAAAAGGAGGGAGAGGGCAGTGTTCAAAGCTGTCTGGATGTAATGGAGCATATTTTAGAGGTGCAGCATGTATCAAAAACATTTAAAAACTTTAATTTAGACGATGTTAGTTTATCGATAAGGAAAGGCTTTATTATGGGATTTATCGGTCCGAATGGGGCGGGGAAATCGACATTGATTAAATGCATCATGGATTTTATTCCTTATGAGCAAGGAACAATTAAACTGTTCGGCAAAACGCATGAGGAAGCAACGAGGGAGATTAAAGATCGCATCGGTTTTGTCGCGGATGAAAATATTTATTTCGATCATTTAACGATTGAAGGCAATAAAAAATTAGTCGCCCCGTTTTATTCACAGTGGAGTGATACAACCTTTTATCATTATTTAGAGAGATTCGGATTAGATCGGAAGCAAAAGGTGAAGAGCTTATCTAAAGGGATGAAAATGAAAATGGCGTTAGCTTTCGCTTTATCGCATGAAGCGGAATTGATTATTATGGATGAGCCAACAGCAGGGCTCGATCCAGTCTTTCGTCGCGAGCTTTTAGATATTTTGCTTGAAGTAATTCAGGACGAAAACAAAGCGATCTTTTTCTCGACTCATATTACGACGGACCTTGAGAGTATTGCTGATTATATTGCGATGATTAATAACGGGCGTATCGTCTTTAGTAAAGAAAAGGATGAACTGCTTGATCATTTTCAAATCGTGAAAGGCCCGACGGAAATCGTCGATGAGGTGAAATCCCATTTGATTCATGTTAGAAAAACAGCTGTTGGCTTTGAAGCGTTAACAGAAAAAGGAGCATTATTGCGCGAACGATATGGAGATCACTTTTCATTTGAAAAGCCGACGCTCGATCAAATAATGTACTTTTTCGTGAAGGAGAAGGCGCAATGATTCAACTTGTCATTCGAGAATTGAAGCTTATTCGACCGATTTTTTATGTCATGTATTCAGCGATGGCATTCGTATTATTGCGTTTGGCGATGACGGATGGGTACATGAATATGGGCGCGATTTTGTATGTATTTATGGTTTCTTTCTTTTGTGTTACCTCTATTAGTCAAGTAGTTCGGGAACAACCGAGCACTCGTTTTTCAGCACAGTCTTTGCCGGTGTGTAGAAAACAACTAGTAGGCGCTCGTTTTTTAGTGAGTATCCCAGTACTTATGATTAGTTTCATCATTTATATGATCATTGCGGCTGTGATGTCTTTTGTTGATATTGGAATCGCTGCATCATTGCCCGGGTGGAAAGATATCGTCGCTATCTGCATGCTTCATTTTGTCGCTAGTTCGATTTATCACGTGATGTATTATCGGTTTGGCTATTATGTTAGTAGTTTTTTGACGATGTTTATTTTGATTTTTACTTTCAGTTTTATGTTTGGTGCTTTAGCAGGGACTGGTTTAATAGAAGAGAGAGGGTATTGGTTTAGCCAACCGTTACCTCTATTAGGCATGTTAACGCTGACAGGGCTAATTACTGGTGGCAGTTATTTATTGTGTGTGCATTTGTATGAAAAGCATCGCTCTTAACGAGGAAAGGAGGGGATGGGATGTCTTTGCATATTCGCATTACGAACAGTGGAGATGAGCCGATCTATGCACAGATTCAGCGGCAAATTAAAGAGCATATTTTGCGTGGGGAGCTTCAAGAAAAAATGGCGTTGCCGTCGATTCGCAAACTAGCCAAAGAGTTGCAAATTAGTGTGATTACGACGAAAAAAGCGTATGAGGAGCTGGAGCGAGAAGGATTTATTGAAACGTATCCTGGTAAAGGCTCTTACGTATCCGCACAAAACCCGGAATTATTAAAGGAGAAGCAATTGAAGATTATAGAAGAGCAATTAACGGAAGTCGCCAAGCAAAGCAAAGCTTTTCAAATTTCTCTTTCTGAACTAACGGAGATGCTGGCACTTATTTACGAGGAGGAATGAATAGTGATGAGACATTTAATGAGACTCAACGTTCAAAGTATGAATCGGCTATTATTATTTATGACACCACTCATTTTTTTATCAACAATAACAACGGCTAGTCATTCCTATCAGTTTATCGTATTTGTCTTTGCGGTTTCTGGTTATTATGTGATGATTTCTAATTTGCCGAATAAGGAAAATCCCGATAGTTCGCTGCTTATTCATACGTTGCCAGTCACTCGCGCACAAATCGTCGTTGCAAAATATATCGGAGGCTTAAAGTGGTTTCTAATTGCGTTCACCATTTATCTTATTGTTGCCGGAGGACTCGGTGGTTTCATCGCTCCTGTTCCTAAATGGCAAGAGATCATCATCGTGTTGAGTATGCTCCTAGGCGTGATGAGCATTTTTTATCCTTTATATTATCGTTGGGGCTACTATGCGGCGATTGCTGCGAACGGACCAATCATTCTATTGTTCTTTATGTCAAGTTCTTTCTATCCGAGTGTGCTTCCGAACTTATTTAATTTGTGGCTTACGCATCCATCATTTTTATTCACTTTTTTCGGATTAGCGATGGTGGCATGGGTGATCTCGCTTTTATCGTCAATTCGGTTGTTTGAAGCACATCGGTGAAGAAAGATGGGATGTATTTCGTATGAACAAACTTCTATAAATCTCCTTATTTTCTCAATAAAAGGGATAGTCATTATGTTACAATGAAAACGAATACATACATGGTAAAAGGCGGGTGTTATGATGCAACGAGTAGAGACGTTAAAGCCAAAATGGATGTGGTTTTTTCTTTTAGCAGGAGTGATCATACTTGGCAATTATTTGGCTCATCATTTGTTAACCGTTCCTAGTGAGGATGTACAAGGGATGACGATTGGGTCGCTAGTCGACTTTGTGATTGTCCTTCCTTTGTTAACTTACTTCCTCATACTTCGTAAAAAACGGTCGGTTATTCCGATCATTGGTGTAACGCTTCTTGGCTATTTGACAGCTAAAGTGATGATTCCGGCTGAGCGATTAGACGGAATGGAATGGATTGGCTGGGTGTTGGCAGCTGGTGAAGTGACGCTGTTCGTAGTGGAGATTTGGCTGATAGTTAAAGTGGTGAAATTTATTAGAAGTGTTCGAGCAGAGGCGCGGCAAAGTAGTGGAAGGTTGACTCCAGCGATGGCTGTGTTGCAGCGAGCAGATGAGAGGTTTTCTGATCATCGTTTAGCGCAAATCGTGGTGTCTGAATGGGTGATGCTGAAACACGCACTCGGCAGTTGGAAGCAAAAAGCGCTGGTATCGCCCCGACATTTTACCGCTCATCAAAAGACGAGTGTGATCGCTTTTTATGTCATGATGATCCACGCGATCGTGCTTGAGTCGGTAGGTCTGCATTGGTTGCTTCATTCAGTCAGTCCGATAGTTTCTTGGATTTTGTTAGTGATCAATATGTATGGTGTGCTCTTTTTTATCGGTGAGATTCAAGCAATTCGACTCAATCGGATCACGATCGATTCGCATGAAATCAACATTCCAATCGGGCTAATGAAACGAATCACGGTACCGCTGGAGGCGATTCATTCGATTCGCCGACCAGAACCGGGAGAATATCATCCAAAAGATAAAACTGCTTTTCACGGAATTTACGTTGATTTTGAAAAGCCTGAGCCGCAAATCGTTATTGAGTTACAAGAACCACTAACGGTGAAATACTTATACGGCTTTAGCAAGCAAGTGGATAAAGTATATTTAAAACTGGACCAACCAGAGGAGTTTTTGGCAGCAGTGAGACATGAGTTAGCAGATTAGACCTTTCTTTGAGAGGGGTCTTTTCTTTTTGTTTAGTATATAATGATAGAAAGACAAAAAGGGGGGCACGGATGGGGTTTTATATTGAAAATATTATTTTGATTTTTGCGGTGTTGTTATTTATCGGTGTGTTTACGGCTAAGTTTTCGACAAGGTTAGGGTTACCGTCACTTGTCTTCTTTATTATGGTAGGGATGGTGCTCAATCGTTTTATTTTCTTTGATAATGCTTGGTTGACGCAGTTATTGGGGACAGTGGCCTTAATTGTCATTTTGTTTGAAGGAGGATTGCAAACAAAATGGACGAATATAAAGACGGTGTACAAACCGGCTGTGTCTTTGGCAACGTTTGGAGTGCTGGTTACTACGATAGTAATTGGGGCGGCCGCAAAGTACATTTTAGGAATTAGTTGGCTAGAAGGGATGTTGTTCGGTGCGATCGTCGGTTCAACGGATGCAGCCGCTGTTTTTGGTGTGCTAGGCAATAAAAATATTCAAACAAAACTAACCTCGATTTTAGAAGCGGAATCAGGCACGAATGATCCTATGGCTGTTTTTCTAACCATCACCCTTATTCAGCTGATACTAGCGCCGTCATTTGAGCCTTTCCATCTTCTTGCTCTCTTTATTTGGCAAATGGGAATGGGATTGTTGATGGGCGTGTTGCTTGGAAAAATGTCTATATGGGTTATTAATCATATTAATTTGGACTCATCTGGTTTGTATCCGGTGCTTTCCATTGCCCTTGCGATATTTACATTTAGCACGGTGACAATCATGAACGCGAGTGGTTTTTTAGCAGTTTATGTTATGGCCGTGATGCTTGGAAATGCGGATTTAACGTATCGGCGTTCCATCGTGGGGTTTAATGAAGGATTTGCTTGGATGATGCAAATTCTGATGTTTGTTTTGTTGGGGCTCCTCGTATTCCCAGGGGAATTGCTAGAGGTTGCTTGGCAAGGGATCGCGCTTTCTGTTCTATTAATGCTTGTTGCTCGTCCGATTGGAGTGTTTGTTAGTCTCATCAAGAGTCGATTAAATGTTAACGAGAAATTATTTATTTCATGGGCTGGGTTAAAAGGAGCTGTACCCATTATTTTAGCCACCTATCCATTAGTAGAGGGCTTAGAGAATGGTCAGTTAATGTTCAATGTGACCTTTTTCGTTGTTCTTTCCTCGGCACTCGTACAAGGAGCGACGATTTCACCTATTGCTGCTTTCCTTAGAGTGGAGGGAAAAGGCAAAAAACTTCAACCACCACATAGCCTAGAGCTCGTCTCCATCGGAAGAACAAACAGCGAAATTATTGAAATTCAAATTTCTGAAGACTCTATTGTCACTTATCAAGAAATTCAACAACTCAACCTTCCGCAAAAAACCTTAATCACAGCTGTCATTCGCGGGGAACAATTAATCACTCCATACGGCGGAACAAAGCTACTGCCAGAGGATGTATTATATATTTTAGTAGCAAAGGATCAGAAAAATGAAGTGAAGAACATCATTATGACCGCTAATGAAACCTCTAGGGAAGAAAAACTTCTCTAGAGGTTTTTCTCGTTAGGCAGCTTTCTTGCTATTTTTCTTATTATCTTTCTTTTTAGCTACTTTCTTTTTGTCGGCCTTCTTCTCAGCTTTTTTCTTAGCTACTTTTTTTGCTAATTTCTTCTCAAGTTTCTTTTTGTCCGCCTTTTTCTTATCTTTCTTTGTTAGTACTTCTTCGATCTTGCTTTTCTTTATTTTTTTAGCCATGATCATACTCCCCTTTTCCATATTTTTATAGTAACGTTCTTCGCAAAAAGAACGTCTGTGTACTAGGTTAACATAACCATTTATGGAATACAAATTGAATGATTATAAAATATTTACAGAAATGAAAGTTGTATTGGATGGTTATCTCCTGTAGATATTAAATGTCAGAAATAAGGTCATTCAATCTTGCTATTCCCAATCAAAAAGAGCGAGCCAAGTGGCACGCTCTTTGGATTCATGAAAAATAATAGACTTTGTTACTATTTTGTTATTTTTGTAACATAAAAGTAATGTTAGGTGTATAATGAATAAAAATGATATATTACCAGTTTTTATGGGGAGGTAAAGGGAATGAGGAAATGGGCTGCAGCAATCTTTTTTTGTATCCTTATGTTCGCATCTGCTGGAACTGTTTCGGGAGCAGTGCAGGAAAAAGGGATCTATCTTGGACTTCATGACAAGATGCTTCCTTTTGAGGAAGGAGAATCCTTTATTGTTGATGGTCAGGCGGTCGCACCAATGGCAAAGCTTCATCGGTATTTATATGTGAAGCAATCATTTAATCAAGCTGATGGTACATATACATTAGAGAAGCATGGGGCGAAATTAACGTTTAATGAAGTAACGAAAGAAGCTACCTTCAATGGGGAAAAGACAACACCGGCCATTCTATATACGAAAAATAATGAATTGTACATTGGGATTCGCTGGGTTGCTGAACATTTTGGGTTAAAAGTAGATTATTTAAGTGCCTATAAAACGGTGCGTATTTATTCGTCTCAAGGGGCCAAATTATCGAATGAAGAATTTATTCAAGCGAATCAATCGTTCTTTGATCAAAGCAAGCCGAATCTGCCATCAAAGAAACCGATTGCTTATGTTACGTTTGACGATGGGCCAAATGTTTATTCAGCAAGTATTTTAAGTACATTAGCCGCTCATAACGTAAAAGCGACATTCTTTTATGTAGAGCCAAACGTTCGTAAATATGCTACTTTTGCGAAAAGAGCAGCGAAAGAAGGGCATTATCTCGGCTTGCATAGTGTCACACATCAAGCGAATCGATTGTATCGATCGCCGCAAAGCTTTATGGGGGAAATGAATCAAACGCAACAAACCGTTAAACAAATAAGCGGGCAATCGTCTATTTTGATTCGTGCTCCATATGGAAGCAAACCTTATTTAAAACAATCTTATCGTGATGCGATGGTGAAAAAAGGGTATCGTTTATGGGATTGGGATATAGATAGTTTAGATTGGAAGTATAGTCCAAGTGCGAAGTATCGAATTTTACAAAACGTCAAAGCTGGTGTGCAGCAACAAAAGAAAAGAGGCGATCAGCATGTTGTGATTCTTCTGCATGAGAAAAAAGCGACAGCCGATATTTTGCCAGAGATCCTAACTTATTTGAAAAAAGAAGGATACGAATTGCGAGCATATGATCCAGCTGCTCATGTGATGCAAAACTTTTGGAAAGATGGAAGACTTTAATGAGAATAGAAAAAAGCTACCTTTAACAGGTAGCTTTTTTTAGCTTCAAGACGTTATCAGCTAGAGGTGAGAAGCTGATAACGTCTTTTGCTTTTCATTGTCTAGCTCCAGGCGCTAGCGACTAGTGGATTTCCACGCTCCTCCTTGCGATAAGTCAACATCGATTCACTGACGTTCACCGTGTTTCCTTTATCTCGTGCGGTGCGTTCCAGTCCATACGTCGCTGAACAGCACCCTCCGCTTTTCATTGTCTAGCTTCGCCTCCTAGACACTTGAGTCAAATAACCTGTCACTTACAAGGCTACCGCCTTTCCAGTGTCAGAACATTTGCTTGTCGTGTCTAAACAGTCGGCTCCGCTTTTCTTCTTATACATAAAAGAGGGGGGACGGTACGGGTGGGAGGCCGTACCGTCTTCGTGCATACTGTGTAAGATGAGATAACTAATGATAATGATTATCATTACTAACTACAATTATCATATTAAACGATTTGTTCCATACTGTCAACTGAAATTGGAGAATTTTTTCAAAAAAAGATAGGAGAAGGATTTGTCTTAAAAAAACGGCTGCTTCCGCTTGAAAAAGCAGGATCCAATCAAAATACAATAGTATCGCTAAGGGTGCAATGCAAATGCTCGTTGTTTTCTTAAATTTTTGCTCCTTCTATAAAAGGATAATCTCCCGCTACAGGTAGAGAAAAAAAAAGACATCATTGATAATTGAATTTGTTGATAATAATTATCAATTAAAATTCCGATTAAGCTACATGTCGGAAGAGGATATGGACAGAGGAGTGATTCAGACGGAGGTTAGAAGCTTTATATCGTATAGACAGATTTCTATAAATTAAATTGGAACTTATCGTCAAGCAGGGAATGAAAGAGGGGGTACTATGGCGACAACAGGTGAAAAGTTGGAGCAGCAGATTGACTCGCGACGCTGGTATGCGCTGGCGGTCATTCTTCTTCCGATACTGCTAATTTCTTTGAATACCTATATGATTCAGGTCGCATTGCCATTCATACAAAGTAGTTTAAACGCAAGTTTTACAGATGCTCAACTAATTATGACCTGTTTTTCGCTCAGTCTAGCCGCAACACTAGTTATAAGTGGAAAACTTGGTGATATTTATGGCAGGAAGCGAATTCTGCTTATTGGGGTGAGCGGATTCACGCTCATGTCTATGTTGGGAGGTTTTACAACCAGTTCGACAATCCTAATTGTCATTCGGATTGTGCAAGGAATTGCAGCAGCGTTAATACAACCTCAAGTGCTTTCCATGATGCAGATAAATTTTCTATCGCGTGAAAAAGGTCTTGTCTTCAGTATTTACGGTGCTTTACTAGGATTCGGATTTGCATTTGGGCTTACATTGGGAGGCATTTTAGTTAATTGGAATGTATTTTCCTTAGGGTGGAGAACTGTATTTTTCTTCAATATTCCCTTTGGTATTCTTGTTCTACTATGTTTTCCTCTGATCCAGGAATCGCATGGTAACCGCGCACAGAGAATTGATTGGACTGGTACAGCCTTCCTTATTAGCGGATTGTTTCTGCTAGTTTATCCGTTATCAGAGGGACAGAAACAGGGATGGTCATATTGGATATGGGCATGTTTGATTTTATCGTTAGTGTTCCTGCTTGCATTTATTGTCGTGGAAATTCATAAACAAAAACAAGATGATGGACCACTTGTCAATTTGATGATTTTTAAACAACGTTTATTTGGAGTGGGATTGCTTTCAGTTGTGTTTATTTATCTTAGCATGTTCTCCCTCTTTTTCATCTTGACATATTATTTACAGTTTGGCTTACATTTCGATGCTCAAGCGACCAGTTTTGTTTTTCTGCCTCTAGGTGTCGGGTTCTTCCTAACTTCTCTACTTTCATCTCGAGTGGTGGACAAATGGGGAATGGTTGTGTTGAAAATAGGTGCGTTAATTACAGCAAGTTGCTGTTTTTTACTTATTTTGTTATTACATATTGATCCCAGACATCTGTTGCATCTGCCATATATTTTGACTCTGCTAGTGTACGGGTTGGGGCTCGGACTAGTTACAACGCCACTTACTCGAGTTGTGTTAAGTACCATTCCAGCGGAAGAAGCAGGGACAGGTTCGGGCTTGTTTAATACAGTAATGTATTTAGCCAATTCATTAGGAGTAGCATTAAGTAGTATTGTATTCACTGTTGCATTAGGACACTCCTTGACAAATGCGACCATATCCAACTATGTAGACGCATTTTCCGCCTCTTTAATGCTCTGTGGAGGACTCTCTTTGTCTGCTTATGTTTGTCTTGTTTATTTATTTAACCGACAAAACAAATAGAAATCAAATTGTATAAAACCAGGAGGAAGAATATATGTTTATAAAAAAATACACCTCGATGTTTCTGATTGGCATGCTTTGCTTATTAATGCTATCTGCTTGCTCGGAAAAGACAGTTGAACAGAAAGAGCCAACCGAAGCAACTCAAAGTAACGCGATTGGAGATAGCCATTACCCGTTGAATTTAACGATTTATGATGATACAGGGAAGGAAGTACAACAAACGATTGAAAAAGAACCGAAGCGCATTGTGGTCATCGGGCAAGGTTTTGCAGAGTGGATGCTTGCTTTCGGAGAAGAGGAACGGATCGTTGGGCTAGCTTATTTGGACAAAACTTTTTCAGAATATGAGGAACAAATTAAAACACTACCTATTATTACGGATATGTGGCCGTCAAAAGAGGCTATTTTGGAGTTGCAGCCGGATTTGATTATCTCGATGTCCTCTGCCTTCCAAAAAGAACGGCTTGGTGATATTTCTTTTTGGAACGAGAGAGGCATACCAGTACTTGCTGGAATCAACTATACAACTGGTCGGACGATTGACAGCTTTTTTGAAGATGTTACGAATCTAGGAAATGTACTGAACATCCAAGATAAGACGGATGCTTTTGTAGAGAAGCAAAAAGAACAGATCAACAAAATTGAGACGAAAGCTGCGCTTGCAAAGGACAAACCTAAAGTTCTGTTGCTTGGAACTAGTGGAGAAACGACTTATTATTATGGTCCATCACTTACTCTTATTGACGAAATGATTGAAGGTGCCGGAGGAGAGTATATCCAAGTGTCTAAGGAAACATATGTAGAGATGTCCGAGGAATCGATTCTATCTGTAAATCCCGATAAAATTATTATTACTGGATTCCAAGAATCGGATAGTGAAGCGTTGATTAATCAATACTTGAACAATCCAAAATTGAAAAACGCGAAGGCAATTAAAAATGGAGATGTAAAGGTTGTCGAGTATACGACAGCTGTTCGTGGAAGTCTTGGGCTTACAGATTTGTATAAGGATGTTGCCCAATATATTCATCCTGAATTGTTTAAAGGAGAATAGACATGATGACCACACAAAGAAGTATGGAAAGATGGACAGATAAACGTTATCTGTCCTCAATAATTATCGTTATATTACTCATTGCTCTTATTATATCCGTCGTTGTTTCGGTTTCTATCGGACAAGTATCCATACCCTATAATCAATCTTTTTGGATTTTGGTGGAACATATCACAGGATTACATACTAGCCATGTCACCGAAGATGCAGATGGCATGTTTTTAGATGTGATATGGCAAATTCGCTTTCCACGAGTGTTATTGGCTATGGTCACGGGGGCAGGTTTGGCGCTATGTGGAACTATCATGCAGGCGTCAGTTCAAAATCCATTGGCTGACCCATTTATACTTGGCATATCTTCTGGCGCTTCATTGGGTGCAACGTTCTCCATTATGCTTGGCTTTGGGGTGGGGGGCATCTTAGGAGAGCTTGGCGTTGCCACGTGGGCATTTATCGGAGCTTTATGCGCAGCTGTTCTTGTTTTGGGTTTGGCTAGCATCGGCGGTAAAACCTCCTCGATGAAACTAATTTTAGCTGGAACTGTCATTAATGCGTTATGTAGTGCATTTTCAAACTTTATTATTTATTTTGCTAAAAACGCAGAGGGTATTCGCTCAGTTTCTTTCTGGACAATGGGGAGTCTGTCTTCTGCTGAATGGGGGACACTTCCATTTGTAACAGCGGTGGTTCTTTCGGCAGGGGTGTTTTTTCTGTTCCAATTTCGAATTCTTAATACGATGCTGATGGGGGAGGAAACAGCGGTTACGTTAGGAATTAATCTAAATTATTATAGACGATTGTATATGATCATTGCCTCGATTGTCACTGGTGTTCTTGTCTCAACTTGTGGAATTATCGGGTTTGTGGGACTTATTGTTCCCCATATAGTGCGCAGTGTTGTCGGGTCCAATCATAAGCGACTTGTTCCTGTTGCACTTCTGTTTGGCTCATTATTCATGATATGGGCGGATGTATTTGCACGAACAATCATTCATAATGGAGAATTGCCACTTGGAATTGTTACGTCGCTTTTGGGTGCACCAGTCTTTATGTACATGTTAATCAAAAAAAGTTATGGATTCGGGGGGAAATAAATTGCATCTATCGGCAGAACATATATCAGTAATACTATCGGGAGTAGACATTGTAAAAGATATTAGTCTTCATGTGGAAAATGGCCAGTTTGTTGGACTTATTGGACCTAACGGGTGTGGGAAATCAACGTTATTGAAAAGTATTTATAAAGTCATTAAACCGCAAAAGGGTTTTGTCTTTTTAGGACAGAAGGATGTTCTCAACTCACCCATGCGTATGATTTCAAAGGAGATGGGGGTAGTAGGGCAATTTAATGAATTAAGTTTTGATTTTACCGTTCATGAGATGGTAATGATGGGGAGAACGCCACATAAACATCTGATGGAATCCGATAACAGAAAGGATTATGAGATTGTCGCGGATGCGCTGAAAAAAGTTAATTTGTCTGAGTATGCGGACAGAAGCTATTTGACATTATCAGGTGGAGAGAAACAACGTGTGATACTTGCAAGAGCGATAGCACAGCAACCTCAATTTTTAATTCTTGATGAGCCAACAAATCATCTAGATATTAAATATCAACTTCAGATTTTAAAGGTTGTCAAATCGTTAAACATAGGTGTTCTTGCGGCTTTGCATGATCTTACAATGGCCGCTATGTATTGCGATATTCTTTATGTAATTAAACAAGGTCAAATTATGGCATCAGGAAAGCCTGAGGAAATATTGACCAAGGAACTTATTGAAAGGGTCTATGAAATAGATTGTGAGATTTATTCAAATCCAATTACGGGGGATAGGGCAATTACTTATATAACATAAAGTACAAAAAGAGTGCTCCTTGAATTTGATAATCTACACTGTATATAAAAATGGCTTGACATGTAATTGTCAAGCCATTTTACCGTTCTATATAATTTTATGGTGTGAGGTGGTTTTTTAGCTTGGTATCCTCTACATCCGATTGACTTATCTGTTTAATAAGATCACTAGGATTACAACCATAATGCTTACGAAAAGCCGTTGTGAAATTGCTGGCATTGCTATAGCCAACAGACGCTGCGGTTTCACCAACGTTTAAACGCCCTACTTCTAAATACCAAAGTGCTTTTTCCATTCTTTTTTGCCGCACAAGCTCAAAGATCGTCATACCAAACAATTCACGAAATCCTTTTTTTAGCTTAAATTCATTCATTTCAATACGCTTGGACAATGCACGAATAGATAGAGGTTGTTCAAAATGCTCCTGCACTAATTCATGAGCAAGTTCTAGTTTGAAAATATCACTGCGACGAAGCATCATATTTCCTCCAACATGACCATATCCATCTGACTCTCCAAATAGTGCTAAAAATTCTAGAGCCTTACTTTCTAAATACAAACGTTTCATAGTTCCAAAATGTTTACAATGAATCATTTCAGAAACACATTTTTGGATGGCAGGCGTGTTCGGATATTGATCGATATTTCCACGGTGATGATTCAGCCATTTTTCCATTTTGCGTTTCTCCGTCACATCCTCAGCGTAGCGTAGCAGTTCAGCAGGAGTAAACCTGATTTCAAGAAGCTGATTTCGAATGTCTGCTTTTTTTTCCTCATAGACTCGAACGTCTTCCAAAAAAAGAACATTCCCTGTTTGGGCGAGTGTTAGGCTGTTTTTTCCACTCCAATCACAATAAATTTCTCCGTTAACACAGTAACTCAATTCAAATAATTGGCAAGATTCCTGAATGTGAAGTTTCATATCCTGCTTGAATGTGACATCTGTCAGCATAATCTCCATACCAGGACGAATCTTAATTCTAATAAGATTTCCCTTGCCAATATGAGAAGGAATGGTGAGTTGTTGCTCCCAGTTTCTTTGCTGAACGTGCCCTTCCACCATTTCCGTAAATTGATCAAATAAATCATGAATCTCAGTAACGTTTAAAGTCACTTTATCTATCAATTCCTTTCAGCCGTTTGACTACCTTTATACTGAGTGTTTAAATAAAGAAATGGGGGTGATGCGCTTGGCAAGAATCACAAAAAGTACAACAGAGCGCCGCAACGAAATATTAGATATGGCTGAAAAATTATTCAGCGAAAAAGGCTATGATAAAACATCAACAACAGATATAACGAAAAGTTTAGGAATTGCTCAAGGAACACTTTATTATCACTTTGCTTCAAAAGAAATATTGGCCCAAAAATTAGTTGATCGACAATTACAGATTTTACATAAACATTTTCGTGATGTGTTGCTACGCCCAGATTTAAATGCTTATGAAAAATTAGCATGGATTTTCATTTATGAATTAGACGATCCGCTTAACCATGTTGACATCTTTAGCTATCTACGCAATGACCATAACTCGTTGCTACGTCAAATCGTGTATGTACAAACAATATGTCAATTCTCACCAATCGTTACTGAAATGATTTTGCAAGGTAATCAAGAAGGGATTTTCAAAGTCGAAATCCCCCCACTCGTTGCAGAATTTTTCCTATCTACCATTCACCACTGGGTTGATTCATCCTTATTTAATTGGACAAAAGAGGAGAAGATTGCTCGTATTATAGCGTTGCAATATACTTTTGAACATTTATTCGGATTGAAGGAAAATCAACTCGATTTAACTACCATGCGTAAAATTGTAGCGGAAAAAATTCTATAAACACGCCCGTTTAAATGATAGCCATTATCAATTAAGTTGTGTTTATTATATTAAATGACTGACAACCTGTCAATTTAAATTTTGTAGTATAAATTTAAAGAAGGAGCTGTCCAGTAAGTCAATTTTCGAGTAAAAAGCACCGAAAGTAAAAAGCCCAGAATATTGATTTTACGGCATTCTGGGCTTTTGCTATTTTTAATTTTCGGGCTGAAAAAGCACTTTTCGGACAACCTCTTTCATTTTGTGTGTTTCTTCTATCTCGTGCGGATCATTCCAGTCCATACGTCACTGAACAGCGCCCTTCGCTTTTCCACTGTCCAGCTGCAGGCGCTATCGGCTCGAGGTCAAAAGCCAAGCTCGCCAAAAGGTTAAAGAACAACCTTTCAACGAGCTCGTCTTTTGCTTGTCGCCGATGAACAGCGCCTTCCGCTTTTCTACGGCACCATCCAACTCAATACGTTGGATTGGAGGAAGGTGAGGATACCGACGATGATGACTAGGATGAAGCTGTGTTTAACGGTGAAGCGGAATAGGTCGGATTCTTTTCCAGCTAGTCCAACAGCACCGCAGGCAACGGCGATTGATTGTGGAGAAATCATTTTTCCAGTTACTCCACCTGATGAGTTCGCCGCTACGGCAAGTAATGGGTCCATTCCGACCGATTCGGCAGTGACTTTTTGTAAGTTACCGAACAATAGGTTGGCTGATGTATCGGAACCTGTGATGAATACGCCGAGCCAGCCGAGGAATGGCGAGAAAAACGGGAATAAGAATCCAGTTTTTGCAACGACTAATCCAAGAGTTGTTGTCATACCTGATGCATTTGTTACATAAGCGAAAGCCACAACGCTTGCGATTGTTAAAATTGGGAATTTCAATTCATTCATTGTTTCTCCCAATGTTTTTACCCATTCAGACCAAGAGATTTTTACAATATATTTACTGACAATCGCTGCGATTAAAATGGCTGTACCTGCTGCGCCTAGAATTTCTAGTTTATAAATAGCAGGAAGAGCCGCTCCTTCTGCATTGAAAATATGATTGTGTAAAAACGGTACTTCCGGTGTGAAAGTTAATTTGTGACCAATGGAATTAATCGCTAATAATACGCTGTTTGTCCCTTCGTAATGGCCTGTTAATGCAGCTTTAATCGATGGAATTCCCCAAACAGAAATGAAACCTGTTAGAACAAGGAATGGTGACCACGCTTTGAAAATAGCTCCAGCTGAATGTTTCGGCACTTCCTGATGCTGTACATTTTGTTCTTCGTGAGCAAAACGATAAATTGTTTTTGGTTTCCAGAATTTCAAGAAAACAGCAAGAGCAAATAAAGATACAAGTGCGGATAAAATATCCGGAAGCTCTGGACCTAAGAAATTGGAACTTAAATATTGAGTAACCGCAAAGGAAACACCAGATACTAAAATAGCTGGCATCACTTCTTTTGCTCGCTTAAATCCAGCCATTATAATAACTAAGTAAAGCGGAATAAATAAGGATAAGAACGGTAATTGTCGTCCGACCATTTTCGATACTTCCATTGCTGGAATTCCTGTTGGACCTTCTACGGCAATGATTGGAATTCCCACTGCACCAAAGGCAACTGGAGCGGTATTGGCAATTAAGCAAAGACCAGCAGCATATAGCGGATTGAATCCAAGACCGACTAATAAAGCAGCTGAAATGGCAACAGGTGCCCCAAATCCGGCCGCTCCTTCAAGGAATGCACCGAAAGAGAATGCCACAAGCAAGGCTTGTAAACGACGATCCTCTGTAATACTTAAAACAGAATCACGAATGATGTCGAATTGTCCTGTTTTGACTGTTAACTTGTACAAGAAGACGGAAGTAATGATGATCCACCCGATTGGTAGTAATCCGTACACAGCTCCTTGGCTAGCAGATAATAAAGACAATCCAACTGGCATTTTGTAAGCGATTGCAGAAAGGGCAAGAGAAATGGCTAACGTAATTAAACCGGCTTTGTATCCTTTCATTCTTTTGACAGCCAGTGCCCAGAAGAAGAAAATAATTGGAATTAAAGCCACGAGTGCAGATAAGCCCAGGCTGTCTGCAATAGGAGTGAAATGTTGTTGATACTGCATAAAAAGCCTCCTAACAGTTTTTTCTTTTTTGAATAGTCAGATTAAATGAAGTGTAGGTCATCAGATGATCTAATGAAATGATCTTCTATCTGTTTATTTATTATAGGAGTTGTTGTCGAAAAAGACAATATAAATGTTACTATTTTGTGAAAATCAAAAATGATATTGATTTAGATGGGGCGATGAAAACAAATTTCTCAAGCAAAGTGAAAATTTTCGTTTATAATAATTGTATTAGGACAGCGAAATTTAAATTTTCGTTTATAATGATTGTATTAGGACAGTTAGAGGTGAAACCGGTGGAGTATAAAAAAATTAAACCGAAAAAAATATATGAAGAAGTCGCAGAAGCTCTTTTAGATTCAATTCGTTCTGGAGTGTTGAAGCCAGGCGACAAATTAGATTCGGTTCAACAATTAGCGGAAAATTTTCATGTAGGTCGTTCGGCTATTCGAGAAGCATTAACATCTTTGCGAGCTATGGGGTTAATTGAAATGCGTCAAGGAGAAGGAACATATGTGAAAGATTTTTCTCCATCAGGTATTGCGTATCCAATTCAAAACGCTCTATTAATGAATAAAGAAGATATGTTTCATTTAATGGAGGTTAGACAACTTCTTGAAGTAGGTGTCGCTTTTAGTGCAGCTCAAAAGCGTACAGAAGAAGATTTATTAAAAATTCGATGGGCACTTGAGGAAATGAAGCATCATTCTAACCCAACCGAATTAGGGGATGAAGCGGATCTTGCTTTTCATTTAGCGATCGCCGAGGCCACTGGCAACCCGCTTTTGTTGAGCTTAATGAATCACGTATCGGATTTAGTATCAGAATCGATGAAAGAGGCGCGCCGTATTTGTCTCTATTCAGAAATGACAACATTTGATCAATTGAACGAAGAACATGAAGCTATTTTGCGAGCGATTGAAGAAGGAAATCCAGAAAAAGCTCGGCTAGAGATGCAAAATCATATTCATAATGTGGAAAATATTTTGAGAGAATATATAGAGGGAGCCGAAAAGGTAAGATAACTGAGTAGATGGAATGAGGTAGTTAGTTAACTCTGGCTACCATTTATTCCGTTTTTTTCATCTTACTAATCATTATAAATAAAAAAAATATTTCGGCATTTGAAAAAAACTTCAAAAAACGTTTTTATTGTAGTATGATACATTTTATTGGTTAATAAGGTCATCAGATGACCAGTTCTTTGGGTGGGTAATTCCTTTCGACAAAAATCGGGGAGTGCCTGTCACTTTTAAAAAAGAGGTGTTCAACATGAAAGTTGCTTTGTTTGCTACGTGTCTTGTAGATATGTTTCAGACGGATGTGGGAAAGGCGACAGTTGAGATTTTAGAACGTTTAGGTTGTGAGGTGGATTTTCCAGAGCGTCAAGTATGCTGTGGACAGCCAGCTTTCAACAGTGGCTATGTAGAAGAGTCTAAAGGTGCGATGAAGAAAATGATCGAAGCCTTTGAGAACTCAGAATATGTCGTATCGCCATCTGGTTCATGTATTACGATGTTTAAAGAGTATCCACATGTATTTAAAGGGGATGCTGTTTGGGAGCCGCGTGCGAAAAAATTAGCAGAAAAATCGTATGAGTTCACTCAATTTATTGTCGATGTATTAAAAGTGGAAGACTTAGGCGCGAAATTGCCTGGAAAAGCTACGTACCATACATCTTGTCATATGACTCGTCTTCTAGGTGTAAAAGATGCACCGATGACTCTTTTGAAAAATGTCGAAGGTTTGGAATTTGTTCCGCTACCAAATGCGCATAACTGTTGCGGTTTTGGTGGAACGTTCTCTGTGAAAATGGGACAAATCTCTGAGCAAATGGTCGATGAAAAAGTGGCTTGTGCGGAAGAAGTAGAAGCAGACTATTTAATCGGAGCCGATTGCGGTTGCTTAATGAATATCGGTGGACGGATAGAGCGTAAAGGCAAACCGATTCGCGTGATGCATATTGCTGAAGTGTTAAATAGCCGCTGATCTTTTAACTAAGTAATAGACAAATCGAAAAAAAGAGGTGACGTTCAATGGCAATGAAATTTGGAGCGGATGATTTCAAAGGACGCGTCAAAGAGAAAATGAATGACACGTTTATGAGAGGAGCCGTGGCAGGTGCGCAAGAACGTTTGCGAACTCGCCGTCTCGATGCAGCTGAAGAGCTTGGCAATTGGGAAGATTGGCGCTCTCATGGGGAAGAAATTCGTCAACATGTGCTTGAGAACTTAGATTATTATTTACATCAATTAAGTGAAAATATTTCTAAACGTGGCGGACATGTATTTTTTGCAGCAACAGCGGAAGAAGCAAATGAATACATTACAAACGTTGCAAAACAGAAAAATGCGAAGAAAATTTTAAAAGCAAAATCAATGGTGACAGAAGAGATCGGTATGAATGGCGCGCTTGAAGATATGGGCTGTGAAGTCATCGAGACTGACCTTGGCGAGTATATCTTACAAGTCGATGATCATGATCCACCATCTCATATCGTAACGCCAGCTCTTCATAAAAATAAAGAGCAGATCCGTGATGTGTTCACCGAAAAATTAGATTATCATGAGACGTCTAAACCAGAAGAACTTGCATTGCATGCTCGTAAAACGTTACGTGAGGACTTTTTGAAGGCAGATATCGGTGTGACAGGCTGTAACTTCGCCATCGCTGAATCTGGTTCGATCAGTTTCGTAACGAACGAAGGAAATGCTCGTCTTGTAACGACGATTCCAAAAACACAAATTACGGTTATGGGGATGGAGCGTATCGTTCCGACTCATGAAGAATTTGAAGTACTTGTTAGCTTATTAACACGTAGTGCGGTTGGACAAAAATTAACAAGTTACGTTACAGCGTTATCAGGCCCTCGTGAAGAAGGCGATGTAGATGGACCAGAAGAGTTCCATTTAGTCGTTGTCGATAACGGCCGTTCGAAAATTTTAGGAACAGAATTCCAATCGGTTCTTCAATGTATCCGTTGTGCCGCTTGTATTAACGTATGCCCAGTATACCGTCACATCGGCGGTCACTCGTATGGATCGATCTATTCAGGTCCAATCGGTGCGGTACTTTCTCCATTACTTGGTGGATACGATGATTTCAAGGAGCTTCCGTACGCGTCTACGTTATGTGCTGCTTGTTCCGAAGCTTGTCCGGTGAAAATCCCGTTACACGACTTGCTTCATAAGCATCGCCAAGTGATCGTTGAGAAAGAAGGTCGTGCGCCAATTTCTGAAAAGCTAGCGATGAAAGCATTTGGACTAGGAACGTCTTCTAATCCATTGTATGGCATGGGATCAAAAATGGCGTCCACAGTGATGAAACCATTTACCAAAAATGATCGTATTTCTAAAGGCCCTGGTCCATTGAAAGCTTGGACAGAGCTTCGTGAATTCCCAGCGCCAGACAAACAACGCCTGCGCGACTGGTTTAAAGAACATCAAAAAGAGAAAGGAGGCGACAAATAATGGCAGGAACGATTCATAACCGTGACTCATTTTTAGCCAACATCGCCTCAAATCTTGGAAGAGAAAGAAAAGCACAAGTGGAGCGTCCAAAATGGAAGTTTCAACCTCAGCATGAAGTGTTGAAAGGTGCGACACAAGATGAGCTTGTGGAAGTATTGCGCGAGCAGTGCAAAAACATTCACACAGACTTTATCGAAACATCATCTGCCGACCTTGTAAAAACATTGTCTGAGAAAGTAGATGCTTATGGTGGTGGACCCATTTCTTTATGGAATGACGAACGTTTTGAAGAATTCGGTTTATCGAATTTAATTCAAGAAACGTGGCCGCAAGAAAATAAAGAAGTCAACGTCTGGAATCCGGAGTTAGGTCAGAAAAATATCGATGACGCGGAAAAAGCGAATATCGGTATTACATTTAGCGATATGACTTTAGCTGAATCAGGTACAGTTGTGCTACTGAGCAGTAAAGACAAAGGTCGCTCAGTGAGCCTTCTTCCACATAAATATATTGCGATTGTGCCAAAAAGTACGATCGTTCCACGCATTACCCAAGCGGCACAAGCAATTAGCCGCAAAGTACAAGCTGGTGAGCTAGCGCCATCATGCGTGAACTACATCACGGGTCCAAGTAACTCTGCCGACATCGAAATGAACCTTGTTGTTGGTGTACATGGCCCTGTGAAAGCTGCTTATATTATCGTTAATGATAAATAAAGATTCGCCTCTTTTATTGATCATTTTTCCGATATATTGATGATTCGCCGATTATCAATAAAAAAACGGACTCGTCTAACAAGATGAGTCCGTTTTGTGCTTTTCATGATCCAGCTCCATACGCCGCTGAACAGCGCCTTCCGCTTTTCTTTGTCCAGCTCCAGGCGCTAGCGGCTAGTGTACTTCCGCCCTCCTCCTTGCGATAAGTCAACATCGATTCACTATCGTTCATCGTGTTTCCTTTATCTCGTGCGGATGGCTTCAGTCCATACGCCGCTGAACAGCGCCTTGCGCTTTTCTATTTATCTTTCAGTATCGCGTATGATCTAACCATTGAGCCGACGAACATGATGAGTGCGCCGCTTAGTAGCGTTTTTTGGAATGTTGCTTTAGTGATCATGTCTAATGGATAGAGCAGGCCGCCGAGCATAAGTGCGACCCCGATGGCTGTTATGATCCAACTGATTTTTTTCATTACATTTCACCTTCATTTCAATCGATTGTATGTCCATTATAGCATGATCGCTGAATTTTTGACGTTTTGAATCGGTCCAAATGTGGTATGGATGAATATAATAGTTAGAAAATTTATATTTTTTAGTCTTTTTCATTGCGCCATTTTGTTAATTGGGTTATATTAAAATTATCAATAAATGAATGAGTATTCATTCAAAAGGGTGTAAAGGGGGAAATGAAGTTGGTTCAGCACATTCAAAAAGCAGCTGTTCTTGGATCGGGTGTGATGGGTTCTGGGATCGCAGCACATTTAGCGAATATTGGTATACCATCGATTTTATTAGATATCGTTCCTCGTGAATTGTCGAAGGAAGAGGAAGCAAAGGGGTTAACATTGAACGATCGTCAAGTGCGCAATCGTTTTTCAGAAGGAGCGTTGAAGAAGCTATTAAAGCAAAAGCCAGCTCCGCTTACATCTAAAAAGAATCTCTCATTAATTACTGCAGGGAACTTAGAAGATGATTTAGAGCAATTGCAAGAAGTCGATTGGATTATTGAAGTCGTTGTTGAAAATCTGGACGTGAAAAAACAAGTGTTTGAAACGATTGAAAAGTACCGCAAGCCTGGTAGTATCATCAGCTCCAATACATCTGGTATTTCGATTGCAGCGATGGCAGAAGGTCGTTCGGAAGATTTTCGCAAGCATTTCTTAGGGACGCATTTCTTTAATCCACCTCGTTATTTAAAGCTACTAGAAGTGATTCCAACGAAGGACACAGATCCTAACGTGCTTGAATATATGAAAACATTTGGAGAAGACACGCTCGGTAAAGGTGTGGTGCTGGCGAAGGATACGCCAAACTTTATCGCTAACCGCATTGGCACATATGGTTTATTGAAAACAGTGCAGGAAATGCTTGCGACAGGTTTTACGCCAGGGGAAGTGGATTCGATTACTGGTCCACTAATTGGCCGTCCGAAAAGTGCCACTTTCCGAACGTTGGATGTTGTTGGTCTCGACACGTTTATTCACGTCGCCAACAATGTGTATGAGCAAGTAGAAGGGGAAGAAAAGCAAGTATTTGAAGTGCCAGAGTTCATGAAAACGATGCGTGACAACGGCTGGATTGGTGCGAAAAGCGGGAAAGGTTTCTTCAAGAAAGAAGGCAAGACGATTTTAGAATTACATCCAGAAACGATGAAATATAGCGACCAGAAGAAGTTAACGGCCGCTTCGATTGAAATGGCAAAGCAGCAAAAAGGCACGGGAGCAAAATTGAAAGCGCTTATTTATGCCAATGATAAAGCGGGTCAATTTTTATGGAAGATTATTGCGCCTGTACTTACGTATTCCGCTGAGCTAACAGGAGAAATCGCTGATGACATTGTAGCGATCGACCAAGCGATGAAATGGGGGTTTGGCTGGAGCCAAGGACCGTTTGAAATGTGGGATGCAATTGGTGTCGAGAAGTCGGTCGAGAAGATGGAAGCAGAGGGGTTAAACGTGCCTGTTTGGGTGAAAAAAATGCTAGCAAGTGGCCACACCTCGTTCTATCAGGAAGCTCATTTTTACCATAAAGGGGAATATACATCGATTCCGGTCAATTCGAAAGTGATCGATTTGAAAAAGCTGAAGAAGCAAGGAAAAGTGATTAAAAGCAACAGTGGCGCTAGTTTAATTGATATTGGTGATGGGGTCGTCTTACTTGAATTTCACTCAAAAAGCAATGCAATCGGTATGGACATTGTCCAAATGATCAACTATGCCGTTGATGAAGTCGAGAAGAATTATAAAGGGCTTGTGATCGGTAACCAAGGCAAGAACTTCTGTGTCGGTGCGAACTTAGCGATGATTTTAATGGAAATACAAGACGACAATTTATGGGATGTAGAAATGGTTGTGAAAGGCTTCCAGCAAGCGATGATGAAAATTAAATACAGCTCGAAACCGGTGGTTGCTGCACCATTTGCGATGACGCTCGGTGGTGGAGCTGAGGTTTGTTTACCAGTGGCTCACATTCAAGCAAGTACAGAAACGTATATGGGACTTGTTGAAGTGGGAGTTGGTTTAATCCCAGGCGGTGGCGGTAACAAAGAGCTTTACATCCGTCATTTAGAGCAAATGGCGAACGGGGTGCAAGTAGATTTACAAAATATCGCGAACAAAGTGTTTGAAACGATTGCGATGGCGAAAGTGTCGACATCGGGTGAAGAGGCTCGTGAGAATAATTTCTTAATGAAAGCAGATGGCGTGAGCGTCAATCCAGACCATTTGTTACACGATGCGAAACAAGCGGCGTTGTATTTATACGAGAGTGGTTACACTGCACCGAAAAGAAAGAAAGTTCCAGTCGTTGGAGAGTCCGGCTATGCGATGCTGCTGTTAGGTGCGCAATCGATGTTAAAGTCTGGCTATATTTCTGAGCATGACTTGAAAATCGCCCAAAAGCTCGCTTATGTGATTGCAGGTGGAAAGCTTCCATTCGGTACGGAAGTGGATGAACAATATTTATTAGATTTAGAGCGCGAAGCCTTTTTAAGCTTATGTAAAGAGCCGAAAACGCAACAGCGGATGCAACATATGCTCGTTAAAGGGAAGCCATTACGTAATTAATTTGCAAGGGGGAGAAGGAGAATGAAGGAAGCGGTCATTGTAGCGGGTGCAAGAACCCCAGTCGGTCGTGCGAAAAAGGGATCGTTAGCGACTGTTCGTCCAGACGATCTCGGGGCGATTGCGGTGAAAGAAACGTTAAAACGAGCAGGAAATTACGAAGGAGAAATTGACGATTTAATTATCGGTTGTGCGATGCCAGAAGCGGAACAAGGAATGAATATGGCGCGAAATATCGGTGCGCTTGCTGGACTTTCTTACACCGTACCAGCGATTACGATCAATCGTTACTGTTCGTCTGGTTTACAGTCAATCGCCTTTGCAGCAGAGCGAATTATGACGGGGCAAGCAGAGACGATCATTGCTGGTGGAGCCGAATCGATGAGCATGGTTCCGATGATGGGTCATGTCGTTCGCCCGAATATTTGGCTAGCTGAAAATGCGCCTGAATATTATATGAGTATGGGCCACACAGCTGAAGAAGTTGCTAAAAAATATGGCATTTCTCGTGAAGAACAAGATGCGTTTGCTGTTCGTAGTCACGAACGTGCGGCGAAAGCGATCGCGGAAGGGAAATTTGTTGATGAAATTGTCCCGGTTGATGTGACGCTTCGCCATGTCGGAGCAGACAATAAATTAGTAGAAAAGCAGATTAAGTTTTCACAGGATGAAGGGGTACGTCTAGGAACAAATATGGACGCGTTAGCGAAGTTGCGTCCTGCTTTTTCTACAACGGGTACAGTCACAGCAGGGAATGCCTCGCAAACGAGTGACGGTGCGGCAGCTGTAATGGTAATGGAACGTGAAAAAGCCGAATCACTCGGATTACAAATGATTGCAAAATTCCGCTCGTTCGCAGTAGGTGGCGTCCCTCCAGAAATTATGGGGGTTGGGCCGGTTGTGGCGATCCCGAAAGCGTTGAAGCTCGCTGGATTAGAACTATCAGATATCGGCTTAATTGAATTAAATGAAGCCTTTGCTTCCCAATCGATTCAAGTGATTCGTGAGCTTGGTTTAGATGAAGAAAAGGTTAATGTCAACGGAGGAGCGATTGCGCTCGGTCATCCACTGGGCTGTACAGGAGCAAAGTTAACATTATCTTTAATCCATGAGATGAAGCGACGCAATGAGCAATTTGGAATTGTGACGATGTGTATCGGTGGAGGCATGGGAGCCGCTGGGGTATTTGAGCTTTTATAATCAACGAAACAGGGGGAAAAGAATATGACGAATCAAATGGAAAAGCAAGCTGTTAAAGGTGGAGCATTTTTAATTGAGGACATTTCATATGATCGCGTATTTACGCCGGAGGACTTTTCTGATGAACAAAAAATGATTGCCAAAACAACAGAAGAGTTTGTGATGAATAGTGTCATGCCACAAGTCCCTTATTTAGAAAAGCACGAATTTGAGCGTTCCGTGAAGTTGCTTCATGAAGCTGGTGAGCTCGGACTGTTAAGCGCCGATGTCCCAGAAGAGTACGGAGGCTTAAACTTAGATAAAGTCAGTTCTGCTTTGATCGCGGAGAAACTAGCGGTAGCGGGTGGCTTCTCAATCACACACGGTGCCCATGTCGGAATCGGTTCGTTGCCGATCGTCTTATTCGGAAATGAAGAACAAAAGCAAAAATATTTACCAGCATTAAGTACAGGGGGAAAAATCGCGGCGTACGCTTTAACAGAGCCGGGATCAGGGTCTGATGCGCTAGGTGCGAAAACGACGGCGAAATTAAATGAAGCAGGCACGCATTATATATTAAATGGTGAAAAACAATGGATCACAAACGCAGGATTTGCTGATGTGTTCGTTGTGTATGCAAAAATTGACGGCGATAAATTTTCTGCTTTTATTGTAGAAAGAGAATCCCCAGGTGTATCCACAGGTGCGGAAGAAGATAAAATGGGGATTAAAAGCTCGTCAACGCGGACGTTAATTTTACAAGATGCCGAAGTGCCGAAAGAAAACTTGCTTGGCGAAGTCGGTCGCGGCCATGTGATCGCGTTTAATATTTTAAATATTGGCCGTTACAAGCTCGGCGTCGGTACAGTCGGAAGCTCAAAGCGTGCGCTTGAAATTACGGTGAAATATGCAAATGAGCGCAAGCAGTTCAACACACCAATCTCTGCTTTCAACTTAACGAAAGAGAAATTCGCCACAATGGGGGCAAAACTCTACGCTTCTGAAAGTGCGATTTACCGCACAGTCGGCTATTTTGAAGACCGCATGAGCCAATTGTCTGAAGAAGAGCAAAAAGATGGTATGGCGATTTCCCAATCGATCGCTGAATACGCGATTGAGTGCTCTTTAGGAAAATTCTTCGGCTCAGAAGTGCTTGATTATATGGTCGATGAAGGCGTGCAAATTCATGGTGGGTATGGCTTCATGGAAGAGTACGAAATCGCTAGAATGTACCGCGATTCCCGCATCAACCGCATATTTGAAGGAACGAATGAAATCAATCGCTTAATCGTGCCAGGCACTTACGTCAAAAAAGCGTTCAAAGGGGAACTTCCGTTACTGGAAAAAGCACAGCAATTACAAGGTGAATTAATGATGCTTATGCCAGAAGAAGTGGGCGAGGAAGCACTTGCACAAGAAAAATATTTAGTGAAAAATGCGAAGAAGCTTGGTTTAGTAGCCGCTGGTTTAGCGGTTCAAAAATACGGCAAAGCACTTGAGAAGGAACAAGAAGTGTTGTCCAACTTAGCGGATATCGTTAATTTAGTCTATGCGATGGAATCAGCGGTTCTGCGCACAGAAAAGGCGATCGCCAACGTAGGGGAGGAGAAGAGTAAGCAAAAATTACTATACACACAAATCTTCTGCCAAGAAGCATTTAATGAAATCGAAGCGCATGCGAAAGAAACATTGATTGCTGTAGAAGAAGGCGACAACCTCCGTATGATGCTATCCGTTTTACGCAAATTGACACGCTACACACCAGTTAACATCATCTCCAAGAAACGTGAAGCGGCTGAAAAACTAATCAGCGCCGAAAAATACATCATTTAATTTAGTTAGCACCCGCTCAAGTGGCGGGTGTGTTTTGTTTGGGGAGTTCAGATCGGTCAGCAATCGTTCACCTACAAAAGAGGGTTTTATGTGGCAAACAGCGAATTTATTTGTTATAAAAGGTATAAGTTATTTGGAATGGAGGTCGACGAAGGAATGGCGTTGACATTTTATTGGTATCCGAAATGCGGAACGTGCCGCAATGCGAAAAAATGGTTAGAAGAGCGCAACATCGAATTTCAAGCAGTACATATTGTAGAGAATCCTCCTTCTAAAGAGGAGTTAAAAGAGCTATACGAAAAAAGCGGATTAGAGTTGAAGAAGTTTTTTAACACGAGTGGACAGAAGTATCGTGAGTTGGGATTAAAAGACACAATTAAAACGGCTACGGAAGATGAATTGCTGACCCTTTTAGCTTCTGATGGCATGCTAATTAAACGTCCCCTTACGACAGATGGGCAGAAAGTGACAGTCGGTTTCAAGGAAGATAACTTTGAAATGAACTGGGCCCAACAATAGAAAGAAGTTTCTTGCTTTGTTCCTGTAAAATAGGTAAAGTTTAATTGAAGTCACGCAATGGAGGGATATGTATGAACGCACCAAAAGAATTACGTTATTCTGAAGAACATGAGTGGGTAAAAACAGAAGGGGAAAAAGTTCGCATCGGAATCACTGAGTTTGCACAGTCTGAACTTGGCGATATCGTATTTGTTGAACTTCCATCTGTAGGGGATGAAATTACAGCAAACGAGCCGTTCGGTAGCGTAGAATCTGTTAAAACAGTTTCTGAATTGTACGCGCCTATTAGCGGAAAAGTCGTTGAAGTGAACGAAAATTTAGACGATAGCCCAGAACTTGTGAATGAATCTCCTTATGAACAAGCTTGGATGGTCGTTGTTGAAGTATCTGACGCTTCTCAAGTAGACAGCTTAATGACAGCTGAGCAATATGAGGAAATGGTGAAAGAAGACTAATGACGAACGAGAGCACTTCCATGTGATGGAGGTGCTTTTCTTTAAAAATAGACAGACTGATCATCGAGGCGAAGGGTGATGACGATGTTTGTGGAGAAAACTATTGTTGTTGAAGGGACTTCTGATAAAAAAAGAGTGAAAGAAATCGTGAAAGAGCCAATTGAAATCATTTGCACAAATGGTACGATTGGTGTGAGCAAATTAGATGAAATGATCGATGAGCTTGATGGTCGGGATGTGTATATTTTAGTAGATGCCGACAAAGCAGGGGAAAAGCTGCGAAAGCTATTTATTCGCGAGTTGCCAGAGGCTCACCATTTATATATTGATCGAGTGTATAAAGAAGTGGCGACCACTCCTTATCGACATTTAGCTACGATCCTATTAAGTGCCAACATCGATGTGCATAGTAAGTTTTTGCAAAAAGGTGGATAAACATGCAACCAGAACAATTGTTAGCGATGATCGAGCAACAGCCGAAAGTAGCGGTTTACGCCTACGCTCCCATGTGTGGGACATGCCAGCTCGCTTCGAAAATGCTCGATGTCGTAGAAAAAGTAGGAACGGCTTACGAATGGGCTCGGATCAATTTAAATTATTACGAAGATTTCGCCGAAACCTATGGCATTGAAAGTGTTCCATGCTTGCTTATTTTTCATAAAGGGCAACTCATGGAAAAGATTTATGCATTTCAGTCTGTTCCGCATATTTATGAAAAATTGAATCAGTATTAATAAAAACCTGCCAGCATTTTGGCAGGTTTTTTGGCGAAGATATTGTCGAGCGATTCTCAAAGGATTTTCGGCCCTTTTCTTTGAAATAAGTAATAATAAAGCGATTAGAGGGGGCGAGCGGATTGCATAAGCAACTTTCGATGATTCAAGAGGCATGTCAAGAAAGAACGCATCTCCATTCGATGTTACCAGCCGATCCTGTTGGGGTGCTTTTAGAAGATGAACATGAACATTGGTTGTTGACGATTAGCAAAGAAGGCGTTGCTTTTTCCAACGAAGACTTTCAGCCGTGGCAGTTAAAAGTGAGTGCCAAAGAAGGTAACATGGCTCAGTGTTTGGCTGGAGAGCAACGCCTTTTTCTGTACAATCGTATGGGGAAATTAGACATATCAGGCCTTTATCGACTGCAACTCTGGTTCGAATCCCTCCTCTGGCTTTGCCGGGCGTATGATTAAAAGCGGAAGGCGCTGCTCAGCGGCGTATGGGCTGGAGCCATCCGCACGAGATAATAGAAAAATATTTTCCTTATTGACAATTTTCAAATTAAGATGATACAATCAGTCTCAACAATTAATTGAATAGCGAAACTCTTATCAAGAGAGGTGGAGGGATGTGCCCGATGAAGCCCGGCAACCTTCAACAATGATTTGTTGAAAAGGTGCCAATTCACACAAAGCGATTGCTTTGGCAGATGAGAGAAAGGAACTTAACAACTTATACCTTTCTGCTCATTGCGGCAGAAAGGTTTTTTATTTTTAGAGAGGAGAGTGAGGCCATATGATTTCAATTGCAAATGTGAAAAAGATTTTTGCAACGAAGAATGGCACAGTGACAGCGGTAGATGAAATCAATTTAAACATAGATCAAGGAGAAATCTTTGGCATCATCGGCTACAGTGGAGCGGGAAAAAGTACACTAATCCGTATGCTGAATGGGCTTGAATCTCCTTCTGAAGGGTCGGTCGTTGTTGCCGGTCGCAAAGTGTCAAATATCCGAGGAGCAGAACTAAGACAAGCACGTCAAGAGATTAGCATGATTTTTCAGCATTTTAACTTACTTTGGTCAAGAACGGTTAGGGAAAATATCGCTTTTCCACTTGAAATTGCTGGCGTTCCGAAAGAAAAACGAAGAGAGCGTGTCGACGAACTCATTCAGCTAGTCGGGTTGGAAGGGCGTGAAGATGCTTATCCTTCTCAGCTAAGCGGTGGTCAAAAGCAGAGAGTCGGGATTGCGAGAGCATTAGCGAACAATCCGAAAGTGCTTTTATGTGATGAAGCGACGTCCGCACTTGATCCGCAAACGACGGATTCGATTTTGGACTTGCTAGTAGATATTAATGAGCGGCTCGGGTTAACGATTGTGTTAATTACTCACGAAATGCATGTTATTCGCAAAATTTGTCATCGTGTGGCTGTGATGGAAGCGGGGAATGTTGTGGAGCTAGGACCTGTGCTTGATGTGTTTAAGCATCCGAAGCAGCCGATTACGAAGCGATTTGTTCAGCAAGTGACGGGAACAGAGGAGTCTAGAGAAACGATTGCGCATTTACTTGAACAAAAAGGGAAAGTGATTAAGCTGAGCTTTATTGGCGAATCCGCTGAACAGCCAATTATTACCGAGCTAATTCGCAATTTTCAAATATCCGTTAATATCGTTCAAGGAAACGTGTCACAAACGCAAGAAGGTGCCTATGGCTCGCTCTTTGTCCACCTAACGGGTACTGAAGAAGAAGTGAATCGAGCGGTTGCCTACTTGGATCAACATCAAGTGAGTTCGGAGGTGATCACCCATGCTTGAGCAATGGTTACCAAATGTGAAGTGGGATAAAATTTGGGAAGCAACTAGTGAAACCCTTTATATGACGGGAATTTCAGTTGTTGCGACGTTTATTCTTGGTATTTTACTAGGTTTACTTCTGTTTTTAACATCGAAGGATCAAATATTGGAAAATAAAGCAGTGTACTTTGTCGTATCGGCTTTCGTGAATGTATTTCGTTCGATTCCGTTTATTATTTTAATCGTATTATTAATTCCGTTTACGAAAGTACTGGTTGGTACGATGATTGGTGAAGATGCAGCATTACCTGCTTTAATTATTGGGGCATCCCCGTTTTATGCTCGGATTGTTGAGATCGGGCTAAGAGAAATTGATAAAGGTGTCATCGAAGCGGCTCGCTCGATGGGAGCTAAAACGAGCACAATTATTTTTAAAGTGTTGTTGCCAGAGTCGATGCCGGCCATAGTTTCAGGTATTACGGTCACGGCGATCGTCTTAGTTGGCTACACAGCGATGGCAGGTGCCATTGGGGCTGGTGGACTTGGGAATTTAGCCTTTTTAGACGGCTTCCAACGCAGTCAAAGCGACGTGACGTTTGTGGCAACAGTCATTATTGTACTCATCGTATTTGCGATTCAATTCATTGGTGACTTTTTCACTAAGAAATTAGATAAAAGATAATGAGGAGGAAATAGAATGAAAAAGTGGTTATTTGCTTTACTTACATCAGTAGTTGTATTAGCCCTTGCGGCATGCGGCGGTTCAGAAGAGAAAAAAGAAGAAGGTAAGTCAGAAGAAGATAATAAATTGGTTGTTGGGGCGTCTAACGTTCCGCATGCGATCATTTTAGAAGAAGCTAAGCCGCTGTTAAAAGAAAAGGGCTATGATTTAGAGATTGAAACATTCAATGATTATGTGTTACCGAATAAAGCGTTAGATGAAGGCGAATTAGATGCGAACTATTATCAGCATATTCCGTTTTTGGAGTTGCAAAAGGAAGAGCATGGTTACAAGTTTGAAAATGCGAGTGGTATTCATATCGAGCCAATCGGTGTGTACTCGAAAAAATATAAAAGCTTAGACGAACTACCTAAAGGCGCAAAAGTGTTAATGAGCAGTTCTGTAGCTGACCACGGTCGTGTGTTAAGCCTGTTAGAAAAAGAAGGTCTAATTAAGCTGAAAGATGGTATTAATAAAACTGAGGCGACACTTGAAGACGTTAGCGAAAATAAAAAGGATTTACAATTTGAATATAACTATGAACCTGCTTTCCTTCCACAAGCATTTAACAATGGAGAAGGCGACGTAGTATTAATTAATTCTAACTTTGCGATTGATTCGGGATTAGACCCGTTGAAAGATCCGATTGCTATTGAATCAAACGATTCTCCATACGTGAACATCGTGGCTGTGCGCAGTGGAGATGAGAACAGTGAAAAAATTAAAGCGTTGATCGACGTATTGCATTCACAAGAAATTCAAGACTTTATTATGAAAGAGTGGAAAGGCGCGATCGTTCCAGTAAATGAATAGATAGAAAGAAGCTTGTCGCTTGATTATCGAGTGGCAAGCTTTTTTTTATGGACTCTTCTTCGTAAAAATTTCGTATAAGCATCTATGTCTTATCACATATTAAAAGGGAAAAACAGACAGGAGGGATGACGATGGAGACAGAGATGAATAATTTTTCACAGGAAGCGTTGCGAGAATATAAGGAAGGATTAGGGACGTTTGAGAAAAAGATGCCGGAGTTAGCCAAGCATTATAAAGATTTTACTGCGGCTTGTTTTAAAGAGGGAGATGTTGCGCTAAAGGAAAAGCATTTAATTGCGCTAGCGATCAGTGTATTCGCTCAAGATGAGTATTGCATGATTTATCATGTGAAAGGCTGTTTGGATCAAGGGTGCAGTGAAACGGAAATGTTAGAGGCGATGGGAGTGGCTGCCGCCTTTGGTGGTGGAGCAGTCATGAGTCAAGCAGTGACGTTAGTTCAGGAAGCGATTCATGATTTAAGCCAGAAACATTAGTGGGAGGATATGAAAGGATATAGTAAGAATTTTAAGAATAAGGGAACTAATCCGGGTGTCAGTGTTGGAGAGTCGATGAGAGCCGGTGAGAGCAAGCTATATGCTTTTTGTGGAAAAAGCCAATAATTGTTAACATATATAGTGCAAGTTAAAAAACGGAAAGGAATGATTCCCTATTAATTTGTTTAACTCACTGAATTTAACGTACACAGAAGGTATGGATAAGGCGATGCATGGAGCACATGGAGTCGGATACGAGGTGTACAGTCAAAATCATGAAGTGAGGATGGATGTTGAACGCCAGCGCGAAGAAGATTATATCAATAGTCGTCGCATGGTTGCAGATTTTAGCCGTCGATTTATCAATCATTTATCATAATAATGAGAAAAACCAGTGGGTAGCCGCTGGTTTTTTTCGATTATAAATGAATAGAAATTTTTCATTTATTTAGGGAAAGACTACTATATAATGAAGCGGAATTTTTGGTATAATCAAATATCTCAGCAATTCTTTTAGATTGGTTGAATATACTTTTAATTTGTTATAAGATTGTAATGAGAATAAATTGAGAATGACAATAATTCAACAACATTTTCGATAACGACGGAGGTATAGATATGACAGCTTCTACATTAGTAATTAAAGACTTACATGTAGCAATTGAGGGTAAAGAGATTTTAAAGGGTGTAAACCTTGAGATAAAAGGTGGAGAATTCCACGCAATCATGGGACCAAACGGAACAGGTAAATCAACATTATCTTCCGCAATCATGGGTCATCCGAAATATGAAGTGACACAAGGTAGCATTGAGCTTGACGGTGAAGACGTATTAGAAATGGAAGTAGATGAGCGCGCTCGTGCCGGTCTATTTCTTGCGATGCAATACCCAAGCGAAATTACAGGTGTAACAAATGCGGACTTCTTACGTTCTGCGATCAATAGCCGCCGTGAAGAAGGCGATGAAATTTCTTTAATGAAATTCATCCGTAAAATGGACGAAAAAATGGACTTCCTTGAAATGGATCAAGATATGGCGCAACGTTACTTAAACGAAGGCTTCTCTGGTGGAGAGAAAAAGCGTAACGAAATCCTTCAATTAATGATGATCGAACCAAAAATTGCGATCCTTGATGAAATCGATTCTGGTCTAGATATCGACGCATTAAAAGTCGTTTCTAAAGGAATCAACGACATGCGCGGCAGTGAGTTCGGATGCCTAATGATCACTCACTATCAACGTCTTTTGAACTACATCACTCCTGATAAAGTACACGTAATGATGCAAGGTCGTATCGTGAAATCAGGTGGCCCTGAGCTTGCTCAACGCTTAGAAGCAGAAGGATATGACTGGATTAAGCAAGAGCTTGGAATCGAAGACGAAACAGTGAGTCAATAAGAGCCATTTTAGGAAAGCTGATCACTAGGAGGATGAACATGACTGTAGAAACAAAATTACCAGTAGATCAAGAGTACGTTCGCTCATTTTCAGCGCAAAAAGGCGAAGCTCAGTGGCTAACTGACTTGCGTTTAGCGGCTCTTGACAAAATAGATGTACTACCGTTACCAGTAGCGGAAAAAACAAAAATCGATAAATGGAACTTCACGCAATTTGCGGCTCATGAAGTGACAAGTGAAGTGTTTGCTTCTTTAGAAGAACTTCCTGAAGAAGTGAAGTCATTAATCGATATCGAGCAAGCAGACAAAAACCTTTATATTCAACGCAACCAAACGCCTGCTTTCTTATCTGTATCAGAAGAATTAAAGGCGCAAGGTGTCATTTTTACCGATATTCATACAGCGGTGAAAGAGCATAGCGAGCTTGTAGAAAAGTACTTCATGACAGAAGCGGTAAAAGTCGATGAGCATAAATTAACGGCTTTACACACAGCATTAATGAATGGCGGAGCTTTCCTATACGTTCCGAAAAATGTTGAAGTGAAGGAACCAATTCAAGCGGTGTATGTACATGACCATGCGGATACGGCGCTTTTCAACCACGTATTAGTAGTGGCAGAAGATAACAGTGTTGTCACTTACGTGGAAAACTATATATCCACAGTGGAAACAGAAAAAGCTGTTGCGAATATCGTGACAGAAGTGATCGCTGGTCCAAACGCGAAAGTGGTGTACGGAGCGGTGGATCATTTAAATAGCGGTGTAACAACATATGTGAATCGTCGTGGAGTGACTGGCCGCGATGCTCGCATTGATTGGGCACTTGGCTTAATGAACGATGGTGATACGGTATCAGAAAACGTAACGAACTTAATCGGTGCGGGTTCATTTGCAGATACGAAAACGGTTGTTGTCGGTCGTGGAAAGCAATCACAGAACTTCACAACGAAAGTCGTTCATTTCGGTAAAAATACAGAAGGTTATATTTTAAAACACGGCGTTATGAAAGACGAAGCGAAATCGATTTTCAACGGAATCGGAAAAATCGAGCATGGAGCTTCTAAATCAAACGCAGAGCAAGAATCACGCGTATTAATGCTGAGTGAAAAAGCACGCGGAGATGCGAACCCAATTCTTCTTATTGATGAAGATGATGTAACAGCAGGTCACGCAGCATCAGTAGGACGTGTCGATCCGATGCAATTGTATTACTTAATGAGCCGCGGAATTTCTCGTCAAGAAGCAGAGCGTTTAATCATTCACGGATTTTTAGCGCCAGTTGTTGATAAACTTCCAATCGAAGGAGTTAAACAGCAGTTGACTGAAGTGATTGAAAGGAAAGTTCGCTAATGAACGCGAAGGAAATTAAAAAATACTTTCCGATTCTTGACCAAGAAGTCAATGGACATCCGCTCGTTTATTTAGACAGTGCGGCCACTTCGCAAAAGCCAGTGCAAGTGATTGAGGCACTCAATAAATATTATCGTGAGGATAACTCGAACGTTCACCGGGGTGTGCATACACTCGGTACACGTGCAACGGATGGATATGAAGGAGCGCGCGATAAAGTGCGTAAATTCATTAATGCGGCGGCGCGTGAGGAAATTATTTTCACCCGTGGCACGACGACATCAATCAACACGGTGGCGGCGAGCTACGGACGTGCAAACGTAAAAGAAGGCGACGAAATCGTCATCACATATATGGAGCACCACAGCAACATCATTCCTTGGCAGCAGTTAGCGAAAGAAAAAGGTGCGACGTTAAAGTATATTCCGCTTCAAGCGGATGGAACGATCTTAGTAGAAGATGCGAAAGCAACGATTACCGATAAGACAAAGATTGTGTCTGTCATGATGGTATCGAACGTCCTTGGCACGATCAATCCGGTGAAGGAAATTGCCGAAATTGCTCACCAGCACGGTGCGGTCATGGTCGTAGACGGTGCGCAATCGGCGCCACATATGAAGATGGATGTACAGGATCTCGACTGTGATTTCCTTGCTTTTTCCGGTCATAAAATGTGTGCACCGACAGGCATTGGCGTGTTGTACGGTAAAAAGCAATTACTTGATAACATGGAGCCTGTGGAATTCGGTGGCGAAATGATCGATTTCGTTGGTTTACAAGAATCAACGTGGAAAGAGCTTCCGTGGAAATTTGAAGGCGGAACTCCGATCATCGCTGGGGCAATCGGTCTTGGTGCAGCGATTGATTTTCTCCAAGAAATTGGACTGGATGAAATCGAGCGCTATGAGCATCGCTTAGCGGCATATGCACTTGAGAAAATGAGCACGATTCCTGGCATGCAAATTTATGGACCGATGTCTGGTGAACAACGTGCGGGACTTGTCACATTCAACTTAGATGACGTCCATCCTCATGATGTGGCAACGGTGTTAGATGCAGAAGGAATTGCTGTTCGCGCGGGTCATCATTGTGCACAGCCACTAATGAAATGGCTAGACGTATCAGCGACAGCGCGAGCAAGCTTCTACCTGTATAACACAGAGGAAGATATTGATAAGCTTGTCACAGGGCTTCTCAAAACAAAGGAGTATTTCAGCGATGTCTTTTAACAATTTAGATCAGCTGTACCGCCAAGTGATTATGGATCATTACAAAAACCCACGCAACAAAGGCCAGCTTGAAGACGGCAGCTTAACGATAGATATGAATAATCCGACTTGTGGCGATCGCATTCATTTAACATTGAATGTAGAAGACGGCAAAGTGACAGCGGCGAAGTTCGATGGAGAAGGGTGTTCCATCTCCATGGCTTCCGCTTCGATGATGACGCAAGCAGTCAAAGGAAAAGATATTGACACAGCTTTAAAACTTTCACAAATTTTTTCCGATATGATGCAAGGCAATGACTATCCAGATGACATCGATCTTGGCGATATTGAAGCCTTACAGGGCGTTTCCAAGTTCCCTGCCCGCATTAAGTGTGCGACGTTAGCGTGGAAAGCGATGGAAAAAGGATTAAAAGAGAACGAATAATTATAATGACGACAGGAGGAATATAACATGGCAAAGAAAATGCCAGAAATCGGGGATTACAAATACGGTTTTAAAGATAAAGACGTATCTGTTTACCGTTCAGAGCGTGGATTAACACGTGAAATCGTGGAAGAAATCTCTAAATTAAAAGATGAACCACAATGGATGCTAGACTTTCGCTTAAAATCACTCGAACTTTTTTATGAAATGTCGATGCCACAATGGGGCGGCGACCTTTCTTCATTAAGCTTTGATGAAATCACTTACTACGTGAAGCCATCAGAGAAATCTGAGCGTTCTTGGGATGAAGTACCAGAAGAAATCAAACAAACTTTTGACAAACTTGGTATTCCAGAAGCGGAACAAAAATATCTTGCTGGTGTATCCGCACAGTATGAATCAGAGGTTGTTTACCACAACATGAAGGAAGACCTAGAAGATTTAGGGATCGTCTTCAAAGATACGGATTCTGCATTAAAAGAAAACGAAGACATCTTCCGTAAATACTGGGCAAAAGTAATCCCACCAACAGACAATAAATTCGCAGCGTTAAACTCAGCGGTATGGTCAGGTGGATCATTCATCTACGTACCACCAGGTGTAAAAGTAGATACGCCATTACAAGCGTACTTCCGCATCAACTCTGAAAACATGGGTCAGTTCGAGCGTACGCTAATCATCGTAGACGAAGGCGCAAGCGTACACTACGTAGAAGGATGTACAGCACCTGTCTACACAACGAACTCCCTTCACAGTGCGGTTGTAGAAATCTACATTAACAAAGATGCTTACTGCCGTTACACAACGATCCAAAACTGGGCAAACAACGTTTACAACCTAGTAACGAAGCGTGCCGTTTGTGAAGCGAACGCAACGATGGAATGGATCGACGGAAACATCGGATCGAAATTAACGATGAAATATCCAGCCGTTATTCTAAAAGGCGAAGGTGCTCGTGGTTTAACTCTTTCCATCGCGATTGCTGGTAAAGGCCAACACCAAGATGCCGGAGCAAAAATGATTCACCTTGCACCGAACACATCTTCAACGATCGTATCTAAATCGATCGCCAAACAAGGCGGAAAAGTAACGTACCGCGGTATCGTTCACTTCGGACGCAAAGCAGAAGGCGCGCGCTCTAATATCGAGTGCGACACGTTAATTATGGATAACCAATCCACATCGGATACGATTCCATACAACGAAATCTTAAACGACAACATCTCTTTAGAACACGAAGCAAAAGTTTCAAAAGTATCTGAAGAGCAACTATTCTACTTGATGAGCCGCGGCGTTTCTGAAGAAGAAGCAACAGAAATGATCGTCATGGGCTTCATCGAGCCATTCACAAAAGAACTTCCAATGGAATACGCGGTTGAAATGAACCGTTTGATAAAGTTTGAGATGGAAGGTAGTATCGGATAATATAGGTAAAAGCCCGCCACAACATTGTTTGTGGCGGGCTTTCTTATAAGGAAATACCTTTAAAGTATAGAAGGTTAATGCTTAATCAATATTATTATAAGAAGTTGCTTATGATATAATGACTTTGAATTAAAAGGAATATGTATTTTGAAAGGTAAATGAAATGAATTTAAAACATCAAATTTTTACCCCAGTAAACATTGTGAAAAAAATGTTAGATCAAATTAATTATTGCACTAATGTATATGGGAAAAAAGTTTTAGAGAGTGCTTGTGGAGATGGAAGTATATTGATTCCTTTAGTTAAACGATATATTGATTTATGTATAAAAGAAAACTATACCTTAAGTCAGATAAAAAAAGGATTGGAAGAAGATATATATGCTATAGAAATTGATACTTATTACTATAAAAAATGTCTTCATAATTTAAATATTCTTATTAAAAATTATGGGATAAAAAGTGTTAAATGGAATTTGTATAACCTCGATAGTCTAAGGCATAATTGGGATTTCAAATTCGATTATATAATAGGTAATCCACCTTATATCAGATATCATGATATAAAAACAGAGGATAGAGAGTTTTTAAGACATAAATATAAGTCTTGTGCAAAAGGAAACTTTGATTATTATTATGCTTTTATTGAAGAAAGTATAAATTGTTTAAGTGAAGAAGGAAAGATGGTTTATTTAATACCAAATAATATATTTAAAAATGTATATGCAAGTACATTGCGAAATATAGTCAAAGAAAAATTGACGAAGATATACGATTACACTCAAGAAAAAGTTTTTTCTGACATTCTAACTTCATCAGCAATCATCTTAATTGATAATACTGTAAATAATAAATATCTAAAGTATTACAATGTATTTGAGAATAATTCTATTTTTGTGGATAAATCTCTTTTGGGAGAGAAATGGGTATTTTCTGGAGTTGGTGATTGCAAACAAACAAAGTATAAATTTGGAGATTATTTTGAGGCTTCAATGACTATAGCAACACTATTAAATGAAGCATATATATTAAAAGACTCCATAGAATTAAAGGATTTTTATGTGGTGAATGAATATAAGATTGAAAAAAGTTTGGTGAGGGAAGCTGCTAGTCCTAGGAGTTTATACTATAAAAAAAATGAAAAGATAATATTTCCTTATTATTATGAGGATGGTGAGCTACGAAGGTATTCACCCAAATTGTTTGAAACACAGTTTCCATATGCTACACAATATTTTAAAAAATTTGAAGCTAAACTTCTTAAAAGAAAAGTTAGTGCTAATGTGTATTGGTTTGAATATGGAAGAACGCAAGCGCTACACCATTTAAATCAGCCTAAACTATTATTATCTACAGTGATTACAAAAGAAGTTAAAGTTTATGAATTAGACAAATATACCATACCCTATTCAGGGATATACATAACCCCAAAATCTGGAGTGGGTTTGAAAGTAGCTAAAGTAGTATTAGAGTCAAATGAATTTTATGAGTATGTTAAATCTATTGGTATAAATGCTAATAGTAATTCTATGAGAATAACTGCTAAAGATATAAAAAACTTTCCTGTTGATGAAAAATATCTAATGTGAAGGAGGTTGTACAATGCTTGACCAAGAAGTAAAAGAAAAATCTAAAGAAATATTTACCGATTCTTATACTATGTCAGTGGGAGAAATAGCTAGTATGTATAAAGAAGGGGAATTAGAGTTGCAGCCCGATTATCAACGATTTTTTAGATGGTCTAATGCTCAAAAAACCAAATTTATCGAGTCTATTTTGTTAGGAATACCTATCCCACCTATTTTTGTATATCAAAAAGAGGATGGGATATGGGCTGTAATAGATGGATTGCAAAGGTTATCCACGATATTTCAGTTTATGGATATACTAGTCGATTTAAATGAAAATCATGGTGTTAATGACCTAGAGTTACAAGCTACTCAGTTCTTACCTTCTTTAGAAGGCAAAGAGTGGGAGGGGGAAAATCCTATATCTAAAGAACTGAAGTTGTTTTTTAAGAGAGCACGTCTAGATGTTAAGATTATAAAATATACGAGTGACGTTGATGCACAATATGAACTTTTTCAAAGGCTAAATACTGGTGGATCAACTTTAACTCCCCAGGAAATCCGAAATAGCCTTATGATTATGGAAAATAAATCATTTTATGTATGGTTTGAAGGTTTAACCAAAGATGAAAATTACATTAATTGTTTACCATTAAGTAGTAAACAAAGAGACGAAAAAGAAGATATGGAGTATTTATTAAGATTTTTTATTTATCGAGATTTAAAAACAGAAAGTATAAAAGGAAATGAAGATATTGCACCTTTTCTAACTGAAAAAATGCATGAATTAATAAATAAATTAGACTTTGATTATAATCATGAGAAAACAGTATTTGAAAATGTATTTTTATTCTTAAATACTGCTTTAGGGGAAGAGAGTTTTAAAAAATATGATTTTAATAAAAGCAAATTTGCCGGCGCTTTATCAATTGCTCAGTTTGAAGTGATTATTCCTGGTGTTGCAAAAGCAGTGATAAAAAGTCCGTATGATATAAATCAAACGGAAAGAACAGAAAAATTAGCGGCACTAGTAAAAGAGTTAGCGAAAGATACTTCCTTTCAGGTTAAAAAGAATCAATACCGACCTATATTGCGCATGAAAGAGCTAGTAGCATATAGTGAGGAATATTTTGATGGATTGTGAAAGATTACAAAATAAACTTGATAGAAATTCTAGTTATAGAAAAAGAGAAATTCTAAATTTAACTATACAAATTGAGTCGGTAGAGGGAGAAGTGCAAAAATCTTTATTAAGGGCTTCTTTTATACTTTTGTACGCACATTTTGAAGGGTTTACTAAACAAGCTATACGTTTATTTTTACAACATATAAATAGTGAACAAGTTCCTGTTAAAGAGTTGAAATATCACTTACAAACTTTGTATCATACTAAAAAAATCATTGATGTAAAACAGTCTAAAAGGAAAATAAAATATAATGAGTTGACTACCGCAATTCTATCAGGAAATGTAGAACCTTTTAAGGTTGAAGAAAGAGATCAAGATATTGTTTCAACAGAAAGTAATTTAAAATTCGATGTTATTGAAGACTTATTATTTTTAATAGGGGTAACGACAGAAAATTTTATGATGATTTCTGATCGTAGAACCAGTATAGATACAAAACAAGAGTTTATAAATCGTAGAATTTTAGATGCTAGAAACGCAATAGCACATGGAGAAAACACTATTATAACATTAGACGAATATAATGAAGTTAAAAACTTTATTATAGATTTTATAGATACATTGAAAGAATATCTTGTTGATATTAGTGTTAATAAATTATATTATGCATAGATGGGGATGTTTGGATGAAAAATATGTCAAACCGTTTTAGTTTAAATATGATAAGTTATCTTTCATAGAATGTGGATATATTAACGTTTTAATGTGTTTTATTTAACCAAAATAAACAACAAGTTCAGAATGGAAGACAGTACAGGATAATATTCTCCCTTGCCACACCAATATTCGTGGCAAGGGTATTTTTAATTTTGTTTAATTTACGTTGATAGGAATTTCGTAATATCAACTGGTTGAGTACAGTTGACAAAGAAGTTTACTCCTTGAAATCTATGTATAATGAATGTAAGTACATGGTTCGAAAGGAGTCGAACAGATGAAAAAGCTCACATTAGAATCGAAAGCATTTCAACAGATTCTTCAAAATCTTCGTTTGGAAAATCTAAACCTTCCTTTACCTTTGCAAAACAAAGTCATTGAACTAGTGAATGTGGAAGTAGAGATTGCCCCCAACCTTTTGAAGGGGATTTTACGTTATAGGGAAATATAATACAGATCAGGAGCATACAAAATGACAACACTAGGAATCATTCGCCATGGTAGTACACATTGGAATAAAGAAGGGAGGGCACAAGGGAATGCCGATATCCCACTGGATCAAGACGGATTCTCTGATGCTCGTAAACTAGCAGAACGTTTAGCTACAGAAAATTGGGATTTGATTTATTCTAGTGATTTGCTAAGGGCAAAGCAAACGGCTGAAACAATAGGAGAAAGCATTGGAAATATAGACATTCATTTCGACTCTAGACTTCGTGAAGTGAGTGGTGGCCAAATTGAAGGAACAACGGAAGCTGAACGAATTTCAACGTGGGGAAATGACTGGAGAGAGCTCGATCTTGGAATCGAAAGTGCGGAAAGTGTTAAAGCAAGGGCATTGCCTTTTATTGAAGAAATGATAGATAAACACCCTAACAAAAACATCTTAATCGTTAGTCATGGTTCATTTATTAAGCACCTTCTAAAAGAATTAGTGCCGCATTCGAGCATGACAGATTCTCTAAAAAATACATCCATAACTAAAGTTAAAAGTCTAGAAAACGGCTGGGATTTAGAAGTATATAATTGCACCATCCATTTAGGTTAACCCTTATAAGAGTGAAGCCAATTCGGCCCCTTGCCACACGAACATTCGTGGCAAGGGGTATTTCTGCTCTCCTAAATCCTTGAAACGAATACATTTACATGCTACATTAAATTTCATCATGATGGCTGGGGGGTTTTTGTTGAATGTTTTTGTACATAAGTTAAAGGAAATGACTAGAGGGAAATTTATTTTTCTTATTTTGATTGCGCTTTGTTTTATTAGCTCTGTTGTGTTTGTTTATCACAATCACTTCCTCTATGATCGTCCAATCGCTAAAGTGATTGATACGAGTGTGGAAGATACGGTGAAACTGACGGATGAGCATCATAATAAAGACCAGCTAGTTACACAGAAGGTTACGGCTGTCATCCAAAATGGAGAGGAAAAAGGAGAGCATATTGAGTTAACGAACAAGTACTCGTTGTCAGGAGTTTATGATCAAGTGTATCAAGTGGGGAACGAGTTGTTTGTGGCGATTGATACACGTACAAATGAAGAAGCGAATTTAACCGGACATATAACGAATGTCAAACGCGATAAATATATTGTCATCATTGGTTGGGTGTTTCTCTTTACTTTGCTGATCGTCGGCCAAAGGCAAGGGGTGCTCTCTATTATTAGTTTCGCTCTTAATGCTGTTTTGTTGTCCTATGCATTGGATGTTTATGTGAATAGTGCGACTCAGAGTTTACTATGGATATGTGGGATTACCGCGATTCTTTTTACGATCATTTCGCTAGTGCTCGTTAACGGGTTGAATGAAAAAACGTATGCAGCCATTGCGACAACTTTAATGGGAACATTTACTTCTTTGTTGATTACTTATCTGGCGATGTGGGTAACTGCTGAAAATGGTCTGCACTATGAAGAGATGCAATTTTTGACTCGTCCGTATCAATTAGTGTTTATGGCAGGGCTATTGATTGGGTCTTTAGGGGCTGTCATGGATGTGGCGATTACGATGTCTTCTTCGATCTTTGAGTTGCATGAAAAGAATCCCAATATGTCGATGAAAGCATTGAAAACGTCAGGGTTGGATATTGGAAGAAACATTATGGGAACGATCACGAGTATTTTGTTTTTTGCCTATATTAGTGGTTCGATTCCGGTGCTTATTTTATATTTGAAAAATGGAGTCCCGTTAGGCTTCACTTTTTCCATGACGCTTTCATTGGAAGTAGCTAGAGCTTTGGCGGGAGCAATTGGTATCGTGTTGACGATTCCGATTAGCCTATATACGTCGATGTTTTTCGTTAATCGAAAGAGGGCAAGATCATGAATGTGTTACTATTGCTGACAATTATTTTATTTATTTTAATGGTGCTTATTGGCGGGAAAAAAGGTGTGCGATCTTTTTTTTCTTTGTTTTTAAATTTTGGTGTGATTTTTCTAACGATCCTATTTATGCTTGATCCAGAAAGCAATACGGTGATCGTGACACTGATTGCATGTGTCATGATTAGTTGTATTAATCTATTTTATATTAATGAAGTGAATGGTCCAACAATCACTGCCTTCATTTCTACTCTCATTACGATTATTATTTTACTCTCGTTTATTCACATCGTGACCGAATATACGATGATTCAAGGCTTTGGCGAAGAGGAAATTGAGGAGCTTAGCATTTTTTCCTTTTATGTTGGAGTGGATTTTGTGAAGATTGCAGCGGCGGTCATTATTATGAGTGCCATCGGGGCGATGATGGATGTGGCCATTTCGATCACTACTTCCATGCATGAAATATTTCATCATAATCCATTACTCAGCAAGAAAGATTTATTCCGCTCAGGCTTAAGCGTTGGCAGAGATATATTGGGTACAGATACGAATACCTTATTTTTCGCCTTCTTTGGAAGCTATTTAGGCTTGCTCATCTGGTTTAAAGATTTATCCTATTCCTTTGGCGAAATCATCAATTCAAAAGTGTTTAGTGCAGAAATGATCACGATATTATGTTCTGGAATCGGGATTGCATTGGTGATTCCCATCGCCTCATGGATGAGTGCTTATTCGTTGACGAGAAATAAAGAGAAATCACAACATATGTAAGGCTGTCCTGCGGGGCAGTCTTTTTTATGTGGTGTAGGGAGTCAGTAAAAAAGCAAGCCCATTCAGCAAATCACTCCCCTTGATCTAGTAAAAAATCCACGTTACTCAGCAAACCCGAAAGCTAAACTATGATAAAATATAACTAAAAGAGGTGAGCCTTATGATATATGTTGGTTTAACTGGCTGGGGCGATCATGATACGCTGTATCAGCATGGTGTGGCCTCTCGGGATAAATTGACGGAATATGCGGCGCATTTTCCGATTGTGGAGTTGGATGCGAGCTTTTATGCGGTGCAGCCGCTGCGGAATATGGAGAAGTGGGTGGCTGGGACGCCGGAGAAGTTCAAGTTTATTGTGAAAGCATATCAAGGGATGACGGGACATCAACGCGGGGAGATTCCGTTTGATTCGAAAGAGGAGATGTTTCAACGGTTTAATGAGTCGCTTCAGCCTTTAGTCGAGTCTGATAAGCTGGCGATGGTGCTGTTTCAATTTCCACCTTGGTTTGATTGTCAGCGGAAAAATGTCAACTATTTACGTTACTGTAAAGAGCAAATGCGAGACGTACCACTCGCTCTTGAGTTTCGTCATCAATCGTGGTACTTGCCGGAATATAGAGAACAGACGCTCACGTTTATGGAACAAGAGAAGTGGATTCATACCGTTTGCGATGAGCCACAGGCTGGCGAAGGCTCTGTGCCGATCATTTTACAAGCAACGGATACAGTAAAAACGCTCGTCCGCTTGCATGGTCGCAACGTTCACGGTTGGCGTCAACAAAATAATCCAAATTGGCGAGAAGTAAGATATTTGTATGACTATAATGATGAAGAGCTCGGACAATGGGTGGAATATGCCAACCAATTGCAAAAGCAGAGTGAACATCTTTACGTGCTATTTAACAATAACTCTGGCGGACATGCGGCGAACAACGCGAAACGGTTTATTGAATTGGCCGATTTGACATACGAGGATTTGGCTTCTCGTCAGCTAGATTTATTTTAAGAAGGGTGGACTTCGGATGGAATGGATAATATTAGTTGCAATCGGCTTAGTGGCGGGAACGCTCGGGGCACTTGTTGGACTAGGAGGCGGGATTATTATCGTACCAGCGCTCCTGTTTTTCGGGACTTCAACAAGTCTGTTAATGGGCCTTTCTCCGCAACAAGCGGTTGGGACGTCGCTTGTCATTATGATTTTTACCGGGCTGTCTTCTACGCTTGCTTATATGAAGCATAAGACCGTCGATTATAAAAGTGGACTGATTTTCTTTATTGGGAGCGGACCGGGTGGTATTGTCGGTGCTTACGTTAACAAAGCGTTAAATATGGATTCATTCAATATTTATTTTGGGTTGTTTATGATTTTTATGGCGTTTGTGTTGATGATTCGTTCGAAGATTAAGCCGTTAGCTTCAAGCGGTAACCGTGGGATTCAACGACAATTTACTGAACTGAGTGGCGAGGTTCATACATATAGTTTTCAACCAGTAACAGCGATTCTTATTTCATTTTTTGTCGGTTTTTGTTCAGGGATCTTTGGCATCGGTGGAGGGTCACTGATGGTGCCAGCGATGATTCTCTTATTTGCTTTTCCTCCGCATGTAGCGGTGGCGACATCGATGTTTATGATCTTCTTGTCGGCCCTTGTTAGTTCGATTACACATGTCGCGTTTGGCAATGTCGTATGGTTATATGCACTCGCTTTAATTCCTGGAGCATGGATCGGGGCTAAGCTCGGTGCATACTTAAACTCAAGGCTGCAATCGAATACACTGGTGACGGTTTTACGTTTCGTTTTAATTATCGTTGGTATCCGTTTAATTTATCAGGGGCTTGTTTGATGCTTGAAAATGAGGTGAAAGTTTGAAAACAACCGTTCATATTTATCATACGAATGATTTTCATAGCCATTTTGAAAATTGGCCTCGCATTCAGAAGTTTTTACAAGAGAGAAGAAAATGGCACGAAGAAGCAGGAGAAGACGTATTCATTTTTGATATCGGTGACCATGTCGACCGCTCGCATCCGTTAACGGAGGGGACGCTCGGACAAGCGAATGTGGAACGATTAAATGAAGCGGGTTATGATGCGGTAACAATCGGTAATAACGAAGGGATCACATTGCCACATGAAAGCTTAGATCTTCTCTACAAGCAGGCGAAGTTTCCGGTGGTTGTTGCCAATTTATTTTACCGAGATGGAAGCCGTCCGACGTGGACACAGCCTTCGTGGACCTTTGAGTTGAAAAATGGAATGAAGCTCGGTGTCACAGGGGTGACGGCCTATTATTTGGCTTTTTATCAAGGGTTAGGCTGGCAAATTGCTGAGCCGTTTCAAGTGTTACAAACAGAGGTACAACAGCTATCGACACAGGCCGACTTCACCGTTGTGCTGTCCCATTTAGGGATGTATGATGATGAAAAAATAGCGGAAGATTTCGCTGAAGTAGATGTCATCCTTGGTGGACATACGCACCATTTGTTTCATGAAGGGAAAACGGTCCATGATAAGCTGCTCGGTGCGGCAGGGAAATTTGGTTATTACGTTGGTCATATCCAATTAGAAGTGGATGCAGAAACGAAAATGATCCTTTCGAAAAAGGCTCGTGTGTATGAAACGAATGAAGAACTAGATGCTCCGCCGCGAGAGCAAGAGATGATCAAACAATTTGATGAGCAAGGTCGGCAAGCGTTGCAGCAGCCGGTTGTTTCGCTTCCTCGACCGTTCAGCTGTGATTGGTTTCAGCCATCTGATTTGCCGAAAGTTTTATGTGAAGCGTTAACGGAATGGTGCGAGGCGGATGGAGCGTTTTTAAATGCTGGGGTGGTGCTTGATCGTCTTGATGTTGGAATGGTCACGAAATACGATCTTCACCGTATTCTTCCTCATCCAATTAATCCTTGTCTCATTGAATTGACCGGGGCAGAGTTGAAGGAAGTGCTGAAGCAAACGTTTGATGAGAAATGGCCCCATTTAGCAATTAAAGGGTTCGGTTTTCGTGGCAAAGTCATGGGCCGGTTTGTGTATGACAACATCGCAGTCGATCTTAAGCAGTACCAGTTTAAAATCGGCGGAAAAGACATTGAAGCAGACAAGCTGTACCGCATAGCGACATTAGATATGTTTACGTTTGGACATTTGTTTCCGATCCTTCATCGCGCTGCTCATAAAAAATATTTTATGCCTGAATTTTTGCGAGATGTGATGGAGTGGAAACTACTCCAACTCACTTCTCATGTAAAATAAGTCATGATCCTTTCTTTTCTAAGCATACATATAGCTTAGAGGAGGAGGGATTTTTTTGGCTGCAAAAAGGAAATGGAAATCAAGAAGAGGGCCGCTCCCTTTGCAATACGTCATGTTAATTACATTGATCTTATTTTCTTTTTCCACAGCATTCAGCTTATGGGTCATTAATAAAAATATTAAGCCGACGCTCGTCGGTTATGCTAAAACAGAAACGAGAAAGATCGCCTCGATGGTGATTAGCAAAGCGATCAATAAAAAGATCGCGAATGTGATGGATATTAATGACATTATCGAAACGGAACCAGGGGAGCCATCGACAACGAAATTGAATACGGAAATTATTAATCGTGTGCTGGCAGAGACGACCAACCTTGTGCAATTAAACTTAAAAGAGGCTGAAAAAGGCAATTTAGACGTGCTTGAATTGATTTCTGATGTAGAAATTGAAAGGGAAGAAACGAAGGAAATGGAAGGGATCGTGTATTATATTCCGTTAGGGCAAGTGACCAATAATGCGTTGCTCGGTAACCTCGGTCCACAAATTCCGATTCGTTTTCATGCGGTAGGTGATGTCACCTCGAATGTGAAAACGAATGTGAAGCCTTATGGGATTAATAATGCGTACGTGGAAGTGTTTATTGAATTAGAAGTCAATGTGCAAATTATCGTCCCATTTGCGACGGAATATTCCACGGTGAAGCAAGATATTCCTGTAGCGATGGGGCTAATTAAAGGAGAAGTACCGAACTTTTATAACGGTGGTGGTGATGGGGCGAATCCGTCCATCGAGTTGCCGATGGATTAAGTATGTTGAGGGAATAACAAAAAATTACTTTTTGTAAAGATGAAGAGAGAATTTTCTGGATTTTTAAAATCGCTTGGCAAAAGCAAGTTTAGCTGTTAATATTTTAGTAATAAAATAATAAACCTTATCAAAATCCGGTGGGGTAGAGGATGCAAAGTTAATGAGTAGTTTGCGTGAGGATGACAACGAAGATCGCAAGTGAAAGGTGAGTTTGCCGAAGTAAGTAAGATGCGTCAACGTCTTTCATACTGGGGTTATCTTGAAGAAGGATAACACTCTCATTGTAAAGAAATTGTTTGCAATGGGGAGCTACACGATGGAGGAATGACTTACATTACACAAAAGGTAATGATAGTATTCTCTATCATTACCTTTTTTTATTTTTTTCAACATTCCCTTCAGACCCTGTCCTCTCTTTTTCATCGGTAGGAGGAGCAAAAAATATGGAACAATCAATCTATTCGTTACTACCGCCTGTGTTGGCCATTTTAATGGTTGTCCTCACTCGGCGAGTGTTGCTTTCTTTAGGTATCGGGATTTTGGCTTCTGCCTTGTTGCTGGCTAATTTCGATATCGGTAAGACGTTAAGTATTACGTGGGAAGCGGCATCAGCAAATATTTATACGACAGAAGATGGGTGGAGCACGTGGAATATTTATATTATCTTGTTCTTGCTTATTCTCGGAGTGATTACTGCTTTTATTAATATTTCTGGTGGAAGTCGAGCGTTTGGAGAATGGGCGATTCAACGGGTGAAAACTCGTGCTGGTGCTCAAATCCTGTCTGCTATTCTTGGGATGATTATCTTCATTGATGATTATTTCAATGCACTTGCCGTTGGCCAAATTTCACGACCGATCACAGATCGTCAACGGATTTCTAGAGCGAAACTTGCTTATATTATTGATTCGACATCTGCTCCTGTTTGTGTCGTTTCTCCGATTTCAAGTTGGGGAGCATACATTATCGGAATTGTTGGGACGGTGTTAGTGTCACACGGCCTCACAGAGATCAGTGCGTTTTCTGCGTTCATTCAAATGGTTCCGATGAATTTTTATGTGTGGGTTGCGATAGGTCTTGTATTTTTGTCCGCAATCATGCAAGTGGATTTTGGGGCGATGAAACAGCATGAAGATCATGCGATTGAAACGGGAGAGACGACGCCATCTGGTCGCCAAGCACCAGGAGAATTGAAAGAGGATTTACCTGTTAGCTCAAACGGAACGGTCGGGGATTTAATTTGGCCGATTATTGCTTTAATTGTTAGTACGGTATCAGCAATGATGTGGACCGGTTCGCAAGCGGTGGAAGGCGATGTCACGTTATTGAAAATTTTCGAAAGCACAGATGTAGCGAAATCGTTGCTATACGGTGGATTATTTGGATTAGCTGTAGTGATTGCAATGTACTTCCGTCAAACCTTTGCTCACGGAGCTTTAGGGAAAAATGTGTTTTTTATCGGTGTATGGGAAGGGCTTAAATCGATGCTTCCTGCCGTTTATATTTTGCTCTTTGCTTGGACGATTGTCGGGTTAATCAATCAATTAGGAACAGGGAAGTATTTAGCAAGCCTTGTGGAACAATCGAATATGGACATTGCTTTTTTACCTGTTGTATTATTCTTAGTTGCGGGTGCCATGGCGTTCTCAACTGGTACGTCATGGGGGTCTTTCGGGATCTTACTTCCGATTGCCGGAGATATCGCAGCTGCAACGGATATTTCGTTGATCTTACCAGCAATGGCTTCTGTTTTAGCCGGAGCGGTATTTGGTGATCATTGCTCACCGATTTCTGATACAACGATTTTATCCGCAACAGGTGCAGGCTGTAATCATATTGATCACGTCATCACGCAAATTCCATATGCGATTCTGTCCGCGGTCCTTGCTTCGGTTGGCTATATGATCTTAGGCTTTACTGGAAGTACTTGGTTGTCACTAGCTGTTTCTATTGGATTATTGCTAGTTGCCGTCTTCATTTTGAAAAATAGAAAACAAGCGAAAGTAGCCGCTTGAAACGAAAGCTCCTAGATTTGGTCTAGGGGCTTTTTTTATTTGCATTTATACTATTCGATATACAAGCAGCATACAAATATAGCAAGAACAAATCACTCTCCTTCTCTTGGTAGAAATTATCTTTAAAAAATATTTAAAAAGATATTTACTAAATGAAGGTGACTGTATATAATTAAAATTAGTTATTGAAATTATCTGAAAATAAAAATTATTCAAAATGGAAAAATAACTCAAGGAGGGGTTTTTATGGATCAGCAACGTCCTATTTGGGGGTCAAGAGCAGGTTTTATTTTAGCGGCTGTAGGTTCGGCGATTGGTCTCGGGAATATTTGGCGCTTTCCTGCAGTAGCGTATGAAAATGGAGGGGGCGCATTCTTCCTTCCGTATTTATTTGCCTTATTGACAGCAGGGATTCCATTGCTCATTTTAGAGTTCACGATTGGACATAAGTATCGAGGGTCGAGTCCACTTTCTTTTGCTCGATTAAATAAGAAGGCGGAATGGCTTGGCTGGTGGCAAGTGGGAATTTCCTTTATTATTGCAACATATTATTCTGTCATTATAGGATGGGCTTTATCTTATTCGGTCTTTTCGTTTAATTTATCTTGGGGAGATGATCCGAAAACGTTTTTATTAGCGGATTATTTACAAGTCGGTGAAGCGGGAGCATTCGGAGGGTTCGTGCCACAAATTCTTATTTCCTTAATCATCGTCTGGATCGTTGTGCTTGGCGTCTTAGTTGCTGGAGTGAAAAAAGGAATTGAAAAAGTAACAAAAGTGATGATTCCTGTGCTTGTTGTGCTCTTTTTAGCGATCGTTATTCGCGCATTAACGTTAGAAGGAGCGGCTGATGGGTTGAATGCTTTCTTCAAACCGGATTGGTCGAAGTTGATGGATGGAAAGGTCTGGATTGCGGCTTACGGACAAATCTTCTTCAGCTTATCGATCGGTTTTGCCATCATGGTCACATACTCTAGTTACTTACCGAAGAAATCAGATATTACGAACAATGCCTTTATTACTGGATTTAGTAACTCTGGTTTCGAATTACTTGCTGGATTTGGTGTCTTCTCCGCATTAGGTTTCATGGCGGCTCAGCAAGGTGTACCTGTTCAAGAAGTTGTTAGCAGTGGAGTAATTCTCGCGTTTGCGGTGTTCCCGCAGATTATTAATCAGTTTCCATTTGCGAACGAATTATTCGGTGTCTTATTTTTCGGTTCGCTTTTACTCGCAGGATTTACCTCTTTAATATCTATTGTTGAGACGTTTGTCGCTGGTATTCAAGAAAAGTTTAAAGTGTCACGTACAGCTGCCGTTTTAATGGGAGGAGGAGCAGCCTCTCTGATCTCGTTAATTTATGCGACAAGAGGGGGATTAAACTTCCTTGATGTGGTCGATTACTTCATTAACAACTTTGGTGTTGCATTAGCTGGATTAGTCGAAGTTGTGTTAGTGGCATGGGTATTTAAGCAACTAGATCCATTAAAGAAACATGCGGATGAAGTGTCTGATATTCAGTTAGGCGCTTGGTGGAAAATCTGTTTAAGCGTGATTACGCCAGTCGTTCTCGGTTATATGATGTTCGACAACCTTCGTCAAAACTTTACAGCACCTTATGGAGACTATCCACAAAACTTCATTAACTCTTACGGTTGGACAGTTGCGATCGGAGTAATTCTCGTTGGCTTTGCTTTCATGTATATTAAGCCGTGGAAGAAAGAAATGTTGCAGACACCAACTTCGGATAAGGAGGTTAGTTGATTATGGACGGAAGTGCAATCACAATGATGATTATTGGAGTCGTAATTATATGGGGAGGAATGACGGCTAGTATTGCCCACGCTGTAGTCAAAGCGAAACAAGCGAAATAAAATATAATGAAAGAAGCTGGCTCTTTAATTAGTAGCCAGCTTTTTTGCTTTGTCTTTCCCAGACTTTTAAATGAGGGTACGGATCAAAGGACCATTCTGTACGCCCGTTATCTTTATACATACCGAAATGCAGATGAGGTGGAAATTTGCCAGATGTACCAGGTGGACCGTAGCCAGTACTACCAATACCGCCAATTAACATCCCTGGCTCGACTGGTTGTCCGAGCTTTAACCCTTTCGCGAATCCATTTAAATGAGCGTAATAATGATACGTATTATTAATATCGCGGATGCCGATTCTCCAACCGCCATAGCGATTCCAGCCTTTCATTTCAATGATGCCATAGCTCGTTGATCGGACGGGTACACCGTAATCAGCGAAGATATCGGTCCCTTCATGAATACGTCGTCCACCCCAGCCACGAGCAGCTCCCCATGTGCTTTTGTACGTATAGTTGTAATTGGTGGGAAGAGGGAAGACTTTCTTTTGCAAATCTAGCTTTTTGTACGCTTTGTACATGTGTGCATTGCCGATAATGACACTGACGGTCTTATCGCGGCCATAATAGCGCCATAGAGCAATTTTGATGTTATCGTGGTCGGTGCCATACGTTAAAAGATAATTGCCTATTGCAGCAAGGATATCTTCATTATTCGTTCGATCAGCCCGACCATCTCCATTGCCATCAGCCCCAATCCCTGAAAAGGCAGCGATCGAATAAGGATTCGTATCTTGCTTGTTTGGGTTAAGAAGCCCGCTCCATTTCTCCTCTGGGATATAGATGGAAATTCCATCAGTTGGCTCAGGTAAATCCTTGCGAACGAATCGCAAATTTCGTTCATATTGATCGATGGCGGCGTAGTAATACCATGGAATCGATGTGACGGCCTCCATTTTTTTGAATAATTTCATGCGTAGATTGTAATGCTGTTGATCGTTGTTCGTTTGTTCCGCTTGTACAGGCGTGATCATCAATAGTAAAAGGCATAAACAAATCGGGACAGTTCTTCGCAAAACAACTCCCTCCTAAGTCAATTATTTACTCATTATTTTGCCATGAAGGAACCGTTTCATCCTTGTTAAATTGAGGGAATGCAGCAAGTAAGCAAGCGGTTGTATAAAAGGAGGTACTATGTTAAAGTGACATCAGAAAGGTCTGAATTCATACACATTTATAGCTAAGGCACAATGATGGGAGATGAGAGAAGTGAGCAAGAAAGAGGAGCATTTACGTAAACCAGATTGGTTAAAAATAAAGTTAAATACGAACAAAAACTATACCGGATTAAAAAAGATGATGCGTGAGAAGAATCTTCATACAGTGTGTGAGGAAGCAAAGTGCCCGAATATTCATGAGTGCTGGGCTGTTCGCCGCACAGCAACATTCATGATTCTCGGCGCCGTTTGTACACGTGCTTGCCGCTTCTGTGCAGTAAAAACAGGCTTGCCAACTGAGCTCGATTGGAAAGAACCAGAGCGCGTAGCTGATTCTGTTCAGCTAATGAACTTAAAGCACGTTGTTGTAACCGCTGTCGCTCGTGATGATCTAAAGGATGGTGGAGCGGCTGTGTTTGCAGAAACAGTGAGAGCGATTCGTCGCAACAATCCATTCACATCAATTGAAGTGCTTCCTTCTGATATGGGAGGCATCGAGGAAAACTTGAAAATGCTAATGGATGCACGTCCGGATATTTTAAATCATAATATTGAAACGGTAAAGCGACTATCTCCAAGAGTTCGTGCGCGTGCGACTTACGAGCGATCACTTGAATTTCTGCGCCGTGCGAAAGAAATGCAGCCGGATATTCCAACGAAATCAAGCATCATGATCGGTCTTGGTGAAACGAAAGAAGAGATCATTGAAGCGATGGATGATTTGCGTGCGAACAATGTCGATATTGTAACGATCGGACAATATTTACAGCCATCTAAAAAGCATTTAAAAGTTCAAAAGTATTATCATCCAGATGAATTTGCGGAACTTCGTGAAATCGCGATGACAAAAGGTTTTAGTCATTGTGAAGCGGGTCCACTCGTTCGTTCATCTTACCATGCCGATGAGCAAGTAAATTCGGCAGCGAAAGCAAAGCAAGAGCTTGGAGAGCAAACAAAGCTAGAAGCGTAATTCGAAATGGGTCTGACAAAAAAGTCAGACCCATTTTCTTTTTCTATTTCATATTATGGTCATTCATTCCGCCTTTTGTATGGCCTTGAGGGGAATTTTTTGTCATCAATTTAATGGTGCGGTCAATTGTATCTTGTGCACCATCCGCATTAGATTTCAATGGTGCAATGTTTTCGATGTCACGACGAAGCCCAACATCATCCGTCACATAAATATTGTACCAACGAGGGACAACGCTCATCGCTGTTTTTTTCACCTGCTCGGCCGCATCAGCACGTTCTTTTTTCGTTTTCGCGTCAGTATCATAGGCGATTAATACTTCCTCATCTGTCACGAGCACGGAGCAATCATTGACTGTTGGAAGTCCCACGCTTAATTTACTAATCGCATCGGCTGTACGTTCGCGGTCGATCGTGTACATATTTTTATATGAGACGGTTTCACCTTGAATTGGGCTTTTTTGCTGACGAACATAACCGAAATCATTGGAACGATCGCCAGTCATCAAATCGAGGTTGCGGTTTCTGTTATCATTTGGATTGTAAAGGTCTTCTCGATTACGGACATTGATCGTGTTGCCATCTTTTTCGTAAATACCACCAGCGGCATTATTCTGGTCACTCATCGTACATGCTCCTAAAAGCATAACGCTTGTCAGTCCTGCCATCAATAAAGGTTTCTTCAAACTTGCCACCCCCTCAACAACTAGCTTACCCAGGCAACATCATTTTTTGCTTAGTAATTTATGGCTGATCGGCTATAATGAAAGAAGGAAAGTGAGGAATGATAAAGGTGGTTTGTATTCAAAATCATTGCTATGAAATCATTGATCAGCACAACGATGGCTTTAAAGAAGAAGTTTTTCGCGAGCGATACAGTGATATTTTATCTAAATATGACTATATTGTCGGCGATTGGGGATACGGTCAGCTACGCCTAAAAGGGTTTTATGAAGATAAAAACCAAAAGGCGACGTTTGATACGAAAATTGGTACATTGAAGGAATATTTGTATGAATATTGTAATTTCGGCTGTGCTTATTTCGTCGTCAAAAAAGTCAAAAAGTAAAAAAATCGAGCAAAGCGCTCGATTTTTTACGTGTTTGGCGGGATGTTTTGATACGTTGTTTCTTGGTCTTCATCCGGATCATCATGAGGCGGATGAGCACCTTCCATGTTCCGAGGTAAATGTTGGTGAAGCGATTTATTTTCATAATTGAAGGCGCTGTAATAGCGCTGACCTTTTCGCCACGGAGTCGATTTATTTTGAACAGGCTCGAATTTATTACGAGGTGCTCCGTACGGTCCTTCTGGCATTTGTTCCGGTATTAAATAGTTACGACTAGTTTCGACGTTAGAGAAATCGGTATATTGCTCTTCCTCATCTATCATGTTTGCCACCTCCACTTTTAACATCCCCGGTGGCTATATCGTTTATACTTAGATCACTTCAGACAGAAAGTCGCGCAACTCAGCGGCTTCTTCATCAGATAACTTAAACACTTCTTCTAAATAACCAGGCTCTTCTAAATCATCTTGCCCGATAATCGCAAAGCGCCCTCCTTGGATGTCCAGCACTAGCTTTTTTCCGTAATAGCGATCAGTCTGCATTAAGGCGAGGTCGTAGCGTTGGTGCTCACCCATAAAGCTTACGAAGCGTGTTCTCGTTTGTTCCATATCATCATATAGGAAAAATCTTTCCGTCATTTGGATCACTCCCGTTTGTTTTTCCTGATTGTAACACGTTTAAGGACTACTGTATGTTTTCTTTTTCGTTTCATGGTAAAATGGTGGAGAATAAAAAAGAAAGCAATGGAAGGGTGCTCGCCTTGTATTTCGTAGATCGCAACAAAATTGAAGAAACATTAAAATTTATGGAAGGTCAATTGTCGTTGTTTCAGGAGCAAAAAAGCTTTGAAACAGCACTTGAACAGGCTGCTCTAGAGCGCATCGCTCATATGGTCATTGAATCAATGCTCGATGTCGGTAACGCAATGATTGATGGCTTTATTATGAGAGATCCGGGTAGCTATGAAGACATTATCGACATTTTAGATGACGAAAAAGTGATTTCTAAAGAAATGACTGCTTCGTTAAAGGTGATGGTCGGTCTTCGCAAAATGCTCGTTCAGCAGTATATAGCTGTCGATCATCAAGAAATTAAACAAGCGATGGAATCTCACGTCCCGTCGATGCAGCAATTTCCTGAAAAAGTGAGACAATATTTAATAAATGAATTAGGCCCCGTTTCGGCCTTTTTACCGTAATAGGTGACGCTTTCGAAAGTGAAAGCGTTTTTTCATGTGAATGAAATGAGAGGGGAAAAAGAATGAAAGCATACAAAGGTTATTTAATTGATTTAGACGGCACGATCTACCGTGGAACGGAAAAAATTAAAGAAGCGGCGCATTTTATCACACGCTTAAATGAAAAGAGCATTCCTTACTTATTTGTCACTAACAATTCTTCACGCACACCTGAACAAGTGGCGAATAAATTGGTGGGGTTTGAGATCGAGGCAACAACGGAGCAAGTGTTCACAACCTCTATGGCGACCGCTCAATTTATCGCTGATCGTCAAGCAGGAGCGACTGTGTATGTCATCGGTGAAGAAGGCATTCGCGAAGCACTCGAAGAAAAAGAATTAACGATTGTCGATCACGATCAGGCAGACTTTGTTGTGGTTGGGATTGATCGTAGCATCAACTACGAAAAATTATCGACTGCTTGCTTAGCTGTTCGCAACGGGGCGACGTTCATTTCTACCAATGGTGACATCGCTATCCCGACTGAAAGAGGATTATTGCCTGGAAACGGCTCACTCACATCCGTTGTTGCTGTTTCGACGCAAACGACACCGATTTTTATCGGCAAGCCGGAGAGCGTCATTATGGAACAAGCTCTTCGCGTATTAGGCACAACTAAAGAAGAGACGTTAATGGTAGGAGACAACTATGACACCGACATTTTAGCAGGAATCGGTGCAGGAATGGATACTCTACTCGTTCATACGGGTGTTACGCAAAAAGAGCACCTAGCTCAAATTGAAAAACAGCCTACTTATGTAAGAAATACATTGGATGAGTGGGAGATTTTATGAAAAAAGCGTTCTTTAAGTGGTTAGCACTTAAAGGACGCTTTTTTGTTGGGGTTCTAGGTCTTTCTTCGACGTTGTGAGAAGTTTCTTCAATGTTGCCGATCATTTGCTTGTCGTGTCTGAACAGTCGGCTCCGCATTTCTACATTGTCCAGTTCCAGGCGCTAGCGGCTAGTGTACTTCCACGTTCCTCCTTGCGATAAGTCAACATCGATTCACTATCGTTCATCGTGTTTCCTTTATCTCGATCGGCTCGTTCCAGTCCATACGCCGCTGACCAGCGCCTTCCGCATTTCTGTGTCTAGCTCCAGGCGCTAGTGGCTAGTGTACTTCCACGCTCCTCCTTGCGATAAGTCAACATCGATTCACTATCGTTCATCGTGTTTCCTTTATCTCGATCGGCTCGTTCCAGTCCATACGCCGCTGACCAGCGCCTTCCGCATTTCTGTGTCTAGCTCCAGGCGCTAGTGGCTAGTGTACTTCCACGCTCCTCCTTGCGATAAGTCAACATCGATTCACTATCGTTCATCGTGTTTCCTTTATCTCGATCGGCTCGCTCCAGTCCATACGCCGCTGACCAGCGCCTTCCGCATTTCTGTGTCTAGCTCCAGGCGCTAGTGGCTAGTGTACTTCCACGCTCCTCCTTGCGATAAGTCAACATCGATTCACTATCGTTCATCGTGTTTCCTTTATCTCGATCGGCTCGCTCCAGTCCATACGCCGCTGACCAGCGCCTTCCGCATTTCACTCTGTCTGTGCTGCTTTGTGGGCTAGGCGGCTGGAGGCTGCAGCGGCTATGGCGCCGACGATGTCATCTAGGAAGGTGTGGACTTTGCCGTGTGATTTATCGTTTAAATATTGTAAAATACCTGGTTTTTCTTTGTCGATGTATCCGTAGTTTGTGAAGCCGATGGAACCGTATACGTTGATGATGGCTAAAGCGAGGGTTTCATCCACCCCGTATAAGCTTTCGTCGGTAGAGATAATGGTTTGCAACGGCTCATCTAGCAGGCCTTTTTCTGCTAATACATCTAGTTGGATACCTGTGATGATCGCATTTTGTACTTCTCGCTTTTTTAAGACGTGTTCGATATTTGCTTTGCATTCTTCAAGCTCTAAGTTAGGGTGATATTTCTTTTGTAAAAACAATACGAGCTCGGCAATGTGATCCATAGTTACGCCACGTTCAGCTAATTGGCGTCGCGCAGTTTTTTCAGACATGCTCATTACGTGTTTGTCATCGATAGTCATACAATCACCTTTTTCTCTAATATGTTAGTATCAGATATTCTCTTTACTATTTATATTTCCAGATAAATTGGAAATAATCCTGCAAAAAATATGAAAAAAGGGGGAGCTAGCATGGATGGAAAAGCATTGTTAAAGGAACATTTTCGTATTACATCGGATCGAATGGTGAACGGACGCTATTATGAAAGTGAGGGGTTTCTTTATTCTATTGTTGATGTGACTAATATGGAACAGGAATATTTATTAGAGCTCCATCAAATGTCTCAGCATCTCATGAGTCGAGGTGATCGGAAAGTGGCTGTCTTTATTCCGTCAGTTACCGGTGCTTTTTTAATCACAGAAGACAAAAAAGATGTGGTCGTTCTCGGGAGCACGCAAGTCCACTCTCGATCCCAAGCGATAGGTAAGAAACTCGCTAGGTTTCATCGTCGAGGGCGAACCTTGACAAATGAGATGAAGACGACAAGTCGATTGGGATTGTGGCGCGAGCGTTGGGAGCAGGAGATGGATCAGCTAGAAAAATCAATTAGCGGGTTGATTGAGAAGGGAGTAGATGGTGAATTTGCGACGATGATGATTGATAGCTTTCCTTATTATATGGGGCTCGCCGAAAATGCAATTCAATATGTTGTGGATACCGAAATGGATGAAACTCCAGGGATAACAGATTATGGAACCATTTGTCATCAATCATTTCACGCGAAGCTGTGGGCTAACCGCGACTTTATTCACCATCCTTTTGATTGGGTGTATGATCACCCTGCACGTGATATAGCCGAATGGATTCGTTCGTCTTATTGGGAAGGCTCTCTTCTTTATCGCTCCAATTTTGAACAGTTTTTACAAGAGTATCAGCAACAAGAGAGACTATCCTCGTTTTCCTGGCGACTGATTTATGCTCGTCTCCTCTTTCCTACACATTACTTTGATTGCAGTCGCACTTATTTTTCCTCTCAGTCTCTCCAAGTGAAAAAAGAAAAAGAAGAACAGTTAGAGAAATATATGAAAAATACAACAGAGTATGAGCATTTTCTTGCTTCTTTTTATGAATTAGCTTTCGTTCCAGCTAATCGATTGAAAATTCCGAACGTAACTTGGTTAAAATGACAGAAGATATGGTAAAATGGAAGGGCGATTAGGATACGGAAAGAAGGTGGAGAAATGAAGCCGTTTGTGTATGTAACCCGAAAACTTCCTGAGGAAATTATTTCTAGGTTACTAGAGAAATACGAAGTAGAAATGTGGCCGGAAGAAGAAGAGAAGGTACCACGTGATGTGTTACTTGAAAAAGTGAAGCAAGCGGATGCCTTATTAACCGTCATCTCGGATCAGCTAGATGAAGAATTATTTTCTCAAGCCGAGCGGTTAAAAGTAGTTGCTAATATGGCTGTTGGCTACGACAATGTCGACTTACAAGCTGCTAGCAAGTATCAGGTGGCCATCTGTAATACGCCGGATGTGTTAACAGATACGACGGCAGATTTAACCTTTGCTTTGCTACTTGCAACGGCTCGGCGAATGGTGGAAGCAGCCGAATTTGTGAAAGAAGGCCAGTGGAAGAGCTGGTCGCCAATGCAATTAGTCGGAACGGATGTCCATCATAAAACGATTGGGATTGTCGGTATGGGCAAAATTGGGACTGTTGTTGCGAAAAGAGCGGCTGGATTCGATATGGAAATCATTTATCATAATCGGACTCGTCATGAAGTTGCAGAGGAAATGCTCGGTGCACGCTACTGCTCATTGGATGAACTATTACAAGAGGCGGATTTCGTTGTTTGTCTCGCTCCGCTAACAGAGCAAACGAAAGGGATGTTTCAACGAGAACAATTCCAAAAAATGAAAAAAGATGCCATGTTCATCAATGCTAGTCGCGGACCGATCATTAATGAGCAAGCACTGTTTGACGCTTTGCAGGCCGGAGACATCGCAGCAGCCGGATTGGATGTGTTTGAAAAAGAACCAATTGGTGCCGATCATCCACTACTCAAGCTGTCAAACGTCGTGGCGCTTCCTCATATCGGAAGTGCAACAAAAGAAACACGCCTCGCGATGATGGAAACATGCTGTGACAATCTCGATGCCATCTTTGAAGACCGTCCTCCGAAAACATTAGTGAACAAAGAATTACTTACCTTTAGACAATAAATCATGCCCGAGCTGAGATGCGCTCGGGTTTTTTGTAGTGGAGCGCGCCTGATTCGAGTCGTTATGCGCCTAATTCGACACTTTTCGTGCTCAATTCTGGCACGATTCAACGCTTCCAATAAAAAAGCCCGCATGATTGATATGCGGACTTTCGTTCATTAAAATACTTGTTCTACTTCTACTACGCCTGGAACTTCTTCAAGCAATGCGCGCTCGATGCCGGCTTTTAGTGTGATTGTTGAACTTGGGCAGCTACCGCATGCGCCTAGAAGGCGAAGCTTGACGATGCCATCCTCTATATCAACTAGTTCACAATCTCCGCCATCGCGAAGTAAAAATGGACGTAATTTATCTAAGACTTCTTGTACTTGTGCAAGCATTTGTTCATCAGCCATTTCAATCCACTCCTTTCTCATACTGTTCTTATTATAATGATTATAAATAAAAAAATCCATTGATTGATAAACATTTTCATATCGAAGTTGATGGATTTTCGATAAAATAAAGTGAAACTTCAATCAGTGAGGGGATTATATGGGAAATATTGTAGAGATTGTTGTATATGGAACGGAACAACTTTGTGCGAGTTGTGTCAATTTGCCTTCCTCTAAAGAAACGTATGAATGGCTAGAGGCGGCTATTTCACGAAAATATCCGAAACAGCCATTTTCGATTAGTTATGTTGATATTTTTTCACCGCCGGAGGATGAAGAGAAAAAAGCATTTGCTGAGCGAGTCGTGGAAGAAGATATGTTCTATCCGGTTGTGCTTGTTGAAGGGGAAATTGTTGGAGAAGGCAATCCGAAATTAAAGACTGTCTATGCTGAAATGGAGAAATACGGATATCAAAGTGAAGATCGAGAAGGTTGAGCCATCCGCTCAACCTTTTTTAAGTCATTTTTGGTTTATACAATTCATTTTTGACTTATTTTTAAATTCTCTTTATTCCAAAAAGATTGATTTTTTGCCCTTTTCGAAGTTGGCACGCTTTTTGCATTTATAAATATGAATCTACAAGCAAAGAAGGAGAAATGAACATGACTAGAAAATTTGCTAAAGTAACTGGTGCTCTACCAGGTCCAAAATCGAAAGCGTTATTAGAAAGAAGACAAGCGGCGGTTGTTCGAGGTGTTTCTAACGGCGTACCTAGCTTTGCAGCTAAAGCAGAAGGCGCTTTAATTACAGACGTAGATGGAAATACATTTATCGATTTCGTTGGTGCAATTGGTACAATGAACGTTGGACATTGCCATCCGAAAGTTAAAGAAGCAATTCATAAACAAGTGGATGAATATATTCACCCTGGATTTAACGTTATGATGTATGAGCCATACATTGAGCTATGTGAAAAATTAATCGACCTTGCACCTGGTGATCATGAAAAGCAAGCAATTCTTTTCAACAGTGGGGCAGAAGCAGTTGAGAATGCGGTGAAAGTCGCTCGTAAATATACAAAACGTACAGGCGTTATTTCTTTCTCTCGTGCCTACCATGGTCGTACATTGTTAACAATGACAATGACAAGTAAAGTAAAGCCTTATAAATATGAATTTGGTCCATTTGCACCAGAAGTATACAAAGCTCCATTCCCTTACACTTACCGTCGTCCAGAAGGCACAACAGAAGAGCAATATGTTGACTCTGTTATTAGCCAATTTGAAGATTTCTTCGTGAACGATGTAGCTCCTGAAAGCGTAGCAGCTGTCATTATGGAGCCAGTACAAGGGGAAGGTGGATTCATTCCAGCTCCACAAAAATTCATCGAAGCAGTATACGCTATCTGTAAAAAGCACGGCATTCTTTTCATTGCTGACGAAATTCAAACTGGATTTGGTCGTACAGGTAAACAATTTGCTATCGAGCATTTCGGTATCGTGCCTGACTTAATGACGGTATCTAAATCAATGGCTGCTGGTGTGCCAATCAGTGGTTTAATCGGCCGCAAAGAAGTGATGGAGGCAGCTGCTCCTGGTGAGCTTGGTGGAACATATTCTGGTAGCCCACTTGGATGTGCAGCAGCATTAGCGGTGATCGACATCATGGAAGAAGAAAAAATTAACGAGCGTGGCGCTGTTTTAGGTCAACTAGTGATGGATCGCTTAAGCCAATTAGCTGAAAAATATGAGGCAATCGGTGAAATTCGTGGTCTAGGTTCAATGGTAGCAGTTGAACTTGTTAAAGACCGTACAACAAAAGAGCCAAACAAAGAATTAACAAATGCAATCATCGCTGAAGCGAACAATCGCGGATTACTTATCATTAGCGCGGGTGCTTACGGTAACGTTCTACGTTTCTTAATGCCACTTGTGATTACAGATGAGCAAGTAGCTGAAGGATTAGAGATTCTTGAAGAAGCATTTGAAGTAGCAGTTTCTGCAGTAACAGTTCAAGCTTAATAGAGCAACTAGTTTATCTCCCGATTGTATTTTTGCTATAATGGAGAGAAATATGGTCGGGAGGAAGTTTGCTATGACTACATCTCATGATTCTGTACGGGAAGAATTGTTTGATATTTTCGAATCGTCTTTCGATGAAATTTTGGTGACAGATGCCGAAGGGTACGTTACTCGTGTGAATTCGACGTGCCGAAAAAACTACGAGCAATCAGCTGGCGATTTAGTCGGTAAGCATGTGAAAGAGTTAGAGAAGATGGGGCTTTTCTACCCATCAGCAACACCACAAGTAATCGAAAAAAAACAGCCAATTGAGCTGTTTCAAATGTCTAATTCCGGCCGGTACTATCATGTACGTACAAGGCCGGTTTTTAATCTAGATGGATCTTTAAAAAGTGTCATTAGTTATTCTCGCGATTTGACGGAGATTATTCAGCTCAGAAATAAGATCGAAGAAATGGAAGACCAGCTTGCTACCTATAAAAAAGATTTGAATGAGCCGCTCGAAGTAGAGGGGCTGATTTCAAAAAGTGAGCAAATGGGCAAAGTGATGATGCTTGCACGCAAAATTGCCAAAGTCAACTCGACCGTTTTGCTGCTCGGGGAAACAGGTGTAGGAAAAAGTAGAATCGTTCGTTCGATCCATCAATTAAGCGATCGAAAAGATCAAGTACTCAATGAAATTAATTGTGCCGCTTTGCCTGAACAATTAATTGAGTCAGAGTTATTTGGGTACGAAGGTGGTACGTTTACTGGGGCTTTTCGTGAAGGTAAAAAAGGGTTGATTGAGCTATCTAATAATGGGATTCTTTTTTTAGATGAAGTGGGAGAGCTTCCATTAACGGCGCAAGGAAAATTGCTTCATGTGCTGCAGGACAAACAAATTCGTCCTGTCGGGGCGAGTCAACCGATTACATTAAATTTGCGAATCATTGCCGCAACGAATAAAGATCTGAAGAAAATGGCGGAGCAAGGGAGTTTTAGACGGGATTTATACTACCGTTTAAACGTCGTACCGATTCATATCCCGCCATTACGAGAACGAGAAGAAGATATTATTCCGTTAACTTACCATTTTCTCGATTACTTCAATGAACTATATAATAGCCATGTTCATTTCTCTCCGAAAGTATTAAATGCTTTTTTAAATTATGAATGGAGAGGGAACATTCGCGAATTAGAAAATATGGTCGAACGGCTAGTCGTGACGAATGATGAAGTGGTGACGTTAAATGACTTGCCGCTTGAAATGGTGCAGCAGGAATTAACGGAGAAGGGGACAACTCTTCCAGAAATACTGGAAGAAGTAGAACGGAAAATGGTGGTTGAAGCGTATGGGAAATTTTCATCCACTTATAAAATCGCAAAAGCACTCGGAATTAGTCAATCCTCAGCCGCTCGAAAAGTAAAGAAATATGTTGAGGACGAGGAATAAAGATTTGTGATCGGCAACAAGAAGGGGGAGCAAAAATGAAAAACTGGAAAATGTATATTAATGGTGAGTGGATCGACAATGAAAAGAAGATTGAAGTTGTCAATCCAGCGATCAATGAAGTGATTGCCACTGTACCAGAAGGTGGTAGAGAAGAAGCGGAGCAAGCTGCAACAGCTGCATATGAAGCACTTAAAACATGGTCAAAGCTAACAGCTCTTGAACGTGCTCATTATTTAAACGAGTGGTATCGCTTAGTTGATGAGAATAAAGAAGAAATCGGCAAAATTATGACTCAAGAGCAAGGAAAGCCACTTCCAGAAGCGATTGGCGAAGTAGGCTATGCGAACAGCTTTATTTCTTGGTATGCTGAAGAAGGAAAGCGTATTTACGGAGAAACGATTCCAGCTTCTCATCCACGTAAGCGTCTATTTGTGCAAAAAGAGCCAGTCGGTGTTATTGCGGCGATCACGCCTTGGAATTTTCCAGCGGCAATGATTACGAGAAAAGTGGCACCAGCACTTGCAGCGGGTTGTACAGCGGTGATCAAGCCAGCTGAACAAACACCATTGACAGCGATTCGCTTAGTCGAATTAGCGGAAGAAGCGGGCATTCCTAAAGGGGTTATTAACCTTGTCACAGGTGATCCGAAAGCGATTGGTGAGGCGTGGATGAAAGATGGCCGCGTTCGCAAAATCTCTTTCACTGGTTCAACAGAAGTAGGAAAGCTATTAATGCGCGGAGCAGCAGATACGATGAAAAAAGTATCATTTGAATTAGGTGGACACGCACCATTTATCGTGACAGCGAATGCCAATGTTGAAAAAGCGGCGCAAAATTTAATCGCTTCTAAATTCCGTAATGCGGGACAAACATGTGTATGTGCAAACCGCGTATACGTTCATGAATCCATCGAAGCGGAGTTTGCGGAAGCTTTCAAGCAAGAAGTAGCGAAGTTGAAAATGGGGAACGGCTTAGAAGAGGGCATTACAGTTGGCCCATTAATTGACGAGCAAGCAGTGGCGAAAGTCGTGAGCCAGCTAGAAGATGCGAAACAAAAAGGTGCCAACATTATTGCGGGTGGCAACGTGAGCGAAAATTTAAAAGGCTATTTCGTAGAGCCAACGGTCATTACGAATGTAACGGATGATATGCTTTGTATGAACGAGGAGACGTTTGGCCCGTTAGCTCCTGTGACAACATATCAAACGACAGAAGAAGTCATTGAACGTGCGAATAACTCTCCGTATGGCTTAGCTGCTTATGTATTTAGCGATAATATTACAGAAGCAATCGACATTGCTGAAGGACTAGAGTACGGAATTATCGGCTTAAATGATGGTCTTCCATCTGTGGCACAAGCTCCATTTGGCGGCTATAAAGAAAGCGGTTTAGGTCGTGAAGGCGGTCATTACGGTATCGAGGAATATTTAGAAATCAAATACATTTCATTAGGACTATAATGAAAAAAAGCATCCGTTGAGGATGCTTTTTTCTTTCCAGTCCATACGTCGCTAGACAGCGCCTTGTGCTTTTCTTTATTATTCCACGATTCCTGTGTCCATGATTTCCACATTGATTTTAACATTAATGGGTGTTTCAGGGTATTGTTCATGCCACTGTTTCATGTTGAAGTTTCGGTGTTTACTCCGCACTTTTTCTCCGATTCCTAGTGGGTCTATTTGTAGTTTTTGTAGCTTTTTCACTACATCTTCAGATTGTTGCGTGACTTTTTCTGTCCATTGATCTTCGAGGTTTTTTACATCATTAGGTTTTTTGAGAGATATTCCAGAAGCATCGATAATTTGGCCTAATAAGGAAATTTCAATGGTTATTTTTGGTTCCTCTTTTGTGCCTGTAATGTGATATTTGACTTTAGAGGAGACGTTTTCAATCGCCATGTACTTTCCACTATCTAATTTTACATTGTAGGTGCCATTACTCGACTTTTCGTATAGCAACTTGAATAAATAGCTGTCTTTATAAGAAAGCGAGCCGACATAGCGGTCATCTTTAAAAAGAGCGAGTCCTTTCAGTTGAATGTGCTTTTTTCTTAAATTTAATAATGGAAGAAATGGATCTTGTCCTTCTCCATAATATTGAGATAAAAAGGAATGGAGGTTCGTGACAGGAATAATATCTTTTAAACCGTGATCCATTAAATCAGATAAATAACGTGAAGTAAGGACAGCGTTCGGAAACTTAAATGTCAACAGTTCTTCTGTAGAACTGGTGACAATCGCAAGGTGAATTCCTCTGCCGATATTAGGGTCACGGCTAAAAGGTTTAACAAGATGGAAGATTCCTTTCTTGGCCAAATCTTTGCTATATAAAATATCATTTAAACGACCGGCACTTAAAGGTTTTTGCGCCTCTGTTTGAAATAACTGTTTTACATTAGAGCTCGTATTTCCTGAAGTAGTAAAGGTAACATCCATTGGAGTGACATCTTCACCAGGTGGGAAGAAAGGAACAGAAGCGGTCGCTTTTAGCTGATCGTCTTCGGCTAAGTCATAGCCCACAGCAGAAATATGCAGCGTGTCTTCAAGAATCATAGGGACTAGTTTATAATTGGTGACTAATATGAGAATTAAAGCGCTCCAAAATAATATTTTTTTCATGATTTTCTCCTCAATTTATCACTTATCATTTGAAAAAAGTAAACGAAAGGGATGTATCCATAGAAAACATATAATCCAACATTCCCTGTGGAAGTAATTAATTGATTAATGGCTTGTCGATCTGTCAAGGAAACAACCGCCACAAAAAGCAAGATCACAAGGATCATCACCCCATGCTTTTGTTTGATGTTGAATAATTGCTTCATTCCTCGCGATGCCGCCCATGTGTATAAACACATATTCGGAAGTATTACTAATAACCAAATCGCAATTCCCGCATACTCGAATCGTTCAACAAAAGGCAAGTTCACTACTTTCCATAAAGTTAACGTGCCCCAAATAGTATTCGATAATTGCCAATGACTGAAATATAAGAGAGACACAAGCATAGTGAATAAATAGATGAAGGTGCTATATGCAATTCCATATTGTGCCCATTTGTGCGAACTTTCGGCGTTTTTTAGAAAAGGATAAAAGAAAAAAAGGGTCTCAAAGCCTCCATAGCTAAAGGCCATTTCTTTTGAGCCAGCAAGGATGTCAGTTAGTGAGTGGTCGAAAACTGGCTGCAAATAAGAAAAGTTAGCTTCTTTCAGTGGAAACCAATACATTAACAGTAAAGGTAAAGTAATGAGGAAAGTGAGCAAGCAAAGCCCAACATTTACTCGAAATCCACTGCTGACATAAAGGTATACTAGCGCAAATAAAATGAGTGCCATATACCATGTTTCTAGTTGAGGGAACATCCAAATTTGAATGATTTCTATATATTCACGGGCAATCGTAATACAAAGAGATAGTAAATACAGCATTAAAGCTATACTCAAAATACTACCAATCCACTTACCGAACAGCTCTCGATGAATGATAGTAATATCATTTTTGCCTTTATTTAATACTTGATAAGCCATCCATAACACAATGTGGATAGATAGACCGGTGATGATTACGGAAATCCAGGCATCATGACCAGTTGCTTTAGCAACAGCACGCTGAAATCCGAGCACACCCACCCCGATTTGCATCGAAGTAATGATGTAAAAAGCGAAATAAGGAGAGACTTTATGACTTTCTGCTGGTAATGGTATCACACGATTCACCTCCGATTAACAACTATTCATCAATGTCACGATCATGTTTTGGCGGGGGTTGTTTAGCAAAGCGTTCAGGCTGATCCGGTCTTGCTTGTAATGGACGCATACGTTGTTGGTCAAAAGGAAGTCGGAATAGGGCGTCCTTTAAATCGGCTCGGCGCAATGGGAAAATCGGTTCCAAAAATGGTCGGCCTAGAGAAGAAAGGTTAAGCATGTGCATTAATAGAAAAGCTAAACAAACCGTGATCCCCAGCAAACCAAGAAATTGCGCAAACAGTAAAAAAGGAAATCGAATGAAGCGGATCGCATAACTCACTTGGTAGATTGGCGTTGTGAACGAAGCGAGTGCACTTAACGCGACGATAATTAATAGTACGTTACTCGTTAGTCCTGCTTGCACGGCTGCTGTTCCAATGACAATCCCACCAACGATCCCGATCGTTTGACCAACTTTTGTCGGAAGTCGTGCTCCTGCTTCTCGTAATAGTTCAATCGTTAGCTCCAAAACAAGTGCTTCTAATATAGGAGGAAACGGAATACCGCTTCGAGAAGACACTAGCGTATTTAACAAATCTTGTGGAATCATTTCATAATGGTAAGTTAATACGGCCACATAAGCTGGTGTAGATAACACCGAGAAAATAACCGCAAACACACGAATTAACCGAAAGAAGGAAGCGACATTCCACGTATAAAAATAATCTTCAAACGCAGAAAAAAATTCAATGAGCGTTGTTGGTGCGAGTAAGACGTGAGGTGATCCATCTACTAAAATGGCAATTTTTCCTTCAGCTAAAGCACTTCCAACTCGATCTGGTCGCTCTGTATCAATAATTTGTGGGAAAAGTGAGTTTTTATTATCAGTGATCATTTGCATGATAAAAGAGCTGTCAGGAATGTGGTCGTATTCAATCGCTTGAATTCTTTGAATGACCGTATTGATATTTTCTTCGTTAGCAATTCCTTTAATATAGGCGACCTTTACCCTTGTCTTAGACAATGTTCCAACGACCATTTCCTTCATTTGTAGCTCAGGGATCGGCAGACGTTTTCGTACCAGATTGACGTTCGTATCAAGCGCCTCAACGAAAGCTTCTTTAGGACCAATGACCGTATATTCTGTTTCCGGGATAGCAACTTGCCTTTTCTCCAAAGCTAAAGCGGGAACTAAAAGACAAGCAGAACTTTGTTGTTTTTCATGAAAAACAACATGACCCTTCATCAATTTATCTTTAATATCTGTAATATTTGCTGTTATGATTAAGTCCTCAATTGGTAATTTCTCTTTAATTGCTTGTAAATCCGTTAGTTTTTTATCAGCAAGCTTGGCTAGAATGTTTTGATGCACTGTATCCGGATTAATGAGTGTTTTATAAAAGGAAATAAAAAAAGGAGAATCGTCTTGCAGACGAAACGTAAGAAAATCACTGGATTCTTCGCAAAGCATAAGCAATTGACCAAATTCTGTTTTTCTAAAAGATAATTGGTTTCGTTTAAATAGATTTTTCAAAAAACCGTTCATCTCCTTTCATATCATTATTTTCGCCTCATTTTCTCCCGAATAATCTGGAATAGGTAAATAAATGGAATGTATACATAAGCAATATATAACCCAAAATTCCCTGTGAAGTGAGTTAGTTGATTAATGTTTTGTCGGTCGGTGAATGAAATTACGATGAAAAACAAGGCAATCACGAGCGGGATAATGCTATGTTTTTGTTTTATGCTAAATAATTGTTTCAGTCCTCTTGTAGCTATCCACGTATACACACACATATTAGGTAGAATGACTAATAGCCAAATAGAGAGACCAGCATATTCAAATCGTTCAAGAAAAGGTAAATCGACGACTTTCCATAAAGTTAACGTGCCCCAAATGGTGTTAGATAATTGCCAATGGCTGAAGTATAACAAGGAAACGATCATGGTCAATAAATAAATGAAGATCGTATATCCGACTCCGAGTTGTGCCCATTTATGCGAGGTTTCCGCTTTTTTTAAAAAAGGATAACAGAAAAAAATCACTTCAAACGCCGAATAACTCAAGGCCATTTCTTTAGAACCAGCGAAAATTTCAGTCCATGAGTGATCCAAAACAGGTAACAAATAAGATATTTTCGCTTCTTTTAGTGGAAACCAATACATGAAAAGTAACGGAAGGGTGATGATGAACGTAAGAAAGCAAAGACCGACATTCACTCGAAATCCACTAGATACATAAAGGTACACTAACACAAATAAAATAAGTGCCATATACCACGTTTCTAGTTGAGGAAACATCCAAATCTGGATAATTTGGATATAGTCACGAGTCATATTTACGCAAATAGATAGTATATACAAAACTAAAACTAAACTAAGTAAACCGCCAATCCACTTACCAAACAATTCTCGATGAATGACGGTAATATCATTTTGGCCTTTATTTAATATTTGGTAAGTCATCCATAAGACAATATGAGTCGATAGTCCGGCCAGGATCACAGCAATCCAAGCATCATGCCCAGCTGTTTTGGCAACATTGCGCTGAAACGAGAAAATACCAGTACCAATTTGCATAGATGTCACGATGTAAAAAGCAAAATAAGGAGACACTTTATGCCTCTCATCGGGCAACGGCAACATTAGGTTCACCTCCGATTAATCATTATTCATCAATATCACGGTTACTTTCAGATGGAGGCTGTTTCTCGAAACGTTCAGTTTGTTTGGCTGCAGAATTTGTTGATCAGCATCCTTTAAATTGCCTCTCCGCATTGGAAAAAGGGGTTCCAGAAACGGTCGGCCAAGTGAGGGTAGCTTCAACATATGTAATAAGAGGAGAGCTCGGCAAACCGCGATGCCTGCAAGCCTAAGAAGCTGAGCAAAAATAAAAAAAGGAAAGCGGATGAAAAGGAATAATACGTCTAGTATGATCAAAAAGAGAAGAAGATATAACAAAAAAACGACTAACTCATTGAGAGTCAATCGCTTTTTTATTTATATTCATCGTGCGGATAGCTCCAGTCCATACGCTGCTAAACAGCACCTTCCGCTTTTCGATGTTGTCTAGCTCTGCCTCCTAGACACTCGAGTCAAATAACCTGCCGCTTACAAGGCTACCGCCTTTCCAACGTCAGAACATTTGCTTGTCGTGTCTGGACAGTCGGCTCCGCTTTTCGTTTTACCCATTATGATATTTGTATAACCAAAGGATACCGGATTTTAGGAATCTTGCGACGCGGCCGGTGATAGCGCGGTCAGCTACGAAGCCGAATCCTTGTTTTTTGCCTAGCGAGCCTAGGATACCTTTTAATTTCATTTCTGGCAATTCTGCAGGAAGCGGTTCGTTTTTCCAGCGTTTTTGTAAGACTTGAACAATTTGTTCGGCTTGTTCTTCTGCCAATTGAGCACTAGGTGCATGAGGGAGGCTTGCGCAATCTCCAACTACATAGACATGCTCATCGTTCGGCAAGTTATGATATGGACTTAATGTGACGCGACCTGATGAATCTTTTTCGACATTCATGTTACGCACGACGACGTTTGGTTGAATGCCTGCTGTCCATACAACTGCATCCATTTCATATACATCTTCATTATTATAGATTGCTTTTGGTTCCACTTTTACAATATTGGCATTATTAACGACAGTTACACCGTGATCAACAAACCAATTATGAATATATTTACTTAAGCGTTCCGGGAAGTCTTTCAAAATCCGTGGTCCGCGGTCAAATAAAATAATGTCAAGGTCAGGACGGCTTTCACGTAATTCGCTAGCAATCTCGATTCCACTTAATCCAGCACCAACAATTCCTATTTTTGAACGAGCTGGCATGTTGGACAGCGTTTGATACGTATGACGAGATTTTTCGATCGATTGAATGCTGTGCGTATATTGTTCCGCTCCCGGCACATCGTGATACTTATCTTCACAGCCAAGGCCGATCACTAGGTCATCGTATGGAAGTGACTCTTGATCTTCAAGCACCACACACTTATTTTCTAAGTCAATTTCTTTCACTGCTCCGAAAACTAAATTAAGTCGAGAATGTTCTGGAAATGCAACACGCACTTCATGATCGGAAATCGTTCCTGCTGCGAGTGCATAATATTCTGTTTTTAAACAATGATAAGGTACCTTATCTACTAAAGTAATGGTGACATCTTCCGGCAAATTATTAGGCAATAGCCTAAGTAACACACGCATATTTCCATAACCGCCACCAAGCAACACTAAATGTTTCATAAGAAATATCCCCTTTTGTGAATGATATAATTCTTTGACATCCCCAGGATTCTTGTCAAAAAAACTCGATTTTTTATTCTGCCATAATGAGTATATCGAAAACTAATTATTTTCACAACAGACAGTAAACATTTTCGTGATAAAGTTTTCTGCTTTAATCTCATCGGCAGAGATAGTAAAATAGAGGCGAGAGGTGGGAAAAGGATGAAGCCAATTATCGAGTTTTGCGTCAGCAATTTAGCGAATGGTGCGCAAAAAGCGCTTGAAATATTAGAACGTGATGTCAATCTAGATGTAATTGAGTATGGCTGCCTAAGTTATTGTACAAGATGCAGTGAAGGCTTGTTCGCGCTTGTGAATGGAGAGCCAGTGGATGGAAAGACGCCAGAGGAGCTTGTTGACAATATTTATGAGTATTTAGAGGAAAACCCGATGTTTTAAAACGGCCGAGGACATGTCCTGGCCGTTTTTTTATTTTAAACAGTAGCTTCTTCTTTTGGCTGCTTCATTTCCTCGCGAATCTCGTACCAGCGATCCCGAGCCATGTCGACGATTTTTTTATCCGAAGACATATGTTGTTTTTCAATGACTTTAGAGAAATAAGAGACGGCAGTTTCTGTATCACCTGTACGACGATTTAACTCAGCGATTAAATATAATATTTTCACTTCAGACATTTGTTTACCTGTAAGGTCTTCTGTCTCGTAAGCTTCTATATATTGGTTCGCTGCCATGATCATAAAGCGATACTCTTCTTTTTGACGCCCTAATTCACGATAGAGCCAAGCAGTGCGGAGAGCTAATCCGGCTAATGTTAGGTGCTTTTCTTTCTTAAGCAGACCGCTATAAAGAGCGAGCTTATAGCTATTAATCGCTTCAACAATTGTTCTTTCTTTCCCGTAGTCTTGATAGACCCATTGACTCTTTACTCGCTCGATGACGTTATTTTTAGAGCCGGGAGCGAAATAGGATGAAAACTCCTCTGAGAAAGAATACCCACAATGGCAGCACACAAATACATGGTAAAATAATGGATTGCAGCTATCTTGCTCATAAATAGGCATTAAGTCAGTATCATGACCAGTCACTTTCACAAAGCGGCTTCTTAACTTGGTTGTTTGAAATGTTTCCTCGCAAACGGGGCATTTTAGTTGTTTTTCATAAAAAGGAGAGATTTGGTCCATGTGATTTACCTCCTATTATTATTAATTTTCAAATATGTCTATATACTTATATATCATTCATTATAGCTGATTTTTAAGGTGAAAAGACTAGGTATTATTAACCTTTTTATTGGGGGTGTTTTGGAAGTGAGCAGTTTGGTTGTGAAGGGATTTACGGATGTATATACTAGATAATAAGAAAATAATGAATGGAGGGGTTCTGTTGAAAGAAACTGAAGTAGTGATAGTGACTGAAGCAGCGGCTTTTCAAATAAAAGATATGATGAAACAAAATGAAGAAGAGGGAGCTAACCTTCGTGTGACGGTTCATGGTGGCGGCTGTAGCGGCTTGTCTTATGGCATGGGGTTTGATCACGAAATTAAAGAAGGTGACGTTGAACTCGATCAACATGGTATCCATATTGTTGTCGATAAAGACAGCGCTCCTGTGTTAAAAGGAACCGTTATTGACTATAAACAATCCTTGATGGGCGGCGGCTTCACGATCGAAAATCCAAATGCGATTGCTTCATGTGGTTGTGGGTCTTCGTTCCGTACAGCAACAAATACTGGAAAACCAGAGAATTGCTAAATATTTTTCAAGCACTTCCTTTAAAGGGAGTGTTTTTTGTTTAGGGCTGAGAAAGTAGCAGCAAAGTCAAAGAACTGTTCGGAAAGTCGAAGAAATCGCAAATAAGGTCGAAGAAGCGCCCGGAAAGTCGAAGAAATCGTAAACAGGGTCAAAGAAGCGCCCGGAAAGTCGAAGAAATCGTAAACAAGGTCAAAGAAGCGCCCGGAAAGTCGAAGAAATCGCAAATAAGGTCGAAGAAGCGCCCGGAAAGTCGAAGAAATCGTAAACAAGGTCAAAGAAGCGCCCGGAAAGTCGAAGAAAGCACAAATAAAGTCGAAGAAACTTCACTAAAGGCCCCAATCTAGAGGTTGGAGCCTCTAACTAAATAGATAATTATTTTTTCTGTTCGAATAAAGAAGTGCTGTGGAGCGGTTGGACGCGTGCTTTCGGGTCGAGATAGGCTTTGGCATTGTTGACGGCCGTTGGTGCTTCACCAAAGCCGGATGCAATGAGCTTGACTTTGCCGTCGTATGTACAAATATCACCAGCTGCGTACACACCTTCTAGATTAGTTTCCATTTTGGAATTGACGACAATGCTGTTTTTGACAATGGTAAGCCCCCAATCTTTAATCGGACCGAGTGAAGAGACAAAGCCGAAATTGACGATGACATCATCAACAGGAAGAATTTCCTCGCGATCGGTGTCCACTTTCGTTAATTTAAGCGCCCCAATTCGGCCATCTTCCTCGACGAGACTGCTTGGTACATAAGGCGTCATCATGTTGACGGTAGAAGCACGAAGCTGTTCGACACTATGCTCATGAGCTCTAAATTTGTCACGGCGATGGATAATGGACACGCGTTTGGCAATCGGTTCAAGCATAAGCGCCCAATCGACAGCTGAATCGCCGCCTCCGCAAATGGCGATATGTCGGTCTTTAAATTGTTCAAGGTCTGTGATGAAGTAATGAAGGTTCGTTTTTTCATAGGTGGTGGCATTCGGAAGTTCTAATTTTCGTGGTTGAAAAGCGCCGTTGCCCGCAGTGATGATGATCGTTTTCGTGAAATGGATATCTTGATCGGTTGTTAATTTGAATGTCCCATCTGCTAATTTTTCGAGTGTTTGCACAGACTGACCTAAGCAAATAGTCGGAGAAAATGGCTCCATTTGTTCGACTAGGCGGTCCACCAGCTCTTGTGCTCGAACTTTAGGGAAGCCAGCGACATCGTAAATGTATTTTTCTGGATAGAGTGTTGAAAGCTGTCCTCCTAGTTGTGGTAAGCTTTCAATGATTTTGACCGATGCTTGGCGCATCCCTCCGTAAAAAGCGGTGAATAGTCCGGCAGGCCCGCCTCCAATAATGGTAATGTCGAATACTTGTTGATCATGATTCATTCAAAACCCCTCCTTGAAAACAGAAAATGGTCTTTCTTTTCCTTTCACTTATCATACCGAAATTCTGTTTCATGCACACGTAAAGACACTTTGATTGAATCAATTTTTTTCTGGGTGAAAAACAAATAAATTATTTCGATTAAACATCTTGAAAAAGAATGGCAAAAAGCATATTATTGAAGTGGATATGCAAATATTAAGATTTTGTGACGATTTTTTTAACCGTATTTTTTTGCATGTATTCGTGAATAATTTCACAAACTAGGTTTATCGCTACAAAAGAACCCGAAAATATCGACAAAGGTGGAAGTGATTATTGTGAGAAAGCCAAAGATTGTAGTATTAGGTGCAGGTTATGGTGGATTAATGACAGTAACTCGTCTTCAAAAAATGTTAGGGCAAGACGAAGCGGATATCGTATTGGTAAATAAAAATGATTACCATTATGAAACAACTTGGTTGCATGAGGCATCTGCAGGTACATTGCATCATGACCGTGTGCGTTATAATATTGATAGCGTTATCAATCGCAGCAAAGTAGAATTTATTCGTGCAGAAGTACAAGACGTTAAAACAGCTGAAAAGAAAGTAATCTTGAACTCTGGTGAACTTGAGTATGATTATCTTGTATTCGCACTTGGTGGCGAATCTGAAACTTTCGGCATTCAAGGCTTAAAAGAGTATGCGTTTACAATTTCTAACGTCAATACAGCTCGTCAAATTCGTGAGCATATTGATTACCAATTTGCGACGTATGCGATGGAAACAGAAAAGAAAGAAGAGCGTCTAACGATCGTTGTCGGAGGAGCTGGATTCACTGGTATTGAATTCCTTGGTGAAATCACAAACCGTGTACCAGAACTTTGCCGTGAGTACGATATTGATTACTCTAAAGTTCGTATTTATTGTGTAGAAGCAGCGCCAATGGTTCTTCCTGGTTTTGATCCTGAGCTTGTGAAATATGCGGTAACTCAATTAGAGAAAAAAGGTGTAGAGTTCAAAATCGGTACAGCGATTAAAGAAGCGACACCAGAAGGTATTAAAGTTGCCAAAGGTGAAGAAGAGGTTCAAGAAATTAAAGCAGGCACAGTGGTTTGGGCAGCGGGTGTTCGCGGAAACTCGATCATTGAAAAAGCAGAAATCGAAAATATGCGTGCTCGTGTAAAAGTAAATCTTGATTTACGTGCCCCAGGTCATGACAATATTTTCGTCATCGGTGACTCTTCACTTATGATTAATGAAGAAATTAACCGTCCATACCCACCAACAGCTCAAATTGCGATGCAGCAAGGAGAAGTATGTGCGCGCAATTTAGTAAAGTTGTTGAAAGGTCAAACGGATGATCTTGAAACATTTAAGCCAGACATTAAAGGTACGGTTTGTTCTTTAGGAGATGACGATGCGATCGGTGTTGCTTTCGGTAAGAAAATGACAGGTGCGAAAGCGTCATTCATGAAGAAAATGGTTGATAACCGTGCATTGTACATGATCGGTGGACCATCACTTGTGATGAAAAAAGGTAAATTTAAGTTCCTATAAGCATATGTACAAGAGACTGGCCTTGATGGTCAGTCTCTTTTTTATTTGGCTAAAGGAGTGGGACAGGTGAAAAGAGGAAATGTTTGGTTAGGTGCTGCTGGTTTAGTGATTGATTCTTCGGGTCGTTGGCTAGTAAATTATTCTTCTAATTTTGAGATCAATGCAATCGAAAAAGGAGATTGTACGAGTGGATCTCCTTATGATATATTATCTGAAAATTAAAATAATTTTATTCAAGGGGGCAAAAATATGACGATGCAAACGAAAAGCCAAACATGTCATACGTGCGAAGGGAAAGGTTATCTCCAGCTTCTTCTAGGAGGCTCTGAAACTTGTCCGAACTGCGGTGGAGAAGGAAATCAAGAAGAATAGGTAAAATAGGGGGCATCCTTCATTTGGAGGGTGCTCCATTGTCTTGACGTTTTCCTTCTTATTCATGTACACTATTATTTAGTGATTTAGGAGGTTAACGGAATGCATATAGCTATTTTACTTGTTTCGGTATTGCTATTTTTTGTGTTATTTTTCGGCATTGGCTTCTTATTAAATATGTTGTTGCGGATGACGTGGGTGATGGCGTTTCTTTATCCGCTTGTAACGATTATGATTGTAGATGAAATCAGCACGTTTGATTATATTTTAAACGCAAGTGAAGCATTTCCGGCGTTAGGAGCGAAAATCGTTTCGCTTAAAGCACCAGACATTATCATTTTATCAAGCGGTTTGCTTGGTGCGATCACTTCAGGCATTACGATGCGCATTCTTCGTCAAAAAGGCTATCAAATGTTTTGATTTTTCTTACATAAAGAGTCCTATAAAAGGTCATTTTCGGATGATCTTTTGCAGGACTCTTTCTCGTTTTTTATCATATAAGTTTCCAACAAAGAAAGCGTCTGTGATCGATGTATCTATATAATTGTTAAAAAAGGAGCATCTAACTTAGCCCCTTTTTTAATTATTTATACAAACAAATCATCCATTTCAACATTTTCAAAAATAGACGGATGGAGCATCAGTGCGAGTTTATGAAGTCCAGCCAACAGTCGTGGGGAAGGACGGCAATAAAGCTCTTCTTCCATGACAGTGACGTTTTGCTGTTGGATGGCAGGGAGTTCCGTCCAGCCCGGTCGTTTTTGGACGATGGCTGGGTTGATTTTGTCCGTACGTACACCAACCCATGAAAGCAAAATGTAATCAGGGTTTCTTTGTTTCACTTCCTCCCAATCCGTTTGGAAGTTGGCAGTTTCTTCGTCACGAAACACATTGTACCCGCCAGCCAACTCACTTATTTCGGTAAGCCAATTCACTTTTCCAGGAGTGAACACGGGCTTTGGCCACCATTCCCAGTACAGCGAAGGTCGCTTGTCGACAAAGCTAGCAGCTTGCTTAAATTTTTCCACTTGGGAAGTGTAGCGCTCTGCTATCAATCTCGCTTTTTCGGCTACACCACATGCCGCTCCGACTTCGATAAGCGACTGACCGATCTCCGCTAACGATTGTGGATTCGTCACAATGTAAGGTAACCCTCGTTTTTTTAGCTCCTCCACATTCTTTTCCATCCCGGGGACACTTAAAGAAGCAATGACAAGATCCGGCTTTAATGCTTCGACTTGATCGATATCAATATTAAGGTCGGGTCCAAGTCGTGGCAAATGAGAAATCGCTTCCGGCCAATCGGAATAATCATCGACACCGACAAGCTGATCGGTGAGACCGAGAAATTCAATCAATTCTGTATTGCTTGGACAAATGGAAATCAAGCGCATATGAAAAACTCCTTTTCTTTCATTCTATCATAGACATTTATTCGAATTGCGAAATAATTTTATGTATAATGGAAGGGAGGTGATCAAATGTTTACGGTAAAAAATGAATCGTATTTACAGCAAGAAACTCCTTGTCTCATCGTTGGGCTTTATGATCGTCCGTTGAAATTTGCGGGTGAGCTAGAGAAGTTGGATGAGCTGTTCAATGGAGAGCTGACAGAGCTAGTGAAAGAGGGCGATATTTCCGCTAAAAGCAACAAGATCGCGGTCGTGTCTACGCTAGGAAAAATGCCAGCGAAACGATTGCTGTTTGTCGGGCTTGGAAAGGAAAAGCAAGCGGATTTTCACGAAATGAAAGAAGCGATCGGTGAAGCGTTCCTAAAAAGCAAACAGTTAGGGCTAACATCAGTGACGGTTGCACTAGATAGCTTTGTTTGTGAAGAGGTGAGCGCGGAAGATGCCGCTCACGCTTTTAGTGAAGCGTTCGGATTAGCTACATATGAATTTAAAGGCTACAAACAAGCATCGAATGAGCCAGAGAAAAAAATTGAGCAGTTAACAGTGTTGACGAAAGCAGATAATGAAGCGGTGCAAGCAGCTCTTCAAGTTGGCTATGTGTTAAGCCAAGGAACGAATTCTGCGCGCACATTAGTCAACACACCAGGCAATCTATTAACGGCATCGGACATGGCTGCTTATGCTGAGCAGCTAGCGGATAAGTACGGCTTTGAAGTCGAAATTCTTGAAAAAGAAGATATGGAAAAGCTCGGTATGGGGGCGCTTTTAGCGGTTAATCAAGGCTCGACTGAACCGCCAAAAATGATTACGCTGAAATATCAGCCGAAAGAAGAATGGATGGATGTACTCGGTTTCGTTGGGAAAGGGATCACGTTTGATACCGGCGGCTACTCGTTGAAGCCGAAAGACGGAATCGTTGGTATGAAAACCGATATGGGTGGTGCGGCTGCGGTATTAGGTGCGATGGAAGTGATTGGTGAACTAAAGCCGAATCAAAATATCGTCGCTGTCATTCCATCTACTGATAATATGATTAGTGGCCACGCTTTGAAGCCAGACGATGTCATTACGTCGATGAGCGGAAAAACGATTGAAGTGCTGAATACCGATGCAGAAGGCCGTCTCGTGCTCGCCGATGCGATGACGTACGCGAAGCATCAAGGAGCGGATTATTTAATCGATGTCGCAACATTAACAGGCGGTGTCGTAGTGGCACTTGGTACGGATAAAACGGGAGCAATGACGAATAACGAAGAGTTATTTGAAGAAGTGCTAGAGGCATCTTTTGAAGCAGGCGAATTTATTTGGCGCTTACCACTTACAGAAAAAGATAAAAAACGCATTCGTAACAGCGCAATTGCGGACTTAAACAACTCGCCTGGTCGTGAAGGTCATGCGATCATGGGCGGCGGCTTTGTCGGCGAATTTGCGGAAGGCACGCCGTGGGTTCATTTAGATATCGCTGGTACAGCTGATACGAAAGGAAGCTATTCACTAGGGCCAGCCGGAGGCACAGGTGCGATGGTGCGGACGTTAGCATTATTGGCGATGCGGAGAAATGAAGAATAAGTAGTCTTGTTGGGGCTGACTGTAAGAAAGTTATCTCATATAGAGAGTTTTACACTTTATATATATGAGATAAGGCTTCTTATGGTTAGTCCTTTTTATATTGTTTGCTACATAAGGTGTAAAATAAATATTAATATTGAATTTACAAAAATGACCATTTATTTTCATGGATAAGAGTTATAATCATATTTAAAAATATTTGCTTAACCAAAATGTAAGCAATCACAAGGGGGATTCCATTGAAGAAAAAAAGAGTCATTCTTTTTACCTTATTAGCTGTTTTATTCATTGGATTTATGGTATTACCAGATGAAGTAAAAGTCGATATGAAGCTGATCAGCAGAGCGTATGAGCAAGAGATGCCAAGTGAAGCAGACGGTATCAGTGTGAAAATGGAACAGGAGCAATATGACACCTCAACGGAAAAAATTATTGTTTTAATTAACAACATCGGCAGTGAAGATATCAATCCTGGTCATCAAGGTGACATGAAACTGCAAAAAAAAGTAGGTGGCACGTGGAGGGAATTTCCGCAAAAGCCAAAAGTGGTGTATGAGGACTATGGAATACTTTTTCCATCAGGAATGCAATCTAGTCTCGTTTTGTCAGTAGATCAACTGAAATATAAGCTAGTGCCAGGCGAGTATCGGGCTCTTCCTGGAGCAGGGGTCGCCGCTCCATTTACTGTCGTGGAAGATTGAATTAAATGAGGCTGTCATTTTTCAATTTTTTTTGGGGAATGGCAATCTCATTTTTTTATGAAAGTAAGTCGGTGACCTATTGACAACCTCCTCGAATATTGATATTTTTATTTTAGTTCTCTACCAATTTACCAAACTAAAGTAAAAGGAGGCATTTTAGATGAATGCAGTTGTGATTGCTGTCATCGTCATGCTTCTCCTCAGTTTATTACGTGTCAATGTCGTGTTTTCTTTGATTACGGGTGCACTCGTTGGAGGAGTCGTTGGCGGTTTAGGAATAGAAGGAACGATTGGTGCTTTTACAGAAGGAGTCGGCGGTGGTGCGAATGTGGCGCTAAGTTACGCGATGCTCGGTGGCTTTGCGGTAGCGATTTCAAGCACCGGCTTGCCGAATGCGTTAGTTGAATTTGTCTTGAAATATGTTGGAAAGAAAGAAGATGCGAGAGCGAAGAAGCTATCGAGAGCTCTTATTTTATTTATGATTTTATTAATGGCTTGCTTCTCGCAAAACTTGATTCCGATTCACATTGCTTTTATCCCGTTATTAATTCCACCGTTGTTGAAAGTGTTAGATGAATTGCAAGTGGATCGTCGCTTAGTCGCAATGGTACTTACATTCGGTCTTGTGACACCATATATGCTACTTCCGGTTGGATTTGGTCAAATTTTTCATGAAATTATTGCGACGAATATAACGGAAAGCGGCTTGCCAGTGGAGATGAGTCAAATTCCGAAAGCGATGTTATTCCCGGCTGCGGGGATGCTGACAGGTTTGTTAGTCGCTGTCTTTTTCTCTTATCGTAAGCCGAGAACTTATAACAATCCAGTAAGACCTGTATCTGTCGCAAAAAGTGAAGGTTATTCGAAAACAGGTATCATTATATCGCTTGTAGCCATTGTGACGGCACTTGCAGCTCAGCTTGTAACAGAGTCAATGGTGTTTGGGGCATTAGCTGGAATTGTTGTTCTTTATGCATCAAAAGCCATTAGCTGGAGCGAAGCGGATCGTTTATTAACCGATGGGATGCGGATGATGGCGTTTATCGGATTTGTGATGATCGCCGCATCAGGATTTGCGAAAGTAATGAGTGCAACGGGTGATGTGGAGCGGCTAGTGGAACAAGCAGCCAATATGATCGGTGGCAATCAAGTGCTTGGTGCGTTATTAATGCTGATCGTTGGATTATTAGTGACGATGGGGATCGGTTCCTCGTTCTCAACGATTCCGATTATCGCGACGATTTTCGTGCCGTTAGCGTTAGAGCTTGGTTTCAGTCCGATGGCGACGATTGTGCTTGTTGGAACAGCAGGGGCTTTAGGAGATGCGGGCTCACCTGCCTCTGATAGTACGCTTGGGCCGACATCTGGCTTGAATGTCGATGGGCAGCACAATCACATTTGGGATACATGTGTGCCAACGTTTTTACATTATAATATTCCAGTCATTATTTTCGGTTGGATTGCGGCGTTAATGTTGTAATAGGGAACTTGCCCATGCCATTTGCCTCCTTTTTGCATACAACATAGTAGGCAGTTAAAAAAGGAGGCATTTGACTATGTATGCTCGAGATACCCGTTTTCTTCCTTTCTTCGGAGGGCCATTTTTAGGCGGATTGTTGGGAGGGTTTCTAGGAGGCGCGCTTGTGCGTCCATATTATCCACGACCGTTTTATCCACCAGTGGGATGTTGCCCGCCATATCCACCATTCCCGCCATATGGTCGTCCGCCATTTGGTTACTTTTAATGAAAAAGGACCTTCGACAAGAAGGTCCTTTTCTTATGCTTGCTTCAATTCATTTTCCTCTAAATTCATCATTTGTTGTTCCTCAGCTTCCATTCGTTCGACCTCTTCTTGCGATAGTTTTTCAATTTTAAATCCAGTAAATCCATAAATAATCGCAATGAGTGGGCTGATAAAACATAATAGTGCATACGGTGCATAGTGGAACGTCGAGACACCGAGTGTAGCAGTCATAAAGGCGCCACATGTATTCCAAGGTACGAGAGGAGAAGTCATCGTTCCTGCATCCTCTAATGTTCGTGATAAGTTCTTCGGATGCAGTCTGCGTTTACGGTAAGCGGTTACATACATCCGGCCAGGAAGAAGAATCGACAAGTATTGATCACAAGCGACAATATTGGCTGAGATACAAGTAACAACGGTTGTTGCTATTAAGCTTCCTGTGGATTTGGCTAGTTTTAATAAGCTTTTCACCAGCGTTTCTAACACGCCACTTACTTCTAAAATACCGCCGAAGCTCATCGCAATCATAACTAATGAAACCGTATACAACATTGCTTCGATTCCGCCGTTATTGAGTAAACTATCTAACACTTCGTTATTCGTTTCCATTGTAAAACCACTAACCATAATGCCTAAAATGTCACTAACTGATACACCTTGTACGACAACGGCTACAATCGCTCCTAATATCGATCCGATCACAAGACCCGGTAGAGCAGGTGTTTTCATTGCGATTAATGCAAGAACGATGACGGGAACGACTAACAGCCATGGGCTAATGATAAAGATATCATTTAATTGTTGCTGAAGAGCTTGGACTTCATCTAGTCCGGCTCCTTGATTTTTAAAAGAAAGCCCGAGGAAGAAATAAATAATGACAGAGATCGCTAAAGCCGGGATCGTGGTGTATAACATATGGCGAATATGATCAAATAATTCAACGCCAGTAATACCAGGTGCCATATTCGTTGTTTCTGATAAAGGAGAAATTTTATCGCCGAAATAACAGCCGGAAATGACGGCACCTGCTACCATAGCGGTGTTGACACCAAGACCCGCGCCAATTCCCATAATCGCAATCCCGATTGTACCAGCTGCTGTCCATGCATTTCCAGAAGCAATCGCAACGATGCTACAAATAATTGCTGCTGCAGGTAAAAAGTAAGTAGGAGATAAAATATCAAGTCCATAATAAATCATCGTCGGTACAATCCCAGCAGCTAGCCACGTACCGATGATCGTTCCAATGACCATTAAAATGAGTAATGCCTGCATCGCTAATGAAACCGCATGAATAATTCCTTTTTCAATTTCCCTCCACGTATGCCCCAAGTAAATGGCTACAATGGTTGCAACAGTTGCGCTTAATAGTAGTGGAACATGTGGATCGGCCTCAAACTTAAAAATCCCTACAAATAAGAAAATGACCATCGCTAAGATGGGAATCAAAGCGATGCCTAATGACGGTGTTTTTGTTTTCATCTCTTTACCTTCTTTCCTGGTTAGATTGTCCTTTATCTACTTATCTGCAATTCTTGTGCCAATTAAAAATATTCAGAAAACTGAACGGTGAAGGCGATTACTATTCAGTTTTCTATTTGATTTTGCATAAACAATTCAATTTTGCATAAAAGCGTTTGAAGAAGGATTTTAAACGATGTCGTCGAATAATTAGTGAATAACGATTCATTTTTGGAGGAGAGAATATGGATATATCACGATCATTAATTGCTACACTTGGGATGGAAATGGTGGAAATCGGTGAGGGGAAAGTCATTATGACGATGCCTGTCGATGAAAGAACGCACCAGCCATTTGGATTTTTGCACGGGGGAGCCTCGGTGGCACTTGCAGAAACAGCCGCCAGTGTCGGAACGGCCGCCCTTATTGATACGGAAAAAGAAGCTTGCTTCGGTCTTGAAATTAACGCCAATCACATTAAAGCGAAAAAAGAAGGCGTAGTCACAGCCATCGCCACCGTCGCTCACCGCGGTCGCACAACGATGGTATGGGAAATCCGTATCGAAGACGAACAACAACAACTCATCTGCCTATCGCGCTGCACCGTAGCCGTTGTAGCGAAGAAATAAAAGCGGAGCCGACTGTTCAGACACGACAAGCAAATGTTCTGGCGCTGAAAAGGCGATGAGCCTTGTAAGCGGCAGGCGCTGTTCAGACACAACTTTAAGCAGCAAAAAAGAGGCGTCTATCAGCTGATAGACGCCTTTGTTTCAACGTTTATTTTTATCCTTTAAATCATCGCGGATGCTGCTGTCGGAAAGCTTGATGCCAGCATTGTAAGCCGCTCGGCTGATTAAGTGTCCAGAGACTGGAGCGGTAATGAAGATAAAAGCGATTCCGAGAAGAATCCGTGAGCTGAAATGACCTTCAATTAAGTAAAAGTAAAGGAAGGCACCCAGTAAGGTGGACATCACGCCTAATGTCGCTGCTTTAGACGCCGCGTGGTTGCGCGTATACACATCTGGAAGGCGAATGACCCCAAAGGTAGCTACAAGGCTTAGAAACGCTCCTATCACTAAAAAGAGAATGATCACTCCATCAACGATGACGGTCATATTCAATGATCTCTCCCTTCTCTAAGAACTTAGCAAATCCAATCGTTCCGATGAAAGCTAAAATCCCCATCAATAAAATGACATCTAAAAATTCACTCGTGCGTAACAGCATCGATAAGATCGCAATAATGGCTACGAGATTAATTCCGATAGCATCTAATGCGACGACACGATCCGGCACAGTCGGCCCTTTAATGAGGCGATATACAAGGCCGAGCATGGAGAAGGAGAAGCAAATGAGTGAAAACTTCATGACCATCTCAACCATTGCGACTCACCTCCATAATCGCTTTTTCAAATGAATTTTTAATACCGTCAATGGCATCATGTACATCTGGTAAATCGATCGCATGCACATACAATACTTTATTATCGTCCGAAACATCAATCACAAGTGTTCCTGGTGTTAAAGTGATTAAGCTAGATAACAGTGTAATTTCCCAATCTGACTTTAATTCAGTCGGCATGGCGAAGATCCCCGGTTGAATATCAAGCTTAGGTTTTAAAATCACTCGTAATACATCGATATTTGCTAAAATGAGCTCTTTAAAAAACAGCAACGTTAAATAAAAGACAGCCCAGACACGGCGCATATAAAACTCTTGCTTAAAGAAGCGACGCATGCCGTAAATTAAAATCAGCCCGAGAATATATCCGACAATGAACGTCGAACTGTTAAATGAAACTTGTAGAAACATCCAAAGAAACGCTAAAAAGAAATTAAGTAAAATTTGAAAAGCCATTTGACATTACTCCTTTAACACGGCATCAATATAGATTGTCGGATCTATGAGTGCTTCAGTGGCTTGAGAAATCAGCGGATACATGCCTTCTGCGCCCACCCCATAACAGATAGAGACAACGACGAGAATGGCTCCCGGCATCCACAAAAAGTGAACAGGCTGTTTTTCTTCTCCTGGATAATCTTGCGGTGCTTTCCAAAAGCCGTTCATGAAGATTTTGATCACAGAGTAAAGAACAAACAGACTTGATAATAAGACGATCAGCGCTCCAACATAAGCACCTTCTGCAAAAGCGGCACGAACGATTAGGAACTTGCCGACAAATCCGCTCAGTGGTGGAATACCAGCGAGACCGAATGCCGCGACAAGAAATGTCCAGCCAAGTAGCGGATATTTTTTAATTAATCCACCCATTTTACGTAAATTGCTTGTGCCGGTAATTTTAATCATCACACCAATCAATAAAAACAAAGCCGCTTTAATGATCATGTCATGGATGAGGTAGAAGATCGTTCCTTGAAACGCTTCTTCTGTTGCTAAGGAAATACCGAATGTTAACACACCTACTGCAATGATGATGTTGTAAATGATAATCTTTTTAACATCCCAGTAAGCGATCGCCCCGATGACTCCGACGATAATGGTCAAGAGCGCTACAATTTCCAATAGCTCGTGAGTGAATGCTTGGTTTTGGTAAAAGAACAGTGAATATGTTCTTAAAATCGAGTACACGCCAACTTTCGTTAATAACGACCCGAATAAAGCAAGCACTGGTACGGGCGGGGCATTGTATGAACCAGGCAACCAGAAGTAGAGCGGGAAGATCGCTCCCTTTAATCCAAAGACAATTAAAAACAACACAGCAATGACAGTAATAATCGGTAGCTGTCCAATTTCGGCAATTCGCTCGGAAATATGTGCCATATTTAGCGATCCGACCACCGAGTATAAAAAGGCAACAGCAATAACAAAGATTGCCGAGGAAATGACGTTTACTAAAATGTATTTTACTGATTCACGTAGCTGAATTTTCGTTCCGCCGATCACAATTAATACATAAGAAGACATTAACATCACTTCGAAAAAGACGAATAAGTTAAAGATATCTCCCGTTGTAAAAGCGCCATTTACCCCAACAAGCATAAATTGAACAATGGAGTAGTAATAAAACTGCTCTCGTTTCTTACCGATCGAACGGAAAGAATAAATAATCACGCAAAGTGTAATGAGGGATGTTGTCGTGACGAGTAAAGCGGACAACATATCTGACACAAGGCTAATCCCAAAAGGAGATTGCCAGCTACTAATCGCGATCGTTTGAACACCTTCATTTTTCACCGTTAGTAATAAGACAATAGATGCAACTAATGTGGCGATCGTTGAAATAACGGAGATGACGCGCTGAGCCGTCACTTGCTTCGCTAAGAAAATCAACAAAATTGCCGTCATTAGCGGAATGATGATAGGTAATGTGAGTAAATTAGTCATTTGCTTCCGTACCTCTCATCTCATCTGTATTATCTGTCCCTAGCTCCTGATAAGCTCGATAAGCTAACACGAGGAAAAGGGCGGTTACACCGAAGCTGATGACAATCGCTGTTAAAATGAGCGCTTGCGGCAGCGGATCGACATAGGCGGGAGCATGCTGACCTAACAGTGGAGCAGCGCCATTTTTCAATCCGCCCATCGTTAAGATTAATAGGTGAGCACCGTGACTTAACAGCCCAGTACCGATAATGATCCGTAACAAGCTTTTTGACAATATTAAATAGACAGCACTTGCAATTAACAACCCTGATACGATTGACATTAATATTTCCATTATTCACTCTCTCCTATCGTTTGAATAATGGTCATGGTGACACCAATGACAACTAAATAAACTCCTGTATCAAACAACATCGCTGTATGAAGTGATGTTTTCCCAAACAGCGGCAAATCGAAATAACCAAATGCATGGGTCAATAGCGGCACGTTAAAGAACACGGCCGCAACGGCAGTACCAGCTGCCAAGAACAGGCCAATTCCAATCAATATTTTATAATCAATTGGAAAGCCTTGAGACACAGTTTTAATATCGTAGGCGAGAAGCAGGAGAACGATCGCTCCTGAAGTCATTAACCCGCCGACGAATCCTCCGCCGGGATGGTAATGTCCAGCGAAGAATAAATGGATGGCAAAGAGAATGATGATGAAGAACACAACTTTGCTAGCTGTTTGTAAAATCACGTCATTTGTTTTCATCAATCACTCCCCCTTTCTTTTCTAAACGTAACTTAATTAATCCGTAAATGCCAAGAGCAGCGATCCCCAGTACACACACCTCAAATAATGTATCGAAGCCACGGAAGTCAACAAGAATAACGTTAACCATATTTTCTCCGCCAGCTTTGTCATACGTATTTTCAATATAGTATTTAGAAATTGACTCAAACATTTTCGTGCTGTGAGCCGAGATGGCAATCAATGTGACAACGATTCCAACACCAGCAGAAATGAGTAAATTCCCGAGCTTGAAACGCATTCTTTCTTCGTGGCGACTCAGCTTTGGCAAGTGGTAGAAGCACAGTAGGAACAAAGCAACGGAAACGGTTTCGATGACTAACTGAGTCAACGCAAGGTCAGGCGCACGGAAAATAACGAAAAATAACGAAACGGTATATCCGACAGCTCCTAAGGCGACAATCGAAGTTAACCTTGATTTCGCTACTAAGATAGTGAACGTTGCCAATACAATTAAAAGGACAAGAGCCACTTCATAAATACCGATTGGAGCGAGATTGCTCGTATCCATTGTAAATGCATCTTCTGTCCACATCGTAAAGCCTAACATCCCGATAAAGAAAACGAAAATATACACAAGGTATGTGCGAATATAGCCGGTCATCACTGATTTTGTCAGTGTATAAGACCCGCGTTCTGCTGCATATAAACTCGTGTCATACAGCGCATTAATCGTCACTTTATTAGGGAAGATGTTATACACTTTGATCCATTTATTCAGCGTAATATACATGACTGCACCTAGAACGACAACGCCAATGGTCATCTTTAGCTCTGAATTAAAACCATGCCAATGGCTAATATGGACAGGAATTTTCTCTCCAGGTTCAACGAGCGAAGGAATAATCGCTGCAACCGCTGGCTGGATCAAATTGTAAGAAAGTATATTCGGGAAAATACCAAACACAACGACGAGAGCCGCTAAAATGATCGGTGGAATGAGCATACCGATCGGTGCTTCGTGTGGTGTTTTCTCTAATTTCTCTGGCTGATACTTACCAGTAAATGTTTTAAACACAATCATCATACTATAAATGAAAGTGAACACGCTTCCAACCCAAGCAAGAACTGGGAATAACAGCCCCCACGTTTGCAAGTTAAAGAGGTCGAGTTCAAGTAGCTGAATCATGCCGGTAAAGAACATTTCCTTACTTAAAAAGCCGTTAAACGGTGGCAACCCAGCCATAGAGAATGCCCCGATGACAGCCACTGTGAATGTGATTGGCATCAAGCTAAGCAATCCGCCAAGCTTGCGAATATCACGCGTGCCTGTTTCATGATCGACAATCCCGACGACCATAAATAAACTACCTTTAAATGTCGCATGGTTAATAAGATGGAATACGGCGGCAATCGTCGCTGCTGTATAAATATTATCATCGATTCCATCAAACTGGAGAGCGGCAGCCCCCACACCGAGAAGCGACATAATTAATCCAAGTTGACTCACTGTTGAGAAAGCAAGTATTCCTTTTAAATCGGTTTGCTTAACCGCATTAAACGATCCCCAGAATAAAGTGAAAATTCCGACTCCACCAACAAGCCAAAACCAATACTCAGAAAAAGCAAAAATCGGACTCATACGAGCAACTAAATAAATACCTGCTTTAACCATAGTGGCTGAGTGGAGATAGGCACTAACAGGGGTAGGTGCTTCCATCGCATCAGGTAGCCAAATATAAAACGGAAATTGCGCCGATTTTGTAAAGGCTCCAATAAGAACTAGCAATAGAGCTAAAAGGAATAGTGGATGATCATTTAACTCACTTGCTTGAGCGATCAGTTCACGGATGCTAAACGTATCACCCATGATCGAGAGTAGTAAAAACCCTCCGAGCATTGCTAAACCACCGAATACGGTGATGAGCATCGATTTGAGTGCTCCATAACGAGAACGATCCCGGTCGTACCAGTAAGCGATTAATAAAAAGGATGAGATAGATGTCAATTCCCAAAACATATACAACGTAATGAGATTGTCTGACAACACAACACCCAGCATCGCTCCCATAAACATGAGCAAGTACACGTAGAAGTTGTGTAATTTTTCTTTTTCCTTAGATAAATAGAAAATTGAATATAGCACAACTAAAGCACCGATACCGGTAATTAATAAAGCAAAAAGAAGTCCTAACCCATCGACATAGGCAGTAAAACTGATACCCAGTGATGGAATCCAGTCAAATGACTTCTGTATCGCTTGATTGTCTCGCGTGACTGGGAGAAGTTGAAGAAAATAAGTGAATAGCACAATAGGCAGGATGAGCACAAACCATCCTGTGTGTATGCGTCGAAGTCCCTTATAGAACAAGGGAACGAGAATAGCCATTAAAAAAGGAGAAAAGATGGCTATATGCAGTAAAGACAAAAGAATCCCTCCTTGCAGATTGTATTAAACATCATGTTGAAAACGATGGAATCTCAACGTAGGTGAAAGATGTACCCACATTCCTTTTTAAATGATCGCACTCAAATTGTTCTCCCAACGTAAATCAAACCTCCTAGAGCATTATATCGCAAAAAATAATTTCCTGCATTCCATTAAAGCGAAACTTGTAGAAAAGTCGACTTGTGATATTAAATATGAAGAATCGTGGGGAAAAAACTGAAAAAAATTTTTCTAAACTCAAATATTTTGGGTGGATTTTTCCAAAAATTATTAAAAAAGCACTTGTCTTTATTTGTTAGCTCTTGCATAATTAAATGGATTGAAATGAACAGGAGCGGAAATTTGGATATGAAAAATACTTACTTAATTGGCTATTTACCTGTAGTCGCAATGCTATTATTCAGCTTATCTTTATCGATGTTCACTCAAAAAATGATTGTTAGTTTATTCAAAAAAGTTAGCTTATATAATAGTCTCCTAGAAATGTTTACAGAGACTGAAGTGAAGTTGACGATCACGCTAGCGTTGATGCTGCTGTTTTTTATGATTTTGGCCACATTAAAAGTGATGGCTGATACAGTTAATCAGCTATCACTTTTATTTTTCTCGAAGGACACGACAGGCGACCTATTGCTAAAGACAAGAAGCAGCTCGATCATTTTCTTTATTGGTGGATTAATTTCATTAATCAGCTTCTCTTCTCTTACGGGAATCTTGATTATTTTTTTCGTAACAGCTATTGGTTATTTTGTATATTTCGTGTATAAAATTGCGCCTGATTTATCGATCGCTAATTTAATTGGCATGATCTCTTTTCAAGTGGCGATCTGGGCGTTCTTTATGACGATGTTCGCTTTAGTAGGATTAAAAGTTTATAATAGCTTGCTAGGTAGCTTGCCTTTATAAGACAAACAAAAAACCGCCTCGGCGACCAATTTATAGAAAAAGCCTCTTTCTCTTTCAAAAAGTTATTTGAAGAAAAAGAGGCTTTTTCTCTATTTTGTTATGTAAAGAACTGTATCTCCAAATTTGATTATACCTTTTTCTTCTAAAAAAATTGGCTGTATCTCATTTCTAAGAAGTTCCCTTGAATCTTTTGAAGAAATTGATTCGGTAGATTGATGAATACTTTTGTAAATGAAAGCAAATTTTTTCTCATACAGTCTAGCCTTGTAGATTTGATTATCTTTATTCATTGGGTCGCTCTCATGTCCATTTGAAAGACTTAAAATATACCTATTATCATTTCTTATCGTGCTAAGATTTCCGTAGTCTATACTTTGATGAACTACAGACAGAAGTATAAGTCCAATAAAAGGAAAATATGAAATGAATATGATAAATTGTTGCATTCTATTACCTTCTGCCATCTTGAAAGACAAAGAAAGAAATGGAGCCAATAAGAGAAAGTCTAACCAAGCAAGGTTCACAAAAAGGTTTTCTTTGTAAAAGAATAGGTAGATAGGAGTAGAAATAACCATCATAATTCTAAGAACGAAATATAAAAGTAATAAGAAAAAGGTAATTTGAATAAATCTCCTTTTTTTCATCAGTAACACCCCTTTTTCGTGATTTAGAATGTATGTTTCTTAAATGTGGATTTAAAATAGAGTTCGACTGTTTATAAAAATTTTAGGTTCAATATCAAGAGTTAGTGCTAGATTTTTATAACTTTTGTTGTTGTTTATTTAGGGTTCAACTGTTTTTATTTTTTTTGATATTGTAAATTTCCCCATAATAAAAGTACCTCTAATTGTTAAATAGTGTCTAACAACTAGAGGTACAGTTTACTTCGTTTCATTCACGAGAAAGATTTTTGCAGTTCGTCCATTAATCAGATTGTTTTCTGTTTCAATAGTAAGTGCATGAATTAAACCGATATTTCCCCACTTATTGCATAATCCGGCGCCAAATGATTTGTTGAGGCGCATATCTTTGCATAAAGCTAACGTTTCCTGATTTGTCTTTTCCAACCCATACGCTTGCAGTGTATTGATCGGTTAAGCCAGCAAACCAGATATCACGTACTTCTTGACTCGTTCCAGTCTTACCTCCAGCATAAGGAGTACCTGGATTCGCTTTTTTTCCTGTTCCTGATTTAATGACGGCAGCCATCATCGTACGCATCGTATTTGTTGTTGATTGCGACCAAATTCTTTCTGATTCCTCTTTCCATTCATACAGTACCTTTCCTTGGCGATCCGTTACTTTTTGAATCGCTCGAGGCGTTTCATATGTACCATCGATAAAGGATGTGTAGGCACCTGCCATTTCTAATGTTGTCATCCCGTACGTAAAGCCACCGAGCGCTTTAGCATGCTGGGATGGTGCTAAGTTTTCTTCTTCTAATCTAGCAAAATCAAATTTCTTTAAGTAAGAAAAGGCCGTTTCTGGTCCAGCTTGCATAAATACTCGTAAAGCTGCTGTGTTATAAGAGCTTGCGAGCGCTTTTTGTAATGTAACCATTCCATATTCTTTGCCGCCGTAGTTTCGTGGACAATAGCCAGGGCGTGAGCAATACTTATCTGCACTGATCATGCTCCCAGGACCTGCATTTGTTTTTTCGACATAAGGGGCGAAATCCAATAATGGCTTGATCGTTGAACCTGGTTGACGATACGCTTGGAAACTACGATTAAACTCGGTTTTATCGAAATCCTTTCCACCCGATAAGGCGACGACTTCTCTTGTGTCATTTTTAATGACAGCGGCTGCCCCTTCGACAGAGCTACCAGCTAATGTGGAGCTCACTGCACTAGTTGTTTTGTTTTGCATATTTGGGTCGAGTGCTGTGTGGACAGTAATGCCAGAAGTCCATAATTCTTCTACGCGAGCATTGAGTTTATGCTCGATTTGAATTTTCTTCTCACCGTCTGCCTTTTTTAATTGTTCTTCAAAGCCTTCAGAATGGGCGATCAAATCCTTGAATTCCGCTTCCACGTATGTAGAATAGTTTTGGAATTTATCCAAACGATCTCTCACGTTTAGCTTAATCGGTTCTTGCTTGATTGCTTCGGCTTCTTCTGCTGTTAAAAACTTTTCTCGCACCATAATATCAATTAGTCGTTCTTGTCGCTTTTTGGCGTTATCAAACTTGCGGATCGGATCATAAAGGTTCGGGTTATTTGGGATAGTAGCGATCAGCGCCATTTCCGCCTTTGTCAGCTTGTTGACGGGCTTTTGGAAATAAAACTGAGCGGCCGCTTCCACACCATATACATTGTGATTGAAGTAGATGGCATTTAAATATAAGTTTAGTATTTCATCTTTCGAAATCCTTTTTTCCAGCTGATATGCATATAATACTTCTGATAACTTACGAGCGAGAGTACGTTCATGTGACAAGTACACATTTCGAGCGAGCTGCTGGGTAATCGTACTAGCCCCTTGTTCAATCTCATCTGACTTGGCATTGATGACGATGGCACGCATGACAGCAGATGCATCGACACCAGAGTGCTCATAAAAATGCTTGTCCTCCGATTGGAGAAAGAGTTCTTTCATAAATGGTGGGATGTCTTTATCATCAACAATAACCCGATATGGCTTTTGAATTTCTAAATAAGGGTCACCATTTCGATCAACCACCTTGCTTGCTTGGGGAAGTTGGACGTCGTTAATGACGATCTTTTCTTCCACGACTTCATCAAAACTTCTAACTTGTTGTGCTTCCGCATTAGCAAAGTAAAATAAAAACACAGCTAAAGGGAGGAGCAACACTATTAATAAGTAACCAAAAACCGTTCTCATTCCTTGAACCGCCTTCTTGATTCTAGTTTGTTTTTACTTTTAAAAATTAGTAAAAATAATCCTTCACCCATCATAATCTATAGCAAGGCATTAATAAAGAGGAGAAGGATAGAAAATAGGAAGTTTTTTAGTAATTATTGGGTATATATGAATAGAACGAGTCTAAATTTTTCGTTAATTCATGTTATAATAGAGAGAGGACATTTGGAGGAAAGGAGTGAGCGAGTTGCATCAAAGGCTATTTTTCATTGATTTTGAGTTTTCGATGCCAGATGCGAAGATGTATCGGAAAGGATTTTATCCAGAAATTATTGAAGCCGGGGTTGTGGCGGTGGAGCAGGGGGCGATGATTGAGCAATATTCTTCCTACGTGATTCCGACCGCTTTTCCTAAATTGACCCCTCGCTGCAAACGATTCCTTGATATTAGTCAACAACAAGTAGATGAAGGTGTTCCTTTAATTGATTTAGTCAATCTGTTAGCGAAGTTGAATCAAGGTGAGCAGGATAAAATTATTACATGGGGCAATATGGATATGAAGGTGTTGCGGCATAATTGTGAAAAAGCGAAATTAGCCTTTCCGTTACAAGGCACGTTTATTGATTTATCGATGGAATATAAGCAGTTTTTCGGTGACCGCAATCAGACAGGCTTATGGAAAGCAGTTGAGGAGTATGGCAAGGAGGGCACAGGTAAGCATCACCGAGCGCTCGACGATGCATTAACCACGTACCATATTTACAATCTTGTAGAAAAAGATAAAAAGTATATGAAGAAATCAGAACCACCAACGATCGGGGATCTTGTTGATTTCTCCAAGTTGCTTGATCAAATGGCTTAGCGGCTGAATCTTTCCGTAGATTCGGCCTATTCCCATTTTAGGTTATACATGAGCTCGTATTCTCTTTGAACGCCATGTAAAGCTTCAAGGCTTTTTTGCGAAAATGGTGTATTCTCTTGTTCTAATCGCTCTTTCAGACGTTGCAAGGCGTCTTTTAATGTGTCAAAGTAATCGGGCAAGTCTCCCTTATACAAATGAACCGTTTTTTCGGGAATATTCGCTTGCTCGCGAAAAGCAAGAGCCTTTCGTTCATGGAAAAAAGGCACGTTCACTTCCTTTGGATTATGAAGGTCCCCTTGAGCCGGATGACGTAGGACGGCTAATATTTTCACTGTGTAGAATCCCTCACGAATCGCTGTGATCTCTCCAATATATTTTCCAGTTTTATAAAATGCGGTAACAATGTTTCCAATCTGCATGATCTCTCCTCCTTTTTCTTCACTTTATCAAAAAATGAAGATGAAGGGAACGAAGGTGATTTTTTAACGGAAATCAGGTAAAGTAGGAAAAGCAGGAGGGTTAAATGTATGAAACGACTATTTCCGATGTTAATTATCGCTTTTCTCCTTATAATCGCAGGGTGCAGTGGAGAAAAGTCACAAGAAAAGGAAAAAGCAGAAGAAGTTGAATTGCCTGCGAAAGAACAAAATGTACATAAAGAGAAAGGGGATAAAGAGATGACTTATCCACAATTGACGACAGAAGTCGCAGAAAATGAAAAGCTCGTTGAAATGAAAACAACGAAAGGCACGATCAAAATTAAGCTTTTCCCAGAGCAAGCTCCTAAAACGGTTGAAAACTTTATTACACATAGTGAAAATGGCTACTATGACGGTTTAATTTTCCACCGCGTGATTAAAGATTTCATGATCCAAGGGGGAGACCCACAAGGAACAGGTATGGGTGGCGAAAGCATTTACGGTGAGTCTTTTGAAGATGAGTTCTCTCGTGAATTATTTAACTTCCGTGGTGCTTTATCGATGGCAAATGCTGGACCGAACACGAACGGCAGCCAATTCTTTATCGTACAAAATAGCAAAATGGACCCAGGTTTTAGGGAGCAAATGGAGAAAGCAGGATATCCGAAAGAAGTAACAGACTTTTATATGGAGAATGGCGGTACGCCTTGGCTTGATTTCCGTCATACGGTATTTGGTCAAGTGGTTGAAGGAATGGATATCGTTGATGCGATTGCTAATGCGAAAACTGCAGCTCAAGATAAGCCAGAAGAAGATATCGTCATCGAGAAAATCACTGTCATTCAATAAGTGAACAAATGATAAAACAGCCGCTATGAAAGCGGCTGTTTTTTTAGATATGGTTGGTTTTACAAATGGGGCAAGGTATAATAGATGGAAAAGGTTGTATAGGAAAGGGGATATTATGCTACTGAATTCATTTGTCTTAAATATGTTGTATTTATATTTTCCAGAAGATAAATCAGAATATATTCCTGCGGCGATTTCGATGACCATCTTTGTGACAGCTGCGGTTTTAGTCTTTCTTTTTGTAAAGAAAATCTCCAAAAAAGAAGAGGCAAAAGCGAAGGAGCTAGAAGGGAAATATAAGATTGGTGAATAGTTTTCGGAACGGTGCTTAGTGATGGCTAGGCACTTTTGCTTTTTTGTGAGTGATTATGTTATATTGAACAGGAACTAAAGAAAGAATTCTGCGGATGAGCAGGAGAGGTTCGCGAACTCCCTCTATAAAAAACTACGAGAAAGCCTGTCTATTTTCAGACGGTTTTTTTCTATGGCCTTTTGCCAGGTCATTTCTTTAAGAGTACTAGTTCTTGAATCTTTTTTTCTTTCAAAAGAAAGGAAGATAAGTGTTGAAGAAAGAAAAAGCAGTCGTTGTATTTAGCGGTGGTCAAGATAGCACCACCTGTTTGTTTTGGGCGAAGGAACGATTTGAGGAAGTGATCGCGGTGACGTTTGATTACGGTCAGCGCCATAAATTAGAGTTAGAATGTGCGGCTGACATTGCGAAAGACTTACAAGTGCCGCATCACGTGTTAGATATGTCGCTTCTCAATCAGCTCTCGCCGAATGCCTTAACTCGTACGGATATTGAGATTGACGAGAAAGAGGGCGAGTTGCCGTCTACCTTCGTCGAAGGCAGAAACTTATTATTTTTATCATTTGCGGCCGTATTAGCGAAGCAGTATGGCGCGAAACATTTGATTACTGGTGTATGTGAAACAGATTTCAGCGGCTATCCAGATTGTCGCGATGTATTTATTAAATCATTGAACGTAACGTTAAATTTGTCGATGGATACTTCTTTTGTGATTCACACGCCGTTAATGTGGCTCGATAAAGCGGAAACGTGGGAGCTAGCCGATCAGCTAGGTGCCTTCGATTATGTTCGCGAGCACACATTGACTTGCTATAACGGAATCAAAGGGAGCGGTTGTGGTGACTGCCCGGCTTGCAAGCTCCGTCAACGAGGTCTTGACCAATACTCGGCGAAGAAGGGAGCAGAACAAGCATGATCCAACAAATCTACCCGGCACCCGTTCATTCGTATCGTTATGAGTTAAACAAAGATTTTCAGTTCGCTGCGGCCCACTATATTCCGCATGAAGACGCAGGCTCCTGTCGTCGATTGCATGGGCATACGTATTTCGTCAATGTGACGGTCGTTGGCAATGAGCTGAATGAGTCAGGTTTTTTAGTGAATTTTCAAGAGATCAAACATTTGATCCATAAACGATTTGATCATAGATTGTTAAATGAGGATACTTTATTTAATGAAGAAAACCCGAATTATTTTCCAACTACAGAAGTCGTCGCTCGAACAATTTGGGAAGTGATGCAACAGTCATTGAATAAAATGGCAAACAAACCGCGTTGTATTCAAGTATTTTTACGTGAAACACCGACGAGTTATGTTGTTTATCGGCCGCAGGAAGAGGATTTCCAATGAACCGTAAAATTCCTGTTCTTGAGATATTTGGTCCGACCGTTCAAGGAGAAGGGATGGTCATTGGCCGTAAGACGATGTTTGTGCGAACAGCTGGTTGCGATTACAGTTGTTCATGGTGCGATTCAGCTTTTACATGGGACGGTTCAGCGAAAGAGGATATTCGCTTGTTAACGGCGGAGGAAATTTGGTCTGAGCTTGAGCAACTAGGAGGACAGACGTTTGATCATGTGACTATTTCAGGTGGGAATCCGGCGTTGTTTCCGCAAATCGCTGGCTTAGTTAGTGAACTGAATCAGCACGGTGTGCAAACCGCATTAGAAACGCAAGGGAGCCGCTGGCAAGATTGGTTTTACGACATTGACGAGTTAACAATCTCGCCGAAGCCACCAAGCTCTGGAATGACAACAGACTTTAAACAACTAGCAATGATCATTCAACGTCTTGAGGAAAAAGAGAAGCTCATTAGCTTGAAGGTTGTCGTATTTGATGAAGCAGATTTGGCCTATGCAAAAATCGTTCATCAGCAATTTCCTCAAGTACCGTTCTTTTTACAAACGGGAAATGACCGTCTTGAAGAAATCAACGACGCCGAGCTATTATCCTACCTTGTTAAAAAATACGAATGGCTCATTGAACAAACGATGCCCGACGCCGATTGGAAAAATGTTCGTGTCCTCCCTCAGCTCCATACATTTGTCTGGGGAAACAAAAAGGGAGTATAAAAGAGATGCCGACCAGGGCATCTCTTTTTATGGTATTAACCTTTAATTGCTTTGTTCAGTCGCTGTAGTCCGTCTTCTACCATGGCGCGTGGACAGGCGACGTTCATACGTAGGAAGCCTTCACCGCCCGTACGATATTTCGAGCCTTGGCCGAGAGCAAGTTTCCCTTCATGGAGAACTTTTTTCATCAATTCCTCGTCACTCAGTTCTAGACGACGGCAGTCGATCCAGATTAAATAGCTACCCTCTGGTTTTATCACGGTTAATTCAGGAATTTCGCTATCAATATAGTTTTCGACTAACTGGATATTTTCACGAATATAAGCGATCGCTTCATCTAACCACGGAGCTCCTTCACGGTAAGCAGCTTCCATCCCCGCAATGCCCATCATATTTAAGGTGAAAAAACCTTGCTTTGCTTGAGCCTTTTTCAATTTGTTCCGCAGTCCTTCGTTTGGCACGATGATCGCGGAAGCTTGTAAGCCAGCAAGGTTAAATGTTTTACTCGGTGCAATCAGCGTGATGATAAAGTCTTGGTAGTCTTCTTTAATCGCCGCAATCGGAGTATGGATATGAGGAACAGCTGTTAAATCCCCATGAATTTCGTCTGAGACAATGATGACGTTATGCTGTTGGCAAAGCTCAGCCATTTTCGTTAATTCTTCTTTTGTCCATACTCGTCCACCTGGATTATGTGGACTACAAAGCAACAGTAATTTAACCTCTTCTGCGGATACTTTTTGCTCAAGGTCGTCAAAATCAATGTGATAATGATTGTCTTTTAAGATTAGCTGATTATTCACGACTTGTCGTTCGTTGCGCTCAATCATCTCAAAAAAAGGCGTATATACTGGTGATTGAACAACGACGGCATCCCCTTTTTCCGTCAATGCTTCAATCGCTAGACTGATAGACGGCACAACTCCGTGATTAAACAGCAACCAGTTTGTCTCAATCTCCCAATTATGGCGAGACGCTTGCCACTCTTTGATCACTTCTTTCGTGGAATTCGGAACGGCTGTGTAGCCGAAAATACCATGCTCCGCTTGCTGTTTGATCGCTTCGATCACTGGATTTGGTGCTTCGAAATCCATGTCAGCGACCCACATCGGCAACGCATCTTCAACACCAAACACTTCTTTTAAACTATCCCATTTGACTGCACCTGTACCTGTACGATCAATCATTCGATCTAATTTACTCATAACCCTCACCATCCCTGACAAATAGTATATAGTCATGGTAAAGTATTTCTAGTAAGAATGACAATGATTTAAACTTTTTACAGGAAATTTTTAAAAGGTGGATCGACGTATGGACAAAACAGTTAAATTAAATATAGAGCTGGGGAATATTCTTCGTGAATGGGACCCGTTTGCTGTCGGTAGTGATTTTTATGATACAGAGTCGGCGGATGCGATCTACGCTGTTCATCAGCTAGATGATGCCGATCAATTAGCAACTCGAATTAAAGAAATTTATGAGTTCTCGTTTGATGCTGAACTATCTTTCGAGCATTGTCGGCCAATAGCCGTTCAATTGCTACAAGTAAAACATCATTCTGCATGCGAGTTGTGATTATCCACTAGATGGGAGGTTGTCGCAGATGACTGACAGCCTCATTTTTTTAATCTTTATTTGTGTAAAATAACAAATTATATAATTATTTTTGTTAAAAACCATGAATTGATTTATTTTTTTGTTATAATAGCCATGTGATTGGAGGAATTTGTATGCATTTAACTGATAAGGAAATAGAAATATTAGAAATTCTTGAACAAAACGCTCGCCTATCTATGGGTGATTTAGCGAAAATGATTGGTGAGACAGAAGAGATGACGACAAAGTTAGTGAAGCGATTAGAAGAGGAAAAGGTGATTGCTCACTATACGACGCTTGTTGATTGGGCGAAGCTTGATAATTATCAAGGCATCACTGCGATGATTGATGTCAAGGTGACACCAAAGCGCGGAGTAGGTTTTAATGAAGTGGCTGAGAGAATTTATCGCTTTAAAGAAGTGAGCTCTGTTTACTTAATGTCCGGTGCTTACGATCTATCCGTGACGGTCGAAGCGAAATCGATGAATGAAATTGCTCGTTTTGTTTCTGAGAAATTATCAACACTTGAATCAGTCGTCTCGACAACGACTCACTTTCAATTGAAAAAATATAAGCACGATGGCATTGTGTATGAACAAAAGAAAAATGATAAAAGAATCGTGGTGTCTCCATAATGAATACGACGAAAAGTTATTTAGCAAAATCAGTTGAGAATATGGCTCCATCAGGTATTCGGAAGTTTTTTGACTTAGCAGCGACGATGGAAGGTGTCATTTCTTTAGGAGTTGGCGAGCCTGACTTTGTCACTTCTTGGTCAGCGAGGGAAGCGGCGATCTTATCGCTTGAAAAAGGCTATACCTCTTATACAGCTAATGCGGGTTTATTGGAATTGCGTGAAGCAATCAGCGACTACATGAGTGAACGTTTTTATGTTCCTTATTTACCAAAAGAAGAAATCATTGTGACGGTCGGAGCAAGTCAGGCAATTGATTTGGCGATGAGAGCGATTCTTGATCCGGGTGATGAAGTGGTTGTTGTTGAACCTTGCTTCGTATCATATGTTCCTTTAGTGGAGCTTGCTGGCGGAAAAGCAGTCACGGTAGGAACAACAGGGGAACATGATTTTAAACTGCAAGCAGCGGATTTAGAACAAGCGATTACGCCGAAAACGAAGGCCTTGCTTCTATGCTCACCGAATAATCCAACAGGAACGCAGTTAGACCGAGAAGAACTGCAAGCAATCGCTGAAATTGTGAAAAAGCATGATTTGTTAGTGATTGCGGATGAAATTTATGCGGAGCTTGCTTACGATATTCATCATACGTCGATTGCGAGTCTAGAAGGAATGCGCGAGCGCACCATTTTAATTAACGGCTTTTCGAAAGGGTTTGCGATGACGGGTTGGCGTCTAGGCTTCGTTTGTGCGCCACGTGAATTAGCGGCCGCAATGTTAAAAATTCATCAGTATACGATGATGTGTGCGTCAACACCAGCTCAATATGCGGCGTTAGAAGCGTTGCAAACAGGTATGAATGACGTCGAAGAGATGAAAAAGGATTATCGCCGTCGCCGCAATTACTTCGTTCAATCGTTAAATGAACTTGGATTGACATGCCATGTGCCGGGGGGAGCTTTCTATGTGTTTCCATCGATTCAAAGCACTGGCTTAACATCTGAGCAATTTGCTGAACAACTGCTAGTAGAGGAAAAAGTCGCCGTCGTTCCAGGATCTGTCTTCGGCAAAGGCGGAGAAGGATACATTCGCTGCTCTTACGCTTCATCAATGGAGCAACTTCAAGAAGCGGTGAAGCGAATCAAACGGTTTCTTGAGAAATAAAAAGTGAAGGGGGTGTAGCCAAAAATCAGTTCTCGCTGATTTTTGGCTACACCCCCATTTTTTGAGCTTGAAAGGTGACTGATTGGGCGGAGTTGCTGTCGAATTGGGTGTGAATTTTGTCGAATTAGTCATCAACTCGCCTCAATTAGTCGCCTGATCAGCACCCTCCGCTTTTCGATTTGTCCAGCTACAGGCGCTAACGGCGTATGGACTTCCGACATCCTCTTTGCGATAAGTCAACATCGATTCACTAGCGTTCATCGTGTTTCCTTTATCTCGTGCGGATGACTCCAGTCCATACGCCGCTGATCAGCACCCTCCACTTTTCTTTAAAACAATCCAAATGATTGTAAAAAGACGATGATGATAGCCACGGGTGCGATATATTTGACGCAGAAGTACCAGACGGCAAATAGCTTGGCGCCCATGGAGGAGCCCCGTGTGATTTCTTCGTAGACGTCATTTCGCTTCATTCGGTAACCGACAAAGATGGAAATAAATAATGCACCTAGAGGCATTCCGATGTTGGCTGTAATAAAGTCGGCAAAATCAAAGATCGATTTGTTGAAAATCATTACGTCACTGAACACTCCGAATGATAGGGCGCTAGGAATGCCGGTAATAAAAATAAGAATACCGGTGATCCAAGTGAATTTTTTTCGCTTATTCGGATCGCCTTTTGTAAAAGCGGCCACTACAATTTCAAGAATTGAAAACGCCGATGTTAGTGTAGCGAACAATAACAATAAAAGAAAAATAAAGAAAAAGACGCTACCAAAAGCCAGTTCATTAAAGACCGCTGGAAGAACGACAAACACAAGTCCTGGACCTGCATTTGGTTCAAAGCCTAAAGCAAAAACGGCTGGGAAAATCACAAGACCTGCTAAAAGTGAAATAAAAATATTTAGCCCAGCAACCGAAAAGACGGAACGTGGCATGTTTTCTTCTTTTCCTAAATAAGACGCGTACGTAATCATAATGGATACGCCGATACTTAAAGCGAAAAAGGCTTGTCCTAAAGCAAGTAAAGATGTTTTTCCTGTTAAGAGTGACCAATCCGGCTGCAACAGGAATTTCACGCCTTCCATCGCTCCATCTAATGTTAAGGAACGAATCACTAGCGCAATGAACAATAGGAAAAGAGCCGGCATTAAAAATACGCTCGCTCGTTCAATTCCTTTTTGAATGCCGCCCTGTACAACAAGGATCGTCATTAACATGAATATCCCTTGAGCGATTAGCACTTCCGTTGGATTGCTAATAATTTGACCGAATAAAGCGTTATAGTCGGTTGTTTCTGCAAATAATTGTCCGGTACCATTTCGGAAAATATAGGATAAAATCCAACCACCAACGACGCTATAAAAGGATAAAATAATAAAACCGGATCCAACACCTAGCATACCAACGAGCGGCCAGGCGGAGTTCGGCACTAATTCTTTGAATGCACTAACCGCATCTCTTTGTGTTCGGCGTCCAATGAAAAACTCCGCCAATAAAATAGGGGCTCCAATGATGACTGTAAATAAGATAAATAGAAGGAAGAACACTCCTCCTCCATTCGTTCCAGCCATGTAGGGGAATTTCCAAATGGCGCCGAGTCCGATCGCTGAACCTGCTGCTGCAAGAATAAAGCCGATCTTCGAAGACCATTGTTCTTTTGTACTCATTTCATTCTCCTCTTTCAAATGTATGATAACTGTATTACCTTACTATGTTTTCTTTCAAAAAAACAGGTCTTTTTCACAATTCACTGAATTTTATTAATTTGTAAATGCTTTCAACACCTATTATGTAAAAAAATTGCTCGCATATGTATGTTTAGATATTTTTTTACCAATATGGTATAATTTTTTGATGCGTAGATAAGGAAAACAATTTTTTAGGAGTGTTTGGATGGGAAATAATTACGAACCAGGTCAAATTGTAACAGGAAAGGTAACAGGGATTCAACCATATGGAGCATTCATTGCACTTGAAAACGGGATGCAAGGGTTGGTTCATATTTCAGAAATTACTCATGGTTATGTCAAGGATATCCATGATCATCTAGAAGTAGGGAAAGAAGTCACAGTGAAGGTGATTTCAGTGAATGAAGAAGAGGGAAAAATCAGTTTATCCATTCGTTCAATAATGGAAACGAAACCAGCTTCTATTCATGAAGCACGTCGTATTAAACTAGGGGAAAATAGCGAAGGGTTTAATACGCTAAAGCATAAATTGAAAGAATGGATTGCCCAATCAGAAGAAGAAAAATAAATCATAATGGCTAATAGAAAAGGCATGGGGAGACGACTTCCCATGTCTTTTATTGTATAAATTTTTTCTGAACATAAAATTTAGTCATTTTTCGTTTACATATTTATCCTCGGTTTGTGAGAATCTACAAAATCAAAAAAAAATATTTTCAAACTTCGAAAAATGTGTATAATTAAAAACAACTTAGTTTAGAAAATTTAGCATATTGCGCAAACAGATTTTGCATACGCTAATTGAATTTGCATGATAAGTTTTTGTTTTCCACTTACATGTAAGGGTTTTCACTTCATCTTAAGAGTTAGTTTTAGGTCATAACATGTAAAGTAAAGGAGAGAGAGAGATGCAGAAAGAAACACAAGAAATTAAAATACCATTTTTATTCGCCATTTTGCCAATGATTGTAATGATTAGTGCGATGGCTGTGACGATTGTTAAATTTGAAGGGAGCCCACACGTCCCGCTATTGATCGGAACAGTGTCTGCTTCTATCATTGCTTTACTATATGGATACAAATGGGAAACGATAGAGCAGGGAGCTTATAATGGTATCAAAATGGCCTTGCCTGCTATTTTAATTATCATTATGGTTGGTTTAACGATCGGTGCTTGGATTGGTGGCGGAATTGTCGCTACAATGATTTACTACGGATTGAAGATCATTACTCCTTCTTTATTTTTAGTGTCAATTAGTATCATTTGTGCAGTTGTTACACTTGCTATTGGAAGTTCTTGGTCAACAATGGGGACGATCGGTGTAGCAGGAATGGGGATTGGAATTAGTATGGGGATTCCCGCTCCGATGGTCGCTGGTGCTATCATTTCTGGTTCTTATTTTGGCGATAAAATGTCACCGCTTTCAGATACAACAAATTTAGCGGCTGGTATTACGGGAACGAACTTATTTGAACATATTAAGCATATGTTTTACACAACGATTCCAGGTATGCTTATCGCTTTAATTGTATACTTTTTCCTTGGACGTCAGTTCACTTCATCGAACGTAAATACAAATAATATTGATGAAATTTTAAAATCTTTAAGTGAGAACTTTGTCATTTCTCCATGGTTGTTGCTTGTTCCAGTGTTAGTTATTGTGCTTGTAGCAAAGAAAATGCCTGCTCTACCGGCTCTTGCTATCGGTATTTTCCTCGGTTGGGCTTGTCACGTGTTTATTCAAGGTGGAAGTTTAGCGGTTGCAACGAACACGCTTCAAAGCGGCTTCTCGATTGAAACAGGAAATGCAATGGTGGATGAATTATTTAACCGTGGTGGAATCGATGCAATGATGTATACGGTTTCCTTAACGATTGTAGCTATGACATTTGGTGGTGTGATGGAACATACAGGAATGTTAAAAGCGATCGTTCAACAAATTTTAAAATTAGCTCGTTCAGCAGGAAGTTTAATTACAGCGACAATTATGTCTGCTTTTGTTACGAATGCGACTGCTTCTGAGCAATATATTTCCATCCTTCTTCCTGGAAGAATGTACGTTACAGCGTTTCGTGAAAAGAAATTACACTCTAAAAACTTGTCGCGGGCGTTAGAGGACGGAGGAACGGTTACATCTGTATTTATCCCTTGGAACACTTGTGGTGTGTTTATTGTGTCGATGCTAGCTGTTCATCCATTTGAGTATGCGCCATATGCGGTTATGAACTATGCTGTACCAATTATCGCAATCATTATGGCTTTCCTTGGATTGAAAATTGAATATTTAACAGATGAACAAATCAAAGAATTAGAAGAGAAAGAACTACTTCAAAAACAATCGGTATCATAAAGAAAAAGAGCTGCCTTCAGATATGAAGGCAGCTCTTTTTTTAGCTTAATTAATGGATCTTTTTGCTGATATCATATTTTCGAATGCGGTATTGCAAGTTTTGACGGCTCATTCCAAGTGCTTTCGCCGTTTTGGTTACATTATGTTCATGGTGCTGAAGTGCTTTTTTAATATAATAAGTTTCTGCTTCTTGGATATACTCATCAAGAGGCAGAACTGTTTTTGGTTGATAAAGAAATCCTTCTATTTTTTCAAACTCTTTTGATTCTACACTCATCCCTGATTTATTTCGGAAGGTACTTGGTAAGTGGGTGAAGGTAATGATATCTTCGTGGTCCATCAAGTTCATTGCTCCTTCGATCGTATGCTCAAGTTCGCGGACATTTCCAGGCCATTCATAATCATGGAAATATTCCTTTGTTTCTTCATCAAGTGATTGGATGTGCATACCGAATAGGTGATTGTACTTGTTGATGAAAAATTGGGAAAGAAGGTCGATATCCTCTTTTCGTTCGCGAAGCGGTGGGATAAATACAGAGACGACGCTTAAGCGGTAATATAAATCTTTTCTCAATTTGTTCGCCGCTATGGCATCGATCGGATCTTCACTAATGGTCGCAATTAGACGTACGTCGATTGGGATCTCCTTCGTATCACCTTCACGTCGAAGCTTTTTCTCTTGTATGACACGGAACAATTTCGCTTGTAAAGTCAAACTCAAAGCATCGATTTCATCCAGTAATAAAGTACCGCCATTGGCCTGTTCAAATAATCCTGGTCGCTCGTCATTAGCGTCAGATTCCCCACTGCTACCAAAGAGAATGCTCTCCATTAATGTGTCTGGAAGGGCGGCGCAATTTTGAGAAATAAACGGCTGATTAGAGCGAGAGCTACCGTTATGAATACTTTCGGCGAATAATTCTTTTCCTGTTCCGATTTCGCCTGCGATTAACACAGAAGAGGAGGTGCGAGTGGCTCGCTTGCTCGTTTCGATCGCTTCGATGACTGCTGGATTTTTGCTAATGATATTGTCAAAGGTATAATGTGTATCGCCTTTTTTCAAAATGTTTTCTTGAATCATTTTTTCAAGTTTAGTAACATCTTTAGCTATTTCGACAGCGCCGATGACCATTGAGTCTTCGATGATCGGGAATGTATGGTTAATCGTTGTAATTTCATGTCCGTTAATGTTAAAGTACGTTTGTTTAATATTTTGAATGGCTTCTCCAGTTTGTAACACCTGCAAAAGAGTACTATCTTCGGCGCGATCGAATTGGAACACGTCAAGAAGGTTTCGATCTAGTACATCCTCAATCCCCATGCCTTCAATTTCCCGCATTTTTTTATTGTATATAATCGTCTTTTCATTGGAATCAATAACATGTATGCCTAAATCGATTTTCTCTAAGACTTCTGAATACATCGTCAATAATAATTCTAAATCTTTTAAAGACATCAAATCTTCCCCCTGTTTGTAAATTTATTATTATTTTATGAAAAAACACTTGAAAAAAGCAATAATATTTTGCATTATTATAGTGTAAGGGTTTTCCTTATGCAAAATTTTTTTTCACCAAACGGATGTTTGATGAAAAAATGAGCATTTAAAATTTTTATTAATCAGAGGAGGAAATAGCATGATTCCTTATAAACATGAACCATTTACAGATTTTTCACAAGAAGAAAATAAAAAAGCATACGAAGAGGCGTTAGCCCTTGTACAAGGTTATTTAGGTCAAGATTACCCACTTGTAATCGGTGGGGAAAAAATCACGACAGAAGATAAAATCACTTCTTACAACCCAGCGGACAAACAAGAAGTGATCGGTCGCGTATCAAAAGCGAGCCAAGAGCTAGCAGAGCAAGCGATGCAAGCTGCGGTAGAAACATTTGAAACTTGGAAGAAAGTAAAGCCAGAAGTTCGCGCGGATGTATTATTCAAAGCAGCTGCGATTATCCGTCGCCGCAAGCATGAATTCTCTGCTTTATTAACAAAAGAAGCAGGAAAGCCGATGAACGAAGCGGATGCGGATACAGCGGAAGCGATCGACTTCTTAGAATTCTACGCTCGTCAAATGCTACAAATTAAAGATGGCGTGAAAGTAGAAAGCCGCCCAGGCGAATTCAACCGTTACGGCTACATTCCATTAGGAGTAGGGATCATCATCTCTCCTTGGAACTTCCCACTTGCGATCATGGCTGGTACAACAGTTGCGGCAATCGTAACAGGAAATACAGTTCTATTAAAACCAGCTTCTACAACGCCAATCGTGGCAGCGAAATTCGTTGAAGTTATGGAAGAAGCAGGTCTTCCAAAAGGCGTATTAAACTTCGTACCAGGAAGTGGCGCAGAAGTAGGCGACTACTTAGTAGACCATCCGAAAACACGCTTCATCTCGTTCACAGGTTCTCGTGACGTAGGTCTTCGCATCTTTGAACGTGCGTCTAAAGTAAACGAAGGTCAAATTTGGTTAAAACGTGTGATCGCTGAAATGGGCGGAAAAGACACGATCGTTGTCGATAAAGAAGCAGATCTTGAATTAGCGGCTCAATCGATCGTGAAATCAGCGTTCGGTTTCTCAGGACAAAAATGTTCTGCTTGTTCTCGTGCAGTAATCGTAGAAGATGTGTACGATCAAGTATTAAACCGTGCAGTAGAATTAACGAAAGAAATTTCAGCAGGTAATCCGTTAGAGCATTACATGGGTCCAGTGATTGACCAAGCTGCTTTCGATAAAGTGATGAGCTATGCGAAACTTGGTCACGAAGAAGGTCGCGTATTAACAGGTGGCGAAGGCGATGATTCGAAAGGTTACTTCGTTCAACCGACAATCGTAGCGGACGTGGATCCGAAAGCTCGTTTAATGCAAGAAGAAATCTTTGGCCCAGTTGTGGCGTTTGCAAAAGCGAAAGACTTCGATCATGCGCTTGAAATTGCGAACAACACAGAGTACGGCTTAACAGGTGCGGTGATCACAACCAACCGTGCGAACATGGAAAAAGCTCGTGAAGAGTTCCATGTAGGTAACCTATACTTCAACCGCGGCTGTACAGGAGCAATCGTTGGTTACCAACCATTCGGCGGCTTCAACATGTCAGGAACAGACTCTAAAGCAGGTGGCCCTGACTACTTACAGCTACACATGCAAGCAAAAACAACTTCAGAAATGCTGTAATATCTTTTCTGTGACTTGACTAAAGGGAAAAGAGCGAAGAGGTCGGATAAGTGCTTCGCTCCCCTTTTTTATAATAAAGTACGTAACATCCACGAGGAGGACTATGATGACTACAAACGTTAATTCTCAACAAATTATTGAAACAACAGACCGATATGGAGCTCACAACTATCATCCACTACCAATCGTTATTTCTGAAGCTGAAGGAGTTTGGGTGAAAGATCCAGAAGGCAACAAATTTATGGATATGCTTAGTGCATACTCTGCGGTAAACCAAGGACACCGTCATCCGAAAATTATCGAAGCTTTGAAAGAGCAAGCAGATCGTGTAACATTAACATCACGTGCCTTCCATAATGATCAGTTAGGCCCTTGGTATGAGAAGATCTGTAAAATGTCAAACAAAGAAATGGCTCTTCCAATGAACACAGGAGCTGAAGCTGTAGAAACAGCAATTAAAGCTGCAAGACGTTGGGGATATGATGTCAAGAAAATTTCTGATGGCCAAGCAGAAATTATTGCTTGCGAAGGTAACTTCCATGGTCGTACAATGGGAGCAGTATCACTGTCATCAGAAGCGGAATACAAACGTGGTTTCGGCCCAATGCTTCCTGGTATTAAGCTAGTTCCTTATGGCGATGTAAACGCTCTTAAAGAAATGATCACACCAAATACAGCAGCTTTCATTATTGAACCAATCCAAGGAGAAGCGGGTATTAACATTCCTCCAGCTGGTTATTTAAAAGCAGCTTATGAACTATGTAAAGAAAATAATGTTCTTTTCATTGCTGATGAAATTCAAGCAGGTCTTGCTCGTACTGGAAAAATGTTTGCATGTGAGTGGGAAGGTTTTGAACCGGATATGTACATTCTTGGTAAAGCACTTGGAGGCGGAGTATTCCCAATCTCTTGTGTAGTTGCTAACAAGGATATTTTAGGTGTGTTCAACCCTGGTTCACACGGATCAACTTTCGGTGGAAACCCAATGGCTTGTGCTGTATCTTTAGCTGCTCTTGATGTACTTGAGAATGAAAAGCTAGCTGAACGTTCTTTAGAATTAGGAGAATATTTCGTAAGCAAACTAAAAGAAATTCAAAACCCTATGATTAAAGACGTTCGTGGTAGAGGATTATTTATCGGTGTTGAGCTGACAGAACCAGCTCGTAAATATTGCGAAGCATTGAAAGAAGAAAACTTGCTTTGTAAAGAAACTCATGACACAGTGATCCGTTTTGCTCCTCCATTAGTTATTACGAAAGAAGAATTGGATTGGGCAATCGAACGTATTCAAAAAGTACTAGGGTAACCTCGTACAAACTACTGATAATTAAGATAAAAGAGGCGAATATCAAATGTCGGAAAATCTAAATTTATTCACATCTACTCAGAATGTCATTAAAGAGGCGCTGACAAAGCTGGGCTATACGGAAGAAATGTACGAGCTTTTAAAAGAGCCGCTTCGCATGTTAACAGTCCGCATTCCAGTACGTATGGATGACGGATCTACAAAGGTTTTTACTGGATATAGAGCACAGCATAGTGATGCAGCTGGTCCTTCTAAAGGAGGAGTTCGCTTTCATCCTGAGGTGAATGAAGAAGAAGTGAAAGCATTAGCAGCGTGGATGACATTAAAAGCTGGTATTGTTGACTTACCGTATGGAGGGGGAAAAGGCGGAGTTGTTTGTGACCCTCGTCAAATGTCAATGGGAGAAGTCGAACGTTTGAGCCGTGGATATGTTCGTGCCATCAGTCAAATGGTTGGTCCGACAAAAGATATTCCAGCTCCAGATGTATATACGAACTCTCAAATTATGGCATGGATGATGGATGAATACAGCCGCATTCGCGAGTATGATTCTCCAAACTTCATTACAGGAAAGCCACTTGTTCTTGGTGGATCTCACGGACGTGAGAAAGCAACAGCTCAAGGGGTAACGATCTGTATTAAAGAAGCAGCGAAAAAAGTTGGGATTAACGTTGAAGGTGCACGTATTGTTATCCAAGGTTTTGGTAATGCAGGAAGCTTCTTAGCGAAGTTTATGCATGATGCTGGAGCGAAAGTAATCGGTATTTCAGATGCGTACGGAGCGCTTCATGATCCTAACGGTTTAGATGTTGATTATTTACTTGATCGTCGTGATAGTTTTGGAACGATCACTACATTGTTTGAAAACACGATCTCTAATCAGGAGCTTTTAGAACTTGATTGTGATATTTTAGTACCAGCGGCGATTTCTAACCAAATTACAGAAGAAAACGCTCATAATATTAAAGCATCGATCGTTGTTGAAGCAGCAAATGGTCCAACGACATTAGAAGCGACGAAGATCTTGACAGATCGCGGCATTCTTCTTGTACCAGATGTGTTAGCTAGCTCTGGTGGAGTAACAGTTTCATACTTTGAGTGGGTACAAAACAACCAAGGTTATTACTGGACGGAAGAAGAAGTTAACGACAAACTTGAAAGCACGTTGGTTTCTGCGTTCAACAATATTTATGAAACATCTCAAACTCGTGGAGTGAATATGCGTTTAGCGGCTTACATGGTAGGAGTCCGTAGAACAGCTGAAGCTTCCAAGTTCAGAGGATGGGTATAATTAGATAGAAAACCGCATATAATTGCCACAAATTAGGCCAGTGAGATTGCTCTCACTGGCCTTTATTTCGATTATGTGGAAGCGGGATTTCTTCTGAACTTTACTTCTTCATCTGGCTTAAACAGTAAACCGAGGTTGATGAGTCCAGCAAGACCAACTAGTGTATAAATAATTCTAGAAAGACCGGACGTCTGTCCTCCAAAAATGGCGGCTACTAAATCAAACCGAAATAAGCCAATTAATCCCCAGTTAATAGCTCCAATAATGGTTAGGGCTAAAGCGAAGCGTTGAAGTCCACTCATGAGATTCCCTCCTTTCATCTCTGACAGCCTTAGTATGTGTTATCGTCTTTTTTTTATACAACGAGCAACTTATTGCTGTATGTAAGAGGAACTATTCTTATATTTCTCACAAATCTGTCTTCATGAATAAATCGTGATTCACTACTAAAAAAAGAAAAAATTTCTATCTTTTTTCCTTGCTTCCTTTCGCAGTTAAAGTTAAAGTTAAAGTGAAAAAAGTAGAACGGAGGCCTCGTGGCAATGACCCATATTAAGTTTGACTATTCCAAAGCATTATCCTTTTTTGGTGAACATGAATTGGAGTATTTGCGAGATGCAGTAAAGGTGGCACATCATTCCTTGCATGAAAAAACAGGGCAAGGGGGGGAGTTTACTGGATGGGTTGAATTACCTACTGAATACGATCAAGAGGAATTTTCTCGCATTCAAAAAGCAGCTGACAAAATTAAAAGCGATTCAGATGTGTTAGTCGTCATCGGAATTGGTGGTTCCTACTTAGGAGCAAAAGCAGCTATTGATATGCTGAGTCATAGCTTTTACAATCTTTTATCGAAAGAAAAGCGAAAGACTCCACAAATTCTTTTTGTGGGGAACAATTTGAGTTCCTCTTACATGAAAGAGTTGTGTGATGTATTAGAAGGGAAAGATTGGTCGATTAATGTGATTTCTAAATCAGGTACAACGACCGAACCAGCTGTTGCTTTTCGAATGTTTCGCAAGCTGTTGGAAGAAAAATACGGGGTGGATGAGGCGAGACGACGGATTTATGCCACAACGGATCGCAAAAAAGGAGCGCTTAAAACACTCTCCTTAAGTGAAGGATATGAATCGTTTATTATCCCTGATGATGTAGGGGGTCGCTTTTCTGTGTTAACAGCAGTCGGATTATTACCGATCGCTGTAAGTGGAGCGGACATCACTGAGATGATGAAAGGTGCAGCGCAAGCGGTTGAGGAATTAAGTGAGTCTGAGTTAGATCAAAACATCGCTTATCAATACGCGGCTGTTCGGCGTGTATTGTACAATCAAGGAAAGACGATTGAAATGCTCGTGAATTACGAACCAGGGCTGCAATACTTCTCTGAATGGTGGAAGCAATTGTTTGGAGAAAGCGAAGGGAAAGATCGAAAGGGAATTTTCCCGGCATCTGCTAACTTTTCAACCGACCTTCATTCATTAGGACAATATGTTCAGGAAGGGCGTCGAGATTTATTTGAAACGGTGATTAAAGTAGAAACGCCTAGACAAGAACAAATCATTGAAGAAGATGCGGTTGATTTAGATGGGTTAAATTACCTAGCAGGAAAAACAATCGATTTCGTTAATCAAAAAGCGTTTGAAGGCACATTACTTGCTCATACAGATGGCGGCGTGCCGAACTTAATTGTCACAATACCTAAAATGGATGCTTACTCTTTCGGGTATCTTGTGTATTTCTTTGAAAAAGCTTGTGCGATGAGTTGTTACTTATTAGGGGTCAATCCGTTTGACCAACCAGGTGTTGAAGCGTATAAAGTGAACATGTTTGCTTTGCTTGGTAAGCCAGGTTATGAAGATAAGAAGCAAGAGCTTGAAGGAAGATTAACGTCTAAATAAAAAATCGCGGAGAAATCCGCGATTTTTTTTGTTTTAGGAAATACTAAAGGAAATGGAATATAGAAAGGAGAGGATATCATGATTACACTTGCTTCATCACTACAGGGGAAGCAATTTAATTTGTATGAGTTAGAACAAAAATTAAAGCCGATGGGATTTGTAATCGGCGGCAATTGGGATTATGATCATGGTTCATTTGATTACAAAATTGATGATGAAGGGGGATACCAGTTTTTGCGGTTGCCCTTTTCAGCGACAGATGGTCAGTTAGACTCACCGGGCGTATCGGTTCGTTTCAGTCAGCCGTATATGTTAGCCCATGTGTATCAACGAGGACTTGATGATTATGCCAGCGCAGGCGTGGTTAGCGGTTCAACTAATCAATTTTCTGAACCGCAAGACCCGGACGGACAAGTGAAAGAAAAGTATATCATTGCTGGGAAACGGCTGTTAGAAGAAGTAGAAGCTATTCTTAACGTTGAATAATTAATAATTTGTCGGCAGGATGAATAGAGAATTCAAAGGGGGGATTAATATAGGTTTTCTCCTCTCTTTGAATGCCGATCAATAACGTGTGTTCTTGTAATAACAGAGGTGCTAATTGCCCGAAGTTTAGGTGACTCCATTCTGCTTTCATGGCTGCTATTTTTAAATGCCCGCCATTTAGTGGGTCAAGTAAATGAATGACAGTGCTAGAAATACCATCAAAATATAAGCTGTTTAGCATAATTGAACTGGCGTGACGGTTTGTCTCGATGACCTCATTAGCTCCAGCCCGACTAGCGTTAATGACTTGATCCTTTGTCAAAATTTCCACCACACAGTAAAGGTCTGGACAGTAGCCTTTCATTGCGACTAACGCCAAAATAGAGTTCATGTCGGCATATACTTCATTTTTATGTTGGTCGGCTGTAACGAGTGCCATATTGGCTTCTTCTAGATTCGCTTTTTTTAATGTTTCTTCCTTATAGGGGGCTCCTTGAATAAAATGGACCATGTTGGCTGTGTACGGATTGGTTTGTAAAGAATCATCGATTAGCACAATGTGACGAGAGATGGTCATCTCCTGTAGCTGATCAATAATCTCCTTAGAGCGTTCGTTCCAACCAACGATGACTAAATGATTTTTTTTCGTATACATCGTCTTTCCCTCTTTTAAGGCATTTTGTGAAGTGACAGCTGTAGCTGCTAAATTAACGAAATAAGAGGATAAGAACCCTGCGCCGATAAAGATCAGTCCGATGCCTAGCAATCGTCCAAGTGTGGTTTTCGGAGCATAGTCCCCAAAGCCTACTGTAGAAGCAGTCACAACAGCCCACCAAATCCCTTCGAATATTGTAGGGAATGTTTGTGGTTCGATGACATGAATGGCTATACCAAAAACGATAATGAAGAAAAACGCCATCGAAAATATTCGTAATATAATCGGAGCTTCGACAAATTTAAAATACAATTGCTGAAGCATAAAAAAGCTCTCCTTCCACTTTTTGCTTTCAACAGTATCCCCTTTTTTGAAAAATTGAAACAAAAACTATTGCTATTTATTACAATTTAAATATAATATTACTTGAGACGTTTCAAGGGGGCTTAGCTCAGCTGGGAGAGCGCTTGCATGGCATGCAAGAGGTCGTCGGTTCGATCCCGATAGTCTCCATAAGAAAAGACCTACAGATGATTTCTGCAGGTCTTTTTTTGTGTGTCAGGTTGCATTCGTATCAACCTGCAAAAAATATCGTAGCAATGATGGTGGCAACCAATACAGAACCTCCAGCGAGGCGAGTCCATTTCGTTGTCATAGAAAAGTTCTCCTTTCAATAAACGGAATTTTACGATAAACTCTTTCATACTCTATTCCCGTCTGTTCTATAAAATATTCCTATTTTTTGAAAAAGGCACCGTCATACATACAAAAAAGGTCTTCGCACCCATACATATTTAAAGATTGAAATAGTCTTTTAAATATATATATGGTAGCTAGACCTTTTATAGACCCCTTTTTTTTATAAGCTTTCGATTTCTACATTGTCTACGTGAGGTAGGTCGGATATAGTGTGGTACAATTCGGTTACGCTTCGTTGGAAATAAACGGACACACCTAGTTCTAATAAATGTGCTTCTTTTTTTAAATCTTTAATACGCAGCCGGGTGATGAGGATATCCTCATCTTCAATACTATTGATCACTTCATCTAAATTGTCTTTGTTTTTGAGTGTCATTTTAATGAAAAGCGCTTTTCGTTGTAAACCACTCGGGCCAAAAATTCTAAAAGCCAGAGGGATAATTTCAACACTGAAAATTAATAAAGCAAGCCCGGTAATGGCTTCCATGAAAAAGCCAGCTCCAACTACCACACCAATACCGGCGGCTCCCCAAATCATAGCAGCGGTCGTTAAGCCGGAAATACTGTCATTACTTCTGTGTAAAATCACCCCAGCTCCTAAAAAGCCAACTCCGGACACGATTTGAGCAGCTAGACGGAGTGGATCCATCGTAATATTGATAAAGTCGCTTCCGGGTGATTTATAGGCAGACTCAATTGAGACAATCGTCAACAAACAACTAACGATTGAAATGACTAAGCTAGTTTTCAATCCAATAGGCTTTCTTTTTAATTCGCGCTCAAGCCCGATGACTAACCCTAAAATGGCCGATACAACGAGCTTAATTAATATTTCTGCTTCAAATAACCAATCCATAAACATACCTTCTTTCTGAACTAAAGAAACATTGAATAATAATGATGAAATAATAATTAAATGTAACATAAGTAGATCGGTATATAAATGCTGGAAGGAGGGTGTTAAAATAATATATGGCGTTAATAGCGATGTTATAAAAGATATATTATTTTATAAAAAGTACTTGTTTTTGAGTTTCTATCATGATATATTATTTCTTGTCCGAAAGACGGAAATGAAAAAACAAGACATCAAAAAAAGTTTTGACATCCATTCGGATGTGTGATAGATTAGAAAAGTCGCACTTAAAGAAATTGATCTTTGAAAACTGAACAAAATAAACGTCAACGTTAATTCTAAAAAACTTAGTTTATCTAAGTGAAACAAATTGTGAGTTAAGGAACATCTGCTAAGTTCGTCACTTCCTGTGACAACGCAGATGTCTGCACATCCATGTGCAATGCAAACACTTTATCGGAGAGTTTGATCCTGGCTCAGGACGAACGCTGGCGGCGTGCCTAATACATGCAAGTCGAGCGGATTTGATAGGAGCTTGCTTCTATTCAAGTTAGCGGCGGACGGGTGAGTAACACGTGGGTAACCTGCCTGTAAGACTGGGATAACTCCGGGAAACCGGGGCTAATACCGGATAACTTCTTTCTCCGCATGGAGAAGGATTGAAAGATGGTTTCGGCTATCACTTACAGATGGACCCGCGGCGCATTAGCTAGTTGGTGAGGTAACGGCTCACCAAGGC
>NZ_KZ454941.1:1106948-1108712 GCF_002797375.1 Bacillus sp. FJAT-42315
AAAGAAGCAGCGAAAAAAGTTGGGATTAACGTTGAAGGTGCACGTATTGTTATCCAAGGTTTTGGTAATGCAGGAAGCTTCTTAGCGAAGTTTATGCATGATGCTGGAGCGAAAGTAATCGGTATTTCAGATGCGTACGGAGCGCTTCATGATCCTAACGGTTTAGATGTTGATTATTTACTTGATCGTCGTGATAGTTTTGGAACGATCACTACATTGTTTGAAAACACGATCTCTAATCAGGAGCTTTTAGAACTTGATTGTGATATTTTAGTACCAGCGGCGATTTCTAACCAAATTACAGAAGAAAACGCTCATAATATTAAAGCATCGATCGTTGTTGAAGCAGCAAATGGTCCAACGACATTAGAAGCGACGAAGATCTTGACAGATCGCGGCATTCTTCTTGTACCAGATGTGTTAGCTAGCTCTGGTGGAGTAACAGTTTCATACTTTGAGTGGGTACAAAACAACCAAGGTTATTACTGGACGGAAGAAGAAGTTAACGACAAACTTGAAAGCACGTTGGTTTCTGCGTTCAACAATATTTATGAAACATCTCAAACTCGTGGAGTGAATATGCGTTTAGCGGCTTACATGGTAGGAGTCCGTAGAACAGCTGAAGCTTCCAAGTTCAGAGGATGGGTATAATTAGATAGAAAACCGCATATAATTGCCACAAATTAGGCCAGTGAGATTGCTCTCACTGGCCTTTATTTCGATTATGTGGAAGCGGGATTTCTTCTGAACTTTACTTCTTCATCTGGCTTAAACAGTAAACCGAGGTTGATGAGTCCAGCAAGACCAACTAGTGTATAAATAATTCTAGAAAGACCGGACGTCTGTCCTCCAAAAATGGCGGCTACTAAATCAAACCGAAATAAGCCAATTAATCCCCAGTTAATAGCTCCAATAATGGTTAGGACTAAAGCGAAGCGTTGAAGTCCACTCATGAGATTCCCTCCTTTCATCTCTGACAGCCTTAGTATGTGTTATCGTCTTTTTTTTATACAACGAGCAACTTATTGCTGTATGTAAGAGGAACTATTCTTATATTTCTCACAAATCTGTCTTCATGAATAAATCGTGATTCACTACTAAAAAAAGAAAAAATTTCTATCTTTTTTCCTTGCTTCCTTTCGCAGTTAAAGTTAAAGTTAAAGTGAAAAAAGTAGAACGGAGGCCTCGTGGCAATGACCCATATTAAGTTTGACTATTCCAAAGCATTATCCTTTTTTGGTGAACATGAATTGGAGTATTTGCGAGATGCAGTAAAGGTGGCACATCATTCCTTGCATGAAAAAACAGGGCAAGGGGGGGAGTTTACTGGATGGGTTGAATTACCTACTGAATACGAACAAGAGGAATTTTCTCGCATTCAAAAAACATCTGACAAAATTAAAAGCGATTCAGATGTGTTAGTCGTCATCGGAATTGGTGGTTCCTACTTAGGAGCAAAAGCAGCTATTGATATGCTGAGTCATAGCTTTTACAATCTTTTATCGAAAGAAAAGCGAAAGACTCCACAAATTCTTTTTGTGGGGAACAATTTGAGTTCCTCTTACATGAAAGAGTTGTGTGATGTATTAGAAGGGAAAGATTGGTCGATTAATGTGATTTCTAAATCAGGTACAACGACCGAACCAGCTGTTGCTTTTCGAATGTTTCGCAAGCTGTTGGAAGAAAAATACGGGGTGGATGAGGCGAGACGACGGATTTATGCCACAACGGATCGCAAAAAAGGAGCGCTTAAAACACTCTCCT
>NZ_KZ454941.1:1111526-1113459 GCF_002797375.1 Bacillus sp. FJAT-42315
AGGAAATTTGAGAGGAGCTGTCCTTAGTACGAGAGGACCGGGATGGACGCACCGCTGGTGTACCAGTTGTCTTGCCAAAGGCATCGCTGGGTAGCTATGTGCGGACGGGATAAGTGCTGAAAGCATCTAAGCATGAAGCCCCCCTCAAGATGAGATTTCCCATAGCGCAAGCTAGTAAGATCCCTGAAAGATGATCAGGTAGATAGGTTCGAGGTGGAAGCGTGGCGACACGTGGAGCTGACGAATACTAATCGATCGAGGACTTAACCAATAAAGCAGAGGCGACTGTTCAGACATGACAAGCAAATGTTCTGGAGCTGCAAAGACGTTAGTCTTGTAAGCGACAGGTTATTTGACTCGAATGTCTAGGAGCCGGAGCTAGAAGTAGATATACCAATAGGCGATTTGCAAGGTTACAATACTTATTATCCAGTTTTGAAAGAACAAAAAAGTTCTTGCAAAAGATTATTATTATGTTATGATAATAAATGTCTTAAAAAGTCTGGTGGCGATAGCGAAGAGGTCACACCCGTTCCCATCCCGAACACGGAAGTTAAGCTCTTCAGCGGCGATGGTAGTTGGGGGTTTCCCGCTGTGAGAGTAGGACGTTGCCAGGCAAAACATGGAGGATTAGCTCAGCTGGGAGAGCACCTGCCTTACAAGCAGGGGGTCGGCGGTTCGATCCCGTCATCCTCCACCATCAATTTTTTGATAAGCCGGTGTAGCTCAATTGGTAGAGCAACTGACTTGTAATCAGTAGGTTGGGGGTTCAAGTCCTCTTGCCGGCACCATTTTTGACAAATATTATTTTGAGCCATTAGCTCAGTTGGTAGAGCATCTGACTTTTAATCAGAGGGTCGAAGGTTCGAGTCCTTCATGGCTCACTTTTATGCGGGTGTGGCGGAATTGGCAGACGCACCAGACTTAGGATCTGGCGCCGCAAGGCGTGGGGGTTCGACTCCCTTCACCCGCACCATTATCATTATATTTAGATGATAAGTACAAAAATAAAAATATCTTATTCAATTGCGGAAGTAGTTCAGTGGTAGAACACCACCTTGCCAAGGTGGGGGTCGCGGGTTCGAATCCCGTCTTCCGCTCCATAAAAGTGCCGGGGTGGCGGAACTGGCAGACGCACAGGACTTAAAATCCTGCGGTAGGTGACTACCGTACCGGTTCGATTCCGGTCCTCGGCACCACTTTTATGCGCCCGTAGCTCAATTGGATAGAGCGTTTGACTACGGATCAAAAGGTTAGGGGTTCGACTCCTCTCGGGCGCGCCATTAATACATATTTTTTCGGGAAGTAGCTCAGCTTGGTAGAGCACTTGGTTTGGGACCAAGGGGTCGCAGGTTCGAATCCTGTCTTCCCGATCATTTAAAAGTTCTAAAAATAGTAACACGGGGCCTTAGCTCAGCTGGGAGAGCGCCTGCTTTGCACGCAGGAGGTCAGCGGTTCGATCCCGCTAGGCTCCACCAATTTAATATATAATACATGGCGGTGTAGCTCAGCTGGCTAGAGCGTACGGTTCATACCCGTGAGGTCGGGGGTTCGATCCCCTCCGCCGCTACTTAAAAGGACCTTTAGCTCAGTTGGTTAGAGCAGACGGCTCATAACCGTCCGGTCGCAGGTTCGAGTCCTGCAAGGTCCACCACTTGTATAAAATATGGAGGAATACCCAAGTCTGGCTGAAGGGATCGGTCTTGAAAACCGACAGGCGGGTTAAACCGCGCGGGGGTTCGAATCCCTCTTCCTCCGCCATATTTCATAAATTTTTATTCATATCGTCGCGGGGTGGAGCAGTCTGGTAGCTCGTCGGGCTCATAACCCGAAGGTCGCAGGTTCAAATCCTGTCCCCGCAATATATGGTCCGGTAGTTCAGTTGGTTAGAATGCCTGCCTGTCACGCAGGAGGTCGCGGGTTCGAGTCCCGT
>NZ_KZ454941.1:1113469-1256492 GCF_002797375.1 Bacillus sp. FJAT-42315
TTTTATGCGCCCGTAGCTCAATTGGATAGAGCGTTTGACTACGGATCAAAAGGTTAGGGGTTCGACTCCTCTCGGGCGCGCCATTAATACATATTTTTTCGGGAAGTAGCTCAGCTTGGTAGAGCACTTGGTTTGGGACCAAGGGGTCGCAGGTTCGAATCCTGTCTTCCCGATCATTTAAAAGTTCTAAAAATAGTAACACGGGGCCTTAGCTCAGCTGGGAGAGCGCCTGCTTTGCACGCAGGAGGTCAGCGGTTCGATCCCGCTAGGCTCCACCAATTTAATATATAATACATGGCGGTGTAGCTCAGCTGGCTAGAGCGTACGGTTCATACCCGTGAGGTCGGGGGTTCGATCCCCTCCGCCGCTACTTAAAAGGACCTTTAGCTCAGTTGGTTAGAGCAGACGGCTCATAACCGTCCGGTCGCAGGTTCGAGTCCTGCAAGGTCCACCACTTGTATAAAATATGGAGGAATACCCAAGTCTGGCTGAAGGGATCGGTCTTGAAAACCGACAGGCGGGTTAAACCGCGCGGGGGTTCGAATCCCTCTTCCTCCGCCATATTTCATAAATTTTTATTCATATCGTCGCGGGGTGGAGCAGTCTGGTAGCTCGTCGGGCTCATAACCCGAAGGTCGCAGGTTCAAATCCTGTCCCCGCAATATATGGTCCGGTAGTTCAGTTGGTTAGAATGCCTGCCTGTCACGCAGGAGGTCGCGGGTTCGAGTCCCGTCCGGACCGCCATTTATACATAATAATCTTGGCTCAGTAGCTCAGTTGGTAGAGCAATGGACTGAAAATCCATGTGTCGGCGGTTCGATTCCGTCCTGAGCCACCACTTATCAATGCGGGTGTAGTTTAATGGTAAAACCTCAGCCTTCCAAGCTGATGTCGTGGGTTCGATTCCCATCACCCGCTCCATTGTGAATTTATGGGCCTGTAGCTCAGCTGGTTAGAGCGCACGCCTGATAAGCGTGAGGTCGATGGTTCAAGTCCATTCAGGCCCATTTTATTCCGCAGTAGCTCAGTGGTAGAGCTATCGGCTGTTAACCGATCGGTCGCAAGTTCGAATCTTGCCTGCGGAGCCATATTTTGGGGAAGTACTCAAGAGGCTGAAGAGGCGCCCCTGCTAAGGGTGTAGGTCGGGTAACCGGCGCGAGGGTTCAAATCCCTCCTTCTCCGCCATACTGGCCCGTTGGTCAAGCGGTTAAGACACCGCCCTTTCACGGCGGTAACACGGGTTCGAATCCCGTACGGGTCATCATAAAAAAGCTAATTCAATTGAATTAGCTTTTTTTTGTGTTTACTAATAAATCCCTTCTGATCGACACTTTTAATAAAAATAGGCTCAAGCTCTAAAAACTTTTCGGAGTTTATCTTCAAGATGTCTCAGATTATTGATTATTTGAATAGACTTAACAGGAATAGTTGTCCTAATACGGAAAATTACACTTTGGGATGCTTATGTTAATTTATTGTTAAGAATTGTCGATGAATTAACAATTCTTTAAGAAGGATTTATTCAAAGGATAAAGAACTTTTAAATAAAGAGAATGTATTCTCAAAAGGTACTCCATAATACAACTCTTCAAATAAGCCCCATACTAGGATTTCTCTATTTTATTATTTCAATTTAAAGGATGGGAATTATGACAGCAGCTTATCCAACCGATTTTGATATTCATTTATTTCATGAAGGCAACTTATTTCAAGCCTACGACATTTTTGGTGCTCATTTGTCTAGGATTGACAACGACATATACACATCTTTTTGTGTATGGGCTCCTTATGCTCAGCAAGTACGACTTGTTGGTAGTTTTAATAATTGGAACGGGGAAGGGTATTCCTTACAAAAAATAAATAATGAAGGGATTTGGTATATACAGGTTCAAAAAAATCTAGAAGGTGAACTGTATAAATATGAAATGCTTACAGAAACGGGAGAAGTACATTTGAAGGCGGATCCCTATGCTTTCTTTGCCGAAGAAAGACCAGGAACAGCTAGCATTGTATATTCGCTTGAAGGGTATAAATGGCAGGATCAATTGTGGCAAAAAAATAAAAAGCAGTCTTCTATTTATGAAAAGCCTGTCTGCATTTATGAGCTGCACTTAGGAACTTGGAAAAGGAAAGCGGATGGCACTCTTTATTCTTATCGAGAATTGGCGGATCAAGTGATTCCTTATGTAAAAGAATTGGGGTTTACTCATATTGAAGTGATGCCGGTAACAGAACATCCATATGATCGATCATGGGGATATCAAGGAACAGGGTACTTTGCGGCGACGAGTCGCTATGGAGAGCCTAAAGACTTTATGTACTTTGTCGATCAGTGTCATGTGCATGAGCTTGGTGTCATTTTAGATTGGGTACCAGGTCATTTTTGCAAGGATGCTCATGGGCTTCATAGATTAGATGGAAGCTATAATTATGAGTATGAAAAAAGCTGGGATCGAGAAAATTACATTTGGGGTACTGCCAATTTTGATTTAGGAAAGGCGGAGGTCCAAAGCTTTCTGATCTCTAATGCGCTGTTTTGGCTGGATTATTTTCATATCGATGGATTTCGAGTGGATGCAGTAGCCAATATTATTTACTGGCCAAACAGAGATCATCTAGAGGTCAATCCTTTTGGACTTAAGTTTTTAAAGAAGCTGAATAAGGCGGTATTTCAGTTTGATCCTGACGTATTAATGATTGCCGAGGATTCAACTGACTGGCCGCAGGTGACGGCACCCGTACATATGGGGGGACTTGGATTTAATTATAAGTGGAATATGGGATGGATGAACGATGTGTTGAAGTACATGGAAACGCATTGGCATCAACGCTCGGATCATCATCATTTAATTTCCTTTTCACTTATGTATACCTACTCAGAAAATTTCATCCTGCCTTTTTCGCACGATGAAGTGGTGCATGGAAAGAAATCGTTATTAAATAAAATGCCAGGTGACTATTGGCAAAAATTTGCCCAGCTACGCTTATTAATGGGGTTTCTTATCGCTCACCCTGGTAAAAAGCTCTTGTTTATGGGAAATGAGCTAGCGCCATTTTCAGAATGGAAAGACCTTGAAGAAATTGATTGGCATTTGATTGAATATGAGATGCATCAGAAGTTTCAGGAATATTTTATCAACCTGATTCATTTATATAAGAGGGCTGAATCATTATTTGAGTTAGATCATGACCCTCGTGGTTTTCAATGGATTGATGTTCATAATGCGCAACAAAGTGTGTACTCATTTATTCGTAGAAGTAAGGATGGGTCTCCAGTGATTGCTATTTGTAATTTTGGAGAATATGGATATGAAAATTATCGAATAGGAGTTCCAGAAGTTGGTTTGTATGAAGAGATCTTAAATAGTGACAGAAAAGAATATGGGGGATCAGGGCAGATTAATCCGGCTCCTTTAAAAGCAAAGAAAGGCGATTTTCACGGGCAGCCAGCTTATGTACATATGACGATACCGCCTTTTGGTGTTGTGTATATTCAGCCTAAAATATAAATCAGGAGGGAATAAAATGGCGAAAGAAAAATGTGTAGCAATGCTATTAGCGGGAGGGCAAGGAAGTAGATTAAAGGAATTGACGACAGGCTTAGCTAAACCAGCTGTTCCATACGGAGGAAAATATCGCATCATTGATTTTCCGCTGAGTAATTGTGCAAATTCTGGTATTCATACAGTTGGCGTGTTGACTCAGTATCAACCGCTCGTTCTCAATTCTTACATCGGAATTGGAAGCGCATGGGATTTAGATAGGAAAAATGGTGGTGTGACGGTATTACCACCTTATTCAGAAACAGCAGGATTAAAGTGGTATTCAGGAACAGCTAATGCGATCTATCAAAATTTAAACTATTTAAAACAGTATGATCCAGAACATGTTTTGATTTTGTCAGGAGATCATATTTATAAAATGAATTATAGTAAAATGCTCAATTTCCATATCGAGAAGGAAGCAGATGTGACAATTTCTGTTATTGAAGTACCTTGGGATGAGGCGAGTCGCTTTGGCATTATGAGCACAAATGAAGCAATGGAAATTACAGATTTTGACGAAAAGCCCGAGAAGCCGAATAGCAATTTAGCTTCAATGGGGATTTATATTTTTAAATGGTCGACGTTGAAGACCTATTTAGAAATCGATGAAGCGAATCCAGAGTCAACGAACGACTTTGGAAAAGATGTGATCCCGTTAATGTTAAGAGAGAAGCTCAAGTTATTTGCCTATCCTTTTAGCGGATATTGGAAGGATGTTGGAACGATTCAAAGCTTGTGGGAAGCGAATATGGATCTGTTAGATAGAGGAGAAGAATTAGACTTATTAGACCATTCATGGCGCATTTACTCTGTGAACCCGAACCAACCGCCGCAATTTATCGGTGAACAGGCGGTCGTCAAAAATTCACTCGTTAATGAAGGCTGTGTCATTGAAGGGGAGGTGACCCACTCCGTTCTATTCCAAGGTGTGCAAGTAGAGGAGCAGGCGGTGATTAAAGATGCAGTGATTATGCCAAATGCTCGTGTGGGAAGAAATTGTGTAATTGAACGAGCGATTGTTAATAGTAATTTAGAAATACCTGATAATGTAGAGATTTATAACCATACAGAGGACATTCTTCTAATCACAGAAGAGTATCTTGCTCAATTAATAGGACAAAAGCAATAGCTTTGTTGAAATGGAGGAAATGGAATGAATAGATCTATGCTTGGTGTTATTGATGCAACTACACAGCCGGAATCAATGGAGGATTTACTGCTTCACCGATCGCTAGCAGCTGTTCCTTTCGCTGGACGCTATCGGCTGATTGATTTTATTTTATCGAATATGGTGAACTCAGGTATTCAAAGTGTAGCGATCTTTCCTAAACACCAATATCGCTCATTAATGGATCATTTAGGTTCAGGAAAAGATTGGGATTTAAATAGAAAACGAGACGGATTGTTTTTCTTTCCTTCTCCTAAGCTAGAGAGCGAAGGAGAGAAGAGCGGATTGTTTTGCCATTTCGCTCAACATATCGATTATTTTAAACGGAGCACGCAAAAATATGCGCTCATTAGTAATTGTTATACAGTATTTAATATGGATTTTTCTCCTATTTTAAAAAAATTAGAAGCAGATGGCTGCGATATTTTACAAATTCATAATCAAGGTCGGCCGATTGAGCTTTATGTTGTCTCCGTTCCATTGCTGATTGAATTGATTGAGACTAGAAAAGAAACTGGGTATACGTGCATACAAGACATTGTCAACGACGCCAATCATTCATATCATATTTGCCAATATGAGATGGATGGTTATTGCGAGCAAATTCAATCGATCCAAGATTTCTACACGATCAGTATGGAACTGTTGCAAAAGGAAAATTGGTGTCAGCTTTTTAATAAGTTTCAGCCGATTTATACGAAAGTAAAGGATGAGCCACCAACGAAGTACACGGATACTTCTTTAGTGAAAAATTCGATGATTGCTAATGGAACCGTCATTGAAGGAGAAATCGAACAAAGTGTCATCTCGCGTGCTGTATTTATCGGTAAAAATACAACGGTGAAAAATTGTATTATTATGCAAAAAAGTAAGGTTGGCGAAAATTGTGAGTTAGCTCATGTCATTATTGACAAAGATGCAGTGATTGGTGATGGGGTTAAACTTATAGGTACACCAGAGGAGCCAATTGTAATTCGTAAAGGGTCCGTACAAGGAGTGTTGATGAATTCGTGAAACTACTATTTGTTGTATCAGAGTGTGTACCTTTCGTTAAATCAGGAGGGCTGGCCGATGTCGCCGGCTCTCTACCGAAAGAGTTAAAAAAGCAGGGAATGGATATTCGCGTCATGCTCCCTAAATATGGGACCATTCCTTTCGAGTACCGAGCACAAATGAAAAAAGTGGCTGAGTATATTGTGCCCGTCGGTTGGAGAAACCAATATTGCGGTGTTGAACAGCTTGAAAAAGATGGAATCGTTTATTATTTCATCGATAACGAGTATTACTTTAATCGTGACAAAATGTATGGGTTTGGCGATGATGGGGAAAGGTTCTCTTACTTCACTAGAGCGGTGTTAGATAGCTTGTCACACCTCGACTTTTATCCGGATGTGATTCATTGCCACGATTGGCATACGGCAATGATTCCTTTTATGTTGCGAGTCGAGCATCAACATCGTCCAGGCTATGAGTTCATTCGAACGGTATTTACGATTCACAATTTATTGTATCAAGGGATTTTCCCACAAAGTGTGCTGACGGATTTATTAAATTTACATAGCCAGTATTTCAATAGCCGCCAGCTAGAGTTTTATGATTGCATCAATTTCATGAAAGGTGGACTAATTTCCGCCGATGTGATCACGACCGTTAGCCCTACATATAAGAATGAAATTTTAACTCCTTATTTTGGCGAACGCTTGGATGGCGTGTTACAAGAAAGGCAAGATGCCCTCGTTGGGATATTAAATGGGATTGATGATTCCATTTATCATCCGGCGACCGATCCTTTAATCATACCTTTTGACCTTGATCACTTGAATGGAAAGAAAGAGAACAAACAATTGCTTCAACGAATGTTTGGATTAGAGGAAAAAGCTGATACGCCAATTGTTTCGCTAGTTTCTCGCTTTACAAGACAAAAAGGGTTAGAACTTGTGACGCGAGTGTTTCACGAAATGATCGAGGAAGATGTGCAATTCATTGTTCTCGGTACAGGTGAAGATGAGTTTGAATGGTTTTTTAAAGAGATGGAGTGGAGATATCCACAAAAGGTGCGCTCCTATATCGGATTTGATGAGGAGTTAGCTCATAAGGTTTATGCGGGTTCCGATTTGTTTTTGATGCCTTCGAAGTTTGAGCCTTGCGGGCTTGGACAGATGATTGCGATGAAGTATGGAGCGGTGCCACTTGTGCGTGAAACGGGAGGGCTGAATGATTCTGTTCTTTCCTACAGTGAACAAACGGGTGAAGGGAATGGCTTTTCTTTTACTAATTTTAATGCCCATGACATGTTGTTTACCTTTAAGCGAGCGATTGGTATGTATCAGGAGAAAGACGTTTGGGAGAGCCTTGTGAAGCAAGCGATGACTTGTGATTATAGCTGGTCACAATCAGCGAAACAATATAGCAAACTATATTCTGACTTATCATCTAGGAGGGAAAGTCATGTTTTCTAATAAAGAAGAATTTAAAGCCAATTTTTTGAAGCGAATTGAAAGAGCGTATGGAAAGAGCTTTCAAGATTCAACGTTGTCTGATCAATTTCAAACACTAGGAAACATGGTACGAGAATATATTAGCTCCAATTGGATTCAAACGAATGAACAATACGGCAAAGCGAAGCAAAAGAAGGTATATTATTTGTCGATTGAATTTTTGCTTGGACGTCTATTAGGACAAAATTTATTAAACCTTGGCATTTATGATGTCGTGGAAGCAGGCTTGAAGGATTTAGATATTTCTTTAGACGAGCTTGAGGAAATTGAGTATGACGCAGCATTAGGAAATGGTGGGCTTGGTCGCTTAGCGGCTTGCTTCCTTGATTCATTAGCGTCACTTGATCTACCAGGACACGGCTGTGGAATTCGCTATAAACATGGATTATTTGAGCAAAGGATTGTCGATGGCTTTCAGTTAGAATTGCCGGAGCATTGGTTGCGCTATGGTCATGTATGGGAAGTAAGAAAAATCGATATGGCCGTAGAAATCCCATTTTGGGGAAAAGTTGAAACGTATGAAAAGGATGGAGTGCTTACTTTCCGTCATGTAGATGCTGAATATGTGAGCGCGGTTCCTTATGATATGCCAGTGATTGGCTATGAAACGGATACGGTTAATACACTTAGACTTTGGAGTGCTGAGCCGTCTCGATATATGCCAAATCAAGACATATTAAAATATAAAAAAGAAACAGAAGCGATCTCTGAGTTTTTATATCCAGATGATACGAACGATGAGGGGAAAATTTTACGTTTAAAGCAACAATATTTTCTCGTTTCAGCGAGTATTCGCTCGATTATTCAAGATTATTTAGAGCAATATAAAGACTTGCACGATTTTCATGAGCATGTGTCGATTCATATTAATGACACGCATCCTGTGTTGGCGATTCCAGAATTCATGCGCGTGTTGCTCGATGACCATGGTATGAGCTGGGAGGAAGCGTGGCAAATTACGACGAATACGTTTTGTTATACGAATCATACGACGTTATCCGAAGCGTTGGAGCAATGGCCGATTCGAATTTTCCAGCCGCTTCTGCCGCGAATCTTTATGATTGTCGATGAGATTAATGAGCGTTTCTGTAAAAGCTTATGGGAGCTGTATCCAGGAGATTGGGATCGTATTGAACAGATGGCGATTATCGCTCACGGGCAAGTGAAAATGGCGCATTTAGCGATTGCTGGAAGCCATAGTGTTAATGGGGTCGCGAAAATCCATACAGAGATTTTAAAGAATCGAGAAATGAACTTATTTTATCAATTTCAACCGGAGAAATTTAATAATAAAACGAATGGAATGACCCATCGTCGTTGGCTAATAAAGTCCAATCCAGAATTAACTCATCTCATTACGGAAACGATTGGCGATGAGTGGATGAAGCAGCCGGAAAAGTTATCTCTTCTTCATCCTTATGAACAGGATGCAGCGTTTTTAAAGAGCTTAGCGGATGTGAAGCTGAAACGAAAAGAAATTTTGGCGAAGCGGATTTTAGAGCAAAATGGGGTTACGGTCGATCCACAATCGATCTTTGACATTCAGGTGAAAAGGCTTCATGCATATAAACGACAATTATTGAATGTGTTGCATATTTTATATTTATATAACCGTATGCGGGAGGATGCTTCTTTTGATATGTATCCTCGGACGTTTGTGTTCGGGGCGAAAGCTTCACCTGGTTATTACTATGCAAAGAAAGTTATTAAGCTCATTCATTCTGTGGCAAATATGGTCAACAATGATCCGATCGTAAAGGGCCGAATTAAAGTCGTCTTTTTAGAAAATTACCGCGTATCGTTAGCGGAGGATATTATTCCAGCCGCGGATATTAGCGAGCAAATCTCGACGGCCAGTAAGGAAGCGTCAGGGACAGGAAATATGAAATTTATGATGAATGGTGCACTGACGATGGGCACGCTTGATGGGGCTAATATCGAAATTTTAGAGCAGGTAGGCAAAGAGAATATTTTCATTTTCGGTTTGAAAGCAGAAGAAGTGATGAAGTTTGAACGTGAAGGCGGCTATCGTTCGATGGATTATTATCATCATGATGATCACATTCGTCAAGTGATGGATCAGCTAGTGAACGGCTTCTTTGATGAAGAGGATCAGTTTGAGATGATTTATGATTCGTTGCTGATGGAAAATGATCAATATTTTGTATTGAAAGATTTTGCGGCGTACCGCGATAAACAGCAAGAAGCGGGGCAATTGTATGAAAAGGATCGAAATCGCTGGTTCCAAATGACAGCACGTAACATTAGTCAGTCAGGATATTTCTCCAGTGATCGGACGATTCGAGAGTATGCATCAGACATTTGGGACATTCATAGTCGCGGCAGCCAAGTGCTCGTTAAACGCTAAAAATAAAAACGGTGAGTCTCCATGTAAAGTGGGAACTCACCGTTTTTTATAATTATAAAAGATAGCCTAAACAAATGCCGATTGATAGCAAGAAGCCAAAGATCGTATTTGTTTGAGCCGTTGCTTTCATTGCAGGCATCATTTGAATCGGTAATGTTTTGCCGATGAAGCCTTTCGTCGCTCTTACCGCTTTCGGAATGCTTAAAAAAGTGAGAAGGAGCCACGGTGACCCAACCTCAAACACGACAAGAGCTGCTACCCAAGCAAATGAAACGATGAACATTCCGGCTAGTACTTGAATGGCACGTTTTCGTCCGACTAAAATGGCGAGCGTTTTTCGACCATTTTCTTTATCTCCATCTAAATCACGAATGTTGTTGGCTAACAAAATCGATCCAACTAAGATCGAGATCGGGACAGAAATAAGAAGGCTAGCTGTGGAAATAAAGCCTGTTTGAATGTAAAAAGATAGCAAAATAATGACAACACCCATAAAAAAGCCGGCTGTTAGTTCGCCAAATGGTGTGTAGGCAATTGGAATGGGTCCACCTGTATAAAAATAGCCAGCAGCCATACAAATAATCCCAATGACAGCAATCCACCATGTTGTATTCGCGCAAATATAAATTCCGAGCAACAGTGCGATACCGAAAAAAGAAAACCCGATCGTAAGCACGGTACGAGGCTGTACACCATTTCGGACAATCGCGCCCCCAATGCCCACAGATTGTTCCGTGTCGAGGCCTCTGACGTAATCGAAATACTCGTTAAACATATTTGTAGCTGCCTGAATCAGTAGGCATGCAATGAGCATCGCTAAAAATAAATCGATCCGAAGCGACGTGTCAGCGACAGCCAAAGCTGTTCCAAGAAACACAGGAACAAATGCGGCTGTTAACGTATGCGGTCTCGTAAGCTGCCACCAAATTTTCCAGCCTTTGTCCGGCTTAATGGAAGGGGATGTATTGACTTCCATTGTTCATTCTCTCCCTTTAGTTAATAACGAACAATTCTTCTTCTGTTCGTCATTTATAAGTGTAGAAAAGGAAAGGATAAGTGTCAATCACTTTTCACACTTCTAAGCAGGTTCAAGGGCTTATTTAGAGAGTTCAAAACAAACAAATAATAGGAACAATCGAAGCAAAGCATTATAATAAGGGTAGAATAAGACAAAACACGGTGGAATCGTTGACATAAAGAGTTCAAGAGGTGTATCTTTAAATAAGTTTGACAACGATTCATACTGCTGTATGTGCAATGGAGGAGATTTCATTGTCTACTATAAAGAGCCATCCGATAAAAGAAGTGTTTATCCATGAGATGAATAACAAGTTAAATCATCTCCAGTCATTACTCTTTAGTTATGTGGAGAAAGTGGATTCCATTGATCCATTAGCTTTTTATCAAAATGGACGAGCTACTTATACTGGGGAACGATTTTTCTGGAAAGATCGAGATGGAGAATTGACAATTGTTGGGTTAGGGAATATTCATACGATTCGCAGTGAGAAAAGAAATGAGCTGCGTTATAAAGAGGTAGAGCAGAAGTGGGATGATCTGACTGAATGTGCATCGATTCACAATCCTTTTGATGCTTACGGAACAGGTCCACTTCTATTTGGCGGTTTTTCCTTTGATCCAGAAAGATCACAGGAAGAGGAATGGTCTAATTTTTCTCCCGCTTTCTTTTATGTGCCAGAATTTATGCTGACAACTTATCATGGAGAAAGCTACTTGACGACGAATATGATATGTACGTCGTACGACTCAGATGAGCTCATTGATAAGATGGAGCGAAAGAAAACGCATCTATTGCATGAAGCGCTTCCTTTGCTACAAAGAACCGTGGATCTTGTTAAAATGGATGAACATGATCCAGAGGAATGGAAGCGGTCTATCGATGAAGTAGTACGAAGCATTACAGCCGACCCTGAGTTGAAAAAAGTCGTGCTAGCTAGAAAGCTGACGGCTCATTTTCAGTCGGATATTACGCCAGATCTTGTATTAGAACGCTTACTTGATCAACAGCCAGAGAGCTTTGTCTTCTCGTTAGAAGCGATGGAAAGCTGTTTCTTAGGAGCTTCGCCCGAACGATTAGTACGTAAACGCGATCAAGTCGCGCTATCCACCTGTTTAGCAGGATCGATTAAGCGAGGGCGGGACGAAGCAGAAGATCAGCAACTTGGAGCTGATCTTCTGAGTGACAGCAAAAATCGAGTGGAGCATGATTATGTCGTGCAAATGATTCGTAAAGAAATGTCGCATTTATGTCATGAACTCGATGTTCCGACAACGCCTACTTTAATGAAGGTTCGCGATATTCAGCATTTATATACGCCAGTTATTGGTTATACGGAACAAGGATCGATTTTACCATTTGTGGAAAAACTTCATCCGACGCCGGCACTTGGGGGATTACCGAATGATAAAGCATTACAAGAAATTCGCCGATTAGAAATCATGGACCGTGGCTTTTATGGAGCTCCTGTCGGTTGGATGGATTACCGCAAAAATGGTGAATTTGCTGTGGCGATTCGTTCAGGCTTGTTAAATAAACAACAAGCGATTCTTTATGCTGGTTGTGGGGTTGTAGCCGATTCACAAGCGGAAAGCGAATTCATTGAAACGGGTATCAAATTCCGACCGATGCTACGGGCAATAGGAGGAACGACTGATGTATGATCATCAAAAAGATTTAACGTTATATAATGCCCATTTTATTGATGGTCTAGCAAAAGCAGGAGTAGACAGCGCCGTGATTAGTCCGGGTTCGCGGTCTACTCCTATGGCCCTTTTATTGGCTGAGCATCCTGATATAAAAGTCTATATTCAAATTGATGAGCGTTCGGCTGCCTTTTTTGCATTAGGGCTTGCGAAGGCTTCTAATAAACCAGTCGCTTTACTTTGTACGTCAGGTACTGCGGCAGCTAATTATTATCCGGCGATCGTAGAGGCGAAAAATGCGCGCGTGCCGTTAATTGTGTTAACGTCAGATCGACCGCATGAGCTAAGAGATATCGGTGCACCCCAGGCGATTGATCAAAATCAGTTGTATGGCACAAATGTGAAATGGTTTGCTGAAATGGCATTGCCTGATGCCGATGATAATATGCTTCGTTACGTTCGCTCGTCTGCTGCCAAATCGGTTTATATTGCTTCACAAGCGCCAGCTGGACCGGTTCATTTGAATTTTCCTTTCAGGGAGCCGCTCATTCCGACCTATGATGGAGCATTTGGGGAGAAAGAGTTTGTAGAGCAAGCACCGCTTTTATTAACAGAAGGGAAGCGGACGTTGTGTCAACAAAATATCGAACAACTCGCTCATTTTCTAAGCGGGAAAGAAAAAGGGCTCATTGTATGCGGAGCGCTGAATGCTGAAGGGTTTAAGCAAGCGGTGATCGAGTTTGCTGAAAAGCTAGGCTATCCAATTTTAGCTGATCCATTGTCAGGACTTCGCAGTGGCCAGTCAGCTGAATCAGTAGTGATGGATAGCTACGACGCCTTTTTACGAAATGATTCCATCAAACAGGCGGCCGCTTTTGATGTTGTACTTCGCTTCGGGGCGATGCCTGTGTCGAAAGCGTTAACTCAATATTTGAAAATGCATGTGAATAAAGAGCATCTCGTCATTGATGGAGGTGCTGGCTGGAGAGACCCAATCACAGCCTCTTCTCATATGATTGCTTCTGATGAAAAAGATTTTTGCTTGAGAGTTAGTGAGACTATAAAGAAGAAGTCCAATTGTGAATGGTTAATGAAATGGAAGCAAATCAACGACCGAGCGAGAGCGCAAATGAAAGAGGTAGAGCAGCATACTGAGCTAGATGAAGGAAAGCTCTTTTATCAAGTGTTACAAAACTTGCCTGATGAGTCCTCGCTATTTGTCGGCAACAGCATGCCAATTCGGGATTTAGATTCGTTCTTTTTTAATCAACCGAAAAATATTCAACTTTATGCCAATCGTGGAGCCAATGGCATTGACGGCCTTGTTTCTAGTGCGCTCGGAGTCGCAGCGGCTAATGCATCCACGCATTTAATTTTAGGTGATTTATCCTTTTTCCATGATTTAAATGGTTTGTTAGCTGCTAAGATGAATCAGATTAAAATGACGGTCATTGTTATTAATAATAATGGTGGTGGGATTTTCTCTTACTTACCACAAGCGTCCGAGCCGAAGCATTTTGAACAATTATTTGGCACGCCAGCGGATCTTGACTTTGCCCATGCTGCCAAGCTGTATGGGGGCGGTTATGCAAAGGTGACAGATAGGGAGATGCTACATGAGGCGATGAAAACCGCCGAGGAAGCAGATGGGTTATTTATCATTGAAGCGGTGACCGATCGCGCAAAAAATGTTGTCGCTCATCGTGAGTTATGGGCGAATGTTTCCCAGGAAATAAATGAATGGCTTGTTGGTGATCAACAATGGAGCTCATGATTCATGATTGCCGCTATCGTTATGATGTCATCGGAAGTGGCGAGCCGCTCCTTCTTTTACATGGGTTTACAGGAGATCATACAACATGGGCAGATACAGTTACTTTATTAAAAAAAGATTATCAGTGCGTAGTCGTTGATCTGTTAGGGCATGGAGAAAGTAGTTGTCCTGACGATCCAAGCAGGTATGATATTCAGCTCGTTGCTCGGGACTTGAAGGAGTTAATGGAGAAGCTTTCATTTGAACGTTTTCATCTGTTAGGCTATTCGATGGGAGGTAGACTCGCATTAACGCTGGCGGTTCTTTTTCCAGAGGCTGTTCAAAGCCTTGTGCTAGAAAGTGCATCGCCAGGGCTGAAGACAGAAGAGGAGCGAGCGGCACGTCGGCTAGCGGATGAACAGCTAGCGATGAAAATCGAAACAGAAGGAATCGAGAAGTTTGTCGATAGGTGGACAAATATCCCGCTATTTGCGACACAGAAAAACCTTTCGTTAACGAAGCAAGAAGCGATTCGCGAGCAAAGGCTTCAAAATGATGTCATTGGGCTTTCTGGCTCGTTAAAAGGAATGGGTACTGGCTCGCAACCGTCTTGGTGGGATCAGCTTTCTGAGCTCTCTATGCCAGTTCTCCTCATCACTGGTACATTAGATGAAAAATTTACGAACATCGCTTATGAGATGAGTCAAAGGCTTTCGCGATCAACATGGAGAGAAATTGTTGGCAAAGGTCATGCAATTCATGTGGAAGATGGCGAAGAATTTGGTACAATAATAAGAGGATTTTTGATTTATACATAAAGGAGGCAATTTTAATGGCTTTTGAATGGGTTAATGAACGTCAATATGAAGATATTTTATATGAAACGTATAATGGAATTGCAAAAATTACGATCAATCGTCCGGAGGTGCACAACGCGTTCCGTCCGAAAACGGTAATGGAATTAATCGATGCGTTTGCGTACGCGCGCGACGATGAAAAAGTAGGTGTCATCGTCTTAACAGGAGCAGGCGAAAAAGCATTCTGTTCTGGTGGAGATCAAAAAGTGCGTGGACATGGTGGTTACGTTGGTGACGACCAAATTCCTCGCTTAAACGTACTAGATTTACAGCGCTTAATTCGTGTGATTCCAAAACCGGTCATTGCGATGGTTGCTGGTTATGCGATTGGTGGCGGTCATGTTCTTCATGTCGTGTGTGATTTAACGATTGCAGCAGATAACGCAGTGTTCGGACAAACTGGACCGAATGTTGGAAGCTTCGACGCAGGTTATGGCTCTGGCTACTTAGCTCGCCTTGTTGGACATAAAAAAGCGAGAGAGATTTGGTACCTATGCCGCCAATACAATGCACAAGAAGCATTGGATATGGGCTTAGTTAACACGGTTGTACCTTTAGAACAATTAGAAGCAGAGACAGTTCAATGGGCGCAAGAAATGCTTGAGAAGAGCCCGACTGCTCTACGTTTCATCAAAGCAGCGATGAACGCAGATACAGATGGCCTTGCAGGTCTACAACAACTAGCTGGTGACGCAACGCTTCTATACTACACAACAGAAGAAGCAAAAGAAGGAAGAGACGCCTTCAAAGAAAAACGCAAACCAGACTTCGGCCAATTCCCAAGATTCCCTTAATAAAGAAAAGCGGAAAGCCCCATTTAGCGACGTATGGACTGGAATGACCTGCACGAGATAAAGGAAACACGATGAACGATAGTGAATCGATGTTGACTTATCGCAAGGAGGATCGTGGAAGTCCACTAGTCGCTGGGGCTTGGAGCTAGCCAAGAAAAGCGGAAGCGCCTTGTTCAGCCCCGAAAAGCAAATGACAGAATGATGAAATGGCGTTCTTCAGCCATGCAGTCAGGCTGGCATTTGACTCGAGTGTCTAGGAGGCGAAGCTAGTCAATACCTATAAATAAATATAGCCCTCCGGCTTGCGGATGTGGCAAAGTCCAAAAGCTTGATGGTTTTCCATCAAGCTTTTTTGTCCGCCAGTAGGGGGAAGGAAGGAGCGGAAAAAGCGTGTCACAGAGTATGCCTAATTGGTTAAAACAGAGAGCTTTTTTAACGCCTGATCGTCCGGCTCTTTATTTCGGTGAGAGGAGCTGGACGTTTTCACAATTGTATGAGGAGGTCCAAATAGAGACGGCCTTTTTACAGCAACAACAGATTCAGCACGGCGATTATGTGGGTGTGCTTGTAAAGAATACAGAGAAAGCGGTGTTTTTGATTCATGCGCTACAGCAAATAGGAGCGATCGCTGTTTTATTGAATCATCGTTTAACGAGTGCGGAATTGGCGTGGCAGCTAGAGGACGCACAGGCGAAGTATGTAGTATACGATTCAGCTTTCCGGTCGCTTATTGAAGCGTTTGAAGGGATACATACTATTGAGATGGTGAGCCGTGAGCAGCTGTCAAAGCGACAAGGTCGTGAAACATTTGATCTTGAGGAAGTATGTTCTGTCATGTATACATCTGGAACGACAGGCCAACCGAAAGGCGTGTTGCAGACTTATGGAAACCATTGGTGGAGTGCCACAGGATCGGCATTGAATTTAGGGATTCATGAACAAGATTGTTGGATTTGTACTGTCCCTCTTTTTCATATTAGTGGGTATTCCATTTTAATTCGTAGCGTCGTCTATGGGATGGCGATTCGATTATATGAGCAGTTTGATGAGGAAAAGGTGAATGAAGCGTTGCAAAAAGGAGAAGGAACTATTATTTCTGTCGTCTCCGCGATGCTGAAGCGGATGCTCGATAAATTAGAAGGGTCTTATCATCCATCCTTTCGCTGTATGTTACTAGGTGGTGGTCCAGCCCCTAAACCTTTATTAGAAGCTTGTGTAGCAAAAGATATCCCTGTGTACCAAACGTATGGTATGACAGAAACATCTTCACAAATCGTGACACTTCCGCCAGAGTATAGCTTATCGAAGCTCGGTTCTGCCGGGAAGCCGCTTTTTCCATGTCAGTTGAAAATCGCTGGTGAGGAAAAGGAGGGAGAAATTCTTGTTAAAGGACCGAATGTGACGAATGGCTATTTGCGACGAGAGGAAGCAAATCAAGACTCTTTTTCAGATGGTTGGTTTCACACAGGTGATATCGGTTATTTGGATGAAGAAGGCTTTTTATACGTATTAGATCGCCGCTCCGACTTAATCATTTCTGGAGGAGAAAATGTGTATCCGGCAGAAATTGAATCGGTGCTACTTGCTCATCCAGCGATCGCTGAAGCTGGGGTTGTCGGTGTTGCTGATGATCACTGGGGGCAAGTGCCTGTTGCTTTTATTGTCGGGAAGGAGCCGCTTGATACGGTCGAGATTCAAGCGTTTTGCAAGCAACGACTAGCTAAATATAAATGTCCGTCTGCTATTTTCAGCGTCGATCAATTGCCGCGAAATGCCGCGAAAAAATTAATGCGGCGCGAGCTAAAAGTAGTGTATGAAAAGAGGCAGAAAAAATGAAGCTTGAACGCTTGATTGTTCATGTTATTGAAATGGAGCTGAAATCGCCGTTCGTCACTCATTTAGAAACGGTGAAAAAGCGACGCAGTATCATTGTAGAAGCGATAGATGTTGATGGAGTAACTGGCTACGGAGAGGCGGTTGCTTTTTCGACGCCGTGGTATACAGAGGAAACGGTACAAACGAGTTATCATATGATCAAGGATATATTAGCGCCGCTTGTACTCGATCGCAAAATCAATCATCCTTCTGAGGTCAATCAATGGTTTGACGTCGTGAGGGGCAATCCGATGGCGAAAGCAGGTGTGGAAACGGCGATTTGGGATTTATATAGTAAGCGCCTAGGCCAACCGCTTGCCATGTCACTAGGTAGTGTTAGAAAAGAAATACGTGCTGGTGCAGTAGCGGCAGGCTCATCAGTCACCGAAACGCTACGGCGAATGGATAAGCTCGTTACGCAAGGATACGAGCGCATTAAGGTGAAGATTAACCCGCAAAATGATCGAAAGCTACTACGAAGCATTCGCCGTGAGTTTCCAACCATTCCTCTGATGGCCGATGCTAATTCTGCTTATTCCTTGCAAGATATCGAGCGGTTAAAAGCGTTAGATGAGTTTCAGCTATTGATGATTGAACAGCCGTTAGCGGTGGATGATCTCGTCCAACATGCTAAGCTGCAAAAAGTGATTAAGACACCGATTTGTCTTGATGAAAGTATTCGTTCGATTCGCGATGCGGAAAATGCCCTAGAGGTTGGAAGCTGTGGGGTGATTAATATTAAAATCGGGCGTGTCGGTGGATTGGAAGAAGCGAAGAAGATTCATGATCTTTGTCTACAGCGAGGCATACCTGTTTGGGCGGGTGGTATGATTGAGTTTGGCATATCTCGTGCTCACAATGTCGCTCTCGCTTCACTCGAAGGCTTTTCGATTCCAGGAGACTTATCTTCTTCTAATCATTATTGGAGTGAGGACATCATTGAGCCGGAAATTGAAGTAGTGAACGGTCGGATTCCTTTATCGCCTGAGGCAGGAATCGGTTATCAAATAAATAAAAAACGGCTAAAAGAAGTCACGATACGAAAAGAAGAACTGACACGATAATCATGTGTTAGTTCTTCTTTTTTCGATCTTTCCACGTTTCAGGGACGAAATCAAAGCCCCCGGGGTGAAATGGGTGACATTTAAAAATACGAACAATCGTTAAATACCCACCCTTGATCGCACCGAATCGTTGAACCGCTTCTAAGCCATAATGAGAGCATGTGGGATAAAAGCGGCACGTTGGTGGCTTTAAGGGTGAAATGAACTTTTGGTAAAAGCGAATGAGACCCATAAATAGTATTTTCATCGTTGGTTATTCCTTGTTTTTTTCGGATTCATTTTGCTGTAAATGTGGGTTGTTTTCGATTGGATCAATCGTATGTTTATATTGATAGCCTTTGCTAATAGACATAATCGTGAAAATAAGTACGGCAATGACGATGACGATAGAAATAATTAATACAGTAGTCATTTGTGATCCCTCCTACACGTATTTTACCATGTTTTCTTATGTCGGTGTATGTCCTTTGCTTGTGTCAGTTCTTTGGACAAAGTAGAGATGATGTTTTAAAATGAAAAAGAGTGGGAATAAAACAAAAGAATCACAATTGAGGAGGAGAATGTTTTATGTCAGAAAAATTAGTTCAAAGTGTGAACCAACAAATTGCTAACTGGACGGTACTTTACACAAAATTACATAACTATCATTGGTTTGTGAAGGGGCCACAATTTTTTGCTTTACATGATAAGTTTGAAGAACTATACACGGAAGCATCTCTTCATATTGATGAACTAGCAGAACGTTTGTTAGCTCTTGGCGGAGAGCCGGTTGCGACGCTAAAAGAATCGTTGGAAATGGCGACTATTGGCGAAGCAGAAGGAAAAGAAACAGCAGAGCAAATGGTACAATCAGTAGTCAATGATTTTACAACGATCATCGCTGAGCTGAAAGCAGCGATGGACTTAGCAGGCGAAGTGGATGATGAAACGACAGGTGATATGCTTCTTGCTATTCACCAAGGATTAGAAAAGCACGCATGGATGCTAAAGTCCTTCTTAGGAAAATAAGCACCGAGAATAGGAGGAAGAGAGATGGAATTATCTGCAATGATGGGCAAGCAAGTGGCTGAGCTACAACAAACATTAAGTTTGAACTTATTAAAAAGCCAAATGGCGACCCAAACGGCTCAAGCGATCCAAATGATGGAGACGTTACCGAAAGTCCAAGCAGCGCCTCACCCGTTTAAAGGAGCAGCGATTGATATTAAAGGCTGATATAAAGTGAAACTTTAATTAGTGGGGGTTTTCTCCATCCCCCCACTGATTATTAGTTGAACCAATCGGGCTTTTACGGGCAGTTGATCCCCCGCCTAACTTCTTTGCTTTCACTGAATTTTGATGTAGGATCTTACTGCCCGTTAATGCGGGACAAAAAAGGATGTCCTCTTTCTAAGGGCATCCTTTTTGTATGCTGGCTAAATGCTGCTAGTATGTATTAGTGATAAAAATTTTTCTCTTGCCAACCTTCTTCTATTGCATCGTTATTAAATTTCTCTCTCAATGCTTCAAACAAGTAGACGCGAAAGAAATATTGCAATTCCTCTTCGTTCATTTCTTTAATGATCGAGAATATTTCTTTATTAGATAGCTGTTCTACGACAGCAAGAGTAATCATATCGAGGTCTTCATCTGAACCTTGGAGCCTCCCACGGTAAATTTCATACAATTCATCGACTAGCTTCATACGTACTCGCTCCTTTGTTTTATAGTGATTTCTCTTGATCCCCTTATTTCTTTTATACCCTAACTGCAGTAAATAAACCAGTCTATTGTAAGAGAATGGACATATTTTTTTCACAATCATGATTTATAACAGCCAGGGAATGATAAGAACAGGAGGTGACAATGATGAAAGAGGAAAAAACAGCTTATTATATCCAATTGGCCAATGGAGAAATTATGAGAACAGCAACAGCTTCTCCATGGAATTTTAGAATATATGCCACAGATGCAGAGATTATTCAGCTAAGGGAGTTGTTTGATGCTAATTATGCGGTGGAATGGGAAGGTTTTTTTCGCGCTCATGTACCGTACGTTCAATATCATTTTGACCGACCGAACGATCGCTATGACGATAATTTGAAAAAGGTTTATGAAATGATTTATGAGCTTGGCGATGAGGAAGCGAAGACGCATATAAAAGATATGTGGGGAATGTGAAATACGGTATAATAAAAAGAAAAGCTTCTAAGCATGGCTGTCACTATCAGTCTTATGCGAGGAATGGGATAGAGGTAGGGGAGAATGATGTTCGAATTCGCCGATCAAAATGGCTGTCAGGTGACGCTTTCTTTTCAATCTGACAGCTTTTCATTATCTGCTAAGCATGTACTTGTGTTTTGCCGACACAATGGTCAGTGGTTATTAACAAGACATCCGAAACGAGGATTAGAGTGTCCTGGCGGGAAAGTAGAGCTTGGGGAAACGCTAGAGGAAGCCGCTAAAAGAGAGGTGTATGAAGAAACAGGAGGGGTCATTGACGAGATGACATTTGTGGGAGAATATTATGTTCAGCATCCGGAAAACCCATTTGTGAAAGCGATTTTTTTCGCTCAAATCGGGTATATAGAAAAGAAGGGCGATTATTTAGAAACAGATGGGCCGGTGCTGTTTCATGAAGATTTACGCCAAAAGCGAATGAATCGTGAGTTTAGCTTTTTAATGAAAGATGAAGTTGTCGAGCGAACGCTAGACTATTTACATGCGGTGATCCAATGACGTCTATCGTCGAGAAGATCCGTTTTCCATCCCCTCATCCGAGTGTGCGTTTATGGATGGTGACATATGTGTCAAGCGGGCTGAAGGTAAAGGGGTTGTTAGCGGAACCAAAAGCAGAAAGAAGCTTTGATGGTTTTCTTTATTTGCGAGGTGGCATTAAGAATGTTGGCATGGTACGCCCCGCAAGAATTACCCAATTTGCATCAGAAGGCTTCATTGTGTTCGCCCCTTTTTATCGAGGAAATCGAGGGGGAGAAGGGCAGGAAGATTTTGCAGGAGAAGACAGAGAAGATGCATTTTCAGCATTTGACTTATTGCAGGCACATCCTCAAGTGACGGGAAGGGTTCATCTGTTTGGTTTTTCACGAGGAGGAGTCATGGCATTATTGACGGCGATTGAGAAAGAGGCGGCATCTGTTGTGACATGGGGAGGCGTTTCTGATATGATTCTTACCTATGAAGAAAGAAAAGATATGCGCCGCATGATGAAGCGTGTGATCGGCGGAAGTCCTTATAAGCATGAGGAGCTTTATCAATGGCGAACTCCACTGCATGATTTAGATAAAATAACGGCCCCTGTTTTGATTATTCATGGGAAGAAAGATCAGAATGTCAACATTGAACATGCTTATCAATTAGAACGAGGGTTAAAACAACTGGAAAAGCCGTTGGAAACATGGTATTTTGATCAATATGATCATTACTTTCCGCCGGCTGTGAACCGACAAGTTGTTCAGCAGCTTTGTGATTGGATGAAAAACAGTGCTCATATGGAGGAGGAGAAAAAATGGGTATGCCAATGGAATTAAATACGATGATCGTCACAAAAGGGAAAGAGAAACGGATAGAAGAAAATAGTTTCTCGTTAAAGAAATCGGGATATCGCTTATATCCGATTGATATTCCGATCCACGTTTATAAAACAAGAGATAGCGAAATTAGTGGAACCGCTATCATTGAAAAAGTAGAGTGGCAACAAGAAAGCACCATTCTTACATACAAACTGATCTCATTAAATTCAACGAACTAAACCGAAGGCGGCTAAGGGAAACTAAGCCGCTTTTCGTTTGGCTTTCTCTAATATCAAAAAAGGAAGACCGTCGAGGCCTTCCTTTTTTGATATTAGATTTGTGGTCCACCAAGTTCTGCGATTTCGCTTGGAACGTTAGAGAATTTTTTGAAGTTTTCACGGAACTTGCCAGCAAGCTCAGCTGCTTTCTTCATGAAGGCTTCTTGATCTGCCCATGCTTTACGTGGGATGAGTACATCATCAGGTACACCAGGAACATGAAGAGGAATTTGTAAACCAAATGTTTTCGTTGTGTATGTTTCTACATTGTTTAATTCGCCTTCAAGAGCTGCTTGCACCATCGCACGAGTGTAAGCAAGTTTCATACGGCTTCCAACGCCGTATTCTCCACCAGTCCAACCAGTGTTGACTAAGAATACTTGAGCGTTATGTTCGTCGATTTTCTCACCTAGCATTTCCGCATAGCGAGTTGCTTCTAATGGTAGGAAAGGAGAACCGAAACATGTTGAGAATGTTGCTTCCGGAGAAGTGATTCCGCGCTCTGTTCCTGCAAGCTTAGATGTGTAACCGCTTAGGAAGTGGTACATTGCTTGCTCTTTTGTTAATTTACTAATTGGAGGTAAAACTCCGAATGCATCAGCTGTTAAGAAAATAATTGTATTTGGATGGCCAGCTACACTTGGATCAACGATGTTGTCGATCGCTTGTAATGGGTAAGCGGCACGTGTATTTTCTGTTAAAGAGTTATCATCGTAATCAGGAAGGCGAGTGTCTTCGTCTAACACAACATTTTCTAATACAGAACCGAAGCGGATTGCATCGAAAATTTGTGGTTCTTTTTCACGAGAAAGACCGATACATTTCGCATAGCATCCACCTTCAACGTTAAAGACGCCGTTTGCAGACCAACCGTGCTCATCATCACCGATTAAACGACGATTTGGATCTGCAGATAATGTTGTTTTACCTGTTCCAGAAAGACCGAAGAATAAAGCAACGTCACCTTCGTACCCAACGTTTGCCGAACAGTGCATAGGGAAAACATCATTTTCAGGAAGTAGGTAGTTCATGATAGAGAAGATTGACTTCTTCATTTCACCTGCGTATTCTGTTCCACCGATTAACACGATACGGCGCTCGAAAGAAACGATAATGAATGTTTCAGATTTTGTGCCGTCCACTGCTGGATCTGCTTTAAAGTTTGGAGCAGAGACGATTGTGAAGCCTGCTTGATGGTCTTTCAACTCTTCTGCTGTTGGACGGATGAATAATTGATGGGCAAATAGGTTATGCCAAGCGTATTCATTGATAACTTGGATTGGAAGACGGTGAGTCGTATCAGCTCCTGCAAATCCTTTAAAAACAAAAAGTTCGTCTTTTTGTTTTAAATAATCGATCACTTTTGTGTATAATTGATCAAAGACTTCTTCAGAAATCGGTTGGTTAACTGAACCCCAATCGATCTTATCCTTTACAGAAGCTTCTTCAACGATAAATTTATCTTTAGGAGAACGTCCTGTATATTTACCTGTTTCTGCACGTACAGCACCTGACGCAGTTAACACGCCCTCTTTACGAGTAAGTACCTTTTCAACAAGCGTAGGTACAGAAGGTTGCATTGTTATATTTGAACCGTTTAGAAGTTCCACAATTTTGCTTGAAACGCTTACAGAGTTCATAAATTAATAACCATCCTTTATAAAAATTTGAAATGTATTTATCTACTCGTTTACTCACAAAACAGTATAGCACATTTGAATTAATAGTCTATACTATATAGCTAATTTTTTTTCGTTAATTTTATTTTTTATTTTTCCCAAAAATTTTTTTATAAATATAAATATGAAAGAAAACGGAAAAAAGCAGATAGGTGGATAAAAATATGATTGACATTATCCGTCGAATTTCGTAAGATTTATCCTTGAACGGATACTCTTATCCTGAGCTGGCGGAGGGACAGGCCCGATGAAGCCCGGCAACCAGTTTAAATAGGTGTCTCACCTATTTAAGACAAAGGTGCTTAAACCTGTGCAAGGTCCAAACCTTGGGCGATAAGAGTGAAAGGCCTATGTTGAATCAACCAACCTTTCCTCTCTTTATGAATGGGAGAGGTTTTTTTATTTTTAAAAGGATAAACTTAGGGAAATGAGTACCGTGAAAATAAAGATCAATTTTGATCCGTTTAAGGAGGAAGTTTCATGACAAAAAAGCGTCGTCTTTTTACTTCAGAGTCAGTAACTGAAGGACATCCAGATAAGATTTGCGATCAGATTTCTGATGCGATTCTGGATGAGATTTTATCACAGGATCCTAATGCTCGTGTAGCTGCGGAAACTTCTGTAACAACCGGCCTTGTATTAGTAGCGGGGGAAATTACAACATCTTCTTATGTAGATATTAATAAACTTGTTCGCGAAACAGTAAGAGAGATCGGTTACGACCGTGCGAAATATGGTTTCGATGCGGATACATGTGGCGTATTGACTTCTATTGATGAGCAATCTGCTGATATCGCCGCAGGTGTTGACCAAGCACTTGAAGCGCGTGAAGGACAAATGAGTGATGAGGAAATTGAAGCGATCGGTGCAGGCGACCAAGGATTAATGTTCGGGTTTGCTTGTAATGAAACAGAAGAGTTAATGCCGCTTCCAATTTCTTTAGCGCATAAATTATCTCGTCGTTTAACAGAAGTACGTAAAGATGAAACGCTTAATTATTTACGTCCGGATGGAAAAACGCAAGTAACAGTAGAATATGATGAAAATGACAAACCTGTTCGTATTGACACGATCGTTATTTCTACGCAACATCATCCAGAAGTAACGCTTGAGCAAATTCAACGTGACATTCGTGAACACGTCATTAACCCAGTTGTTCCTGCTGAATTAATTGATGCGGAAACGAAATTCTTCATCAACCCAACTGGCCGTTTTGTCATCGGTGGTCCTCAAGGGGATGCTGGTTTAACAGGTCGTAAAATTATCGTTGATACGTACGGCGGCTATGCTCGTCATGGCGGCGGTGCTTTCTCTGGTAAGGATCCTACAAAAGTAGACCGTTCTGCGGCATATGCAGCTCGTTATGTGGCGAAAAACATCGTTGCATCTGGTCTTGCGGATAAATGTGAAGTACAGCTTGCTTATGCGATTGGTGTTGCTCAGCCTGTTTCCATCGCGGTTGACACTTTCGGCACAGGTAAAGTATCTGAAGATGTATTAGTGGAGCTTGTTCGCTCTAACTTTGATCTTCGTCCGGCAGGAATCATTAAAATGTTGGATCTTCGTCGTCCAATTTACAAACAAACAGCAGCTTATGGTCATTTCGGCCGTACAGACATTGAGCTTCCTTGGGAGCAAACAGATAAAGCAGCTGCTTTAAAGCAACAAGCAAATAATTAATAGAAGCAAGCCTTCCTTTGTTGGGAAGGCTTGTTTTTATTTTTCCTGTATACTCTTGTAGTATTGAGCTTTTTCAGCGTATTCACGCACGATGCGTTCCATATCTTTGCGATCGTCCTCATTAATTTCCCTCACTACTTTAGCTGGGCGTCCAAATGCCATCGTATTCGGTGGGATGACCTTTCCAGGTGGGACGAGGCTCCCTGCACCGATAAATGCTCCCTCGCCGATTTCGGCATTGTCTAAAATGATCGAACCCATGCCGATCAATGCTTTTTTTCTAATTTTACAGCTATGAAGAATGACTTGATGACCAACAGTCACTTCATCTTCAATAATCAGCGGGTTATTTGGACTTTGATGTAAAACAGAGTTATCTTGAATATTCGTTTTATTGCCAATAATAGTAGGTGCAACATCGCCACGGATGACCGTATTAAACCAGACGCTTGATTCTTCTCCGATTGTTACATCACCAGAAATGGTCGCATAGTCGGCGATATAAGCGGAATTTGCGATGTTCGGTGTTTTTTCTTTGTATGGATAAATCATAAATACAAGCTCCTTTCTGACTATTAACAAATTTGAAATACTTGCTTTTCATTTTAACTAAAAGATAAACATTTGTATAATAAAGAAAAAGAAATTCTTTTGTTGTAGGAAAGGTAAGTCGGAGGTGCACATATGTGGAAATGGGAAACGGAACAACAGCCTAGAGGAGTCATTGTCATCGTTCATGGTGCACTAGAGCATCACGGTCGTTATGGCTGGTTAATTGAAATGTGGCGTAAGGCTGGATTTCATGTTGTGATGGGGGATCTTCCTGGTCAAGGAATTACTTCACGTGCCCAACGAGGGCATATTTCAACATTTAATGATTATTTAACAGCAGTGAAGGAATGGGTGGAAGCGGCTTATCAGTTCGATCTTCCTGTATTCTTGCTCGGACATGGGATGGGCGGATTAATTTCGATTCGTTTGTTGCAAGAGTGGGATTTTGAAGTGGCAGGTGTGATCGTCTCTTCTCCTTATTTAGGAATGGTTTATACACCAGCTAAAATGATTAATATGATGTCGCATAGTCTGAATTCATTCGCTCCATCGTTTAAGTTTTCTTATGGAGTGACAGCCGATATGTTAACTCGGAATCAACAGGTGATTGAAGCAGATAAGGAAGATTCGCTGTTGCTTAATAAAGTATCGGTTCGGTGGTATCGTGAATTGCTACAAGCGATCAAAGTAGCTTCGTTAAAAGGAAATGAGATGCCGGACGTTCCGCTGCTTGTCATGCAGGCAGGAGAGGATCGGATAGTCGATCGCAAAGTGACAAGAAAGTGGTTCCACCAAATGGATCTATCTGATATGCATTATAAAGAATGGTTTGGACTGTATCACGACGTTTTTAACGAACTGGAACGGGAAGATGTGTTTCATTATGTCAAGGGATTTGTGGAGAATCAGCTTCGTCTTTTAGGATATGTCATTGACAAATGAGGTGAAGGAATGGCTATACCTGTGACACCACTACGATTAATGCATAGCATTTATAAAGAAGTGTTTCCGATTGTTCATGAGCAATTAACCTTTTGGAGGGCACAAGCGGAAAACATTCCGAATAGTGAGTTGAGACAACAGGCGCTTGCTAGCATTGAACACAAAACGTTTCATTGTGAAGGTGGGTCGGTGCTAGCATTGTTATCAGGGAAGAACAAAGAAGAAGCCGTACGTTTTATTGTGGCGTACCAAACGATTAGTGATTATTTAGACAACCTTTGTGACCGGAGTACCTCTCTAGATCCGCGAGATTTTGAGGCTCTTCATGAGGCGATGGAAGATTCGCTTACGATCGGCGCACCTATGAGAGAGTACTACCGCTTTCGGGAAGATCGCGAGGACGGCGGCTATTTGTGGCAGCTCGTTCAAACATGTCAGTCGGTCATTTCAACGATTGCTCCATATGAAGCAATCGCTCCTTATTTCCAAGAATTATGCCGTTACTATTGCGATTTGCAAATACATAAGCATGTTCGACAAGAAGAGCGAGAAGAACGGTTGAAAGAATGGTTTCAGCAGCATCAAGCTTCATTGCCGGAAATGGAGTGGTATGAATTTTCGGCTTGTGCGGGCTCTACGTTAGGAGTTTTTTGTTTACTTTCATACAGTCTTAATGAGGAGTTTCAACCCGAGCAGGCACAACTTGTTAGAGATAGCTATTTTCCTTACATTCAAGGTCTTCACATTTTATTAGATTATTTAATCGATCAGGCAGAAGATGTTGAAGGTGGCGATTTGAATTTTTGCTTTTACTATCCAGATGAACAACAATTGCTTGAACGGATGATTCACTTTATAGAGGAGGCCGACAAACGAGCGCAGCGGCTTCCGCATGCTCGCTTTCATCAACTCATTAATCGTGGGCTACTAGGTGTTTATTTATCGGATAACAAAGCATTTCAACAAAAGAACATCCGCTCGATGTCGAAAAAAATGATTCGTAAAAGTGGAGGAACCAGTTTTTTCTTTTATTTAAATGGCCGGACATATCGACGCGTGCAACGAGCATTTCCGCAGTTGTTTATGAAGAGAGGATAGAAGAAAGCATCAGCGAGGTCAAAGAAAAGCTGAGAAAGTCGAAGAAAGTGCCAGCAAGGTCAAAGAAAGGCTGTCCTTTTTCAGACAGCCTTTCTTTTATCTTTTCTCAATCGCGACAATAAACGGCGGTTGGTTCGCTTGGTTGATAAACTGATATTGCAGTACATGGGCTTGCTGCTGATCTAGAGTAGCTACATACTTTAGTAGTTCTTCTTTTTCTATCGCTCCTTCTTCATGTCCATGATAGATGACAAGAACGATAATTCCCCCCACATGCAATATGGAAAAAATTTGTTCCATCGCCGCAATGGTTGTATTGGGCTTTGTCACAATCGTTTTATCCCCTTTTGGCAAATAACCAAGGTTAAAGATTGCCCCGCTAATATGGCCATGCCATTTTTCCGGAATGGAAGCGGCTACGTGTTCATGCCCACAATTAAAAAGTGTAGCTCGGTCACTTAACTGATGTTCTTCTAATCGAGCCTTCGTATTAGTTAAGGCGAGTTCTTGTACGTCAAAACCAAATACATGTCCGTTATCGCCAACAAGCTTGGCAAGAAATAACGTGTCGTTACCGTTGCCAAGCGTCGCATCAATCGCGATGCTGCCGTCTGTGACGGTTTTTTCTAATAGTTTTCTTGCAAATGGTAGTATTCCATCAAGATTCATTAGATGCTCCTCCTCGGTAAAACTTCCCCTGCCAACTACTGCGCCGCTTCAATTCTGCGTCAATCGCATTCAATACCGCCCATTTATTCGCACTCCACATCGGACCCACCATTAAATCAATCGGTCCATCTCCTGTGATTCGATGAATAATCATTTCCGGCGGTAAAATTTCTAACTGATCGCAGACGAGCTGGACATAATCTTCAAATGATAAAAATTCCAATAATCCTTTTTCATATTGCTTGACCATAGGTGTGCCTTTTAGTAAATGCAGTAAATGAATTTTAATCCCTTGCACATCAAGCTTGCTAACGACTTTAGCTGTTTCCATCATCATTTCCGGCGTTTCAAGCGGCAAACCGTTAATAATGTGAGAACAGATACGGATATTATGCTTCCGTAGTTTTTCAACGCCTTTTACATACGTATCAAAATCATGAGCGCGATTAATGATTTGGGCCGTTTTTTCATGAACGGTTTGCAAACCGAGTTCGACCCAGAGGTAGGTGCGTTCATTCAGTTCCGCTAAATATTCAACGACATCATCTGGTAAGCAATCTGGTCGTGTCGCAATCGATAAAGCAACGACATCCTCTTCCTTAAGTACCGATTCATATTTCTCTCGTAGCACATCAACTGGCGCATGAGTATTGGTATACGCTTGAAAGTAGGCCATATATTTGCCGTCTTTCCATTTATGATGCATTTTTTCTTTAATGTCATGAAACTGTTTTTCTAAATCATCGGCCCGATTTCCAGCAAAGTCACCGGAGCCCGCCGCGCTGCAAAAGGTACAGCCGCCAAAGGCAACGGTGCCGTCACGATTAGGACAGTCAAAACCGCCGTCTAGTGCGACTTTAAACACTTTATGGCCGAATGTATGGCGTAAATGATAATTCCATGTATGATAGCGTTTATTATCACTAGCATAAGGAAATGAGTTGGCATTCATGTTCGTTTTCCTCCTGTTCGGATATTTCGCTTTCCGTATTTCGGTGTCCAGTTCCGCCTCCTTGGAGCTCGAGGTCAAATGCCAGCCTGACTGCATGGCTGAAGAACGCCATTTCGTCATTCTATCATTTGCTTGTCGCTCTAGAACAGTCGGCTCCGCTTTTCTTTTCAAAGTCTATCACGAAATTCATGTAGAAAAAACAGCGGGAATAAGTCAGAATTTTAAGTTTAGGAAAGTTGTTGAAAGAGGAAAATAAAACCCCTAAAATAACTTAGGTACACGAAATAGTTTGTCAAAGGAAAGGGGGAGCAAAAATGCCAAAAGCAGTTTGGTTGTTAGTCATTGGAATGGTGATCAACGTGACCGGGGCCTCTTTTTTATGGCCGTTGAACACGATTTATATTCATGAGCATCTCGGGAAATCATTATCGGTGGCGGGCGTTGTATTAATGTTAAATGCGGCGGCTTCAGTTGTAGGAAATCTTCTTGGTGGGGCGCTTTTCGATCGGTTCGGTGGGTATCGTTCGATTCTTTTAGGAACCTTCATTAATGTTATTGCTATGATAGGGATGACACTGTGGCATGGTTGGCCACATTATGTCATCTTTTTAACGATGGTCGGTCTTGGAGCAGGGATTATTTTTCCGGCTATGTATGCGTTAGCTGGTGCAGTATGGCCAGAAGGTGGACGACGGGCGTTTAATGCAGTGTATGTCGCACAAAACGCTGGTGTAGCGATCGGATCAGCACTTGGCGGATTTGTTGCTTCCTATTCGTTTAATTATATTTTCATCGCTAATTTGGCGATGTTTGCGGCCTTCTTGCTGTTAGCCGCCTTTAGTTATCGCCGTATGACTTCAGTTAAAGGGGCGCAGACGAATGTGCTGGCTGAGCATAGTGCAGTGAAAAGCCGTAGTAAACTAACAGCCTTATTTATTCTTTGTGTCGCTTACATGCTTTGCTGGATCGGATATGTGCAATGGCAGTCTACGATTGCAAGTTATACGCAAGAAGTGAATATTAGTTTAAAGCAATATAGTTTATTATGGACGGTTAACGGAGCGTTAATTGTACTTGGACAACCACTCGTCAATTACTTGCTTCGACCATTGCAAGACAATATGAAAAAGCAAATCGTTGTTGGGATCGTTATTTTTATGGCGTCCTTTGGTGTCACAGCCTTTGCCGAAGATTTTAAAGGATTTATGGCTGCCATGCTCATTTTGACTATTGGAGAAATGCTCGTTTGGCCGGCTGTGCCGACGATTGCCGATCAGCTTTCGCCGAAAGGAAGAGAAGGTTTTTATCAAGGGATCGTCAATAGTATGGCGACGGCGGGGCGGATGTTTGGTCCTGTTCTTGGCGGAGTCATGGTCGATGTATACGGCATGACTGCCTTGTTTATGATATTAATCGCTTTATTAATAATCGCTTTCGTATTAGCGCTCGTATATGATCGACCGCTGAAAAAAGAAGCGCCATCCGCTTCGATGTCCTCTTATTAAGCTTGCAACTGTCAGAATTTTTGTCTAGAATAGATGTTGATAAATCATATCAAAAAAGACGATGACAAGGAGTAGTAGTGGGGTTCTTCTGAATGAAGAGAGCTAGCGGGTGGTGCAAGCTAGCCAGAGGGTCCATGAACTCGCCTTTTGAGTCGCGGGTGTGAAAGGATAGTAGCATCTGCCGCCGATCTGCGTTATGGACATAAGCCGAGTGCCGAAGTGGGCGCTAATCTGGGTGGTACCGCGGGAAGTATACTCTCGTCCCAATTTTAGGGGCGGGAGTTTTTTTAATTTGTATACAGTTTCAACAAGGAGGATGTTACACAGATGAGTTTTGATCATCAGCTTATTGAGAAGAAATGGCAAAAGGTTTGGGAAGAAAACAAAACATTTAAAACAACAGAAGATAAAGAGAAGCCGAAGTTTTATGCGCTAGATATGTTTCCTTATCCATCAGGAGCAGGCTTGCACGTTGGTCATCCAGAAGGCTACACAGCAACGGATATTTTATCACGCTATAAACGCATGAATGGCTACAATGTCCTTCATCCGATGGGCTGGGATGCTTTCGGTTTACCAGCTGAGCAGTATGCGCTAGATACAGGAAATGATCCAGCGGAATTTACGGAGCAAAACATTAATAACTTTCGTCGTCAAATTAAGTCATTAGGCTTTTCTTACGATTGGGATCGCGAAATCAATACGACAGATCCTGAATACTATAAGTGGACGCAATGGATTTTCTTGCAGCTTTATAAAAAAGGATTAGCTTACGTTGATGAAGTCGCTGTGAACTGGTGTCCAGCTCTTGGAACGGTATTAGCGAACGAAGAAGTCATTGACGGAAAAAGTGAGCGTGGCGATCATCCGGTTGAACGTCGCCCGATGAAGCAATGGATTTTAAAAATTACCGAGTATGCTGATCGTTTACTAGAAGACTTAGAAGAGCTTGACTGGCCGGAAAGCATTAAAGATATGCAACGTAACTGGATCGGTCGTTCAGAAGGAGCGGAAGTAACGTTTTCGATTGATGGTCATGAAGAAACATTTACAGTGTTCACAACGCGTCCAGACACTCTTTTCGGCGCTACATACGCAGTGTTGGCTCCTGAACATCCATTTGTTGAAAAGATTACAGTAGCTGAGCAGCAACAAGCGGTCGCTAATTATATTGATGAAATTAAATCGAAAAGTGATTTAGAGCGTACCGATTTAGCGAAGCATAAAACAGGTGTATTCACAGGAGCGTATGCGATCAACCCAGCAAACGGTGAGAAAATGCCGATCTGGATCGCTGATTATGTGTTAATGAGCTACGGAACAGGTGCGATTATGGCGGTTCCTGCGCATGACGAACGCGACTATGAATTCGCGAAAAAATTCGAGTTACCGATCAAAGCAGTTGTCGCTGGTGGAGATATTGAACAAGAAGCATACACAGGTGATGGCGAGCATATTAACTCTGACTTTTTAAATGGCTTAAATAAAGAAGATGCGATTGCGAAAATGATCGCTTGGTTAGAGGAAAAAGACCTTGGTACGAAGAAAGTAACGTATCGCCTGCGTGACTGGTTATTTAGCCGTCAACGTTATTGGGGCGAGCCGATTCCGATCATCCATTGGGAAGACGGTACAATGAGTGCTGTTCCTGAAGAAGAGCTACCGCTTGTATTGCCAGTCACAACAGAAATTAAACCGAGCGGCACAGGTGAATCACCATTAGCGAATATTGACGAATGGGTAAATGTTGTTGATCCGGTCACAGGTAAAAAAGGTCGTCGTGAAACAAATACAATGCCGCAATGGGCGGGAAGCTGCTGGTACTATTTACGCTTCATCGATCCGAGCAATAGCGAAGCGTTAGCTGACCCAGACAAATTAAAACAATGGCTACCAGTTGATATTTATATCGGTGGGGCAGAGCATGCTGTTCTTCACTTATTGTACGCTCGTTTCTGGCATAAAGTATTATACGATTTAGGCGTGGTACACACGAAAGAGCCATTCCAAAAGCTATTTAACCAAGGAATGATCTTAGGCGAAAATAATGAAAAAATGAGTAAATCTAAAGGAAACGTCGTCAACCCTGACGAAATCGTAGGTAGTCATGGAGCAGATACGCTTCGTTTATACGAAATGTTCATGGGACCTTTAGATGCATCAATCGCTTGGTCAACAACGGGTGTTGACGGTGCACGTCGCTTCCTAGATCGTGTATGGCGTTTAATCGTTCAAGAAAATGGCGAATTAAGCGAAAAAATTACCGATGCAGGCACAGAATTAGAAAAAGTGTATCATCAAACAGTGAAGAAGGTAACAGAAGATTATGAGCACCTTCGCTTTAACACAGCGATTTCACAAATGATGGTGTTCGTGAACGAAGCGTACAAAGCGGACACGTTGCCAAAATCATTTATTGAAGGTTTAGTCCAATTACTTTCTCCAATTGCACCGCATATGACAGAAGAACTGTGGGAAAAACTAGGTCACAATGAAACGATTAGCTATCAACCTTGGCCAACATTTGACGAAACGAAATTAGTTGATGATGAAGTAGAAATCGTTGTTCAAGTGAATGGTAAATTAAAAACAAAACTAATGATTTCTAAAGAAGCCACTCGTGAGGAAATGGAACAAATCGCGATGAACGATGAAAAAGTCAAAGAACAAATCGAAGGCAAAACGGTACGCAAAGTCATTGCTGTACCAGGCAAACTTGTTAATATCGTAGCTAACTAAAGAAAGGATGTTTCACATGGAACCAATCGAAATCATTACTCCAGAAGAACTGAAACAAAAGTTAGAAAACGGGGAACAGCTAGAAATCATCGATGTTCGTGAAGATGAAGAAGTAGCTGCTGGCATGATTCCAGAAGCGAAGCATATCGTCATGGGAACAATCCCTGAGCGCCTCGATGAATTTGATAAAGACAAAGAGTATATTTTCGTTTGCCGCTCTGGACGCCGCAGCGAAAATGTCTGCTACTATTTGCGCGACCAAGGCTTCAAAGTCCGCAATATGGTCGGTGGAATGCTCGAATGGACAGGAAAAACAAAATAATGTAGTTGAAGCAGTCTCCCAATGATACTTGGGAGGCTGTTTTTGTTGGGAGTTAGTTGAAGGTTCGGGTGCGAGTTTGCTCGAATCAGTTAGGGAGCTGAAGAATCGTCCACGCCATGAAGTATACTTACCCGTCATTTGACACATTCTATAAAAGATATTCATTGTGGAATATCGACAATCCATTCCTTTGAGGTGAGGGTATGAGTCATAAAGACGGGTTAGATCCACACTCACAATTGTTTCATCATAACTGGACGAGACCAAAGCGAGCAAAATCGCAAGTGAACGGGCATACGGAGGAATCACAAAAAACGATTATTTTAAAGCGAACCGTGAAAAGTCATCGTTTTTCTTAAACAGCGAAAAAGCAGGAAAGAGACGATTCTCTTTCCTGCTTTTATTGTTGTCCCGCATTTGTACCAGCTAGTCTTCCGGTCACAAGAGCAGAAGTAATATTGTAGCCACCTGTATATCCGTGGATATCTAATACTTCTCCACAAAAATAAAGTCCAGCCGTTTTTTTCGACGCCATCGTTTTTGGTTCGATTTCTTTAATCGACACGCCACCACCTGTTACGAATGCCTTTTCAAGTGGAAGGGTTCCATTAACAGTGAAGCGGAAGTCTTTGCAAAGATGAGCCAATTGGCGAATTTTCTCAGTTGAGATGCCATTACAAACCATTTCTTCTTCGATGTCAGTCTGCTTCAATAAAAACAATAAATATCGTTCAGGAACAATTCCTTTTAAACAATTTTTGACCGCTTTTTTCGGATTCTCCTTCATTAAACGGTGAATCTCTTGAAACAGCTGCTCTTCATTTTTTTCTGGCAAGCTATCGATCGTCATTACGACTTCGGGCGATTTTTTCAATGCTTTGACAACAAATTGACTACAGCGTAAAACGGCAGGGCCGGACACACCAAAATGGGTGAAGATCATATCCATTTGATGGGTAATGATCGCTTTTCCCTTTGGATTGAGTACGCTGAGAGCGATATTTCTTAACGACAAACCTTGAAGTGTTTTCTCTTTAATAAAAGCTTCATTAGACGTGACAGGCACTTCCGTTGGATAGAGCTCGGTAATGGTATGTCCTGCTTGTTTAGCCCAAGGGTAGGCATCACCGGTAGACCCCGTTTGTGGAACTGAACAACCACCAGCCGCGACAACGACCGCTTGACTCAAGATTGTTTGCCCATCTCGTAACTCGACACCAGCTGTTCGTCCGTTTTCGTACAATACATTCGCAATTGCTGTATTCACACGAACTGTGACATTCAATTCATCAATCCGGCGAAGCAAGGCATCCACGACCGATTGGGCTTTATCCGTTATCGGAAACATTCGTCCATGATCCTCTTCTTTTAACTGGATACCGAGATCCTCAAAAAAGCGGATAATATCCTCATTGTTAAAAATTGAAAATGCACTATATAAAAAACGTCCGTTGCCAGGAATGTGCTTAATAATTTCATCCACCGGCAATCGATTCGTCACATTGCAACGGCCACCTCCAGAAATGGCGAGTTTTTTCCCTAATTTACTGCCTTTATCTAATAACAGTACGCGCGCCCCTTGTTCGCCAGCAGCAATCGCTGCCATTAAACCAGCGGGCCCTCCTCCGATTACAATTACATCATACGTCATTTTTTTACACCTTCTTTTTAATCAAACCATTCTTTTCATAGTAGTGGATAGGCTTTCATCTTGTCAATAAAAGCAAAAGAGAGAAGCTATGTGCTTCTCTCCGTCCATCCGTCGCTGAGCAATCGCCTTCCGCTTTAGTGTCAAAAATGCCCGAGAAATTCGTTGACGTGTGGGATGAGGTCTGGTGCTGTCATGATGTAGTTCAGGCCGTTTTCGCTGTTTAATGCAGGGACTAGTTGTTCTTCATAGCCTGGGTACATCGGGATGATCTGCAATGGGATCGAATGTTGTTTGGCGATGCTTTGTACTTCTTGCATATCTGCTTCCGACATTACGCTAGGTGAATAGAGGAAAATGAGTTGAGCTACTCCATTACTTAAAGCAAAGGAATTATATTCTTCCTTCGACAAGATCGGTCCGATGATCATATTGCGATCTAAAAAGATGGTTGCTCCATTGGTTAGTGTTTGATTCTTCAACGTCTCTCTACCATTAACGGAACCTAGTAAAAGCCCTGTAACCATTTTTTCTAAGCGGTTCATTGTGGCTTGGTCAGAAACGCTAATATATGTTAATTGTTTGCTTTGGCTAACTGTTAGTGCTTGCTTGTACAGTTCGGTTACGTTGGCTTTCGGGTCAACGGAAACGAATGATTCAATCCCGCTCGTCGCTAGTGCGTTTCGTTCACTAGTTGTAGGAGAGAAGCCAACGATGACACGTGCGCCAATTGTGCGCATCCGCTCATGATTTGGAGCAGTAGAAAGAAATTTCCCCCAGCTCACATACGCATGTAGCTTTTCGATCGGCACTGGATCGTTAAAATTATGCACGAAGACTTTTTGCTTACGTGATAACAGGTCATCACCTATTTTTTTAATTTCTTGTGCGGACGGATTTTTGCTGATCGGACTATGGGTAAATTGAATTTGCATTTCTTTCGTTACGTGTTTTTCTTGATCGAGCCATTTTGTTTGATCCGGCCGTAACAAAGAGACGACTTCTTTTACTTCCGCCCGTTTAATGCGGGTAAACCACTCTTCATCGGTAGGGAAGGGGCCAAAAAGGATATTTTGATTGTTTGCATGATATAGATTTCCACGCTCGAAAGTCGTCGGCTGCATAAAATTAACTTTATACGTTGCGTCTAACTCTTGATTGATGACTTGCTTGATGACATCGACACGGTGCTTTCCTAAATAACAGTGAACATAATACTTTTTGTCATCTTGTTTAATGAGCTGCTTCACTGTTTTAATAGAGTCGCTATTATTCCCAACCCATGGGAGCATCGGAATGGAATGCAGTTCAATATCGACGTTTTTCGCATTCTTTTTTTCTTTATCGAGCAACGGCTTTTCGATTGGGAGGGTAGGGTTTAATAGGGTAATTACCCCGTCATACCCTTCCTCTTTTAAGGAGGCCAAATCGTTTTCTTCTGGATAAGGGCCAAATGTAAAGCGTTCTCCTTTTTCCACTTCTCCTTGCGAACCTTGAATGACGCCGCTACCGGTATTCATAAAATAGTAAAAAGACACACAACACAGTAAGATCGAGCTAATGACTAACGTATACGCCCATTTATAGCGCTTTACTTTCACGATATAGCGGTAATAAAGAAATGAAACGAAGAATCCAAATACGACCCAGCCGATAACGTAATATTTCATGATGTTATCGATTTTATATTGTGACCATCCGCGATCGACATACCATTGTTCAATGGGGACGACAGCAAATAATAAGAATAAAATGCCACCCCCGACACCAAAGGTACTTAGCAGAATGAACCACATGGAAAAATGAAGATATTTTTGTTTGTTTTTTACTTTTTTCATTGTTCTCACTCCGCTTTCTCTTCAGCAATATCTGTTAAAATGTGGCGCATTAAAGGCACATAAGACCGCCAATAAAACTGACTTTCATCATCGGAAAATAGCCAAAATAAATAAGAGGACCCTGTCCACTTTGCAAGTGATTGTTTCGGAAAATCAGCATAGTCTCCAGCAAAATAATATGTTTTTTCCTGTTCATGATGAATGATCGCTGGAAAGCTCGTTGGGATTTGAGCATCTTTGAGCTGTTTCTTTTCTTTTTGAGACAAATGTAGGTCGTACTCTGCTTCAACGACCGTTCCTTCTTGCGGACGAACGATATCAAACCAATACATATAGTGAGAGTCGTTAACATGTTCGTAGTGTGTCGCGCCTTCTTTCGTTAATTGAAACTGTACAAACGGTCGCTTCTCTTGATCGCCGAGGACGACAACTTGATCGGATAAGTGAACAAAAGCAATACCTGATCCCTCAAAGTTCCACTTCTTTTTGTATTGTTGTTCATAATTGCGGATCAGCCATGGCGGAATTTCTTCGCTATTTAAATCCGAGAAATATCTTCCGGTCCAACCTGTCCACTCGACATTTAAGTTTTCTTCCATGACCGATCGAGTGGTTGAATCGGTCGGAGTAGCGAAAGAATTGAACTCAGCGATTAAAGTAGATTGTTGATCACGGCTATTCATGATTTGATTCCACTCTAATAAGTCCATTCCGCCATATATATGTTTAGAACGTTCTCCGTCCGGTGCATCTTTTAAATCATTGCTATAGACACCATACGTATCGGCGATATAAATAAGGTCAAATGGACCAGATTCATTAAATGGCGGAAATGGTTTTTGATCATATGGATCGTATCCGAAATAGTCATGACCAATATCGTACGTGTCTTCTCGATCATTAAAAATTTTCTCATTATCTAAAATCCAAAATAACCCATTATGCTCTCGGTAATCCGTCTTTGGTACTGTTTTATCGATAACGGCTATGTCTAAAGGAGTCGCCGTTTTCATACTCCAAAGGATTCTAGGAGAGAGGATGAGTAAGAGAACTGCGATTAATATGAGAATTCGTTTCATCGTTTCATCTCCTTATTTGTATACAGTAATTTATGATTGGGACACTCCTTTACGTTTCATGTCTCCCCAAGCTTTCTTTTTAAAGATGATTTGAAAGAAGCCTTCGACACGAAAGAAGGTCATTAACGGTCGATACCAAAAGGACTCGAGCAGGCTAGAGAGAAATAAACGAATAAAGTCCTCTAGTTTTTCATACCTGCGAAAACTCCATTCTTCTAACAAAATCGAAAACATTGATAGCATCGAACCTAGTAATAAAATACAGAAGAAGAGAGCTAAAGAGTACAAGATGTGCACTCCGCCTAAAAAGGGGCCTAGTAGGATAATGATATATCCAAGCATTTCGATAAGAGGCCCTAGCAACTCGATAAATAAATAATAAGGAAAACTGATTAATCCGATTTTGCCGTAGCGAGGATTGAAAAACATTCGTTTGTTATGCCAGAGGCTTTCAAATAGTCCGCGATACCAGCGATTTCGCTGGCGCCGTAATACATCGAGCGTTTCTGGAGCTTCTGTCCAGCAAACAGGCTCTGGTATATAAGCGATTTTTTTATTTAATTTATTTTCCTTAATGTATCGATGAAGGCGAACGACTAAATCCATATCTTCGCCGACCGTATTTGTTCGGTAGCCTCCGATGGTAATACAGTACTCTTTTGAAAACACGCCAAAGGCTCCGGACACAATTAATAGTAGATTACGAGAGCCAAAGCCGATTCGACCAAATAAGAAATCGCGTAAATACTCAATAACTTGATGGACAACGACTTTATTCTTACTCAATGCGACACTTTTTAATTCTCCACGTTCGATGACGCAGTCGTTCGCAATTCGGACACTACCGCCGCTGGCCACAATGTCATCGTCAGAATCAATAATTGGCTTCATAATTTTAATAAAGGCCGTCCGTTCAACAATCGAGTCAGCATCTAACGAGCAGAAGAACGGATATTGCGCGAGATTCATTCCCGCATTTAACGCATCCGCTTTCCCGCCGGACTCCTTATCCATTAAAAATAAATGGGGGTAGATCCTTGATTGATAAACTTGTTTTACCGGTTTAGAAGCTAAGCGTTTGCGATAATAGCTTGTGATCGGCTGCAGGTCAAATGCATCTACCATCGTTTGCAAGGTGGAATCGGTCGAACCATCATTAATGACGATAATTTCAAATTCTGGATAATCGATCGCTAGCAATGATCGAACCGTATTGACGATCCCTGTTTCCTCGTTTTTTCCGGGTACTAAAATCGAAATCGGTTTCGTGAATTCAGAGCGTAAATGTTCATTATACGGCTCTTCGAAATCGAGAAGGTGTGTTTTTCGTATTTGTTTAATCGCAAAGACCATTAAGATCATCATGATCAAAATAATAGCGATCGTATAGAAGAAAATTACTTGCGAAAAAATTTCCACTACTGTACGAAGCGATTGTAAAACCATGTACATTAAAAACCAATCCCCCTCTCTAAACGCTCTTTCGCTGCATCTCTTGCATAGGCATCTTCACTAAATTGAGCAATTTGTCTTAATTCAAATTCTCCTGTTGGATAGCTTAATAAAGCGTTAGCCGCAGCCCGGCGCACATACCATGATGAATCAGCTAACCATTGTTTTAAATAGGGAATGCATGTCTCATGATGATGGAGCATACTAAGCTTTGCTAGCCACATTTTTTTAGGCCAATGGTCGGTTTCAAAATGAGGAAGCAATGAGGTCATATCGGATACATAATGAAGCTGATAGAGCGCCTTCATCGCCCGAATATTCATTTCTTGATTATTATGGTCAATCAGTTTTAGTAACAAAGGTTCATATTCATTCCAGCCTTGAGCACCAATATACTCAATAGCAGCATACTGAAGCGGTGGCGTTAAATCTTGAAAACAGTCAATTACTTTGTTAGTAACAATATTGGTAGAAAGTCTTGTTAAAATATCGGAATAGTAAAAATCAGGGTATTCTACTCCTTCTTTATTAAGAAGCTCAATCACTCGCTCATCTTGAAATTTCGATAAGATTTGTAAGGTGAGTATTTTTTCTTCCGTAGTCATTTGATTTAACAAATAACGATGATATAAAGGCGCTTGAAAGCTAGTACAATGAAATCTTTCAATCCGATACAGTGTATTTAACCGAATCGCCATCGAGCGATTATTCAATTGCTTGCGATATCGTTCGGCGAAATGAGTTTCTACCCATTGTTGAATGTGCCGTTGCGATTCGGGATCATTCACAGTCTTTAAAAAGTTTAAGAAAAATTGTTCAATCGCTTCATAAATAAACTGTTTGGACAAATTTGCTCGTATCCGCCATTCTCCAGTAGAGAGAAGGTTAAATAAATACTCCTCATGTTCCTTGATCCAAATCACTTGTTTTTGTGACGTTTTCAAACGTTGTTGTTTGATGCGAATAAGAGAACTAAAAAAGATAAGGAGTGCGAATAACAAGATCACAATGGTGTAAAGCAATGTATGAAGAGGTATAGACACCATGATCATCGCTCTCCTTCAATGATTCGTTTTAATTTCGTCAAAAGTTCATCGATTGAAAACGGCTTGACGATATGATCAGAAATATCGTATGCCAACAATTCAACCAACTCGATGTCATTGATCCGATTCGTTAACGAGAAAACGGCATATTGATGTTTCGGATAAGATGCTCTCAGTTTCTTTACGAATTCAACGGCGCCTATTTGCGCTGTTTTTGTATCAATAATAAGTAAATAAGGGTCATAACTGCGACTCCAAGCAGACTGGAAAAACTGTTGCCCGTTATCAAATGTCTGAAGCTCAAACTTATATCGTTTACTAGCTAACCGTTCAACATATTTAATGAGCAAGCTTTTCGTAAAGGCATCATTTTGAACGATGGCTATGCGGTACGTTTCTTTTTCATCTTCGCTTAGTATGTGTACAAATGGTTGAAAGCTAACTGTTGGTTCATCGCTTACCTCAATGCTTGCTAGCTCTAGCTGTAGTTTTTCTACAAATGCTTCTAGTGAATCGGCTGGAGACACCATTTCTGATCCGATCATTCTAGCAGAAAAGTTTTTCTCGTATGGTGACAAAATTCGATCAAAGACGCTTGAGAGCATTTCCTGTTTCAAATTAAATAAAATGAAAATAAATTGCCCATGACTCCAGCGAATGATTAAATCTTTCTTGCGTAGCTGCTGTTGGAAAAACTGGACAAATGCTTGCTCCGACTCGGCTGTTAAATGATCTACTTGACAGAAAACGACAGAAAATAGATAGTTTTTTTGTCGTTCATCTGATAAACATTGCTGAATAATAAACGGTAGCATCGAGCGCGAATAAGCAGCAGTAGTAGCGTCGAGCATCTGCGACCGTAACGCTCGTCTTATGTCAATGACCTTGTTTAGCTTTTTGATCATTAATGTCGGTTCATTGATCGTAATGGTTATTGTCGCGCCGTTAGCAAGTGCGTCCAATTCCTCTTGAACAGAAGAAACAAAGGCAATCAGTTCTATATCGTTCGTCTTGGCTAATTGAATCCATTGCTGATCGGATGGCAGTTCCATTGATGTAGCCTCATAGGCATAACAAATAGCAAGAGCTTGTTTAATCGCTTCTTGATCATCTAATTCAGAAGAGTCAACGATCGTGACCACTTCATCAGCTAACGAAAGGGATGAAAGTATTTGGTAAGAAAAGGGATCATTTAACCATAATATCTCTCTAATTTGCTTCATATTTAACATTTACATACAACTTAAGAGCTGTATGTATCTCCACCTCCTTACCTAAAAAAACATAAAACAGAATAGCATACCTCTCTTTACACATTCTCAACGATATGAATATAGTGCAATTTTCATGAATTGTAAAATAATATAAACAAAATAAGAGAAGTTAAAAATATTGTCGATTCATTTAAATGATATCATTTTTCATTAAAAAATTGTCAGATACTATTGAAAGAGGTAAACTTATTTTTGTATTTATATTTTATTTGATGAACGGAGAAAGTGATTGGTATGTCGTCAAAGTTAATTAGAGGAACATTTATTTTAACGCTCGGGACGTTTATTTCTAAATTTCTAGGATTATTTTATGTCATCCCGTTTTATTCGATTATTGGAGAAGAGTCGGTTGCACTTTATCAGTATGGATACGTTCCTTATACGATCTTTATTAGTATTGCGACGGCTGGTGTTCCGCTAGCGGTGTCGAAATTTATTGCAAAGTATAATTCGTTAGGGGAATATGCCGTTGGGCGTCGGTTGTTTAAGTCGGGTCTGTTGATGATGTCGATCACTGGGATTGTTGCTTTTGCGATCATGTATCTATTTGCGCCATTTTTTGCTAAGTTAGTCGTGTTAAATAAAGAGCAATTATATTCCTTACAAGATGTGACGTATGTGATACGTGCGGTCAGCTTTGCCTTAATCATCGTTCCTTTTATGAGCTTAATGCGCGGTTTTTTCCAAGGGCATCAGTCGATGGGACCATCCGCTGTGTCCACGGTAGTGGAGCAAATTGCTCGCATTATTTTCCTGCTTGTAGGGGCTTATGTTGTATTAAATGTATTGAATGGAGATGTCGTCACAGCTGTTGGTGTTGCTACCTTTGCGGCCTTTATCGGTGCGGCATTTGGTTTACTCGTCCTATTTGGGTATTGGAGAAGTCGGAAAAAATATTTGGATGAATTGCTTGAGCAAGATAAAGGTGAGGTACAAGTATCACTTGTGAATATTTACCGGGAAATCATTTTGTACGCTATTCCGTTTGTATTTGTTGGGATTGCTATTCCGCTGTATCAATTAATTGATACGGTCACCTTTAACCGGGCGATGGCAGCGATTGGCCAAGCGAAAGTATCGGATGTATTATTTGGAATATTAAACTTTAGTACACAAAAAATCGTGATTATTCCAGTATCTCTTGCGACAGCATTTTCGATGTCACTCATTCCGCATATTACGACTTCGTTTGTTTCTGGGGATTTAAAACATGTGAAAAAACAATTGGACCAAACTTTCCAAGTGCTGTTGTTTTTAACAGTTCCAGCGATTGTCGGCATTATGTTACTAGCTGAACCTTTCTATGCTGTATTCTATGAACGTAGCGAGATCGGAGCAGAGATTTTACGTACCTATGCACCTGTAGCGATTCTATTTGCGCTGTTCACAGTGACAGCAGCGATTTTGCAAGGAATTAACGAGCAGCGCTTTACCGTGTTTAGTTTATTGGTTGGGATTTTATTGAAGTTTTCTTTGAATATCCCACTCATTAAACTATTTCAAGCGGAGGGAGCCATTTATGCGACTGCGATTGGATACGGGGCATCTATCATTATTAACTTACTAGTCATTAAATATTATGCCCACTATTCATTGCGCTCGATTGCAAGAAAGGTTGCTCAAATACTGCTATTTAATTTGATTATGGCGATAGTAGTTTTGGGTGTGTATTCGCTTGTTTCCCCGTTGTTTGATCTGACAAGTAAAGTACAGGCAACTATTTTAATTGGAATATGTGCAGTCATTGGAGCAGCTATTTATTTTGTTTTAAGTCTTCGAACGGGACTGACAGATGTGTTACTTGGTTCCAAACTTGATCGATTAAAGAAAAAATTACAACGATCTAGAGCTTAGAAATAAGAAGAGGCGCTCATCCAAAGGGGGGCTGCCTCTTCTTTTCATTGGGGAGGGGAGAGCAATGGCTTTTAGCGCACGTTCAAAAGGCATGATCATGGTGCTTTCTAGCGCGATTTTTTGGGGAGGATCAGGAGTGGTCGCCCAATTTTTGTTTCAACAGCAAGGAGTTAGTGTAGAATGGCTCGTGACGGTACGACTGTTATTTTCTGGCTTGATCTTGCTTTGCTTAGCTGCGATGAAAGAGCCGGGCTTAGTGTTCGCTATTTGGAAAGATCGATTTAGTAGACTGCCACTGCTTTTATTGAGTATCATCGGCATGATCGGCGTGCAGTATACATTCTTTGCGGCGATTGAAAGCGGCAATGCGGCGACAGCGACGGTGCTGCAATATTTGGCGCCGGTATTGGTGGTGCTTTACATCACCTTTCGTTCGAAGTCAAAGCCATCGACGAAGGAGATAGTGGCTGTTTTATTATCAGTGCTAGGAACGTTCTTTCTTGTCACAGGTGGTAATCCGTTTGCGTTAACGATTTCAAGCCTCTCCGTGTTTTGGGGACTTAGCTCAGCGGTTGCCCTTGCCTTTTACACCGTTTATCCGATTGAGCTGTTGAAAAGATGGGGAGCTGTCGTGGTGATCGGTTGGGCGATGACGCTTGGTGGGCTTGGGTTTAGCTTTGTGCATTCGCCATGGGAATATGAAGGGATGCTTAATGTGCCGACAGTGGCTGGAGTGCTTTTTGTCATTATTTTTGGCACGTTGATAGCTTTTTACTTATATTCAGAGAGCTTGCATTATTTAAAGCCATCAGAAACGAGCTTGCTCGCTTGTGTGGAGCCGTTATCTGCGGTGTTTTTATCCGTCGTCGTATTGCATGTTGATTTCGGCATCGGTGAATGGGTCGGAACGCTTTGCATTATTACGACCGTTCTGATGCTATCACGAGTGAAAAAGTAAAGTCTTCTTTACTAGAGTAGAGAAAGCTACATATGATAAATGTATTGGAAGGAATGGAGGAAGGTCATGAGAGTCGATAAAATTTTAGCGAATCTTGGTTATGGTAGTCGGAAAGATGTGAAGAAAATCTTGAAATCCGGTGCTGTGACGGTGAATGGGGAGTTGGTGAAAGACGCTAAGCAGCATGTTGACCCTAACAACGATCAGATCGTTATTCATGGGGAAGAGGTTCATTATCGGGAATTTATTTATTTAATGATGAATAAGCCGCCAGGAGTCATTTCAGCGACAGAGGATATGCGCGATGAAACGGTGATTGATTTATTAGATCCAGAGCACATCATATTCGAACCGTTTCCAGTCGGTAGGCTTGATAAAGATACGGAAGGTTTGTTGTTAATTACGAATGACGGACAGCTTGCCCATCAATTACTCTCACCGAAAAAGCATGTGCCGAAAACGTATTTTGCGGTCATTGATGGCGAAGTGACCGAGAGTGATGTCGAAGCCTTTCGTCATGGAGTCACGTTGGATGATGGCTATGAAACACAGCCGGGAGAGTTAGTGATTTTAAAAAGTGGTCTTCGGTCGGATATTGAACTGACGATTACAGAAGGGAAGTTTCATCAAGTGAAACGGATGTTTGAAGCGGTTGGCAAAAAGGTTGTTTATTTGCAGCGTATTTCTATGGGGCCGCTCGTGCTTGATGAAGAGCTAGAACTTGGAGAGTACCGAGAATTAACAGAAGAAGAAATCAAGCTGTTAGTAGATAGATAAAGTGAAACTTCAATCAGTGGGGGGTTCTTTCCCCTACTGATTGTTAGTTGAACTAATCGGGCATTTACGGGCTGTTGATCTTCCTTCTACATGTCTGCGCTTTTTCTGCCCTGTTGGGTGGGAGTCTTACAGCCCGTTAATGCGGGATAAAGAATCCCCCGTCGATTAGGCGGGGGATTGACATGTACAATATTCATTTTTTTAAGAGCTGATTCGAACTTTCTTTTCCGTTGTTGTCCACTTGCCACGACTTGGACTAACTACTAAGTCGTTGTAGGCTAACACATTCAAATCACGTTGAATGGTGCGAGGAGTGATGCCAAATTCATCTACTATTTCCTGAGTTGAAACAGTCCCGTTTTCTTTAATAAACATATAGACTGATTTAATTCGATTTAGCATCCGATTCGTTGAAGGTTTCAAAAAACCACTCCCTCATCTTTTTTCCAGAGGCAATCCAACAGACGACGGTTAACAGAGAAGTTGATGCTTCTCAAAAAATATGTAATTCTTTTGCCACAGACAGCTCCTTTACAAAATAGTTTAAGATGTCTGACACTTACAGTTTACCTCATTTTATTCAGATTTTCTAGAAAAATGATTGATTTAATGATTATTTACATGATCTTTACCCATTTTTAATAATACATGAAACCATTTTGTTATTCTCAAATGATTTCTTTTCTAGGGGATCAGGGGTAGAATAGGAATATATTTGTTTTTTGAAGGGAGTATTTAGTGATGACGGCGATTGATTGGAAGTTAGAAGTGGAGAAGCGAAAGGATGATTTGCTTCGGGATTTGCAATCGTTAATTGCGATCAAAAGCGTGTTAGATGAGGAAGGAGCAACGGCCGATGCTCCGCTTGGACAGCAAGTGAAAGAGGCGCTTGATTTTATGCTGGCGCTTGGTGAAAAAGATGAATTTACGGGGAAAAATGTCGATAACCTTGCAGGGCATTTAGAATTTGGTGCCGGGGAAGAGCTGCTCGGGATTCTATGTCATGTTGATGTCGTTCCAGAAGGTGATGATTGGACAACCGATCCATTTGGTGGAGAAATTAGAGACGGCAAAATCTTTGGTCGTGGGGCGATCGATGATAAAGGGCCGACGATGGCTGCTTATTATGCGATGAAAATCGTGAAGGAGCTCGGACAAGCGTTCAACAAACGAGTGCGCATGATTATTGGAACGGATGAAGAGAGCGATTGGCGTTGTGTAGATCGCTATTTTGCTACGGAGGAAATGCCAGCGATTGGTTTTGCCCCAGATGCTGATTTTCCGATTATTTTTGCTGAAAAAGGGATTGCTGATTTTGATCTTGTGTTTTCACCGGTCGTCTCAACTGCTCAACAACCGGAGAATTTATTTGTTCATTCGTTTGAATCCGGTCGGCGTTACAACATGGTGCCTGATTATGCGAAAGCGGTGTTAACGGTCAATCATGGGCAAACGGCGCTGTTACAAAGCTATAGTGACTTTGCGAAAGACAATGGCTTAGAGGGGCAATATTATATTGATCGTGGATTGCTTGTATTGGAAATGAAGGGCATCTCTGCTCATGGGATGGAGCCTGACCTTGGAAAAAGTGCCGGTTTATATTTAGTGGAATTTTTGGCGAATCGAGTGCTAGATGAAAAGTCTGCTCACTTTTTCCAATGGACGAGCAACTCATTCTTCCAGGATTCGCGCGGGAAGGCATTGGAAGTTCATTATCAAGATGATATTACGGGTGACTTAACCATTAATGTGGGCAAGCTTTCGTATGATGAACAAACGGGCGGTCGTTTAGGTTTAAATATGCGCTATCCGGTCACATTCCCGCTTACAGAGAAAAAAGCGGAATTAACGGAGCGTTTGCAACAAGAAAACATCGCGATTGAGAACTTTTCCAATAGCGACCCTCATCATGTCGAGCAAGATCATCCGTTTATTCAAACACTTGCGAAAGTGTACGAAGAGCAAACAGGTGAGAAAGCTGAATTATTATCAATTGGTGGAGGGACGTATGCACGCTCGTTAAAAACAGGTGTGGCTTACGGGGCGCTGTTTCCGGGTCGAGCGGATGTCGCTCATCAAAAAGATGAACATATGTTTATAGAAGATTTACTGAAAGCGACGGCTATTTATGCGCAAGCCATTTGGGAGCTAGCAGTGGAGAAATAAAGTGAAAAGCATGCAGAGGGTTTCTGCATGCTTTTTTTGGGAGAAAGTACCTTATTCAAAAAGGTCGCTCGATAAATAGCGCTCACCCGTATCGCAGGCGATGCAAATGACGATTTCATCCTTAGTTAATGTTTTGGCTGTTTGAATAGCAGCATAGCAAGCAGCACCTGAGGATGGCCCAACGAGAATACCTTCTTCGCGAGCGAGTCGACGCGTAATGTCGTACGCATCTTCGTCTTTAATTTGATAAATATAGTCGTACACATCTTCATTTAGTATGTTTGGGATAAATCCAGGGCTCGTGCCGACAAGCTTATGTTTACCGGGTTGCCCACCGGAAAGGACAGGAGAGCCAGCTGGTTCCACGACATGTACGAGCAAGTTCGGATAATGCTCTTTTAACACTTCACCTGTACCAGTAATCGTACCACCCGTGCCAGCTGTAGCGACAAAGGCACCGAGCTTTTTGCCGATTTGTTGAACACTCTCGACAATCTCAAGGGCAGTTGTGTTTCGATGGGCGTTTGGATTGGCGGCATTATCAAATTGCATCGGAATGAAGCTGTTCGGAATTTCCTTCGCTAGCTCTTCAGCTTTTTTGATCGCGCCGGGCATTTTTTCATGTCCAGGAGTAAGTACAACGTCGGCACCGTATGCTTTCAGTAAATTGATCCGTTCCTTTGTCATCGTATCTGGCATCACGAGAATCGCTTTGTAGCCTCTAGCGGCGGCATTCATTGCTAAACCGATGCCTGTATTTCCGCTCGTTGGTTCGATGATCGTTGAGTCTGGTTTTAAGACACCTGCTTTTTCTGCTTCCACGATCATATTGAAAGCTGCTCGGTCTTTCACGCTTTTACTCGGATTGAAAAACTCTAGCTTCATATACACATCAGCGCCGTTCTCTGGGTTGAGTCGATTCAATTTAACAAGAGGGGTATCTCCAATTAATTCAGCAATATTTTGAACAATTTTCATTTTAGCCTCTTCCTTTCTACAGTCGTTTACTTTTATTAATAACATATTAATCATACAAATCCAATTTGTTTTTATTGAATTATAGAGAGGATCGTCACTTTATTCCGCTTCGAAATCTGTCGCAAACACAGATTCTTTGTTAAAATATGAGTAAAATGTACGATAAAGGAGTATAAGTATGGGTCATCATTATTTCTTTGCACTCGCTTTACCAGAGTCAGTTAAGAAGCAATTGCATCAAGTATTTCATGAGCATAATCTTCCCTTTGCTCGTGCGGTTCATGAGCAGGATTTGCATTTGACGTTAGCTTTTTTAGGAGAGGCAGAAGAAGAAAAACTAGAAAAGGCAAGGGAGAATATGGCGGAAGTACTACGAACATTCTCACCCTTTTCTTTGACGATTGATTCGTTTGGTACATTTGGTAAACAAGAGCAGCCGCGTATTTTTTGGGCAGGAGTGAAGCAAGAACCGAAACTCCATCAATTGCAGCAAGCGGTTAGTAGCGCTTGTCGTGAAGCTGGTTTTCAATTAGAGAGCCGACCATTTCGTCCCCATATTACATTGGCAAGAAAATGGCGAGGGGAAGAGGCTTATGTTCCCCAGTTAGCCCCATCTGCTATGCAATTTTTTAGTGAGGAAGTGGTGCTATATAAAACGCATCTTGATCGCAGTCCTAAATATGAAGAATACGATACTTTTTTAGTCACTGAATGAAAGGAATCATGACCAATGGCGCAGTTAATTAAGCTACAAGATTATATTTCAAGATATGAAATTGATTTATACAAGTATCCTTCCCACTTCGTCCGTTTAAAAAAACAACAATGGGAAAAAACAAGGGAACAATGGGAACGAAGTCGCTTAGAAGACACAGAGTATGACGTGATGGAGGAAGTTGAAGAAGATGTTGCTCAAGCGGGCATGCTATATAAAATTAAATCGATGTTAAAGCGGCAAAAAGAGGTAGAGGAAATAGAAGAAGCTGACGTTCAAAGACAGGAAGAAGAGTCCTTGTTTGATATGGAAAAGTTGTATGATGTACAGCATGTTGATGAGCTAAAGAAAAGTTTTTTAGACCAGCTTTTTCGTTTTCAAGTGAAATGGGCAAGCTCGACCATTCGTGAAAAATCATATATTGATTTTAAATACTTTCATGATGAGCGTTTGAAGTTCTTTTTGCAGCGGTTTCCAGATTCATTTATGCTACTCTATCAACCGATTCTTCGATTGAAAAATGCTCCAATGGAATTAGATATTATTTTGCTTACACCGACGGAAGCTTGGTGTTTAACTTTCTTAGAGGCAGAGGATCAAGCTGTTTATATCGGTTCAGCAGAGAGATTTTGGATGAAGAGATATGGGGAAAAGGAAGCGAAAGTATTGAGCCCTGTTCTTTCTTTAAACCGAATGGAAGTTGTGATGAAGCAGTTATTCCTTCAATACGACGTCGACTTTCCTATTCGTAAGGCGATTATTTCTCGTAATGGATTTGTCGATTATCCTAATGGACCTTATGATCTAGATGTGATCGATGAGCGGAGGTTTGAGGAGTGGTTTACTAGACTTCGCCATATGAGGTCTCCGTTGAAAAATATGCAGTTAAAAGCAGCGAAAAGCTTGCTGGATGTCGGACAAACGACAAGTTTTCGACGTCCGGAGTGGGAAGAGGATGATGGCTTTATTTTCAAGGAAGAAGATAGCGAATAAAAGAGGTGTAAACGATGGCGAACCGACCTTTTGAGGCCTATTTAGATCAATTGAATGTGATTACGATGATTGTTCCAACTTATTATTATAATGGGCAGTCTGAGCGTTTTTTTCTTGAGCAGGGTGCAGACATGGTAGAGCTTAAGATCATCGATAAAGTACAGATAGAGGGTAGTGTGAAGTACGCTTGTTACACGCCGATCGTACCGGAGTTTGGTCGGCCTCATATTGTGTTAGATGAGCGATTAATGCGGACGGATCTGCAAATTGGTGAAGTGATCCGTACAAGTGAGTTTGATGACCTTTTTTATTATGACGGTTCGGATTTAGGAGCTTCTTATACGAAAGAAGCGACTCATTTTCGTTTGTGGGCACCGACAGCAACAGAAGTGTTTGTCAAATATCGACCTACTGATAGTGAGGACGTTTTGTATGTGAAAATGTTCCGTCGCGAACGCGGTGTATATGAGGCACTTATTTCTGGTGATGTAGCAGGCGCTTATTATCAATATCATTTACGCGTCAACAATCAATGGAAAGAAGCAGGCGATCCATACGCAAAGGCCGTTTCATTACATAGTGAGTGGTCATGCGTGTTAGATGAAGAAAAAGTGGCCGTTACGACACATCTACTACCACCTTTCTCTTCACCGCTAGATGCCATTATTTATGAAGCATCGATTCGTGACTTTTCGATGCATCTAGATAGCGGGATGCAACATAAGGGGAAGTATAGCTCGTTTTTGGAAAGGCAGACGCGCGGCCGTTTCGGTCAACCAACAGGTGTCGATTATTTAAAGGAGTTAGGTATTACGCATTTAGAGTTGCTGCCTTTTAATGATTTCTTCGGTGTATCGGATACACAGCCACATGCAAATTATAACTGGGGCTATAATCCGCTCTATTTTAATGTGCCAGAAGGAAGCTATAGTTCTAATCCGCAAGATCCGTATACGCGAGTGATTGAATTGAAGCAAATGATCGAATCGCTTCATGAAGAAGGGATTCGGGTCATTATGGATGTGGTGTATAACCATGTGTATATTCGTGAAACCTCGTCTTTTGAGCGAATCGTTCCAGGATATTTCTTTCGACAAGATGAGTTTGGACGTCCATCGAATGGAACCGGAGTCGGTAATGATTTTGCCTCTGAGCGGAAGATGGCGCGGAAATTTATTCTTGACTCGCTTCAATATTGGCTCACAACATATAATGTCGATGGCTTCCGTTTTGATTTAATGGGGATTCTCGATATTGAAACGATGAACGAAGCAAGGAAGATGGTTGATCGTCTAAAGCCAGGCTGTATTTTACTCGGAGAAGGCTGGCAGCTGAACACGGCACTTGCAAAAGAATTAAAAGCAAATATCGCCAATCAAGCCCATCTTCCCGATATTGCTCAATTTAACGATTGGTTTCGCGATACGATTAAAGGCAGCACCTTTAATTTATATGATCATGGCTTTGTACTTGGGCGGGAAAGTCTGCATCATGAAGCCTTTCAAGTCGTTGGTGGTAGCATCGGTTTCGGCAATAGACAGGGGATATTTCTTGAACCGAGCCAATCTGTTAATTACGTCGAATCTCATGATAACTACACGCTTTGGGATAAGCTAGAAGCGTGTTTCCCTGGTGAAGTAGAGTTCAATAAAAAGCGGCAACGTCTTGCGACAGCGATGGTGTTGCTGTCACAGGGCATTCCCTTTTTGCATAGCGGACAAGAATTTTTCCGCACAAAGTTTGGGGTTGAAAACAGCTATACAAGTTCAGATACGATTAATCAATTAGATTGGAATCGCCAATATGAAAATAAGTCTACGATTGAATTTGTTAAAGGGCTGATTCAAATTAGAAAGTATCATGGTGCCTTTCGGTTGAACAGTGCACAAGCGATTCGTCGTCATTTAATTAAAGGAGCTTCAGATGGAGGTTCGTTAGTGTTGTTATTAAGCAATGTAGCGGAATATGGAGAGTGGGAAGAAATTTTGCTCATTTTTCACCCTTCATCATCTAAGGGCAAAGTGACATTGCCGAGCCGTCCAGCTCCTTGGCAGATCATCGTCGAGGGTGAAGCGGCAGGCGTGGACGTTTTGCGAGAAGCGAGTGAGTGTTTAGAGTTGGAGCCGATTAGCGTCGTCGTGTGTGTGCAAGTAAAATAATTGCACTATATCAATATATAGTATGGATTAAGAGCAATTCACACAAGATAAGATGATCGAAATATTCATCGTTTTTCTTTCCATTCGCCCCATAGCCGAATCGATGATTTCGTGGTAAAATGTAATCTAACTATAATGATGGCCAGGTGACGGTAACGGGCTTATCAAGAAAAGATAGCTATTGCTTAGACGTTCGATAGCTGTCTTTTTTGTTCATATTATACGGACAGCTAAACGAAAATGAAGGTGAATGCAGTTGGAACATTTATTTGGACAAGAATGGGAAATCACTCCTGCTGGTGGAGTCACAGGAAAGGCTTACTTTGCCAGGTGCGGTGGACAACAATTATTTTTAAAGAAGAACTCTTCCCCTTTTTTGGCCGTATTGTCTGCTGAGGGCATTGTTCCAAAGCTCATCTGGACGAAACGGTTAGAAAATGGAGATGTCGTCTCAGCTCAACATTGGCTTGAAGGCCGGGAATTAAAGCCGCATGAAATGGTGAACAATCGAGTGGCCCAGCTTATGTGTAAAATCCATTCTTCGCAGCCACTGCTGTCAATGCTTGAGAGAATTGGACTAAAGCCTTCTTCTCCTGAAATGATTATGAAGGAGATTGACATACGGTTAGATGAAGACATGTTGAAATATCAAGACGTCTTATATGGTTTGCAATTTTTGCGAGACAATATGACAAAGATCCATCATAATCATTACGTCGTTTGTCACGGAGATGTCAATCATAACAACTGGTTGTTGTCGAATGAGAACGAGCTGTTTTTAATTGATTGGGATGGGGCGATGATCGGCGACCCGGCGATTGATCTTAGTATGTTGTTATATAAATATATCGATAAAAGTGAATGGCAAGCATGGCTTTCAGAATATGGGTTGACGTTTACGCCACATTTGCAATTGAGGATGAAGTGGTATGTGATCGCACAAATGCTATTATCTATTCAGTGGGATAAAGAAACGAACCGCTTACTAGAAATGGAAAAGAGTTTAGCGGATTTAAAAAAATTCCTGGTGTGAAAAATCCTTCATTGTTTTAAATAAAATGAAACTTCAATCAGTGGGGGGGGATTCCCTACTGATTGTTAGTTGTGTCATGTTATGGTGTGAAAAAAGTGAATGAGGTGTGACTATGCGATTAAGACATAAACCATGGGCGCGTGAGAAACTGGACGCTCATCCACAGTATGTCGTTGCTCATCCAGAGGAGCATAAAGGACAGTGGGCAGAAGTATTTGGAAATAATAACCCGATCTATATTGAAGTAGGGACGGGAAAAGGTCAATTTATTACAGGAATGGCGAAAGCGAATCCAGATATTAATTTTATCGGCATTGAGCTATATGAAAGCGTGATTGTCTCCGCGTTAGACCATTTAATTGAAGCGGAGTTACCAAACTTGAGGCTGATGAATGTCGATGCTAAAAATTTGGCGGATTATTTTGCAAAAGGTGATGTCGCTCGTGTCTATTTGAATTTTTCTGATCCGTGGCCGAAAGCACGCCATGAAAAGCGTCGATTAACGTATAAAACATTTTTAAAGTTATATGAAGACATCATGTCTGATCATGGTGAGGTTCATTTCAAAACTGATAACCAAGGACTGTTTGAATACTCGCTGAAAAGCTTTTCTGGCTACGGACTGTTGTTAACGTATGTTAGCTTAGATCTTCATAACAGTGATTTCGAAGGCAATATTATGACCGAATATGAAGAGAAATTTTCGGCAAAAGGTCAAAGGATTTATCGTTCAGAAGTGAAATATCGCTAATTATATAGAAGCAAGTGCTCGAATTTTTTGCTATAAGCGAGAGGTTCGGGCATTTTTTGTCTCGTTTAGGTAAAACAGACTCATTAGTACAATTGTCGAAAAAGTGTTACAATTAAGTGGTAGTCGAACAAAGGGGAGGAATTGGAAATGGAAACAATGAAAGTTGGGGAACTGACATTGACATGGTTGAATGGGGGAGCGACGAATTTAGATGGGGGAACGATGTTTGGCGTTGTGCCGAAGCCGTTGTGGTCTCGTAAATACCCTGTCAATGAAAAAAATCAAATCGAGCTAAGAACGGATCCGATTTTTTTTCAGCTAGAGGGAAAGAACATTTTAATTGAAGCAGGAATCGGGAATGACCGGCTATCGGACAAGCAAAAAAGAAATTATGGTGTGGCTGAGGAGTCTCAAGTAGAGGAGTCATTGAACCAGTTAGGATTGACGCCTGAAGATATTGATATCGTTCTAATGACACATATGCATTTTGATCATGTGTTAGGGTTAACGAAGGTAGTCGATGGGGAGCTGACACCTGCCTTTCCGAATGCGGTCATTTATACTTCGGAAACGGAATGGCAAGAAATGAGGCAGCCAAACATCCGCTCGAAAAACACGTATTGGAAAGAGAATTGGGAAGCGATTACTGACCAAATCGAAACGTTTCAAGAAGAATTAGAGGTCATTCCAGGGGTGAAAATGATTCACTCTGGCGGTCATAGTGATGGTCATTCGATCATTATCATTGAACACGGCGGGGAAACATTGATTCATATGGCAGATTTAATGCCGACTCATGCGCATCAAAATGTGCTATGGGTAATGGCGTTTGATGATTATCCAATGGACTCCATTGCAATGAAACAAAAATATTTGCCAGAAGGAATGGAAAAAGGCGCTTGGTTTATTTTTTATCATGATGCGCTTTATCGTGCCATCAAGTGGAATGAGAATGGAGAACTAATCGATTGTGTGAAAAGAGAGAAAGTAGTAGTTTAATATAAAAAAAGAGGCGATTCTCTAAAAAGGATCGCCTCTTTCCTATTAGTTTGTTTTATAAACATCCATAATCGTGCCTGTGCGAGAGTCTGCAACAAACTCAAATTGCTCACGATTTTGGTCAATGGTACGGGAAACGCCGCCTTTATAGACCATTTTGTCCATACCTGCTTTTCTCATTGGCTCAGGCTTCATTTTCACCCAAGAGCCGTCAATTGTACCTTCGCCTTTAAATGCTTCCTTTACTTCTTTCAATGCTTTTTCTGCAGAAGCAGAAGCTGTGTTTGTTACATTTTGTTGTACAAGAAGTGCGCCAGCTGCTCCAGCCGCCGCTCCTAAAATGAATGTGCTCCAACTAAACTTCATCAATTTCACTCCTATTTTAATAGATTACTAATTATTATACAGCAAATCGCAAATTAATTGAAATTTCTGCAATGAAAATACTGTTTTTTTTGAAAAAAGAAATAATTACAGAGCGATGCTTCTATCCATTAAGTAGCGGGAAAGGGAATTTTTCTGTAAGATAAAAGGATAAGCCTCTTTTTACTGGGGAATCTATCCCGCATTAACGGGCTGTAAGACCCCCACCTTCAACATGGTAGAAGAAGCGCAGACATGTAGGTGGGGATCAACAGCCCATAAATGCCCGATCCGTTCAACTAACAATCATTGGGGGATGAAGCCCCCCAATGATTGAAGGTTCACTTTATTTCAAAGGGGAGTCAATGATGAATCAAGAAACGATGGAGCTGTTTAAAACTTTAACAGAGCTACCTGGTGCTTCTGGAAATGAGCATCAAGTACGAGCGTTTATGCGAAAAATGTTAACGCCTTATGCGGATGAAATCATTCAAGATGGTCTTGGAAGTATTTTTGGATTGAGAAAAGGGAATGAAGCCGGTCCAACCGTGATGGTTGCGGGACATATGGACGAAGTTGGCTTCATGGTCACTGATATTACTGAGAATGGGATGATTCGTTTTCAAACGCTCGGAGGCTGGTGGAGTCAAGTATTGCTTGCTCAACGTGTGGAAATTATTACGGATCATGGTCCAGTGATTGGTGTTGTTGGCTCGATTCCGCCGCATTTATTAAGCGAGGCATTACGCCAAAAGCCAATGGCAATTAAAAATATGCTGATTGATATCGGGGCAGATAATCGTGAAGATGCGAAGAAAATTGGCATTAAACCTGGTCAGCAAATTGTGCCTGTTTCTGCTTTTACCCCGATGGCAAATGAGAAGAAAATTCTCGCTAAAGCATGGGATAATCGCTACGGTTGCGGATTGGCGATTGAATTGTTAAAAGAATTAAAGGATGAGAAGCTGCCAAATATGCTCTATTCAGGAGCGACTGTTCAGGAAGAAGTGGGCCTTAGAGGAGCCCAGACCGCGGCGGAAATGATCCAACCGGATATTTTCTTTGCGCTCGATGCTAGCCCGGCTAATGATATGTCAGGAGACAAGTCTCAGTTTGGACAAATCGGCAAAGGAGCGCTGTTGCGTATTTTCGACCGCACAATGGTTACTCACCGAGGCATGAGAGAATTCGTGCTTGATACAGCTGAAACTCATAACATTCCGTATCAATACTTTATTTCTCAAGGGGGAACCGATGCCGGACGCGTCCATACATCGAATGAGGGTGTACCAAGTGCTGTCATTGGCATTTGCTCACGCTATATTCATACACATGCGTCCATCATTCATGTTGATGATTATGCGGCAGCGAAAGAGCTGATTGTTCGCCTTGTGAAAGCGTGTGATCAATCAACCGTTGACAGCATTAAAGCAGGAAGTTAATGATGAAGGGAGCGCCGTTTTTTGGCGCTCTTTTTTTCGTTGGAAAGAAAAGAATGAAATATGTTTGAAGTGGTAAAATAATGGTGGAGATGATTCATCCTCAGAAAAATAAATGCTGATTAAGTTGACAATCCAGTATATAATTGTCTTTACACTAGTAAATGAAGTGTAAGGAAGGTGGCCTCATGAAAACATTTTTGCAGAAAAAAGGAATTTCTTTATCTCCTAAGGTTTATTTTGTTGATGCGCTCAGTTTTATGGCGCTAGGGCTATTTAGCTCGTTGATTATTGGACTGATTATGAAAACGGTTGGTGAACAGTTAAACCTTCCGTTCTTTGTCGACATGGGCAAATTGGCGATGAGCTTAATGGGACCAGCCATTGGTGCAGCCGTGGCCTATGGCTTAAAAGCACCTCCTCTTGTTTTGTTTGCCAGTGTTATTGCAGGAGCAGCAGGTGCGGCACTCGGTGGTCCTGCCGGTAGTTATGTGGCAGCGCTCCTTGCAGCGGAAGTGGGCAAGGCTGTCAGTCAAACGACGAAAGTGGATATTATTGTCGCACCTCTTGTCACGATTTTAACGGGCTATTCAGTGGCCGCTTTTTTAGGACCAGGAATTGATCAGTTTATGAAATTTTTTGGCGGCTGGATTGAGTGGGCGACATTGCAGCGCCCGATCACGATGGGAATTTTAGTGGCGGTGCTGATGGGCCTAGCCTTAACCGCTCCGATTTCAAGTGCGGCGATTGCTTTAATGCTCGACTTAAATGGACTGGCAGCTGGAGCGGCGACGATTGGGTGCAGTGCGCAAATGATTGGCTTTGCCGTCGCTAGTTATCGAGAAAATAAATTTGGCGGTTTTATCGCGCAAGGGCTTGGCACATCGATGCTACAAGTGCCGAACATCATTCAGCATCCATTAATACTGATTCCGCCAACCGTTGCTGGTGCGATTTTAGCCCCGATCGGCACAACGATCTGGCCGATGATGAATAATGCCGCTGGTGCAGGAATGGGCACGTCGGGGTTTGTGGGCCAGATTATGACCTTTTCAGTGATGGGCTTTGAAGCATCTGTCTTTTTGCAAGTCTTTCTACTTCATTTCGTCGGTCCGTTTGTGATAAGCTTAGCGATATCTGAATTTATGAGAAAGAAAGGCTGGATACTACCTGGCCAGATGACGATCTCAACGGGAGGGAAAGCGAAATGAAACCATTAACATCAATGGAGCAATTTCAAGAACTGAAACAAGCAGGCAAACATCTTTTTTTATTTTCTGCTGATTGGTGTCCGGATTGTCGGGTGATTGAACCGATTTTGCCAGAAATCGAAGCGAAATATAGTGAATTTACATTTGTATATGTTGATCGTGATCAATTTATCGATCTTTGCGTAGAAATGGATGTTTTCGGTATTCCTAGTTTTGTCGCTTTTGATCAAGGACAAGAATTAGGCCGCTTCGTTAGTAAAGATCGGAAAACGAAAGAGGAAATTGAACAGTTTATTGAAAAGCTATAATACACAAGGTCTGGTCCCTCATTGATGATGGCACCAGACCTCTTTCATTAGGAGGGAGTCAAACATGGATTCAATCAAACTAAAACGAATGCTTGAAGAGAGACTTCAAGGGAAGGAGCGTTCTTTCTCTTACGACCGGGAAAAGGACGAATTAAGAATCGAAAACGTAGATACGAAGAAAGGGATCACGATTTCCTTGCCAGGCATTGTAGCGAAGTGGAAGCAGCATCAAGAAAAAGCGATTGACGAAGTCGTTTACTACGTAGAAGAAGCGCTAGCCGTTATGGGGACAACCCCTTCTTTAGCACAGCAGGAAAAGCGGATTTTTCCAGTGGTTCGTTCGACTTCGTTTCCGAAAGAAGCGGCGGAGGGAATGCCATTCTTGATGGATGACCATACAGCGGAGACGAGAATTTATTACGCACTCGATCTTGGAAATACGTATCGTCTAATTGATGAAAGCTTAATGAAAAAAGAAAACTGGAGCGCAGACAGCATTCGTGAAATGGCTCGCTTTAATTTGCGCTCATTATCGACAGAGATGAAAAAAGATACAGTAGCTGGAAACGTATTTTATTTTTTAAATACAAATGATGGGTACGATGCGAGTCGTTTGTTAAATGATAAATTCTTGAAGGATATGAGTGAACAAATAGCAGGGGAGATGACGGTGTCGGTTCCTCATGGAGATGTGCTCCTTATTGGCGATATTCGCAATGAAACAGGCTATGACGTGTTAGCGCAAATGACGATGAGCTTCTTCACGAATGGTCATATACCAGTGACAGCTCTTTCTTTTCTGTATGAGCAAGGTCAATTAGAGCCGATCTTTATTATGGCGAAAGGTCGCACGAAGAAGTAAGAGGTTGTTTTAGGAAGGGTTCGCTTCTTTTGGGCAGCCCTTTTTGCTGTTTTAGTAGGATAAAAGGCTCAATGGCTCCAAATTCTCTATCGAAAAAGAAAAGAAAACTGTTAAAATGTAAATTGATTCTTTACATAGAAAGAGTGATGAGCTTGAGTTGGTTTAAAAAGTTTATGGGATTGTTCCGAGAAGAAATTGAAATTGAAATAGATGAAGAAGTAGAAACGAAAGAAGAGACGAAAGAAGAAGTTAAAGAGGAAGCGTCAGAACCGCCGAAAAAGGAAGAGAAGCGAGCGTTCGTTCCGCTTAAGCTGAAGCAAAAAGATGGACCTGAAATGGTGACAAAGGTGACGTACCAATACCCGTCAAGGGAGTTTCGTTTTCCAGCATACTCAAATGAATGGCCGCGTCCGAAACGAGATCGAATGTCACGACAGCCTTTTCGGGAGGAGGCGCCCAAAGCAAGGCAGCCTTATTCATCAGGCGAATCGATCGATTATGAGAGCCGAGTGTCTAAGCGACCGTTTAGACCAACAGAAATTCCATCGCCGATTTATGGATTTAAACAACGGCCTGTCAAGGAAGAAGAAATGATCGAGCCTGCCGTTCAGCAGGAGCCGATGCAACAGCAAGTAGCACAGGAAGAACCATTGCTGTTGTTTAAAGAGGAAGACAAGAAAAAAGTATTTGATATCGAAGCAGAGAGAAGTTTCTTACCACCATCGCCATCTGTTCAGCAAGAAGAAGTAGAAACGGAGGAGCGGTTACCATCTGAAGTTGTTACCAATGAGGAAACGGATACTTGCATAGAGGAACCGATAAAAGTAGAGAAAGATCGGTCACGAGTTGAAGAAGAGCCGCTATCGCCTCGACTTGTCTCGAATGATGAAATTCATTCTCATGTATTGGAAGAGCCAATCAAAAATGAAGTAAGTCAAGTAGAACAAAAAGAATGGGCTGCACCTATCTCCAATAAAGAAGGAAAATTACCAGGTGAGAAAGTTCAGTCTCGTGCTGAGGAACGAAAACAGCGCCGAAGACAAACGCCGTTTAATGTGATCATGTCTAAGCAAGACCGAGATTTGTGGAAAAGTAAGCAAGAACAGCCGAAAGAAGCTGTCACCGTACCGCCAGCTACTTCTAAAATTGAGGATGAGCCACCATTAGCACCTGCTCAGTCTGTTAAACCGCAAGAAGAAGCATGGGCTGTACCTGAACAAATAGAAGCAGAGACAACGGCAGAGCATTATGTTTTTCCACAGCTCTCTTATTTACAGCCACCTTCGTATCAAGAGGTGAGTCATGAGTGGGTCGAACATCAAAGTCATGTGCTCAATGAAACGTTTAAAAATTTCAATGTGAAAGCCTCCGTCGTCAATGTGACAGTCGGTCCATCCGTTACTCGATTTGAGGTCGAGCCGGAGCCGGGTGTCAAAGTGAGCAAAATTACGAATCTATCCGATGATATTAAACTAAGCTTAGCTGCTCGTAATCTTCGGATTGAAGCACCGATTCCAGGTACTCAAGTGATTGGGATCGAAGTACCGAACAAGGAAAGCCGTCCAGTGTTAATTAGTGAAATCATTAAAAGTGAGGAGTTTAATGATAATCCTTCTCCGCTGACCTCGGTGCTTGGATTAAATATTTCCGGTGATCCAGTCGTACTAGACTTGAAGAAGATGCCACATGGTTTGATTGCGGGAGCAACAGGTTCAGGAAAAAGTGTGTGTATTAACTCGATTCTTGTGAGTTTGTTGTATAAAGCAGCCCCACATGAGTTAAAGCTATTGTTAATCGATCCAAAAATGGTTGAATTAGCTCCATATAACGGCATCCCTCATTTAGTTAGTCCGGTTATTACCGATGTCAAAGCGGCAACGGCTGCATTAAAATGGGCGGTGGAAGAAATGGAGCGCCGCTATGAATTATTTGTTCATGCTGGTGTTCGCGATATTGCTAAGTTTAACGAGAAAGCTGAAAAGCTAGGAAATAAAAGTGAGCACCTTCCGTTTATCGTGATTATTATTGATGAGTTGGCAGATTTAATGATGATGTCCCCTGTGGATGTCGAAGAAGCGATTTGTCGTATTGCCCAAAAAGCTCGCGCCTGTGGAATTCATTTAATTGTTGCCACGCAGCGCCCAAGTGTGGACGTCATCACTGGACTGATTAAAGCGAACATCCCTACGCGAATTGCTTTTTCCGTTTCTTCTCAAGTTGATTCACGTACCATTATTGATAGCGGTGGAGCGGAAAAATTATTAGGTCGCGGTGATATGCTATTTTTAAACAATGGCTCTTCAGAAACAGTCCGTCTGCAAGGTACGTTCGTGTCCGATGATGAAATTGACGCGGTTGTTGAGCATGTACGTAAAGAACAGCAACCGAACTATTTATTTAAGCAGGAAGAGCTGTTGAAAAAAGCGCAAGTGCAAGAAACAGAAGATGAGCTGTTCCCTGAAGCGTGTGAGTTTATCGTTCATCAAGGGGGCGCATCGACTTCGCTCTTACAAAGACATTTTAAAATCGGCTATAATCGCGCAGCGCGTTTGATGGAAATGATGGAAACACAAGGGTTTGTGTCGGAACAACGGGCCGGAAAACCGCGAGAAGTCCTCGTATCGGAAGAAGAATTACAAACAATAAATGACACTAGTACAATATGATAATACATGGTATTCTTTACTTGTATCTAACAGACTATAACAGAGTGGACCAAAGTAGGGATGGATGGTTCACTCTGTCTTTCAGCAGTATGAATTAGAAAAGAGAGAACTAGTGAATACGAGGGAGCTTTTAGCAAATGAAAGAAATCGAGTGGAAGATGCAAGGGAAGATTAAACGGTTAACAAATCGTACGTTTAAATTTGACGAGCGAGTCAAGGAAGGCTGGTTTTCTGCTGTTTATTTTTTAAAAACACGTGAACTTGCCAATAAATATCATAAAGACAATACTGTCACTATGCAGTTTTTTCAAAAGAGTGAAGCTGTTCTTTGCGGGACGGATGAAGTCATTGCTTTGATTCATGAATTTTCTGATCATCCAGAGACGTTAGAAATTCATTCATTAAAAGATGGCGATAAAATTCGTCCTTTTGAAACCGTTTTAACGATCACAGGACCCTATCAAGAATTTGGTTATTTAGAAGGGATGATCGACGGCATTTTGGCTCGCAGAACGTCCGTGGCAACAAGTGTGTATAATGTGAAAAAAGCAGCCGAGCTTTCTGGTAAGCAAAAGCCGGTTATTTTTATGGGCGATCGTGACGATCATTTTATGCAGCAGGCTGGAGATGGATATGCAGCTTATATTGGTGGCTCTACTGCTCAAGCGACGCATGCGATGAATGAATGGTGGGGCAAAGAAGGCATGGGAACGATGCCGCACGCCTTAATTCAATTGTTTAATGGCGATATTGTTGCGGCAACAAGAGCTTATGAGGAAACATTCCCTGATGATGAGTTAATTGCTCTTGTAGATTATAACAATGATGTGATTACCGATTCATTGAAAGTTGCAAGGGAATTTGGTGCGAAATTAAAAGGTGTTCGTGTTGATACGTCAAGAACGTTGATCGATCAATACTTCCTTAGAAATCAAGAAATGCTTGGAACATTTGATCCACGCGGGGTCAATGCCGAGTTGATTTTTGCGTTGCGTCGTGCACTGGATGAGGAAGGGTTCCATCACGTGAAAATCGTCGTCTCTGGAGGATTTAATGAGAGCCGAATTATGGAATTTGAAAAGCAAGGTGCTCCTGTTGATATGTATGGTGTAGGAAGCAGTTTATTGAAAATCCATATCGGTTTTACAGGCGATCTTGTGATGCTGAACGGAGAAGCACAGGCGAAGGCCGGTCGACGTTATCGCCCCAATCCGCGCCTAGAGAAGGTCGAGTTTTAATATTTACAGTATTTGTTTTTAGTGTGAATAGTCATCGACAGAAAAAAGTGATATAATAATTTACTGTGAAAGTTTACTGTCCGTCGTCTATATAGAGCAAAAAGGCGCTATTTACATATAATGCTTACGGATAGACGAATGTTGGAGGTTCTATTATGACAACCTATCATTTTGTAGGAATTAAAGGCTCAGGGATGAGCGCCCTAGCACAAGTGCTTCACGATAAAGGAGAGCGTGTGCAAGGTTCAGATGTAGATAAATATTTCTTTACACAACAAGCTTTAGAAGAAGCGGGTATCCCTATTCTTCCTTTTGACGCTGATAATATTCAGCAAGGTATGAAGGTGATTGCAGGGAATGCATTTCCAGATGACCATGAAGAACTTGTTAGAGCACATGAATTAGGCGTTCCTGTCGTTCGCTATCACCAATTTTTAGGTGAATTCATGGAGCAAAGCATTAGCGTGGCAATTACAGGAGCACATGGCAAAACATCGACAACGGGTTTGCTATCTCATGTTGTCAGCGGAGCGAAACCCACTTCGTTTTTGATCGGGGATGGTACCGGGAAAGGAGAAAGCGACGAGCAATATTTTGTGTTTGAAGCATGCGAATATCGTCGTCACTTTTTATCCTATTATCCCGATTACGCGATTATGACAAACATTGATTTTGATCATCCTGATTACTTTGCTGATGTGGCAGATGTTTGCTCTGCTTTTCAAGAGATGGCCATGCAGGTAAAGAAAGCGATTTTTGCCTGTGGTGATGATGAGCATTTACAAGGCATTCAAGCGAAAGTGCCAGTTGTATTTTATGGATTCGCCGAGGAGAATGATTTCCAAGCGCGAAATGTAGAGCATGACTCAACAGGTACGACGTTTGATGTGTTTGTTCGCAATACGTTCTATGCTACGTTTAAAATTCCGATGTTCGGTGACCATAACATTTTAAATGCTTTAGCTGTGATCGCTCTTTGTCAGTATGAAGAAATTGATACAGAGATCGTCAAGGCTCGCTTGTTAACATTTGGAGGGGTGAAACGTCGCTTTTCAGAAAAACAGATCGGTACTCAAGTTTTAATTGATGATTATGCTCACCACCCGACAGAAATTAAAGCGACGATCAATTCTGCTAGACAGAAATATCCTGAACGAGAAATCGTAACAGTTTTCCAGCCGCATACATTTTCAAGAACTCAGACGTTTTTAGCAGACTTCGCTGACAGCTTGAGTGGAGCGGATGCTGTTTATCTATGCGATATTTTTGGTTCTGCTCGTGAGAATCATGGGAAGCTATCGATTGAAGATTTACAGCAGAAAATTTCAGGTGCCAAGCTAATTAAAGAAGAAACGATTTCCTCGTTGAATGCTCATCAAGGAAGTGTGCTCATCTTTATGGGAGCTGGAGATATTCAAAAATTCCAAGCGGCATATGAAAGCTCAATAGCTAAATCGTAAAGAGAAGGTTTAAGGCTGCTAGATTGATTCTGGTAGCCTTTTTCGATTTTTCGTGCGGATCATTCCAGTCCATACGTCGCTAAACGGCGTCTTCCGCTTTTCTAGGTGTCCAGCTTCGCCTCCTAGACACTCGAGTCAAATGCCAGCCTGACTGCATGGCTGAAGAACGCCATTCCGTCATTCTGTCATTTGCTTGTCGTGTCTGGACAGTCGGCTCCGCTTTTCTTTATTGTCCAGCTCCAGACGCCAGCGACTAGTGTACTTCCACGATCCTTCTTGCGATAAGTCAACATCGATTCACTATCGTTCATCGTGTTTCCTTTATCTCGTGCGGATCATTCCAGTCCATACGTCGCTAAACGGCGTCTTTCGCTTTTCTTTATTTCCAGCAGGATTTTTTGTTGGTGGTGTCGAAGTAGTTTTTGTGGAGTAGGTTTATTCTTTTTTTAGTAGGGTAACTTCATGAATATAACAATCGTAGGGAGGTGTCACGGAATGGAAATTATTTTATATTTAAGTGCTGCGGTAGCGGCAATTGCTTTTTTCATTCTTGTTTTGAATGTGTCAAAAACATTGAAATCTGTGGACAAAACTTTGGATAGTCTTTCTAGAACGGTCGATCGTTTAGAAGGACAAATGCAAGGTGTGACGTCAGAAACAACGGAATTACTACATAAAACAAACGTGTTGGCTGAGGATATTCAGCAAAAAACGGAACAACTGAATACGGTTTTTTATGCAGTGAAAGATGTTGGTTCATCTGTACAACAATTAAATCAATCAGTTAAAAATGTGACGACCAATGTGGCTTCTGAGTTAGAAAAGAATCAACACAAAATTTCTCAAGCGGTACAATGGGGAAGCGTCGTTAAACAAATGGTTGATAAGTTTAAAGAAAGAAAAGAACAATCACCTGTGTCAATGAAAAATGAGGCCTTGGTGAATGATGCTAAAGAGCGCCAAAGAAGCCATTAATTAAAAGGAGATGACTGTCATGAAAAAGAAGAATCTAAACTATGAAAACTATGAAGCAAATCCGAATTATGATGATGGTAGCATGAATACAAAGGATTTTTTAATCGGGGCATTAATCGGAGGGATGGTAGGTGCGGCTACAGCTTTATTTTTAGCGCCGAAATCTGGTAAGGAGCTTCGTGAAGACATTAATGTTCAAACTGACTTTTTAAAAGAGCGTGCGAGTGATTGGAAAGATATCGCGCGAGTGAAGGGCTATGATATGGCGGCTGAGGTAAAGGATAAAACTGCGAATTTAACGAAGGTTGTCCAAGAGCAATCGAACGTCGTGATGGAAAAAGTAAAAAACTTATCTCCAGCAAGCAATCAACAAGAACAAGAAGTAACTGAAGTAGCGGAAGTGAGCGAGCCGCAAGAGGCATTGCAGGAAGCGGCAGCTACTGTTACAGAGAAGCTAGAAGAAACGAAAAAAGCCTTTGATGATACAGAAAAAACAGTTCAGCAAACGGCTTCAGCTGATAGCGAAAATAAAGCGGATCAATAAAAATGAAAACAGCGAGTTCTCCTCGCTGTTTTCATTTTTTATAAAAAGTATAATAACAGTAAAGTCATTTTAGTTGAAGAAAGGTGAGAAGAATGGATCATATAGTAGAAGTTACAGAGTTTGAAAAATTGCTCAAAGAGAATAAACGCTTTTTCTTGTTAAAACACAGCATAACATGTCCAGTTAGCAGTAAAGCCTACGATGAATTTCAATCATTTTTAGCGGAGACATCTGAAGAGAATGGTTGTTATTTAGTCGTGCAGGAGGCAAGGGAGCTTTCAAACTATATTGCGGACAAATTTATGATTACTCATCAATCTCCACAAGCATTTCTCTTTCAAGATGGAAAACCAGTTTGGAATGATTCCCATTGGAGAATTACAAAGCAGCAATTGAAGGAAATATAAGCAAAAACGGCGATCAGGGTGTCTGAAAAAGTCGAAGAAATTGCTCGTAAAGTGAAAGAAACGGCTAAAAAGTCGAAGAACCCTCTTGTAAGATCAAAGAAGCATCCAGAAAACCAGTGAAAACTGATTTTCTGGACAGCTCCATCGCTGTTTTTTTAGTATAGACGGACGATCACTTTATCCCGCATTAACGGGCTGTAAGATCCTCACCTCAACAGGGCAGAAAAAGCGCAGGCATGTACGTGGGAGATCAACAGTCCGTAAACGCCCGATCCGTTCAACTAACAATCAGTGGGGGATGAAGAAAACCCCCACTGATTGAAGTTTCACTTTATTTCTTAATAATCTCCCATTTAATTTCAAGCTGATCTCCAGGAAGAATTGGTTCGTAAAAAGTGGTTGCTTCATTATTTTTCAAAATATGAAACGTCTTTCCTTCTTGCTCAGGAATGGCGACATCGATATGACGGAACAAATCTTGAAAAATAAATCCTTGCGTTTGACCTGTTTCCACGATCAATTCATCTCCAGCATAGACTGCATCATCTGGTCGTAGAAGATCTCCATCTCGATAAAAACGTGTTGCATCCTTTGTAAGCGTCATTTCTTTGCCGTTAAAGAAGACGGTAATCGATTGCTCGAATGAATATTGCTTTAAAGCAGCAATATCAGCCGCTGTTCTTCTCGGTGCAGGGATCCATTCGATTGTCGAGCCATCTTGAAGAGGCTGGGATAGCCTTTCCTCTCGTCCATTTACTCGGATCTTGGCAGATAGAGAGGGAAAATACGTTTTTTTATGATTAATCATAACAGAAAATGGAGCCAGTTCGTTGAGCCATTGTTGTTTCTGTTGAGAAGGCAGCCATTCAGCGACAGATGGATAGCGAGCTTCAATGATATCACCATCAACAAGGTCTGTATGTAAGCTCGCTTCTTTTCCATTGACAATAATAGATAAAGGAACTTCGATCGTTGCATCGTTTAAAGTGACTTGAATGCTCGTAGTGCTCTCTAACAATTCCTTGAGCTGTACACTTGCCGATTGTCCATCTTCTCCTTTTGTAATCTCAAGCTTATCATGATGATGGACGATTTCATCAAATCGGCACGGCTGTCCATTTTTCTTTAAAATAGGTGGTTGACCATATTTTCCTGGAATCGTTAATAATTGACCATTATACGTCACCATCATCGCAAGACCAGGTTTTCCATATAATTGATTGATCTTCAATCCGGCTGCTAATAAGCAATCTCCGGCTGTTAGCTTGTTTAATTCAAACAGGCGAACAGGCTGTTCATTCACATAAATCGTTTTGTATTGCAACGGTCGTTGCTTTGATGTAATGGCGATCCCAATCGGTGTAACGAGTGTTGGGGCATGCGTAATTTCGTCCGCCATGGTTAGCTCATTGATCGCATCCGTACCTCTAATTGCCACGCGGTTGTCGGCTAGTTCGAGCTTTTCCGCTAACAGTTGGCGTAGCCCTGGGGTTAAGCTCCCGCCCCCAACCATCATCACCGCTTGTGGCGCATTTCCGTTATTTAATCGAATGATTTCTTGATGAATCGCTTCCGCTAATCGGTTGACTGCTCCATGAATCTGATCTAATACCTCGTTTTTTGAGAACAACGTCTCAAAACCTAATATATCCGTTATTTTAATCGTTTCTTCTGTTTCTAGCTCTCGTTTCACTCGTTCAGCGATTGGGAAATCGAGTAAAAAATGGTCGCTTAATGCTTCGGTAATTTCATCTCCAGCAGTTGGCACCATCCCATAAGAAATAACTGTTCCAGAACTGGTGATAGCGATATCAGAGGTACCAGCTCCAATATCCACGAGGGCAATGTTTAAGCGGCGCATCGATGGCGGAACGAGTACGTGAATAGCAGCAATTGGTTCTAACGTCAATGCTTCTATTTCTAAATCTGCTCTCGCTAACGCAGCAATTAATGATTCGACGACAACACGTGGTAAAAAGGTCGCAATGATCTCGACGGAGGCATCCGTACATTGTTGATCTATTAAACTCGCAATTTCATCTCCATCTAATCGATAATAAAGAACAGAATAGCCGACACAATAGTAGTGGCGATGCTGATCGAGCTGCTGATTTTTAGCGGCTTTTACTTGCGCCTCTTGAACCGCGGATAGCTCGAGGTGAAGCACATCTTCATGTGTCATCGGTTTCCCGGCTACTTGAATGGTAGCTTGGGATGTTTCCGTTTGTAACGCCCGTCCGGCAGCGGCCACACAAGCTTTCGTTAATGGGCCATGCTTTTCTTCTAGTTCTGCTTTAATTTTGGCAATGATCGCTGCGACAGAGGGGATGTCTTGAATTTGACCATCAAGCATGGAACGTTTTTTATGCTCATACATTACCATATCAAGGACATGAAACTGATCTCCCTCTTGTTCGAGAATCATGCCGACGACGGATCTTGTACCGATATCTAAGGAAAATATACGATTGGATTGAACCAAAATGAATCACCTGCTTCTTAAATATTTGCTCTTCTGCTTTAATGCTTAAAAGCGTTTAACGATTGAAGTAACTTTTTCGTGACATTTTAATATCTTTGTTTTATAATAGTCCCTAATATATAAAATATATAACAAAATGATCCATTCTAATACGGTCTTTTACGATTCTTTCATAAAAAAGAGCTGTGGCTAGTTGTTAGGGTCGTTCAAATGTTAGTTATTTGAAAATTATGAAATCAACCAGAGGGAAGGATGAGGAAAATGAGTAACCAAGAATTAGATCAGTTAAGACAACGTGTAGACGAGATGAATGTGGAGTTACTAAAATTAATTAGCGAACGTGCTAAGTTAGTTCAAGAGATTGGTCGTGTAAAAGAAAAGCAAGGAGTCAATCGTTATGATCCTGTTCGCGAGCGAGCAATGTTAAATAAGATTATTGAAAGCAATGAGGGGCCGTTTGAAACATCGACAGTTGAGCATTTGTTCAAGCAAATCTTTAAAGCAGGACTTGAGCTCCAACAAGATGACCATCGCAAAGCACTTCTTGTGTCTCGTAAAAAGAAACCAGAAGATACAATCGTGGAAATTCGCGGAGAAGAAGTTGGTAAAGGGGCACCAACATTTGTGTTCGGTCCTTGTGCGGTAGAGTCGTATGAGCAAGTGGCTCAAGTGGCGCAATCAATTAAAGATAAAGGGTTGAAGCTCATTCGCGGAGGTGCTTTCAAACCTCGTACTTCTCCTTATGACTTCCAAGGTCTTGGTGTAGAAGGCTTGAAGATTTTGAAGAAAGTCGCAGATGAATTCGATTTAGCGGTTGTTAGTGAAATCGTCAATCCTGCTGATATTGAGCTTGCTTGTGACTACATTGACGTCATTCAAATCGGTGCACGTAACATGCAAAACTTTGAATTGTTGAAAGCGGCTGGAGAAGTGAAAAAGCCGGTATTATTAAAACGTGGTTTAGCGGCAACGATTGAAGAATTTATTAACGCAGCGGAGTACATCATCTCTCGCGGAAACGATCAAATTATGCTTTGTGAACGTGGTATTCGTACGTACGAGCGTGCAACAAGAAATACGTTAGATATTTCAGCGGTACCAATTTTGAAGCAAGAAACGCATTTACCAGTGTTTGTTGATGTGACTCATTCAACAGGTAGACGCGATTTACTCATTCCAACAGCTAAAGCAGCCCTTGCGATCGGTGCTGATGGTGTGATGGCAGAAGTGCATCCAGACCCAGCTGTAGCATTGTCTGACTCTGCTCAGCAAATGAATTTGCAACAATTTGATGAATTTTATAAGGAAATTATGAAAGCAATTCCTGTAAAAGCGTAACTCCTGTGTTTTCACAGGAGTTTTTTTTCGTTAATATAGAGAAGAAAGAATGTTTAAAGGAGAATGTTGAAAATTATGAATGTTACTATATACGATGTAGCAAGAGAGGCCAACGTATCAATGGCGACAGTTTCTCGTGTAGTTAACGGAAATCCGAATGTGAAACCTGCAACAAGAAAGAAAGTACTTGATGTGATTGAGAGGCTTGGTTATCGCCCTAATGCAGTCGCGCGTGGACTCGCTAGCAAGAAAACGACGACAGTTGGGGTAATCATCCCTGATATTTCGAATATTTTTTATGCGGAATTAGCGAGGGGGATTGAAGATATTGCCACAATGTATAAGTACAATATTATCTTAAGTAATTCGGATCAAAATAAAGATAAAGAGCTACACTTAATTAATACGATGCTTGGCAAGCAAGTCGATGGGCTTGTATTTATGGGAGGCCAAATTACAGAGGAGCATGTTGAAGAATTTAAACGCTCACCCGTGCCGGTCGTATTAGCTGGGTCGGTTGAAATGTCTGGACAAATTCCTTCTGTCAATACGAATTACGAAGAAGCAGCTTATGATGCGGTGAAGCTACTGATTGATGAAGGGCATAAGCGGATTGCCTACGTTGCTAGTCCTTTAAATGATACGATTAACAAAGAGTATGTCATTAAAGGATATAAGAAGGCGCTTGAGGAAGCAGGCCTACCGATGGAAGAAGAACTCATCATTGAAGGTGATTATACGTATGACTCTGGATTAGAAGCATGGAAAAAGATTCAGCAGTTATCATCTAAACCTACAGCTGTATTCGTTAATAACGATGAAATGGCATTAGGAGTTGTTCATGGCGCACAGGATAGTGGAGTGAAGATTCCAGATGATCTTGAAATCATTAGCTTTGATAGCTCCCGCTTGTCTTTAATGGTACGACCGCAACTAACATCTGTGATCCAGCCATTGTACGATATCGGTGCTGTAGCGATGAGATTATTAACGAAATATATGAATAAGGAAGAGGTAGAAAGCTCGATTGTCGTCCTGCCGCATCGAATTGAAAAAAGAGGGTCAACAAAGTAAGTTTTCCACCGATATTAAAGATAAGTAGAAGTATGCTTTCTTAAGGGAATAGGGGAGGAACAATGAAAAAGTTTGATGCATTGACACCGATAGGAATTGTCATCGGATTCATTTTATTAGCCTTTGCGATTATTACAAGCGGAGGTGTCGAGGGTTTTTCATCCTTTATGCACTTACCCTCTATACTAATTGTATTTGGTGGATTATCCGCTGCTTTATTAATCAATTTTCCACTGAAAGACATTAAACATATGTTTAATGTGATGGGGCAGTCTTTTCAGCAGCAAGAAACAGATATAGAAGGATTAATTCAACGGTTTGTGAAACTGTCTGAAAAGGCGCGCCGTGAAGGCTTGTTATCGCTTGAGACAAGCTTGAATGACGAGCAAGATGAGTTTTTGAAAAAAGGCATCCTACTAGCGGTAGACGGAATTGAACAAGAAATGTTGGTAGACATTATGAATGCGGAAATTATCGCTCTTGAGGAGCGTCATCGTAAAGGTAGAAGCTTGTTGGAGAAAGCTGGAGAATACGCTCCGGCTTGGGGAATGATCGGTACATTAATTGGGTTAGTTTTAATGTTGAAAAACTTAAATGACCCGACAACATTAGGGCCTAACATGGCAGTAGCACTACTGACTACTTTCTACGGATCGCTGCTTGCCAATCTTGTATTTTTACCGATGGCAGCGAAATTAGAATTGAAAACGGAAAATGAAGTGTTTTATCGTCAGATCATTATAGAAGGTGTTGTCGGTGTACAAGCAGGACAAAACCCAAAAATTTTACAAGAAAAGTTAGCAGCCTTCTTATCAACTGAAGAAAGAAGAGCAAGCGGGAAATTAGGCTCGAGTGAGGCGGTTGAAGCATGATCACCAGACGTCGTCCGCCCAAGAAGTCAAAGGGTGCTCCGAAGTGGATGGTGACATTTGCCGATCTTGTCACACTCGTGCTTGTATTCTTTATCTTATTATTTTCGATGTCGCAAATTGATATTGTTAAATTTAAAGCGATTGCTCAGTCATTTAGACAACAAGCAGCGTTTGAAAATCAACCCTCTATCGTTCCTGGAGAGTATCCAGCGGAGGAAATGAAACAAGAGCAAGGCCAAAAAGAAAAAGAGTCGCTCGATAAGCTAGCAAAAGAAGTTCAACAGTATTTAAAAGACAATGGACTAGAGGATGTAGCGACTGCTACTCGAACAGAACGAGGCGTTGTCCTTGTCCTACAAGAGAAAATTCTTTTTAATACGGCTGATGCTGTCGTGCTAGATGAAGCCCATTCCTTTTTAAATCAAATCGGTAAAATGCTTGAATCGAAACCGAATATTATTAAAGTGGAAGGACATACGGATAATCGTCCGATTAAAAATACTTACTATCCTTCCAATTGGGAGCTTTCTAGCGCCCGAGCGAGCAGTGTGATTCGCTTTTTAAGCGCTAATCATAAGATTGATGCGAAGCGATTCATTGCAGTTGGTTACGGAGATACAAGGCCGCTTGTACCGAATACAAGTTCTGAGAATATGCAAAAAAACCGACGAGTCGAAATTATTATTACAGACCCCAAGTATACCGAAAATCAATGAAAAAGAGCTGGCTTCCTAACACTTATACTAGAGTGTGGGAAGTCAGCTTTTTTTGTGGAGATATGAACTAGGTATGCTTGCGCAATGGATACAGCGCTTTGTTTAATGTAATGCGATTTTTTTCCTCGATTTCCGGTTTGCGTGGGATCGGTGGATACATATCTTTTGGATCTTCCCATGAAAGAGGAAGTGGCACGGGCGCTTTCGGCTGCCAATGTTCTAACCATTGTTTTGGTAAGGGGCCTGAAAAGTGGGACTTTTCAGTCATTTCTAACCAGATTCTTGACCAAGCTCGAGGAACGACACGCCAAATGTCATAGCCGCCACCACCAACGGCAATCCAGCGCCCTTCACAATACTTATCCGCGATTTCTCTTGAAATTCGTGGAATCCGCCGATAAATCTCCATAGTAGCAGATAGATGTGTCAATGGATCGAAATAATGAGAATCGGCTCCATTTTGCGTTAAAATAACATCTGGTTTGAAAAATTCAGCCACTTCCCACATGGATGTTTCATAGGCTTCTAGCCAAGATTCATCTTCGGTAAAAGCGTCTAATGGGAGGTTGAATGAATAGCCATATCCTTTTCCGTGTCCACGTTCGTTTACATTGCCTGTTCCCGGAAATAAATAGCGCCCTGTTTCATGGATCGAGAGCGTACAAACATTTGGGTCATCGTAAAAAGACCATTGAACGCCGTCTCCATGGTGGGCATCTGTATCGATATAAAGAACTCTAGCATTATATTTCTCTTGTAAGTATTTAATCGCAACGGAGCTGTCATTGTAAATGCAAAAGCCGGAAGCCTTGCCACGAAAGCCATGATGTAACCCTCCTCCTAAGTGAAGGGCGTATTTAGCCACTCCTTGCATAACGGCATCAGCTGCTGTTAATGTGCCACCGACAAGAAAAGCGCTCGCTTCGTGCATTCCTTCAAAGATGGGTGTATCCTCTGTGCCAAGTCCATATCCTTCAGCGACATCAAGAGATAGCTGACCTTGTCCAGCTTGTTGTACAGCTTTCACATACGCTGGGTCATGAATCAGTTCTAGCTCTTCAACGGTGGCCATACGAGGAGGAATGATGTCCTCATCTTGAAGGGCATTGATTTTTTTTAATAGGTCAATCGTTAACGTCAATCTAAACTGATTAAAGGGGTGATTTTCTGAAAAGCGATAAGATAACGATTGGTCCGAATGCACGAATACAGCTTGTTTTGTCATAGAGAGACTCCAGGCATATTAGGCCATAGAACAATATGTCCTTCCTTTTTTAGATCATCAATCACCCCGATTGGATTCATTGTTCGTACACGAAGGACGACAATTTTAAATTGGTCGTCTTGTTTATCTGGATAAACAAGCACGCTGTGAATATTTGCTCGTCTCTTTTTCAATACATTGACGACTTCAAATAGCATGCCTGGTTTGTTTGGAACTTTGACTTCAATTCTTGAGCCTATTTGATTTGCTCCCGTTAGCTCAACAAACGTATGTAGCACGTCTGTTTCAGTAATGATGCCGACGAGCTCTCCCCCTTGAATAATAGGCAAGCAGCTAATGTCATATTCATATAATGTAGCAGCTGCATCTTCGACAAAGTCAAGTGGATGACCAGTAATTACATTTTTCTCCATAATGAGACTTAATGGTTTATTTAGTTCATTTTCGCTTGTTTCCTTTTGTAAAATAGATGGAGTGGCTTCTTTCACATCACGATCCGTTACTAGACCAACAAGGTGCCCTGTTTCATCTACGATAGGAATATGGCGGATTTTCTGTTTTCTTAAAAGGTTTAAAGCCGTGCCAATTTTGTCGTTTGGAGATAGTGTATGTACTTCCGATTTCATAATCTCTTCTAATAACATAGTCACGTCCTCCTTTAAATTTAATACATGAAGCGATTCATAAAGCGAATTTGGTCAAACTTTTGAATGGACGCTTGGTCGATTCTTTGGCCGATCCTGACCATTAAGCAGTTAGCTGGATGGGAGCTAATTTCAGGATCATCAGTGGCATACCATTCCAATCCTCCAGCGTTCATCATTTTTTCCATAATTTTTCGATATTCCCACACGTTCAAGCCTGTTCCTTTCAAGTCCCAGTGCCAGTAATATTCTGTGGTGATAATGATGTAGTCTTCCATCGCGTCATCAAGCATGGAAAGGCGTAATAAATTTTTTCCGACATGAGCGCCGCGGTATTTTGGAATGACTTCAATCGCTCCTAGTTCAATCATATTTTCAAGGTTGGCCTCTGACCAGCGCTCTAGCGGATCAGGGTATAGAAATGTGACATATCCAACAATGACGCTGCCTTCTCTAGCAATAATAATTCGTCCTTCAGGTAATGCAGCAATTTCTACAATGGCTTGGTGTTGTTGTTCAGGCTGTCTAAAAGCAACGAGTCCTTCGTGAAAAGTCATACCTGCCAACGATTCTGAAGAAACAGGCCCTTCGATAATTAAAGTTCCTTCCTTCGTTTCTAGTTCTTTTGAATGAAACCTCTTTGTATGCTCCATTTAGTCACCGCCTTGATTATTTCCATATCTTCATTATACATAAAAATTGGATATGTAAAGCGTTTTCATCTAATTTTTCAGATATGTAAGAGCAGGTGTTATTTTTCTGAAACAAATTTGTTGAAAAATTGAGAAAATACAAATATGATAGTATCATAGAAACAAATTCTTACATAAAGGGGAGTCGGTCAATGAAGTTGGAAGCGCTAACAGTGAAACCAGGGCATTTTAACCTGAAAAACTATGATGAGGTGTACTCGTCTTTTGATTGGAAGGAAACTGAACAGCACTTTTCTTGGTCAGAAACCGGGAAAGTAAACATTGCCTATGAAGCGATTGACCGTCATGCTTCATCTGAGCGCAAAGATCAAGTAGCTTTATATTATCGTGATGCGGATCGTCAGGAAAGCTATACGTTTGAACATATGAGAGACTATTCAAATCAAGCAGCGAATGTCCTAAAGCAATTTGGCGGTGTAGAAAAAGGGGATCGCGTATTTGTCTTTATGCCACGATCGCCAGAGCTTTACTTTACTGTGCTTGGGGCGATTAAAGTCGGAGCTATTGTTGGCCCGTTATTTGAAGCCTTTATGGAAGGAGCCGTTCGTGATCGTTTAGAGGATAGTGAAGCGAAAGTGCTTGTGACAACACCTGAATTATTAGAGCGTGTCCCTGTAGCTGAGCTCCCTGCCTTGGAAACCATTTTCCTTGTTGGGGACAATGTACAAACAGAAGGGAAATTTGTTGACTTTAAAGCAAAAATGAAAAATGCGGATCGTTCTTTCGAGGTAGAATGGATGGAACTCGATGATGGGATGATTTTACATTATACATCAGGTTCTACAGGAAAGCCTAAAGGGATTTTGCATGTGCATCGGGCGATGATTCAACAATACCAAACGGCTAAATGGGTGCTTGATTTACAAGAGAACGATGTGTATTGGTGCACAGCTGATCCAGGTTGGGTAACAGGTACAGCTTATGGTATTTTCGGACCGTGGTTAACGGGAACAACAAACGTTGTAGTTGGCGGTCGTTTTAGTCCAGAAAATTGGTACAAAACGCTTGAGGAGTATGGTGTAACGGTGTGGTATAGTGCACCAACAGCGTTTCGGATGTTAATGGGCGCTGGTGATGAGTTGGTAAAGAAATTTGATTTAAGTGCTCTTCGTCACATTTTAAGTGTCGGAGAACCGTTGAACCCAGAAGTGGTTCGTTGGGGATCAAAAGTGTTCGATCTGCGTATTCATGATACATGGTGGATGACAGAAACGGGAGCACAAGTGATTTGTAACTATCCGTGCATGGAGATTAGACCAGGGTCAATGGGTAAACCAATTCCAGGGGTAAAAGCAGCGATTGTTGATGACCAAGGTAATGAGCTTCCACCAAATCGCATGGGTAACTTAGCAATTAAAAAAGGCTGGCCATCCATGATGGTTTCCGTTTGGAACAATCCTGAAAAATATGAATCTTATTTTATGCCAGGTGACTGGTATGTTTCAGGAGATTCTGCTTATATGGATGAAGACGGCTACTTCTGGTTCCAAGGACGTGTTGATGATGTCATTATGACAGCGGGTGAGCGTGTTGGTCCATTTGAAGTGGAAAGCAAGCTTATTGAGCATCCAGCTATCGCAGAAGCAGGGGTAATTGGTAAACCTGATCCTGTTCGCGGAGAAATTATTAAAGCGTTTGTCGCGTTAATGGATGGCTATGAGCCTTCTGATGAATTGAAAGAAGAGATTCGTCAATTTGTGAAAACAGGCTTAGCGGCACATGCGGCACCACGTGAAATCGAATTCCGTGACAAGCTCCCGAAAACTCGCAGCGGAAAAATTATGCGTCGCGTGTTAAAAGCTTGGGAACTTGACCTCCCAACAGGTGACTTATCCACAATGGAAGATTAATAGTAGAAAAAAGCGACCTCAAGTGGGTCGCTTTTTTTAGGTGTTATTTTACATTTTTAAAAAACTTGTTTGACATCTTCTTCGTTCTTTGTTTACAATATGACTTATAACATTTAAATATACTTAAAGCGTTGATAGGATTTAGTAGTTCGCTATCCCTGTTGTTCAGAGAGCTGGTGGTTGGTGAGAACCAGTACAAATAGTTGAATGAATTACCCCCTGTAGCTTTTGTTGCGAACCTTTTAGTAGCAGCAAACGGCCTGGCCGTTATTTCAATGAAGTGGAGAAATATAGTTTCTCAAGCTTGGGTGGTACCGCGCATACATATAGCGTCCCTGCATGATTGCAGGGGCGTTTTTTGTATTTGTGTCAAAAACGCTAATAAAAAGAAGGGAAGATGATCAATGGATTTAATGCAGGAATTAGAATGGCGTGGGATTGTTTACCAACAAACAGATGAAGAAGGTATGAAAGAGCTTTTAAACAAAGAGAGTGTTTCTCTATATTGTGGAGTGGACCCAACAGCAGACAGTATGCATATTGGACATTTACTGCCATTTTTAACGCTTCGTCGTTTTCAAAATCATGGACATTGTCCAATTGTATTAGTTGGTGGAGCGACAGGGATGATTGGTGACCCGAGCGGCAAACGTGAAGAAAGAAAGCTGCAAACGCCTGAAATGGTCGAGCACAATGTATCATGCATTAAAAAGCAATTAGAGAAGATTTTTGATTTCTCAGGTGAGAATGGAGCAAAGTTAGTTAATAACAATGATTGGGTCGGCTCAATGGATGTAGTAACATTCTTGCGTGACTTTGGTAAGAACATCGGCGTTAACTACATGTTAGCGAAAGACATTGTTTCTTCACGACTAGACTCTGGTATTTCTTTCACTGAGTTTGCTTACACGATTTTACAAGCGATGGATTTCTATCATTTATACGAAAACCATAATTGTAAAATGCAAATAGGTGGAAGCGATCAATGGGGCAATATTACAACAGGCTTAGAAATGATTCGCAAAATGAGTCCTGAAGGGGAAAAGGCATTCGGTATGACGATTCCACTTGTGACAAAAGCCGATGGAACGAAATTTGGTAAAACAGAGAGCGGCGCGATTTGGTTGGATCCGGAAAAAACATCTCCATATGAGTTTTACCAATTCTGGATTAACACAGCGGATGCGGATGTCGTGAAATACTTGAAAATTTTCACCTTCTTAACGCCAGAAACGATTGAAGCCCTAGAAGCATCAATGCAAGAAGAAGCGCATTTAAGAAAAGCACAAAAAGCATTAGCAGAAGAAATGACACGCTTAATTCATGGCCAAGAGGCGCTAGAACAAGCGATCAAAATCTCTGCAGCGCTATTTAGCGGCGATGTGAAAAACTTAACGGCTGCGGAAATCGCACAAGGTTTTAAAGATGTGCCGTCCTATGAACCAGCGAACGAAGAAGAGCTAGCACTTGTTGAATTGCTTGTCTCTGCTCGTATTTCACCATCGAAGCGTCAAGCGCGTGAAGATATTCAAAATGGAGCGGTATCCATTAACGGTGACAAAGTGACAGATACAAGCTACGTTTTATCTGAAGCAGATAAAATGGAAGGTAAATTTACGATCATCCGTCGTGGGAAAAAGAAATATTTCTTAATTAAATACTAATTGTTTGTATGAATCGATCATATAAAATCAAAGCAGGCTAACGCGAAATGCTCGGTAGCCTGCTTTTTTGATATTAATTAATCTATCAATAAAAATTTATTCCAACAATTACAATTCTTTTGGAAGCGAATAATTAGTTTGTCGAGTTCTTGGCTGTAGCGTATCGTTTCTGAACTGCCCAGACCTTTCATTAATCCTGTTGAAATCATTAAATTTCGCTTAGAGTCTATTTGGCTCATTAAATGGTGACAAGTCTTTTGTGTTTCCAACTTACAATCTCTCCCATTAATCATTTTTAACTGGAAAACCCAACAGGTAATAATATACACAATTTTTCAAAGTTATGGAAGAGTTTTTTCGTAACTTTTAAGATCTAGGCTGGTTATGTAGCAAGGAGTGAATGAGGAACACTTGTCTTCCGCTTTTCATATTATATATAAGACTTGAGGTAGCACCTTGGGTCACATTGACTGGTCATTTGCAGTCGGGACTGATGGGATCGTCAGTCCTTTTTTTATGAGTTTCAATTTGTATTAAGTTTCCTAAAGAAAAAGGGTTCTTCATTTTAGATTTAAATAATGAAATTTTAGAAAGTACGAACATAAAGGCGGCTTATATCACTTGTGTATCGCTAGTTTAGCTATTTTATGAGGTGACTGAAAAGCTGTATGGTACAATATAGTAGATAGATTGCCAGGTGTATTATCTGGTATCAAAAACCATAAAAAGCGTGTTAGGTAAGTAAAGTACGCGAATTCTTAACGTTTTTCGACGCAAAAGTAGGACCGTTAAGCTAGCTGACACATAACGGCGATAAGATCATTTCGACTATGAGGGAAGGGATACAGAAGCAAAAATACGAGTGAGATTATGAGTTCGGTTAGTATAGGAGCTGCTGGATGATTAAGGTTTAAAAAAGAGGTGTAATTAATGAGTAGATTAATGTCTGTTATTGCGAAGTATCCGTATATGGCTAAAATGGGCATAGAATGGGATGATGACTTCTCCATTATGGCATCACTAGATACAATGTACGAAACATTCATTGGAGAAGAGGGTGAGCACGACTACAAAGAGTATTGGGCAACTGCATTTCGCATTGACGAGATTATTAGACATTCCCAGAAATCAAGAAAATACAATATACAATCCGGGTTACTCTATGAAGTATCAGAAATAGACGAGCCCAGAGTAATAAGTATAGACGGCAAGATAATATGGGAGAGAGATCGTTAGTTTACTAATGATCTCTTTTGGGTCTGTACAAAAGTCTATAACCTGTATGTGATAAACTTATTTTAATGAGCGGTGAAAAGGAGTAAATTTTTGCATTATAATTTATTTAAAAGAAATTGTAATGATGAAATTACGTTGAATAATTTTATACAATCTATTTCCGAAACAGTCCTCTTTGTCATTCAATGCAAAGTGAGAAAAATAATAAAATCCCCCAAAAACTTATTATATCAAGTCTTTTGGGGGATTTTGTTTTGCTAAATGCAACGTAGTTCTTATTAACGAGAGTAGAACTCTACGATTAGAGATTCGTTGATTTCAGCTGATAATTCAGCACGCTCAGGAAGGCGAGTGAATGTACCTTCTAATTTGTCAGCGTCGAAAGTTAAGTACTCAGGAACGAAGTTGTTTACTTCGATTGCTTCCTTAACGATTTCAAGGCTTCTTGATTTCTCGCGAATAGAAATCACTTGGTTTGGTTTTACTTGGTAAGATGGGATATCAACGCGTTGACCATCAACCGTTACGTGACCGTGGTTAACAAGCTGACGAGCTTGACGGCGAGTACGAGCTAAACCAAGACGGTAAACTAGGTTATCTAGGCGAGTTTCAAGAAGGATCATGAAGTTTTCGCCGTATACACCTTTCATTTTACCAGCTTTTACGAATAGGTTACGGAATTGACGCTCATTTACTCCATACATATGACGAAGTTTTTGCTTCTCTTGTAATTGTAAACCGTATTCAGAAAGTTTTTTACGTTGGTTTGGACCATGTTGTCCAGGTGCGTAAGGACGCTTTTCTAATTCTTTTCCTGTTCCGCTAAGAGAGATTCCTAGGCGGCGAGATAATTTCCAAGTTGAGCCAGTATAACGAGCCATAATATAGCTCCTCCTTTAAATGTTTTTATTTTGTTGTAAAATAAAAACCGGGTGAGACAGCAATTCGGTCATTTTGTTTTCATGCACCATCGCCCCAGCAGCAGAGGGTTACGCGATGCACCTTTGATCGCTCAAGATCAAGGAACAAAATGAATTCGTAAAGTGTTCACTTAGGCTGCATTTATTTTACACAAAGAATAGTATATAATTTTATTTTATACATGTCAATATCTATTATCTTGAGAATAAAACCGCTTTATAAAACTTTAGTCGGAGGAAATATGTTATAATCATCAAAGGTGACTGGTGATTCACCGATTAAATATGAGAAGATCTCTATCCGAAAAGAAATGTAGGTGGGATTAAGATGGATAGTAATGATAAAGTTGAATGGTTAATGAACTATAAAGCGATGCTATTTCAGTTAATCATTCAAAGTCAAAAAAGTTTAATAACTCCGGAACAGCTTGTCCAGGAGTGGCTCGATCTTGTTCGTTTGCTATTTAAAACAGACGAGATCACATTATATCGGGTGGAACACCTATACTCCGGATGTATCGATGTAGAAAAAATAGCTAGAGATGAGTACGATTCCGTTTATCAAGCGTTTACAGTTCCTTTTCTTAAAGGGGAAAACTTACCTAAAAAAGGAAATCTTAGCTTTCGATTTTCGGATGGTAATGAGCTATATTTATTTTTACAAGTACCCGACGCATTACTTGAAGAGTTCACCGATGAGCAATTGAGTTCCTTTGTGCAAGCAACGAATGAATTTATCACCTTTATCAAACAAATGACTTTTGGAACGAATAATGAAAAAAGATATAAAGAATTATTTAACGTGACAGAGAAATTTCATTCGTCTTTAGATATTGAATACGTACTTGGTGAAATATTGTCCACGCTTGAACGAGTATTTCCTAAATATGCGTATCACTTCTTATTAGCGATTGATGACCGATATAAAGAATTACCGACGGAGCATTTTAATTTTGAACGAGCAAGTGAAGAAGCGATGTCAGCTTATATAAATGGTAAAGTGCAGTTAGAGCAGCGTCCAGGAAGAAAATCTTCTATTCTTTATGCACCATTGATGGGCAAGCAAGGGGTGTATGGGGTTTTACAAGTGAAGATCCCAATTGAAAGACAGATATTAGAAAGTGAAAAAGATTTTATTCGGATTTTGGCTAATACAGGTGGGAGTGCGATCGAAAAAGCTAAATTGTATGAGCAGTCACGGAAATTGATTGCTGATTTGCAGTTGATTAATGCAACGTCGCACCAACTGAATTCGACATTACGTTTTACTGATACGACCCAATATTTGAATGATCAAATTGCGCGTTTTTTTCAAGCTTCGGCGGTTGGGTTTGTGTTTATAGATGATGAAGGAATGGAAATACTTCCAGGTAGTAGTGAGTTTTTCCATGAAAATGAAGGACAACGATACATTGAATACGCTTGGAAGCGAATTCAAAAAGAAAAGGATTCTTTTTTCGTTGGAGAGTTAGCAGGGAAATTAGAAGAAGAACATCTTCTTTACCGTTCTTTAATGGTTGTGCCGATGGTTCATGGAAATGTGTTGAAAGGCTTTTGTATTGTTTTGAAGCAGGAAGCTTATGGGTTTACGTTTGATATGTACAAGTTGTTACAATCGTTAATTCATCACTCGACTCTCGGTTTAACAAATGCCATGTTACGAGATGAGTTAGAGAAGCTTGTTATTACCGATCACTTGACGAAGCTGTTTTCTCGAAATTATTTAGATCGTTCTATTTCCGAATCGATTGCAAAAGATGAAGAAGGAACGTTTTTATTAATAGATATTGATGATTTCAAAGCCATTAACGACACGTATGGTCATCAAACAGGTGATGAGACAATTATTCAAGTAGCACAGCTCATCGGAAAAACAACAGGAGAAAACGATATTGCCGCTCGTTGGGGAGGAGAGGAGCTCGCCATCTATTTTCCAGAGAAATCTTTGGAAGAAGGAGTGGCGATTGCTAAGCAATTAGTAGAAAGTGTCGCTCGTTCAACGAACCCAAGGGTGACGATTTCCTGCGGTGTGGCTTACTGGTCTAAAGAACAACCGAGCAGTGTTAAAGTGTTATTTAATCAAGCGGATGAAGCGCTCTATAAAGCGAAAAAAACTGGGAAGAACAAAGTGATTATTTGTTCAAATGATCAATAAAGTGAAAGACCTACCTTCTATCAAATGGGTGTCCTCTTTTAGGGCTCATTTGGTGGTAAAGGTAGGTCTTTTTAGTGGTGGTTATTGCTTGGTGTATTTAGTCAAGGGTTATAGTTGAATTTGTTCGCTTCCTTGGCCAATTCCTTTGGCGGAGTGGGCATCTGATCCATACACTAATGGAATTCCTAGTGCTTTTGCTTTGGCAGCTATTTCTGCTGGTGGATATGTTTCGCCGCATAAAGGTTTGACGATGCCCGCCCCGTTATAGTCAAGTTCGTAGTGATAAAGTTTCGCTTTTCGTAAAATTCCATCAATTTCAGCGCTGAAATCTTTCGTACAAGGGAATTTCTGTTGGAATTTATGGACAAGCGTCATATGTCCGATTCGTTTCGGTTTATATGAGCCGAGATCAGCTAAAATCGATTGATGCACCGTGTGAAAATAATTTTGATAAATGGCTGACACCGAACCGAAAATGGTAGTCATCTCTTCAAATACGTCATCACTATAGTCGAGACAGTACCAATTTTGCTTGTGTTTTAAGAAATGGACAGAAAGAATCGAGTCATCGAGGTAGGGCCCGTATTCATTTAAGAATTGTGTCGTCTCCTTCTCGAAGCTTTCAATATAATCTACTTCTAGTCCAAGGTGAACGGTCAAGTCTTGTTTGTACTCTTTTTGTAGCTGTTGAACGGCACTTAAATATTTCTCCATGACAGAAAGCTCCATGGCACTATCCTTTGTCGGGGTCGTATCGATAAATCCTTCTGGCAGCGGTGCATGCTCAGTGAAGGTAATTTCACGAAACCCTTGACGAATAGCGGCTTCTACATAATGATTTAAAGCATCTTTTGATCCATGCGGACAAAAGGGGGTGTGAATATGCCCATCTCGTTTCATCGTTGTTCCTCCAGATTATCTATTCATTAAACAAGTGTAACAAATTTTTTCGAAACTAGGCGAAAAAAACGAATTTTGTCATTAAAAAAAGTCAAATACATGATATCATTAGTAGTATTGAGAGCGGATTATCCACATTGATAATAGAAAAGGTATAGATTGATTTTTTGATAGAAGAACAGGGGGCTTAACATGAAATATGTAATTGGCGGAATATTATTAGTAGCCATACTTTTAATTATTGCCTACATAAATAGAAGGAAGCTGTTCAAGCAAATTGATGAGCTTGAGCAAAAGAAAATCGAGTTAATGAATCGGCCTGTATCTGATGAGTTGACAAAAGTGAAGCAGTTAAACATGACTGGTCAAACGGAAGAGCTGTTTGATCGCTGGCGTGCAATGTGGGATGAAGTGTTAGCAGAAGAGCTTCCGAACGTGGATGAAAAATTGTTTGAAGCAGAGGAATGGTTAAATAAATATCGCTTTGGTAAAGCAAGAGAGGTCAATGAAGAGATTTCTTATCAATTGGAGCAGTCGGAAGAGAAAGTGAATACGATCATCGCTGAACTGAAAGTGTTGATCGGTAGTGAAGAGCAAAACCGAAAAGAAAGTGAAGAGATTAAAGAGAAGCAACGAGCAGCGAGAAAGCAGCTACTTGCTCACCGTCACACATTTGGAAAAGCAGCTCCGATATTTGAAGTCCAACTGGATGCCTTATCTTCGCAATTTGATAAATTTGAAGATTTAACAAATGAAGGGAATTATTTGGAGGCAAGAGAGACGATTCTTAAGCTACAAGAAGACATGAATCTGATCCTACATAACATGGAGCGAGTCCCTGTATTGTTATCGGAAACGACTAATCTGTTACCTTCACAGCTTGATGAGATTCAGACAGGCTATCGAGAGATGAAGAAAAGTGGTTATTTACTTGATCATTTACATATTGAGAAAGAAATTACTGATTTGCGTGAACAGCTTGAGCGGTTTAAGGAATATATCATTAAAACGGATACACATGAAGTTGAAGAAGGTATCCGTGATGTAAAAGATAGCATTGACTTTTTCTATGATTTGCTAGAAAAAGAAGTCGATGCGAAACACTTTATTATCGAAAATAACGAATCAACGAGAGAAAAAATTGAGCAGCTACAACAAGCGAATGAACAATTGCAAGATGAAACAGACGCCGTTCGCCAAAGCTATCAGTTAATCGAAGAAGAAGCGGGTCTCCCTCATAAGATCGAGGAGGAGCTTTTTCGAGTGGTCAAAAAATATGATATCCTTGAATCAAGAATCGTTCAGCAAAAAACCGCTTACTCCTTTTTGCATGATGAGCTAAAGGAAATCCATGATCAGCTAAAAGAATTGCAAAAAGAACAAACAAGCTTTACTCACTTTTTACAGACTCTTCGCAAAGATGAGATGGAGGCACGTGATCAACTGCTGGAACTTCGGAGAAAGGTTAATGATATTTTCCGGACGATTCAAAAAAGCAATATGCCAGGCGTACCAGAATTTTATCAATCTTTGACGAAAGAAGCGAAGGGGCGAGTCGATGAGGTCGTGGACTGTTTGAATGAAAAGCCTTTAAACATGAAGCAGGTTCAGGATAAGCTACGAGAAGCGCTACAATCAGTAGAGCATTTAGAGAAGAAGACGGAAGAAATGATTGAACAAGCAGAACTTGCTGAAAAAATTATTCAATATGGTAACCGATACAAACGTTCACATCCTGCGATCAGCTCGCAGCTTAATCAAGCGGAGCTCGCATTTAGAAATTATGATTACCGGGCGGCACTAGAAGAAGCGGCAACAGCTATCGATAAAGTCGATCCAAAAGGGTTAAAAAAGCTTGAGAAAATGATGAACGGTTAATAAGAAAAGGGGCGTATCCGTTAAGGACGCCCCTTTTGTCTATCCCGCATTAACGGGCTGTAAGACTCCCACCTCAACAGGCAAGAAAAAGCGTAGAGATGTAGGTGGGAGATCAACAGCCCGTAAACGCCCGATCCGTTCAACTAACAATCAGTGGGGGGATGAAGAAAACCCCCACTGATTGAAGTTTCACTTTACGATTCAATATGAGGATGATGCACCTTTTTCCAGCCTAGTAAGGAAGCGAATAGAAAACCGATAATCGCTCCTAACACGGCAGGGATTAACCACCCGAGCCCAGCAGAGAGGAAAGGAATGAATTCTAGTGCATCAACAGTAGCAGATACATCGACGCCAGCTACATGAAGAGCATCGAGCAGGCTAATGAAACCAGTAGGTAATAACGCACCGATATAGACCGCTGAATACCCTTTGAAGAGGCGATCAACAAATGATAACAATAGTATCACAATTGCTAATGGATAGATCATGATTAATACTGGTAAGGAAATAGCAATCAATTTCGTTAAACCAGCGTTGGCAATGGCCATGCTAAATAGCGACATGATCATGACTAACTTCGGATAGGATAACTTAGATGATAAGCGACTGAAATATTGAGCTGTCGCTGACACAAGCCCTACCGATGTCGTAATACAAGCGAAGAAAATCGCTAACGCCAAAATAATTGTCCCTGCCTCACCATATAAATGAGTCGCGGCTTTGGATAAAATGGCTCCGCCGTTTGCTTGTATACCAATTGCTTCTGTGCTTGTTGCACCGATAAAGGAAAGGGATATATACACGAGCGCTAGTCCGATAGCGGCAATGAAGCCAGCTTGAATACACACTTTGGCAATCTGTTTTTCTTCCGTTACCCCCTTATCCATAATCGCTGAAATGACAACGATCCCAAAGATAAGAGCCGCAATTGTATCCATCGTTAAATATCCTTCAATAAATCCTTTAAAGAGAGGTGCGGACGCATAATTCGTATGCGGTGGCTGAATCTCTCCCATCGGAGTAATAAAGCTTTTGCCAACAAGGATCGCTAACACAAGTAGAAGCAGTGGGGTTAAAATCTTACCGATTCGATCGACAAGTTTCGTCGGGTTTAATGCGAGCCATCCTGTTAAAGAAAAAAACAATGCCGTGAACGTGAACAAGGCATATGGACTCTTGTTTAAATTTTCTGACAAAAATGGCGATACAGAAATTTCATAAGCTACAGTTCCGGTTCTTGGTATACCGAAAAATGGTCCGATTGCTAAATACATCACGATTGTAAATATGACACCAAATAATGGAGAGACCCGTCCAGCGATCGCTTGTACACTACCTCCAGCTCGCGCAATGGCAATGACGCCAAGTAAAGGCAAGCCAACTCCTGTAATTAAAAATCCTGCGGTACCTAACCAAACATTTTCTCCTGCTTGCTGACCGAGGAAAGGGGGAAAAATCATATTTCCTGCTCCGAGAAATAGAGCGAAAAGCATCAATCCAACAGCAAATATTTCTTTCGCCGTTAAGGCTTTATTAGCCATAAAGAACCTCCTTGAAATCTAAATCTACTCACAAGCAAAAATAATATCATAAAAAATAAACCTTATGTTAATAAAATTAAAAATTTGAAAATTCAGATGAAGTTTTCATCAAAAAGCGGCTATGTTATGATAGCTGTTGAACAAACGGAAAAAAGCAGGTGCCTAAATGATATATTTTGATAATAGTGCCACGACAAAACCATATAAAGAAGCTTTAGCAGCTTTTTTGAAGGTGAATGAGCAGTTTTTTGGAAATCCGTCTTCCCTTCATCAGCTCGGACTAGAGGCAGAACAGCTATTGACTGGCGCTCGTCGCCAAGTTGCTTCATTAATAGGAGTCAAGCCAGAGGAGCTTTTGTTCACATCGGGAGGAACCGAATCGAACAATTTAGCGATTAAAGGAACGGCACTCGCTTATAAAGACAGAGGAAGGCATATCATTACTCAGCAAACGGAGCATCCATCTGTATTGCAGGCTTGCAGACAACTAGAAGAGTATGGCTTTCAAGTCACTTATTTACCAGTTGATCATGAAGGGCGTGTATCGGTTCAAGCTCTTCAGCAAGCATTAACTGATGAAACGACTTTAGTCTCTATTATGCATGTTAACAATGAAACTGGAACGATTCAACCGATTGAAGAAATTGGAAGAAGTCTCGCTCACTATCCGAAAGTGCTGTTTCATGTAGATGATGTGCAAGGGATTGGCAAGGTGCCGCTCGACTTACGAAATATTGATCTTTGTTCTTTTTCTGCTCATAAGTTTCATGGAATGAAAGGAACGGGGGCGCTCTATAAAAGAGTGGGTGTTCAGTTATCTCCGTTGTTATCCGGTGGCGAGCAGGAGTATAAAGTCCGAAGCGGAACCGAAAATACAGGTGGTATCGTTGCGATGGCGAAAGCGTTACGAATGACCGAGGAGAAACGAGAACAAGCAAGTTCAAGTATGAAAAGCATTCAAACATTTTTACGAACAGAACTAGAAAAAATGAGCGGAGTGACTATTCATACCCCATCAACAGGCTGTGCGCCACATATACTTAATCTTTCTATTGCAGGTGTTAAAGGCGAGGTACTCGTTCATGCTCTAGAAGAAAAGGGCTGTTTCGTTTCTACAACAAGTGCTTGCTCCTCGAAGCAGAAAAAAACGAGCATCGTGTTGAGCGCGATGGGAATCTCACAAGCGGAAGCAGATAGCAGCATCCGTCTAAGCTTTGCTTATGATAATTCTTTAGAAGAAGCGGAAACATTTATAAAGCAAATGCAACATATTTTACCAAAATTGACGAAAGCCCAGAGGTGACGATGATGAACTATGATCGTGTACTCGTCCGTTACGGAGAATTATCGACAAAAGGACGAAACCGTAATCAATTTATTAATAAAGTAAAAACCAATATTCGAACAGCTTTAAGAGAATATGATATTCGGATCGAGACCGGCCGGGACCGGATGTACATTCATTTAAATGAGACTCCTTTTGAAAAGGTGAAGGATCAACTGACTCAAATATTCGGTATTCAATCGTTCAGTCCCGTTGTACGAACAGCGAAAGAGCTTCCCGAAATGAAAGAAGCGGCGCTAGCCCTCGTTCAAAAAAATGTGACTGAAAGCTGTACGTTTAAAGTATCTACGAGACGATCAGATAAAAGCTTTGAGCTAGAAACAAATGAGATCAACTATGAAATTGGTGCTCACGTATTAAGAAACATTCAGGAGTTAAAGGTCGATGTCAAACAGCCTGATATTAATTTGCTAGTGGAAGTGCGGAAGGAAGGCGTCTTTTTATCATGTGAAAAGTATGAAGGAGCAGGGGGACTGCCGATTGGTGCGAGCGGTAAAGCGATGCTGTTACTGTCTGGCGGAATTGATAGCCCAGTTGCCGGTTATTTCATGCTGAAACGAGGGGTAGCTATTGAGGCGATTCATTTTTACAGCCCGCCGTATACGAGTGAACGGGCGAAGCAAAAGGTGCTCGATTTAGCAACGAAATTAACTGAATTTGGAACGCCAATTAACGTTCATATCGTCCCATTCACAGCGATTCAGCAAAAGATTCAACAGCAAGTACCAGAAAACTATACGATGACGTCAACTCGCCGTATGATGCTCGTCATCGCCGATAAAATTCGCCAAAAAAAGGGAGGTTTAGCCCTTGTTACGGGAGAAAGCTTAGGACAAGTAGCGAGTCAAACGCTTGAAAGCATGCTTGCGATTAATGCCGTGACAGCAACGCCGATTTTACGCCCGCTGATTGCTATGGATAAATTAGACATCATTAGTGTGGCTCAAAAAATTGGCACTCATGATATTTCGATTTTACCTTATGAAGATTGCTGTACGATCTTTACACCTCCTGCTCCGAAAACTCGTCCGAAACTCGATAAAGTACAGTTTTTTGAAAGCTTTGTCGACTTTGAAGAATTGATGGAAGAAGCAGTAGAAAAGACGGTCACGATTCGATTACCAGAAGAAAAAACAGATGCTCACTTAGCGGATTTATTATAAGGACTTTAAGAGGAACTCCAAAAGGGTTCCTCTTTATTCTGGAAAAATGTTCACATTTACGACATGTAAGGAAATTTTTTTCAGATAAATATTTTAAAAGTTTTAATAATTTAGTATAATCAGATTAGATTGAACAAGGGGGGAATTAGGATGAAGCGTGAAGATTTATTAGCACCAGAAATGTATAACATTGTGATGGAAGTGGAGAAGTTTGCGAAAGATCCGAATCGTGTCGCTTTAAAATGGGAGAATGAAGCGGGAGAACAAAAGGAGATTACATATTCGGAGCTAATGAAAGCAACGAACAAGATTGGAAACGCTTTCCTTGATGCGGGGTTAAAAAAGGGGGACCCGATCCTAATTATGGTGCCGCGGCTTATTGAAGCATACGAAGTATTTTTAGCGGCATTAAAAGTAGGCTTAGTCATCATCCCGAGTTCGGAGTTATTGAGAACGAAAGATTTAAATTATCGTATTGAACATGCAGGAGTGAAAGGGATCGTTTCTTATGCTCCTTTTACAGAAGAGTTTAACCAAGCAGATAAGATTAATGAAATGATTAAATTCTCTTTTGGTGGTCAAGTTGAAGGATGGATGGATTTAGAAGAGAAAATGGAGACGACGTCAGATGAGCTAGAAATCGCAGATACGTCTAAAGATGATATCGCTTTCTTGCCATATACATCTGGTACAACAGGAAATCCAAAAGGGGTTGTTCATACGCATGCTTGGGGTTATGCTCATTTGAAAACAGCGGCTCCAAACTGGCTTGCGATTGAAGATGGAGACGTCGTATGGGCAACAGCTGGACCAGGTTGGCAAAAGTGGACGTGGAGCCCGTTCTTGTCTGTCCTTGGCTCAGGAGCAACAGGATTCGTTTATAACGGCAAATTTGAGCCGAAGAAATATTTGGAGCTGCTTGATCGTAATCAAATTAACGTGTTATGTTGTACGCCAACTGAATACCGCCTAATGGTGAAAGTGGACAATCTTGATGAATATAATTTGGAGCATTTACATTCCGCTGTATCGGCTGGAGAACCATTAAATCGCGAAGTTATCGACACGTTTAAAAAGCATTTTAATGTAGAGGTACGTGATGGCTACGGTCAAACAGAAAGTACGCTCGTGATTGGCGTATTAAAAGGAATGGAAGTGAAACCAGGATCGATGGGTAAACCAACACCTGGGAATCGCGTGGAAATTATTAATGAAGACGGAGAGCCGATTGGTGTTGGCGAAGTAGGAGATATCGCCGTCCATATTGATACGCCAGCTTTATTTAAAAATTATTATAAAGATCCAGAAAGAACGGCAATGCAATTCCGGGGAGACTATTATCTCACAGGGGATAAAGCGAAAAAAGATGAAGATGGCTACTTCTGGTTTGAAGGGCGCGGCGATGACATTATTATTAGCTCTGGCTACACGATCGGACCATTTGAAGTAGAAGATGCGTTAGTGAAGCATCCGGATGTAAAAGAATGTGCGGTGGTCGCTAGTCCAGATGAAATTCGCGGACATATCGTGAAAGCCTTCGTTGTTCTTCAAGATGGGGTCGATGAGAATGAACCGGGTCTTGTGGAAAAATTGCAAAATCATGTGAAAGAAATGACTGCACCATATAAATACCCTCGTAAGATCGAATTTCTTGAAGAATTACCGAAAACGACTTCAGGAAAGATTCGTCGTATTGAATTGCGCCAAGCAGAATTAGAAGTGAAAAATTAAGACATGTCTGGAACCCGTTCAATAGGCGGGTTTCTTTTTTTGAAAAGAGCGATATAATGAAAGTATTTCGTGACTAGAAGGAATTGGGTGAGCATATGAAGGAATCAACGAAAGTAGGCATCATGTATACAGGTAGCGCCTATTTATTATGGGGATTATTTCCGATCTATTGGAAGTGGCTTGAGCATGTTGCAGCGGACGAAATTTTAGCAAATCGAGTATTTTGGTCGTTTGCTTCCATGGTGTTGTTTCTATTATTCACAAGAAAAATCAGGCAATTGAAAGCAACATTGCAAGCGATGAAAACGAAGCCGAAACAAGTAGCCGCTTTAATCATCGCTTCCTTATTAGTAAGCTTCAACTGGTTTTTATTTATTTGGGCGGTCAATCACGATCGCATTATTGAAACGAGTCTCGGTTATTATATTAATCCGCTTATGACCGTGCTATTAGGAGTTTTTATTTTAAAAGAATCACTATCGAAAGCACAAATTTTCTCCTTTATATTGGCAATGGGAGGCGTGCTAGTGTTGACCGTTTCCTATGGGCAATTTCCGTGGATATCTCTCGGTCTAGCTGTCACTTTTGCGTTATATGGGCTGGCAAAGAAAATGATCCAAGTGGATGCGGCGATCGGTTTAACATTAGAAACAGCTGTTGTAACTCCAGCAGCGTTAGCTTTCTTAGTTTTTACTTATCTAAATGGGGATCTATCTCTTTTTTCTTATTCCGTATCAACGGACTTGTTGCTTATGATTGGTGGAACCGTGACAGCGATTCCGTTATTATTATTTGCTCAAGGAGCGCAAAAAATCCCGCTTTATATGATCGGCTTTTTACAGTATGTGACTCCAACGATGACCCTTTTGCTTGGAATTTTTGTTTATGATGAACCGTTTACGTCCGTACAACTGACCGCTTTCTCCTTTATTTGGATGGCACTCTTACTGTTTTCTTTGTCGCAAACAAAGTGGTATCAACAGAAGCCATTCATGTTGAAAAACGATCATCATTAACCGAAAATTCCTTCATTTAGTTTATTAGTAGGTGGAGAAGCGAATTTTTGGTAAAATAGGGATAGCTTATAAAATACATACTATGAGCAATTGACTTTTTAACATGAGAGGAGAGGAAATAGTGAACGCAAAAAGAAGTATAGCCCTTGCGGCTGCGGCTGCTTTATTTATTGTATCTGTAATTATTAACTTTGCGTTTTCAGCTAAAGATTTCACTTCTGGCTTGGAGACAGCTTTAGGAGAAGAAGGATTCACTGAGAACGTGAAAGAAGATGGAAACCCATTGGAGAAAATTGCCGTCCTACCAGTAGAGGGCGTCATTCAAGACACAGGAGCAGCACAACCGTTCATGGCTTCACCAGGCTACAACCATCAAGAATTTATGAAAAAAATGGACAAAGTGAAAGAGGATGATGCGGTGAAGGCAATCATTCTTCAAGTTAATTCTCCAGGTGGAGGCGTAGTCGAAAGCGCCCAAATTCATAAAAAGATTGTTGAAATTAAAGAAGAAACAAAGAAGCCTGTTTATGTATCGATGGGATCGATTGCGGCTTCAGGTGGTTATTACATATCGGCACCAGCAGACAAAATTTTTGCGAGTGCGGAAACATTAACGGGTTCCTTAGGTGTCATTATGCAAAGCGTCAATTATTCGGAGCTCGCTAAAAAATACGGCGTTGACTTTGTCACAATTAAAAGCGGTCCGCATAAAGACATTATGAGTCCAACTCGAAAAATGACAGACGAAGAGAAGAAAATTATGCAAGAGATGATCGACAATTCTTACGACGGTTTTGTCAAAGTCATTGCTGAAGGACGAGGCATGTCAGATGCTGAGGTCAGAAAAATTGCAGATGGTCGTATTTACGATGGCCGACAAGCGAAAGAGAATAATTTAATTGATGATTTTGGTTATTTAGATGATGTGATTGCACAGCTGAAAAAAGATGCTAAATTAAAAGGTGCTCAAGTCGTTACGTATGAATCTGATTTAGGATGGCCTTCATATTTTTCAATGAAAGCACAGCAAATGTTTGGTGGCAACGATGATGTTAGTACCTTAATGAAACTATTATCACATCCAAATTCTCCGCGATTAATGTACTTATATGCAGAATAAAGGAGGGATGGCGAAATGAACGATGAGATCAATAAAGAAACAGAAGAACAGTTGGTTACTGAGCCACCAATAGAAGAAAAGCCTCCTTACGTTACAACGCCTCATTACGCTGGCTTCTGGATGAGAGTTTGGGCGTATGTAATTGACTTGATCGTCATTGGCAGTATTTCAAGGCTGATCATTTATCCGGTCTTTCGGTTGCTTGAGGTAGATATCCATGTAAGTGGTATGTTTGAACCAATTAATGTGGCAACAGCAGCCGTCTTCTATTTATACTTTATTATCTTTACGAAGTATTGGGGGCAAACCGTTGGCAAAATGGTTTTAGGGTTAAAAGTGGTTTCCTTAAACGATCCTCAGCTTTCTTGGCAGACCGTATTAGTGAGAGAATTACTAGGGCGTTATATTACTTCGACGATCTTCATTCTTTATGTCCTTATCGCCTTTTTATCGAAAAAGCAAGGTGTACATGACTTATTTGCTGATACGACTGTTATTCACGAAAACACACTTGCTATCCAACAAACACCTGTCTATTCATAAGTGTAACGTAGCCATCGGGTATTGCCCGGTGGCTTTTTTCAATGTTCACATGAATTTCCCCACGTATAGGCTTCGTTCCTTTCGGGTACAATGCTAACGGAAAGGGCGGGAAATAATGGTATATGTTTGGTGGGTGCTGGGCTTATTATTTTTTTTAGTGGTGATCGTTTGTGTGTCCAAGTTACGCATTTTTATTGATTCGCTTGTTGAAAAAGGGAATGTAGATTTTACCGTTCGATTGGAGCTATGGAAAGGGCTCATCTCTTATACAGTGAAAGTTCCATTTGTTAAGCTGCTGACGAACCGGGGGAAAAAGCCGCCGAGTCTTTTGTTCGAGCAAAAGACGAATAAGACGGTTGAAAAAGAAATCACCTATTCCGAGTTTGAGCAGATACTAGAGGATACTAAGAGAATGATTCAACAAGTCGAATCATTGCAAACAGTCGTCCGCTCCTTTTTGAAAAAAGTGGAGATTGATGATATTCGTTGGGAAACAATTGTTGGAATGAAGGATGCTGCTTGGACTGGAATGGCGACAGGATCTCTTTGGGCTGTAAAAAGTAGTGCTATGTCTGTTACAAGTTTTCTAATGAGGATGACATCAGAGCCAAAAATAGCCATTCATCCTGTTTTTGGTCAATCTGTTTTACAAACACAATTTTCATGTATGATTGCCTTCCGTCCCGGGCAAGCTATAGTTGCTGTTATTCAAATTCTTTCTCGTTGGCGCGGCCAAAAAAGGAAGTGGAGAGCGTCAGCGATTAATAAACAAGTATAATCGGGAGGGAAAAAGATGAGTGAACATCCAATTGAAGGCTTAATGACAACGGCAATGGAAAATTTGAAAGAAATGATTGATGTGAATACGATCATTGGTGATCCGGTAGAAACACCTGATGGAAGCGTGATTATGACCGTATCTAAAGTGGGCTTTGGTTTTGCGGCAGGTGGAAGTGAATTTTCAATGGACAAACCAAATGGCGGCTCATCAGGAAGTTCGCAGTCGAAACAGGAGAAAAGTCCATTTGGTGGCGGAAGCGGTGGAGGAGTTTCGATCACACCGATCGCTTTTTTAATCGTAAAAGGTAACGACGTTCGAATGCTTCATTTAGATGAAAATACTCATTTAATTGATAAAGTGCTCGATATGGCACCAGGTGTCGTTGATAAAATTCAAAGCATGATGAAGAAAAACGATCAACCTAAGACAGATGGTTGTGGAGCGGCACACGATCCCTCAATTTAATCAAAATGGTCGCATCGTCCTTGCTGAAATTCGGCAGGGGTTTTTCTTTGCTTTTTTGCTGAATTTTTCAGTAAAATAAGAAGTGTAATGATATTAAGGAGGGATTCGGAATGGCTCATGTAACGTTTAAAGGAAATCCAATGACTGTACTTGGAAACGAAGTGAAAGTAGGAGATCAGGCACCGGATTTTACTGTGCTAGCTAATGACTTGTCAGAGGTGACACTAGCTGATTCTAAAGGGAAAATTCGCTTGATTAGTGTCGTCCCTTCTATTGATACGGGTGTATGTGATGCGCAAACGCGTCGCTTTAACGAAGAAGTATCCCAAATTGAAAATGTTGAAGTATTAACGATTTCTGCGGACTTACCGTTTGCACAAAAACGTTGGTGTGCAGCAAATGGCTTAGAAAACGTGAAAACATACTCGGATCATCGCGACCTTTCCTTCGCTGAAGCATACGGCGTTCACATGAAAGAGCTACGTTTATTAGCGCGTGCAGTATTTGTAGTTGACAGTCATGATAAAATTACTTACGTTGAGTATGTAAGTGAGGGAACGAATCATCCAGACTATGAAAAAGCAATTGAAGCTGTAAAAGCTGCTTTATAATCAGTAGGCTGACCCTTAACAAAAGGGTCAGCTTTTTTAAGTAATGTTTAAGGAGGAACCACATATGAATGAATTTTCCCCGATCGAAAAACTTTTCAAAACCTTCGATGAAACAGCTGCTATTCTTCAAAATGAATTGTCATGCACATATTTAGATGCTTTGGCAGAAACAGCTGAAAACTTATTCCAAAATGAAATCTTGCAAGAGGAATTAAGTGATGTGGCGAAAAAGAATATATCCAAGAAGTACGAAGACATTCAGCTCGATCAATTTTCGAAAGAAGACATCCGTAAAGCGTATCAGCTAGCAATTTTAAAAGGGATGCAGCAAAATGTTCAGCCAAACCATCAAATGACACCAGATTCGATGGGGCTATTTATCGGCTATTTACTTGGTCAGTTTATGAAGGACAAAAGCGAGTTTACGATCATGGACCCCGCTGTTGGGACAGGAAATTTATTGTTCACCGTGTTAAATCATTTATCAGAAAAAAAGCTATCGGCTATTGGGGTTGATATTGATGATTTGCTGTTGAAGCTTGCTTGGTGCGGAGCCAACTTACTTGAACAGTCTGTACAATTGTATAGTCAAGATTCATTAGAGCCCTTGTTAATCGATCCATCGGATGTTGTCGTGTGCGACTTGCCAGTTGGTTATTATCCAAATGATGTCCGTGCCGTCGAGTATGAGTTGTGTGCGGAAGAAGGGCATTCTTATGCTCACTTCTTATTTATGGAACAAAGCATCAAGCATACAAAACCAGGTGGCTATTTATTTTTCCTTATACCGAATGGCTTATTTGAATCTACTGGTGCGGATAAGTTGCACCGTTTCTTCCAGCAACACGTTCATATTCAAGGTGTCATCGGTTTGCCACCATCCTTGTTTAAAAATAAACAAGCGGCAAAAAATATTTTAATTTTACAAAAGCAGGCAGAAGATGCTCGACCACCGAAACAAGTCTTTCTGGCGAATTTGCCATCGATGAAAGATCCGAAAGCGATGCAATCGATCATGATGAAAATGAATCAATGGTTTAAAGAAAGCAAAGCATAAAACAATCCCCTTCACATATGTGTGAGGGGATTGTTTTATGCTTATTATTTGGAATGTTCAACTAACCATTGGTCAATCGTTGGATACGTACGTTTTACCGCATTTCCGCCAACGACTACTGACACATGACCAGTAGGCATGACATGATATGTTTTATCTTGGCTAGATACTTTTTGCATTAACGGTTTTACTTGCTCCGGTGCAGCGATATGGTCACGCTGAGCAGCAATATTTAAAAGATTTGCTTTAATATTACTTAACTGCACGTGTTGGCCACGAATCATCAATTCATCATTAATGAGTTTGTTTTTTTGGTAGAATTCACCGATCCATTGTCTGAAGGCTTCACCAGGGAATGGAATGCCATCATGTACCCATTTTTGCATTAGCGACCAGCTTTTCACAAATTCATCATTGTCTACGCGATCAGCTAATGTAACAAAAGGTCCAATATAGTTAACAAGCGGCTTTAATAATTTATTGCCAAGGTCAATCGTTTCCGGTGGAATAATTCCTAGCGTATCGACCATCTTGTCCAAATTGAAATAACGATCGTCGAGCCAATTTGTAAATAAGCCAGTATCCTCAAAATCAAATGGACTCGTTAAGAAGATTAAATTACGAATAGGTAAATCAGGGTGAAGAGCGGCAGAAATAGCCGTCATCGTTCCACCCATACAATAGCCAAGTAAGCTTACTTCATCGGCACCAGAAGTTCGCAATACTTTTTGAATTGCACGAGGGATGTAATCTAGCACGTAGTCATCTAATTTCATATGACGATCTTCGTAACCTGGCGTGCCCCAATCTAATAAGTAAACGTCATGGCCCTGATCCGTCAAATATTCAATTAGGCTACTGCCGGGCGTTAAATCTAATATATATGGCTTATTAATAAGCGCGTAAATCATTAATAGCGGCACTTTATTTGTCTTTTCTTTTGCCGGTTGGTAGCGATATAGCTTGGCTTTATTTTTTGTCCAAATGACCTCTTTAGGTGTTAAGCCGACTTGCGGTTCCGGTTCTTTTGTTAACACCTCGGATACTCGTTTAAAGCGATAGTAGCTTTTTTGGATATTCTCAGGTAACGTATTAACCCAAGCTTCCATTTCTTTCGTCGTAGTGTACACGTTCACATTCCCCCTTTTTAAATGTACAAGCAAACGATTTTGCTTTGCTTACATATATGCGCCACCGTTTACGTTGATGCATTGACCTGTAATGTAATCGCTGTTTGCGAGGAATAGAACTGCTTCTGCTACTTCAGAAGTTTTCCCTAAGCGTTTCATTGGGATCTTTGACACAATTTGCTCTAGGATATTGTCCGGAATTGCTGCAGACATTTCTGTTTCAATATAGCCAGGGCAGATAGCATTTACTGTAATCCCGTTTTTAGCTGTTTCTAAAGCTAAAGATTTAGTAAAGCCAATCATTCCTGCTTTTGAAGCAGAGTAGTTTGTTTGACCGAAGGCACCTGCTTGTCCAACGATGGAGCTAATGTTAATAATGCGACCGTACTTTTGCTCAAGCATTGTATGGATGACAGCAGATGTTGTGTGATAAATGCTATTTAAATTGATGTTAATAACATCGTACCACTCTTCTTCACTAAGCTTTTTGAATGAACGATCTTTTGTAATTCCAGCATTATTGACAAGAATATCGATTCTACCAAATTGTTTTTTCGTTTCTTCAATTAATTGTTGAGATTCTTCTAAGCTCGCTACATTCGCTTTGTAAGCTACTGCTGATCCACCAAAACCTTCAATATCTTCTACAACAGCTTTAGCTGCATCTGAACTTGAGTTATAGTTAATGACAACATTGGCTCCTTTTTTTGCTAGTTCTTTCGCGATTGTAGCCCCAATTCCGCGAGAGCCGCCTGTTACAATGACGACTTTCCCTTTTAAACTTAACAAATCTTCATTCTTTTGGATGAGTTCTTTTTCAATGATTGCCATTTATATACACTCCTTATGTAGTTTTTTAGAAGATAACGTGTGATTAAGTGCTTTATTTCTTTTGTTGTGAAGCGGGTGGTGTTGTTTTTGATGGGGCAGCTTCCGTTGAAGCGGAAGTTTTTTCTGGCTCCGGCGCAGTTGCTGCTTCCTCTACTTGTTGCAATGCTTTTAAGACTCGGTCCATCTTTTTATCTAGTCTGGCAACTGTTGTTTTTAATTTGCTAATTTCAGCTAAAGTAGGGCTGTTTAAAAGTTCATCTTCTACTTTTTGATCAAGCTCTTCTACTTTTTCTTCTACATTAATAATTAAAGACGCCACGCTAGAAATTTCTTCACGAGTTGGCATATTCATTTGTTTTAAATACGCATCTGTCGTCTTTTGAATTAGTTCCTGAAATTGCAAATAAGCGCTTTGCGTTTGGCCCATCCATTCAGCATAAGCCTCTTGTTGCATCGTTTCGTGGAGGACATCATTCCAGCTTGCTTCTGTTTTTTCGTAAAAACTTTTCCACACGGTAAATGGATCTGGCAATGTTTGTTGGGTCATTACGCGTTAACTCCTTTTGAATTTTTAGTTTTTTGTAAATCTTAACACTATTGCTATATGTTTAGGATAATACACATGAGGCATCTTTTGTTCCAAAAAAAAACGTGAAATTCTACTCAAAATCCCATAATTCTGACAATGTTTTTTACAGATGTTGTCGATTTAGATGCATTTTGTCAATATTTGTAGGTAATACAACGCTTGACTTAAAATGCATATAGGTGTAAATTACACATATAGGCGATATTAAAGATATAGTAGGTGATAGTGATGGTTGCCAACCGGCGTAACTCTAAAGAAGAGAAAGACGGAAAGAAAAATGTAGCAGGTGCACCGAAGAATTTTATGGTTCCTGTCCTTTTGCTTCTTCTAAGAGATTGGAATGCACACGGATATGAATTAATGCAAAAGCTTATTCAATTTGGGTTTCATTCCATTGATCAGGGGAATTTTTATAGAACATTGAGGCAATTGGAAAAAGATGAGTTTGTCACTTCTGAGTGGGATACATCATCAGGAGGTCCTGCCAAACGAATTTATTCGATTACATCGGCAGGGGAGCAATATTTACAGGTGTGGGCCGCTTCACTAGAACAGTATCAAAAAATGCTTGATCAGTTTTTTAATGTATACAGTCAATTTTTTATGCCACCAGGATTCGCAACGAATAAAGACGATCAATCGAAAAAATAGACAAGACCTCTTCAGTGCAGACAGCATAATTTTTGTAAAGCTTTGCAATTACCAAAGGAATAATTTGGCGATTGTATAAGTTTTTATATAAGGTCTACTTGACCTTAATTCAATCAAATGGAGGGTTTTAAAGTGACAAATAAAAAAGAAACAAACAAGTCTATTGATGTAATCGATGTGTTTTGGGACGGTTGGTTTAACGGATTCAAAACGTTCTATTCTTCTCAAGATGGATTAGAGCAAAGAACACTTCAAGTATTTGAAAGACAAAAGGATTGGATCAATTCTAGTCGCGCACAAATTTCTAAGCTAGAAGAAAACTCTAAAAAATTGTCTTCAGAATGGAAGTCTAACATGATGAACTCTTCTTGGAATCAACAAGAGCTTGGCGGCAAAAACTTAGCTGAATGGGTGGATCAGTTAGAAGAAATTAGCTATACGACTCAAGAACTAGCAATGAGCCCAGGGAAAGCTTCTATTGAAATGCTATCTAAATCTCAAGCTCATTTAGAAGAAACATATAAAAACGCACTTGAAGCACAGCAACAAAACCGTGCGGAAGTATTAAAAGCTTGTGAGGATTTAATTAATCAATTGAAGCAAACACAAAAAGGAATGCTTCAATCATTTGAATTAATCGCGAAGTAATAAATGATTGTTAGGCCAACTCAGGATGACTGGGTTGGCTTTTTGACATTCTTTTTGACATTTTCAAAAGGATCATAGAGAATAAAAAGATAAGAAACAGTGAAACGAGGAGGGGCTTGGCATGGCTTGGACGGAGCGGGATGAAGCGATGTGGGACGAGATTATGGCTTGGGAGCAGTCGCTCGCAGATGTTGAAGGAAATGATTTGCAATATACATATTCAAAGTGGTTACATGCGGCGTTTGAGGCCATACCGGAGGAGACGTCGGCTACTTTTTTTTATCAGTTGGATAATGCGCTTTTTCAAATGCATTCTCTACTACAAGGATCGCAATTTCAAAATGAAGCACGTGAGAGGATCTTAACTTCTGCTCGAGTGTTTAATGAAGAGGTCAATACCATTTCTGATATGAAAAAGTTGACGCTCGACCAGTTAGCTTACTTGAATCGTCAGCAGGCATCTAGACATCGGCTGTATTCGCTCATTCAAGGAGGAATCACAGGAACGGGTGGAGCCGTGCCCGTTAGCACCGATTTTCTCGCTATGATCTTGATTAACTTGCGTGCGGTTCAGATAACAGCGATGTCTTATGGCTATGATCCGCAAACACCATTTGAAATGATGGCTTCCTTGAAGGTGTTTCATGCGGCGACCTTGCCGGATCGCTTGAAAGTAGTTGGCTGGCAAGAGCTTCTATTAGAACTTGAAGAGCAGGAACAGTCCTTCTTTTATCAGGAGCCAGATCAATTAACAGACACGACTTGGCTTGAGGGGCCGATTAAGCAACTGTTTAAACTGATGGCAATTACAGTATTCAAAAATAAAAAAATGTCTAATTTGCCGCTTCTCAGCTTAGCGATTGGGGCGGGTATGAATTATCGTTTAACGAAAACGGTCACGACCTATGCAGAAAAATACTATCAATATCGTTTGTTGCAAGAGAAGAAAGTTGATAGTGAATAAAAAACCGCCGTATACGAAAAAAGTATGCGGCGGTTTTTATGAATGCTAAAAACGCTGTATAGGCCTATTTCTCTACAGAAGGCGAAGTTCGAAACCATAGCCAAAGATCATTAATAATAGAAGCAAGCTCACTAATTTCTTCATTAAGTAAGCAAGAGCGATCAAAGCTTTCTTCGTGATCTAGCTGCGCTTGGCGTTCGTTAATTTCTTTTTCTAGCTCTTGAATTCGATCCGGAATGCTACCACGAATCGTTTCCCATTGATGGAGGATGTAGGTTTGCTCATTCATTGAGTAATGACTCCACTCTTTCGGTAAATGAGGCACATCGATTCCAAGGCGCCGGTTTGTTTGAAAGTACATAATCTATCCTCTCTTTTTTCTCCATCTTACCTTTTTCCGTTGTTTTCTGCAAAAATCCAACGAAGAGTGATTATTTATTCATATAAAAGAAAAAAAATACACTTTTTTTGAATAAACCACTTGAAAGCTCATGAAGAACATGGTATTCTTTATTCATGTTAAGAGAATAAAAATTAATAAAAATGAATATTTATACTAATAGATATCAGCTTAGAGGAGGAAATAAATCATGAGTAAAAAAGTTGTTCTTGCGTATTCAGGGGGATTAGATACATCGGTGGCAATTCCGTGGTTAAAGGATAAAGGCTATGATGTCGTCGCTTGTTGCTTAGACGTTGGTGAAGGAAAGGATTTAGAGTTTGTAAAAGAAAAGGCGCTTCAAGTTGGAGCGGTAGCGAGCTACATGATCGATGCGAAAGAGGAATATGCAAAAGAATATGCATTAATCGCTCTTCAAGCTCATACGTTATATGAGGGTAAATACCCGCTAGTATCCGCGTTATCACGTCCGCTTATTTCGAAAAAGCTAGTAGAGGTAGCTGAACAAGAAAATGCTGTCGCGGTGGCTCATGGATGTACCGGAAAAGGAAATGACCAAGTTCGTTTTGAAGTATCGATTAAAGCGTTAAATCCGGATCTTGAAGTTCTTGCTCCAGTACGTGAGTGGAAATGGTCACGGGAAGAGGAAATCGAATATGCAAAACAAAACAATATTCCGATTCCGATTAATTTAGACAGCCCATTCTCCATCGACCAAAACCTTTGGGGCAGAAGCAATGAGTGCGGAATTTTAGAAGATCCTTGGGCAGCGCCGCCAGAAGCAGCTTACGAGTTAACAGCAGCTTTAGAAAATACGCCAGATACACCTGAAATCATCGAAATTGATTTTAAAGAAGGTGTGCCAGTAGCAGTAAATGGCGTACAGTATTCTGTAGCTGAACTTATCCTTCATTTAAATGAAGTGGCTGGTAAGCATGGTGTGGGAAGAATTGACCATGTAGAAAACCGTCTTGTTGGAATTAAATCAAGAGAAGTGTACGAGTGCCCAGGTGCGATGACATTAATCAAGGCACATAAAGAGCTGGAAGATTTAACATTAGTGAAAGAAGTCGCTCACTTTAAACCAGTCATTGAAAAGAAAATTACAGAGCTGATCTATGATGGACTATGGTTCTCACCATTAAGAGCACCACTTGAAGCGTTCTTAAAAGAAACGCAGAAATTTGTCACTGGAACAGTTCGCGTCAAATTATTTAAAGGTCATGCGATCGTCGAAGGAAGAAAATCTGAGTATTCTTTATACAATGAGAAATTAGCAACTTACACAACAGAAGATGAATTTGACCATGATGCAGCTGTAGGGTTTATCCAACTTTGGGGTCTTCCGACGAAAGTAAATTCAATGGTGCAACAGGAGAAAGAGAAGGTTCAAGTATGAAAAAATTATGGGGAGGGCGCTTCCAAAAGTCAGCTGAACAATGGGTAGATGAGTTTGGAGCATCCATCCACTTTGATCAAGAGCTAGTGTTCGAAGACTTAGAAGGAAGTATCGCACACGTCACAATGCTTGGTGAAACAGGCATTTTAACGAAAGAGGAAGCGGATCAAATCATGGGCGGCCTTGAAGCTTTAAAGGAGAAAGCTTCAAAAGGTGAATTAGCTTTTTCGGTTGCCCAAGAGGACATCCATTTAAATTTAGAGAAATTCTTGATCGAGGAAATTGGAGCGGTCGGTGGTAAGCTTCACACTGGCCGTAGCCGTAACGATCAAGTAGCCACTGATATGCATTTGTACTTGAAGAAGCAAGTCAAGCTGATCATTGGTTTAATTGAAGCGTTTCAAGAAGCAATTGTGGAGAAAGCTGAGACACATGTGGAAACACTTGCTCCTGGCTACACCCATTTGCAAAGAGCACAGCCGATTTCATTCGGCCACCACTTAATGGCATATTTCTGGATGCTGCAAAGAGATAAGGAGCGTTTTCAAGAGGGGTTAAAACGGACGGACGTCTCGCCTTTAGGCGCAGGTGCTCTTGCCGGAACGACTTTCCCGATTGATCGTGAACTATCAGCTAAGTTGCTTGGTTTTTCAGGAGTATATGCGAACAGTATGGATGCGGTCAGTGATCGGGATTTCATTCTTGAATTTTTAAGTGCTTCTTCCATTTTAATGATGCATATGTCTCGCTTGGCAGAAGAGATGATTCTTTGGTCGAGCCAAGAGTTTCAATTTATTGAAATGGATGATGCGTTCTCTACTGGATCAAGCATCATGCCTCAGAAGAAAAATCCTGATATGGCAGAATTGATCCGTGGAAAAACAGGCCGAGTGTATGGCAATTTGTTCAGCTTGTTAACGGTATTAAAAGGTTTACCGCTTGCTTATAACAAAGATATGCAAGAGGACAAGGAAGGTATGTTCGATACAGTACATACGATTATCGGTTCCTTGAAAATTTTTGCAGGGATGGTTCAAACAATGAAGGTGAATGAGGACCGCTTAGGAGAAGCAGTCCACAATGATTTCTCCAATGCTACGGAGCTGGCTGATTACTTAGCATCAAAAGGCATTCCATTCCGCGAAGCACACGAAATAGTTGGAAAACTAGTGCTTCACTGCATCCAAAATCAATGCTATCTCGCTGACCTGTCTTTAGAGAAGCTAAAGACTGCGTCTGAGGTCATTGAAGAAGACATTTATCAAGTGCTGTCACCATATGAAGCCGTCAAAAGAAGGAAGTCTTTAGGCGGTACTGGATTCGACCAAGTCCAGCTCCAAATCAGTGCGGCAAAAGACTTGATCTATGCTAAACAAGCCCTTAAGGAGTAAGGGCTTGTTTTTTTGCTCTTATTTTTCTAATTTATCAAGCATAATGGAAAGAACTTTCGCTGATTGCGCGCGAGTAGATGGTTCTTTCGGTCCGAATTCACCGTTTGTTTTTCCTTCCATGATTCCTAGACGTGAAGCTTTCTGAACGAATGCTTTGGCGTAAGTGTTAATTTTTCCAGCATCCTTGAAATCTTCAAACGGGCCATTTATTGGTTTCCCGCCTTTAGATTCGTAAGCTCGAACCGACATCGCCGCCATTTGTTCACGAGTGATCGACTCATATGGTGCAAAGGTAGTAGCTGTTTCTCCGTTGATAATGCCTGCTTCAAAAGCGGCTTGAACATCTTTGGCTGCCCAAGCGGGAACATCTTTGAATGTCGTTTTGTTGGATGAAGGCTTCAAGTCCAGTGCTCTGCTTAGCATTGCAACATATTGAATACGAGTGACCGTTTCTCCTGGTGCAAAGGTTGTCTTTGTTTTTCCTTGAATGATATTCTTTTCGTATAAATCAAGGATGTATGAATAAGACCAATGATCTTGATCTACATCTTTAAAAGGAAGTAGTTTATTCGTTTGCTTTGTTCCTAATTCATAAACAGCCACTGTACCTGATACTTCATGAGTCGCCATTAATAAAGGTTGACCCGTTGGACTTTTGTCCGCGGCAATAAATTGAAGTCCTTCCGGTGACACATCACCTTTCACATCCGCGCTAAAGTCGCGGCTTGAGACCATCGTCACAAACTTGGATTGTTTTGGATTAGTAATATCATAGACCATAATGGCACTTTGGCGTTCAAGAGCGACAAAAGCATAATTTTTGCCATCGATACTTCCTTTTACGACGGTTTCTGGCTCAGGTCCTTTGGCGGAGCTTCGTTTGTCAAAAGCGATTTCATCATTTGTTGTGTTAAAGTATTCAGGTTGAGCTTTAGCGATGATCGTTTCAAACTGAGAGCCGCTGTCAAATACGAGCTCCATCGTTTCAGCGTCAAAAATGGAGAAGCTACGAGCTCCATATGTATGAAGAGATTCATACGTTCCGTTCACTTTTCCGTTCTCTGTCGTAATGTTCGTATCCGCTAATTGATCAAGTAATCCATCGGCAGTCAGTTTGTCTAGTTCTTCCTGTGTATAGCCTTGATAATGCTTGGCATCTAACTTGATTTCTTTTTGAATATCTTTAATTTTCGCTTCCTCTGAGTACGCCGCATAGTCGCGAGCATCGCCTTCATTTGGAGTTAAAATATATGTTTTCCCACCTGTTGTGTAGACATCGATTGCGTCTGGCATATAGTAACCTAACAATGGAAGCTTCTCGATATTGATCTTTTTATCTTTTTTTCCATCGAGCTCATTTCCAGCTATCGAGTGATCTTTCACACCAAGTCCTTTTACATTAACAATTTTATTTGCTTCAAGGTCGATCGTAGCAATGGCATTATTTTCTTGGAGGGAAACGAACGCTTTTTTGCTATCTGCTGTCACCGAAATATATTCTGGCTCTAACTGTTGAAGGACCGTTCCTTTAGAGCCGACACGAACTTGATCATCCAATGGCACGTTAGTAAATGTTAATGTTTTAGCTGTCAATGTTTCGTTCTTTTTTACCCCTTTAGAAATATCAATCATGGAAATCGAGCCTTCAGGATCAACCGAATAATCATCGTTCGGTTCGCCTTCATTAGCAACGAGCACCTTTTGACCGTCCGGTGTAAATGTCACCATATCCGGCAAAGCACCGACTTGGACTTTCGTTAAAAATTCCCCTTGTTTCGTTAAGAAAACGATAAATCCTGGATCGGTTTTCGGATCGCTTACAACTGATAAAGCAACAATATCTTTCGTAGGATGGACAGCTACACTTGTAATATCCTTTGCTTGCTCAATTCCAAAGTCTTTCACCAAAATTCTTTTCTTTGATGGGATATTTTGAAATGAATCCGATTTCAGATTTCCAAAAGAAAGAATATCTAAACCAGATTTGGCTCCATTTGTGACAAATGCTTGTTTAGACTCGGTGTCATAAGCAAGTATTTCTGTCCCACCTTCACCTGCAAGGCTGTCGTATTGGGCAATTTGCTGTACCGGAAAACCTTCTCCTTCATATTGATAAAATGGCGGTGCTTCTGCCATGGCATTGTACGGAGCACCGCTAGTAAATAATAGTCCCGTGGCAGCGATTCCAGCGATCATCGTCTTCTTAAAGTTCACAAAAAATCCCCCTTGTGGAATAATCTATCAATCTTTAATTTTACTTGTAGATTGTAAAATAATAGTTAAGTAGATGTTAATAAGTGTAAAAACGGAAGGGGTAACAAGAGGGGTATGTTACTTCTGGTTTGAATATTCACCTGTTTTTGTTATATTTTTCAAGGGGGAATCAATGTGAAAAAATCAAGACGGAAGAATTTAAAGGTATATTTGATGATGATCGGAGGAACAGTGATCGCGTTCGTTTTTTTTCTTGCTTGCCTTGCATTATAGTTAATGGAGAACATTATAAGGTTGTTGAAAAAGTAGAGATGAATACTCTGCATAAGTATTTTGAATAGGGAAGCATGGCGGAATATTAACATTCTTTAACATAGTCAAAAATAAAAACCTGCCCCAAAATCTTGAGGCAGGTCTTGAAATTATTCGCCTTTGTCTGTGCGAACAACTAACACGTCGCAACGAGCAGCGCGAGTGATATGTTCAGATACACTTCCGATTAAGAAGCGCTCCATTGCATTTAGTCCAGTCGCTCCACAAACGATTAAGTCAGCTTCGACTTTTTTTGCTACGTCTTTAGGAATGATAACTTTAGGTGAGCCGTATTCAACAAATGTGTTAACAGTCTTCACTCCAGCTTTGTCAGCTTCAGTTTTGTACTCTTCTAATAGGTCGTTACCATATTTAGAAGCACGTTCAGCGATTGAACGATCATAAGCTTCAATGGCCGCAAATGAACGAGTATCAATAACATGTACTAAGTTTAATGTTGCCTCATTTCGTTTTGCAATCTCGATTGATTTTTTAAAGCACCATTCTGCTTCTTTAGAACCGTCAACAGCTACAAGAATATGTTCATATTTCATACCCATTGGTCATTCCCCCTTATAATTGTATTGTACAACAATTATAGCATTCTATCAGTAAAATTTTACTTGTAAATGTGAAGTTTTCCTAAACAAATAATAAGTTTTTAGGGAAGGTAGTTAATGTTTGGCTTCCGGTACTTGTTACATAAATATCGTCTTCAATGCGAACTCCAGCGACACCGGGAACATAAATGCCTGGCTCAATCGTGAACACCATGCCTTCTTGAAGAACGAGCTCGTTTGTTTCGGTGATGCTTGGGAACTCATGTACGCTAATACCTAGTCCATGACCGAGGCGGTGCGGGAAGTAGTCGCCATAGCCAGCATCCGCAATGATGGACCTTGCGATGAGATCAATTTCCTTTGCTGTTACCCCAGGTTTAACGGCAGCGACCGCCGCTTGTTCGGCTTTAAGTACTGTCTCGTAAATATCACGCTGTTTATCGTTGATCTCTCCGAAAGCGACCGTTCGCGTAATGTCTGAGCAATAGCCTTCATAAACAACACCGAGGTCGAATAATACTAGATCGCCTTTTTGAACTTTCGTCGCTCCAGGGATACCGTGTGGGGAAGCGGCATTTGCTCCAGTTAGCACCATCGTTGAAAAGGACATTTCCGAGATGCCTTTTTTCTTCATTTCAAATTCAATTTCTGCTAAAATTTCAAGCTCGGATTTACCTTCTTGAATCGCTTCGGTTCCGACTTGAATCGCGTAGTCAGCGTACTCGGCTGCTTTTTTCAAATGAGCTAATTCTTGTTCATCTTTAATCATTCGTAGCTGTTCAAGTTTAGCTTCCGCTGAAACGAAGGCGATAGAAGGGAAGCGTGCAGCCAATTCTTCATAGCGCTCCACGTTCATGTGCTGCTTTTCGACAGCTATACGTGAAACTTCATTGAGTCGACTGTTTACTCGGGATTGAATCATTTCCCATGGGTTTTCGATATCGGTATAGCCAACGACTTCGTATGCCCAGCCGCTGTTTTTTGCATCAGTCACTTCCATTTTAGGACACACTAGAAAGGGCTCTGCTTCTTGAAAGACAGCGACACCGAGCAGGCGCTCATGGGGGTCGCTTCTAAAGCCTGTTAAATAAAAAACATTTTCAGTAGAAGTAATAAAGGAAAAAGGAATACCCTCTGTTTTCATCCAATCCATTAATTTTGTTAATCGTTCATTCATGTTGATTGCCTCCTAACAAGAGAAAATTATTTCAATAAAAGTTTATCATTTAACATTAAAGGAAAAAAGGAAAAGGGATTGTTGAGACGAATAGATAATTAGTAAGGTGATATTTTGTGTGAAAGGGGTTTGTACTAGTGAAAGTATCTTATCATGGACATTCAATTGTAAAAGTAGAGACGAAAGACAAAGTAATTTTAATCGATCCGTTCATTACTGGAAATGGACTAACCGATTTAAAGGTAGAAGAGGAGCATCCAGATGTCATCGTTTTAACGCATGGTCACGGTGATCATGTTGGTGATACAGTAGAGTTAGCGAAGAAGAGTGGGGCTTTAGTCATTGCGGTGAATGAATTAGCTGTATATTTAGCTCATCAAGGGGTGAACACGCACCCAATGCATATCGGTGGTAGCTTTGAATTTGACTTTGGTAAGGTGAAATTCACACCAGCATTTCACGGATCTGGGTTGCAACAGCCAGACGGCACATTTCTTTATATGGGCATGCCGGCTGGTGTGTTGTTAATGATCGAAGGAAAAACGATTTATCATGCGGGAGACACGGGGCTATTCTCTGATATGAAATTAATTGGCGAACGTCATCCAATTGACCTTGCTTTCTTGCCAATTGGCGATAATTTCACGATGGGACCGGAAGACGCTGCAGTTGCTGCTCAGTTTTTACAGGCGAAGCAAGTCGTTCCGGTCCATTTCAACACGTTCCCACCAATTAAGCAAAATCCTCACACTTTTATTGAGCAGCTTGAAGCGAACAATGGTCTCGTATTAGAGCCAGGTGAAGTGATCGAGTTGTAATTATCTAGAAGAAAATTGTCTCATAAAGGAGATGAATCCATTTATCCCGCATTAACGGGCTGTAAGACCCCCCACCTCAACATGGCAGAAAGAAGCGCAAAGATGTAGGTGGGGGATCAACAGCCCGTAAGTGCCCGATTGGTTCAACTAACACTCAGTGGGGATGAAGACCCCCCACTGAGTGAAGTTTCACTTTATGGGACGATTTTTTTCTCTCTTCTAAATATTCTCCCGAAAATTGAATCCAGCCCCTTTTCATCTTATAATAACTGTATTAGAGGATCGGAAAGGAACAGGTGAAACAGTTGATAACGAAACACGAACAAATTTTACAATATATTGAAGGTTTGCCGATTGGTGAGAAAATATCGGTTAGGCAAATTGCGAAAGCACTTTCCGTCAGTGAAGGCACGGCTTATCGCGCTATTAAAGATGCGGAAACGAAAGGGTTAGTATCTGCGATTGAACGAGTGGGCACGATTCGGATAGAGCAGAAGAAAAAAGAAAATATTGAAAAGCTGACATTTGCGGAAGTCGTGAAAATTATCGACGGACAGGTGCTCGGTGGTCGAGCAGGGCTTCATAAAACGTTAAATAAATTTGTGATCGGTGCGATGAAGCTTGAGGCGATGATGAGATACACAGGTCCAGGTAATTTATTAATCGTCGGTAATCGAACGCAAGCTCATGAGCACGCGTTACAAGCAGGAGCCGCGGTGTTAATCACCGGTGGGTTTGATACGGAAGAGGACGTAAAGAGGTTAGCCGATGAGCTTGAGCTTCCCGTCATCTCTACTAGCTATGATACATTCACAGTTGCAACGATGATTAACCGAGCGATTTATGATCAATTAATTAAGAAAGAGATTGTGCTTGTCGGTGATATTTTGACTGTTTTTGATCAAACAGTAGCCTTATCTGTTCATGATACAGTCAATGATTGGCTAGAAAAAAATAGAGAAACGCTGCATAGTCGTTTTCCGGTGATTGATGATCAGTTGAAGGTACAAGGGATGGTCACTGCGAAGGATATTATGGGACAGGAAAAAGACTGGCCAATCGAAAAGGTGATGACGAAGAATCCGATCACCGTTAGCATGAAAACAAGTGTCGCTTCTGCTTCTCATATTATGATTTGGGAAGGGATTGAGCTCTTGCCGGTTGTCGATGACCACAATCGAATTCAAGGAATTATAAGTAGGCAAGATGTGTTAAAGGCGTTACAAATGACGCAACGCCAACCACAAATGGGTGAAACATTAAATGATACGATCACAAACCAGATCGATTTATCAGGTAAAGGCCAAAATGTATACACATTCGAAGTAACGCCACAAATGACGAATCAACTGGGAACGATTTCTTACGGTGTATTCACTACACTTGTGACAGAAGCGGCCAACCAAGCGATGCGGGCTCAGAAAAAAGGTGATTTAGTCATTGAGAATATCACGATTTACTTTATCAAGCCTGTTCAAATGGAAAGTATGTTAGAAATTCATCCAAAAGTACTAGAAGTTGGACGGAAGTTTGGGAAGGTCGATGTAGAAGTGTTTAATAATGGTATTCTTGTGGGGAAGGCTTTAATGATGTGTCAAGTAATTGAGCGCAATTAAAACACCACTCCAGTTTAGGAGCGGTGTTGGAGTGGTTAATGATTAAGTTCTTCTGCTTCTTTGCGAGCATACGGTAGGAAGTGGCGATAGGCTTTCGCACCGGCCCATACACTACCAAAACCGACAAGGATAAATAAAGCGGCTACGATATAAGAAACCGTCGTTTGTTGAATGAACAGCGTGTTAATTCCGAAGCAGCCGACACAAAGGCCAAGAGCCATACTAGATTTAGCTGATACCCATTTTCTTTCCATCGGTCGTCGGCTTCTCACATATTGCACTTTATACATGATATAGAAAGAGAATGATAAAACAATAATAAACACTAAAACAGGCATGTGATTTCCTCCATATAATTCTTTGACTACTTTTCATTGTACCGAGAATAGGAGAGAAATTCTACCTCAAAAGCTTGTCTAATGCAAAGGAGAAAACATATGAAAAAACAAATCATTGAAAAAATTAAACAATATGACACGATTATCATTCATCGACATGTCCGTCCGGATCCAGATGCTTACGGATCACAAGGAGGACTAGCGGAAATTATTAAAGCCTCTTTTCCAGAGAAAAAGGTATATACAGTTGGAAAGGAAGAACCAACGCTTCGTTTTTTGCGCACATTGGATGTGATTGATGATGAAGTGTATCAAGGGGCTCTCGTCATCGTCTGCGATACGGCTAACGAGGAAAGAATTTGTGATGATCGCTATAAGCTAGGAAAAGAATGGATCAAAATTGATCATCATCCGAATGAAGATGCTTACGGTGACTTACTCTGGGTTAATACATCAGCCAGCTCCGCAAGCGAAATGATTTATGAGTTATACAAAAGTGGTCAAGAGGATGGCTTGAAAATGAATGAGGAAGCAGCGCGTTTATTGTTTGCAGGCATTGTCGGCGATACTGGGCGTTTCCTTTATCCAAGCACAACCGATCGAACGATGGAGTATGCAGGAGAATTAATTGAGTATAAATTTGATCGCCATGAGTTATTTACTCGCATGTACGAAACAGATGAAAAAGTGGTGAAACTGCAAGGGTATATTTTACAGCATTTTCAATTGGAAGAAAGTGGTGCGGCTGTTGTCACATTGAAAAAAGAGTTGCTTGAAAAATTTGATGTGGCTCCATCCGAAGCTTCTCTGTTGGTTAGCTCTCTCGGCGAAGTAAAAGGAATGAAAGCGTGGGTCTTTTTCGTTGAAGAGGATGATCAAATTCGTGTTCGCCTTCGCTCAAAAGGTCCTGTTATTAATGAAATTGCTAAAAAATATAATGGAGGAGGCCATCCGCTTGCTGCTGGTGCGTCCGTTTATTCTTGGGAGGAAGCCGAGCTTGTAGCGAAGGACCTCAAGCAGGTGTGTAGCACATACGAAAACTAATGACTTTGAAGAGTAAGTTCTAGTTGAATGCGAATCGTCGTGTAAAAGAGCCATTCTGTCACGCGCAACGAATAATTTTTTTGGTTGATGTTGATCGTTTTGTTTTCAATCGTTTGACGCAGCAATTCTTTTTGTGAATACACCGTTTCTAAATCTTTGGCAACAAGCACAGATAAGTCTTTTCTGATGCTTTCTTGTATGGCATAAATACTTTGAGCGTCATCAATGTCGTATTTTTCATAGTTAATAATGTCGATTTCAACCTCCTGCACAGTTAGTTTGTGCAGGGTTTTTTTATTCAATAGTTTATACTCTTCCTGCCAAATTTCTAAATGGGCGGATAAGTCTTGAATTTCATTTTTTTGTAGCTCTATCGTAAGGGCTTGTCTTTCTTGCAGAGCGCCAAACATATAGAGAAACAATAGCCAACTGATGCAGGCGCCAATCACGGCTCCACTTAACAACCATTTTCTTTTCTGACGTTTATGAAAGGTAGGAACTCTCATGGAGCAATATGCTCTCCTGTTAGCCAGACGATGATTAATGAGGCGGTATGTGTACCGCCCATAGCTGATAAGATGAGCAAAAATTGCTTAAATACTTCTTTCGTTTCCCCTTCTTGAAAGCCGCGCTCGAAGTTAGATAGCGTATCGAATGTGCCGCCAATCGCTGCGACAATCGCCCAAATATGAAGACTTTTACTAATTTGTGCGATTCCTGTAAAGAGTGGTTTGCCTGTCACGAAGGAGGCTGTTCCTCCGATTAATGATCCGCCTAGCAACACGCCGAAAGCGATAAAATAACATTTTAATAATTCTTGGAAAAAGGTATCAGCCATAGCTCCTCCGATTAATAATCCGTCTTTCTTTCTATATATGCAACCGTTTAAGCTTGTATGAAAACAGAACGTATTTTCTTTTTAGCTCTACCCGCTTTATAATGTAAGTAAAGTACAGGATGAAATCTGTAAATAAGGGAATGATCAAATGTTCACACATTTACAAATTCAGACAGGTTATAGTTTGCTTTCGAGCACGATTTCTATCGATAAACTGATTGCGAAAGCAAAACAACTTGACTATAAAGCACTAGCGATTACTGATCGCAACGTTATGTATGGAGTGATCCCTTTTTATCAGGCGTGTAAAAGAGAAGGGGTGAAGCCGTTAATTGGCTTAACTGTCGATGTGAAAAGCGAATTTTCCGATGATGTCTCCTATCCGCTTGTGCTACTAGCGAAGAATAATACTGGGTATCACCATTTGTTGAAAATCTCAAGTGTGATTCAAACGAAAGCGAAAGATGGTATTCCGGTTAAATGGCTCAAAGGCTATTCCGCTGGTTTGTTTGCTTTTACACCAGGTGCAGAAGGAGAAATTGAAAGCTTGTTGCAAAAAGATGCGTCAAAGGCAGAAGAAGTTGCCCAGTTTTTTAACGAATTATTTGAACCAGGTCACTTTCTTTTATCGTTGCAGCGGCATGGCAAGCAAGAGGAGGAGCTAGTAAATGAAGGGATGAAAGCGTTAAGTGAGAAGCTTTCGATTCCGCTCATTGTCACTCATCGAGTGGCATATATTGAAAAAGATGATGCTTTTGCTTTGCAATGTTTGGAGGCTATTCGTGACGGGGAACAGCTAGCCGATCGAATGATAGACGATCACCAACGAGCTTATTTCACTTCACAGCAAGAGATGGATGAGTGGTTTTCGGATGTTCCGGAAGCATTGCAGCGAACGAGTGAAATTGCCGCTGCTTGCGAAGTAGAGCTCTCTTTCGGTCGTCAGTTGTTACCGCGTTTTCCACATACAGAAGGCAAGCCTGCTGGAGTGTTTTTGCAGGAGTTGTGCCTGAAAGGGTTAGAAGAAGCTGACTTAGCTCATCAGCCGGAATATAGAGAGCGGTTGCTTTATGAATTAAATACTATTGAGCGGATGGGATTTAGCGACTATTTCTTGATTGTTTGGGATTTTATGAAGTTTGCTAGAGATCAGCAAATTTTAACTGGTCCAGGACGGGGGTCGGCTGCAGGCTCGCTCGTTGCCTATGTTCTTAATATTACAACGGTGGATCCGCTTAAATATGGTTTGTTATTTGAACGTTTTTTAAATCCGGAACGCGTGTCGATGCCGGATATTGATTTAGATTTCCCCGACCATCGTCGTGATGAAGTGATTCAATATATTTCCCAAAAGTATGGTTCGCTCCATGCGGCCCAAATTATTACATTCGGTACGTTATCCGCCAAGGCGGTGATGCGTGATGTCGCAAGAACGTTTGGCTTTTCAACGAAAGAGCTTGAACAGCTGTCTAAAATGATCCCAACTCGTCTTGGTATTAAGTTACGACAAGTGTATGAAGAGTCGGAGAAGTTTCGGACGTGGGTCGGGGCATCCTCTAATCATGAAAAGCTATATAAAACAGCGTTAACATTAGAAGGGCTTCCGCGACATACATCTACTCATGCAGCGGGAATGGTGATTACCGAGCAACCGTTAACGGATCTGATTGCGATTCAAGAAGGGCATGAGCAAACGTTTCTTACTCAGTTCCCAATGGATATATTAGAAGAATTAGGGTTGTTAAAAATTGATTTGCTTGGTTTGCGAAATTTAACAATTTTAGAGAGAATTTTAGAATCTATTTATTATTCAGAAGGAAAAAAGTTGAATTTGAAGAATATACCTTTACAAGACAGCCAAACCTTTCAATTGTTGGGAGAAGGGCGAACAACGGGTATTTTTCAACTAGAATCGGAAGGTATGCGGAAAGTGCTTATGCGTTTGCAACCGAGTCATTTTGAAGATATTGTGGCGGTGAATGCACTTTATCGTCCCGGGCCGATGGAGAACATCCCTGCTTACATTGATCGCAAGCATGGTCGCAAGTCGGTTGAGTATCCTCATTCGGATATAAAGGAGATTTTAGAACCGACCTATGGTGTGTTAATTTATCAAGAGCAAATTATGCAAATTGCCTCAAAGCTTGCAGGGTTTTCATTAGGAGAAGCTGATTTATTAAGAAGAGCGGTCAGTAAAAAGAAAAGGGAAGTGCTTGATGCGGAGCGTAAGCATTTTGTGCAAGGTGCGAGTCAAAAGGGCTATAGTGAAGAAACCGCGTACAAGGTGTATCATTTAATCGTTCAATTTGCCAACTATGGATTCAATCGAAGTCATGCGGTAGCTTATAGTTTCATTGCTTATCAACTTGCTTATTTAAAAGCTCATTATCCGCTTAACTTTATGGCGGCGCTTTTAACATCGGCCATTGGTAACGAAGAGAAAATCAAACAGTATATGAGCGAAGCGAAAACGATCGGTGTGCAAGTGCTCCCCCCTTCGATTAATGAAAGCCATTTCCCTTTTAAAGCAGAGAAGAATGGCATTCGCTATAGTTTAGCGGCGATTCGTGGAATCGGAGCGAGCGTGTTGAAAGCCATTTTGTCAGCGAGAGAAAAGGGGCCCTTTGTTGATTTGTTCGATTTTTGTCTTAGAGTGCCTTTAAAAATTGTGAATAGAAAAGCGATCGAATCACTTGTTTTTTCAGGAGCATTTGATGAATTTGGTCAAGATCGTGCGGTGTTGTTAGCGAGCGTTGATGTAGCGATCGACCATGTAGAGTTTGTCGGGCCAGAAGATGAAGGAATTGGTTTATTTAATGATACGAACTTCTTTCCAAAGCCAAAATACGTTGAGGCTGAACCGATGTCCATTCAAGAGAGGCTAACGTTTGAGAAAGAAGTATTAGGTGTGTATGTATCCGCTCACCCGACAAAACCCTATCAGCCAATATTTAAGGCATTCGGAAGTGTTTCGGTCGCTCGATTATTGCCAGGGAATCGTCAAGTAGCAGTTGGGATATTTATGAATGAAGTGAGAACAATTCGTACGAAAAAAGGAGAAAACATGGCCTTTGTGCAGTTATCTGATGAGAGTGGAGAGATCGAAGGAGTCATTTTTCCAGCTGTTTATCGACAAGTGTCCACTTTATTGCAAGATGGTATGATTTTCTTGTTAAATGGAGATATAGAAGAACGAAATGGGCGGAAACAACTAGTGGTCAAGCATGTCCAAACAACAGAAGAACTACAATCATTGCAGGAAGAAAGAAATAAAGTGTTGTATGTCAAAATTCCTCATACCCCAGACGAACACTTAATTCTTGAGGATGTTCATCGTGTTTTTCAGCGATTTCAAGGCCAGACACCCGTTGTGCTACATTATGAACGAACTCATCAAACGGTGAGATTAAGAGAGAAGAGTTGGATTAAGCCATCAGAGCGGTTAGTGGTAGAGTTAGAGAAGATTGTTGGGAAAGATCATGTTGTGTTGAAGTAACATTAATACTTTACAACCTTCTTTTCATAGTTTATTGTGTTGTAATAGACAAAAATGTGGTCTGACCACTTAAGAAATAAAGAGTGGATTGCTTAGATTAGGGAGTGGTAGAAAGTGTCAATTAGAGAAGAAGCACTACATATGCATAAAGTCAACCAAGGAAAATTGTCTACGGGTATTAAAACAGAGGTGAAAAACGCGAAGGATTTAAGTCTTGCTTATTCACCTGGTGTTGCTGAGCCTTGTAAAGAAATTTACGAAAAACCAGAAATGGTTTACGATTATACAATAAAAGGTAATACTGTAGCTGTCGTATCTGATGGAACAGCTGTGCTAGGACTAGGGGATATTGGTCCGGAAGCGGCTATGCCGGTAATGGAAGGAAAAGCGGTTTTATTTAAAAGCTTTGCGGGCGTCGATGCTTTTCCAATCTGCTTAAATACAACGGACGTGGATAAAATCGTTGAAACTGTGAAGTTAATGGAGCCAACATTTGGCGGGGTTAACTTAGAGGATATTGCAGCGCCAAACTGTTTTGAAATTGAGGAACGTTTGAAGAAGGAAGCGAACATTCCTGTGTTTCATGATGATCAGCACGGGACAGCAATTGTGACAGTAGCGGGCTTAATCAATGCGTTAAAACTGACCGGCAAAAGAATGACTGATATTAAAGTAGTTGCTAACGGTGCAGGAGCAGCAGGCATTGCCATTATTAAATTACTAGTTAGCTACGGTGTAAATAATATTATTATGTGCGATTCTCGTGGCGCGATTTATGAAGGGCGCCCAGAAGGCATGAACCCTGTCAAGGAAGAAGTAGCTAAATATACAAATAGAAATCGTGAAGCAGGAACATTAGAAGACATCATCAAAGGGGCAGACGTCTTTATTGGGGTGTCAGTCGCAGGGGCGTTAACAAAAGAAATGGTTCAAATGATGAATACAGATCCAATTATTTTTGCGATGGCGAATCCAACGCCTGAAATTATGCCGGATGAAGCGAAAGCAGCTGGAGCGAAAGTGGTTGGAACTGGACGTTCTGATTTTCCAAATCAAGTCAATAACGTGTTGGCCTTCCCAGGCATTTTCCGAGGAGCGCTCGATGTACGTGCTACTCATATTAATGAAAAGATGAAACAAGCAGCCGTAGAAGCGATTGCTAATTTAATTTCTGAATCGGAATTAAACGCTGATTGTGTCATCCCAGGTCCGTTCGATCCAAGAGTAGCACCAGCAGTGGCAGCAGCGGTAGCGAAGGCGGCGATGGAAACAGGTGTTGCTCGTGTGAAAGCTGATCCAGAAGAAATTAGAGAGCGGACAATTCAGTTGTCGATGATTGGAAAAGGAGAATAACGAAGTGGAGATCGCTCGTTCTCATTCCAAGTTTGAAAAGGTAGTCGAGCAAATTCGGCACATCATTTTGGAAGATGGCTTGCTCCCAGGTGATAAGCTTCCTTCTGAAAGAGAACTATCTGAGCGTTTATCTGTTGCTCGGTCTTCTGTCCGAGAAGCACTTAGAGCGCTTGAGCTGCTTGGGCTGATCGAAACGAGGCGCGGAGAAGGAACCTTTCTCCGCGACTTTCGCGATCATCAGTTACTTGAACTTCTTAGCACGTTTATTTTACAAAATGATGAGAAGAAGCAAGGTGTCATCCAGACGAAGGAAATAATCGAGTTCGGTTGTTTATCTTTTGTAATTCAACATAGCCATCTAGAAGAAGAACTATCGATGATTGCAGAGGAAATGAAGGCGCTCGATTATACAGAAACGGATTTCTTTTCTGCAATGATGAAACTGTGTGAGAATGAATTATTGAGAAAGATTTGGACGATTGTTTCCGATTATGAGGCTTCGTTTTATTCATTAGATCGAATGGTTAATAATAAGTCTCGTTTTTTTCACTTAATTGAACAATTAAAAACAAAAAATATGCAAGCTATATTTGAAGCATACAAGCAGCTTAGTTAAAAACATCTAATACTAATAGAAGTAGAAGTCTCAACTAAACGAGTTGAAAACCTTTACAGGGGGAGGAAACATGTTGATTAAAGACTTATTTCATAAGCAAAAGCCCAAGAAGAAAAAGTATGCGACGATTCCTTCTGCAGCGAGCAAGCAAGATGTTCCGGAAGGGATTATGCAAAAGTGTCCTAAGTGTAAAAAAATCATGTATACGAAGGAACTAAAGAAAAATATGCATGTTTGCCTGCAATGTGACTATCATTATGGGATGAATGCTTTTGAGCGTCGAGATATTTTTATCGATGAGGGAACGTTTAAAGAGTTAGATGAAAACTTACGCTCCACTAACCCACTTGATTTTCCGGATTATATGGAAAAAGTCGAGAAGGACCGTGAAAAAACGAAGTTGAACGAAGCGATTTTGACTGGGACAGGCCAAGTCGATGGGAATGATGTTGTCGTAGCGATTATGGATTCAAATTTCCGTATGGGAAGTATGGGATCGGTCGTTGGCGAGAAAATTACGAGAGCGATTGAAGAAGCAGGTCGTCTGAATGTACCATTCATTATTTTTACCGCATCTGGAGGAGCTAGAATGCAAGAAGGCGTGTTGTCGTTAATGCAAATGGTAAAAACGAGCGTCGCGTTAAAGCGCTTTAGCGATCAGGGTGGATTAATTATTTCAATTATGACGCATCCAACAACGGGTGGTGTATCGGCAAGCTTTGCTTCATTAGGAGATTACAATTTTGCAGAGCCTGGTGCGCTCATTGGATTTGCTGGACGTCGTATTATTGAACAAACGATCCGTGAAGAACTTCCAGAGGATTTTCAAACGGCTGAGTTTCTATTAAAGCATGGTCAGTTAGATGCAGTGCTACATCGCCATGAAATGAAGGAGAAAATTGGCCTATTATTAGATATACATCAACCGGGTGGTGAACTGGCATGATAGGATTAGAATTTGAAAAGCCGGTGTTGGAGTTAAAGGAGAAAATTGCCGAATTGAAAGAATTCACCTCTACGTCAGATGTTGATTTGACAGAGGAAATTGAAAAGCTTGAAGAGCGGCTACGCAAGCTAGAGAAAGATATTTATGAAAGCATGCGACCGTGGGATCGAGTTCAAATGGCACGTCATCCAGAACGACCGACGACGCTTGATTATATTGATCATTTGTTTACCGATTTTATGGAGTTACATGGTGATCGTTTATTTGGTGATGATGCTGCTATTGTCGGCGGAGTGGCGAAATATCGCGGGCTTCCAGTTACCGTAATTGGTCATCAGCGCGGTCGTGACACGAAGGAAAACATTCGCCGTACATTTGGGATGCCACATCCGGAAGGTTACCGCAAAGCACTTCGTCTCATGAATCAAGCGGTGAAATTTAAACGCCCGATCATCTGTTTAATTGATACGAAAGGTGCCTATCCTGGGAAAGCAGCAGAAGAACGTGGACAAAGTGAAGCTATTGCCAAAAATTTATTTGAAATGGCGGGCATGGATGTTCCTGTCATTTGTATCGTTATCGGAGAAGGTGGAAGTGGTGGAGCATTAGCTCTTGGTGTAGGTGATCGTTTATTTATGCTTGAAAATTCCACTTATTCCGTTATTTCTCCAGAGGGAGCCGCTGCTTTATTATGGAAAGATGCGACTCAAGCGAAGCGAGCAGCCGAGTCAATGAAGATTACCGCTGGTGATTTAAAAGAGCTTGGGGTTATTGATAGTATTATTCCAGAAGTAAGTGGAGGGGCTCATCGCGACGTTAAGCAGCAAGCGGAATTTATCGATGCTACACTAAAGGAAGCTTTAGTGGATTTATTAAAACAATCGCCGGAACAACTTTTACAACAACGCTACGAAAAATACAAAAAAATCGGTGCCTATTTGCAAGAATAGAACGAAAAAGAACAAGCTACCTATATAGGGCTTGTTCAGTTTGTAGACAAAAGGGATTCGGAATGCTCTCATTCCGAATCCCTTTTGAATTTTTATTAGATTTGAAGCCCATAGAGAGAAGAACAGACCTCTTCGAGACCGTTTCTTAGGCTGTTTCTGGACCTTGCCAAGTCCAGCTTGCCAGCTTCTTCAAATTCATGGAAGCGAAAGTAAGCATCGCTTGCATCGACAATTTTTTAAGTCCCCTTAACGTTGTCCAACGCATGCCATGCTTTTCTTTTGCATCTGCGAATACACGCTCAACGGTTTCTTTGCGTTTCGCATAGATTGGTTTAACCTCTTGGTGATGGCGCAGATGTTCCGCCTCTTCCACGTATTCTTGCCAAATATGACGTGTCACCACTTTTTGATGATCTTTACTGGCTGTACAGCGCTCTAAGAAAGGGCACGTCGCACAAATATGCTTGGGCGATTTATACTCACGATAGCCCTCTTTATTCGTGGTCGAATAGTTCAACACTTCACCTGCCGGGCAAAGATAACAATCAAAGTATTCATCGTACACATATTCATGCTTTCGGAAGAACCCTTCTTTCGTACGTGGGCGTGTGTAAGGTAAGGCAGGTGTGATGTCATTTTTCAATAAGTAACTTGTAATCGCTGGTGTTTTGTATGCGGCATCTGCGGCCACAGCTTCAGGCTTCCCTACTTTTTCAATCACTTTCTCTACCAATGGCTCTAACATCTGACTGTCGTGTGTATTTCCAGGCGTCACCATCGTGCCGAGTACAAAACCTTTGCGATCCGTAGCTGCGTGAAAGGAGTAGGCGAACTGTTTCGTACGTTCGTCTTTCACATAGTAGCCACTCTCTGGATCAGTCGTGCTTTCTTTGATTTCTTTGGATTCTTCTTTATCAAACTTGTCCGGTGGAAACGGCTTTTTTCCATGGTCTTCACGATCTTGATTAATCTCTTCTTGGAGGCGTTCTTGATACGCTCTTGTTTCTTTGCGAACCACTTTCTTTTCGAATTTGCGCTTATTCGCACTCGCCTTCACATGAGTAGAATCCACAAAAACGTGTTCGGCACTGATTAACTTCTTCTCCGCAGCTACCTTTAATATACGATAGAAAATTTGTTCAAACAGGTCGGTATCTTTAAAACGACGCTCATAATTTTTCCCGAACGTAGAGAAGTGTGGCACTTTATCATGAAAGCCGTAACCTAAGAACCAGCGATAAGCCATGTTCGTTTCCACTTCTTCAATTGTTTTACGCATCGAGCGAATCCCGAAGGTGTATTGAATGAATGTCAGCTTCACCAAAATCACTGGATCAATGCTCGGACGACCTACTTCTGAATACATATCCTTCACTAAGTCATAAATAAAAGAGAAATCAATCGCGGCCTCAATTTTACGAACTAAATGATTTTCCGGCACTAATTGATCGAGAGCGATCATTTCTATTTGATCTCGTTGAATAGGATTATGTTTCGAAAGCATGGTCCTCACCTCAAAATTTATATTACTTCCATTTTATATTAAAAAAGACTGTAGGCAAACTCCATAAAATCGAGTTTGTCTACAGTCTGAACAAGCTACCTATATAGGGCTTGTTCTCTTTTTTTAGTTTGTTTTTCATCATTCAAACGAAAGAAAACGCTTCCAACTTTAAAAATTTATTATTTATTTGTAAAGCTATCGTTCAGCATTGTTAAGGTCAGACCTTTCTGTTATTTTAAAATAGATAAGAGAACTTTTGCATGACAATTACATAAAAATCGTTATGAGGTGATCAATGTGAAGCGTATCGGAGTGTTAACGAGCGGTGGTGATGCACCAGGTATGAATGCCGCTGTACGTGCGGTTGTCCGGAAAGCGATTTATCAAGGAGTAGAAGTGTATGGTATTTATCAAGGATATCAAGGCTTAATGACAGGTCAGATCCAAAAGTTAGAGGTGGGATCGGTCGGTGATATTATTCATCGAGGTGGTACGATGCTTCGTTCAGCAAGATGCCCAGAATTCGTGACAAAAGAAGGGCAGATGAAAGGGCTACAGCAATTACAAGCGCTCGGTATTGAAGGATTAATTGTGATTGGTGGAGATGGTTCTTATCGGGGAGCGAAAGCACTAACAGAGCTTGGTTTTCCTTGTGTTGGCGTGCCTGGTACGATCGATAATGATATTCCAGGAACGGACTTTACGATCGGCTTTGATACCGCATTAAATACAGTGATTGATGTTATCGATAAAATTAGGGATACGGCTAGTTCACATGAGCGTACCTTTGTGGTAGAAGTAATGGGACGAAATGCTGGTGATTTAGCGCTTTGGGCTGGACTATCGGCAGGAGCAGAAACGATTTTGATTCCTGAAGATCCATTTGATATGGCTTCCATTAAAGAGCGTTTACTGAAAGGTCATGAGCGTGGGAAGAGACATAGTATTATTATCGTTGCTGAAGGCGTGATGAGTGGAAATGAGTTTGCGAAGAGATTAGAAGAAGAGACCCAATTTGATACGCGGGTATCAGTTCTCGGTCATATGCAGCGAGGAGGATCTCCGACAGCTGTTGATCGCATGCTGGCTAGCCGTCTTGGCGCTAGAGCGGTAGAATTACTCATCGAAGGAAAAGGTGGGCGAACAGTCGGGATTGAGAAAAATCGATTAGTCGACTACGATATTAGTGAAGCATTAGCGATGCCTCATCAACTCGATTTAGATATTTATCGTTTATCTAAGGAATTATCCATTTAAGAAGCACCTAACTTTAGGAGGATACAAAAATGAGAAAGACAAAGATTGTGTGTACGATTGGTCCGGCAAGTGAAAGCTTAGACATGTTGACAAGTTTAATGGAAGCAGGGATGAATGTCGCTCGGTTAAATTTCTCTCACGGAAATCATGAGGAGCACGCGTTACGTATTCAAACGATTCGAAAAGCGGCAGAGATGACTGGGAAGTCCATAGGTATCTTATTAGATACGAAAGGACCAGAAATCCGAACGCATAATATGGAAAACGAATCGATTGAATTAGTTGCAGGTAGCGATGTTGTAGTTTCTATGACAGAAGTTCTTGGTACGCCGGAAAAATTTTCTGTGACGTATAGCGGGCTAATCAATGATGTAACGAATGGTAGCAAAATTTTATTGGATGATGGATTAATTGCTCTAGAAGTCGTTGGAATTGACCCACATAAAAATGAAATTCAGACAAAGGTATTAAATAGCGGTACATTGAAAAATAAAAAAGGCGTGAACGTACCAGGTGTATCGGTCAACCTTCCTGGAATCACTGAAAAAGACGCGGAAGATATCGAATTTGGTATTCGTCAAGACATTGATTTTATCGCAGCTTCTTTCGTTCGTCGTCCATCCGATGTGTTAGAAATTCGTGAGTTGCTTGAAAAACATGGCGCGGATCATATTCAAATCATTCCGAAAATCGAGAATCAAGAAGGTGTAGATAACATCGATAGCATTCTTGAAGTATCCGATGGCTTGATGGTGGCACGTGGAGACTTAGGTGTAGAAATTCCAGCAGAAGAAGTGCCGCTTGTGCAGAAGAATTTAATTTTAAAATGTAATGTGCTTGGAAAGCCGGTCATTACAGCGACACAAATGCTTGATTCGATGCAACGCAACCCTCGCCCGACACGCGCGGAAGCAAGTGACGTGGCCAATGCGATTTTCGATGGAACAGATGCGATTATGTTGTCAGGAGAAACAGCTGCAGGAATGTATCCAGTCGAAGCGGTAAAAACGATGCATAACATCGCTGATCGCACAGAAACGGCGCTTAATTACTCGGATATTTTGACTAGCCGTAGCAAATTAAGCAACCGTCGTACAATGACAGATGCAATTGGACAATCAGTTGCTCATACGTCAAATAATCTCGATGTGAAAGCAATTGTAACACCGACTGAAAGCGGTCATACCGCACGAATGATTTCGCGTTACCGCTCAAAAGCACCAATTGTGGCGGTTACTTCGAATGAACGCATCTCTCGAAGCCTCTCGCTCGTTTGGGGAGTTTTTTCAAAGATCGGGCCAACTGTGAAAACAACGGATGACATGCTTGAGTTAGCGGTGCAACAAAGCTTGACAACGGGTCTTGTTGAACATGGCGATTTAATCGTGATCACAGCTGGTGTTCCTGTAGGTGAATCCGGTACAACGAACTTAATGAAAATCCATATCGTTGGCGATGTTCTCATGAAGGGGCAAGGAATTGGTCGCAAATCTGCTTATGGTAAAGTGGCTGTCGCAAAAAATGCTGCTGAAGCTTTTGAAAAAGTAGAAGAAGGCTCTATTTTAGTGACGCTCGGTACAGACAAAGAAATGGTACAGGTGATCGAAAAATGTGCGGCTATTATCACCGAAGAAGGTGGTCTAACAAGTCATGCTGCGGTTGTGGGCATCAATTTAGGAATCCCAGTGATTGTTGGTGTGGAAAAGGCTGTTTCCATGTTAAATGATGGACAAGAAATTACAGTCGATGCTGCTCGTGGAATTATTTACAACGGTCATGCGAACGTACTATAAGTAACAATGGATGTTTCAAGCTGTTTTTTTTCTCTTTTTTTCAGCTGCATGATATAATAAAGGTCAGATTTCATTAAAAAAAGGAGAATGATTCATTGAGAATAATCATTCCAATTTTCATTATTGTGCCAGCTATAGAGCTTAGTGTTTTAATGTATTCAAGCAAGCTGTGGGGCATTTTACCGACGTTTTTGTTGATTTTAGCAACCGGCTTTTTAGGGGCGTATTTAGCCAAGAAGCAAGGATTGCAAGCGGTTGAAAAATTGAAAGCGGACATGCAAATGGGTCAGTACATGGGGGATGCTGTCTTAGATGGCGTTTGTATATTAGTGGGAGGGCTCCTGTTATTAACTCCCGGATTCATGACAGATACGCTTGGCTTTTTATTGCTATTCCCAGCTACGAGGAAATATTTTAAGCCACTTCTGTACAAAATATTTCGTCGCTTATTCCAAGGCGGTAGCAACATCATTATTATGAAATAAAAAAACGTCAGCACTTATGCTGACGTTTTATTTTTGTGCTGTTGGAGTGTCTTTCCCCATAATATATTGCCAAAGGTCAGAAAATACACCAGCGCTTCGTAGTGAGTTGAGAATCACTAATGTCACAGGTCCTAAAATCAGTCCGAAAAAGCCAACAAGCTTAAAACCGATGAATAAAGCGATTAAGGTGGCAAGGGGGTCTAAGCCGATGCTAGATGACAAAATCTTTGGCTCCATAATTTGACGCTGAACAACAACGATCGTATACAGAATCGTCAACCCGATGGCAAGACCAGGATCTCCTGCAATAAATTCATAAATAATCCAGGGAACGAATATAGCCCCTGTTCCTAAGTAAGGAAGGACGTCAACGAGACCGGTAATTAAAGCGAGTGTGATTGCATAGTTGACTTTCAATATGAGAAAACCTATTAATACGATGACAGTCGTGATCGAAACGAGCGTCATCGTTGCTTTTACATAGCCAAACAGTGCTTGCTTCAGTGAAGAGAATACTCGAATGATGCTGAAGGACGCTTTATTTGGTAAAAAGGTAGAAAAATGCTGTTGTAGCCGTTCCCAGTCCTTGCTAATGAAAAAGGCGGCAAGAAAAGAGAAGATGATCACCGTCGCAAAATTAGGAATCCAAGAGATTAAATTAGGTAGCTTCAAAAAGAAGTTTTGCAAAAAGTCTCCCGCAGTAGAAGCGAATGTTTCGCTAGCATTTTTGATGTTCGTTAAAATGGTCTCTTGCTGACCCGTTCCTAAAGATTGGAACATACCGGATATTCGTTCGTAAAAAGGAATGATTTGAGACGTAAACAATTCTTCAAAATACTTTACCATCGTGTTGATATGGTTTGGTACGACGTTTGCGAAATAGTTCGCACCTGATACAATTTCCGCAATGAGTAATGTGATGATACCAGCAAACAGCGCGATTATGGTGATAATCGATGTCACCACAGCTGCAGGACGCGGAAATTTCGCCTTGTTTTCTAAAAAACGGATAAACGGTTTCATTAAAAAGGCGATAGCAAATCCTATAATAAAAGGATAAGTTACTTTTGCGATATAATATAAAGCAACAAACAGTAAGACAGTGGATACAACGACAATGAAAAATCTGACGAGTCGATCCCTGTTGACCGGATTCATTCACACACCTCCATTAATCAGCAAATGTTTGTACTTATTGTAACGGTTTGGTTGCTTGAAGAAAAGAATAAAGCTTATATAGGAAGAGAAAGGAATGCTTATGTTGCAGTCTTATTTATTTTTATTATTACTGTTGTTTATTAGCGTCATTGCTAAGAATCAATCACTTCTAATCGCTATCTCTGTTTTACTAGCGATGAAAGTCATTGGTATCGATGAAAAGTTTTTTTCTATGTTTCAATCAAAAGGAATCAATTGGGGGGTGACGATTATTACCATCGCTGTGTTAGCTCCAATTGCGACAGGTGAGATTGGGTTTAAGGAGCTACAAGAAGCACTCAAATCGCCGTATGCTTGGATTGCGCTTATTTCAGGGATGGCAGTTGCCTTATTAGGCAAACAAGGAATCACTTTACTCGCGGAGGACCCTCATCTTACAACTGCTCTTGTGTTAGGGACGATTGCAGCGGTAGCGTTGTTTAATGGGGTAGCCGTTGGTCCGGTTATCGGAGCGGGGATTGCATATGTAGCAATGAAAATATTTGAAATATTTCAATAGATATTTATGCATTTTAAATGTATAATGTTACGTAAATAAATAATTTTTCAGTATAACATGAAAAAAACTTTAGTTTTATTGGCAAAACAAAATATTTTTGACTATTTTTCGACGCTTTCGATTCACAAAACATAGATAGTTGTTTATAATAGGAAATGAAAGCGCAACCTTTTACCAATTCTATTATGACTTTTGCTTCGTAGTTACTGAGCAAGCGCTCAATAATGTGGTGGTTTGAAAAAAGGTCTATGGGGAAATTTAAAGGCGAAGGAGAGAAAAACCTATGACTACAACTCGTGGATTAGAAGGAGTAGTTGCAACAACGTCATCAGTTAGTTCAATTATTGATGATACTCTTACATATGCAGGCTATAACATTGATGACTTAGCAGAGAATGCAAGCTTTGAAGAAGTTATTTATTTGCTTTGGCACCGCCGTCTTCCTACACAAGCTGAACTAGATGAATTAAAGCAACAATTAGCGGATAATTATGATATTCCTCAAGAAGTATTTAACCACTTTAAAATGTATCCTATCGATAAAGTCCATCCGATGGCAGCGTTACGTACTGCGATCTCTTTATTAGGTTTATATGATGATGAAGCAGATGTGATGACAGATGAGGCTAATTATCGAAAAGCCGTTCGCCTTCAAGCGAAAATTTCTACGCTCGTTACAGCTTTTGCACGCATTCGTAAAGGGCAAGAGCCGGTTGCTCCGCGCAAGGATTTAGGGTTAGCTGCAAACTTCTTGTACATGCTATCTGGTAAAGAGCCAGAAGCGATCGAAGTAGAAGCGTTTGATAAAGCGCTTGTATTGCATGCGGATCATGAATTAAACGCATCAACATTTACAGCTCGTGTCTGTGTAGCGACGTTATCAGATGTGTATTCTGGTGTGACTGCAGCGATCAGTGCATTGAAAGGGCCTCTTCATGGTGGCGCGAACGAGCAAGTAATGAAAATGCTTTCTGAAATTGGTTCAGTAGATAACGTAGAACCATATATCTTAAATAAATTAAATAATAAAGAAAAAATTATGGGGTTTGGCCATCGTGTCTACCGTCAAGGTGATCCGCGTGCAAAACATTTGCGCAAAATGTCTAAAAAATTGACAGAGATTACTGGCGAACCACAATGGTACGAAATGTCTATGCAAATTGAAGAATTAGTGACATCTCAAAAAAATCTGCCGCCAAACGTAGACTTTTATTCTGCGTCTGTGTATCACAGCTTAGGAATTGAGCATGATTTATTTACGCCAATCTTCGCTGTAAGCCGTGTGTCCGGCTGGTTAGCACATATTTTAGAGCAATATTCTAATAACCGTTTAATCCGTCCTCGCGCGGAGTATACTGGTCCAGATATGCAAAAATTTGTACCAATTAATGAACGTTAATAATTCTGATATTTACAAAATGAATAAAAATTGTTGTAATATAAAGGTAAGTACAAAGGCTAGACTGTCTGTGCATCTAGCCTTTGATTCTGGAATTGGAGGTATTGTAAGATGACTCAAGGCGAAAAAATTACTGTACAAAATGGTGTGTTAAGCGTACCAAATCATCCGATTGTTCCATTTATCGAAGGGGACGGAATTGGTCCTGATATTTGGGCGGCAGCTTCTCGTGTGTTAGATGCAGCTGTTGAAAAAGCTTACAATGGTGAAAAGAAAATCGAGTGGAAAGAAGTATATGCTGGAGAGAAAGCTTTCGATAGAACTGGTGAGTGGCTTCCAGCAGCAACTTTAGACGTAATTCGTGAATACTTAATTGCAATTAAAGGTCCTTTAACAACTCCAATTGGCGGTGGAATTCGTTCACTAAATGTGGCATTACGCCAAGAACTGGATTTATTTGTATGTCTTCGTCCGGTACGTTACTTCGATGGAGTTCCTTCACCGATCAAACGTCCAGAAGATACTGATATGGTAATTTTCCGTGAAAATACAGAAGATATTTATGCGGGTATTGAGTACGCTGAAGGTTCAGATGAAGTGAAGAAATTATTAGCATTCCTTCAAAATGAAATGGGCGTAAATAAAATCCGTTTCCCTGAAACATCAGGTCTTGGAATTAAGCCGGTTTCTAAAGAAGGTACAACTCGTCTAGTTCGCTCAGCAATCAACTATGCGATTAAAGAAGGTCGTAAATCCGTTACTTTAGTACATAAAGGTAACATCATGAAATTCACTGAAGGTGCTTTTAAAAATTGGGGCTATGAGCTAGCTGAAAAAGAATTTGGCGATCAAGTATTTACTTGGGCACAATACGATCAAATTAAAGAAGAGCAAGGAGCAGAAGCGGCGAACAAAGCACAAGCGGCTGCGGAAGCGGCTGGAAAAATCATCGTAAAAGATTCAATTGCTGATATTTTCCTTCAACAAATTTTAACTCGTCCGAAAGAGTTTGATGTCGTTGCGACAATGAACTTGAACGGAGACTATATCTCTGACGCTCTTGCTGCTCAAGTTGGTGGTATCGGTATCGCTCCTGGAGCAAACATTAACTACGAAACTGGACATGCTATTTTTGAAGCAACTCACGGTACAGCTCCTAAATATGCAGGTTTGGATAAAGTAAACCCTTCATCTGTTCTTTTATCAGGTGTATTATTGCTTGAGCATTTAGGTTGGAATGAAGCAGCTCAAATGATTACAAAATCTGTAGAGAAAACAATTGCTTCTAAAGTCGTTACTTATGATTTTGCTCGCCTAATGGAAGGTGCAACTGAAGTTAAAACTTCCGAATTTGCTGATGAACTAATCAAAAACCTATAATCATTGATTGATCCAAGGCGACCTTTTAAATGGTCGCCTTGGCACTACATATTGATAATTTTTAAGGGGGCACTTAAAAATGAGTTTGCAACGTAAAAAGATTTCTGTTATTGGTGCAGGTTTCACTGGTGCAACAACGGCTTTCTTACTTGCTCAAAAAGAGCTTGGAGATATCGTGTTGGTTGATATTCCACAAGCCGACGGTCCAACAAAAGGAAAAGCGCTGGACATGCTTGAGGCAAGCCCAGTTCAAGGTTTCGATGCAAACATCATTGGTACTTCTAACTACGTAGATACGAAAGACTCCGACATCGTCATCATCACTGCTGGTATTGCTCGTAAGCCAGGCATGAGCCGCGATGACTTAGTGCAAACAAACCAAAAAGTAATGAAAGCCGTCACGGGTGAAATCGTGAAAAATTCCCCAAACTGTACAATCCTTGTGTTAACAAACCCAGTAGATGCAATGACGTATACAGTTTATAAAGAGTCTGGCTTTCCTAAAAATCGCGTAATTGGACAATCGGGTGTACTAGATACAGCTCGCTTCCGTACATTTGTAGCCCAAGAATTAAACCTTTCAGTGAAAGATGTGACCGGCTTCGTTCTAGGTGGCCATGGAGATGACATGGTACCACTTGTACGTTACTCTTATGCTGGGGGTATTCCCTTAGAAACATTAATTCCAAAAGATCGTTTAGATGCAATTGTAGAACGTACACGTAAAGGTGGCGGTGAAATTGTAGCCCTTTTAGGTAATGGTTCTGCTTACTATGCTCCAGCTGCTGCCCTTGTTGAAATGGCTGAAGCAATTCTTAAAGACCAACGTCGCGTCATTCCTTCCATCGCTTACTTAGAAGGCGAATATGGATTTGATGGCATTTACCTTGGTGTACCAACCATCCTTGGTAAAGGCGGTATCGAACAAATCATCGAGCTTGAATTAACAGAAGATGAAAAAGCAGCACTTGCTAAATCTGCTGACTCCGTTCGTAACGTAATGGAAGTACTTGCTTAATTTGAAAGAAATGAGAAGGGGATGTCTTGCTTATGGAGACATCTCCTTTTTTTGAGTGAACAGTTGGCTCCTCTTTTCTTCTCCTTTCTTAAATGAAGCAAATTATATATAATAGATTAGGAATAGTTACTATTTCATTTGAGGAGGACGGCATGGCAAAGACGATTTTAGTTGTTGACGATGAGCAATCTATCGTCACATTAATTAAATATAATTTGGAGCAAGCTGGTTATCAAGTTCTTACTGCTTTTGATGGGCGAGAGGGGCTTGAGAAAGCAATAGAGGAAAGTCCAGATTTAATGATTCTTGATTGGATGCTTCCAGGTATGGATGGGATGGAAGTATGTAAAGAGTTAAGACAGAGAAAAGTTAGTACGCCTATTTTGATGCTCACGGCAAAGGATGAGGAATTTGATAAGGTGCTGGGGCTAGAACTAGGGGCTGATGATTATATGACTAAGCCATTTAGTCCTAGAGAATTACTTGCGCGAGTGAAAGCGATTTTACGTCGACTTCAGCATTTAACGAAAGAAGAAGAAGTCGTTGAAAGTGAAGATCGCTATTTTGAAGTGTCTGAGCTAAGAATATTTCCAGATCAATATGAAGCTTATTTTCTAGAGGATTTGCTTGAATTGACACCGAAGGAATTTGAATTACTGCTTTATTTGGTGGAAAATAAAGGGCGAGTATTGACTCGTGATCAGTTATTGAGTGCCGTCTGGAAATATGATTTTGCTGGGGATACGCGAATTGTTGATGTCCACATTAGTCATTTGCGAGAAAAAATTGAAAAAAATACGAGAAAGCCACAGTACATAAAGACGATCAGGGGGCTTGGCTATAAGCTTGAGGAGCCAAAAACTTCATGATCAAGCTTCGCACCCGATTAGTACTAGGGCTGACTTTTCTTGTGTTTCTCGTTCTCATCGCTCTAGGTTTCGTTTTAAGTGAGATGTTTAAAACGTATAATTTAGAAACATTCAATGAACGTCTGGGGAAAGAGACGGTTCTTTTAGCGGATCAAATTAGCCGAGAAGGCGGTATTTCTCAAGTAACGGAGGAACGAGTGAAGGGATGGAGTGAACAGTTGAAGGTTCGTGTTTCTATTATAGATCCTTCTGGTGATTTGCTCCTTGACAGCGAAATGTATGATTCAACAAAGAAGTCTGAGTATCAGAAATTAGTGCAGCGCATTGCTAATTTAGAAGCACCGAAAAATTATCAAGAGGCGTTAGCGATTAAATATGACGAGCAATTCCATTGGCGCGCAATTCATAATGATGAAGGAGTCATGGAAGGGATAGTGATCCTTAATACAAAGGTCAATGATCTGACGGATGTGTATAAGCAGATTTGGATGATTTTACTCATTTCTATTGGTGCGGCACTTTTATTAATTGTTTTATTAGGAATGAAAATTACTAATCGTTATACAAAGCCGATTGAATCAGTTACGAAAGTAGCGATCGAATTGGCAAAAGGAAATTATCGTGCGAGAACGTATGATACACCGACGAATGAAGTTGGAATGTTGAACACTTCTATTAATATACTTGCCCGAAACCTTCAAGAAATGATGCAGGCACAGGAAGTTCACCAAAATCGATTAACTACTTTAATTGAAAATATGGAGAATGGTTTACTGCTCATTGATGATCGTGGATTTATTATCGTTGTCAATAAATCGTTTAAAAAATTCTTTCACGTGAAAAATGAACGATTGATTAAAAGAAGGTATTATGAAGCGATTCAATATAAAGAAGTGATTGAGATTATTGAAGAAGTGTTTATGACCGAGGAAAATGTACGTAAGCAAATCTTGCTTTCCCTTGGCATTGAGCGTAAGCATTTTGAAATTTCAGGTGCGCCGATCATCGGAACGAATGATGAGTGGAAAGGAATATTGATCGTTTTTCATGATATTACGGAAATAAAAAAATTAGAGCAGATGAGAAAAGACTTTGTTGCGAATGTCTCTCATGAATTAAAGACACCGATCACTTCAATTAAGGGCTTTACCGAGACGTTATTGGACGGAGCGATGAGGGATCCAGAAGCGTTGTCGATGTTTTTAAATATTATTTTAAAAGAAAGTGAACGAATGCAAACACTAGTGATGGATTTGTTAGATTTATCTAAAATTGAACAAAATGGAATCGTATTAAATTTGAAGCCGGTGCGAGTGGATGAAGTAATTGAAGAGATTCTTCCTACTCTTGAAAATCGTATGGAAGATAAGCGAATTTCATTAACATTAAATATGGAGAGTAATCTTGAAATCCTAGGTGATTTATATCGTTTGAAGCAAGTATTTATTAACTTAATTAACAATGCTATATTATATACCCAAGAGGAAGGGGCCATTCATATAACTGCTTTTGATAAAGGCTCTTATGTTGAAGTGCAAGTATCCGATAATGGTATCGGAATGGAAGCGGAAGAGGTTCCGCGAATTTTCGAAAGGTTTTATCGCGTAGATAAAGCAAGAAGCCGCAATTCAGGTGGAACAGGTCTAGGGTTAGCGATTGTTAAGCATATATTAGAAGCGCATGATGGAAAAATTTCTGTGCAAAGTAAAGTAAATGAAGGTACCTCTTTCATCGTTAAGTTGAAAAAGCAGCCTGAAGTTGAAGGGGATTGACTGTAGGTTCACTTTATTTACAAAATATTAATGTAGAGTTTACACTTACTTTATAAATAGAGATTATAATGTAATTTATCAACCCCCTTTATCCAAAAGCTGTCCTTTGGAGGGGCTTTATGCCCCTCGCTTTTTTATAGTGGGATGATACAAGGCCGTTATTTTCTTTTTTTATTCTAGACATGTTAGAATAAGAAGGAAAATAGCGGCTTTTTATGTTGTTATACAAGGAGGAGACGAGATTGGAGAAAAAAATCGTTTTAATTGATGGAAATAGTGTAGCCTATCGGGCGTTTTTTGCTCTTCCTTTATTAAACAATGATAAGGGAATACATACAAATGCAGTTTATGGATTTACGATGATGTTAATGAAAATTTTACAAGAAGAGCAGCCTACTCATATACTTGTGGCTTTTGATGCCGGGAAAACGACTTTTCGGCATGAAACGTATCAAGAGTATAAAGGGGGACGGCAAAAAACTCCTCCTGAGCTATCGGAGCAATTCCCGTATTTACGTGAACTATTAAATGGTTATCATATCCCATACTTTGAATTAGAAAACTATGAAGCGGATGACATTATCGGGACCTTGTCATTGCAGGCAGAACAAGATGGCTTCCAAGTAAAGATTTTTTCTGGGGATAAAGATTTAACTCAATTAAGCTCAGAGGCTACAACGGTTTGTATTACTCGAAAAGGTATCACAGATATCGAAGTGTACACACCTGATCATATTCAAGAAAAATATGGCCTTACACCAGAACAGATTATTGATATGAAGGGATTAATGGGCGATTCTTCCGATAATATTCCGGGTGTGCCAGGAGTGGGAGAGAAAACAGCGATTAAGCTATTAAAGCAATTTGCATCTGTTGAACAATTACTTAACTCGATTGATGATGTCAGCGGCAAGAAGTTAAAAGAAAAGCTAGAGGAGCATAAAGACTTGGCTTTAATGAGTAAGCAGCTAGCGACCATTTTGCGAGAAGTACCGATGGATGTTTCATTAGATAGCTTACAATATGAAGGGCCAGACAATGATCAAGTATATGAGCTGTTCAAAGATCTTGGCTTTAATTCATTGCTTGATAAATTAGATCGACCAGCGAATGAAGCAGCGTCCCATGAATCTGTGGACTTTGACAAGGTGACCGAGATAAATGAACAGTTGTTTAACAATCAATCTTCATTTTATTTGGAAATGATTACTGATAATTATCATCGTGCAGAGATCGCTGGATTTGGTCTAGCAACGGAAGATGGACTTTCTTACATACCTGCTGAAGTCGCGTTGGCTTCCCCTGCTTTTAAAGCATGGGTAGAAAGTGAAGAACAGAAAAAATCCGTGTTTGATGCGAAACGGACGGTAATCGGTTTAAGACGTTATGGGATTGAGCTAAAAGGAATTGATTTCGATTTACTGTTAGCTTCCTATTTAATTAACCCATCCGAATCACCAGAGGATTTTTCGGCAGTGGCGAAACTGCATGGGTTCGGAACGATTCAGTCTGATGAAGCGGTGTATGGTAAAGGGGCAAAGCTTAAGTTGCCTGAAGAAGAAGTGTACGCTGAACATATTGCTTCCAAAGCGGCAGCGTTAGCACAATTAAAAGAAACTTGTTTGCAGGAGTTGGAAGACAATCAGCAACTCGAGCTATTTTATGAATTGGAGTTACCTTTAGCCCTGATCTTAGCTGATATGGAATCAGAAGGAGTGCAGGTCGATGTCGATCGTTTGAAACAAATGGGAGAAGATCTGAAAAATCAGTTGTCTATCATTGAACAAACGATTTATCAGTTGGCCGGCACAGAGTTTAACATTAATTCACCAAAGCAGCTCGGTGTTGTTTTATTTGAAAAGCTAGGTTTACCTCCGATTAAGAAAACGAAAACGGGCTATTCTACTTCGGCTGATGTGCTAGAAAAGCTAGCTCCATCTCATGAAGTGGTAGAGCATATTCTTCATTATCGTCAGCTTGGGAAACTGCAATCGACGTATATTGAAGGTTTGTTGAAAGTAGTAAGTGACTCAAATAAAATTCATACTCGTTTTAACCAAGCGTTGACGCAAACAGGTCGACTCAGTTCAACAGAACCAAATCTGCAAAACATCCCCATTCGATTAGAAGAGGGAAGAAAAATTCGTCAAGCTTTTGTACCGACCAATAGTGACTCGGTTATTTTTGCGGCGGATTATTCACAAATTGAACTAAGGGTACTCGCTCATATTGCTAAGGATGAAAAATTAATCGAAGCCTTTCGTCAAGGACTAGATATTCATACAGCGACAGCGATGGATGTGTTTCATGTGGCGAAAGAAGAAGTCGATGGAAATATGCGCCGCCAAGCGAAAGCGGTCAACTTTGGGATTGTGTATGGGATTAGTGATTATGGTTTATCACAAAATTTGGGCATTACTAGAAAAGAAGCGGCGGATTTTATTGAACGTTATTTAACGACGTATCCAGGTGTGAAAGAATATATGGATGCCATTATTCGTGAGGCAAAGGAAAAAGGCTATGTTACGACGTTGTTACAAAGAAGACGTTATATTTCTGAAATTACAAGCCGAAATTTCAACTTACGCAGCTTTGGAGAACGAACAGCGATGAACACTCCAATCCAAGGAAGTGCGGCTGACATTATTAAAAAAGCGATGATTGATGTAGCAGAGCGATTAGAAAAAGAACAGCTACAGTCGAAATTACTTTTACAAGTACACGATGAATTGATTTTCGAAGTGCCAAAAGAAGAGATCGACATCATGAGTAAACTTGTGCCAGAAGTGATGGAGCAGGCTGTTCCGTTAGAAGTGCCGCTCAAGGTCGACTTTTCTTACGGTGCTACTTGGTATGATGCGAAATAATAAAGGAGGGAAAATGAGTTGCCGGAGCTTCCAGAGGTAGAAACGGTCCGGCGCACGCTCACACAGCTGGTTGTCGGAAAGACGATTCAGGAAGTGGAGGTTCGCTGGGCAAACATCATTAAAAAACCCGAACAGGCGGAGCAATTTGCAGATGCGCTTGTCGGGGAAACGATTCATGACGTATTAAGAAGAGGGAAATTCCTAATTTTTATCCTCGATCATTATTCGCTCGTTTCGCATTTGCGGATGGAAGGGAAATATCGCCTCCATGAAAAAGGTGAGGAGGAAGAGCCGCATACGCACGTTTTATTTACATTTACAGATGGAACACAATTGCGTTATCGCGATGTGCGTAAATTTGGAACGATGCACTTATTTGCGAAAGGGGAGGAACACCGTGTACTCCCGCTCTCGCAGCTAGGTCCTGAACCTTTTTCTGAAGAATTTACCTTAGAGTACGTGAAGTCGAAGTTGAATAAAACAGAGAGAATGATCAAGGCTGTGTTGCTTGATCAAAAAGTGTTTGTTGGACTTGGAAATATTTATGTTGATGAAGCGTTATTTCGGGCGAGGATTCATCCAGAACGAACAGCGCGCTCGCTTGTAGAGGATGAAATCGTTATACTTCATCGAGAAATTGTCGCCACACTGAAGGAGGCGGTTGATCAAGGTGGAAGCACGATTCGTTCTTACGTCAACAGCCAAGGACAGATGGGGATGTTTCAGCAAAAGCTGTTTGTGTATGGGAAAAAAGGAGAGCCTTGTCATACATGTGGAATGGCCATTGAAAAAATGAAAGTAGCCGGTCGAGGCACGCATATTTGTTCAAACTGTCAGACGCTCCATCAATGAACCTTCTCGTTGCTCCTTCATATACTATCGTAATCATTCGATAGGGGAGGAGCTGCCTGATGAGTGCGTACCTTTCATTGTATATGCTCGCTGTAGCCGTTAGTTTAGATAGTTTTAGTGCTGGGCTTGCTTATGGGCTGAAGCGGTTAAAGCTTCCGATGAAGTCTTCAATTGTTTTGTCTCTTTGTTCAGCAGGGTCTTTACTTGTGGCGATGATGACCGGACATATATTAAGTCGATTCATTTCAGAGCAAACAGCTAGTCAAATTGGCGGATTTATTTTAATTGGTCTTGGTGCTTGGGTGCTTTGGCAATTCTTCCGTGCGGATCATAAAAGTGATCAATTGGAAGATCAGCCTCTTGTCTACTTAGAATTTAAACGCCTTGGCATTGTGATTCAAATTTTAAAAAGTCCAGCAGCGGCCGACCTCGATAAGTCAGGAACGATTTCGGGAATGGAAGCCGTCCTGCTTGGACTCGCATTATCGTTGGATTCATTTGGAGCCGGAATTGGAGCTGCTTTGCTTGGATTCTCTCCCTTCATTTTAGCCGCTTCTGTCGCTGGGATGAATTTCTTGTTTGTGACGAGCGGGCTGTGGTGCGGAAGGAAATTTGCTAACGTGCAATGGATACAACGTGTAGCGTTTTTGCCAGGCATTTTATTAATCATATTAGGTACGTTTAAAATGTGAAAGGTGGAAGTAAATGGTTAATATAATTGGGCTAACGGGCGGAATCGCTAGTGGCAAAAGTACAGTGAGCCAAATATTGGAAGGTAAGGGTTTTACGATCGTGGATGCGGATGTAGCGGCACGTGCAGTTGTGGAGCCCGGCCAGCCAGCGTTAACACAAATTATTGAGACATTTGGAGAAGGTATTTTACAAGAAGATGGCTCGCTTGACCGCCTGAAACTCGGGAAACGTATTTTTAACAATGAAGCTGAACGGAAAAAGCTGAATGGCATCGTGCATCCAGCTGTCCGTCAGTTTATGCTTGCTGAAAAAGAAGCCGCTATCGAAGCGGGGAAGAAAACGATCATTATGGATATTCCTTTATTATTTGAAAGCCAATTAACATGGATGGTTGAAAAAGTGATTGTCGTGTATGTAAATGAAGATACTCAACTACATAGGTTAATGGCTCGTAATGATTTTGATGAAGCAACAGCTAAATCTCGAATCAGTTCTCAGCTTAGCCTCGATGATAAAGCCGCTCAAGCTGATGTGGTCATTAACAATAATGGAACGTTGGAAGAAACGAAAGAGCAGCTGGAACAGATTTTAATCGATTGGCACCTGCAGCCTTAAACCGTCCTTTTTATAGGGCGGTTTTTGTTTTTGAAAAAATTAAATAGAAACTTCAAATTCTTGCACAAATACCGCTTGTCTTTTCTGAATAGTTAAATTTCTTATTTTGGCGATTTAAAGGTTCCATTAAAAATTAATTATGTTATACTAATTACAGCAAAAAAAACAATTAAGTATATAACATTTATGGATATAGGAGGAACCGGTATATGAAGGCGAAAGTAGCAATTAACGGATTTGGCCGTATCGGAAGAATGGTATTTCGTAAAGCGATTCTAGAGGAAGGTTTGGATATTGTAGCTGTGAATGCAAGCTACCCTCCAGAGACTCTTGCTCATTTAATTAAATATGATACAAACCATGGCAAGTTTGAAGGCGAAGTAACAACTGAAGAGAATGCATTAGTTGTCAACGGTAAGCGTATTCAATTATTAAGCAGCCGTGACCCACTAGAGCTTCCTTGGAAAGATCTTGGCATCGACATCGTAATTGAAGCAACAGGTAAATTCAATGCTCGCGATAAAGCGGCCCTTCACCTTCAAGCAGGAGCGAAGAAAGTCATTTTAACAGCACCTGGTAAAAATGAAGATGTGACAATCGTTATGGGTGTAAATGATGAAGCGTTAAACATTGTGGAACATGATGTCATTTCTAATGCTTCTTGTACAACAAACTGCCTAGCTCCAGTAGCGAAAGTATTAAATGAGAAATTCGGCATTGAGAATGGTTTAATGACAACTGTTCATGCTTATACAAATGACCAAAAGAATATCGACAATCCACATAAAGATTTACGTCGTGCTCGTGCATGTGCGCAATCGATTATTCCGACTTCAACTGGAGCGGCGAAAGCATTGTCACTTGTTCTTCCTGAATTAAAGGGTAAACTTCATGGTATGGCGTTACGCGTGCCAACTTCTAACGTCTCTCTTGTTGACCTTGTTGTTGACTTAAAGCGTGAAGTAACGGTAGAAGAAGTAAACGAAGCATTTATCGAAGCAGCTCAAGGTGAACTTAAAGGAATCCTTGATTTCACAACAGAACCGTTAGTATCTATCGACTTCAATACAAATCCGCATTCTTCTATTATAGATGGACTTTCTACGATCGTAATGGAAGGAACAAAAGTGAAAGTTCTTTCTTGGTATGACAACGAGTGGGGCTATTCTTGCCGCGTTGTTGACTTAGTGAACTATGTAGCGGAAGAGATGAAAAAAAAAGCTGAAGTAACGGCTTAATTCCATCAAAATTTAAGTAGGCTTGAGATATTTACTCAAGCCTACTTTGTTGTGCTTGAAAATGATAAAGTGAAACTTCAATCAGTGGAGGTTTTCTTCATCCTCCACTGATTGTTAGTTGAACCAATCGGGCATTTACGGGCTGTTGATCCCCCACCTACAGATCTGCACTTCTTCTGCCATGTTGAGGTGGGGGTCTTACAGCCCGTTAATGAGGGGTAAATCGTCAGTTAGCGGCTATACTATAAAAGCGGCCGTTCGAATCTTTCGTCCGCATCCCCCTTGCATAATAATAAAAAAACTTTCAAAATGGCTGTTGCAAATTTGAACAGATCAAAGTATACTAATTTTCGTGAAACAAAATAGCTACTTAAAGGGTTAGGACCTCTTCGGACTAACTTTCCCCCGTGGTAGTTATCACTTTTACAAAAGCCTATGGTGAAAAAAATCATTGTAAAAGGGGGAAACGATCATGGAAACAATGGGTCGTCATGTAATTTCAGAACTATGGGGATGTAACTTAGAAAAATTAAATG
>NZ_KZ454941.1:1256502-1355992 GCF_002797375.1 Bacillus sp. FJAT-42315
AGCTGAAGTAACGGCTTAATTCCATCAAAATTTAAGTAGGCTTGAGATATTTACTCAAGCCTACTTTGTTGTGCTTGAAAATGATAAAGTGAAACTTCAATCAGTGGAGGTTTTCTTCATCCTCCACTGATTGTTAGTTGAACCAATCGGGCATTTACGGGCTGTTGATCCCCCACCTACAGATCTGCACTTCTTCTGCCATGTTGAGGTGGGGGTCTTACAGCCCGTTAATGAGGGGTAAATCGTCAGTTAGCGGCTATACTATAAAAGCGGCCGTTCGAATCTTTCGTCCGCATCCCCCTTGCATAATAATAAAAAAACTTTCAAAATGGCTGTTGCAAATTTGAACAGATCAAAGTATACTAATTTTCGTGAAACAAAATAGCTACTTAAAGGGTTAGGACCTCTTCGGACTAACTTTCCCCCGTGGTAGTTATCACTTTTACAAAAGCCTATGGTGAAAAAAATCATTGTAAAAGGGGGAAACGATCATGGAAACAATGGGTCGTCATGTAATTTCAGAACTATGGGGATGTAACTTAGAAAAATTAAATGATATGGAGAAAATTGAGCAAATTTTTGTGGATGCTGCATTAAAATCAGGTGCAGAAATTCGCGAGGTAGCTTTTCATAAATTTGCCCCACAAGGAGTTAGTGGAGTAGTCATTATTTCCGAATCTCATTTAACGATTCATAGCTTCCCTGAGCATGGATACGCAAGCATTGACGTATATACATGCGGAGATTTAGATCCAAATATCGCTGCTAATTACATTGCGGAGGCTTTAGAGGCAGAAACGCGCGAAACGATTGAATTGCCTCGTGGAATGGGCCCTGTACAAGCGAAAGAAAAAGCAACTATAAGCTAACAAAAACAAGGTGTATGCGACATAAGCATACACCTTTTCCTATTGAAATAACCCTTCTTTTCTTGTGCATTCTGCTTCTTTTTTATATGATAGGATAAATATAAGATAAAATAAATCGGAGTTGATACGATGAGATGTCCGGCTTGTCAGTACAATGGCACACGTGTAATTGATTCTAGACCGATAGATGATAGTCGGTCGATTCGGCGGCGGCGGGAATGTGAATCTTGTGCGTACCGATTCACAACGTTTGAAAAGGTAGAGGATTTACCGCTGATTGTCGTGAAGAAGGAAGGTATGCGAGAAGAATTTAACCGGGATAAAATGCTACGTGGATTAGTGAAAGCATGTGAAAAACGCCCGGTACCGCTTGAGCAGTTAGAAAAGATCTCTCTTGATGTAGAGAAGGAAATTCGTAGCCAAGGGTATTCAGAGATCGATTCAGATAAGATTGGCGAGATGGTGATGGACCGTTTAGCGGAAGTAGATGAAGTCGCTTACGTTCGTTTTGCCTCTGTATATCGTCAATTTAAAGATATTAACGTCTTTTTGGATGAGTTGAAAGAATTAATTAAAAAAGTGAAATAACAGGCTGGAGGCAGACAGTGCTCTAGCTTTTTTCATCGAAAGGTTAGATAACGATGACCCTACACTGGAATGAAATTCAACCCGTCGATGAGTACAAGTCTTGCTTAAGCGGGGTACTCCATGAAGCGGATCGTAAAATATTAACATTTCTGTACCAGCCATTAATCGGTGCGAAATGCTTTAGTTTGTATATGACATTATGGGCGGAAGTAGAAAAGAACCGTCTCGTTGCGCGCGTGTCCAATCATTATTATTTAATGAACTTGATGGATATGAGTCTGGAAGAGATATATAAAGAACGTCTCAAGCTAGAAGCGCTTGGTTTATTAAAAACATACGCCAAAAAAAGAGACGACATTCGCGAATTTATTTATGAATTGCAGCCGCCGCTAACAGCGGAGCAGTTTTTTCATGATGGCATGCTGAATGTATTTCTTTACCGGAAAATTGGTCGTTCGCATTTTCAACGGTTAAAGGAATTCTTTGTTGATCAGTTCGTCCCAAAAACAGAATATCATGATGTTACGAGAGACTTTCAAGAAGTGTTTTCTGCTGGACAAACAATGATAAACGAAGAGGCAATTGAGGTCAGTCAAATTTCTCAAAGCCAACAATTTATTTCTAAGGCAGAAGGTAAAGGGGTTTCGCTTTCTGAGGACACCTTTGATTTCAGTCTTCTTGAAAGTGCCTTAAAAGGGGCGATGCTATCGAAAGTCATATTGACGCCCTCTGTAAAGGAAACGATTGCGAAATTATCTGTTCTTTATGGTATTGAACCACTGGAGATGAAAAATTTACTTTTATCCTCGATGGATGAAAAGGATGAGATTGACCTAGAAGTGCTGCGGAAATCAGCGCGCGATTGGTATCAGCTAGAGAAGAATAGTGAACTTCCTGAACTTATTTACCTCGTACAACCAGTTCCGTTACGAACAGTGGAGCATGAGCCGACGACGCAAGAAGAACAATTGATGCATTATTTAGAAACAACATCTCCAAGGCAAATACTCATTGATATTTCGGGAAGTTTGCCATCGAAATCTGATTTAAAGGTCATTGAAGGTGTGATGTTCCAGCATAAGCTGCCAGCAGGTGTCGTCAATGTCCTCATTCAATATGTACTTTTGAAGACCGATATGAAAATGACGAAAAGCTACGTGGAGAAAATCGCCTCTCACTGGGCGAGGAAAAAAGTGAAAACAGTGAAAGATGCGATGGATTTGGCGAAAAGTGAGCATCGTCAATATTTAGACTGGGCGCAAAATAAAAAGCAGCCAAGCAAAAAAGCGGCCATTCGTACGGAAAAGCTACCTGAATGGTTTCATGAAACGGAAGAAACAGAGAAGCCTGCCGAGAAAGAGTCAGCTGCTATTGCAGCGAAAAGGCGTGAATTAGAAGAGAGGATCAAAAATAATCGATTAAAAAGGCAGGTGAAACAAGATGAAGAAAATAGATGAAACGATGAAACGATTGACGAGTTCTCCTGATTTTCAAACACGTTATGAAAACATGCGAAAAGAAATTTTAAATGATCCATCGATTCAACAATTTATTAAAGAGCATGAGCAAGAGATTTCATCAAATGTGATCAATAAAAACTTAATGAAATTGTATGAATATAAATCGCAAAGCTTTTCCTGTGATAAATGCCCAAACCTTGATGGCTGTATCAATGTCGTGAAAGGCTTTGAACCGAAGCTCGTGTGGCGCCAGGGAGCTATTGATATTGATTACCATCGCTGTCGGAGTAAAATTCGTGACGACGAAAAACGCAAAAATGAGAAATTAATCGATAGCATCTACGTGCCCAAAGATATTTTACATGCGACGTTTACAAATTTAGATCTTCAAGATCCAGATCGGTGGCAGGCAATTGAAACGGCGCAAAAATTTACAGAAGCGTATAAGAAAGATCAGCATACGAAAGGTCTTTATATTCACGGTTCGTTTGGCGTTGGTAAGTCATACTTACTCGGAGCAATTGCCAATGATTTGGCGGAAATAAATGTTTCCTCACTTATCGTCTATTTCCCAGAATTTATTCGGGAAATGAAGCAGTCTTTTAACGATCAATCGATGAATAGTAAGCTTGAGGTTGTGAAAAAAGCACCAGTGCTAATGCTTGACGATATCGGAGCGGAATCTATGTCCAGCTGGATGCGTGACGATATTCTTGGGACGATTTTGCAATTTCGGATGCTAGAAGGGTTGCCTACTTTCTTTACGTCGAACTTTAGCTACTCTGAATTAGAGCACCATTTAACGTACTCGCAGCGTGGAGAAAAGGAAGAGTTGAAAGCGAAGCGAGTGATGGAGCGGATTCGATATTTAACGGTGCCAGTGGAAATGAAGGGTCAGAATCGTCGGAAATAATGAACAAGCCCTATTGATTTTCATGTAAGGAAGTTCTATAATAACGTACATACATGATAAATATCGACAGGTTATGACGAGGACACGAGTCTTTTTTTACGGTTTTCAGAGAGGGAGAGCTAGGCTGAAACTTTCCTAACACGAAAAAAACACTTACCACCTCTGAACCACGGCCGTGAACGCAAGCTTTGCTAGTAATGGACCGCCGGCAGCAGCCGTTATCTGAACTGGAGATTTCAACATTTTTTGTTGGAAAAGTAGGGTGGAATCGCGATTAAAACCTCGTCCCTTCATTAAATTGAAGGGGTGGGGTTTTTTTATTTTTTATGAAAAAGAAGGAGCTGGAAGTAATGTCTGACATGATGAAAATTACATTCCCTGATGGGTCCATCAAGGAGTTTTCTAAAGGAACAACGACAGAAGAAATTGCCCAATCGATTAGCCCTGGGTTAAAGAAGAAAGCATTAGCTGGTAAAGTGAATGGCCGATTATTCGATTTACGCACACCGATTGAAGAAGATGGAAGTTTAGAAATCGTGACACCAGACCATGAAGATGCGTTAGAAATTTTGCGTCACAGCACAGCGCATTTAATGGCTCAAGCGGTTAAACGTGTCTATGGCGCAGAAAAGGTGAAATTAGGTGTTGGTCCAGTTATCGAAGGTGGATTTTATTACGATATCGATTTAGATGAATCGATCTCAACAGAAGACCTACCGAAAATCGAAAAAGAAATGAAGAAAATCATCGGCGAAAACATTGAAGTTGTTCGTAAAGAAGTAAGTCGCAATGAAGCGCTGAAGTTTTACCAAGAAATTGGCGATGAATATAAAATTGAACTGATCGGTGCGATTCCTGAAGAGGAAACAGTGACAATGTATGAGCAAGGTGATTTTACCGATCTTTGCCGTGGCGTTCATGTTCCGTCCACTAACAAAATTAAAGAATTTAAGCTATTAAGCATTGCAGGTGCGTACTGGCGTGGAGATAGCAATAATAAAATGCTACAACGTATTTACGGTACAGCATTCTTCACAAAAGAAGACTTGAAGAAACATTTGCAAATGCTTGAAGAAGCGAAAGAGCGTGACCACCGTAAAATCGGTAAAGAGTTAAACTTATTTATGAATTCGATGAAAGTCGGTCAAGGTTTGCCGATGTGGTTACCAAAAGGCGCAACGATTCGCCGTATTGTTGAGCGTTACATCGTTGATAAAGAAGAAAGCCTTGGCTACAATCACGTTTATACACCAGTAATGGGAAGTGTGGAGTTATATAAAACGAGCGGTCACTGGGAACACTATCAAGAAAACATGTTCCCGATGATGGAAATGGACAATGAGCAGCTAGTGCTTCGTCCGATGAACTGCCCGCATCATATGATGATTTATAAAAATGGCATTCACTCTTACCGTCAATTGCCGATCCGCATCGCTGAACTAGGTACAATGCATCGTTATGAAATGTCAGGAGCGCTTTCAGGACTTCAACGTGTCCGTGGAATGACATTGAATGATGCTCATATTTTCGTTCGTCCAGATCAAATTAAAGAAGAATTCAAACGTGTTGTTCAATTAATTCTTGAAGTGTATAAAGATTTCGACTTGAACGATTACTCTTTCCGTTTGTCTTACCGTGATCCTGCTGATACAGAGAAATATTTCGATGATGATGAAATGTGGGAAAAAGCACAAAGCATGCTGAAAGAAGCGATGGATGAACTGGGCCTTGATTATTATGAAGCAGAAGGTGAAGCGGCATTCTACGGTCCCAAGTTAGACGTAATGGTGAAAACAGCGTTAGGTAAAGAAGAAACTTTATCAACAGCTCAGCTAGACTTCTTATTGCCAGAGCGTTTTGAATTAACATATATCGGCGAAGATGGAAAGCAGCATCGTCCGGTTGTTATTCACCGTGGAGTCGTATCGACAATGGAACGTTTCGTTGCCTTCTTAATTGAAGAATACAAAGGTGCATTCCCAACATGGTTAGCGCCGACTCAAGTTCAAGTGATTCCAGTGTCTGCGGACGTTCATTTTGATTATGCGAAGGAAGTACAAGAAAGTTTACGTGCAGCAGGCATTCGCGCAGAGCTTGATGATCGCGACGAAAAAATCGGCTACAAAATCCGTGAAGCACAAATTCAAAAAACACCGTACATGCTTGTTGTTGGTGATAAAGAAATCGAAACGAAGTCAGTTAACGTTCGAAAGTATGGTGAACAAAAATCAGAAACAATCGTTTTCGATAACTTCTTAGAAATGATTAAGAAAGAAGCGAAAAAAGGGTAATTTAAAAAAAGTCCTTGATCTTTTGTTCAAGCTTTGTTAATATAATTTTTGTTGATGACAATGAATTGACGAACATGATTCGTTGTGATATAGTTACTAAGGTGAACAGAATACACAAGCAGAAGCACCCGCTTCTCACCTGATTGACGCGCCAAGCAGTTGGCAGGTTTGAATGTAATGATTAATGGCCACTATGCGGCTGTTTCAATGCGGGTATGCTCATATACCCGCATTTTTTATTGCCTTTAAACAGTTAACGTTAATGTGTATTCGTGAATATATGTGTATTCTAATAAACCTTGGAGGTGGCTAATTATTAGCAAAGATATGTTTGTAAACGAGGGAATTCGTTCCCGTGAAGTCCGTCTCATTGACCAAAATGGAGAGCAGTTAGGAATTAAATCAAAATTCGATGCGCTCGAAATTGCTTCACGCGTTAATCTTGATCTTGTGCTTGTTGCCCCAAATGCGAAACCGCCAGTAGCTCGTATTATGGACTACGGGAAGTTCAAATTTGAACAGCAGAAGAAAGAGAAAGAAGCTCGTAAAAATCAAAAAATCATTAATCTTAAAGAAGTTCGTCTTAGCCCGACGATTGAAGAGCATGATTTTAGTACGAAACTTCGCAATGCCATCAAATTCCTTGAAAAAGGGGATAAAGTGAAAGCTTCAATCCGCTTCAAGGGACGTGCGATTACTCATAAGGAAATTGGACAACGCGTTCTTGAGCGTTTTTCAAAAGCTTGTGAGGAAGTAGCTACTGTTGAGACTAAACCAAAAATGGATGGTCGCAGTATGTTCTTAATCTTAGCACCTAAAAACGAAAAGCAATAAGTTTGAGGAGGAATTACAAATGCCAAAAATGAAAACCCACCGCGGCTCAGCTAAGCGTTTCAAAAAGACAGGTTCTGGTAAATTAAAACGTTCTCATGGCTACACAAGTCACTTATTTGCCAACAAATCTACGAAACAAAAACGTAAGCTTCGCAAAGGAACGCTTGTATCTAAAGGCGATTTCAAACGCATTCGTCACATGTTAGACAACTTGAAGTAAGACTAGGAACCATTATAGGAGGGAAATATTATGCCACGCGTAAAAGGCGGAACAGTAACTCGCAGACGTCGTAAAAAAGTTCTTAAATTAGCAAAAGGTTTTTTCGGTGCTAAACACCGTTTATATAAAGTTGCAAACCAACAAGTAATGAAATCTTTACAATATGCTTACCGTGATCGTCGCCAGAAAAAACGTGACTTCCGTAAGCTTTGGATCACTCGTATCAACGCAGCAGCTCGCATGAACGGTCTTTCTTACAGCCGTTTAATGCACGGTTTAAAGCTTGCTGAAATCGAAGTGAACCGCAAAATGCTTGCTGACTTAGCAATTAGCGATGAAAAAGCATTTGCTCAATTAGCAGACGCTGCAAAAGCTCAATTAAACAAATAATTTTTGTTCAAAATCAGACCGCTTCGGCGCGTCTGATTTTTTATTTTGGGTAGAAAGTTGGGGACTTCGTAAAAGTGAGCTACGACTCAATAAAAAAGTCGTTAGATTCAGTAAAAAGCCAGAGCGAGTCAGTAATAAAGTGAATCAACTTAGCAAAAGCCCAATGATTTCTGAAAAGCGAAATGTTTGATACAATAAATGCTGGGAGGAGATACAATTTGTTCATTTATTTTGTTCTCATCAATGTCATTAGCTATGCGGTTATGGCAAATGATAAGAGGAAGGCGAAACGCGGAGCTTGGCGGACGAGTGAGTTCACGCTATGGTTGTTAGCATTCACTGGTGGAGCGGTTGGCAGTTGGGTAGCGATGCAGACGCACCGGCATAAAACGAAGCATGCTTCCTTTAAATATGGGATGCCGATATTAGCAGTGATCGACCTTGGATTGCTTGCGTATTTTTCATAAAGAATAAGGAGAAATGTTACAATGAACTATAACTTAAAAATCAAATTACTACATAATGAGGCTCTTTTACCATTCCAAGCGAATGTAGGAGATGCAGGGTTAGATTTGTTTTCCGCAGAAGAAAAAGTGATCAAGCCAGGAGAAGCGGAATTAATTAGCACAGGAATTAGCATTGAGTTGCCACAAGGAACGGAAGCGCAAGTGAGACCGAGAAGCGGCTTAGCGTTAAAGCATGCGGTGACGGTATTAAATAGCCCAGGCACGATCGATGAAGGATATAGAGGGGAAATTAAAGTCATTCTCATTAACCATGGAAAGGCAGATTTTAAAGTAGAGAAGCACATAAGGATTGCTCAAATGGTGATTGCACCTGTGGCAACGGTAACGATCACTCAAGTGGAAGAGTTGTCTACTTCTGAGAGAGGAGAAGGAGGGTTTGGATCTTCAGGTGTCAAATGAAGATTGCTAACCGCAAATTTTGAATATTTGAGCAAACATGCGTATACTTAAATGGATACACATTTTTTGATAAAGGAGGCTTTTCCATGCCAAAAATGGATGAAACATTAACGATGCTGAAAGAATTGACAGATGCGAAAGGGATTCCGGGTAACGAGCGTGAAGTTCGTGCTGTCATGAAAAAATACATAGAGCCGCTTTCAGATGAAGTCACAACAGACAACTTGGGAAGCTTAATTGCTAAAAAAGCAGGCGATGAAAATGGACCGAAAATCATGGTAGCGGGTCACTTAGATGAAGTCGGCTTCATGATTACTCAAATCGATGATAAAGGTTTCCTTCGTTTCCAAACAGTCGGCGGCTGGTGGGGCCAAGTAATGCTTGCTCAACGCGTGACAATCGTCACGAGAAAAGGCGATGTAACTGGAATCATTGGTTCAAAGCCTCCACATATTTTACCGCCAGAAGCTCGTAAAAAACCGGTGGAAATTAAAGACATGTTTATTGATATCGGTGCTTCAAGTAAAGAAGAAGCGATGGAATGGGGCATTCGTCCAGGCGACATGGTCGTACCTTACTTCGAATTCACTGTGATGAACAATGAAAAAATGTTGTTAGCGAAAGCATGGGATAATCGTATCGGCTGTGCGATTGCGATCGACGTTATGAAATATGTGAAGGACAAGCAACATAAAAATGTTGTATACGGTGTAGGAACTGTACAGGAAGAAGTTGGTTTGCGTGGAGCGAAAACAGCGGCTCAAACGATTAAGCCAGATATCGCTTTCGGTGTAGATGTAGGTATTGCTGGGGACACGCCAGGCATCTCTGAAAAAGAAGCGATGAGCAAAATGGGCAAAGGTCCACAAATTATTCTTTATGATGCATCCATGGTGTCTCATAAAGGATTACGTGATTTTGTCACAGATGTGGCAGATGAGCTAGAAATTCCGTATCAATTCGATGCTATGGCTGGTGGCGGTACAGATTCAGGAGCGATCCATGTGACAGCAGGTGGAGTTCCAAGCTTATCTGTTACCATCGCGACTCGCTACATCCACTCGCACGCAGCGATGCTTCACCGTGACGACTACGAAAATGCCGTCAAGCTTTTAGGTGAAGTCATCCTGCGCCTAGACCGCGATACGGTGAACAAAATTACGTTTGACTAAGAAAAGCGATTGAAATTTATTTTAAAAAGCGTGATGAGCGAGTGAATTGTTCATCACGCTTTTTTTATGTAGTGCCTATGTTAATCAGCTTTCATTTTTTGATATAATGGTAGTAAATGGGTTGGGGTATTCATTTATAATATATAGAGGAGATGTGTGATGGGAAATTCGATTATTAAAGAATTGGTAACGGAAGAGGAAGTAATGAGTGCTTATCCCGTAAGGAGGAATTATGAAGCTAGAGAATCAACCAATATTAAATATTCCTAAAACAACTTTTGAAAAGCTCTCTACTACCTTGTCTTTGCTACTGCTTATGATGAATGTGATCTATCTATTGATTCAATGGGGCGACTTGCCGAATCAAGTACCCATTCATTTTGGGATTACTGGAGAAGCAGATGGTTGGGGAAGCAAGGGGATGATTTGGTTTTTGCCAATTATGGCCTCTCTTTTATGGATTGGTCTTACTTTGTTAGAAAGAGTGCCACATTTACATAATTATAGTGGTTTAACGGAAGAAAATGTCGAATCCCAATATCGCAACTCGCGAATGATGCTCAATGTGATTAAAACGGAAATTATTATTTTTATGGTATTAGCAAGTTATCAAAGTGTGCAAGTCGCACATGAAAACAGCTTCGGTCTTGGTATATGGGAGCTTCCGATCTTTTTAGGTGTAATGTTTAGTACGATGGGATTTTTTATGTATCAGTCTTTCAAGTTAAAGCGAACGAGCGACTCTTTATGATGAAGAGTCGTTTTTTTTTTATTAGGCGATTACCTATTTTTTAGAAAGGCCATCGCCCTCTTTCGATTCAATGCATAGCATATTAATGGAAAGGCGAAGTTGCTAATTAAGATGGAAAGGAAGAGTGTTTGTCATGAATGATGGCTTGTCAGCTATGCCTCATGGAGTGCAAGAAGATGAAAGAATTATCGGTAGACCAGGATTTGGTTTCGGTAGACCAGGATTCGGCTTTGGAAGACCGTTTGGGTTTGGCTTCGGTAGACCAGGATTTGGTTTTGGAAGGCCTTTTGGCTTCGGGTTCGGTCGTCCATTTTGGGGAGGTCCTTTCTTAGGTGGCTTTACCGGTGGCTTGTTAGCTAGTTCATTATATGCTCCTTATTATGGATATCCCTACTATGGATCTCCTTACTACGGATACCCATACGGAGGCTTTTATTAAGCACAGTAAAACATATAAAGGAGAGAGTAATTATGTGGAATCAATATTTCGGTGAACAAGAGTTTTTTGACTTTGTAGATGAAAGGCAACAGCCTTACTATCATCATTCGTATTATCATCACCATCATCCATACTATTATCCGCACCACTATCCACACTACCACCATCATTATCCACACTATCATCATGGCCATCACCATGGTCACCACCACCATCACCCACACCATTCTGGTCATGGCCATGGCGGTTGGTAAAACAACACAGAACTGGCTACTAGATGAGTGTCTAGTAGCCAGTTTCTTATGGAGTCATTACATAAGCATAACGCTAGGAAAAAAGGTAAGACTAAGTCGTAAAAGGAGGGACTTGTTATGACAAATAATGATCACTATCCAATTGCTTCACTGAATGAACATCAACTAAATAAGATTCAATCTTTAGAGAAAGAACTGCGTCATGAAATGGGAGAAACTATCGTATTGATTGCTTATGATGAAATAGAAGATCAGTAAAGGAACTTATTTTTCGGATGATTAATACATTAATTAGAGAATCCGAAAAAGGAGTGAAACCGTTATGAGCATGCCGTCCATCCCTAAAGAACCCCATCGTCCTGATAAGCATGAAGTTATCATCGATTTACTAGAATCGATTGCACTAGAGGAAATTGCTTTATCACATATCCTTAATGCAGAAGCGGAAAAAATCCAAGCATTTGTAGGTGAATGTTTGGATTTTCCAACGAAACCTAATAATCATGAGATCATCAAATTTAATAAATCTGTTCAGAGTCTAATCGAAACAGTTGTTATGAAAGAGTGGTTGTTGCTTAAAAAATTAGAAAGTGTGATTGATTTTCTCCCCAGTACACCTGATAAACCCCATTGTCCTAAATGTTGTAAAGGAAAAGGACATCATTCATGTTAACAGATGGAAAGCACCAACAATCCTTCTTACGCTCTGTTCAATCTTTAGACCAATCCTTTTTAGTATTAATAGAAGCGTTGGTTCAATTAGCTGAAGCTGAATGTCACTATGTGGGGAAAGAGGAAATATTGAAAGAGTTCATTGTTTATACGAATATGGAAATTGCGCAGCTACAAAGATTGATATTAAAAAAAAATAAGCGCTGGATTAAATATTTTGAACAAATAGATGGTCCTTGTTTCATTGAAGGGTGTAATCATTCAGCGCTTTTATCTAATCAAATGGCTCAAATGAAAGAAATAGTCAATTCTTTATCGCTGTCAACAGAAGAAAGGAAAGAAATGTATGAGCTATTGCAAGAAAACCAACTATTATATAGAAAGAGACAATCTTTGTTACGATCTCAATCATTTCTAGAAAATGACCCGGCAACGAGATGGCTTTCTTTTAGCTAACAAAACACTTGTTATTCTATTCTTCGTGACAACAGGATTCAAAGAAATCCAAAGGGTCAGGGACTTTGAGAACAGCTTCTAATTTGAATAATAGTATGATTTCTTTAATAATCACTTTTTGTAATGTTTCTTGTACACTTTCATTCACATCTAATAAATCGTCTAAGCAAGGAGGATGCTCTGGGTAAGGCTTCAATGTCCCAACTACTCTTTGAATTTTCTCAGCCTCTGCATTGATTACATGGGCAAGGGCTAGTTCCTCTAAAGCAATGGAAGCTAATAACGAATTAATCGCATTTTCCCGATCTTCGTACAGATCATTTGGTAACTTAGGCATAGTCATTCATTTTCGATCCCTTCATTTAGTCTTATACTTCATGACTACTATATTCTGATGAAGGTAGTCATGAACTGGACAAAAAACCAAAATAGGTAAAAGGATTAAGAAATGGGCTTTAATAAAGAAAAAGCAGACAAGTAAATTGCCTGCTTTTCCTCTATTTTAATAATCTTCTAGGTCGTCAGCAGTGAAAGGTCTTCCGTGACCACCACAATCTTTACAATTGATTGTTAAATGTTTCACTTCTTTAATCTTCAGTTTGTGGATACAAGTGTTGAAAGTTACGTTTTTGCGTCCGTGTGATTTAGAACTCATAAGGTTTCACCTCCTTTGAAAGAAGGCTGTTAAGCTTCTTTACTTTATCTTATGTTTAAACAAGCGTTGAGTATAGATGAATAACTTGAATCAATCGCATATTTATTAGTGAAATGATGATCTTTGTTTGCTTTTTTTGAAGTCTAGCTGTTAGTCAGAACATCCGCATTTTTTTCCTTTTGTATGATGATGATCATCTCCACAAGAGATTGTTACATATTTTGGTTTATAGATACACATCTTGTGAACACAGCTGTTAGAACCTCTTTTTTTACGTTTCTTTGATTTATAAGCCATAATATTTCCCCCCTTTTCGAATGCATAAAAGGTATTACTTAATTCATCGTATACATCAAGAACACCTTACTTTATCTTATGTTTAAACAAGCATCGAGTATAGGTGAGTTATCTTGAATCAATCGCACATTATCCCCATCGTTACACACAAAAAAAGGGCGATCAGGAGAAACCTGACTGCCCTTTCTAGACTTATTGTTTTAATCCTGTTTCTAATGTTTGTAGCATGTGCTGCTTCTCCTGTTCTTCAGCGTGCTGCCAAAATACTTCAAATAGCACACCAAGACCGGGAAGCATTTTTTCTTCATTTCGTTGAATGGCATCGACAATCGTTTGCTCTAGCTGTTGCTGGGAACTGCCCGTAACATTGTTTAACACAGCTTGCCGTAAATTAAAGTTCATCCAAATCGCTCCTTTTCGCATAGTCTTTATTACTTTCTCCTGAGCTGTCATTTAATATGCGAAAAAAATAAGCTATAATGAAACGAAAACCCTTACGCATTAAAGGAGCGGAAACAGTGAAATTTATTCAATCAACGAAAAATGTTCAAGTGAAGCAGTGGAAGAAACTGTTAACGAAAAAAGAGCGAGAAAAAACAGGACTATATTTGCTAGAAGGTCTTCATTTAGTGGAAGAGGCGTTAAAGCATAAAGAAGAAATCGTGGAAGTCATTGTGTCAGAAGATATTTCTTTGCCTGCCCATTGGAATATGGATGGGGTTGAAATGACGCTGGTGACAGCGGAGGTTACGAAGGAGCTGGCCGATACAGAAACGAACCAAGGAGTGTTTGCCGTTTGTCGTAAACGCCCATTGCCGGAGACTTTCATCGGTCGGACGTATTTACTTATTGATGCGGTGCAAGATCCAGGCAATATCGGGACGATGATTCGCACAGCGGATGCTGCAGGTCTAGATGGTGTGGTTTTAGGTACAGGTTGTGCCGACCCTTACAATCCGAAAGTACTTCGCGCCGCGCAAGGCAGTCATTTTCATTTGCCGCTCATTCAAATGCCACTTGATGAAGCGATTCAACAATTAAAAAATCAGCAAATTCCAGTATTCGGAACATCTTTACAGCAAGCGACTGATTATCGGGAAGCGGAAGTACAAGATGTTTTTGCTCTTCTTGTTGGGAATGAAGGCAGTGGTGTTAATGAATCGCTGTTGAAAGAGACGACAAGCAATGTGTTCATTCCGATCTACGGCGGCAGTGAATCGTTAAATGTGGCGGTTGCCGCTGGTGTGTTGCTGTATCATTTTAAACATTCATTGAAAAACGTTTGAACTTTTGAGCGAAAATGTACTATAATAAGAACAAATTGTATAAGGCAAAAGGCAATGATAGAGAAGAGTAGTTTACGCTAGTTTTTTTCAGGGAGAAAGTGCCGAAGACTGAAAGCACTTTTATGAAACGGTAAGCGAAGTTCACCTCTTGAGCCGGCATCAGGACCGCCATAGGCGTAAAGATGCCCCGGTGAAGAACCGTTACATCAATGAAGTGAACATATGTTGTGTATGTTAATAAGGGTGGTACCGCGACCAAAGCCTCGTCCCTTTTCGGGAGACGGGGCTTTTTTGTGTTCACTACCCGAAAGCGCTTTTTGCCAATAAAAAAGGAGGAGTTACACTGTGGAACAGCAATTAAAGAAATTACAAACAGAAGCGCTGGCTCAAATTGAAACAGCCGCAGACTTAAAACAGCTGAATGACATTCGTGTCGCTTATTTAGGAAAAAAAGGACCTGTGACAGAAGTATTGAAAGGCATGGGGAAATTATCGGCGGAAGAGCGTCCGAAAATGGGGGCACTTGCCAATGAAGTACGTGGAGCGATTGCTTCAGCGATCGAAGCAAAGCAAACAACTTTAGAGCAACAAGCGATTCAAGAACAACTAGCAAAAGAAACAATCGATATTACGCTTCCAGGTCGTCCAGTGAAAACAGGCAATCACCATCCGTTAACACGAGTAGTCGAAGAAATTGAAGATTTATTTATCGGCATGGGCTATGCTGTTGCAGAAGGACCAGAAGTGGAAAAGGATTACTATAACTTTGAAGCATTGAACCTTCCGAAAGGTCATCCAGCACGCGATATGCAGGATTCTTTCTACATCACAGAAGATATTTTACTTCGTACGCACACATCTCCCGTGCAAGCGCGCACGATGGAGAATAATACAGAAAAAGGCCCAGTGAAGATCATTTGTCCAGGAAAAGTATTCCGCCGCGACAATGACGATGCAACACATTCTCATCAATTTATGCAAATTGAAGGTCTTGTCGTTGACGAAAACATTAGCATGGGCGATCTAAAAGGAACGCTTCAAGCTTTTGTGAAAAAAATGTTCGGTGAAGATCGCGAAATTCGTTTGCGTCCAAGCTTCTTCCCATTCACTGAGCCATCAGTAGAAGTAGATGTCAGCTGTATGTGTGGTGGAAAAGGCTGTAATATTTGTAAGCAGACGGGCTGGATTGAAGTGTTAGGAGCAGGAATGGTACATCCGAACGTGCTTGAAATGGCTGGTTACGACTCGAAGAAATATACAGGCTTTGCATTCGGTATGGGAGCAGAACGAATTGCGATGCTGAAATATGGCATTGATGATATTCGTCTATTCTATACAGATGATTTACGCTTTTTAAAACAATTTTCGGTACATGAATAATTAGGAGGGAAAATAACAATGTTCGTTTCATATAAATGGCTGAGCGAGTACGTCGATCTTGGCGGAATGCCCGCAAAAGAATTAGCAGAGAAAATTACTCGTAGCGGAATTGAAGTAGAAGGAGTCGAGCACTTAGGCGAAGGCATTAAAAATGTCGTTGTCGGTCATGTGCTTGAGCGTGAACAGCATCCGAATGCTGATAAATTAAATAAATGTTTAGTCGATGTCGGTGAGGAAGAGCCGGTTCAAATTATTTGTGGTGCAGCTAACGTTGATAAAGGTCAAAAGGTCGTTGTTGCAAAAGTAGGCGCTGTCCTTCCTGGCAATTTCAAAATTAAAAAAGCAAAGCTTCGCGGTGAAGCTTCTCATGGAATGATTTGCTCGCTGCAAGAACTTGGCATTGAAAGCAAGCTAGTAGCAAAAGAATTTTCAGAAGGAATTTTCGTGTTCCCGAATGAAGTGACACCAGGAGAAGACGCTCTTGAGCAGTTGAACTTACATGATGAAGTGTTAGAGCTTGGGTTAACGCCAAACCGTTCTGACTGCTTAAGCATGCTAGGTGTTGCTTATGAAGTAGCAGCTATTCTTGGCACAAACGTCAAGCTTCCTGTGACAGACGTGCAAGAAGTAAGCGAAAAAGCAGAAGGGCATATCGACATTCGCATTGAAGCAAAGGAAGATAACCCAATTTATATCGCTCGTGTCGTTAAAAATGTCAAAATTGCTCCGTCTCCACTTTGGTTGCAAACTCGCTTAATGGCAGCGGGCATTCGTCCACATAACAATGTTGTTGACATTACGAATTATATTTTATTAGAGTACGGTCAACCGCTTCATGCATTTGATTATGATCGTTTAGGCTCAAAAGAAATCGTTGTTCGCCGCGCTCAAGAAGGCGAAAAAATTATTACATTGGATGAGGCAGAACGTACATTATCGGCTGAGCATTTAGTGATTACAAACGGCCAAGAACCAGTCGCAATTGCTGGTGTAATGGGCGGAGCGAACTCTGAAGTGCAAGCAGATACGACAACGATTCTAATTGAATCGGCTTATTTTGACGGTCAACGTGTTCGTCAAGCATCCAAAGATCACGGTCTTCGTTCAGAAGCAAGTGCTCGTTTTGAAAAAGGCGTGGACCCGAATCGCGTGCAAGCAGCTGCTGATCGCGCGGCTCAATTAATGGTCGAGCTAGCGGGTGGAGAAGTCCTTTCTGGTCGTGTTGTAACAGGAGAAATGTCTGCAGAGCCGAAAGTCGTTTCCGTTACGCTAGAAAAATTGAATCGTGTCCTCGGTACGGATTTACAAGTAGCCGAAGTGGAAGATATTTTCCGTCGTTTGCAGTTCGAAGTACAGACAGACAATAATGAATTCATCGTGACCGTTCCAACCCGTCGCGGTGACATCACGATCCCGGAAGACTTAGTCGAAGAAGTGGCGCGTATGTACGGTTACGATCATTTGCCAACGACGCTTCCAACAGGTGAATCAAAGCCAGGTCGATTAACTGATTATCAATTAAAGCGTCGCGTCGTTCGCCGTTATTTAGAAGGGGCAGGCTTAAACCAAGCGATCACTTATTCTTTAACGAGTGAGAAGAAATCAACTCAATACGCGTTAGAAACTCGTCAGCCGGTTGCTTTAGCAATGCCAATGAGTGAAGAGCGTGCGTTCTTACGCTTAAGCCTTGTTCCGCAATTGCTTGAAGTTGTTGCTTATAACAACGCACGTCAAATCGACTCATTAGCTCTTTATGAAGTAGGTTCTGTGTTCTTAAAAGAAGCCGAGGGTGAATTACCTGTTGAACGTGAGCATGTAGCTGGTGCAATTACTGGACTATGGGAAGAAAACGCTTGGCAAGGAGAAAAGAAAGCAGTCGATTTCTTCGTAGCTAAAGGTGTACTTGAAGGCTTATTCGCTCGTTTAGGCTTAGAGAAACGCATCGCCTATAAAAAAGCAGAGATCGAAGGCATGCATCCAGGACGTACAGCAGCCGTTGAATTAGATGGCCAATTCATCGGATTTGTCGGCCAAGTGCATCCGCAGCAAGCGAAAGATCTCGATGTAAAAGAAACGTACGTGTTTGAATTAAAGTTGAATGCCCTTCTTGGAGCGGAAAAAGAAGCGGTTGCTTACGAGCCGATTCCACGTTTCCCATCGATTACTCGTGATATCGCACTCGTTGTCGATCGCCAAACAGAAGCAGGAGCACTGCAAGCAGTCATCGAGGAAGCGGGCGGTGACTTGCTGAAAGGAGTTCACGTATTTGATCTATACGAAGGCGAGCATATGGAGCCAGGTAAAAAATCCGTTGCTTTCACATTAACATACGTAAACCCAGCGAAAACACTCACAGACGAAGAAGTAGTCAAAGTCCACAACGGCGTTCTTGAAGCATTAAAAGAAAAAGTTGGTGCTGAATTACGCAGCTAATTTAGTTGCTTTATTTAGAAGATACTCTAATAAGGGTATCTTCTTTTTTGCATTGAGAGAATATTTATCTCCATTTTTCCAAACATTCGTCTTGAAAATCTTAACAACTTTATAGGTTATTTGATAGAATAAAGGTTTAAGGCTGGTCGATAGATGTGGGTTGAAAGGTGGAAAAAACAATGAAAAGTTTGAAGGCTAAGATTTTAAGTGCGTTTTTCGTTATTATCGGATTGACGCTCATTATGGGTGTTTTTAACATTATGTCTTTATCTTCTATTAACAAGGACTCTAAAGAAATAATCAAAAAAGATCTTCCGTTGCTAATGTTAGATGAAAAATTACGGTTCAATATATCCCAACGAATTTCAGCTGCTCGCGGTTATCTTCTTTTAGACGATCAAAGCTTCCGAGATGAATTTGATCGTTACACAGAAGAAAGTAAGCAGCTTCAAGAAGAACTGCTTGCCATAAATCATTCAGCAACTGCGAAAGAATTAGTAGAGAAAAGTATACAATGGCGAAATTTGCTCGCCGAAGAGGTTTTCGCCCCTTATGATCAAGGAAACAAAGAAGCAGCGCTGAAAAATTTAAATAACAAGGTTGCTCCGCTTGGCAAAGAGATCATGCAAGAGTTTAATCAAATGGCTGAGAAAAGAGAAGGAGATATTAACCTGCAAGGAGAAAGAGTGGTTCAGTCTGGAGATAAGACGGCTTTTATGGTTAAAATGATTGTAGCTGCTGTCGTCATTTTTGGGATATTTATTGCTGTTTACATTGCTAACTCGTTAACAAAGCCAATTATTCGAGTTGTGACTAGAATGAAAGACGTTTCGGGTGGCGATTTGACACAGGAAGATTTAAAAGCAACTACGAAAGATGAAATCGGGGAATTAGTTCATTCAATCAATGAAATGAACAAGCAAATTCGGACGATGACGATGGAAATCCAAGAAGTATCGGATATAGTGGCTAGTCAAAGTGAGGAATTGACACAGTCGTCACAAGAGGTAGGAGAAGGTAGTCTGCAAATAGCCTCTACGATGGAAGAGTTAGCTAAAGCTACAGAGTCACAAGCTTATACGACGACAAAATTAGCGGACTCCATGAATAAGTTGATGACCAATATTCAAGACGCGAATGGTAATAGTATAAAAGTATCAGATGTGTCGGAGAATGTTTTAGTCTTATCAAAGCAAGGGAACCAATCAATGATGGACTCCATGAAGAAAATGAATATCATTGATGAAAATGTAAAAGAGGCTGTAACAAAAGTCCAAAGTCTGTATGAACATACAAAAGGTATTTCTCAATTAGTACAAGTGATTTCAGCAATCTCTGAACAAACCAATATGTTAGCTTTAAATGCAACGATCGAAGCAGCTAGGGCTGGTGAGCACGGTAAAGGCTTTGCAGTCGTGGCAGGGGAAGTTCGAAAGTTATCTGAACAAGTGGGAAGTTCTGTGACGGAAATTACCGATATTGTGACAACGATTCAAAGTGAAACTGCTTTGGTTGTTGGCTCTCTTGAGAAAAGTTTTGAGCTAGTAGACGAAGGAACGATTCAAATTAAACAAACAGGTGAAGCGTTTGATACCATTACGTCTTCTATTGAAGATGTTGTATATAAAATTCAAACCGTCACAAACGACTTGTCTGAAATTGTCCAAGAAACAGAAGAGATGGAAGGAGCGCTCACTAGCATTGTTTCCATTTCAGAAGAAACAGCGGCAGGAGTCGAAGAAACAGCTGCTTCTTCTGAACAATCCACTATCTCTATGCAGGAAATTTCCAGAAATGCTGATTCGTTGGCAAGCCTTGCAGAGAAGTTAAATACGCTCGTACGGCGATTTAAAATATAAATTGAAATTCAATGATTATTTTTTTCGTAGCCTGTTAATATGGAATAAATTTGAGGAGCTGTCCAGAAAGTCAGGTTCCACTGATTTTCTGGAGGCTTCTTTGACTTTACGAGCGGTTTCTTCGACTTTTTTGGACACCCTCTTCTTCTATAAATAAGCTGACCCTGTTAATGAGCCAGCCATTACCGTATTATCTTCTATTGACAAGTTTCTTTGCTTTTTCCGTATTGGCAAAATGCCGTTTTGTAAAGTGAAGGAGGGCATCTTCGCCTTTTTCGTGGATTAAGCGGGCGGCGGCAACATCGACTTGGCTGCCCGCTCCTTTAGGAATGGTGAAGCCTGCTTCCTTGCTCAATTTGTCCATTTCTTTGACAAACGCGTAGCGAGCAATGATCGAGGCGGCGGCAACAGCGAGATGGACACTTTCTCCTTTTGTACTGAAGTAGACGTTTTCTTGAAAAATTCGTTTCTGTTCTTTTAAATAGCGGTAATATGTTGTTTTTTCAGCAAACTGGTCAATTAATACCGCTTCAGGACGATCAGGCAAGATTTTTTCGTGGAGCTTGATTAATGCTTGATTGTGAAGCAATGCTTTAATTTTTCCTTGCGACATTCCTTGCATTTGCAGTTCGTTGTATTTTTCATTGTGTAAAATGAGCAAGCTGTACGGAATCATTTTGACGATTTGCTTCGCTAGATTGATAATTTGTGCATCGGTTAAGTTTTTTGAGTCTTGAACACCGATCGCTTGGAGCGTAGCGATTTGTTCTTGTTTCACAAATGCTGCAACGACTGTCATTGGGCCGAAGTAATCACCTGTTCCGACTTCATCACTGCCGATTACGGACAATGAGTGAAAGTTGGCTGGCAAGGTGCTTGCAACGGTTTTTTTCTTTTTGGTAGGAGCTGCTGTTTCTCCACTCCAGCGAGCTGCTTCTGTGCCAGCTCCTTTTCCTTGGAACAATACTTTGCCCGAGCGATAGCCAGTGATCGAACAATTGCTCGTTTTGGCAGCGAATACAGCACCTGTTGGTAATTTTCCAGTAGCATCGCTTGCGTAATGCTTCTTCATCTCTTCAAGCGTACGATTAGTAACTTTTAATACAGTATGGTTCAATGAAGATCCTCCTTTATAGTTTCGACTTTTCACACAATACTACTCGTGGTATGATAACAGTTAGGATTCTTTAGAATGGAGGCCATTCAAATTGCAAGATAGAGAAAAAACTCGGATTACCGTAGAAATACACGGACATCATTATACTATTGTCGGGACAGAATCGAAAAGCCATATTCGTGAAGTGGCCAATATGGTGGACGAAAAAATGCGTGAGATCAGCGTAAAGAATCCAATGCTAGACTTAAATAAAATCGCTGTATTAACCGCTGTTAATACCGTTCATGAATATTTGAAGCTTCAAGAAGAAGTGGAACAATTAAAAGAAGAACTAAAAAAATTAAAGGATTGACCTCTATGATTGATATTATTTTATTCATATTTTTATTAGCAGGGATTGCCATAGGGTTAAAGCGAGGCTTTATCTTGCAAGTGTTTCATATGGTGGGCTCGATTATTGCTGTCATTGTGGCGATTTCAATGCGTAAACAAGTGGCACCGATGCTTCAATGGATTCCGATGCCACCGATTGAGGATACACCTATATTCCAATATATTACGGGTGATTTTGAAGCCTTTTATTATGGCACAATTGCTTTTATCCTCTTATTTTTTCTTGTGAAAGTCGCTTTATCGATTCTGGCGTCTTTCGTCAATATGCTGGCGAAAATCCCTCTTATAAAGGAGATCAATAAAATCGGTGGAGGACTTCTCGGATTTGCAGAAGTGTACCTTGTTTTATTCGTTTTACTTTATGTAGGGGCTTTGTTTGCAGGAAATGACATTCAACAGATGGTGGCACAGTCCACTATTGCTACTTATATTCTTCATGACACGCCTTATTTATCAGAAGCGTTAAGAACATTCGATCCAATGAGCTATGTGAACAACTTCTCTTTTTAGTAGAGAAGTTTTTATTTTATCTAGCTTTTCTGCTAGTATATAAGGAAGATAGTCATTTGGAAAGCATGGTGACCAATTATGATCAATAAAAAAGACATCATTCGTTTGTTAGAAAAAATTGCGATATATATGGAGTTAAAGGGAGACAATCCGTTTAAAATATCAGCGTTTCGTAAGGCAGCTGCAGCTTTAGAAAATGATGAAAGAAGCTTAACCGAAATCGACGATGTAACAAAGCTTGCCGGAATTGGAAAAGGGACAGCGGCGGTAATTGAAGAATATCGCGAAACAGGTCAATCGACCGTTTTGGTAGAGCTTCAAGAAGAGGTGCCAGCTGGTTTAATTCCATTATTGCAGCTCCCGGGACTTGGCGGCAAAAAAATTGCCAAGCTCTATAAAGAACTTGAAATTACGAATGGCGATGAATTAAAGGCGGCGTGTGAAAATCAGAGTGTGCGCGGCCTGGCTGGGTTTGGGGCAAAAACAGAGGAGAAAATTTTAGTTGCGATTGAAAACGTTGGACAGCGACCAGAGCGACTGCCGATTTCTTATATGTTAACGGTGGCAGAGTCGGTTGAAGCAGAGCTCTCGTCGATGCGGGAGATAGAGAAATTTTCACGAGCGGGCAGCTTACGTCGTTTACGAGAAACGATTAAGGATTTAGATTTTATCATCGCGACAAAAGAAGCGGCGACTGTGAAGGAGCAACTATTAGAACTGCCGAATATTAAAGAAATTATTGCCGGTGGAGAGACGAAAGTATCCGTCGTCCTCGATGGAGAATGGGATGTTTCTGTTGATTTTCGGATTGTGACAGAAGCGGAGTTTGCTTCTACTCTTCATCATTTCACCGGCTCAAAAGACCATAATGTCCGCATGCGTCAGCTAGCGAAAGAGCGCGGGGAGAAGATAAGTGAGTATGGGGTAGAAAATAATGAAACAGGTGAAATAAAAACATTTCAATCTGAAGAAGATTTCTACCATCACTTTGGCTTGCCGTGGATTCCGCCTGAAATTCGAGAAGATGGCACCGAAGTGGAACGATTCATAGAAGAAGGAAGCCTATTAGATGAGAAACAAATGAAAGGCGATCTTCATATGCACACGACATGGTCAGATGGAGCCAATTCGATTGAAGAAATGGTTGAAGCGTGTCGAGCTAAAGGATACGAATATATGGCGATCACCGATCATTCTCGTTATTTAAAGGTCGCCAACGGGCTATCGATTGAACGGCTATTAAAGCAAAACGAAGAAATTCGTCGATTAAATGCCAAATATGATGATATTGAAATTTTATCAGGTATTGAAATGGACATTTTGCCAGATGGAACGTTAGATTATGAAGATGAGCTATTAAGCGAGCTTGATTTTGTGATCGCGTCGATTCATTCTAGCTTCTCTCAGCCACGCAACATCATTATGGACCGTTTAAAAACGGCGTTAAGTAATCCGCATGTCGATCTGATTGCGCACCCGACAGGCAGAATTATCGGTCGTCGAGATGGCTATGCTGTCGATATGGAGATGCTTATTCAATTAGCAAAGGAAACGAACACCGCTCTGGAATTGAATGCGAACCCGCATCGGCTCGATTTATGCGCTGAGCATCTTCGCCAGGCGCAAGAAGCAGGTGTGAAAGTGATGATTAATACCGACGCTCATGCGATTGAGCATCTTAACTTTATGGAGGTCGGTGTGAAGGCTGGCCGTAAAGGCTGGCTTCGTCCGGAAACGGTCATCAACACGTACAGTACAGCCGATTTCTTAGCTTTTTTAAATAGATAAGTGGGAGGAAATTTTTTCCGTGAATAAAAAAGTATTAGCGACTCTTGAGTTTGACAAAATTAAGCAGCAATTGGCGGAACACGCAGCGTCCTCGTTAGGAAGAGAGCAAGCGGAGGCGTTAATGCCGGCACTTGTTTATGAAGAGGTCGTTCGTTTACAAGAAGAAACAGATGAAGCCGCTCAAGTTTTGCGGATGAAAGGGCATGCGCCTCTTGGCGGTATTTACAACATCCGTCCGCATGTGAAACGCTCACAAATTGGCGGCATGCTCAATGGAATGGAGTTTGTCCAAATCGCCAGCACGATCTATGCAGGTCGAATGATGAAAAATTTCATTATTGGATTGATGGAAGAAGGAGAGCAGTTGCCGATCCTTTCAGAAAAAGAAGAAAGGATTCCGGTATTAACTCCACTTGAGCATCGAATTAAACATACGGTCGATGAGCATGGCGGTGTATTAGACTCTGCGAGTGACACGTTAAGACATATTCGCCAGCAATTGCGAGCGAATGAAAGTCGCGTTCGTAGTAAGTTAGAAAGCTTAATCCGAGGGAAAAATGCACAAACGATGCTGTCAGATGCGATTATTACGATTCGAAACGATCGCTACGTGCTTCCGGTGAAACAGGAATATCGTGGACATTACGGTGGTATTGTTCATGATCAGTCCTCTTCCGGCCAGACGTTGTTTATTGAGCCGGAATCAGTTGTGGAAATGAACAATCAAGTCCGGGAGTTGAAGTTGAAAGAAGCGCTAGAAATCGAACGGATTTTTACCGAGTTGACGGCAGAAGTCGAACTGCACGGGTCTGAGCTTTATCATTTAACAGGTTTGCTCGGCGAGTTAGACTTTATGTTTACGAAAGCAAAGTATGGAAAGACGATTAAAGGATCGAAGCCGAATGTTAACCCTGATGGCTACATTCGCTTACATAAAGCGAGACATCCGCTCTTGCCGATTGATGAAGCCGTACCGAGTGATATTGAGCTTGGAAAAGAATTCAACACGATTGTTATCACTGGACCGAATACAGGCGGAAAAACGGTGACGTTAAAAACAGTCGGACTAACGACGTTAATGGCGCAAGCAGGACTACCCATCCCGGCACTTGATGGTTCCGAAACAGCTGTCTTCCAATCTATATTTGCTGATATTGGCGATGAGCAGTCCATTGAACAAAGCTTAAGTACGTTTTCATCTCATATGGTGAACATCGTCGACATTTTACAAGAAGTCGATCATGAAAGTTTAGTTCTGTTTGATGAGTTAGGAGCAGGAACGGACCCACAAGAGGGAGCGGCTCTAGCGATTTCGATTTTGGATGAAGTCCATCACCGTGGGGCGCGAGTGATTGCTACGACGCACTATCCTGAATTAAAGGCTTATGGCTATAATCGAGAAGGAGTCATTAATGCGAGCGTGGAATTTGATGTAGAGACGTTAAGTCCGACGTATCGACTCTTAATTGGAGTGCCAGGACGAAGCAATGCTTTTGAAATCTCGAAGCGTCTTGGGCTAAACCTCGACATTATTGATCAGGCTCGGAGTTTAATTGGCGCAGATACAAATGAAGTCGACCGAATGATTGCTTCACTCGAACAAAGCCGCAAGAAGGCAGAAGAACAAGAGAAGGAAGCACGTGATTATTTAAAGACGGCAGAAAAACTTCATCAAGATATGCAAAAGCAAATGCAAGATTTCTATGCGCATGAAGAAGAATTAGCAGAAAAAGCGCGTGAAAAAGCGGCGACGATCATCGAACAAGCAAAAGCGGAAGCGGAAGCCGTGATGAAAGATTTACGCAAAATGCAGCTAGAACAGCGCGCGGGCATTAAAGAGCATGAATTAATTGAAGCGAAGCGCCGTCTTGAAGAAGCGATTCCAGAGACCGCGAAGCCGAAGAAGAAAAAATCGGTGTCTACAGAGCGCACGTTCAAACCAGGAGATGAAGTGAAAGTATTAAGTTTCGGTCAAAAAGGTCATCTCATTGAAAAGAGTGGGGACAAGGAATGGCACGTCCAAATGGGCATTATGAAAATGAAGGTGGAGGAATCGGACTTAGAATGGATCAAATCTGAGAAAAAAGCCGAGCCGAAGCCGATGGCGACTCTTCGCGGAAAGGATTTTCATGTGAGCCTTGAACTGGATCTTCGAGGAGAACGTTATGAGGATGCTTTGTTAAAGGTAGAGAAGTATATTGATGATGCTTTGCTTGCAGGCTATTCTCGCGTGTCCATTATTCACGGGAAAGGGACCGGCGCTTTAAGAAAAGGCGTACAAGAATATTTGAAGAATCACCGCTCTGTGAAGCGTACTCGTTTTGGTGAAGCAGGAGAGGGCGGTAGCGGCGTAACCGTTGTTGAGCTCAAGTAATGCATAATGGAGGGACATTACGAGGATGAACCGATTCTGGGAAAATAATTTCGTTCAGCTTGCCGGATATATCAGTGTCGTTATTGTCTGTGTAATTTTATTTTTAGCTGTGTTTGAGCTTGTGACAAAGTATCGTAATTGGGAAGAAATTAAAAAAGGAAATATGGCTGTAGCGATGGCCACAGGCGGAAAAATATTCGGGATTGCGAATATTTTTCGCCATTCCATTTTGCATAATGATTCTTTGCTTGCGATGGTAGGATGGGGTGTATGTGGTTTCTCACTTCTGCTTATCGGTTACTTTATATTTGAGTTTTTAACCCCGCACTTTAAAATTGATGAGGAGATTGAAAAAGACAATCGGGCAGTTGGGTTTATCTCTATGGTCATCTCTATCGGTCTATCCTATGTCATTGGCGCAGCTTTATTATGATAAAGGAGCAGTGAAGCGATGGAAACTTTAGCAAAAGTGTTACTCGTGGTGGGCGGCGGCTTTTTCGCCATCGGCATTATTTATTTATTTTTTCTTGCTTAATTTAATTAAAAAACTTCCTTATGCACAGGGAGTTTTTTTCATGAATCGCTAGATAAATGGGAGAGGGCTCAAATGAAAAAAGAATGGACAAACCTGCAAAAGACAGGGCTTTTCGTTGTAATTGCCGTACTTTTTACCGATATGATCATGTATAGCTTGCTTGTGCCGATCACCCCTTATATTGATAAAACGTATCAACCGACTTCGACGATGATGGGAGTCTTATTTAGTACATATGCGGTCGGATTATTAATCGCCACCCCTTTTTTAGGGCGACTATCGGATAAGATTGGTCGAAAAATCCCGATGCTAGTAGGAATTTTTGCACTCATTATTTCCACGCTGTTATTTATTGTTGCAGAGCATATGTGGGTGTTAATCATTGCTCGTTTTATTCAAGGTGTGGCGGCTGGTGCCTCGTGGACGGCTGGTTTTGCCTTGCTGGCTGATTTATTTCCGGGGAAAAGCAGAGGACCAATTATGGGTTTTGCTTTATCAGCTGTATCGGCGGGGACATTGCTCGGCGCGCCTGTTGGAGGTTGGCTGTTTAATCTAGGTGGTTACCAATTGCCTTTCATTGTAACGATTGTGTGTAATTTGATCATTTTTCTTGTGACTTTATTTTTACTAAAAGAACCAAAGCGTACGCCATCTCAATCACAAAGTAGCATTCTTTCCTTGTTGAAAGTGAGAGAAGTGAGATGGATTACGGCTGTCATTTTGATTGGTGAAGGAATGATCACGATGCTAGAGCCTGTATTACCGATATATGCCGCTAACAATTTGAGCATGGATGCTCAAGCGATTGGCTTGTTATTTGGTGTGATGACGATTGCCTATAGTGTATGCTCACCAATTTCAGGTTCGCTCTCTAGCAAATATAATTCCTATAAAATTATGATAATCGGTCTATTTTTGATGGCATTATCGTTGCCGTTTCTTGTGATCAGCACCTCGATGTGGGCACTTGTATTTGCTGGTATTGCTATTGGAGGAGCAGCTGGCTTTACTCTTTCTCCGACTCTTTCGGCATTAGGAGAGGTAGTCGATGACAATGGCGGCGATGGGGATGAATACGGAACGGCGTATGCTTTTTTTAATATGCTGTTTGCGTTCGCGATGATTATTGGTCCTCTGCTTGGTGGAGTGTTAACCGATATGATGACTGTTCCGAGTGCGATATATACGTCTAGCCTATTGATGATTGCTGCTACTAGCTGGCTTGTACGATTAATGAAAAAGCAGAAAAGTTATGTGTCAACTAAATGAAGAGTGGAAATGGAATCCGCTGTCTTATCATCTATATGGTAAGACAGCGGTTTTTTCATTTCCAACATTGGAAATTTGTTCATGTATAGTTCATATTGTTGCGGTATGATGGAAGAAAACAGTAGGAGGAATAGACTCATGGTGCAGATTTTAGTGGCCGAGGATGATCCTAATATTCAACGGTTGTTGAAAATTTACTTAGAGCCTGAAGGGTTTGAAGTCATTCAAGCTTACGATGGGCAAGAAGCGCTTCATAAACTATTTGAGCTTCAGCCGGAATTACTCGTGTTAGATATTATGATGCCGAAAATAGATGGGATCGAGGTTTGTAAGGAAGTGCGTACTTTTTCGCAGTTACCGATTTTAATGGTCACTGCCAAAGGAGAACGAATCGATAAATTAAATGGCTTTCAAAATGGAGCGGATGATTATATCGTGAAACCGTTTGATCCGATGGAGCTTGTGATGCGAGTGAAAGCTTTATTAAGAAGATATCGGATTAGCTGGTCTCATCATCTTCAGCTTGGGAGTGTATTACTCGATAAATTAGCGTTGAGCGTTTCAATGAACGATCAATCGATTGTGCTCCCACAAAAGGAGTTTGAGTTATTATTTCGTTTAGCTAGCTACCCAGGAAAAATTTTCACTCGCGCTCAACTAATCGAGCAAATTTGGGGGATGGATTATGAAGGAGATGAGCGAACTGTTGACGTTCACATCAAGCGAATTCGTGAGCGAACGAGGCAAATGGATGAACATTTTAAAATTGTAACAGTTCGTGGACTCGGATACCGTTTAGAAGTGGTGTCATGAAAACACTATATACGAGAATTACGCTTATTTATATTTTAATTTTTATTATTAGCCTGGTGGCGGGAGTCGTCACAGTAAATTTTTTTATGGATGAAAAATATAGTAAAGAGCAAGATAAAATGCTGCTAGAGCAAGGAGAAAGCTTTATACAGATTTACAAAATGGCTCCTGATAAGCAGTTATTAAAGCGGGAATATAGTCAACTGCTAGAATCGCTGTATTTACGCATTCAATTATATGATGAAGCAGGGAATGTTCAAGTGTTTGGTAGTGAAGAAGGGAATCAAGAAAAGATTTCCAATGATCTGGTTCAATCTGTTCAAGAGGGGAAGACGTATAAAAGCGAAAAAAATATTTTTGGCTATATGACGATGGGGCTTCCTTTCGATATTGAAGGAGAGCGATATGCGGTATTTGTCTATATTGATGATAAAGGAATGACGACCGATTTTTATCGAATATTAAACATTGGCTTGTTCGTTGCTATTTTTCTTGGAGCACTGTTAATTTTAGTTGTTTCCCGCTACATTGTTCAGCCGCTGACGAAAATGACGAATGCCACGAAGAAGCTTGCTAAAGGACAATTTGATGTGCAGCTGCACTCGAAGCGAAAAGATGAAATCGGAACGCTCGCTAGAAGCATAGACTCCATGGCGAAAGATTTAAGCCGTCTTGAAGAAATGCGCCGCAACTTTATTTCTGACGTTTCCCATGAAATTCAAACGCCGCTTACCTCTATTCGAGGATTTTCTAAAGCATTGAAGCGAGATGGATTATCAGAAATTGATCGAATTGAATTCAGTGAAGTGATTGAACAGGAAAGCGAACGATTATCAAGATTATGCAACAATCTACTTAGCCTTGCCTCGTTAGAATCTGATCAACATCCTTTTCATCCGGTTTCCTATGCTCTAGATGAACAAATACGTGGCTTAGTTTTGAAAATGGAGCCTCAATGGTTGGAAAAAGCGTTGGAGCTTGAGATTAAATTGCCAAAAGCAACAATTGAAGCAGACCGTGATCTGCTTTATCAAGTGTGGATGAATTTATTGCAAAATAGTATTAAATATAATCATCAAGGCGGAACGATTCGAATATGGTTGCGACGAAAAGGGGAGCGGGTGCAAGTTGGGATAGAGGACACGGGACCTGGAATAGCCGATGAAGACCAACGGCATATTTTTGAGCGGTTTTATCGAGCAGATACGTCTAGAACAGAAAAGGCGAGCAATGGCATTGGCTTATCTATTGTGCAGCGGATTGTGGCGATGCATCAAGGGGAGGTTCATGTATACAGTGAGGTCGGTAAGGGAAGTTGCTTCGTCGTTAGCTTGCCGCTCAAACAAAAAAGATAACGAGGGGGTAAAATTTTACATAATTCCAATAATTGTTCATATTGAGTTCATATTCGTCTGTTATCTTTACAGTGAGCTCAATAAATGAAGAGGAGGCCCATGTCAAATGATTAGGTTGACAAAATGGAGTCTAAAAAATGGAATTGCTGTTTTTTTACTATGTTTATTAATTTTAGGGGGAGGAATATTTTCCTCGAGTACGATCTCGAAAGAAATTATGCCGGATGTCACTTACCCAGCTTTATTTGTTCAAGTGACGACCCAAAATGGTACATCGGCGGAAGTAAATGAAGAGCGGATCACGAAGCCGTTTGAAGAACAGTTGAACGCCAATGCCGATGCAAAAAGCGTGATAAGTACCACATCCAGTCAAATGATTACCTTCCAAATCGAATATCCATATGGTACCGACTTGGATAAATCATCTGCTAAGCTAGAATCAATTATTAATGGACTATCGCTACCGGAATATACAGAGCATAATATTTTAACGACAGACAGTATGATGAACACGATTATGCAATTTGCTTTAACATCTGATCAGCCGGATGAGTTGCAAATATTTCTCAACGATACATTGATTCCCGAAATGAAGAAGACGGAAGGAATCGCCAGCATTGATGTGAGCGGTGAATCGGAAAATCAATGGTTCATTCAAGTGGATGAGAAGAAAGCGCGAGACAATGGTTTAACGCTACAAGCTATAAGAGAAGCGTTAGATATGAGAAATAAAGATGTATCAATAGGAGCGATTGAGAGTGAGGGCAACACGATTCCTATCAGCTTAAACCGACAAATTCGTACGGTGGAAGAGCTGAAGAAGACGAAAATCACTCCTCTTGCTACACTCGGAACACCAGCAGCACCTGTGGAACTTGGAGAGATCGCTGAAATCGAGATGAAGAAAGAAGGCGGAGATCTATCTCGTTATAATGGTGACAAGGCTTTTGTGATCAATGTAACGAAAGAAAAGGGTGGAAATACCGTCGAAATAACGAAGGCTGTTGACAAACTGCTTAACCAATACCAAAAACAAGAAAACTACGAAGTGTTTTCCATTATGAATTTCGGAAACGAAATTGAGACATCTATTTCTAAACTCGTTAAAGAAGGATTATTTGGTGCATTATTTACAGTCATCGTTATTGCCCTATTTTTAAGAAGTTTCCGAGCAACGATTATTTCAATCATTTCCTTGCCGGTTTCAATCTTTGTGACGATCTTTATTTTTGAAAAAATGGGTTACAGCTTGAACGTCATGACTCTAGGTGGTTTAGCGGTAGCGATCGGACGCATCGTCGACGATAGTATCGTTGTCATTGAAAATATTGACCGCTGGCTGAAAGAGCAAGGGGGGCAACTTCCGAAAAAAGAAATCGCTCGTAAAGCTACACAAGAAGTGATGAAGGCGATTGCTTCGTCTACGCTTGTCACTTGTATCGTCTTTTTACCGATTGTGTTCGTTACAGGCTTTACAGGTGAACAATTCCGTCCGTTTTCTTTAGCCGTTGTTTTCTCTATTCTCGCTTCATTCTTTGTTGCGATCATGTTAATTCCGATGCTTTCAAGCATATTTTTAAAGGTGAAGCCAAAGAAAGAAGAAGAAGGTAAAACGATTCGTTTCTATGAAAAAACGTTGCGTGGTGCTTTGAGACGAAAATGGCTCGTGATCATTGCTTCACTATTACTATTAGTCGGTTCCTTTGCACTTGTCCCAATGATGGGCTTTTCTTTAATGCCATCTGAAAGCGGAACATCTTTAAAAGTTGGCATGAAGCTCCCAGCCTCATCGGAAATTGATGACACAAACACAGCTTCTGAAAAGGTAGAGAGCTATTTAGAAAGTCGTAAAGAAGTGGATTACAGTAGTGTCCAAGTGGGGCAATCTATTGATCCAATGTCGATGCAAAGTACTGAAAATCAGGCTATTTTTATTGTAAAGTTAAAAGAAGGTTATAAGGCTGATGCATTACTTAAACCATTGAAGAAAGATTTAGAAAATGAAGTGACAACCGCCGAAATAACGGTGGAAGACTATTCAGCTACGATGGGGTCTGGACCAGCGGGTAACGTAGTCAATGTAGAATTGTATGGCGATAATTTTGCTGCACTAGAGAAAGCTTCTAAACTAGTAGAAGACCGCTTAAAAGAAAATGATCAGTTGAAGAACATTAAAAATGAAATGACTGGCGCCCGTACAAAATGGGAAGTGGAAATCAACGATGAAGGGCGTAAAGCCAACGTCGATGGAACTCAGCTGATGGCTGCCATTCAAGAACGTTTAGTTCCGGTCCAATTAATGGACTATGAATTAAAGGATGAAACGTATCGTCTCACACTTGAGTATGACAAAAAAGTAGCTAGTAAAGAGGACTTGTTAAACTTAAAAGTGGTAACGATGAACGGTGAAAAAGCGTTAAAAGACGTAGCCGAGCTGAAAGAAGTAAAAACACCGGTAGAGATTAAACATGAAGACGGTCAAGCGCTTGCTAAAGTAACAGCGACTGTCAAAGGCCAAAATGTTTTAGAAGTCACTCAAAAGATTGAAAAAGAAATGAAAGAGCTCTCTTTTGAAGATGGTGTGACATTAAAAACAGGGGGAGCAAACGAGGAAATCAATCAAGAGTTTTCTAAAATGATCACAGCGATGCTGATGGCCATCGGCTTAGTGTTTATCGTGTTATGTGCGACGTTCCAAGGGATCGTCACACCGATTGTGATTTTAACATCCATTCTCTTTGTTCCGATCGGCTCATTTGGTTTGTTGTTATTAACAGGCCAGCCGTTGTCATTAAGTTCCATGATCGGGTTACTCATGTTAATTGGTGTCGTAGTGACTAATGCGGTCGTTTTACTCGATCGTGTCGAAACGAATCGTAAGAACGGCATGGATGTGACAGAAGCTTTAGTAGAAGCAGGAAAAGTCCGTCTTCGTCCGATTGTGATGACCGCTGTTGCCACGATTTGTGCGCTTATCCCACTTGCGTTATCTAGCGACACAGAATCCGTATCAGCAGCACTGATTTCAAAAGGGCTAGCAATTACCGTCATTGGTGGACTGACGACATCCACTCTATTAACCCTTATTGTCATTCCTTCCATCTATAAAGCGGTGAGACGTGATCGAAAAAATGTCATGCGCAGAGGAAGAAAAACAGCTTAATAACAAGAAATGAATGGTACAAAAGCTTGGCTTATCCGACTCGTTGAATGAGGGGGGAAAAGTCGAGCTTTTGTAGTTTTTAGGATAAAATGTAAAAAAAGAATAATTGGCATCGATGATCAAAGTACATTATAATTAAATAGAATATTTTTAATATTCTAAATTAATAGGGAGGGATAGAGATGACAGACAAGAGGTGGCTTTCGCAATATCCAAAGGAAATACCAGCAACTTTGACGTACAAGGAGCAACCTGTTCAGCAGTACTTAACAAAGGCTGCGAAAAATTATCCTAATAAAATAGCGATTCATTTTTTAGGGAAAGAGCTGACATTTACAGAAGTGTATGAATCGGCTTTAAAACTAGCTCGCTATTTACAAAAGCTAGGCGTAGAAAAAGGAGACCGAGTAGCAATTATGTTGCCAAATGGTCCACAAGCCGTAATTAGCTATTTCGGTGTATTGTATGCCGGGGGAATTGTTGTTCAAACGAATCCGTTGTATACAGAAAGAGAAATCGAATACCAAATGAAGGACTCCGGCTCGAAAGTAATCATCACCCTTGATATTCTCTATCCACGCGTCCGCAGCGTATGGGCAAATACCAATCTTGAACATTTAATTGTAACCGCTGTCAAAGATTACTTGCCTTTTCCGAAAAACATCATTTACCCTTACATTCAGAAGAAACAAACTGGTCTCGTCGTTCACATCGAAGAATGGGGAATCAACCATGAATTTAAAAAAATCATGGCCCATGAGAAAGCAGAAGAAATAGAGATTTCGCTCGATTTTGAAGAAGATATTGCTTTGCTTCAATATACAGGTGGGACGACAGGATTTCCAAAAGGAGTCATGCTCACTCATAAAAACTTAATCTCCAATACAACGATGTGCGATGCTTGGTTGTACAAATGCAAGCATGGCGAAGAAGTCATCCTTGGCGTGCTCCCTTTCTTTCACGTATATGGTATGACAACGGTGATGATCTTATCGATTATGCAAGGCTATAAAATGGTGCTGCTGCCTAAATTTGATCCGAAAATGACGCTGAAAACGATTGATAAACAAAAACCGACCCTTTTTCCAGGGGCGCCAACGATTTATATTGCGCTCTTGAATGATCCAGATTTGCCGAAATATAATCTCTCCTCCATCCATGGATGTTTGAGCGGCTCGGCTCCGTTACCAGTTGAGGTACAGCAGAAATTTGAAAAAATTACAGGTGGTAAATTGGTCGAAGGATATGGATTGTCCGAAACGTCTCCTGTCGTTCATGCTAATTTCCTTTGGGACGGCGAGCGGATCAAAGGAAGTATAGGTGTTCCTTGGCCAGATACAGATGCTGCCATCCTTTCGATGCAAACGGGAGAATTTTTACCTCCTCGTGAGGTGGGTGAAATTGTAGTAAAAGGGCCGCAAATTATGAAAGGTTATTGGAATCGTCCAGAAGACACGGAAATGGCATTTAAAGATGGTTGGTTTTTAACGGGGGATATTGGATATATGGATGAGAAAGGCTATTTTTATATCGTGGATCGCAAGAAGGATATGATTATTGCCGGCGGATATAATATTTACCCGCGTGAAGTGGAAGAAGTGTTGTACGAGCATGAAGCGATTCAAGAAACCGTTGTTGCGGGCGTACCAGATCCATATCGTGGCGAAACGGTGAAAGCGTATATTGTGCTAAAAGAAGGATACGAAGTAACAGAAGAAGAGATGAAGGCTTTTGCTCGCGATCATCTTGCTCCTTATAAAGTGCCGAAAATTTACGAATTTCGAAAAGAACTGCCAAAAACAGCTGTCGGAAAAATTTTGCGCCGTGCCCTCATAGACGAAGAAAAAAAGAAACTAGAAAAAACAAGTTAATGTAAGCAAGCGACCCTCTTGACTATGTCAGAAAAAAAAGATAATATAGAATCATGAATGAATAGTCATTCATTTGGCGGTTAGGAGGGGCAGCTTGTGAAAAAAAACAAACCAAAATACCATCAAATCATTGATGCAGCGGTCGTTGTCATTGCAGAAAACGGTTATCATCAAGCGCAAGTGTCTAAAATTGCGAAACAGGCAGGCGTAGCGGATGGAACCATTTATTTATACTTTAAAAATAAAGATGATATATTAATTTCTCTGTTCCGTGAAAAAATGGGGGATTTTGTCGTAAAAATTAAAGAAGCTGTAGCAGGAAAATCGACAGCGGCGGAGAAGTTATTAGTGTTGGTAGAAAACCATTTTAAAATGTTGTCGGAAGATCCTCATTTAGCCGTCGTCACTCAACTCGAAGTTCGACAGTCGATCAAGGAGTTGCGCTTGCAAATTAATGCCGTCATTAAAGACTATTTGTTGTTAATGGATGACATTTTAAAAGAAGGCGTACAAACGGGTGAGTTTAGGGAGTCGCTAAATATTTTACTCGCTCGGCAAATGATTTTCGGCACGATGGATGAAACCGTTACCACTTGGGTGGTGAATGATCAAAAATATGATCTCAAAGCACTTGCAAGAGAAGTGGGAGACATGTTGTTGAATGGATTTTCTGCCCGTTAACGAATCGAATAAAGGGATGGTGAGAAAATGGAGTACATATCTTTGCAAAAAGAAGGTCGAGTGGCTGAGATTACGATTCAACGTCCACCGGCTAATGCTTTATCTGGTGCATTGATTGAGGAAATCGATCATGTGTTGGATGAGTTGGAGAATGATCAAGAGATTCGTGTTCTTCTTATGAAGGGAGAAGGTAGATTTTTCTCAGCTGGAGCCGATATTAAGGAGTTTACCTCCATCGAGACAGGAGAAGAATTTGCCCAGCTCGCTGCAAGAGGGCAACGTGTATTCGAAAGAATTGAAACCTTTTCCAAACCGGTGATTGCCGCGATTCATGGGGCGGCACTTGGCGGTGGCTTAGAGCTAGCAATGAGCTGTCATATCCGACTAGTAACGGAAAAGGCGAAGCTTGGGTTACCTGAATTAGCCCTTGGTCTTGTACCAGGATTTGCTGGATCGCAACGTCTACCACGATATGTAGGCATGGCGAAAGCGGCAGAAATGTTGTTGACAAGTGAACCGATTTCAGGAAAAGAAGCGGTTCAATGGGGCCTTGCCAACCACGCTTATGACGAGGAAGATCTATTACCAAAAGCAAGAGAAATGGCAGCGAAAATTGCTCAAAAAAGCCCGGTTAGTATCAAAGCGGCTATTGAGCTACTAAACTATTCAAAACACGCTGAATACTATAAAGGCGTGCAAAAGGAAGCTGATTCCTTTGGGGTGGTGTTCGTTTCTGAAGATGCGAAAGAAGGTATTCAAGCATTTATCGAAAAACGCCAGCCTGAATTTACAGGTAAATAATTTTTTTGTGAAAAATTTTCACAATCTTTCAAAACGATAGAAAGTTAAGAATGCAGGAGGGGAAAATATGAACATCTACGTATTGTTAAAGAGAACATTTGATACAGAAGAAAAAATTTCCGTGGCTAACGGTGCCATTCAAGAAGACGGAGCGGAATTTATCATCAACCCATACGATGAGTATGCCGTTGAAGAAGCAATTCAAATCCGCGACGATAAAGGCGGCGAAGTAACGGTCGTTTCTGTCGGGTCAGAAGAAAGTGAGAAGCAACTTCGTACAGCGCTTGCGATGGGGGCTGATAAAGCGGTCCTTATTAATATCGAGGACGATGTGGAAGATGGAGACCAATTTACGACAGCGAAAATTTTGGCTGAGTATTTAAAAGATAAAGAAGCAGATTTAATCATCGCTGGTAACGTAGCGATCGACGGCGGTAGTGGTCAAGTGGGTCCTCGTGTAGCGGAACTATTAGACATCCCTTACGTAACAACGATTACAAACATTGAAATTGACGGTGAAACAGTCAATATCGTTCGTGATGTCGAAGGGGATTCTGAAAAAATCCAAACAACGCTGCCATTATTAGTGACGGCACAACAAGGATTAAACGAACCACGCTACCCATCTTTACCAGGGATTATGAAAGCGAAGAAAAAACCTTTAGAAGAATTAGAACTTGATGATTTAGATCTGGAGGAAGACGATGTCGAAGCAAAAACAAAAACAATCGATATTTTCTTACCACCGACAAAAGAAGCAGGGCGTGTACTAGAAGGCGATTTAAGCGATCAAGTAGCGGAACTTGTGAACGCATTGCATAAAGAAGCGAAAGTAATTTAACTGACAGGAGGGGACAAACATGGGGAAAAAAGTATTAGTATTAGGTGAAGTTCGTGACGGAGCGTTAAGAAATGTATCTTTTGAAGCGATTGCAGCTGGAAAGAAAGTAGCAGAAGGCGGAGAAGTTGTTGGGGTATTGCTTGGTGATTCTGTAAGCTCATACGCTGAGCAAATGATTCATTACGGTGCGGACCGCGTTGTAACAGTAGAGGATGAAAAGCTAGCTCAATACACATCTGACGGTTTTTCACAAGCGTTGTTAGCTGTTGTGGATCAAGAAAGTCCAGAGGGAATCGTCTTTGGTCATACAGCATTAGGGAAAGATTTATCACCGAAAATCGCGGCGAAGCTAGAAGCAGGCTTGATTTCTGATACGACAGCTGTGGAAGAAGAAGGCGGAGAAGTTGTCTTTACACGCCCGATTTATTCCGGAAAAGCATTTGAAAAGAAAGCAGTGAGCGAAGGAATCGTACTTGCGACAGTTCGTCCAAATAATATTACACCGCTTGAAAAAGATGAGTCTCGTTCAGGTGATGTATCATCGGTTTCAGCAACGATTAAAGATATTCGTACGATTATTCAAGAAGTCGTTCGTAAAACGAGCGAAGGTGTCGATTTATCAGAAGCGAAAGTAATCATTGCTGGCGGACGCGGCGTGAAAAGCGAAGAGGGCTTTGAGCCATTAAAAGAGCTCGCTGACGTACTTGGTGGAGCAGTTGGTGCTTCTCGTGGTGCGTGTGATGCGGATTACTGCGATTATTCTTTACAGATTGGTCAAACAGGTAAAGTCGTTACACCTGACTTGTACATCGCTTGTGGAATCTCTGGAGCGATCCAGCATTTAGCCGGAATGTCTAACTCAAAGGTAATTGTAGCAATCAATAAAGATCCAGAAGCAAGTATCTTTAGCGTAGCGGACTATGGTATCGTTGGAGACCTTTTCGATGTCGTACCAATGTTAACAGAAGAATTTAAAAAATTAAAAGTCGCTATGTCTTAATATGATCAGAAAGCTGCTAGTCTAATATAGGCTAGTAGCTTTTTATGTATATAATCAAATTCGCTGGGCAAAGTAGTTTTGAAGCAAAAAAGTCGCATCGTATGATAATCGGTGATATACTATCGGTAGTATATCGTTATTTTAGGAGGTAATTTTAATGGCAATTGTAAATGCAACTGATCAATCATTCTCAACTGAAACAGAAAGCGGTCTTGTACTCGTGGACTTTTGGGCTCCTTGGTGCGGACCTTGTAAAATGATCGCTCCAGTACTTGAAGAGCTAGATGCTGAATTAAACGGCAAAGCAAAAGTTGTCAAAATCGATGTAGATGACAACCAAGAAACAGCTGGAAAGTTTGGTGTAATGAGCATCCCAACTCTTATTCTTTTCAAAGATGGTCAACCGGTTGATAAAGTGATTGGTTTCCAACCGAAAGAAGCATTAGCTGAATTAATTAATAAACATGCTTAATCACGTACATAAACGCCTTCTGTCATAGACAGAGGGCGTTTTTTTCTGAACACCCTTAATAACTTCTAGTTATACGGTATTCTTATATGAAAATTTTTTTATTGGAAAATCGTGTTATCGTTAAAGTAACGAAGTGAAGTGAAGAGAGGAGTAGAAGTGATGGGAATGGGATTGTTATTCATCGGTATAGTGTCAGGTGCTTATGGTGTAATGATCGGAGCAGGAGGAGGTTTCATTTTTGTCCCGGCGTTGTTGCTTTTGTTCCACTTGTCGCCGGCCACCGCTGCGGGGACAGGTTTAGCGGTAGTCTGTTTAAATGCCATATCAGGGGTGATTGGTTATAAAAAACAAGGGCATATTCACTATCGATTTGGCTTCATTTTAGCGGCAGGAGCGTTACCAGGTATTTTTATCGGAGCTAAATTTACGTCTAGCGTATCACCTGACATATTTAACGATGTGTTTGGAAGTACGTTAATGGTATTAGGAGGATTTCTTCTTTATCAAAATATTCGTGAGACGAGAAAAGGCCATGCTAGTCAAAATGAGGAGGTTTCTTTATGAAAAACAATCCGCTGACAATCATTATTTTAGGTTTTTTCCTTGGGATTGTTTCCTCTTTTTTAGGGATTGGCGGCGGTTTTCTGCTCGTACCGATTCTTATTTATCTCTTTCATTATTCCCCACATGAAGCAGCAGCAACTTCGATTTTTTCCCTTTGTTTATATTCAGCAGTAGGTGCAGTGTTGCAAATGGTTTATGGTAATATTGATTGGACAGCTTTACTTTGGGGAGGAGTGGGAGTCATCATTGGTGCGCAAATTGGTGTGCGCTTATCGAGCAAAGTGTCTGGCGCTATCATTTTACGGATGTTAGCCCTTTTGCTTATGGTTGTAGGGGCACAGATGCTCTTTTTCTCTTAATGATCGGAGGGATTAGGTGAATATTGAAAGCCTACGATTGTTTTGTCTTGTAGTGAAAGAAGGAAATATGACTCGAGCAGCGAAGCTTAGTTATATTTCTCAACCAGCAGTGACAAAACAAATGCGCCAGCTAGAGGATGAATATGCCGCTTTATTGTTTGATCGCACAGAAGGCGGATTGAAGCTTACGGCTGCGGGCGAGAAGCTATACCCGTTTGCTAAAGCGATTGTCGAGGACTTTAATCGGTCGAAAGAGGCGGTCAAGCAAGTAATCAAGGGAAATCAAGCCTTTATTCATGTGGGTGCTTCATACACTATTGGTGAATATTTGCTTCCAGGCTTGCTTGGTACGTTCAAAAAGCAAATGTCTGACGTCCAGTTTTCATTACATGTGGCGAATACACCAAGCGTTTTAGAGGCTTTGGCTGATGATAAAATCGACTTAGCTTTAGTGGAAGGCCTCGTTGAGCAAGACGGATTTTTAGTTGAAAAATTTGCGGACGATCTGCTCGTGCTTATTTGTGCGCCGGATCATCCGTGGGGAGCAAAAAAACGAATTTCGGTAGGCGAGCTAGCAGACGAACCAATGATTTGGCGAGAAGCTCTATCTGGTACAAGGCTGATTGTTGAGCATGCCCTCCAATCAATCGGGATGTTGGCTAAAATCACTAGTCAAATGGAAATTGGCAGTACTCAGGCGATTAAAGGAGCGGTGGAAGCGGGGCTAGGTGTCAGTATTTTATCGCGCTTAACGGTAGCGAAAGAGTTGAACGAAGGTCGCCTTTGTGAAGTGACGATCGAAGAACTAGATTTAGTAAGAGACTTATGGCTTGTACAAAAGCCAAAACGATATCCAAGAGAACATGTCGAAGCTTTTAAGCAATTTATCCAACGATAAATTGCTTTTTTATATTGACTATGAGAATCATTCTCTCTATAATGTGCTTATATTGAAAGACGTTATCAATTAATTGATGGGATGAACATGGAGGAATAAGGATGAAAAAGAGAGAGTTACAAGCGGTATTTGCTTCATTTTTAGTAGCGGGGACAGTTCTAGCTGGTTGTGGATCCACAGAAGAAGCACCGAAAGAAGAGAAAAAACAAGAAGAAACGAAACCTGCTGAGGAAGCGAAAGATCAAGAACAAGCGCCAGTTGAAACAACAGGAGCTGTAAAGGCACAAATGGAGGCACACCAAGTATTTTCCGCTGAAAAAGATAAGTTAAAAGAAGGCGGCGAAGTAGATTGGACCAATGTGGAAAAAGCTTACACAGAGCAGTTGCAAGCTGCAATTAATGAAATAAATGGAGAATACGCGCAAGGAATTGAAGCGGCGATTGAAGCGGGTAAAACAGGTGAGCTTGAGCCGATTGTTTCTATGCAACTAGTGGATAAATTAACACAGTCTTATTTCTATCAAAAGCAAAAACGTCTACAAAAAGATGCGAGTGCTGCTTTAACGGAAAATAAAGCTGATGAAGCGAAAGCGATGTTTGATGAAATGAAGCAATTAGCTGAAAACGTATTTATTCCAACAGCTGAAAAACGCGATTCATATTATGAGCTTACAGGAAAAGATAGCATTGCTGAAAATATTCGCAATGGCTTGAAAGTACAAGAGGAAGCGTTAACGGCTGGAAATGCAGATGATTTCCAAGTGTATGTGCAATTGACAGATAAATCGGTGTATAAAGTGTACTACTTAGCAGCAAATGGATATGCGGAAAAAATCGAAGCAGCTGTGGCTGAAGGAAAAGAAGACGAGTTAAAGATTATGCAAGCAGAAGGATACGGATTCCTGCAAGCAATTAAAGAATCGTTATCTGGTGGAAATGAAGAAGCTGCGAACAAACTAAATGAATTGTTCTCGCTTGATACGGATCCAAAAACAATTAAAGCAGCAGAAGTAAACAGTCTGTTTAATACGGCGATCATTGGCAAAGTAACAAATTATCATGAAAAAGTACCGGAAGCGTTAGCTGCGAACAAAGCACTAGATGCGAAAATTGAAGCGTTAGAAGGCAATATGTTCATGAATATGATCAACCTTCAATTAAAGAAACAATTAGGTGAAGAACAGTCAGCTAAACTTCATACAGCAGCAGAAAAATGGTTTGAAGCTGTTTCTAATGGAAAAACAGATGAAGCAAAGCCATTGAGTGAAGAAGTTATGTCTGGACTTAGTCAGATTAAATAAGACATTGAAGTAGAAAGCCGTTTTTTAAAAAAAGCGGCTTTTCTCGTTTTCTTTTAAGCTGTGATACAATGACGTGTGACGTTGAAATAGAAAAGAGTGAGAAAAGATGAAAATTGTAATCACAGGTGGGGCAGGGTTTATTGGAATGCACACAGCAACTCAGTTACTCAAAGAGGGACAAGAAGTGCATATCATTGATCATTTCCATCCGTATTATTCACCTGAGCGGAAGAAAAAGCATATAGAGATCGTTAATCAAGTGGGGTCAGTTTATTTTTATGAGCATAATTTACTGGATCGAGAGACAACGGTGGAGCTGATCGATCAAATACGTCCAGATGTGGTCATTCATTTGGCGGCTTTACCGGGTGTATCTTATTCATTAAAGGAGCCGTTATTATATGTCGATTATGATATTAAAATAACGATTAATGTGCTTGAAGCAGCCGGGAAAGCAGGAGTAAAGAAGGTAGTTTTCGCTTCTTCCTCTTCCGTATACGGGGAGCAGCCGAGTGTTCCATTAAAGGAAGAGATGGCTAGTGGCCGGGTGATCTCTCCGTATGCCGCGTCGAAATGGAGTGCGGAATCATTTTGTCATGTATACGCTCATCTTTACTCTTATTCCGTATCTGTCCTGCGCTTTTTTACTGTATATGGACCTTGGGGACGTCCAGATATGGCGGTGGCGAAGTTTATTAAACGAGCGATGAACGGTGAGCCGATCGAGATTTATGGCAAAGGAAGTGGCCGTGATTATACGTATGTTGATGATGTCGTCAATGGCATTCTATTAAGCTTAAACGACCCACAAAACTATGCCGTTTGGAACATTGGTGCGGGATCTCCGACTAGTATGGATCGGCTGTTAGAGCTACTAAAAAAAGAGTTTCCACAAATGAACATCCATTATGGCGATCATCGAGTCGGAGATGTGTTTTCGACATGGGCAGATATTTCGAAAGCGAAAGAGGAGCTAGGATTTCAGCCAGTTACTTCGATCGAAGAAGGAATGAAACGAACAATTGAGTGGGCGTATGAAAATAAAGTGTATTTATAAAGGAATGAAAAGGGGGATTTCTCTCCTGATCTTAGCTTTGTTTTTCTGGCTATTGTATCAATACATCGACTTATCGATGCTGACGTCTTCTTTACAAACAGTAAGGCAGCATCCGTGGTTGCTAATTGGTGGTTTAGGCATCTACGGCATATCATTTGTGATCAAAGCTATGGCATGGACATGGTATCTTCGTGGGCGAATTCGCTTTTCAACGGCATTGATCGGGATTTTATATAGTTTATTTGTGAATCATTTGCTCCCTGTGAAAGCAGGAGAGCTATTTCGGGCTTACGTATGTAAAGAGCGTGAAGACCAGGATTATTTTCTAGCGTTACAGTCGGTTGCGGTCATGAGAGGGTTTGATTTTTTCATTCTCATCGGAATCGCCTATGTTGGTCTTTATTGGCAGCCCTTTCCGACGGAGTTTTCGCTAGTGCTCGTGATCGCCTTCACTTTCATAGGAGGATTATTCATCGTTGCGGTCATTCGTTGGAAAAAAGAACTATTTCGCCGTCAATGGAATTTTTTTAAAGAGACCTTTTGGCGAGCATCGACGCTCCCTATATTTGTCCTAGTTTTGCTTAGTTGGGTCATGGAAGCAGCACTTGTTTGGACGGTGGCCTTGGCTCTTGCTCATCCAGTTCATTCTTTTGAAGCGATATGGATTAATAGCATCACAGTCGTTGGTCAAACCTTTCAGATCACACCTGGTGGGATTGCGAACTATGAAACGGTCATGTCACTCGCTTTTCGCACGATTGGTGACACGATCGAGTTTGGTATGACAGTGGCACTGATTACACATGGACTTAAATTTATTTTTTCCTTTGGAGCGGGGGCTGTCGTTTCGTTCATTCATCCGCTCTCGTTTAAAAATGTGTTGCATATGAAAAAGAAAGGAGACATTCACCGATGAAAAGTGCATCAAAATTTGAAAAGTTTGCGGCCCGCTGCTGGAATTTACTGAACGAAGGCAAGCCGTTTACGCCTATCTTTGTCATTGGTACGATGCTGATTTATCATTTTTTTGACTTAGGACAAGTGGAACATTTGAAAGCGTTAGGTTTGGGTTTTTTGCTCGTATTACCGCTTTTTGTTCTTTATTTTATTTATGATTTTCCACTCTTTTTAAGAAATTATTTATGGATGCCGTTCGTTGCTTTTTTGCTAATTGGAGGAACGGTTGATTTTTCGCTATTGGCGCTAGCGTTAGGTTTATATTTTTTCTTTACGGTCTTCTTTTGGGGGACGATTTATTATCATTTACGGATCGGCATCACGCTTTGGAACTTCACTCGTTTTTGGAAGCTTGTACTGAAAAACAGTGATTCGACAAGCGGGAATGCTCAGGAGCAACTACCGAAATTTTTGCTGTTACTGATGCTTTGGCAGCAGTTTTTCGAACAAAGTGTCGCAGGTGTAGCGATCGATTGGAACAGTATTGGCTGGTTTTATGCCGGAGTATTTCTATTTACTTTCATTCTTCACCGTTATTTATTTGATTGGAAGCCAAAGCCGTATGAACAATATGCAACGATGCCAGAAGTGGCTCCTGATCATCAAACCGATCGAGTCGTTGTGATTGTCATTGATGGCATGCGTAAAGAGCGTTTTTATGAAGCAAACACCCCTTACCTTGATTTTTTGAAGGAGAACGGGACAGAATATACGAATATGGAAACGGTCTATCCCGCTCGAACGGTCGTTTGTTTTTCTTCAATGTTTACTGGCACTTATCCATTTGAACATGGCATTCAGTCGAATATGGTGTACAAACTTGGCATCAAAACCGAAAGTATTTTTGATTCGCTTAGAAAGGTTGGCAAAAAAGGACGCCTGCTCGGTATTGCTCATTTAGTTGATTCGATGGGGGATGATGTCGAAACGGTCACAGCTGTCATGAAAAATGATGAGGCCGATCCGAACATTATGAAGCGAGCGAAAAAAATCATGAAGGAGCAAGATCCAGATTTATTTATCGTTCAAATGATTGCGACCGACCAAACCGGACATAGTCGCGGCGTGTTTTATGATGAGTACATTGAGAAAATCGAAGAAGCCGATGCATTGGTGAAGGATTTTGTTGAGTGGTTACAAGCGGAAGGGAAGATGGACAATACAACCTTGATGATTTGTGCCGATCACGGTCAAGCAGACGGCATCGGTGGACACGGACATTTAGATGAAGGAGAACGATTTGTGCCATTCTTTATGCATGGGCCAAATATTAAGCAAGGGGAGAAAGTGCAAGAAAAACGCAGTCTTGTGTCAATGGCGTCTACTCTTGCGTATATACTTGGTGCTCCGCTACCAGACCATGCCCGCGGACCAGTACTAGAAGAAGCATTTGTAGAAAAGAGGAATGAATCCATTGACTAAAAAGAAAATTGTTGTATTTTTGCCTGCTTACAACGAAGAAGAAGCGATTGCCGCTGTCATTCAAGAGGTGCCGCGGCAATTTGATCCTTCGATTGTTGTAGAGGTGTTGGTGATTAATGATGGGTCAACCGATCGGACGGTTGAAGTCGCTCAAGCAGCAGGAGCCGATCATATTGTGCATATGGAGAAAAACAGCGGACTAGGTGCCGCTGTTCGTCGTGGTTTGCAAGAATGCCTTCGTTTGCAAGCGGATATTGGTGTGATGATTGATGCGGATGGTGAATATCCTGCTAGACAAATTCCAGAGCTGATTGAGCCGATCTTACGTGGAGAAGCAGATTATACGATGGGCTCTCGATTTAAAGGAACAATTGATGGAATGAGAATTCATCGCCGTTTAGGAAACTATTGTTTTACTTTGTTGCAATCGATCTTGCTACGTCAGTGGATTTATGACGGTCAATCGGGGATGCGGGCATTTTCTAATGATGTGATGGCAGAAGCAGAAATTATTCATGATTATAACTATGCGCAAGTGGTCACATTGAATATTGTTCGCAAAGGGTTTCGAATGAAAGAAGTACCAATTGAGTATCAAGTGCGTACCACTGGGCAGTCATTTATTAAATTTAAATCGTATATGATGAATGTGTTACCAGCCATTTATAAAGAAATGAGCCGCCCAGTACAAAAAGTCGAGCGAACAAAAAAGTATATAGCTACAAAAAACTAAATATTTGTGACAAAAAAATATTGACAATAAAATTGATAATCATTATCATCAAATAGATGGGAGGCACGGAAATGAAAAAAAGTTCTCTTTTTTTAAGTTTTATATTTATATTTATACTTAATTCTTTTGCTTTTCCTCTAAATACAGCTGCCTATTCTTATGGTGATCCAAATGAAGAGAAAATGGCGGAAGCGTATAAAGAGTTAACTGTTCATCTCGATCATGATGACTGGGGAAAAGTAAAAGAAGTTTATCAAACGTATGAGAAGGATTTTAGTTTATATTTTAAGAAAACGGTACCAGATATAGAAAAGGCCATTGAGAGTAAAGATAAAGAATTGATGCGCCGTAGCTGGCAAGCAGCGATGCGCTTAAATATTGAACGGCGCCTTCATTTCGCACAAGAGCAATTTGATGATTACGGTCAAGCGAAATTGCTGTTGGCGAAAGCGCGTGGAACGTTTGCGGTTTTAGAACCAGAAATGGTTGAGCAAACAGATCAGACAACAGTTGATAGCATTTATAAAGCATTTGATGATTCTTTGAAAGCATTAGGGAATCCGGGATTGTTCGGAATCGGTGATCAACAAAATGATCCAGAGACATTTACGAAACAAACGCAATTTATTATTGATACCATCCAGCCGATTTTTCCAATTGTGTCGGAAGAACAAGATAAAAGTCACTTAACGAAAGACAACTTAGACTTTCTTGATCAAATGCAAGAGGGCGGGACATCGAGCTTTTGGTTCTGGCTATCTATCGGCCTCGTTGTTTTATTAATCGTGATGATTGTTGTGAATAAACGGAAACAAAAGAAGCAATAGGAAAAGGCGCAGGGGGAGTACAACATGGATTTTCAAGCATTTTTAATTACGCTACGTGAAGCGTTAGAAGCGATCTTAATCGTTGGTTTAATTCTTTCTTATTTAACGCGGTTAGATGCTAACCAATATAAAAAATGGATTTATGTCGGCGTATTTTTAGCGATTGTTTCCAGCTTTTTAATTGCTCTCGTGTTCCAAGTCGTGTTCACGGGGTTTGCCAGCTTCGGTTCAGAAGTTTATTTAAAAGTAGGAATTTTATTCGCTTCGGTCTTTTTATTAACGCATATGGTCATTTGGATGAAGAAGGAATCTAAAGATGTTAACGGCGATATGCAGAAAAAAATTGGTGCAGCGGTGACAGCAGGCAGTGTGTCCGCTTTAATTATTCACTCCTACTTAATCGTCGTTCGTGAAGGAGTAGAAACGGTCTTTTTCTTCGCAGCGATCAGTGGCGGAGATATTACAAAAGTATTTCAAAGTTCAGGTGCGTTAGCTGGTTTATTAATGGCTCTCGTGCTCGGCTATATGTTCTTCTCCGGTACGATGAAGTTTTCACTGAAAACATTCTTCAATGTGACAGGAATTCTGATTATGTTCATTGCCGCAGGTTTGCTCGTTCAAGGGATTGGCGTGTTGCAAGACCTTGGAAAGATGGGTTCTCTTTACACGACAGCGGAAGGAAAGCCGGCGGAAGTGTACAATATTATTCATATTATGCCAGAGCATTATCAAGATGAAATGCACTATCTTCGCGATACGGGAAATGAAACACTGATTAGTGGTCAAGTCGGATTGTTTATGGCGGCCATGTTCGGTTACAGTCATAATCCATCGCTTGAGCAAGTGCTTGGTTACTGGGGATACTTTGCTATCGTTCTGGTTATGATGCGACTTATTAGTCAAGGAAAAATCAGTAAACCGTCATTCAAGAAAAGAAAAGCTGTATAATGTTGATCTCCCTCTGCAAGACTCGCCTTTAGGCGGGTCTTTATTGTCGTTTAGGCTACTACTTTCATTTCAAAGGAGCTTTGTATGCGTACTCTTTATGTAAAGATCATGATCATTGCACTGTTAGCATTATGGGGATATATCTTTGCCTTGCCAACTGTTATTCCTTCTACGTGGGATCAAGTGGATTTTGCCCTTGGTGTCATTCGTTTTGACTTATTAACGATGCAACCTCATTTTCCAGGTTACCCCTTTTTTATACTAGCGGCTACAGTGGTGAATGCGGTCGTGAAAGATGCTGAGTTTGCGATATCGATGTGGAATAAAGCGATCTATTTGACGAGCCTTTATCCGCTTTTTAAGTTAGCGAAGCATTCCTTGCCGACTGTGCCAGCTTTTTTGACAGCTATTGTCATTCATTGCTTGCCGTTTTCTCTTATTATGATGCAACAACCAATTTCTGAACCGATGGCACTGTCTATCTTTTTCTGGTTTCTTTGGTCACTGATGCGTGCGTTTGAACGAGGAACGAGAGAGGCTGGCGTTTGGCCCATGCTATTATTAGCGATATTATTTGGGGTTCGCCTCTCCTATGTGGCTGCCTTTGTGGCTATTATTGTATACTGGATATGGTATTGGAAAAAAACAAACGATGGACGTGGGATTGTTTTTCAGCTTGTTCTATTGATCGCGGCCAATTTAGCTTGGGTGAGCGCATTAATTAGTAATGTTGGTAGCTTGAAAACATTTATTGATATTGCTTTAGGGTTTACCGATGGTCATTTTACTGAATGGGGAGGCACAGCGATTGCGAGCGATGCTTCTTTGTTTGAAAGAATCCATTATTTACTGTTCTACAATATGTTATGGAGTGGTACTTTTGTTGAACATTTTGCGTTAACACTCGTCTTAGGAGGGACATTGCTAGCTGCTTTCTTCAATAAAAATAAAGAGAAAAGTGATATCGTTTGGTTCAGTTGGTTTGCCGTATTCCTTTCTTATTTTCTTTGGGTGCTCTTTGCTCAAAATATCGATAAACCGCGGCATAGTTTGCCCTTAATCTCATTATTGCCACTCTTACTTTTAACGAAAGTAAGCTGGAAAAGATGGTTCACGGTTGCTGTTGCGATCACTATTGTTGTTGAAGTGACGATCGCGATACCGTTGTTGAAAGAGCAGGCAAACGATTCGTTAGCTGTCATTCAAGCTACGAATTATTTAGAAGAAGTACAGGAACCATTTATTGTGTATACTTGGGAGGAAACGAGGGTATTTGAATATCGCCAAGTTTCTTTTCCTCATAAGCGGCTGTTTAGCTACGATCACTTTATCGCAGATGCTTCATTACAAAGAAATCGCCACATTTATTTGACAGATAAAGTTGTGCATGGCTTTGAACAGCAAACCGGCCAATCATTAACGAATCAACTGACGAAAAAAGCTGAATTTACATCAAATCATTTGTTTGATCCTGTGTATGATCAAGTGATTCTTTATGAGTGGACGCCATCTGGAGGTGGAAAAAATGAATGATATTATTAAACATAAATTAGCGTTGCTTCCGGATCAGCCGGGCTGTTATTTAATGAAGGACCGGTATGGAACGGTCATTTATGTCGGGAAGGCAAAGGTGTTGAAAAATCGTGTGCGCTCTTATTTTACCGGCTCTCATGATGGCAAAACGCAGCGTCTCGTCAATGAAATTGAAGACTTTGAGTACATTATGACTTCTTCTAATTTAGAAGCATTAATTTTAGAACTGAACTTAATTAAAAAGCATGATCCAAAATATAATATTATGTTAAAGGATGACAAAAGCTATCCATTCATTAAAGTAACGGCTGAACGTCATCCACGACTACTCATCACTCGAAAAGTACAAAAGGATAAAGGGAAATATTTCGGCCCTTACCCGAATGCACAGGCAGCTAATGAGACGAAAAAATTATTAGACCGATTGTATCCTTTAAGAAAGTGTACGAACTTGCCTGATCGAGTTTGCCTTTATTATCATATGGGGCAATGCTTAGCTCCTTGTGTGAAAGAAGTGACGGAGGAAGACTATCGACATATTACCCAGGAAATAAGTCGATTTCTACAGGGCGGGCATCAGCAAGTGAAAGAGCAATTAACAGCAAAAATGCACGAAGCAGCGGAAAAGCTGGAGTTTGAGCGAGCGAAGGAATATCGAGATCAAATCTCCCATATCGATGCATTAATGGAAAAACAAAAGATCAACACGACCGATTTAATGGATCGTGATGTGTTCGGCTATGCGGTTGATAAAGGCTGGATGTGTGTGCAAGTCTTTTTTGTCCGTCAAGGAAAGCTAATTGAACGTGACGTCTCTTTATTTCCGTTTTACGATGAGCCGGAAGAAGAGTTTTTAACGTATCTAAACCAATTTTATGACCAGCCGAACCACTTTAAGCCGAAGGAAATATTGTTGCCAGAGGAAATCGATGCGACTTTAGCAGAACAATTGATTGAAGTGAAGATGTTGAAGCCGCAAAAAGGTCAAAAGAAAGAGCTCGTCAAGTTAGCAGAGAAAAATGCAGCCGTTGCGTTGCAAGAAAAATTTGCTTTAATTGAACGAGACGAGGAGCGAACGATTAAAGCGGTGGAACGACTCGGTGAAGCGATGAATATTCACCTTCCTCTTCGCATTGAGGCTTTCGATAATTCTAATATTCAAGGGACAGATCCAGTTTCCGCGATGATCGTCTTTATCGATGGGAAACCGATGAAGAAGGAATATCGTAAATTTAAGATTAAAACGGTGGAAGGACCAGATGATTACGGATCCATGCGTGAAGTGATTCGTCGTCGTTACACTCGGGTGTTAAAAGAAGGTCTCCCATTACCAGATTTAGTGGTGATTGATGGAGGAAAAGGGCAGGTTGAAGCGGCAAGAGAGGTTCTAGTACATGAATTGAACCTAGATGTTCCAGTCGCTGGGCTTGCGAAAGATGATAAGCATCGTACTTCTCAGTTGTTATATGGTGACCCGCTTGAAGTCGTCCCGCTTCAACATAATAGTCAGGAATTTTATTTATTGCAGCGGATTCAAGATGAAGTGCACCGTTTTGCAATTACGTTTCATCGTGAGCTACGTGGGAAGAGTGCTTTTCAATCGATTTTAGATGACATTGATGGTGTTGGACCAAAAAGAAAGAAAATGCTATTGAAAGCCTTTGGTTCTGTAAAAAAATTGAAGACAGCTACGAAGGAAGAGATTGTAGCGATTGGCATTCCGGAGCGGACAGCAGAAGTAATAATTGAAAAATTAAAATAGATGACAGTTATTATGGGCAGCGGGGAGCAATGCCCCGCTGCCTATCTTATAGCGTGAAAAACGAAGAAATATGTATAGCAGTCCGATGTAATACTCTCTATCTACTCCCACTTCACGGTCACTTGAACTGTTTGAGCGCGCTTTTGAACTTCACATATTGACTCGGCGATCGTTTGTGCTTGTAAGCTAATTTGTTCAGCTAAAAATCCACTTTCTAATGTGAAGGAAGGTTCGGTTTGAACAGAAAACCTTCGATCAATAAAGGGACCGCTCAAAACGAATATTTTTGCGTTTTTTGATTCTTTTAGTAGTGTAAGCTCGCCCCAGCCCGCTTCGATGAAAAAAGAGGCGAGGTCATCAAAGGTAGCACAAGGAAACTTGCGAGCAATCGATTTTCCAGCCCAGTAAAGGATGTCTGCTGTTTCTTTCCCTAATACATCTGTAAGCAAAACGTCTCTAATAATTTCATAACCGAAGACAGGGACGGAAAGAGCGTCTGTTTCTTGTTTATCAGTTTGGTTTGTCAATTTTAATCCCCACTTTCTGCTATTCATTATATACAACTTGATCGCTAGAAAAAAGGTGGAACGTTCATCTTTCCAATTGTTCTTTCGACATAATGCTACAATAGTGAAAAAAAGAGGAAAAAAGCATGTTTCATAACTTGTAGTTTTTTCAGAATATAAAAAGATGTATACGCATTCTTGACGCTCTGTGACGTTGGGAGTAAAATGGTGTTGTCACATAATTGTTATAATAGGAGGCTATGCAGAATAGTAGAAATATTTTGCCGGACGCTTCAAAATTAAGGGGGGTAAATCGTGGCTGACAATCGAGAGTTTTTTTATCGCAGGTTGCATTCATTACTTGGTGTTATTCCTGTAGGACTGTTTTTAGTACAACACTTAGTAATCAACCATTTTGCAACGAAGGGTGAGGAAGCGTTTAACAATGCGGCTCACTTCATGGAGCAGTTACCGTTTCGCTATTTCTTGGAAGTATTCATCATTTTTCTACCGTTATTATTCCATGCTATTTATGGCTTGTACATTGCCTTTACAGCAAAGAACAATGCGGGTAGATATTCATTCTTCCGAAATCAAATGTTCTTCCTACAACGTGTATCAGGTGTAGTGACACTTGTGTTTGTTGCGTGGCATGTATGGGAGACAAGAATTCAAGCGGCATTAGGCGCTGATGTGAATTATCAAATGATGGAAAGTATTTTATCTAATCCATTTATGCTTGGTTTCTACATAGTTGGAGTTGTGTCTACTATATTCCATTTTGCTAATGGTTTATGGTCATTTTGTGTAAGTTGGGGAATCACAATTTCTCCACGCTCTCAGCAAATTATGACTTACGTTACAATGGGTGTATTTGTTGCGCTTTCTGTTGTAGGTATTCGTGCAATTTTAGCTTTCGTTTAATTTAGATTATGATCTATTTAAAGATACTTAGTTCGGAATTTGGAGAAAAGGGAGTGAGTCTCAATGGGTAAAGGAAAAGTTATCGTAGTCGGCGGCGGATTAGCCGGTTTAATGGCTACAATTAAAGCAGCAGAAGAAGGAACGCAAGTCGATCTATTCTCATTAGTTCCAGTAAAGCGTTCTCACTCTGTTTGTGCGCAAGGCGGTATTAACGGTGCTGTTAATACGAAAGGTGAAGGAGATTCACCTTATGTTCACTTTGATGATACGATCTATGGAGGAGACTTTCTTGCTAACCAACCACCGGTAGAAGCAATGACAAAAGCAGCTCCAGGAATCATTCACTTATTGGATCGTATGGGAGTTATGTTCAACCGTACGCCGGAAGGACTTCTTGATTTCCGCCGTTTCGGAGGTACACAACATCACCGTACAGCGTTTGCGGGTGCGACAACTGGTCAACAGCTTTTATATGCATTGGATGAGCAAGTTCGTCGTCATGAAGTAGCTGGTCTTGTGACGAAGTACGAAGGATGGGAATTCCTTGGTGCAGTCGTTGACGATGAAGGAATTTGTCGTGGAATCGTTGGACAAAACTTAACGGATATGAGCATTCAAACGTTCCCTGGTGATGCCGTTATTATGGCGACAGGTGGCCCTGGTATCATTTTCGGAAAATCAACGAACTCGGTTATTAACACAGGTTCTGCCGCTTCTATCGTTTATCAACAAGGTGTTAACTATGCGAATGGAGAATTTATCCAAATTCACCCGACAGCAATTCCGGGGGATGATAAGCTTCGTCTAATGAGTGAGTCTGCTCGTGGAGAAGGTGGACGTGTTTGGACATACAAAGACGGTAAGCCTTGGTACTTCCTTGAAGAAAAATATCCGGCTTACGGAAACCTTGTACCGCGTGATATTGCGACACGTGAAATTTTTGATGTGTGTGTGAATCAAAAATTAGGTATCAACGGTGAAAACATGGTGTATTTGGATCTATCTCATAAAGATCCACATGAACTAGACATCAAACTTGGTGGAATCATTGAAATCTATGAGAAATTCATGGGTGACGATCCACGTAAAGTGCCAATGAAAATTTTCCCAGCCGTTCACTACTCTATGGGTGGATTATGGGTGGATTATGAGCAACAAACAAATATTCCTGGTTTATTTGCGGCCGGTGAATGTGATTATTCACAGCATGGTGCGAACCGCTTAGGTGCCAACTCTCTACTTTCTGCTATTTATGGCGGTATGGTAGCTGGACCGAATGCTGTTAAATACATTAATGGTCTTGAGAAAACATCTGACGCTATTTCTTCTTCTATTTTCGATCGCTATGCGAAGCAAGAAGAAGCGAAATGGAACGAAATCATGTCTCTTGATGGAAAAGAAAACGCTTATATCCTTCATAAAGAGCTTGGTGAGTGGATGACAGCGAACGTAACGGTTGTTCGTCACAACGACAAGCTGAAGCAAACAGATGATAAGATTGTTGAGTTAATGGAACGTTGGAAAAACATCAACATTAACGATACAGCGAAATGGAGCAATCAAGGAGCTGCTTTCACTCGTCAGTTGAAAAACATGCTTCACCTTGCTCGCGTCATCACAATTGGTGCTTTAAATCGTGACGAAAGCCGTGGAGCGCATTACAAGCCTGACTTCCCGGATCGTAATGATGAAGACTTCTTGAAAACAACAATGGCAACATTTAAAGGTGATAATGAAGCACCTGCATTCCATTACGAAGATGTGGATATTTCATTAATCCCTCCTCGTAAGCGCGACTACACTAAGAAGAAGGAGGAGAAATAAAGATGAGTGAGAACAAGTCCGTTCGTTTTATCATTACTCGTCAAGACGCGGTGGATTCTGCTCCGTACGATGAAGAGTTCGAAATTCCATATCGCCCGAATATGAACGTTATTTCGGCGTTAATGGAAATTCGTCGAAATCCAGTCAATGCAAAAGGTCAACAATCAACGCCGATTGCTTGGGATATGAACTGTCTTGAAGAAGTGTGTGGTGCATGTTCCATGGTCGTTAACGGCAAGCCGAGACAATCATGTACAGCACTAGTCGATCAATTAGAGCAGCCAATTCGCTTAGCTCCAATGAGTACATTCCCAGTTGTCCGTGACTTACAAGTTGATCGTAGTCGCATGTTTGACTCTTTGAAAAAGGTAAAAGCATGGATTCCGATCGATGGAACGTACGACCTTGGCGCTGGTCCGCGTATGCCGGAAAGAAAACGTCAATGGGCTTACGAATTATCTAAATGTATGACTTGTGGTGTTTGTTTAGAAGCTTGTCCGAACGTAAATAGCAAATCAAACTTTATCGGTCCTCAACCGTTATCGCAAGTTCGCTTATTTAACGCACATCCAACAGGTGCAATGAATAAAGATGAACGTTTGCAAGCGATTATGGGAGATGGTGGTCTTGCAAACTGCGGGAACTCTCAAAACTGTGTGCAATCTTGTCCGAAGGGAATTCCTTTGACAACATCCATTGCTGCGTTGAACCGCGACGCAACAGTTCAAGCATTCCGCAACTTCTTCGGAAGCGATCATCAAGTAGATTAATATGTAATAAGAATGTTTTTTCAAAAGCTTGCCTCCTACGAATGTACATGATCTAGATACTAGATACTGTTTCGTAGGAGGCAGCTTTTTTTTACAAACAAAGGGGGAGATGGGAAATGAAAAAGATTGCATATATCGAGGACTGGAGTCAATGGGAACATGATTTTCGCTTTTTTCATCCTGTAAGCGTTCGCTTTTCGGAAACCGATATGTTTGGTCATTTAAACAACACGGTTCCATTCGTTTATTTTGAAGAAGCGCGCATTGAATTTTTCAAGGAAATCGGATTAATGGAGGACTGGGTGAAAGAAGATAGCCGTACGATCATCGTCGTTGCAGACTTACAATGTGATTTCATTCAGCAAGTCTTCTTTGGAGAAAAGCTGAAAATTTTCGTGAAAGCGGCGACGATCGGTCAATCTTCCGCCGATCTTCATTATAAAGGGGTCAATCAGAACGGAAATATCTGTTTTGTTGGGAGAGGAAGAGTCGTTCAAATTTCTAAAGAAACGCACAAACCATCGCTATTAACAGAAGATATGAAAGAAAAGCTTACACAAATTTCAAAGTAGGCTCCTATTAAAATATTTTTACTCTTAAATGTCAAATCTTCACCTTTTAACATATGATACCGTAACGGCCGTACTATCTGTGTTGAGAAGCTGGCGGAGGCGAGGAGGGTAAATGTCAAGTGAGGGAGCACCGCTTTGTTCGAAAACCACTTTTAACGAAAAGAGAAAAAGAAGTGTTTACGTTACTAGTTCAGGATAAAACAACGAAAGAAATCGCGGAAGAATTATTTATTAGCGAAAAAACTGTTAGAAACCATATCTCTAATTCCATTCAAAAGCTAGGCGTTAAAGGCCGTTCACAGGCAATTATTGAATTATTGCGCATGGGTGAACTGAAGCTTTAAGAAGAAAGATGGCGTTGAACGTTGACGCCATCTTTTTTTCGTTTATCCTTCATTAGCGGGAGCTGATTGAAGCTTCACTTTATAAGAGAAGTCGGGCAACTCTTGCATTTTTTCAAAAAAAAAGAGAAAATATAGGAATATACGTTAAATGCAAAAGAGATTGAGGAGTGCAAAAGGAATGACAGAAGAGCTAGACTGTTCATCTGAATTTGTTGCGGAAATTGAAAAGGAATTACGCTATATAAATGTGATCATTAAGCAAAAAGGTCGCGAAATTTTGAGTGATTACCATATTACGCCCCCGCAGTTTATTGCGTTACAATGGCTGTTTGAGGAAGGGGATATGACGATTGGTGATCTATCAACGAAAATGTACTTAGCTTGTAGCACGACAACTGATTTGATTGATCGCATGGAGAAAACAAAGCTAGTTGAGCGTGTAAGAGATGTGCATGATCGACGAATTGTTCGCATCCATCTGTTGAGTGAAGGGTCGCGAATTATTAATGAAGTGATTGCGAAGCGTCAGCTGTATGTAAAACAAATATTAATGGATTTCACGAAGGAAGAAGTGGAATCGCTTAAACGAAACTTACAAAAAATGCATCAAGAAATGAAGGAAGAATGAGGCGAATGTGTTGAATAGACCAATTGGAGTCATGGATTCGGGCGTCGGTGGGTTGACCGTAGTGAAAGAAATGATGCGCCAGCTCCCGAATGAAACCATTTATTATACTGGAGATACGGCTCGCTGTCCGTACGGTCCACGGCCGGCTGAGGAAGTGAAAGCTTTCACATGGGAAATGACCCGTTTTTTACTGGAAAAAGATATTAAAATGCTCGTCATTGCCTGTAATACAGCCACAGCAGTTGTGCTAGAGGAAATACAAGAGGAGCTCGATATTCCGGTCGTTGGCGTCATACGTCCTGGAGCAAGGTCGGCTATTAAGCACACGAAAAATGATCAGATTGCTGTGCTCGGGACGATTGGAACAGTCAAAAGTGGTGCGTATGAACATGCATTGAAGGCGATTAACGACCATGTTGAAGTCACCTCCATTGCCTGCCCTAAATTTGTGCCACTCGTGGAAAGTGGTGAGCATAAAAGTGCAATGGCGAAAAAAATAGTGGCTGAAACATTAAAGCCTTTAAAGCATACGTCCATTGATACAGTCATATTAGGATGTACACATTATCCGTTACTAGAAACAGTGATTTCTAACACGCTTGGCGATCAGGTGCAGATTATTAGTTCAGGAGAAGAAACGGCTCGTGAAGTGAGTGCAATTCTTGATTATCAACAAATCCAATCGAAGGTGAAGGGCTCTCCACATCGTTTTTTTACGACGGGTTCTAAAGAGCTGTTTTATCGAATTGCTTCGGATTGGCTACAAAATAAACAAATACAAGTTGAAACGATCCGCTTAGGTAGCTAAGTGGGTCGTTTTTTTACTAGAATAGAAGATTTTATTTGACCGGTTCTAACTTGATGAATGGCTCGTATATTTAGTACAAACAGCTTTAGGAGGGGTCAGTATGCTCAATAAGAAAACGACAGCTGTAGTCGCTATCTTGATTGCTTCGGTTTATGCTACTGGGTGTGGTTTACTATCTGGGGAGAAAAAAGAAAAAATTGATCCGCCGCAATCAGTAACGTATACCGATAATTTGAAAGGTGAGGAACAGCCACTGACGAAGCAAGATAAAAATATGGTGATGACGGAACTTTATTTAATTGATAAAAATGGTTACGTCGTTTCACAGACGATGCCCCTTTCCAATACAAAAAGTTTGGCCAAGCAGGCGCTAGAGCACCTAGTAGCGGAAGGACCAATTTCTAATATGCTGCCGAATGATTTTCGTCCCGTTTTACCGGCAGGCACTCAAGTGCAGAGTGTAGATGTTCAAAAGGGAGTAGCGACTGTTGATTTCTCACCTGAATTTAAAGAGTATGCAAAAGAAGATGAGGCTCGGATTGTACAAGCGGTGACATGGACATTGACTCAATTTGATTCGATTAGTCGAGTGAAAATGAGAATTAACGGCCATGAACTGAAGGAAATGCCGGTTGCCAATATGCCGTTACATGCGAAAGGAATGACTCGGAAGTCGGGGATTAATTTTGATACGTCTAATGTGGTAGACGTAGCCAATACAAGACCAGTGACGGTATATTTTATGGCACAACAGGGAGATAACTATTATTATGTACCTGTCACTAGGCGGATTGCCAATAGTGAAGAGGATCAAATTACAGCCGTGATAAAAGAGCTGACGAAAGGGCCAAAAGTTGGTTCAGGGCTAGTCACTGAATTTATCCCACAGGCCGAGCTACTTGAACGCCCGATTGTAAAGGATGGGAGAGTGACATTGAACTTTAATGAAGCCATTCTTGGTAGCATGGAAAATAAAATGGTGTCTGACCACATATTAAAACTGTTAGCCTTGTCGTTAACTGAAGACGGTACAATTGAAAGCTTAGCGATCCAAGTAGCAGGAAGCTCGGAAATCATTACTGAAAAAGGGGAGCCTCTGAGCAGTTCGGTGACAAGACCAGAATTTATTAACCCGATTGGCTTGTGAACAACGAAATTTACGCTATTATATAGTAGTAGCGAATGAAGGAGCAGCATCCTTGCTTGCACGGAATCGGACAAGTGAGGATGCCTGTTCAATTAAAGGAGGAACCCCATGAGAGTTGACGGTAGAAATCATAATGAATTGCGTAAAGTACATATAGAAAAAGATTTTTTAAAGCATCCGGAAGGCTCTGTGCTTATTACAGTAGGAGACACACGAGTCATTTGTACAGCGAGTATAGAAGATAGAGTGCCGCCGTTTATGCGAGGAAGCGGAAAGGGATGGATTTCTGCTGAGTATTCGATGTTACCAAGAGCAACGGAGCAGCGTAATATTCGTGAATCGTCCAAAGGAAAAGTATCTGGACGAACGATGGAAATTCAACGTTTAATTGGTCGGGCGTTGCGAGCGGTGGTGGACCTTGAAGCGATTGGTGAACGTACAGTTTGGGTTGATTGTGATGTGATTCAAGCGGATGGCGGCACGCGGACAGCATCGATTACAGGTGCCTTTGTGGCGATGGCGATCGCTTTAGACCGTTTACAAAGAGAAAAAGAATTGCCGACTTTCCCGGTGACGAGCTTTTTGGCAGCGACAAGTGTTGGGGTCGTCAAAGATCATGGAGTCGTGTTAGACTTAAATTATATTGAGGATAGCCAAGCAGAAGTCGATATGAATGTCGTAATGACAGGAGCTGGCGAATTTGTTGAACTTCAAGGAACCGGAGAAGAAGCGACGTTTTCGATGAAGGATTTGCAAAGTTTGCTAGAGTCTGCTCAAATGGGTCTGAAGGAGCTGTTTGACATTCAAGCGTCTGTTCTTGGTGAGATTGCCGACAAAATCAGTAAGTAAAAAAGGAGACCCCCGATGGACACAGTCATTATCGCCACAAAAAACAAAGGAAAAGCGAAGGAGTTCGCTGAGATGTTTGCTTCTTTCGAAATGAAGGTTGAGACGTTGCTCGATTATCCGGAGTATGCCGATGTAGAAGAAACAGGGGAAACGTTTGAGGAAAATGCGATCTTAAAGGCAGAGGAGATCTGTCGGTTAACAGGCCGTCTCGTTATTGCTGATGATTCTGGCTTAATGATCGATGCGTTAGATGGTCGCCCTGGCGTCTATTCAGCTAGGTATGCAGGAGAAGAGAAAAGCGATGAGGCGAACATTCAAAAAGTGCTGAAGGAGCTTCACGGTGTTGCTAGCGACAAACGGACGGCTCGCTTTTATTGTGCTTTAGCCATTGCCATGCCCGGGAAGGAAACAGCAACAGTAGCTGGCACATGTGAAGGTAAAATTACAGAAGAAAAACAAGGAACGAATGGCTTCGGCTACGATCCGATCTTTTATGTGGAGTCGTTTGAAGCGACGATGGCGGAACTTGCACCTGAAACGAAAAACAGCATTAGCCACCGTGGCAATGCATTGAACAAATTAAAAGAACTTTTACCTGCTTTGCTTGAGGGTGCAATGAAATGAAAGTATTAATCGTCAGTGATAGTCATGGCTGGAGCGAAGTGCTACAACAGTTAAAAGAGCGATATGAGGATCAAGTCGATGCGATGATCCATTGCGGCGATTCGGAGCTGTCAGCGAATGACCCAGCGGTGGAAGGATATTTTATCGTGCGTGGAAATTGTGATACCGAAAATCAATTTCCGTATGATATTATTGAAGGTGTAGAAGGAAAGCGAATTTTCGTCACACACGGACATCGTTATAATATTAAAATGTCTTTAATGAATTTGATGTATAAAGCGAAGGAATATGCAGCCGACTTTGTGTTCTTCGGTCACTCGCATCTCGTTGGAGCGGAGCGCATCGATGGCACAGTATTCGTCAATCCAGGTAGCATCTCCTTCCCTCGTGGACGTAAAGAAAAAACATATGCTATCCTTGAAGTCGATCACGACATGACGACGATCTGTTTTTATGACGAAACGCATCAAGAACTGGACTCGCTGCGACAAGTATTTCAATGAATACAATCCGCCAGCAGACAACATCTGCTGGCGGAAATTCGATGAAAAAAAGAAAAAGAATTTTTTCTTTGAAATAGTGTTGACATATAATATATATCTTGGTATCATAATAAATGTCTTCAAGATAAATAAATAAAAAACAAATAAAACGTGTCCCAGTAGCTCAGCTGGATAGAGCAACGCCCTTCTAAGGCGTCGGTCGGGAGTTCGAATCTCTCCTGGGACGTAATTGAAATCACGCTAAATAGGCGTCATTAAAGCCTTCTAACGCGTTGAATGAATCGGTCAATGATACGGTCAACAAATCGTATTCAGCCGGTTAATCAACGAGTTAGGGGGCTTTTTTGTTATGTCTAAAAAACGAGCAGCACTCACGGTTGAACAGGCGTTAAAGAAAGGTAGCCCATACATCAAATTATAGATGTTGTTTCGTAGCTGAATCCATTGCTACAACACTTTAAAAAATTTGAAATAGGAAATTAAATTAACTTGAAACTTTTTCTATATTTATCAAGTATAATTAATAGTGGATAATTTAAATAGGAATCAGATATGAGGTGTTCAGATGGAAGCATATATTACTGAAGTTACAGCTACTCAATGGGCCAATGAAATATCATTGCACGTCTATGAATTTCCGGTAGAAGATCCAACAAAAAAATATGAGGGTGCCTCAATGATTTGTAAAGCCTGGAGGCGTGCTAATGATTATATGGCTGTAGCTTTTAATCAAAGTACAATTGTTACTTTTGAACCGGTTAACAGTTACGCTGGATTTGAACCACTATCTTATGAAATAAAGACAATAAACCCTAACAATCCATTTGAAACAAGACTACTTGAAAGACTAATTAAAGAAAGTCTACTAGCAGTAGGTCAAAAACAATTAAAAATGAAGCGTGCAGGTTCTGACTTACAAGAATGGAATCCTAAAAAAGTTGGGAATATCTTAATCTATCCTGCATTATCTTTTCATATAAATATATTAGCTAATAGTATCCATATTGGTTTTCACTTAACGCATAAGTTTGAATATGAACATACATTGCAACAAATGATTGAGCGTGGTGAAGTGATTGAACCAGGCTTAAAAGTACTACATAGTGATATTCGAAATAACTATACATATGAAGTAGAACAAATAGCCCCGTATTCAGTGATGGAATATTGCCCTAAGTTAAAGAAGTCAATTTATCAATATTATAATGCAAAAGGTGATACGAGGGTAATAGAGGCATTGCATGATGGCGTGAAAGTTATTTATGCAAAGCCAATTTATGGAGATAGTTTAAGCTATGCTGCAACCGTATTAAAGCCCTTGTGTTCATTTGAAACAATGAAGTCATTTGAAACAAAAAAGGTAATGGACATTTTAAAAATGAAGCCAGATGAGCGTATGAAAAAACAGTTACGTCAGGCGATGAATCTTTTAAACGTTTATCCATACTTAACATTTGAAAAAAATCCATTTCTTATTGAAGCGAACAATTATGAACTTTATCAAATACAGGATCCTAAAATCTTTATGGACAGGTCTTACTTTAAGCCTTTACATGGTATGAAAAATGGGAAGCTATTTAAAAGTGGAACAATTAGATTGTCGATATTTATGGATGAAGCAATAGAGAAAAAGTTAGGAATTTCTAAAGCTCTTGTATTTCGTTTTATTAAAATACTTCAACAGTTTGCAAAACAGCAAGGTGTAACACTGGAAATTAGTCATAAGACGAGGGAAGTGAAGGAGAAATTTACTGAAGAGTTTTTCCAACAATTCTCTTGGGAGATTCGAGAATTAGAGTCGATTTTTATAGATTCAACCGTTTTGGCAATTATTACAGATGAACATCTAACTAAATTACCAATCAAGGTTTACGATGCCTTCAAAAGGCAATTTGGTGGCAAATGGGACATTTCAACACAAGTAATAACAGAAAACAGCTTAAAATTGTTCCAACAATTATTGAAAAGAAATCAGTTAGACTTGTTTAATCCAAATGATGAGGTGGTTTGTCAGGAGGTTGCGAATCGAATTAAAAGCGATAATTTGTTTTACACTATTAATAATATTCTTCTTGGTGTATATGTTAAGAGTGGTATGCAGCCGTGGGTGCTCGACGAAAGAACACATTCAGATTGCTTTATCGGGCTAGATGTAAGTCATGAAGATGGGAAAAGCACAGCAGGAATTATGAACGTTATTGGTAGCAACGGTCACTTGCTAAAACAATCTGCTATTCATGGGGCGTTAGCTGGTGAAAAAATTGATACGAAAACATTAGAAGAGATATTAATGGATGTCCTATTTACTTATAAGAATCAATTTGGTGATTTTCCAAAGCATGTAACTATTCATAGAGATGGAAAGTGGAATGAAGACACAGAATTTGTAGATAAATTATTTAAAGCTCGCGGTGTTGCATATGACATCATAGAGGTAATTAAGAAATCAAATCGACGTATGGCTTTTTATAATGAAACAACTAAGAAATTTGAAACGAGACAAGGTGTATATTATAAGCGTGAAAAGGAAGCGTTTTTATGTGCAACCGATCCTAGAGAGAACATAGGTATGGCTCAACCGATAAAAATTGTGCAGTATACAAAAACATTAACATTTGAACAACTAATTGAAGATGTTTATCGCCTTTCATTTATGCATATTCATTCACTGAACAAAATGCGTTTACCAGCAACAATTCATTATGCAGATTTAAGTTCAACAGCATATCAAAGAGGTCAGGTAGCACCGAGAACTACTAATGTTACGCATTTGCCGTTTGTGTAACTAGTGAAAAGATGGGGAGAAAAATGCGCGGTGTAAAATATCTAAAGTTACAAGAATTTTTAAAAAGCAATAAAACAGAAACGATTACCCTATCTTTTCGAAATATTGAAGTGGTTTTAGGTTTTACTTTACCACAATCTGCTTATCGACATGTAGAGCATGGTGGAGTAATGATGTCACATATTCACATGCCCATGCATGGCTCGATGTTGGCTTTAAAACTGAAAATGTTCAATTGGAGAAGTATATTACTTTTAGATGTGACACTTAATCAAGTTTTAAATATTAAATGATATTTCACATGGAGCGGGGAGAGTCAAAAAAGTTAGCAAAAGCTGATTTTTATTATGGTGCGCTTTCATCTCAATTGACAAATAATAATTTTGCTCCAGCTATTATTGAACCGGGAGATAGCAGATGTATTTATTCAATTGAAAATGATTTTAAAATTTACGAAAAATATGGGAAGGGGCAACTGGATCATCCCCCACACCAACACCACATAAACCAAAAGATCAAAAATAGACGAACATTTTAGAGTGCCCACATCATTGGGTGCTCTTTCTATTTTATCCCAATCACAAAAAGGGCCCTTCCTTTGTAACATTTGTCCATTCCATTTCATCAAGCCCGAATAGCATATAGCAGTAGATGAAAAAGGAGGAAGTTGTCCCTCCTGAATAGATCTATGTTATGTGAGAGCAGCCGTTGCTAGTCAGTCCGTAGGGAAATAAAATATATCGGAGGATGAGAAGATGAGTAAGAAATACTATGATGATTATGATAGCTATGATCATAATAAAAAAGAGTCGAAAAAGAATGATTGCCACAAAAACAAATGTGATGATCATAAAAAGTATGGGGACAAGGAAGTTCAATGTGAATTTGTCAAAGCCGAAACGCTTTCTGAATGTAGAAATTACCCGGTTTATCCGGATGCCGAATATGGTCCATTTATTGCGAAGCTTCCTGTTGTATTAGCAGAAGTGTTTATTCAAATCCCTGTGGAAGCAAAGGTTCCGATGCCTAAGTTCGTATATGAGATTAAGAGAATCAAAAAGAATATTCATATTACTCAATGTGAAGTAGTTCCATTGCCGCCTATGAAAAAACATGATCAGTGTCACCACGAAGAAAAGATGGTGAAGTTGTTTTTAGAGGGGTATGTAGAGAAGAACATTGAGTATGTTGAGGACTGCTCGGGCCCTGTGTATCATCATACGGTGAAGGTGCCATTTAGATGCTTCACGGAAGTTGAAGTAGATGAGTTACAACCTTTCAAAAAGAGCTTTAAATCGGGATTTGAATATAAATTTATCGATAAAAATAATCTTGAAGGAGATAAAAAGAACCACTTTCAAACAAGCTCTGAATTTTTCAATGAAAAACCATTCTGTGAAATTGTCGACGCAGATATTAGTGAATTTGATTTCCTTGAAAACGACTATTGCTCTCATGAAAGTATGCTTACGGAAAAAATGGCTATTCACTTAACAGTCAAGTTGCTTCAAATGCAACAAAGATGGATTAATAAACATCGACATCATCACGATCACAAAGGCGAATGAAACTCACGTTTTTAATAAGAAACCATACCGTCAACGATAGCGGTATGGTTTTCCTTCGGTTGCTTTTTTTTTGAAAAATATCATGCTACACTTACATAAGTAAAATCGAAAGAAAGCGGCTATTTAGATAGTCGATTTGAACTTATAAATGATCGGGTGATCACAAAATGAAAAAGAAAAAATGGATTAAAAAAGGAAATATATTTATTTTTCCAGGGACCTCTGAGGAGTTGATTCGTAAAGGGAGAGAGGCGCTTGAGAAGAAAGATTACGACCAAGCGGTACTCTACTTGCAAGAAGCACTCCAATACCCTTTAGATGAAGAAGACGATGTGAAAATGGCGCTGTTGCTTGCCTTATATGAAAGCGATCAATATGATCAAGCACTTTCGTTATGCAAAGATATGCTGAATCAAGGGATTGGAGAATACTTTGATGTATTAGATGTGTATATTCTTATCTTGATGCAGCAAAAGCAATATGAGGAGATCTATACTACGTTGTCTGCTTTAATGGAAGAAAAACAGCTCCCAGAAGAGAAAAGAGAGAATTTTGAGCAGCTGTTACTATTGAGCAAAAAGATGAAAGATTCTCCACCTATTGAAGAGAAGTCACTGTTTACAGGAAGCGAGAGTTTAAGAGAGAGGACCATCAAATTGATGGAGCTAGTGAATCAAAATATCCGCCCTTATAAAAAAGATTTAGAAGAGTTGTTAAAGGACCCACAAACACATCCATTTATGCAAACGCTCATTTTAAATGTGTTGAAGGAGCACGGCATCGAGCAGCCAACGGAGGTGCGGAAATTTTATTTTCACAAACAAGTCGTGCCAGCAGTGTTAAAGGATACGTTTGAAAGTGAATATTTTCAAGAAGTGATTCGCTGGTTAGAAGAGCAACTTGGGCAGACAAATCCGGTGCTGTTGGAGCAAGTGAGAGAATGTGTGAAACGCCATTTCTTCTTGCTGTATCCGTTTGATCCTGAAGAAGTCGCTCCTGAAAGCTGGGCGGAAGCTTCTTTGTTGCTCGTTCAGTCCTATTATGAAGATGGACTGTTGAATGAGAACGAACTTGGAAAAGAAATCAGTCGTAGCCTTGCGTTGATTAAGGAACTAGATGAAATTTCTTCGCCTATTATGTAGCCTTTTTCTTGAAAGAGAATAATCGTATGTTATAATGTAAAGGTCGTAATGTGTCCTTTTTGTTTAATGATTGACATACATAGGGCGTTAGAACAAAATAAAATGTTCAATTTTATTATCAATTTATAGATTTTTGGAGGGAACTTTTTATGTCTGCAAAATGGGAAAAGTTAGAAGGGAACCAAGGCGTTCTTACAGTAGAAGTAGATGCAGAAACAGTCAACAATGGTCTTGACGCTGCATTTAAAAAAGTAGTAAAAAATGTTAATGTACCTGGATTCCGTAAAGGTAAAATGCCTCGTGGAATGTTTGAAAAGCGCTTTGGCGCAGAGTCTTTATATCAAGATGCTCTTGATTTCATTCTTCCAGAAGCATACGGAAAAGCGGTCGAAGAAGCTGGTATTGAGCCAGTAGATCGTCCAGAAATCGATATCGAGCAAATGGAAAAAGGCAAAGAGCTAATCTTCAAAGCGACTGTTACAGTAAAGCCTGAAGTAAAGCTTGGTGAATATAAAGGTCTTGAAGTGGAAAAAATGAGCACAGAAGTGACAGAAGAAGACGTTCAAAACGAATTGACTTCTTTACAAAAACGTCACGCAGAGCTTGTTGTCAAAGAAGACGGTAAAGTTGAAGCAGACGATACAGTTGTTCTTGACTTTGAAGGCTTTGTAAACGGTGAAGCATTTGAAGGTGGAAAAGCGGAGAACTATTCATTAGTAATCGGTTCTGGCACGTTCATCCCAGGCTTTGAAGATCAATTGATCGGCATGGCAGCTGGCGAAGAAAAAGACGTGGAAGTAACATTCCCAGAAGAATACCATGCGCCTGAGCTTGCAGGTCAACCGGCTGTATTCAAAGTAACACTTCACGAAATCAAAGCTCAAGAGCTTCCTGAGCTTAACGATGAGTTCGCGAAAGAAACAGATGAAGCAGCAGAAACTCTTGCTGAATTAAAAGCAACAATCCAACAACGTCTAGAAGAGCAAAAGAAAAACGAAGCAGAGCAAACTCTTCGCGACACGCTTGTTGAAAAAGCAGTAGCAAGTGTAGAAGTAGATGTTCCTGAAGTAATGGTTGAAAGCGAAATCGATCGCATGCTTCAAGAATTCACACAAAACCTTTCTATGCAAGGTATGAACCTTGACCTTTACTACCAATTCTCAGGTCAAAGCGAAACAGACCTTCGCAACCAAATGAAAGAAAACGCTGAGACACGCGTTCGCACAAGCTTAACTCTTGAAGCAATTGCAGTTGCAGAAAATCTTGAAGCAACAGAAGCAGATTTAGAGCAAGAGTTAACAAAAATGTCTGAGCAATTTAACTTGCCAGTAGAAGACATCAAAAAAGCATTAGGTAGCACGGAAGGCATGAAAGGCGATTTGAAAATTCGCAAAGCAGTCGAATTCCTTGTAGAAAACAGCAAAACTAGTGCATAATAGAATTAAGGGAAGACAAGGCGCGAATTTCTCGTGCCTTGTTTTCTACCCATTACATAAAAACTTTATATTTTAGTAATAGTTCCACCAATAGCCCATTATATATACAGAAAGCCTTTTTATTTTAGGTCGGTGTATAAATGTGGTACAATGCAATACATAACTTTTTAAGGACATAAGTGAACGATGGAATATAGTTGTTTACTTAATATTATTATTTATAAGGGGTGACACATTTTGTTCAAGTTTAACGATGAAAAAGGTCAATATAAATGTTCTTTCTGTGGAAAAACACAGGACCAAGTTCGTAAGCTTGTAGCTGGTCCCGGTGTGTATATATGCGACGAATGTCTTGAACTTTGCTCGGAGATCGTAGAAGAGGAGCTTGGAACAGAGGAAGAAGTAGAATTTAAAGACGTTCCAAAGCCAACGGAAATTCGCGATATTCTCGATGAGTATGTGATTGGACAAGAACGGGCGAAAAAATCGCTAGCTGTCGCGGTATATAACCATTACAAACGAATTAACTCTAACAGCAAAGTAGATGACGTGGAGCTTTCAAAAAGTAATATTTGCTTAATCGGGCCAACAGGAAGCGGAAAAACCCTTCTTGCTCAAACATTGGCACGCATTTTAAACGTACCTTTTGCCATTGCTGATGCGACTTCTTTAACAGAGGCTGGATATGTAGGGGAAGATGTCGAAAACATTCTTCTTAAACTGATTCAAGCGGCTGATTATGATGTAGAGAAAGCGGAAAAAGGCATTATTTACATCGATGAAATTGATAAAGTGGCGCGTAAATCAGAGAATCCTTCGATTACGCGTGACGTTTCTGGTGAAGGTGTGCAGCAAGCTTTATTGAAAATTTTGGAAGGTACTGTCGCGAGCGTTCCTCCACAAGGTGGCAGAAAGCATCCGCACCAAGAATTCATTCAAATTGATACAACGAATATTTTGTTTATTTGTGGTGGAGCATTTGATGGTGTCGAAACGATTATTAAACGCCGTTTAGGGCAAAAAGTAATTGGTTTCGGTGCAGAAACGAAACAAGAAGAAGTAAGCGATCAATCGCTTCTTTCTAAGCTAGTACCAGAAGATTTGTTAAAATTCGGCTTAATCCCTGAATTTATTGGTCGTCTTCCGGTGACAGCAAGCTTAGAGCAATTAGATGAAGATGCCTTAGTTGAAATTTTAACAAAGCCGAAAAATGCACTTGTGAAGCAATATCAAAAAATGCTTGAAATTGATGATGTGGAATTAGTATTTGAAGAAGAAGCTCTTCTTGAAATTTCGAAAAAAGCAATCGAGCGCAAAACAGGTGCTCGTGGACTGCGTTCCATCATCGAAAGCATTATGCTAGATGTCATGTATGATCTTCCATCCCGTGAAGACGTAAAAACATGCGTCATCACAAAAGAAACCGTGACAGACGGTGCCTCGCCGAAACTACTAGGCGAAGACGGAGAAAACATCGACCAAAACACAAAAACACCAGCATAAAGAAAAGCGGAGCCAACTTGATCAGCCGCGACAAGCAAAAGACGAGCCGTCTGAAAGGTTGTTCTTTAACCTTTTGGACGGATTGGCTTTTGACCTCGAGCGGCTAGTTGGCGCAGCTAGACATAACGAAAAAGGACAGTTCAAGCTGTAAAGAACTGTCCTTTTTTCATGTTCTTTTATCGGAAAAGCGGATGATCTCTGCCTGAACTGGAGATACTGAAAAATTAGATTCGAATAATTTTTCAGTGCAGGAGGGTGTCAAATGGATTGGACGACAGTTGCGATTGTGGGACAATTGGTGTTTGGGGTGATTATTAGTTTTTATTTTTTCACGCTGCTTAAAAAGCAACATGCGAATAAAATAACGATTGATCGAGAGTCAAAAAAAGAAATGGAAGCGTTAGAGAAAATGAGGTCAATCTCGTTAACGAAGCCGCTAGCTGAGAAAATTAGACCGACAAGTTTTACTGATGTTATCGGTCAAGAGGACGGGATTAAAGCGTTAAGAGCGGCTATTTGCGGTCCTCATCCTCAGCATGTCATTGTATATGGACCACCTGGTGTTGGGAAAACAGCGGCTGCTCGCTTAGTGTTAGAGGAGGCAAAGAAAAGTCCACAGTCGCCGTTTAGCGACCATTCCGTCTTTGTCGAGTTGGATGCGACGACCGCTCGTTTTGATGAAAGAGGAATTGCCGACCCTTTAATTGGTTCTGTGCACGATCCGATTTATCAAGGAGCGGGTGCTCTCGGGCAAGCAGGGATTCCTCAGCCGAAAAAGGGAGCGGTGAGCAATGCGCATGGAGGCATTCTTTTTTTAGATGAGATTGGCGAATTGCATTCGATTCAAATGAACAAGCTATTAAAGGTGTTAGAGGATCGTAAAGTTTGGCTTGAAAGCATCTATTATAGTGAAGAAAATGACACGATTCCAAAACATATTCATGATATTTTTCAAAAGGGGATGCCGGCTGATTTTCGCTTAATTGGCGCGACGACGAAAAGGCCAGAAGAAATTCCGGCAGCGATTCGATCACGCTGTCAAGAAATCTTCTTCAATGAACTAAGTAATAAAGATATCATTGAAATCGCCAAAAAAGCGGCAGAAAAAGCTCAAATGATGATCACTGAAAAAGGGTTGTCACTCACGGCGAAATACACACGCAACGGTCGGGAAGCGGTCAATTTAATTCAAATGGCGGCTGGGCTTGCGATCATGGATGGTAGAAAGGAAATTTTAGATGAAGAGGTCGAGTGGGTTGTCTATTCTAGTCGACTGTCACCAAAATGGAGCCTTTCCATACCTGAGAAAGCAGCGATCGGTGTCGTAAATGGATTAGCGGTGACAGGACCAACTAGCGGCGCTTTACTTGAAATTGAAGCGGTTGTTATTCCAACGACCACTCAAGGTTCGGTGACGGTTTCCGGTATTGTAGAGGAAGAAACGTTTAATCAGCCAGCCAAATCGATGCGTCGCAAAAGTATGGCGAAAGGCTCTGCTGAAAATGCATGGACGGTATTGAAATCCCTTGGTGTACCAGTTGATCAGTTTGATATTAATATTAATTTTCCAGGTGGTATGCCGATTGATGGACCATCGGCTGGAGCGGCGATGGCTGTTGCGATGTACTCGTCCATTTATCGTCATCCTGTTGACCACACGGTGGCGATCACTGGAGAAATTAGTTTATCAGGAAAAATCAAGCCGGTTGGTGGTGTGAGACAAAAGGTGTTGGCTGCAAAGGAAGCAGGAGCGAAAAAAGTATTAATCCCTCATGAAAATGATCTTCTTGATTTGAAGAACGTGGAGGGGGTCAAAGTTATTCCTGTGACCCATTTAAGAGATACTTTTGTCCACTTTTTTGATAAACGAGCGGAAATACAAGGCAATCCGCATTCAGAGGCACTGTAAACAAAAAGGCTATTTGCTAAACGCTAAACATCTCCATCAAGAGTTAGAAAGACAGCGGAGACGTTAGCTGTTTTTAGCAAGTGGCCTTTTCACATGATCGATCCTCTCCAAAGAATAGACACTCCCTTTTAAATACGATAAAATTAATAAAAGCATGCATTTTTTAGGAAGAAAGCAACATGAAGATCAGTAGGTCATGATTTTGTTGAATGTTGTAATTGATGGAGGTAATGTTTATGAGTAATCAACCAGTACATACTGTTCCCCTCCTGCCGTTAAGAGGCTTATTAGTTTATCCAACCATGGTGTTGCATCTTGACGTAGGTCGCGATCGTTCCATTCAAGCATTGGAACAAGCGATGATGGACGACCATTTAATCTTTTTAGCTACACAAAAAGATACGAATATAGATGACCCTATTCAGGAGGATTTGTTTGAAACAGGGACATTGACAAAAGTAAAGCAGATGCTTAAGTTGCCAAACGGCACGATTCGTGTTTTAGTGGAAGGGCTAGAACGGGCGACGATTGAAACGGTGGAAGATAAAGAAGAGTACTTTTTGGCGACCGTTCAGACGCATGCGGACGAACAGCTAATCAATACAGAGCTTCAGGCGCTAATGCGAACGCTTCTGCAATATTTTGAGCAATACATAAAGCTTTCTAAAAAAGTATCAGCTGAAACATATTCGACTGTAGCAGATATCGAGGAGCCAGGCCGACTAGCAGATATCGTGGCCTCTCATTTGCCAATCAAGCTGAAGGAGAAGCAAGAAATCCTCGAAACGTTTGATGTGAAAGAGCGTTTGAACCGTATTATTCAATTATTAAATAATGAGAAGCAAGTGCTTAATTTAGAGAAGAAGATTGGGCAACGTGTGAAAACGTCGATGGAGCGCACGCAAAAGGAGTATTTTTTGCGCGAACAAATGAAAGCGATCCAACAAGAATTAGGCGATAAAGAAGGAAAAACAGGAGAAGTTGAAGAGCTGCTGAAGCGCATTGAAGAAGCAGGGATGCCAGAAAACATTGAAAAAACGGCGTTAAAGGAATTAAATCGCTACGAAAAAATCCCTGCAAGTGCCGCAGAAAGTGTTGTCATTCGCAACTATTTAGATTGGCTCCTTGCACTGCCATGGTCGAAAGCAACGGACGATGATCTCGATGTGTCTCACGCGGAAATGATCTTAAACCGCGACCATTATGGCTTAGAGAAAGTAAAGGAACGAGTGTTAGAATATTTAGCGGTTCAACAGCTAACGAAATCATTAAAAGGCCCGATTCTTTGTTTGGCTGGACCTCCAGGGGTAGGGAAAACGTCTTTAGCCCGTTCGATTGCCGAGTCGCTAGGAAGAAACTTTGTGCGCATTTCGCTTGGCGGAGTACGTGATGAATCGGAAATTCGCGGTCATCGCCGCACGTATGTTGGGGCGATGCCGGGACGTATTATTCAAGGGATGAAAAAAGCAGGAACGATCAATCCTGTCTTTTTGCTCGATGAAATTGATAAAATGTCGAGTGACTTTAGAGGCGACCCATCCGCTGCTTTACTAGAGGTTCTTGATCCAGAGCAAAATCATAATTTCAGCGATCATTATATTGAGGAAACGTATGATCTTTCTAACGTCATGTTCGTGGCAACTGCGAATGATTTAGCGACGATTCCAGGCCCACTCCGTGATCGAATGGAGATTATTACGATTGCTGGCTATACAGAGGTTGAGAAAACACATATTGCGACGAAGCATTTATTGCCAAAGCAAGTCGAAGAGCATGGGTTAACGAAAAGTCAGCTGCAAGTAAAGGAAGAAGCGGTGCAAGATATGATCCGTTATTACACAAGAGAAGCGGGTGTGCGTAGTCTCAAGCGTCAGCTAGCGTCAGTCTGTCGGAAAGCGGCGAAGAAGATTGTGTCCAATGAGCGCAAGCGAATTATTGTTACAAGCAAAAATGTAGAAGACTTTTTAGGAAAGAGAACCTTCCGCTATGGTCAAGCGGAAACGGTCGACCAAGTGGGTGTAGCCAATGGATTGGCTTATACAACAGTCGGTGGCGATACGTTGCAAATCGAAGTCTCTCTTTCTCCAGGAAAAGGAAAATTGATTTTAACTGGTAAGCTTGGGGATGTAATGAAAGAGTCCGCTCAAGCCGCCTTTAGCTATGTCCGTTCAAAAACGACTGAGTTCAACATTGAGGCAGATTTCCATGAAAAAAATGATATTCATATCCATGTGCCAGAGGGAGCTGTTCCGAAAGACGGACCATCTGCGGGAATCACGATGGCGACGGCTCTCGTATCTGCTTTAACAGGTCGTGCGATTCGCAAAGAAGTAGGAATGACAGGAGAAATTACGTTACGAGGACGCGTGTTGCCCATTGGAGGCGTGAAAGAGAAGTCGCTAGGGGCTCACCGCGCGGGATTAAAAACGATTATTCTTCCACAAGAAAATGAAAAAGATATTGAAGACATTCCAGAAAGCGTGCGCAAGGAATTAACATTCGTTCTTGCTTCGACGATGGAGGATGTTCTAAAAGTAGCATTAGTAGGTGAAAACAATGAAGGTTAATCAAGTAGAAATGGTCATTAGTGCAGTCAAGCCGGAGCAATACCCAGAAAGCTTTTTGCCGGAGTTTGCTTTAGCTGGACGTTCAAATGTAGGGAAATCCTCTTTTATTAATAAAATGATCAATCGTAAAAGTATGGCTCGTATTTCCTCTAAACCAGGAAAAACACAAACGCTTAATTTTTATAAAATTGAAGAGGCTCTGTACTTCGTTGACGTTCCGGGCTATGGCTTTGCCAAAGTCTCAAAAAAGGAACGTGAAGCATGGGGAAAAATGATTGAAACATATTTAACGACGCGAGAACAACTGAGAGCTTGCGTGTTAATTATCGATTTAAGACATCCGCCGACAGAAGACGATGTGATGATGTACAACTTCCTTAAGCATTACGATATTCCAGCTGTCGTGATCGCAACAAAAGCGGATAAAATTCCAAAAGGGAAATGGCAAAAGCATTTGAAAGTTGTGAAAGAAAAGCTTGAGTTTGAGCCGGAGGATGACATTGTCGTCTTCTCATCCGAAACGGGACAAGGCAAAGATGAAGCGTGGAAAATATTGCAACGACGAATGAAGAATTAAAAAAAGGCAGCGAATCCATTCAGGTTCGCTGCCTTTTTGTGTGCCAACTATTCTAACAACCTAGTTTTGTAGTACTGGTCTTTTCACCCATTTTACGTATATGTATTGAAGGATTCTTTTTTGGTATTTTTTGCAAATAAGGTAGATTGGTGGGTACAATAAACAAATAAAAAGGGCGATATTAATGAGCATACCAATGATGAATGTCCGGCCAAGTGACAGGCTAGTGAGGACGGATTGATCAAGGGATGCGGAATGACTGGCTACTTTGTCGACGACCTCTCCTAAGCCATCAGGAAAAATGAATCGGCCTGTTAATAAATTTAAATAAAACAACACAGGAAAGACCCACATCAATGAAATGCCGCCTAAAAAGCCAGCAATGGGGTTTCCTCTACATAATTTAGCAATGGCAACAGAGATCAAGACACCAATACCAAAGGATGGAATAAAATTAATAGAGGCCCCTAGAGTAAAACCGATGGAAATGCTATGGGCGCTGCCTTTTAACCTGAAAAATTTTAGGAGTAAATATTTTATTCTCCGTTGTATGACATGGACCATGTTTAAGCCCCCTATTTCTTTTTAATAAATAATAAATAGCCGCCGATAATGATCAAAACGATCGGCCAAAACTGCCAAAGGGAAAAAGCGCGGTTTTCAAGGATACCTAACCATTCAATTACTTTATCGTAAAAGAGTGTGATGATTGCCAAAACAAGAAAAAGCAAACCTTGGAATAATCCTTTTCTCGTCTTTTGATACTGCATTAAAAAGCCAAGTGAAATAATTAAGATAAAGACACCCGTGTCATTGGACCAAAATTGAAAATGATTGACAACATGAAAGTGAATACCAAAGCCTGTCAAAATGACTCCAGGTAAAATACCGCTCGCTTCATTTCCGCTGTAAGCTTCAGCTAAAAAAGCTATGCCGATGACGATAAGTAAAGTGGGCCAGCTCAAGAACGGTTGAATGCTATTAAGCCCTGTCTGCTGTAAGAAAAAGTACAATCCAAATCCGATTAAAATGACGCCTGGAAATAATCGTTGCTGCTTCATTTACAATTTCCCCGCTTTCTTTGTCGCAATCTTGAATCTTACGTCTCATTTTGTTACTCTATGTACAGGGATTATATCAGTTCATATCTATTTTTTTCTATCCATTACTTTCAATGTTAGCATATGTTCACAATTTGTGAATAAGGAAATTTTTCATCGTGGTATAATAGGGATAATAGATTTTTTCGGGGGTGTAAGGAAACGTGCATATTGTTGTGGTGGGACTGAACTACAAAACAGCCCCAGTGGAGATCAGGGAACGGTTATCATTTAATGAGTCTGACTTAGAACGAGCGATGTCAGAACTTCAACAACAAAAGAGTATTTTAGAGAATGTCATCTTGTCTACATGTAACCGAACAGAGATCTATGCGGTCGTAGATCAACTTCATACAGGGCGATATTATATTAAAGATTTCTTATCGAAGTGGTTTAAGATTGAAAAGGAAGAATTTACACCTTTTCTATTTATTTATGAGCAAGAGGCAGCTGTTGAGCATTTGTTTAAAGTGGCGAGTGGATTAAATTCAATGGTACTTGGAGAAACGCAAATTCTTGGACAAGTGCGCTCAAGCTTTTTACGCGGTCAAGAGATGGGCTCTACAGGTACGGTATTTAATCATTTATTTAAACAAGCCATCACGTTAGCGAAAAAGGCACATGCTGAAACAGACATTGGCGCGAACGCTGTATCTGTCAGCTATGCAGCTGTAGAGCTAGCGAAAAAGATTTTCGGCAATTTGAAAGGAAAGCATGTACTCGTTGTGGGAGCAGGTAAGATGGGCGAGTTAGCAATCCAAAACTTGCACGGCAGTGGGGCAACGAAAGTAACGGTCATCAATCGGACGTTTGAAAAAGCAGCTATATTGGCTGAGCGTTTTGATGGTGATGCGAAAACGTTACAGGAGTTGCAATGTGCGCTAGTCGAAGCTGACATTTTAATTAGCTCAACTGGCTCTAAAGATTATGTAATTACGAAAGAAAGAATGGCTGTTGTGGAAAAGATGCGTAAAGGCAAACCACTATTCATGGTGGATATTGCTGTTCCACGCGATCTTGATCCTGCAATTTCTGAACTCGAAAGTATTTTCCTATATGATATTGATGATCTTGAAGGAATTGTGCAAGCGAATCTTGCTGAGCGTCAAAAAGCAGCGGCGAGAATTGAACTCATGATTGAAAGCGAAATCATAGCGTTTAATGATTGGATCAATATGCTCGGCGTCGTTCCGGTCATTTCTGCTCTTCGTCAGAAAGCGCTCTCTATTCAAGCGGAAACGATGGAAAGCATCGAACGAAAAATGCCGAACTTAACGGATCGTGAACGCAAAGTGTTGAGTAAACATACGAAAAGTATTATTAATCAAATGTTGAAAGATCCAATCTCGCAAGCAAAGGAATTGGCGGGAGATAAGCGTGCAGCTGAGAAATTAGAGTTATTCATGCAAATTTTCAATATCGAACAAGAAGTAGAAGAACAAAAGCAGGCAAAAGTCGTGGAACAACGCGTTCAAGTAGCACAAGCAAAGCCTTTATTCCAAGTGTAAGCGAGGTTGCACGATGTTATTTGAACAAGAAATGACGAGAATTCACGAACTGATGGTCATTTTATATGCAGCAAGCATCATGTTCTATTTCATTGACTTTTTAAATCAAAACAAGAAGGCGAATCGAATCGCCTTCTCGATGTTAGCGATTGTTTGGGTACTTCAAACAATCTTTTTATTTCTTTATATGAAGCAAACCGGTCGATTTCCTGTGCTTACCCTTTTTGAAGGGCTTTATTTTTATGCGTGGGTATTAATCACGCTGTCACTTGTGATGAACCGGTTGTTGCGAATGGATTTTATGGTGTTTTTTACGAATGTCATTGGGTTTGTCATTATGGCGATTCATACATTTGCTCCAGTGCAAGTGGAATCTGAAGCGATGGCGGAAAAGTTAGTTTCCGAGCTGTTATTTATTCATATTACAATGGCGATCCTATCTTATGGGGCATTTTCCTTGTCGTTTATTTTTTCTTTGCTCTATTTGCTGCAGCATAGGCTATTAAAAATGAAAAAATGGAGTCAACGACTTTGGCGGATCGGTGATTTACAGAAGCTGGCGAAGCTTTCTTATATTTTCAATGCGGTCGGTGTGCCGATGCTCTTGTTAAGTCTTCTTTTAGGATTAACATGGAAATTTATGAAGCTACCTGAAGTGAGCTGGTTCGATGTGAAAATCGTTGCTTCATTGGTGCTGTTAACGATCTATAGTATATTCCTATATTTAAAGGTCCGCCGAGGAGTATATGAGAAAACATTGGCACAAGTAAACTGTGCGGCTTTTTTAATCGTATTAATTAATTTTTTCCTAGTGAGTCGGTTTTCATCGTTTCACTTTTGGTATGCATAAAGGTAGGAGGACATAATGAGAAAGATTATTGTTGGTTCCCGAAGAAGCAAATTAGCATTAACGCAAACAAACTGGGTCATTGCTCAGTTGAAAAAAATTAACCCTGATTACGATTTTGAAGTGAAGGAAATCGTGACGAAAGGAGATCGCATTTTAGATGTGACTCTTTCAAAAGTAGGCGGGAAAGGCTTGTTTGTTAAAGAAATTGAACAAGCGATGTTTGATAAAGAGATTGATATTGCTGTACATAGTATGAAGGATATGCCAGCTGTACTACCTGAAGGATTGACGATCGGTTGCATTCCTGTACGTGAGGATCATCGCGATGCCTTTATTTCTAAAGGGCATGTCAAGTTAGCCGATTTACCGGCAGGGGCAATTGTTGGTACGAGCAGTCTTCGACGAAGTGCGCAAATTTTAGCTCTCCGTCCAGATTTAGAAATTAAATGGATTCGCGGTAATATCGATACGCGCTTAGCGAAATTAGAAACGGAAGAGTATGATGCGATTATTTTAGCAGCTGCTGGTCTTGCGCGCATGGGCTGGTCAACAGATGTCGTGACCGAGTTTCTTGATGCCGATCTTTGCCTCCCAGCTGTTGGGCAAGGGGCGTTAGCAATTGAATGTCGTGAAGATGACGAAGAAGTGCTAGAGTTACTTGCGGCATTTACTTCACCGGAGACGAAGCAAACGGTGGAAGCAGAAAGAGCGTTTCTTCATCAAATGGAGGGTGGCTGTCAAGTGCCGATTGCTGGATTTGCGACGATAGAAGGCGATGAAACACAATTAACCGCTTTAGTTGCGTCTCCAGATGGAAAGACGATTTTTAAAGAAATCGTTAAGGGGAAAGATCCTCAAGCAGTAGGAGAGCAAGCGGCCGCTCTTTTAAGTGAACGTGGTGCGAAGAAACTGATTGAGGACGTGAAAGCGGAGCTGGACGCTTAAATGCCAGCGATTCAGCCGCTTCATAATAAGCATATTTTAGTGACACGTCCAAGAGGACAAGCGGCCCCATTTATTGATAAAATAAAAGCAGCCGGGGGAATAGCCTATGCTGTTCCCTTGATTGCTTTTCAGGCCATTCAAGCTTCCAATGAGGCGGTCGTTGTTAACAAGCTATGTACATATGATTGGATTATTTTAACGAGTAAAAATGGCGTCGATTTCTTCTTTCAGCGGTTGGAAGAAATGGGCGTTGATCGGACGAGGATTTCCGCCCAATTTGCGGCGATTGGGACGAAAACAGCAGCGGTCTTGCAGGAGTATGGCTTTACTGCTGACTATATTCCAGAAAAGTTCTCGGCTGATCAGTTGGCAAAAGAGATTGAACTTGGACTTTTTCAAGCGCAGAATGTTCTTATTCCTAAAGGAAATCTCGCGCGGACGACGATTGCTGAGGCACTTCGAAAACAAGGTGTACACGTAGATGAATGGATCGTCTATGAAACTTTTTTTCCTAAAGAGGAAAAGAGGCGTCTCGTTCAGCTTCTGCAAAACGAGCGATTAGATGTGATTACGTTTACGAGTCCATCGGCTGTTCGCCATTTTATCGATGTGATCGAGGAAGCCGATTTTTCACTTTCAGCGGTCATTGCCTGCATCGGTCCGGTGACTGAGGCAGCAGTCAAGAAGTTTGGTCTTTCCGTCTCTATTTGTCCACAACAATATACGATTGAAGCATTGATCACAGAAATGGCTCAATACTTCAGGAAGGAAGAGGAATAATGGGATTACAATTTACACGTCATCGTCGTTTACGACAATCAGCCAATATGCGTGCTCTTGTACGTGAAACAATTTTACAAAAAGAAGACTTAATTTACCCACTATTTATTGTTGAGGGTGAAAGTGTGAAGCATGAAGTATCCTCGATGCCAGGAGTGTTTCAGCTATCATTGGATCGTTTAAACGAAGAAATGGATGAAATCGTTTCACTTGGCATTAAGTCGGTCATTTTATTCGGTGTTCCTCATGAAAAAGATGCGACAGGAACAGGTGCTTACCATGTTCACGGAATTGTGCAGCAGGCGACTCGTACGATTAAAGAGCAATATCCTGACATGATTGTGATCGCGGATACATGCCTTTGTGAATATACCGATCATGGGCATTGTGGTGTCATTGAAGGCGGCAAAGTATTAAATGATCCATCGCTAGATTTATTAGCGAAAACAGCCGTGAGCCAAGCGGAAGCAGGAGCGGATATTATTGCTCCATCTAATATGATGGACGGCTTCGTGGCGGCTATTCGTAAAGGGCTTGATGAGGCAGGCTATACCGATGTGCCGATCATGTCTTATGCGGTCAAGTACGCGTCAAGCTTTTACGGACCGTTCCGTGATGCTGCAGACTCTACGCCACAGTTTGGTGACCGCAAAACGTATCAAATGGACCCTGCGAATCGTCGGGAAGCATTGCGTGAAGCTCAATCGGATATGGAGGAAGGAGCAGACTTCTTAATCGTGAAGCCTGCGCTATCTTATCTGGATATTATTCGTGACGTACGCAATGAGTTCAACGCACCAGTTGTGGCTTATAATGTTAGTGGAGAATATTCAATGGTCAAAGCGGCTGCGCTAAATGGTTGGATTGATGAGAAAGCTGTCGTCATGGAGAAATTGACAAGCATGAAACGAGCAGGTTCGGATTTAATTATTACCTATTTTGCAAAAGATGTAGCCCGTTGGCTGAGCGAATAAAAGGGGGAAACGATCAATGCGTTCTTATGAAAAGTCAAAGCAAGCGTATAAAGAAGCAGTGAAACTAATGCCAGGTGGAGTCAACAGTCCAGTTCGTGCATTCAAATCAGTCAATATGGACCCGATTTTTATGGAGCGTGGGAAAGGGTCGAAAATTTATGATATCGACGGCAACGAATACATTGATTATGTTCTCTCTTGGGGTCCGTTAATTTTAGGGCATTCAAACGACCAAGTCGTTGAAGGATTAAAGAAGACGGCTGAAACAGGAACAAGCTTCGGTGCATCAACATTGGTTGAAAATGAATTAGCGAAGCTTGTGATCGAGCGCGTACCATCGATTGAAGTTATTCGCATGGTTTCTTCTGGAACGGAAGCGACGATGAGTGCGCTACGTCTAGCTCGTGGATTTACTGGCCGAAATAAAATTTTAAAGTTTGAAGGCTGTTATCACGGTCATGGTGACTCATTGTTAATTAAAGCAGGTTCAGGCGTGGCTACATTAGGTTTGCCAGATAGCCCTGGTGTTCCAGAAGGGGTTGCTCAAAATACAGTAACCGTTGCTTATAATGATATCGAAGGAGTAAAAGTTGCCTTTGAACAGTACGGTGATGACCTCGCTTGTGTCATCGTCGAACCAGTCGCTGGTAACATGGGTGTCGTTCCTCCACAACCAGGCTTCCTTGAAGGTCTTCGTGAAATTACAGAGCAATATGGTGCTTTGCTCATTTTTGATGAAGTAATGACAGGTTTCCGTGTAGGCTATAACTGTGGTCAAGGTCTTTTCGGTGTAACACCAGATTTAACGTGTTTAGGAAAAGTGATCGGTGGAGGTCTACCAGTCGGTGCGTTCGGTGGTCGCGCGGATATTATGGAGAAAATTGCTCCAAGCGGTCCGATCTATCAAGCGGGAACTCTTTCAGGAAATCCGATGGCGATGACAGCAGGTTTAGAAACGCTTCGTCAATTAACACCGGAAACGTATGATGAGTTTATTCGTAAAGCGGATCTTCTAGAAAAAGGTTTGTCAGAAGCGGCAGAGAAGCATGGCATTCCTTATACGATTAATCGTGCCGGCTCGATGATTGGCATTTTCTTCACGAATGAAGATGTTATTAACTACGAAACAGCGAAAACGTCTGATCTAGAGCTGTTTGCTGAGTATTATAAAGAAATGGCTAATGAAGGTATCTTCCTTCCACCGTCTCAATTTGAAGGGTTGTTCTTATCAACGGCTCATTCCGATGAAGATATCGAGAAAACAATTGCGGCTGCGGAAAAAGCATTTAGTAAACTGAAAAAATAATAAGTAGCTATTTTTTAGGACTGTCTTCGAGCATAGTGACTATGTTTACTCGAAGACAGTCTTTTTTGTCGTGAGAGAGCTGAGCGAACGAGAAAAAGCATATTCCTCTTTTAAAAAGCATACATTCGAATGAAGAGAGCCTTATTAATCATTTGCTGAAAGTTGCATTTATTGGAGGGAGGAATAAGCGTGACTTCTCAAGATCAGTCGTATTTACGATTTTCCTTAGAAGAAACGATTCGATTTGATCGCGGGCAGGAGGTAGAGGAGTTATACTCGATTTCGCTTGATCCGCAAATACAAATGGAAGAGCAAGATCAATTTGTCCGCTTGCATGGCTGTTTAGAGCTTTCTGGAGAATATCAGCCAGCTATAGCCGAGGAGACAGATAGTGAAAGTAACCAGTCGGTTAAATATGTTCAGCAAGTATTAGAACGAAATGAGCATGAATGCGAATTTTTTCATCCGTTTCCGATTGACATTACCATTCCTAAAAATCGGATTGAGCGGCTAGAGGAAGTGGAAATTTATATTGATTCCTTTGACTATGAACTTCCGCAAAAAGGTGACTTAAAGCTAACGGTGGATTTATCGATCTCGGGCATTTATGGTGAACAGCAAACGCATCGACCGCAAGAACCAGAACTGTTAGAAGAAGAACGTGATCAAGTAGCAACTGAAGAGCCAGTCGTTCCAGTAGCATTAGAGGAGTTTGGAGAAGAACAACAAGGTGTAAGCGAGTCCGCAGAGGAAGAAGTAGCGGATGAACTAGAGTTTTCCATGGTTACGCTCGATTTAGAACCGATTACTGATGAACAGGAAGAAGCTGATTTTGCTGTAGAGGTCAAAAGAAAACCGAATGAGGCTGATCAAGAAATAGAAAACACCGTCATTTCAACAATCCAAAAAAGAGAAGAAATGAAAGAGACCCAACAAGTTGAGAATAGCGAAATGATTGAACAAGAGGAAGAAAGTAGCAGTCCAGTGGTGAACGAAGAAATGGAGAGTAGCGAGATGTTAGAGAGTCAAGAGGAAACACCAGCGCCTGAGCCAAAAAAGAAAAAATCATTTAGCTTTAAGCAAACGGAAACAATGTCGTTAGCGGACTTTTTTGCGAGAAAAGAAGAGGATGAACCAGTCACTTGGAAAGTGTGCCTTGTACAAAAGGATGATACATTACAAAAGCTAGCTGAACGTTATGGGCTACTCGTAGCGGATATCGTCAAAGAAAATAAGTTAGAAGCTCATCAATCAATCACCGAAGGCCAAGTGCTCTACATTCCGAGCCATGAGAAGGTCAGTAAATAAATAGTCTGGCTGTCTCATCGTGGGACAGCCTTACTTTTTGACAAAGCGGGTGAAGCGTGTGGAACAGCCCTTTTCAGATGTATGGAAACAATATGATTTACAGCCTAAATATATGGAATCATTCGGTCGTATCCAAAAAATATATACTGATAAAGGAAATTTTGCGTTAAAAAGAATACTAGCTACGCGCGGGATGTATTTTCTTCACAGCATGCAACGATTGTATCAATCAGGTTATCATCATTTTGTGCCTGTCTATCCAGCGCGAGACGGTCGATACGGCATTCTTGAAGGCCATCATATTTATTATTTAATGCCATGGGTCGAAGGAAGCAATGATCGCGACACGATTTTAAAAGAGAAGCAAATGCTGCGAGAAACAGCTAGGCTTCATTTATTATCTTCTAAAGAAATAGAGGTAGAGCCAGAAGAAAGACTTAAACATTATGAACAGATGAAACAGATGTGGGAACGGCAAGAAGAGCACTTAGAGCAATATATCACTTTAGCTGAGAAAGAGACGTACATGTCACCGTTTAGTCTTCAGTACGCCTTATATTATCATGACATCACGATGGCATATGTGTACGCAAAGGAAAAGCTGAAAGAATGGATGGAGGAAACGAAGGAGCATAAAAAGGTGAGAACGGTTCAAGTGCATGGGAATTTGGCGTTAGATCATTTTATTTTAGATCGTCAAGGCATGGGCTATTTTATTAGCTTAGAGCAATCTCGACCAGCAACGCCGATTCATGATCTCGTTCCATACTTTGCCCATTCTCTCGCCACCTTTCCGAAAAAAGCAGATGCCGAAATTGAACAATTTACTTATTACATGGGGCATTTTCCGTTAAAGAAGGAAGAGAAGCTATTGCTTCATAGTTATCTAGCCTATCCGGGAGCGATGTATGAAACGGTTTCTGCGTACTTTACTCGCTCGAGAAGATATAGCGAACGTCAATTTACGAAAAAACTGCAAAGGCAACATTGGCAGCTGAAAAATATTGAATACTTTCTCATCCAACCTAACTCAAAAAATAACGAGGGACTGTAACTCTATTGAATAGAGACAGTCCCTAAATCCATTCCAGATAAAGAGCAACAGCTAGTAAAATGAAAACGGCCAGTATAATAACATCAAAAGTAGTCGGGAAAAATAGTGTTCGGATTCCTTGAAACAGACAAAAGGGGACGGCTAATTGCGAACAGATCGCGCGGCATTTTCGTAGCCAAGGTGGAAGGGTATACGGATTATATCTTCTTCTCATCATTACCACCTACTTTTCCTTTTTATTATTATTATATGTATGAAAGAAAGTAAATCTTCGTGAGTAAACATGAAAAATGATGGCAATAATGATTGACGAAAATACCTGTTTTTCGATAAGATATGAGTAATAACAAAAAGCAAAGACCGGGAATAGTATGATGAACAGCAAGTCGAGCAGAGAGAAAACTCATGGCTGAAAGGTTTTCCGATAAGCCCATCAGAATGTCACCCGCGAGCTGCTTCTGTGAACGTTAGTAGCAGAAGTCGGTTACCAGCCGTTATTGGATTGAGAGCCGAATGTGCCTGCAACAGCCATTCGTGAAAAAAGGTGGCACCGCGAACAACTCCTTCGTCCTTTTGGCGAGAGGAGTTTTTTTGTGGGCAAAAAAGCAGGCTGTAAATAAAGGAGGAACATCGAATGGAAAACAATGAATTAACAATGCCGACAAAGTATGATCCACAGTCGATCGAGCAAGGGCGCTATGACTGGTGGGTGAATAGCAAGGTGTTTGAAGCGAAGGATGATCAAACGAAGGAGCCTTATACGATTGTCATTCCACCGCCAAACGTTACAGGAAAGCTACACCTTGGACATGCTTGGGATACGACGTTACAAGATATTTTAACGCGCATGAAGCGGATGCAAGGCTATGATGTGCTATGGTTACCAGGTATGGACCATGCGGGAATTGCAACGCAAGCGAAAGTGGAGCAAAAGCTACGTGAAGAAGGAAAGTCGCGCTATGATCTTGGTCGTGAGAAATTTTTAGAAGAAGCGTGGAAATGGAAAGAGGATTATGCCGGTTTTATTCGTCAGCAATGGGCTAAGCTTGGCTTAGGTTTAGATTATAGCCGTGAGCGTTTCACATTAGATGAAGGCTTGTCAAAAGCCGTTCGTGAAGTATTCGTTTCTTTATATAATAAAGGATTAATTTACCGCGGGGAGTACATTATTAACTGGGACCCAGCGACAAAAACAGCTTTATCTGATATTGAGGTTATTTATAAAGACGTTCAAGGCGCGTTCTATCATATGAAATATCCGCTTGCTGATGGCAGTGGACATATTGAAATTGCGACAACTCGTCCAGAAACGATGCTTGGGGATACAGCGGTTGCTGTCCATCCAGAAGATGAGCGTTATAAACATTTAATCGGTAAGACAGTTATTTTACCAATCGTTGGCCGTGAAATTCCAATCGTTGGTGATGATTATGTTGATATGGAATTCGGTTCAGGCGCAGTGAAAATTACGCCAGCGCATGACCCGAATGACTTTGAAATCGGTAATCGTCATGACCTAGAGCGCGTGCTTGTCATGAATGAAGATGGAACGATGAATGATTTGGCTGGCACGTATAAAGGAATGGATCGCTTTGAGTGCCGTAAACAAATCGTGAAAGATTTACAAGAGCAAGGGGTGTTGTTCAACATTGAAGAACATATGCATTCCGTTGGTCACTCTGAGCGAAGCGGCGCCGTTGTTGAACCATATTTATCTACACAATGGTTTGTTAAAATGCAGCCGTTAGCAGATGAAGCGATTGCTCTACAAGAGAAGGAAGAGAAAGTTCACTTCGTTCCTGATCGCTTTGAGAAAACATACTTACACTGGATGGAAAACATTCGTGATTGGTGTATTTCTCGTCAACTTTGGTGGGGTCACCGCATTCCTGCTTGGTATCATAAAGAAACAGGCGAAGTGTTTGTTGGTCATGAAGCGCCAGCAGATATCGAAAACTGGGAGCAAGATACTGATGTACTTGATACGTGGTTCAGCTCGGCTTTATGGCCATTTTCTACAATGGGCTGGCCAAATGAAGAGGCAACAGACTTTAAACGTTACTATCCAACAGGTGCATTAGTCACTGGCTATGATATCATCTTCTTCTGGGTATCTCGTATGATCTTCCAAGGATTAGAGTTTACAGGTGAGCGTCCATTTAAAGATGTATTAATTCATGGACTTGTTCGCGATGCAGAAGGTCGTAAAATGAGTAAATCATTAGGAAACGGTGTCGATCCGATGGAAGTGATCGATAAGTACGGAGCAGATTCCCTACGTTATTTCTTATCGACAGGAAGTTCACCAGGTCAAGACCTTCGTTTCTCAGTGGAAAAAGTAGAATCGATTTGGAACTTTGCCAATAAAATTTGGAATGCGTCTCGTTTCGCTTTAATGAATATGGACGGATTAAAATATGAAGAAATCGATTTAAGCGGTGAAATGTCCGTTGCAGATAAATGGATTTTAACAAGACTAAATGAAACAATTGAAACGGTGACAAAGCTTGCTGATCGTTATGAGTTCGGTGAAGTTGGTCGCGTGCTATACAACTTCATTTGGGATGATTTCTGTGATTGGTATATCGAAATGGCGAAGCTGCCATTGTACGGAGAAGATGAAGCAGCGAAGAAAACGACTCGTTCAATTCTTGCTTATGTGCTTGATAATACGATGCGTCTTTTACATCCATTTATGCCGTTTATTACAGAAGAAATTTGGCAAAACCTTCCGCATGATGGTGAAACGATCGTCACAGCAAAATGGCCAGAAGTGCGCCCGGAATTATCGGATGAAAAAGCGGCGAGTGATATGAAGCTATTAGTGGATATTATTCGCGCTGTTCGTAACATCCGTGCCGAAGTGAATACGCCAATGAGCAAGCAAATTAAGTTAACGATCAAAGCGAAAGATGAAGCTGTTCTTTCTGTACTTGAATATAACCGTGCATATGTCGAACGCTTCTGTAACCCAGAAGAACTGACAATTTCTGTCGATGCGGTTGCTCCTGATAAAGCGATGACCGCTGTTGTTACGGGTGCGGAATTAATTTTACCACTTGAGGGGTTAATCAACATCGAGGAAGAAATTGCTCGTCTACAAAAAGAGTGGGATAAATGGAATAGCGAAGTGGAACGCGTTCAGAAAAAATTAGGCAACGAGCGCTTCATAAGCAAAGCACCACAAAAAGTAGTCGATGAAGAACGTGCGAAAGAACAAGACTACTTAGAAAAACGTGCGGCAGTAGAAGCACGCATGAATGAATTAAAGCAATAAGAGCGGTGGCTCTAGGACGAATCTGTATATCGTGTACAGATTCGTCTTTTCATATAGATGGAGGACGTTCAAATGATACACACTCACCAAGAAGCATTAAATTGGATTCACAGTCGTCTACAAATGGGCATTAAGCCAGGGTTGTTACGAATGGAATGGTTAATGGAAAGGATGAATCATCCAGAACGACGACTGAAAACGATACATATTGGCGGAACGAATGGCAAGGGATCGACGGTTACTTACATGCGTTCGATTTTGCAAGCAGCTGGTTATGAAATCGGTACGTTCACCTCTCCTTACATTGAACAATTCAATGAGCGAATTAGCGTTAATGGAATCCCGATTACCGATGACGAATTGACTCAGCTCGTCAATGTAATCAAGCCGCTAGCCGAGGAACTTGAGCAGACAGAGCTTGGTGGACCGAGTGAATTTGAAGTGATTACGGCGATGGCTTTCTATTATTTTGCCGATGTTCATCCTGTCGATATCGTCCTATTTGAAGTAGGGCTAGGCGGACGACTGGATTCAACAAATGTCATTCAGCCACTTCTTTCTATCATTACAACGATCGGTATGGATCATATGCAATTTTTAGGTAATACGCTAGAAGAGATTGCCTTTGAAAAAGCAGGAATCATTAAAAGTGGTGTTCCGATCATTAGTGGTGTGAAACAAGAGGAAGCGAAAGCAGTAATTTCTAAGCGAGCAGCCGATCAGAAATCAACCGTTTATCAACTGGGAGAGCAGTTTCAAGGCGAGTGGCAGCAGTCACTTTCGACAGGTGAAGCCTTTCATTTTCACTCTGAATTGGCGAATATGGAGTCTCTACACACTGGTTTAAATGGATTGCACCAAACCGACAATGCGGCACTTGCTGTGATGGCGACGCTTTATTTAAAAAACTTCTCCTCCTTTTTCATCGAAGAATCACATATCCGCGAGGGACTTGAAGCGGCTTGTTGGCCAGGTCGAATGGAGCAAGTGTGCCATCAGCCAGTGATTCTGCTTGATGGCGCTCATAATCCAGAAGGCATGAAAGCATTATCTGATTCATTACAGGCACGTTATCCAGATAGCCAAATCACAGCATTGTTCGCTGGATTAAAGGATAAAAAACTAGATGAAATGATTTCCTCGCTTACGGAAGTGGCTGACACGGTTATTTTTACTACGTTCGATTTTCCGAGAGCGGCTGGCTACGAAGAATTTGAACCATTGCTAAATGAGCAAACGGTTTGGAGAGCGGATTGGGAGGAATGTATCAAGGAATTTCAACATAGTAGACAAAAGGAGCGTATTTTTGTCGTAACGGGTTCGCTTTATTTTATTTCTGAGGTGAAAAAGCTGTTTTAGTCTTCAATAGAGAGAGGAACAAATGTGTATCCTCTCTTATTTTTAATGCTTAAAAATAGGAAAAAATGACTACTAATCACAATCGAGTGTTGGTATAATTAAAGGAGCAGCGAGAGAAAAATGATACTTAAGGAGGGAAAATAGATGGTCAAAAATTCAGTAATGTTCAAATATTTCATCGTTATGCTGTTAGTGTTATCCACTATTTTTTATACACCATATTCGCTCCGATCAAATGCAGCAACAAATCCTCATATAAGCTTTAGTGTGACGCCGTCAGCTCATGAAGTGCAGCTATCCCCATCAGGTGTAGCAAAAGCTTCTCTTAACATGGAAATTTCCCCACCTTCTCATAAGGGGTCCGCAGATGTCGTGTTTGTACATGAGACATCTAAGTGGATGAACCAGAAAGTAGATAAACAAATCAAAAGTGTCGTGGCGAAACAATCGCTATTAAAGGCGATCGACTATTTTGAGAAAAATAGCGACTCACAAGATCGCTTTTATTTTGTCCCTTTTGATACGGATGTGAGTAATAAAGGCAAGGTGAAACCGACGGAAGGGTTAGCAAAGATTAGAGCGGCGGTAAGTGATATTGAAGATTACAGCTCAGGAGACAATAACTATGCGCCGGCTTTAAATGAAGCACTTGCTTACTTGCAGAACGGAAAGGCCAATCGAAAGTACGTGATCTTTCTTTCTGACGGGAATGCGAAGGGGAATAGTAATCAAGAAGCGGCTCTTGCCATTGCTCGTCAATTCAAACAAGAAAATATTGTCTTGCATAGTATTGCTTTAAATAATAGTAGCAATAATTCCTCTCACTATCGGTTTTTAGAAGAGCTTTCTACTCAAACGGGAGGGCAAGTATACAGTCCAAACGCAGCCGATGCTCCAACGGTTTATGAAGATATTGCTAAGGAAACGATGGCTGTTTCAGGCGCTGGTACAGTAAAGGTCCATCTAGATGAAGTGACGATGGAAGATGGAACAGCGGCTGGAAGTAATGTGGCATGGGAAGGGAATTCCAGCAGGGAATATTCGTTCAACTTCCAATTTAATGCTAGTAATCTATTAAACAATCAAATCGATTCCTTACCATTAATCTTCAAAAAAGCGGGAACGTACACTTTTAATAATATTGAATTACAATACAATGGAACGATTCTGACGCATCCTAAAGTAACAGTGAAAGTCGTTAACGGCGCTACATCGGACGTTGGAGTCGAATTTTCGGTTCAGCCATCCGCACCTGAATATGTGAAGCCGGTTAATCAGTTGGCAAAAGGGCGTTTGGACGTTGAAATTAAGCCGACTGGAATGGTGAAGGATGAACAGAGAAAGCCGATTGATGTCGTATTTGTTCATGATACTTCTGGATCAATGAAAGCACAATGGAACAATGAAAGAAGGTCGGTATGGGCACAGAAGGCAGCCCAGCAAGCTGTGAAATTCTTTAAGGAAAGTGCCCAGAGTGACGATCGCTATTATTTTGTTCCGTTTGATAGCGACGTTAGTTATAAAGGGAATTATGGCGTATATCCGACTGAAGATTTAGCAAATATTGAAAATGTAGTCGATTCTTTAGTGAGAAAAGATTGGTGGGGGCGCTATTTTGATTCCAGTGATGGCGGGACCAACTATAGTCAATCATTGCAATATGCGATCAGTCAATTATCCGCCATGCGTGATAGTAAAAAGTATATCATCTTTTTAACAGATGGAGAGCCGACCGTTTTAGATTACAACGGAAAAAGACATGTATTATATACGAATGGACAAGCGAGTATTGGAAATCGTGGAGCCTCTTATAAAGATGTCGAGAGCATTATTCATCGCGAAGCAAGAAATACAGCGGATCAAGTCGGACGATCAGGCGTGACGATGTACACGATTGCTTTTTCGCAAGAAGGGGAAGTCAATTACGAGCTCCTTGATGAAATGTCTAAAAAAACAGGTGGATATGCGATTGAAGCAAAGCCAGGTAATTTAACGAATGTGTTTACCGATATTTCTCAGCGCTTTGACTCTCCGGCAATAGATGGGGAAGTGACTATTGATTTAAATCAGTTTGGCGGCAAGGTGAAGGTCGATACAGGAGCCGATGCTTATGTCGATGCAGATAACGTGGCTCATATTAAATTTAATGCGACCTATCCTGCTAATAAACAGCCGATTCCGCAACTCATTCAAGCTTCTCTTCCGTTAACATTTTCGGAAAAAGGAATCTATACGTTTGATCAAATTCATTTAAAGTATAAAGATTTGAATGGTAAAGCGCATTCTATTTTACATGATCCGATCCAAATCGAAATTAAAGACGAAACCGCACCTGTTTTTGAAAACAAGGTAGAGATTGCAGGCAATAAACACTATTCTGCCGATGATTTATGGAAGGACGGAATGGTCAATGGGGAAAGCAACCAGTTCTCGATAAAGTATACATTGACACCAACCAACCAAACGAATCAACAAGTGACAGGTACAATAAGCAAAATGATCATGTACCAGCCTTTACCAGATGGTGTGAGTGTTGTAGGAAGCCCTATGAGTCCGCGTGGAGCGACCTCTAAGGAAATCACGAAGAATGGAAAACGAGTACTGGAGATCACCTTAAATGAGGATTTCACTTACAAAGGCAGTTCATTTACGCCAAAAGATGTAATCGTTCAAGTGAAACTGCAGGCGGATTATGCGATGGGATATGTGACGATGCCGCGAGCGACGATTGATTATTATGATTCGCGATTTAAAGAGCGATCACAAACCTTATCAGTCTCCCCGAAATTGATTAATATGAGAGTATTTTTGGATGAGTTTGACTTCAGGAAAGACATCAAATATGTAGGGGATTACACAGGGAAAATTCAAAAATATAGCGAACAGACAAACGAATTACTAGCTGAAACAGACTTTCCTAATGAATATGGTTTGCTCAACAAGCCAGTGAAAGGGATGGAGTTTGTTAATCAAGGGGAAAAGATCCGCATTCTTTATCATGACGACACTAAAGCGTTACTAAATATGAAAACTAATTTTGAAGTGATAGAGAATCCAACAGGGAAGCGATTAGCTGACGGAGCGAAAACACCTGGGCCAGTCTCCTTTAAAGTGTCTGATCTTGTCGCAGGTAAAGATGTAATCTATGAATATCGTCTCGTAAATAACAGTCAATCGACCGATTGGACCGTGTTTGATCCGAAGCAAGCGATCCAAATTCCAGACGAATATATCGGCCAAGTCGTGATGGAGGTTCGTACGAGCGGTGGGTTCACTATCGATCATAATCCGGTGACAAAGACAGTCGAAATTGTTAAATTAGTGGAAGGAATTGAAGTAAACCCTTCAGTAATAGAAGTATACGAGGATGAATTTGCAGGGTTTACAGTCAAAATGTTACCTGAACATGTAGGTAATCAAGAATGGACGGCAATCATTAACAACACAAATTTAGCAGAAGTGATTCCAAATGGCGATCAGATGGGTGGACGAATTAATGGGATCAAACCTGGCGAAACGAAACTAGTGATCACTTCCGTATCTAATCCAAAGGTAAGTGTTGAAGTCCCTGTGAAAATAAAAAGTAAGTTTATAGAGTTAACGGACATTCAATTTAAACAACCGAAGTGGACGTATAATGATGATGCACAGACCGACTGGATCGCGGTTGAAACTTTAATCGATTACTTGCCTTCAAATGCCACAAATAAAAGTATTACATCGGTGAGTTCAACGAATGAGAAGGTCATTAAAGTCATACAGAAAGAGGACGGCTCTTGGTGGATCCAACCCGTTGGAGTGGGCTATGCAACGCTCACTGCAACAGCTGAACGACGTAAGCAGGATGGAACATTTGTTGAAACTTTACAAGATACCGCTGTATTTGAAGTAGGTAATCATCCATCTGTTGATGGGGACTTAGACTCCAAATGGTAATTAAATGACTTATTTTTCTAGACAAAAACCCTCGAAGTGACTCTTCGGGGGTTTTGTCGTGCCTATTCTACGGTTAATTCTGCACTATAAATCGATAAGTATTTGACTTTCGGTAAGGCGTCAAAATTTTGTAGCAAGATTTCATCGTTATAATCAACGATAAAGCGTGAGTAATAATCTTCTTGCTGTTGGACAGACTTCGACATCGCATGATGAATATCTGTCACTTCACCGCGAAGAGCATTGATCGTTAACTCATTTTTTGAAAATAAGCCGCCTTCAATATAGAAGAGGGAGCCTACACCGTATAATTCTGCCGTATCATCCGTATAAAAGAAGCCTTTTAGTTTTAATGGGTGAGACACCCCTGTTTCAGCGGGCAAATAAATATCATCATCCTCTTTAGAGGGATCGAAGTTACTAAATTCGTTAATACGAGTAATTAATAGCTTTCCTTTTGATAAAAGGACTAACTGACCGTCTTGTTTACCTTCAATCTTTAAATTTGAAATTTGAGATCGATCCGATGAATAAATGACGCCATTGGCTGTAAAGACATCATTTTCCGCGCTTTCTTCTCCTTGGGCATCTCCTTGAATCGTTAACATTATTTTTTCATTAACAGCGTCAGGATAAGCAGGAGCCGCACCAGCAAACAGATTCCCTTCAAAGACGATTTCCTTCTGAGCATTGTTTTTAATCAACAGCTGCGTTGAGGCAGTTGAAAATATATCTCCTGTGATCCTCGTTGTGGAAGATAGGTCGAGCTTGATTGCTTCATAAGAGAAGAGATAATTTGGTAAAGTTAAAGACTCATTATTAGTTATAGTTAAAGACCCATCATTAGTTATCGTTAAGTTTTTTGCTGAAAGGATATTGCCTGTAACTGTTGTCTTACCTTTATTGATTACAGTTAACTTATCTTCTGTAAGAAGGCCGTCGTTCATAGCTAAAGTGCCTTCCTTTTGATTGTCGACGTAGATTTCACCGCTTGCTTGCGCTTTTTTTTCAAATTCGATACTGCCGCTATTTTCTTTAATAATGAAATCGTCGCTCGTATATATATCGCCTTTTACGAGCATTTGCTGTTGATTGTCGATGCTCAATTTTCCGGCTACAACTTCGCCATTTATCGTTAAGTGACCGTTGTTCACGATTCTTAGCGTTCCGGTCGTATAGACATTGTCTAATGTAAGATCACCATCAGTTATGATCGTTAAATCGCCATTGATAAATACATCACCTAATGCTAAACCTTTCGTTGAATGGAGGAGTCTGAGGTTTCCTTCAAGTTCTAAGCGATCGAAAGACGGGTCTGTTAATTCGAACCATTCTGGGCGTATTTTCTCTCCCGTTTCTTTATTGATCGTTAGTTGATTCTCTAAAATAGGAGGAACACCAGCGATGTTGGTAGCGAGGTTATCGATGATCTGGATTTTGCTGCTTTCCGAGAAATTCACTTTATGTAAAGCTCTAGTTCTTTCCTCGTTAAATGCATCATCAAAGTGAATTTCCTGATACTGACTGTCGTGTTTTAAATCGGGTACTTTCCCTTTATAGAAATGGTCTGGTTGTAAGACAGCTAGCATCTCTTCAAGATTAAAATCATCACTTTCATACTGAGTATTCATATAGGTCCCTGCATATAAATCCCCATAAATAGACGGGAGAGGAGTAGCTGTTTGTTCTTGGCGATCTTTGGACAACAAAAATTCGGCTTGCTCAGAAATCGTTAATTGATTAGCGAAGATATTTCCTTCGATATGAGGGGAGCCATTTAATGATAATTCACCCTTCTCCGATCCAAGTGCATATTTCAAAAAGCTAGGGATAGGGGAGAAAATGAGTCTTTTATTTGCCGTTCTTGTCATGTTTCCATTGCCTTCACGAGTTTTTGTCGTTACCGACAGGCTATACACTCTCGTTAATGTGTTGCCCCTTTCGACGCTGTAATCATCGGTAATGTCTGTGAATGTAATCTCTTCAACACCGTTTTCTGGTTTTTTATAAACGGTTTTCAAGTCTGTCATCATTTGTTCAAGACGCTGTGACACATTCGCTGGAGTCAACGTGTTGAACTTCTCGTTATTAGTAGGAATATAGATTTGATTGTCATCACTTTGTAGCTTTAATGACAATTCAGCGGTGATTTGGTCGATGACTTTGATTGCTTCATATGTTTTATTAATCTCCTCTTCTCTAACGCTCGTTCTTTTCGTTCCTCCAATACTAAAGGAAATAATCGCCAGTCCAATTGTAGTGAAAATAACCGTCATTAGAAGCACGAGAATAAGCGTGTTGCCTTTTTGGCTTTTGAGAACATTCATTTAAAAACCAAACCTACTTTCTAATCGTAATGTTTGTTTTGTGTTGGGATTTGTTAGCTGTAAGTTCAGTGAAATCGTTCCAGATACACATTTCTCCCCTTCGTTTTTACTGCAATCGACGCGGACGGTCGAACCAGCAAAGTCAGATTCTGTTTCCATGATGGCACCACCAATATCAAATTGCGCTTTGTCGTTCGCCGTTATTACTTTAATCTCGGTTGGAGGCGATGAATCAGCTTTATCTGTTTGTTCAATTTTATAGTTATTTTCATATTTTGATAGACCGATCTGTTTGGAATCTTCTATTTCGATACAGGTGTTTTTGTTGTCACACGTAGACACATAGTCGAATGGTGTTGAGAAAAATTCATTCATGATCATGGTAGTGACATAGTCCGCATCTTCACGAAAATGCACTTCATTACTTTGTTTCATAAAAGTTTTCTGTCCTGCGACCATCACACCGGTCACAACAGGGACAAGAATGCTAAGGATTACCAATGTGACGAGCAGCTCGACTAATGTTACTCCGCGATTATCGCAAATCCTCGCTTTTAATCGTTCCATCCAATGCAGTTGTTTGTTTCTTTCCATCTTTATCCCATTCCACCTCGATTTTAATCGGAATATAATGCTTCTTCTTTCCTTCTTCCGCAACTGGTTCGGAAAAAACGAAAACAGTGTATGGTTCATTGTTTACTATAATGTTTGAACAAGAGGGGGGAGCTTCTGAATCATCGTTACCGTTTATTAATTCGTACTGATTATTACAGATCATTAATTCAAAGTAGTGCTGATCCGCCTCTGTTTTATTATCAATCACATCTCCAAACGAATGGCGCATCTCGATAAAATTTTGCTTTTCCATATACATTAAGGCATTTCTAGCTACGTTTAATGCGACCGTCTTGTTTTGGTTCGAGTGATTAAACGTCGCTGATTGATAAAAGAACTGTGTCACCGACAAGAGGACAATACTAAGTATCGTTAGAGACAAAAGTAACTCTAACAAAGTGACGCCTTTTTCACACGATCTGACATGTTTCAACAGGTTTCATCTTTCCCTTCTTTCAAATTACTTGCATTTATTATACAATATCTTATATAGTATTTGATCCTAAAGGACTATAATTTATTAAGAATAAACAAAAAATTACCTACTTGAGAGGCGTTTAAATGATTGAAATCGTGCTGTTAATTATTGCTTTTATACTAATTATTCCATTATTACCATGGCTACCATTGAAGCTGAATTGGAAAGGAAAAGTGATATTCGTTTTTCTAGCATTGATCAGTGCGGGGGCTTTACTTGTTTCTCAACCTTTCATTCCGCTATGGCAAAGCGGCCTTTTAGCTTTCGGGTGCGTCGCTTTTGTTACGGTTCTCTTCCATGGCTACATTTATCGACAGGAGCGGTTTCTACCAGTAGCTGATCTAGTGAAGGTTGATGCTACTAAGGCGTTTATTTCCGCTGGGCAGCCTGTAGACGAAATTGAGGAAGCTTCGATCACTCCATTACGGGCGGAAAAGCAAATAGATGAGGAACAGGCCATCGCAGAAAGCGCATCCTCTGCCTCACTTGTTTCTGAAGAGGAAGAGCTCGATGTGATCGAATCGTTATGGGAGACATCTGAGGGAGAAATAGAAGTGCAAGCGCTGGGTGATTTAGTTGTTGATGAGGAGGAGGCCGTTCGTCCTAATGTCTCTGTTAAATCAACAGAGGATGATTATTATTTAGAGGATTTATTTGAGGAGCTACCACTTATCAGTGAAGACACCAAGCAGAAGGGAAGATAGGGATTCCTAATATGAAAATAACAAGTATGTTAAAAACATCGATCAGTTTCAGCTTAATCACCGCCTACTTAATTGGTTTTTCATATTATGGCGTTAATGCGTATGAGAAGATATTTAATCCTTCCTCAGCTTTGGAAGAAGGGACGACCGTTGGACCAATACAGTTAGGTGGTCAAACAGCAGGGGATTCTGTGAAGCTTGTCAATAATGAAATTGAAAAGTGGCAGCAAAGCAAAACGATTACTCTACAATATGTGGAGAAATCCGTACCGTTAGATCTTTCACTGATTCATTTTTCTGTGGAAGAATCGATCAACAATGCTGTTCCTGGTGAGACAGGTTTATTAGTCGCCGACGTAGTAGAAGAACAGGTGAAAGAAGATGTCTTGCGTGAATTTCCAATTATTGAAGAAAAAAGCTTTGATTTTAATGGATTGGATCAAGAACTTCAGGCAACTGCGGCTACTTTACAGCCAGGAGAATCAGTGATTGATTTGACTCGTTATTTAAGCGAACCGAGCAAACAAGCCATTGTATCGGAAGCGATCATGACAAACAGTGCGATGAGTAAAGAGCTACAAGCTTTTATTCAGCAAAATGCTCAAATGACGATCCGATCCAATCGAGCGTTTTCCTTTAACGAATGGATGCGAGAAACGGGAAGTACAGGGTTAAGCGAGAAAGATAAAAATCAATTAGCTTCCCTATTATACAAAATCGTGTTAGAAACGAATTTCCTTATTTTCGAGAAAAATCAAAGTGCTGAATTGCCACCTTATTTAGAGTTAGGCTATGAAGCGAAGGTAAGTGAAGTGAAGGATCAAGATTTCATTTTTATGAATGGTAATTTGCTAGATTATACGATTGAGTGGAAAGCAGTGAATGGAAAGCTATATGGGGCACTGAAAGGCGTACCTTTTACTTATACGTATCAAGCTGTGTTAAAGAATAAACAAATGTTTCAACCGAAGACTATTTTGCAGTTCACTCCACAATTACCGTATGGAAAGATGGTTGTGAAAGAACCGGGAACAAAAGGTGTGGCGATCGAGGTGTGCCGAGAAACGTCGGATGCTTTGAAGAAACGAAAAGAAGAGAAAGTAGCCGAGGATTTCTATCCGCCCACTCATCGGATTGAACAACATAGCTCGTTAAATCCACCAGCGCCAAAGCCGAGCGAAAAGCCTGCTCAACCAAATGGTGGAAAAGATCAAAAGGCTGATCCGAATAAAGTGAATGAAAATAAAAAGCCGTCGCAACCCCCAAAAGGGCAGACAGAAGCGACCACCAATACAGGAAATGCCAATCTTAAATAAAGGTGATGAGCATGCGTAAACATAGAAAACGTCTAGGGGATTTATTAGTTGATTCGAAACTGATTACGGCAGAGCAATTACAAAGCGCCTTAACGGAAAAAGCAGAAGGGCAAAAGCTAGGAGATGCTCTGTTGCAAAAAGGATACATTACCGAGCTACAATTAATTGAAGTGCTAGAGTTTCAATTAGGTATTCCGCATGTCAGTCTGTATCGCTATCCAATTGATCTGAAATTGCTATCGTTAATTCCGAAAGAAGTAGCAAAAAGAAATTTAATTATTCCATTGAAAAAAGAAGACAGCCGTTTATTTGTCGCTATGGCAGACCCAATGGACTATTACACGATTGAAGATTTACGGCTATCTACTGGCTTTCAAATTGAAACGGCGATTGCTACAAAGGACGATATTATTCGAACGATTAATAAATATTATGATATGGACGAATCGTTTGAAGAACTATTACAGCCGGAAGTAGAGACGAACAAAGTAAGTGAGGAAGAGCTGGATGAGGACTCGCCAGTTGTTCGTCTCGTCAATCAGCTATTGTCCAATGCGATTGCCGAAAAAGCGAGTGATATTCACATTGACCCTCAAGATACGAAGGTCACGATCCGGTTCCGAATAGATGGAAGGCTACGAATTGAGCGGCAACTGCCTAAACATATGCAAAGTATGTTAATTGCCCGTATTAAAATTTTGGCCAAATTGGATATTACCGAGCATCGTATTCCTCAAGATGGACGTATTAAAACGAATATCGAATTTCGTCCCATTGATATGCGTGTGTCAACACTGCCAACGATTTATGGCGAAAAAGTGGTAATGCGGATTCTAGATTTAAGCAGCTCGTTAAATGATTTGCATCAATTAGGATTTAACAAAGTCCATTTAAAACGCTTTGAGGAAATGATTGAACAGCCGAATGGAATCGTCCTCATTACCGGTCCAACCGGTTCGGGTAAGTCGTCCACATTGTATGCCGCTCTGAATAAGCTAAATACAGAAGAGGTCAATGTGATTACCGTTGAAGACCCAGTGGAATACCAGCTAGAAGGTATCAATCAAATTCAAGTGAACCCAAACGTTGGATTAACATTTGCGGCTGGTTTGCGTTCCATTTTGCGTCAGGACCCTAATATCATTATGGTAGGGGAAATTCGTGATAAAGAAACGGCA
>NZ_KZ454941.1:1356002-1373180 GCF_002797375.1 Bacillus sp. FJAT-42315
AGCGAGTGATATTCACATTGACCCTCAAGATACGAAGGTCACGATCCGGTTCCGAATAGATGGAAGGCTACGAATTGAGCGGCAACTGCCTAAACATATGCAAAGTATGTTAATTGCCCGTATTAAAATTTTGGCCAAATTGGATATTACCGAGCATCGTATTCCTCAAGATGGACGTATTAAAACGAATATCGAATTTCGTCCCATTGATATGCGTGTGTCAACACTGCCAACGATTTATGGCGAAAAAGTGGTAATGCGGATTCTAGATTTAAGCAGCTCGTTAAATGATTTGCATCAATTAGGATTTAACAAAGTCCATTTAAAACGCTTTGAGGAAATGATTGAACAGCCGAATGGAATCGTCCTCATTACCGGTCCAACCGGTTCGGGTAAGTCGTCCACATTGTATGCCGCTCTGAATAAGCTAAATACAGAAGAGGTCAATGTGATTACCGTTGAAGACCCAGTGGAATACCAGCTAGAAGGTATCAATCAAATTCAAGTGAACCCAAACGTTGGATTAACATTTGCGGCTGGTTTGCGTTCCATTTTGCGTCAGGACCCTAATATCATTATGGTAGGGGAAATTCGTGATAAAGAAACGGCAGAGATCGCGATTCGGGGATCTTTAACTGGACACTTAGTATTGAGCACGCTTCATACGAATGATTCGATTAGCAGTATTATTAGATTAATAGATATGGGAGTAGAGCCCTTTTTAGTCGCTTCGTCTGTGAAGGGAATTGTCGCTCAGCGTCTCATTCGAAAGGTGTGTCGTGATTGCGCGCAAGAAGAGGAACCAACGAAGCGAGAGTTGACCATTTTTAGCAAACGTGGACTGAAAATTGATCGAGTTGTTCGTGGTCGCGGTTGTGCTTCATGCAATATGACCGGGTATAAAGGGCGCGTGGCGATTCACGAAATTTTAGCTGTAACCGAAGAAATGAAGAGACAAATATTGAATGAAGATGCTATTTCAAAATTGAAAGAGACCGCACGGAAGGATAAAACGATTTTTCTATTGGATGATGGCTTGTTGAAAGTGAAGCAAGGTGTGACAACGACAGAAGAAGTACTTCGTGTGGCGTTAATGGAGTCGTGATGATGAAAGAGAAAATCGAGTTTTTATTACGTTCTGCTTTTGAATTACAAGCGTCTGACATTCATTTGACCGTGGGGTCGCCGCCTGTATTTCGAATTCACGGGGATTTAAAGCGCTATGGAAAAGAAGCTCTCGCCTTAGAAGACACAGAAAGCATGGCGAAAGCAATTATTCCGAAGCATTTATGGGGAAAGTTTGAAGACCAAGGCGAGTTAGATTTTTCTTATGGGATTCCGAAAGTGTCGCGCTTTCGGGTGAATGCTTTTTATCAGCGCAACTGTGTGTCGCTCGCCATTCGAGTCATTCCCACCTACATTCCGACAATGGATGATTTAAAGCTGCCGGCATCACTGAAAAGTATCGCTAAGAAGCCTCAAGGTTTAGTACTGGTGACGGGACCGACGGGGAGTGGGAAATCGACGACGCTTGCTAGCATGATCGATTATTTAAATAAAGAAACGAGCAAGCATATTATTACGCTCGAAGACCCGATAGAGTATTTGCATCGACATGGAAAGTGTTTAATTGATCAGCGGGAAGTCGGGCATGATACGAAAAGCTTTGCGAAAGGGCTACGAGCCTCGCTTCGTCAAGATCCGGATGTCATTCTTGTTGGTGAAATGAGGGATCTAGAAACGATTCATACGGCCATCACAGCAGCAGAGACGGGTCATTTAGTATTTGCAACGCTGCATACATCTAGTGCACCTGCGACGATTGAGCGCATTATTGATGTGTTTCCAGCGGAGCAGCAACCACAAATTAGAATTCAACTAGCAACTGTATTAGCAGCTGTCATTTCCCAACGGTTGTTCCCAACGATCGAAAAGAACGGTCGGCGGGCAGCGATTGAAGTGTTAATTAATAATCCGGCAGTAGCTAATTTAATTCGTTCGGAAAAAGTACATCAAATTGTGAATGTGATGCAAACCTCACGAGCACAGGGGATGCAATTGATGACCGATCACATGAAGGAGCTATATGAAAAAGGCGTTCTTTCTAAAGAAATTCTTCTTCCTTATATGAACGAAAAGGAGCAGTAATATGGCTAGGTTTAAATATACAGGTAGAGATCGCAAAGGGAAGAAAGCCGGTACGGTGGTAGCGGAAACGAAAAAAGAAGCACTGTTAAAGCTACAAAAAAGCGGCATTCGCGTCACTGATATTCAACCGCAAGCAGAGACGATTCTCACGAAGGATATTACGATTGGGCGCCAAGTGAAGCTTGAGCATATGGTCATTTTCTTACGTCAGTTTGCGACGTTGTTACAAGCGGGGGTGACCGTTGTGGAAGCGACTATGATTCTCGCTGAACAGACGACAAGCAAGGCGTTGAAAAAAGCGCTCGTTCATATAGAGGCCGAGCTTCGCGAGGGGCGCCCGCTTTCAGAAGCGGCGGCCCATCAGAAGAAGATTTTTGAGCCGCTGTTTATTAATATGCTTCGTGCGGGTGAAGCAACCGGTAGTTTAGACGAAACGTTAGATGATATGGCCGAGCATTATGAGCGTCAATATCGAACGAGGCAAAAGGTCGTTTCTGCTCTAGCTTATCCGATCGTCGTTGGGATCATTGCTGTTTGTGTCGTTATTTTTCTCCTTGTTTCTGTCGTACCTACCTTTGTCGATATGTTTGCGGACTTTGGCGGCGAGTTGCCGATGATCACTCAGCTTGTCATTGGAGCGAGTGAATGGATGCAAAGTTACTGGTACGTGATTATCGGTCTCTTGCTATTGTTTACTCTTGCCATTTGGGCTTTGCGCCAAAGGGAAGAAACGAAATTTTATATCGATTATTGTGTATTGAAAATGCCGATATTCGGCTCACTTATGCAAAAAGCGGTGCTCGCACGAATGACGAGAACGTTAAGCTCGTTGTTTTCGAATTCTGTGCCGATTTTGCAAGCGATGGATATCGTCAGTGATATCGTTGAAAATGAAGTGGTCGCAGGGGTGATTCGTCAGTCTAAAGATTCACTGGAGCGCGGCGGATCATTAACGGAGCCGATGAGAAAACATTGGGCATTTCCGCCGATGATTCACCATATGATCTCAATCGGGGAGGAAACGGGCTCGCTTGATACGATGCTTGGAAAAGTAGCGGATTTCTATGAAAATGACGTAGAAGCTGCCACCGATCGTTTAAAATCATTGATTGAACCGATCATGATCGTCCTGCTAGCAGCCATTGTTGGTACGATTGTGACTTCCATCCTTGTTCCTATGTTTGAAATTTTTAACACGGTTCAACAATAGTGTTAAAGTATTGTATTTTTTGCGAAAATATAGTTGAAATTTACTATTTTTAATATTACCATTGTTTACGAGATTTTTTTAATACATATATATAGGAGGAATACAAATGATCCAAGCAATGAAGCAAAGGATGAAAAACGAACAAGGATTAACGCTAATTGAGCTTTTAGCGGTTGTTGTTATTTTAGGGATTATCGCAGCTATTGCGATTCCATCGATTGGTGGATTAATTGACAACTCGAAAAAGGATGCGCACGTAGCGAACGCTCAGCAAATGGTTAGCTCAGCGAAAACTTATGTGGCGGGGAATGCAGATCTCAATTATTCATCAGCAGTTACATTGTCATTAAAAGATATGATTGACAAGGGTCTAATTGATAAAATAGAAGATCCTGACAAAACGGAAGGTGGATATACAGAAGGAACTGCTGGTAACGACGATGGTTCTTTTGTGGAAATTACAAAGAGTGGCAAGACGTTTAAGTACGAAGTGAAACTAACGAATGGAACACGAGGAATTTGGGTTGCAGATCAGCAGTTATTGAAAAGAGACAACGTAAAAGAACCAGCAAACGAAGTAATTACAAAGTAAGGCAAATAGATTATTATGAATCTACTAATCTTCCTCTATGGTCTCCTTTTCGGCTCGTTCTTTAATGTGGTGGGTTTGAGAGTTCCTGAGGGGCAGTCGATTGTGCGACCGCGCAGTGCTTGTCCGTCGTGTGGTCATCAGCTGCAAGCGAAAGAGTTAGTACCAGTACTATCCTATATGATACAAGGGGGGAAATGTCGTGCTTGTCGAGCATGCATTTCTCCCCTGTATCCTTTAACAGAGCTGCTGACGGCGCTGTTATTTTTATATGCATATCTATTTTTCGGGATGACGATGGAGTTTGTCATGGCACTCTTGTTTATTTCGATGTTGATGATTATCGTTGTTTCTGACCTTGCGTATATGATTATTCCGGATAAAGTGCTGCTCTTTTTCTTGCTGTTGTTTGTCGGCGGACGGATGATTTTGCCGTTACAGCCGTGGTGGGATTCGCTTGCGGGTGGTACAATTGGTTTTGTGCTTCTCTTGTTAATTGCGATGGCGTCCAAAGGTGGAATGGGCGGAGGAGACATTAAATTATTTGCTGTTATTGGATTTGTTGTCGGAACGAAAAGTGTATTGCTCACCTTTTTCTTGGCTTGTCTATTAGGCGCAACGATTGGGCTCATTTTAATGATGTTCGGTGTTGTCAAAAGAGGAAAGCCGATGCCGTTCGGTCCGTTTATTGCGTTAGCGGCATTCATTGTTTATTTTCAAGGAGATCGTCTTCTCTCTTGGTATTTTCAATGGATGTAAATGATTTTAATGAATGTGTAAAAAGGGGAGTTTGGCATGGCCATCCGTTTTTTTTCTAAAAAAGATAGAACAGTCAATCTTGTGTTTACAGACTATGCCATTCGGTTTGTAGAATTAAGGCAAACCGTTCCGCCTATTGTTCAATCTGTCGAAGAGCGAGCTTTACCTGCAGGTGTGATTCGGAGCGGGGAAATTATTGATTATGAAGCGTTGTTAGAAATTATGAAAAACTGTGTAGACGAATGGGGAATTAAGCGGCGAGAAGCTCGGTTTATCGTTCCCGATCACTATATTGCGATGAAGGAAGAGCGGTTGAAGGAAGATATAGCAGATGATGAATTGAAAAGCTATTTGTTTATGCAAATTGGTACGACCATTCACCTTCCATTTGAAGAGCCGGTCTTTGATGCGGTCGTCGTTGGTGAGAAAGATGGAAAAAAACATGTATTAGTCATTGCTGCCCCAGAAGAAAGAGTGCTTCATTTTCGAGAATTACTAGAAGAGGTGAAACTCAAGCCGAAAGTCGCTGATATCAGTCCGCTAAGTCTTTATCGTTTATATTATTACCAAGGGCTGACGAGTCGATCGAATCATGAACTTGTGCTGCAATTGAAACGTAATTTACTGACGGTTGCCGTTTTTCATGAGCATCAATTAAAGTTCGTTAAACCCGTTCGAATCGAGTCCTCGTCCGACGTAGCCGCGCTATTGCAAGGTGAGTCGACGGATCAACATTTAGCTAATTTAATGGATGCTTTAAAAGAATTAGAAAATATTATTAACTTTTATGAGAATTCACTTCATAAAGGACAGGTGCAGATCAGTAAAGCCTTTTTAAATGGCGACCATTCGCAAATAGCTTATATGCAAAGCTATATCGCAAAGACGTTAGGGCTTGAAGTGATCAGCGATGAGCATATGGAGATAGTGGATAAAGCAGGGAACACAATGCCTGGCGCCTTTTTTACCGCGATCGGTCTAGGTTTGAAAGAGGTGTAAACATTGTTAATTGATATTAACTTACTTCCAGAAAAAGAAAAGAAAAGCGTGTCGATCGTTTATTGGTTGCTTCTTCTCGTTGTTCTTATGGGTATCAGTGCAGGTGGCTACTTCGTGATCCAAGCGAAGAAAAGTGAGCTAAGCTTGATTGACTCGCAGTTGAACGCAACGATTCAACTGCGAGAGACGTTAGAGATGAACAGCCAGCAGCCTAACGGAGAAGAAGAGCGTGTGAAGCAGTTAAATGAAGCGATTGCTTGGGCTGAGAAGAAGCAAGATCCGGTGTCGCCGATTTTAAAGGATTTAATTGAACGTTTACCGCAAAGAGGCTTCTTTCAGTCACTTGCTTATTCAAGCACAGAGAAAATGACTTTAACGATTCAATTTGATAGCAGTAGACAAGCGGCTTTTTATTTGAGTGATTTGCAGGCATCAAGTTGGATTGCCTCAGCAGAAATGCTTTCAATGAATACGTCTGTAGAGAAAGAACAAGCGGCAAAAGAATTATTGAAGAACAAAAATGCCTTGCCGAGATATATTGCTGAGTATGAGATTGTGTTTAAGCCGAAGAACGAGCGAGGAGAGAAGAAGTGAGTGTATTTCAACGTTATAAAACTTTACTGTTTATCCTAACTATTCTTGCCTTCGCTAGTGCGGCTGTTTATGTTTATTTCTCGGTGTATCAACCTTTAACGGTCGAGGTTCAAACGAAACAACAGCAATTAAAGGCTGAGAAACAATTGGTTGAGGCGCTTGAGGGGCAATTAAGCGGTGAATCTAAGTATGTAAGAAAAGTGACAAATAATTTGCAGTATCAGGTGCCTGTGAAGCCGATGACAGAGAAAATGTTACTCGATTTTGAAAAAGCAGAGCTCGCTGCTAACAGTTTGATTCAAACGATTAATTTTTCAGAAGGTGAAGCAGAAGCTGGAAATGAAAGTATGGCTGACGCGCAAGCTGGGACGGAAGAAGGGCAAAGTTCCCCGCAAGAATCGCTTCCGGCAGGGATTAAAAAACTGACGGCTGAACTGACCGTTGAATCACCGGGCTATTTTGAAATGGAGACGTTTCTTAAACAGCTCGAAAAGCAAACGAGAATTTTAAAAGTAGAGCGGCTACAGCTGACAGGTCCGAAAGAATTAGAAAAGGTGAAGGGAGAAACGAAGCCTTTAACCTATAGCTTAACTGTCAGTGCATACTATATGCCAAGTTTGATCGAATTGATAGAGGATACCCCGAAAATTGATTCTCCGACTCCTGCTAAAAAAGCCGATCCATTTGTCACCATCGAGAAATAATCATTATAACCGTGATCGAACGGTGAACAAAATAAATAAATTTGCCGAAATTTTTCCCGAACAGGACGACAAAAGTCTTGTTCTTTTTTTGTGCCGCTATGATAGCATGGAAGGAACTTAAAGAGGCGAGGGGTGATCCCGAGTGGACAAACCAAAAAAACAGCAGTTGTTTTTGACGATCTCCAGTAAAAAGAAAGATAATCAACAAAAGAAAGAGCTCCTTGTGCAGGATTGGCAAAAAGGCGGACGAGAAAGTGCCGCTGCCGCTGAGAATAAGAAAGAAGAAGAGTTTCAGTGGGTCTTTCCGGAAGAAGCGGAGAAGAAGGAAGAAACCATCAGTTTAAAGGCATCGCTTCATCCGCAACAAGCTCGTAGAAGAGTGATAGGTAAGCTCTTATTTATTATTATTAGCGCTGTATTGATTGGTCTATTATTCGGTTATGCGATGGTCAACATTGTGACACAAAAAGAAGAATCTCCCTCAAAAGCGATGCTAACAGAGCCAAAACAACCACAAAAATCTGTTGAGCCCACAGCACCAACGACTGCTAGTCTTCTTCCGCCTATTGAGACATCGATTGTGCAAGGCGGCGTTTTTTCTACAAAGGCTACGGCTGAAAAGGCGATGAAACGGATGAAGGAAGAAGGGTTTGTGGCAGGGGTTGTTCAGAAAGATGAGCAGTTTCTTGTTGTGCTAGGGGTCTCCTCTCAACTAACTACAGCGAAACAATTAGGAGAAACTTACCGAGCGCAAGCGGCCGATGTGTATGCCAAAACAACAACTATTTCCTCCACGACCAAAACAACAGGAGAAGAAAGTTTTGCCGAGGCTTTTTCAGTCGTAGCCGAGGAAAGTGCAAAAACACTTATTGGTCTTCCGGTTGATAAGGTGAAGCTGAATGAGGTTGAAAAAGAGCTACAAACCGAAAAAGGGACGCGAAAAGAGGAAGTTGCCTCGCTACAGCGGTTATTAGTAGATGCTGTTAATCAAGCTAAAAGTGATCAGCCGCAGACCGCAAAAGCGGCGCAGGAGAAGCTTTTAGCTTTTTTAGCTGAATATTAAAAAGGCTAGCGCCAACTCGAATGGAGGGGCGGCTAGCCTTTTTTTGGCTTATTTTGCAGCCTGTAAAATTTGCTGTTTTACTTCTTCTAATAATAATTCTTTTCCTAGTGGAGTGTATCCTTTATTTAAGTCTTCCGGTGCAATCATAAATACTTTGTTATTTTTGACTGCGTTCATGTTTTTCCAAATTGCGCTGTGTCGGAATTCTTTCAGACGTTGATCGCCATCACCTGTAGTAAATACAAATAAATAGTCAGGATTGTAATCGATTAATGCTTCTTTTTGTAATTGAATCAATGGTTCTTCTGTCGGTGTTCCTTCGATGGCAGGTAGTTTTAAATCTTCAAATAAAAAGCTTCCGTATCCGTAGTTTCCATATACACGGAAAGCGTTCGGGTAAGCCGCCATCACCATGAATTTTTCTTCTCCTGTTTTAGCAATGATTTCATCGTGAGTTGCTTTCGCTTTTTCATCGAATTTCTTTAACCATTTATTTGCTTCTTCTTCTTTGTCCATAATTCGAGCGATTTCCTCGAATTTAGGTCTCCATTCACTAAGGTCTGTTTCAAGCATAACTGTCGGAGCAATTTTGCTTAATTGATCATAAAGCTTTTCTTGACGGTTATTGATAATAATTAAATCAGGCTTTGCTGTAAGAATCGTATCCGTATTGATTTCATCTCCCCAGAAAGAACCAACTGGCTTTGTATCTTTTAACTGATCTTGTAAAAATGGCATAATCTTTTGTTCACTTGTATTAGCTGTAATAATAGGCGTATATCCGAAAATAAGTAATTCTTCTGTTGATCCACTAATATCGGCAATGCGTTTCGGTTCTACCGGAATCTTGACTTCGCCTTTCACCGTTTTAACTACTCGTTCAGCTGGTTGTTCTTCTTTCTTTGTTTTTGCTGAATCATTGTCATTGCCGCATGCGGCTAATAGAACAAATGAAAGCAGGAATAAGAAACTCATTAATAATTGCTTTTTCATTAGTAAAATCTCCTTTTTTCTATGGTGTTTTAATAAGTAAGTAAATAAAATATGGTGCTCCAATAAGTGAAAGGACAAGGCCCACTGGAATCTCAGAGCTTGGCATTAAACTTCTTGCTAAGCAGTCAGCTGTTAATAGTAATATCGCTCCAATCAAGGCGGAGACGGGTAACATGATTTGATGTTTAGCTCCAACCATTCTTCTAGCGATGTGAGGAGCGAGTAATCCGATAAATCCAATTCCTCCTGCTACCGCTACGGACACTCCTGCTAAAGCAACTGAAATAAACAACAGCTTTCTTCGTTCTCTTTCCACTGCAACGCCTAAGCCTGTAGCCATCTTATCTCCAAGATTTAAAACATTTAATAGGTTGCTTTTAGCGTAAGCGAGAGGCAGAAGGATGATCAGCCATGGAAGAGCCGCAAGTACAAATTTCCAATCGGTTCCCCATAAGCTACCGCTTAACCACACGGTCGCAAAGCGAAAATCATTCGCTGTCATTTTCATCGAAAAGACAATATTGATGGCACTGAATCCGGCTGCTACGGCAATACCTACTAATATTAAACGAGTAGCCGTCACTCCGTCCTTCCAAGCTAGCAAATAAATGATAGTGGCCGCTACTAGTGCACCTACAAATGCGAATAATGGCAGAACAAAAACAGAAGCGTATGAGGTGACATCTATTTGTCCGAAGAAGAAATAGACGAACAGTACAACTCCTAGCCCTGCTCCAGCGTTAATACCAATAATTCCGGGGTCTGCTAGAGGATTTCTAGCTAAAGCTTGCAAAATAGCACCCGACGTACTAAGTGCCATACCAACAGCGATAGCGACGATTGCTCGTGGTAAGCGGAAATCAAAAATGAGAATGCTCTGCTCCTCGCTTCCAAATCCCATTAATGTTTGCAGTGAATGAATAGGATGAATCATCAAAGTACCTATAGATAGGTTGAGAATAATCAGTACAAGGGTGAATATCATCATGATTGTTAAGATTAATACTTGTTTTCTCATTTGACTGACTACCATGATTTTCCTCCTTCTTTCCTAGCTAAATAAAGAAAGAAAGGAACACCGATGAGAGCAGTAATCGCACCTAATGGCGTTTCATACGGTGGGTTAATTGTTCGCGCTAATAAATCAGCTGCTGATAATAGTACCCCACCTAAAACAGCAGACACAGGAATGACTAGGCGATAATCGGTTCCGACGATCATGCGAGCAATATGAGGAATCACGAGTCCGACAAATCCAACAGAACCAGCCATCGACACGGCTGCCCCTGTCATAACGACCACAAGAATCGTTCCCACTGTTTTAATTAACACAACCTTTTGCCCTAAGCCTATGGCTATTTCTTCGCCGAAATTTAAAATCGTAAAATAGCGGCTAAGCATAATGGCAATTCCTAATGCAAGGAGTCCGAGTGGAACGAGCAATTTAAGACTTTCCCACTGAACAGAAGCTACACCGCCCGCGCTCCACATCGCCACTTCTTGATGTAATTCAAAGAAAAGAGCAATGCCAGAAGAGATCGCTCCTAAAAAGCCACTGACTGCAGCGCCAGCCAACGCAAGTTTGACCGGTGTTAGCCCTCCTTTAGATAAAGAACCGATGCCATATACAACCGATGCCCCGAAAGCGGCACCGATGAACGAAAAGACAACCTTCCATGAAAAAGATATTTCTGGAAAAAATGCATAAGAGATCGCGATCGCGAAAATGGCTCCATCTGACACGCCCATTAGAGAGGGGGAGGCCAGTGGATTACGAGTCATTGCTTGCATGATCGCTCCAGATACCGCCAAAAACATACCGATTGCTACGGCTCCAATCGCTCGTGGTAAGCGGAAGTCATAAATAACCGAGGCTTCTAATGATTGGTCAAATCCTGATAATAATAAACCCCAGACCGTTGATAACTGTATATCAGCCGCGCCAAAAGAAATGGAACAAGCCATTAAAAAGGCAATCAGTGCAATGCTAGCGACTAAACAAAAAATCGCTAATGATAGATGACTATTAGTAATCGAAATCAGTTTCTTTTTAGAAGGGGCGTATGTATTTTCGCTCATGATGTCGAGTAATCCTTTCTTTGATATAAGATTTGCAGTGAAGATGAAAATCATTATCAATGGAAATCCTTGCTTACTATAATACAATTCTTTATTGCTAGTCAATGATAAAAATTATTTTTGAATAATTTTTATCATTCAAACTTTTGGGGGTGATATTTATTTTTTATAATGGAAAAGTTTGTGAAAGGGGGATGGTTTTGATAAAATAAAAGCGGTATTTCCCTTAATTCTTGAAAGTTAGGTGATGGATGTTGTCGAATATTATTTTAGCTTCTGGTTCTCCCCGTAGAAAGGAACTTCTCCAACGAATCGGTCTACCCTTTACTGTCATTGTCAGTGATGTAGATGAAACGATCTCCCACCCAATGTCCTCTGAAGAAACCGTCATGCAATTAGCCTCCCGTAAAGCTCATGCTGTGGCGAAGCATCATGAACAAGATATTGTCATCGGCGCGGATACAATCGTTGTGCTTGATGGAGAAATATTAGGTAAGCCTAAAGACCGAAGTGATGCGAAGCGGATGTTAAGCAAGCTTTCCGGTCGAGAGCACTCCGTTTATACCGGAGTTGCCATTGTGCAAGGAAAGAACGAACACGTCTTTTATGAAGAAACAAACGTCACATTTTGGGAGCTGTCAGATGAAGAAGTAGACGCCTATCTTGACAGTGGTGAACCGTTTGATAAGGCGGGCGCATACGGCATTCAAGGAATAGGTGCTGTGCTTGTAAAGAAAATTGATGGTGACTATTTCTCGGTTGTCGGTTTGCCAGTGGCTTCTTTGTATAGACAACTTCAACGGTTTGGCCTGCAAGTGGCGATCTTCTCTTCTCCTTCTCAAACGTGATTAAAGGAGAGAAAATGGATGTCAAACGAGACGTTGATGATCAAAGATGTACCTCTAGAAGATCGTCCAAGAGAGCGAATGATTACAAATGGTCCGAAAAGCCTATCCAATCATGAGCTACTTGCGATTATTTTACGAACAGGCACGAAACATGAATCCGTACTACAATTATCCAATCGAGTGCTGCAAACATTTGAAGGACTGCGAATGTTAAAGGATGCCTCGCTTGAAGAAATTACTTCTATTAAAGGGATCGGCCAAGCAAAAGCCGTCCAAATTATGTCCGCCCTTGAACTTGGCCGTCGCATTAGTCACTTGAAATTTGAAGACCGATATGTCATTCGTTCTCCTGAAGATGGGGCGAATTATGTGATGGAAGAAATGCGCTTTTTATCACAGGAGCATTTCGTGTGCCTCTACCTCAACACAAAAAATCAAGTCCTTCATAAACAAACATTATTCATTGGAAGTCTCAATGCCTCGATCGTGCATCCACGCGAGGTGTTTAAAGAAGCCTTTCGCCGTTCCGCCGCCTCTGTAATCTGCATCCATAATCACCCCTCAGGAGACCCCGCCCCAAGTAGAGAAGATGTGGAAGTGACGAAGCGGTTAGTCGAATGTGGAAAATTACTAGGGGTGGAAGTATTAGACCATTTAATCATTGGTGATAAGAAATACGTCAGTTTAAAAGAAAAAGGCTATGTATAATGCTAGGATTTTTTTTTTGATTACGTTATAATATAAGTTATGATTTTTGCTAGATGTTTTTTGTTGAAATCACAAATAATAATGTTCAATCTATCACTATAAAATAGTAACAGATCAAGAAAGGGAGATATCTGTATGTTTGGAATTGGAAATAGAGATCTTGGAATAGACCTTGGAACGGCGAATACGCTTGTCTATGCCAAAGGAAAAGGTGTAGTTGTGCGTGAACCTTCAGTGGTGGCGCTTCAAACAGATACAAAACAAATTGTTGCTGTCGGTGACGACGCGAAGAAAATGATTGGCCGTACGCCTGGAAATGTGGTCGCTACACGCCCGATGAAGGATGGCGTCATCGCGGATTATGAAACGACAGCTACGATGATTAAATATTATATTAGACAAGCAACTAATGGCGGAAAGGGAATGTTCGCTAGCAAGCCTTATGTGATGGTATGCGTCCCTTCAGGCATTACAGCTGTAGAAGAGCGTGCGGTTATTGATGCGACTCGCCAAGCGGGTGCGCGTGATGCTTATACGATTGAAGAGCCTTTTGCGGCAGCTATTGGGGCGAATTTACCTGTTTGGGAGCCTACAGGTAGTATGGTTGTTGATATTGGTGGGGGAACAACAGAGGTCGCTATTATTTCATTAGGTGGTATTGTGACAAGTGAGTCATTGCGTATTGCCGGAGATGAAATGGATGATGCGATTGTTGCCTATATTCGTAAACAATATAATTTATTAATTGGGGATCGCACATCTGAAACGATCAAAATGGAGATTGGTTCTGCAGGTGACTTTGAAGAAATTCCAAACATGGAAATTCGCGGTCGTGATTTATTGACAGGTCTTCCGAAAACGATTGAAATCACCGGACAAGAGATTGCAGATGCTTTGAAAGATACAGTGTATGCGATTGTTGATACAGTGAAAAGTACGTTAGAAAAAACGCCACCAGAACTTGCGGCAGATATTATGGATCGCGGAATTGTGCTGACTGGAGGCGGTGCTTTATTGCGTAACTTAGATAAAGTCATCAGTCAAGAAACAAATATGCCAGTGCTAATTGCTGAAAACCCACTTGACTGTGTTGCTGTCGGTACAGGTTTAGCATTAGATCATATCCATTTATTTAAAAATAAAAACAAATAATGAATTATTTATTCCGGCAGCGGCTTTCTGCTGCCGGATTCTAACTTAATGCAAAAAAATAGAGGTGGAATAGATGCCACAATTTTTTACAAACAAGCGCTTGATTATTCTTCTCGGCAGTATCATCGTTCTTGTCGCATTGATTGGTTTTTCTCTTCGTGAACGCGAGAATATTTCTTGGCCTGAACAATTTGTAAAAGATGTTGTCGGTTTAGGGCAAGTTGTTGTTTCTAAACCTGCCAATAGTGTTGCAGGGTTTTTTAATGATATTGGGAATTTACGAAACACGTACAAAGAAAATGAAAAGTTAAAAACTCATTTAGATCAGTTAGCTCAGCTTGAGAGTGATGTCGCGCGATTAGAGAAAGATAATAAGGAACTTCGAGCAATCATTGATAAAAAACAAAGTTTAGCAGATTATGAGCCTGTGCAAGCTACGGTCATTGCGCAGAACCCGGAGCGCTGGTTCGATGTGATGACGATTGATCAAGGGTCGGCTAGCGGTATTGAACCTAATATGGCTGTGATGACTGTAGAGGGACTAATTGGGAAAGTCAAAAACACGTCCAAATTTACTTCTACCGTCCAACTGCTTAGCGCCCATGATCCAAGAAACCGAGTATCGGCCGTCATTCAAGGTGAAAAAAATATTTACGGTGTGATTGAAGGATATGATAAAGAAAAAGGCTTGCTGTTAATGACAAAAATTCCTTATGACTCTAAAGTGAAGAAAGGAATGGCTGTCACAACTTCAGGAAAAGGCGGTGTGTTTCCTAAAGGGTTGATTATCGGCGAAGTGAAAAAGTTAGTACCAGACCAATTCGGCTTAACACAAACAGCCTTAATTAAGCCAGCTGCTAAGTTGAATGATATAGAACATGTTATGGTAGCTAAGCGAGGGATGACAACGGTGTTGCCAGAAAAACAAGAGCGTCAGCAAGTGATGGTTGAGGAGGGAGATCTGTGAAGCGCGTTCTCCTCCCTCTATTAATGGCGATCCTTTTTTACAGCGATAGCGTGTTGGTTTCTTGGATTCCTGCCCGTGTTTTTGATGGTGAATATATTTTAGTGCCACGTTTGTTTGTCATCGGGTTATTGTTAATGTCGATTTACTTTGATCGAAATACAGCGATCAAATATGGTTTCCTTTTTGGTTTTCTTTTTGATATTTTTTATACGGGTGTTTTAGGTGCCTATATGTTCTTTTTGCCGTTCCTTGTGTATATCACATCAAAAATGGTAAAAGTTTTGCAGAATCATTTATTCATTGTCGCTTTTATCGTTGTTTTTGATATATTTCTGTTAGAATTAATTATGTTTCAATTAAATATGTTTGTGAGCCGAGCAGAGATGCAGATGTCACAATTTTTCTCTATTCGATTATGGCCGACTTTACTTTTAAATTTAACTTTTTATCTGTTTGCTGCTGTTCCGCTGAAGAATGCGTTTGAAAAACTTCGTCGAATCTATTTCGATTAATGGTCGAGTTAAAAAGGAAAAACAAGAGGACTTGTCGAATTATTTGGACAACAGAGGTGAAATGCATGCTATGAAGACGAAACAAAATGTTGTCATAAAGGGAACGAAAGATGGATTGACGTTGCATTTGAATGACAAATGTGCCTATGTTGAATTATTAGCTGAATTGAAAGAGAAAATGGTGACAGTGAACGATCAAGATCAAGGGTCCATCATTACAGTCACTGTCCAACTAGGGAATCGCTATCTAACAGAAGAAGAAATAGATGAAGTGACGAATCTGATTTTAGAGCAAAAGCATCTTGTGGTCGGCGAGGTAAAATCTAACGTAATGACTGTTGAAGAGGCGATTCGCTGGAAAGAAGAAAGTGAAATTGTTTCATATACAGGTAGAGTTCGCTCTGGGCAAGTATTAGAAGTTGCTGGCGATCTCCTGTTAATCGGCGATGTAAATCCGGGCGGAACGGTGAGAGCCGGCCGAAATATTTTCATTATGGGGGCTTTAAAAGGAATGGCTCACGCTGGGTGCTATGGGGATGACTGTGCTGTCATTGTTGCTGGTCAAATGATGCCTACACAACTTAGAATTAGCCGCTATTTAAATCGTGCACCTGACCGCTATGAAGAAGATGAAAGCTTCGAAACGGAATGCGCCTACATAGATGAATCTGATCAAATTGTTGTTGACCGTTTGCAGGTGTTAAAGCATCTGAGACCGGAGATTTCTACGTTAAAAGGGGGAAACCATAGTGGGTGAGGCTATAGTTATTACATCTGGTAAAGGTGGAGTAGGCAAAACGACCACTTCAGCTAATTTAGGTACAGCACTTGCTCTGCAAGAAAAGAAGGTTTGTTTAGTAGATACAGATATTGGCCTGCGCAATTTAGATGTTGTGATGGGGCTTGAAAATCGCATCATTTATGATTTAGTCGATGTCGTCGAGGGGCGTTGCAAAATTCATCAAGCATTGGTGAAAGATAAGCGTTTTAACGATTTATTATTTTTATTACCGGCCGCTCAAACATCGGATAAATCAGCTGTGACGCCAGAACAGATGAAGAAATTAGTCGATGAATTAAAGCAGGATTTTGATTATGTATTGATTGACTGTCCAGCAGGAATTGAACAAGGTTATAAAAATGCGATCGCTGGAGCGGATAAAGCCATTGTGATCACGACACCAGAAAAGTCTTCTGTTCGTGATGCGGATCGAGTGATCGGCTTGCTTGAAAAGGAAGAAGGAATGGAGCCGCCTAAGTTAATTATTAATCGAATTCGTAGCCATATGATGCAACAGGGAGATATGCTTGATGTCGATGAAGTGGCAACGCATTTATCGATTGAACTAATTGGGATCGTTATAGATGACGAGGAGGTCATTAAGTCGTCACACAATGGTGAACCGATCACGCATAATCCAAATAATCGAGCTTCCATTGCTTATCGCAATATCGCTAGAAGAATTCTTGGTGAATCGGTTCCGCTTCAACCGCTTGACGAGGGGAAAGAAGGATTTTTCACCCGTTTTAAAAATTTTTTTAGTGTACGCTCTTAAGAAATAAATAGAAGGGGCTTCCTCATACATATGTAGCTATTTCATGATTGTCATTAGCTTCTTAAATGAGAGGCTTCTTTTTTTTTCGCTCCTTTCATATCTTTTATTAATGACTGTTAATAAAGGAGTGAGCTAGTTGAAGGAAGAGGAGAAGGACTTACTATCAATTGAACAAGAACAGCAGGATGGTCACCCGCTTTTTCGATTGGACCGTTTTCTATTTAAAGCTTTAGCTTCCCTTATATTGGTCCTTGCTGTTGCTATTATGTTTAAACAATCATCGTCCCCATCCCTTGA
>NZ_KZ454941.1:1373190-1473320 GCF_002797375.1 Bacillus sp. FJAT-42315
ATATGATGCAACAGGGAGATATGCTTGATGTCGATGAAGTGGCAACGCATTTATCGATTGAACTAATTGGGATCGTTATAGATGACGAGGAGGTCATTAAGTCGTCACACAATGGTGAACCGATCACGCATAATCCAAATAATCGAGCTTCCATTGCTTATCGCAATATCGCTAGAAGAATTCTTGGTGAATCGGTTCCGCTTCAACCGCTTGACGAGGGGAAAGAAGGATTTTTCACCCGTTTTAAAAATTTTTTTAGTGTACGCTCTTAAGAAATAAATAGAAGGGGCTTCCTCATACATATGTAGCTATTTCATGATTGTCATTAGCTTCTTAAATGAGAGGCTTCTTTTTTTTTCGCTCCTTTCATATCTTTTATTAATGACTGTTAATAAAGGAGTGAGCTAGTTGAAGGAAGAGGAGAAGGACTTACTATCAATTGAACAAGAACAGCAGGATGGTCACCCGCTTTTTCGATTGGACCGTTTTCTATTTAAAGCTTTAGCTTCCCTTATATTGGTCCTTGCTGTTGCTATTATGTTTAAACAATCATCGTCCCCATCCCTTGAAGGACAGGCTTGGATGAAAGAGGTCATGGAAAAGGAATTTCAATTTTCAAAAGCGGCTGAGTGGTATGAGAAAACATTGGGAGAACCGCTTCCTTTCACCGTTGATGGCTGGACAGAAAAGGAGAAAGTAGTCAATGAACAAGCGGAATATGCTGTACCTGTCTCTGGAAAAGTGATTGAAGACTTTCAGACAAACGGGAGGGGACTTATGGTTGAAGCCGGGCTGAACGAAGGAGTAAAGGCGATCAAAGATGGAACGGTCCTCTTTGTTGGGCAAAAGGAGGAATTTGGTCAAACGGTAATCGTTCAGCATGCGGATAATAGCGAATCGTGGTATGGGCATGTTGCGAACCCCTCTGTCCAGCCTTATGAAAAAGTGGCAGCGGGAAGTGTGTTAGCACAATTGGCACCGAATGAACAGACGTTTTACCTTGCGATTAAGAAAGATGGTATATTTGTCGACCCGGGTTCGGTGATCTCTTTTGAATAAGCTACTTCGAAAGGTATACATTCATCCGCTAATGTGGGTCATGATTGCCTTTTCAGTTCTGACTGGTTATTTTATCGATTTGTTGCTTGTTTTTTTTATTATTGTCATGCATGAATTAGGACATGCTTCGATGGCTTTGTCGTTTCGATGGCGGATTAAACGAATTGTCTTTCTTCCTTTTGGCGGCGTAGCCGAGGTAGACGAGCATGGGAATCGACCAGCTAAGGAAGAGCTGTTCGTCATTTTAGCTGGCCCGCTACAGCATCTTTGGTTATTTATTGCCGCTTGGTTGTTATTTACAGCAGGTTGGATGTCAGACAATCTGTATCAACATTTTTGGCAATTTAATTTGGCGATTTTATTATTTAATTTGCTTCCTGTATATCCGCTTGATGGAGGGAAGTTATTGCTGCTTTTTGTTTCTTTGCGACGCCCTTTTCTGTTAACGATTCGTCTTGCTATGATCTTTTCCGCTATTTGCTTAGTGCTTCTTCAATTACTGATTTTGCTATTTTTACCGTTTCACTTTCAAGCTTGGTTAATTATCGCTTATTTGACGGTCGCTCTATGGCGGGAATGGAAGGACAAGCATTATACGTTCATTCGCTTTTTGTTAGAAAGATACTATGGAAAAAAAGATGTCACAGTGAATTTAAAGCCGTTGCAGCTATCAGCGGATACAAAGATTGCCTCGGCCTTAGAACAATTCAGACGTAACACGAAGCATATCGTTTATGTGACAGAACAAGGAAAAGAAATTGGGCGGTTGGATGAAAATGAAGTGCTATACGCTTATTTTTCCGAAAAGAGAACGGGTGCTTGTTTAAAGGAATTGCTCCCTCTTCATTGACGAATGGATCATTGCTGAGTAAAGTGGAAGGAAAGAGAGCAGAAAGCAGGTTTTGTATGAATACTTTATTGGTTAGTGTGAAGGGAAGAGAAAAAAGACTAGCGGTCGTGAAACATGGCCGAGCAGAACAATTTCATCTGTTTCAGCCGGCAGAACAATCTCATGTCGGCTTTTTATATTATGGCATTATTTCTAAAGTAGAAAAAGGAATGAATGCTTGTTTCGTCAATATTGGTCTTGAGCAAAATGGTTATTTGCACCGCGATCAACTACCAGGTCATCAAAATCGACCGATCGAACAAATCGTTCATCAAGGGCAGAAAATCATTGTGCAAGTGATCAAGGATGGTACGGAGACGAAAGGACCGCGCCTTTCAGCGACGATTGAGTGGCCCGGTGAAAAGCTTGTTTATTTGCCTAAGGGTGGCTATACCGCTCTTTCTAAAAAAGTGGATCAACCGAACAAGCGTCAGCGAGTAGCGGACTGGGCAAAAAGCTGGAAGCAGGGGGAAGAGGGGCTCATTTTACGTACTGCTGCTTTTGATGCGACAGAAGAAGAACTCGCATCTGAAGGGGAACGGTTAAGAAAGGAGCATGAACAGCTCGTCAAAGCAGCGATCATGACGAAAGCTCCGGCGTTATTACGAGAGAAGCCACTCTTGATCGAGGAACTATTTGCCCGAATGCAATCGTTGCAAACAGGAGAAATCATTTGTGATAGTGCTGATTTTCTGTCGGCTTTAAAGAAAGATCCTCGCTATCATGAAAACCAGTGGCGAGCGCATTATCACTCGGTAGATGAAGATCTATTTTCAGCTAACGGCATGGATAGTGAGCTAGAAAAAGCATTGAAGCGAGTCGTATGGCTGCCAAGTGGAGGGTTTCTTGTCATTGAGCGAACGGAAGCGATGACGGTGATTGATGTGAACACCGGAAAGTTTACCGGAAAAAGCAATCAATCTCAAACCGTTTTGCTGACGAATAAAGAAGCCACCATTGAAGTAGCTCGCCAGTTGCGATTGCGCGATATTAGCGGTATTATCATTATTGATTTTATCGATATGTTTCACGATCGAGACCGTGTAACGATTGAAAAGTTGTTAAAGCAAGAAGTGAAAAAAGATCCGAAATCCGTCTCGATTCGTGAGTTTACTTCTCTCGGTTTAATGCAAATGACAAGGAAAAAAACGAAGCCGTCGATTTTAGAGACAGTTACTGCTCCTTGTCCTACTTGTCACGGAACAGGTCGGGTGAAAAGTGCAGAAACAATCGCTTTCGAATTAGAGAGAAAACTATTAGAGTATGCAAGAGATGAACAAGAAGCGATTGTTGTGAAAATCACGCAAGAGGTGAAGGAAGTTTTTGTTGGAGAGCAGCATCAGTTTCATCACCAGCTTGAAGAGCTCCTTCATAAGAAAATTATTTATCGCCTAGTTGATTATCCGACGCCTCTAGGTGAAATCATCCGAACAGGGACGGTTGCTGAACTTTCAACTAATTAATCAAGAAAAAACGTTGACACTATGCTAGTAAAATGATAAGATTCTAATGTTATTGTTTGTAGCACCCGTGCTACAACCGCGCATTCCAGGTTATAAGTGTTTGCTTTTGTAGCATTCCACCTGAAAATGGCGAGTCTGAGTTTATTAAGGAGGTGCAGAGAATGTACGCAATTATTGAAACTGGCGGTAAACAACTAAAGGTAGAAGAAGGTCAAGCAATCTACATTGAAAAATTAGATGCAACAGAAGGTGATTCTGTTACATTTGATCAAGTATTATTCGTTGGCGGCGACACTGTAAAAGTAGGAAGCCCACTTGTTGAGGGAGCTACTGTTACAGCAAAAGTTGAAAAACAAGGTCGTCAAAAGAAAATTACTGTTTTCAAATTAAAAGCTAAGAAAAACTACCGCAGAAAACAAGGTCATCGTCAACCATACACTAAAGTTGTTATTGAAAAAATCAACGCGTAAGGCGATGTTTTTATGATTCAAGTAAACATAACGAAGCGTCCTTCCGGAAAGATTTCATCTTTCCTCATGGAAGGTCATGCTGAATTTGCTGAATACGGAAAAGATTTAGTTTGTGCAGCGGCAACAGCCGTAACTTTCGGAGGGCTGAACGCTATTCTTTCTTTGACAGAGGCGGATCTCCAAATCGATCAAGGAAAAGATGGCGGTTTTCTTCGCTGTATTGTACCGGAAAATCTTTCGGAAAGCGAACAGGAGAAAGTACAGTTACTTTTTGAAGGCATGGTTGTTTCCTTGCAAACAATCGAACGTGATTATAGCAAACATTTAAAAATCATCTTTCACTAGCAGGAGGTGAAACTCATGTTAAGATTAGATCTTCAGTTTTTCGCATCTAAAAAAGGTGTAGGTTCTACGAAGAACGGTCGTGATTCAATCTCGAAACGCCTTGGTGCTAAACGTGCAGACGGTCAATTCGTTACTGGTGGTTCAATCCTTTACCGTCAACGCGGTACAAAGATTTATCCAGGTGAAAACGTTGGTCGTGGTGGAGACGATACTTTATTCGCGAAAGTTGACGGAATCGTTCGTTTCGAACGCCTAGGCCGTGACAAGAAAAAAGTAAGCGTATATCCAGCTGCTCAATAAGAGTAAAGGCTATAGCAATAAAGCTCTAACCCATTGGTTAGAGCTTTATTTTTTTCTAAATGATGTGATGGCAGAAGAGAATGAACTCTCCATTTTGAAGTGATTTCTGTTATACTAGCATAAAGCTAAAATTAATTACGATTAATGAATAGCGGCAGATGTTTGTTCGGGAAAGGAGGAAGTGCAGGAAGTGTTAAGCTTATCCTTCCCTTCGATTACTTCACGGAGGACCTGTGCGATTAATAATGAAAAATGAAAATTGGACAGTCATCCAGGCAATGCGTCATGCGAGGCATGATTGGATGAACCAGCTTCAACTCATAAAAGGCTTTATGGCTCTCGGCAAATTAGAGGATGCAGAACGTGTCATTGAAACGGCGATTTTGCAGGCGAGACAGGAAGCGCATTTATGCAATTTACGCTTGCCGAATTTTGCTGAAAAGTTATTAACTTTTAACTGGGAAGAACGCTCCTTTCAATTAGAATACGAAGTGCTAGATCATGAAACTTCTGTAAATATACAGGATGAATGGCTTAGTGAATGGATTGATTCGCTTTTTTATTTAATTGAGCGACATATTAAGCGATATGGAGATAATCTTCTTAGCCTTTCCATCAATAAAGCTGATGAGGGGCTTCGTTTCTTTTTTGAATTCAGTGGAATAATACAAAATGAGCAGTTGTTGTTGGAGGATATCCAAAGCCAATTACAGGCATCGTATGTTCAACAATGGAAGATTCACGAGCATTCTAGTCAGGAATTCTTATTTGAAGTGGTACTTTAGTCTCTTCACTGATGTGGTAATGCACGGAATGTTTGACTCGCTCATTTTTATTTAAAGATGCTTTAATGATAACAGGAGGACTTTATGTTTGTAGATCAGGTGAAAATTTATGTAAAAGGCGGAGACGGCGGAAATGGTATGGTCGCGTTTCGCCGAGAAAAATATGTACCTAAAGGTGGACCAGCCGGCGGGGATGGCGGTAAAGGAGCAAACGTCGTCTTTGAAGTAGATGAAGGCTTACGGACACTCATGGATTTCCGTTACCAACGCCATTTTAAAGCGGATCGTGGAGAGCACGGCATGAGCAAAAATCAGCACGGAAGAAATTCAGCTGATATGATCGTCAAAGTGCCACCTGGGACAGTTGTTACGGATGAGGACACGCAAGAAGTGATTGCGGATTTAACGGAGCATGGGCAAAGAGCGGTGATTGCCAAAGGTGGTCGCGGTGGTCGCGGAAACTCTCGTTTTGCAACACCAGCAAATCCGGCGCCTGAGCTTTCAGAGAATGGGGAGCCAGGAACAGAGCGTTATGTTGTGTTAGAATTGAAGTTATTAGCAGATGCTGGGCTTGTCGGCTTTCCGAGTGTCGGAAAATCTACTTTATTGTCGGTCGTATCCGCCGCTCGTCCGAAAATTGCCGCTTACCATTTCACGACGATCGTTCCTAACCTTGGTGTGGTAGAAACAGATGATAGTCGCAGTTTTGTATTGGCTGATCTTCCAGGACTTATTGAAGGAGCACATGAAGGCGTTGGACTTGGTCACCAATTTTTACGCCATATCGAAAGAACACGCGTTATTGTTCATGTCGTTGATATGTCTGGATTAGAAGGTCGCGATCCGTATGAAGATTATGTGACCATTAATAAAGAATTACAAGAATATAATTTACGTTTAACGGAGCGTCCGCAAATTGTTGTCGCTAATAAAATGGACATGCCAGATTCAGAAGAAAACCTTCGAGTATTTAAAGAAAAAGTTGGTAGCGATGTAGAGATTATCCCAATTTCAGCGGTGACGAGAGCAGGATTGAAAGAATTACTGTTTGCGATTGCTGATAAGATTGAGCAAACGCCAGAATTTCCACTTGAACACTTTGAAGAAGAAGAAAAAGGCATTCACCGCGTCATGTATAAGCATGAAAATCAAGCGGCAGAATTTGAAATTACGAGAGACTCGGATGGCTGCTTCGTAGTGAGTGGAGCGAAAGTGGAGAAATTATTCAAGATGACTGATTTCTCACGCGAAGATTCCGTTCGCCGCTTTGCACGCCAGTTGCGTTCCATGGGTGTCGATGAGGCATTACGTGAGCGTGGAGCAGAAGATGGCGATATCGTTCGATTATTGGAATATGAATTTGAATTTGTCGAGTAATCGGCCGCTGTAAAGTGGGGGAAGCATGTTGGCAAAGAAGGATTTCAACCAAAAGTTTTATCTTGTGCGAGAGGATGTTTTGCCAGAAGCGATGAAAAAAACGCTTGATGCAAAAGAACTCATTGAGCGGCGAAAAGTCGATTCTGTATGGGATGCTGTGAAAAAAGTCGACTTAAGTCGGAGCGCCTTTTATAAATATCGAGATACGGTCTTTCCTTTCCATAAGATTGTGAAAGAGCGTATTATTACCTTGTTTTTTCATCTTGAAGATCGTGCGGGTACGTTGTCTGAATTGCTTCGGCTAGTCGCGAAGCATCATGGCAATATTTTAACGATTCATCAAACGATTCCAATTCAAGGGCGAGCCAATGTGACCCTGTCGTTAAATGTGACCGATATGACGATTGATTTGGAAGAAATGCTTATTGAATTGAAAAACTTAGAATTTGTAGATACAGTAGAAGTTCTCGGCTCTGGTGCATAAGAGCCGACTTTTACTAAAGAGAATTTTTGTAATATTCTTATTAAGGGAGAGAGTCAGTTGAAAAAAATAGCTTACTTAGGTCCGGCGGCGACATTCACAGATTTAGCCGTTCGCCAAGGATTTCCGCAAGAAGAACGCATTCCTTATTTAACGATTCCAGCGTGTATGGATGCTGTTATTGAAGGGGAGGTCGATTTGGCCGTTGTGCCACTTGAAAATGCTTTAGAGGGGACGGTCAATTTAACGATCGATTATTTATTTCATGAAGCGAATCTAAAAATTATTGGGGAAATGACGGCGCCGATCCAGCAACATTTGCTTGTACACAAAGATCACGCGGCTGAGTGGCAACAGGCGGAGAAAATTATGTCACACCCTCATGCTATCGCTCAGTGTCATAAATTTTTACATAAATATTTTCATGAAACATCTCTTGAACAAATGACGTCTACGGCTGCCGCTGCTCAATACATAAGTGAACACCCTGAGCATCGCTATGCCGCGATAGCGAATTCTTTATCGGCGAAGCAATATGACTTGGCGATCGCCCAAGAAAATATTCATGATTATAGCTATAACCATACAAGATTTATTGTATTGGCAAAAGAAGAGCAGGAGTTAACCTTGCCATTAACGAATCCGCTAGATAAAACGACGATTGTCGTGACGTTGCCATCTGATCGTGCGGGAGCTTTGCATCAAGTACTATCTGCTTTTTCTTGGAGAGATATTAGCTTGAGTAAAATTGAATCCCGCCCGTTAAAAACGGGATTAGGCAATTATTTCTTCATTATTGATATTGCACAAAAAGTAGACGATGTCTTACTTCCAGGAGCTTTTGCTGAAATGGAAGCGCTTGGTTGTTCGGTTCAAGTACTTGGAAGCTATCATGCTTATTCGATTGAATAAAACAGCTAATTAACAAAACATCCAGATGAGCATTCATCTGGATGTTTTTCTTAATTCTCTACTAACAAAAAACCGGCTTTTTCTAATGCTGTTTCCGCTTCGTCTAATGTCCGCTCATCTTTGGCGGCAATCGTGTGTAAGTGCACTCCATCCGTCAACTGAGAAAGATAGGTGGCATTCGTTTCGGCTGCTTTTTGAATAAAGTGAGCTACTTCTTTGCGGTTGGATACCATAATCGAAGCGGTTAAGTCGCCGTAAATCGGATGTTCGATTTTAACGTCCTTTACAAGAAGACCGAAATCGACAAGCAGGTTTAATTCATCTTCGGTCTGTTCTGGTGAATGAAAACACGCAATGGAACGCTCATACCATTTCTCTGGTGATTGCTGAGCTAAATAAACATATCCTTGACTTGTTGCTATAATCGGTTCGTTTCGAGCTTTTAATAACGTAATATCATTGACGATCACTTGCCGACTAACATTCGTGCGATTGGCTAATTCGCTCCCGGTTAAAGGTTTTTCACTCTCTTGAAGCCATGTTAAAATTAGTGATCGACGTTCTTCTCCTAAAATCTTTTTCCCTGGAGCCATTTGAATCCCTCCATGCTAAATTTCCATACTGTCCATTGTAGCATAATTGATCTCGAGTAGTCGCTTCGCTAAAGCGTCGATCTCTGCTAAAGTTGTGTGTTCACCAAAAGAAATGCGAAAAAACTGTTTCGTTTCCTCTTCGGAAAGCCCCATCGCTTGCACTGCTTTCGTTCCACCTTCAATCGATGCCTGACAAGCGCTTCCTGTGGAAATTGAAAATCCATGTTCATTTAATTTCAGCATGATTAGTTGTCCCTCGGTTCTTGCTAATTTCATGCCGATGATCGAAGGAAGCTGATGTTCTTGATCCGCTTCAATCCACTCATATCGGGAGTGAGTTAAGAGATCCTTTAGTCGCTCTCGAAAACTCCATTCTTGATCCAACGAGTATGATTGACAAACCTTTTCAGCGGCCGCGATGAAGGCGGCAATGGCTGGTACATCGACGGTCCCTCCACGAAATCCTTTTTCATGAGAGATTCCTGGAAAAAGTGGCTGCCAAGGGATAGCAGGAGAAAGATAGGCGGCTCCGACTCCTTTAGGGCCGTATATTTTATGAGCGGCGATTGATAAGCTAGTGACATAAGGGAGCAACGATTGTAAATTGATTTTCCCGAAGGCTTGTACACAATCGCAATGTAACAGAATCCCTTTCTTTTTTAACATTTTACCTGCTTCAATGACCGGCTGGATTGTTCCAATTTCAGAATTGATCAATTGTAAACAAACGAGAATAGTCCCCGGTCGAATGGCGGCTTCAAGTGTGCTCAAGTCTAAAAGACCTTGTGAATTAAGAGGAAGTCGAGTGGTTTGAAATCCTTCCTTTTCCAGATAGCTCATCGCGGCATGAACGGAGGAATGCTCCGCCATTGTAGTGATAATATGTGTTCCTTCGTTCTTTCTTTGTTTCGCTAAAGAAATAATCGCTAGTAAATTACTTTCGGTCCCTCCAGAGGTGAAATAAATTCCCTCCCGTTCTCCTCCAATTAACGTAGCGAGTCGCTCACGACAGCTGTCAAGTAAGAAGCGAGCACGACCGCCATCATCATGAAGGCTTGAGCTGTTTCCAAAAAACTGACGACTCGCTTCTATATAAACATCGAGTGCTTCTTCGCACATCGGAGTAGTTGCTGCATAGTCAAAATAAGACATGATCGTATCCCCTTTATAAAAAAGTCTTGTCTTTAGTTTAAAGTTGTGTAAATATATGTGTCAAGACACCTGTTAAAACAGGAGGAGAAAATATGAAGAATCAAATCGATGTATTGATCATTGGTGGTGGAATTGCTGCTTTGCAATTGGCTCGTTTGTTACATTCGTCGTTGCATGTGAGTGTTATCACAAAATCAGTGCTTCGACAAAGTAATTCGTATTGGGCGCAAGGAGGAATTGCCGCAGTTGTTGATCGTAACGATCGTCCGAAGCTCCATGCCGAAGATACGATTATAGCCGGGTGTTTTCATCATTCTTATCGTGAAGTGGAACGTTTAGTTGAGGAAGGAGCAATCGCTGTTCAACAACTAATAGCAGAAGGGTTGCCGGTTGATCGAGATGAGCTTGGTCAGATTTCATTAGGATTAGAAGGAGCGCATCGAGCGAATCGAATTATTCATGCGGGTGGTGATGCGACAGGGCGGCATACGATTGAATTTTTACTGGGACAGCTCCCGGATCATGTAAATATTATTGAACAAGAAATGGCATATGAATTATTATTGTCAGCCGACCGTTCAACTTGTGTCGGCGTGAAAACGAAAAGAAAAGATGGTTCTATTCAAATATATCGTGCTCGCCACGTCGTGTTAGCTTCAGGGGGTGTGGGAGCGATTTATCCATTTACGACGAATCAAACAACGTTGACAGGAGACGGGATTGCGATGGCCTTTCGTGCTGGTGCAGAGGTCGCCGATATGGAATTTATACAATTCCATCCGACGGTACTGTATGTGAATGGAGAAACTAAAGGGCTTGTATCGGAAGCGGTGAGAGGTGCTGGTGGTGTTCTCGTGGATGACAACGGAAATCGACTGATGGAACATGTGCATCCATTAAAGGATTTAGCTCCAAGACATATTACCGCTTATGAAATTTATAAAGCGCGAGCTAGTGGCAAGGGTGTGTATCTCGATATTCGCTCGATTCCCAATTTCGAGACGCACTTTCCAACGATTACAACCCTTTGTAAACAGCATGGGATTTCGGTCGCCGATGGCTTGCTTCCGGTCGCACCAGGCAGTCACTTTTTAATGGGGGGCGTTTGTGTTGATACGTTTGGACGGACGACGGTTCCGGGGTTGTATGCTATCGGTGAAATAGCGAGCAGCGGCGTCCATGGAGCGAATCGGTTAGCGAGTAATTCCTTGCTAGAAGGGATTGTGTTTGGTCGCAGGCTAGCTAACTATTTGAATAAACAGCCTTACGTTTCAAACACAGGATCTATTTTTCATTACGAGGAACAAATCCATTCGGAAAAAATGGCACCGTTATCTAAAAGTGAGTTGCAACAACGAATGATGGATGCAGTCGGGATGATTAGGTCAGGAGAACAGCTGCAAAACCATCTTCACTATTTACAAAAATGTGGCATCCAGGATTGGATGGATCAAGGGATGGATGATCTTTCCTGTGAAGAAATAGAGGAGCTGTTTTTATTTATGAATAGCTATTTAATTAGTTATCCAGCTTTATTGCGAGAAGAAAGTCGTGGGGCGCATATTCGTTCTGATTGCACCGCTGAAGAAGAGAGCTGGATGGGACAACGAATTATACAAACGATACAACATACATGGATAAGGAGAGGATTTTGTGAATCGGATCAAACTAGAGTCCATGCTTAAAGAGTTTTTTATGGAGGACATTGGGGACGGAGATTTGAGTGGGGAAGCGGTATTCTCTTCTAAGGAACAGGGACAATTTTATCTGTTAGCTAAACAAAGTGGTGTGTTTTGTGGCGAAGAAGTCATCCACGTTGGATTTGCTTTAATTGATCCCGGTAGTTCGATTGAGATGAAGGTAAAGGATGGCGACTGGATAACAGCTGGAGCGGTGATCGCTGAAGTGAAAGGGACGATGCGAGGGTTGCTTCAAGGGGAGCGAGTTGTGTTAAATCTCATTCAACGTATGTCTGGAGTTGCTACTTTTACACATGAGGTCGTCACTCGAACAAAGGGAACGAAAGCGAAAGTGTGTGATACCCGGAAAACAACACCAGGTCTGCGGATGCTTGAAAAATATGCGGTGCAAACAGGTGGTGGTGTCAACCATCGCCGTGGCTTATATGATGCGATTATGTTGAAAGACAACCACATCGCTTTTGCAGGTGGCATTAAACAAGCGGTGGCGAAAGCAAAAGCTTTTGTTGGTCATACGGTCAAAATCGAAGTGGAGATTGAAACGAAAGCACAGCTAGAAGAAGCGATCGCAGCTCAAGCAGATATCATTATGTTTGACAATCGAACACCAGAAGAGATTAAAGAATGGATCACGCTTGTTCCTCTTCATATCACAACAGAAGCATCAGGTGGAATCGATTTAGGGAATATTCGCGAATATGCTGAAAGCGGAGTGGACTATATTTCCCTCGGTGCATTAACTCACTCTGTCAAATCCTTGGATATTAGCGCAAAAGTGCAACCATATGTGAAGAAGGAGGAGAGTCACGATGTCTATTCAAGAAATGCTTAAGCAGCCATCGTTTTCATTAGCGGATCGCTACCGCCAAATGACGAAAGAGCAAATGGAAAAGCGTGTAAAAGAGATAAAAAAAGAACTAGGGGACGCACTTTTTATCCCTGGTCACCATTATCAAAAGGATGAAGTCGTTCAATTTGCCGATGCCGTCGGCGATTCACTGCAGTTAGCACAAATTTCTGCTAGCAATAAAAAAGCTAAATATATCGTGTTTTGCGGCGTACATTTTATGGCCGAAACGGCTGATATGTTAACGACAAAAGAACAAACGGTCATTTTACCAGACATGCGCGCCGGCTGTTCGATGGCCGATATGGCGAATATTCATCAAACGGAAATCGCTTGGGAGAAGTTACAAGCATTGTTTGGTGACACGATGCTTCCTCTTACGTATGTCAACTCGACAGCTGCAATTAAAGCGTTCGTCGGGAGCAACGGAGGAGCAACGGTCACTTCATCCAATGCTCATAAAATAGTAGAATGGGCGTTCATTCAAAAGGAAAGAATATTATTCTTACCTGATCAACATTTAGGTCGAAATACAGCGTTTGATTTAGGGATCGGTTTAGATGAGATGGCCGTGTGGAATCCAATAAGCAATGAGCTCGAATACGACGGAGACATTAGTCGAGTGAAGGTCATTTTATGGAAAGGCCATTGTTCTGTCCACGAAAATTTCACAGTGAAAAATATCGAAGAGGTTCGCAAACAGAATCCAAACATGAAAATTATCGTTCATCCAGAATGTCGCCGGGAAGTGGTGGGTTTGTCTGATGATAACGGTTCTACGAAATACATCATTGATACAATTGAACAATCTGCTCCCGGCAGCGCTTGGGCGATTGGCACAGAAATGAACCTTGTGAATCGTTTAATTCAGAACCATCCAGATAAAAAAATTATTTCGCTCAATCCGAATATGTGCCCTTGTCTCACAATGAATCGTATCGACTTGCCGCATTTACTGTGGTCATTAGACACCATTATTGAAGGTGGCAAAAGCAATGTCATTGAAGTGGCTGAACAAACAACGAATGATGCGTTGTTGGCATTAAATCGGATGCTTGGGCAATAAAATGGGAGATCCTTCGCTTATTTGCTAGCGAGGGATTTTTTTATGACGAAAGGTCAAAAAATCCAAGAAAATATCAGAAATCATCCTCAGTGTTCCCATTCATATTCTCTCTCCTTCAAGCATAAAATTTTTGTGTAAGTTTGTTCGCAAATTCGCATCGCCCACATACACTATATCGACGAATGCCTAAGGAGGGAGAAAATGAAAATCCATATTGTGCAGAAAGGGGATACACTCTGGACGATTGCTAAAAAATACGGAGTTAATTTTGAAGAGTTGAAGAAAATGAACGCCCAACTCTCCAACCCCGATTTAATTATGCCGGGAATGAAAATTAAAGTCCCGACATTGGCAGGCATGCCCAATAAAGAAATGCCGAAAAGTGGAACGGTACAGAAAGAGAAAAAAGTGGAGCAACCGATCGCACCAGTAACAGAAGTAAAGCCACCATCCCCTCCTGTGAAGGAAAAGGAGAAGGTAGTTGTTCAAAAGCCAAACATCATGCCTCCTCCCATGCCACCGATCATTCCGGAGGTGGAAATTAATCAAATTTTTCAATTTCAAAAAACACAGCAAGCACCACCAGTTGTTCCGCCTGTAAAACAGCCGGTGAAGAAAGAGACGCCAGCTGTTCAACCTGCGAAGCAACCAGCACCGAAAGCACCAGCGGCCGTTCAGCCTGTGAAATCACCAGCTCCGCAAGTACCGAAAAAGCCGGAGAATATTTTCCCAGGGCTGAGTGAAAAAGAAGAGGTAGAAAGCTCAGAAGCACCGATGACAACGATGACACCACCAATCATGCCTGAAATGGTGGTACCACAATTACAAGGAGGATGTTTTCAACCGATGAATCCATATATGCCTATGTATCACATGCCAACTCAAAGCTGTGGGTGCGGCGGAACGACAATGCCGCAGTGGAATATGCCGATGATGCCGCAGTGTAATGTGCCGGTGATGCCAGTGCAACCAATGATGATGCCGGCTCAGCAACCAAATGTCAATATGGCGATGATGGAGGAGTCCTCTGATGAATCCGTTATGATGCCGAATATGATGATGCCAAATGCCATGCCGAATATGATGATGCCGAATGCTATGCCAAACATGATGCCAAACATGATGATGCCGAATACGATGGGCGACCAAGTACAAGGAGTTCAGACAACGGAATCACCTGCTATGCAGCCACAGGCATATCCGATGCAAGGGTATCCTACACAAGCATTTCCAGCACAAACTTTTCCAGCCGGAATGCCTGGAGGGGGATGCGTTCCTGTTACCCCGTTCATGCCAGGAACAGGGTTTGGTTCTCCATTTAGTATGACCCCGACTCAACAGCCAACAGCTGGTATGGGATATGATATGGGGGGATACGGACAACAGCCAGCTTACGGAGCTTACCCACAACAAATGATGGCTTCTCCTTATGCGTCTGGCCAATATCCTACTCAACCGATGTATTCACCGATGGGATGGGGCTATGGCCAACCTCAGCCGTATGGTATGCCAAGATTTGATGAAGAAGATGAACAGTAACATAACTTCTGGAGACGTGCCTTCATCCCGTCTCCTTTTTCAATTGTCCATGGCTTTACAAGAAAGGATTGAAGCGATTCATCCGTTAAAAAGCGGGAAATGGCGAGTGTGTACCGACAAAAATCACTGGTTTTTAAAGCAATATGCCACGGAGAAACAATTTCGGAAACAATGGAAGATCACAGAAAAATTATTAGCAGCTAAGTTTTATACTATCATCCCTTTTCATCCATCCTCCCCCTTTATTGTGGATAAAAGCATTTTTGCTCTTATGCCGTTTATTCCGTCATCAAGCCGTGCATATACATTTCAAACGAAGAAGGAAAGAGAAAAGGCTTTGCGCCTATTGCGCACCTTTCATGTGCAAACAGCAGAATTTGTGAGTGAGCTGGATGAGGTGTCTCCATTAGATCAGTTGACACGCTGGCAACAACGGTTGGATTTTTTTAAAGAATCGCTTCCTCAATTACAACATTATTTTCCGAAGTCACTTTTAACAAGCTATATAGAAATGGGGAAATGGTCTCTCGATCAGCTGGTGAAAAGAGGTGAGCAACAAAGAGATCGAGTCATTATCCATGGTGACGTCGTCGCTCATAATTTTTTACAATCAAAAAATGGACAGTTATTTTTAATTGATTTCGATTTGGCAGCTAGAGCGCCTGCTATGTATGATTATTTACAGTTTGCCAACCGCGTATTGCCAATTGTTGATTGGGATCTTGACCAAGTCATGGAAAGTGAAGTGTTAACGGAGTTTAAGGATGAGGAAGAATTTTATTTACATTTATTATTTCCTACAGATGTTTTTCGTGAATGTCGCCGTTTGATACGTTCCATCAACGGCAATTATCAGCATGCTTACGATTTGACAGTGACCAATTTTGAGAAAAGAGAGGCCTTCTTTTTGAACTGGAAAAATGAGCTAGCATAACTTGTTGCAATCCCCTCAAACTAAGAAGGGTGATCAATGCCCGAAATTTAGTTGCAGAGGTGGAAGTATGAAGGATATGGTCACAGCTTTAATGCTGACGTTTTTAGTGATCGGGTTAGCTGCTTGTAATAATGATGGTGAAGAGAAGCATGGCTTTTATTCCGGTGAAAGCTATGGGGAAGAGCACCAACGTAGCACAGATATTAATTATCATGGAAATAGAGGATTAAAGCCACATAAAGTGAAAAGCTCTTACTACGAAAATTATCCAGGTGCGTTCGCAGAGAAACTGTCTAAAGAGGCGATGACGGTTCGGGGTGTGACAGATGCCCGAGCGTTCATTAATGGAAAGAGGATTGAAGTAGCGGTACATTTGAAGAAAGAGGGCAAAGAGGCAGAGAGGATTAAAAAAGACGTGGAAAAAGCGGTGGCTCCTTATACAGATGGTTATCAAGTGCGCGTCTTAACAACTCATTCTTCTTACAGCCATTTGCGCAATTTAGATAATGATTTGCGCGACGGTGGGCCAATCGATTTGCCCAATGAAAGATTTAGTCGCTAATAAACAAGCGGGAGTTTCTTTTGCTCCTGCTTGTTTGCTTTGCATAAAATAAATAAAAGCCAGCCTCCGAAAAAGGAAACTGGCTTAGTATGTAATGGAAAGGCCGCGGTTGCCGTACAGTTAATAGAGTTTTAAAACCACCACTCCATAAAGTGGGTGTTTGCAGAAACACTCCTATCGTCCTCATTCAAAATGGGGCGTGATATTCCTGTCTCAATATAAAACTCCCTATTTCAGCTTAAAGGTTAAAACTTTATTAAGATTACGCACAACGCAGCTGATATGGTTATATTACATAAAATGAAGAGAAAATGCAACTCATTTATTATATTTAAATAAAGAACAAATGTTTCTTTTTGATTTTATCCACAGCTCAATCATGGTATGATACAATGAAGTGTACTGTATAGAAGGAGAGAAGTAATTTGTACGAGTATATTAAAGGAAACGTGGAGTTCATTGGACCAGAGTATGTTGTCGTAGAGAACGGCGGCATTGGTTATAAAATATTAACGCCAAACCCGTTTGCTTTTTCGAAATTTGAAAAGCAAGCAATGACGATTTATGTATATCAGCATGTGCGTGAAGATGTGCTAGCACTGTATGGCTTTATTTCGCTAGAAGAGAAGAGAATGTTTGAAAAGCTCATTTGTGTGTCAGGAATTGGACCAAAGGGAGCACTCGCTGTGTTAGCGAGCGGTGAGCCTCAACAAGTGATTCATGCGATTGAAGAGGAAGATGAATCGTTTTTAGTGAAGTTTCCTGGTGTCGGCAAGAAAACGGCAAGGCAAATGATTCTCGATCTAAAAGGAAAGTTAGCGGATGTCGTACCAGAGTACTTTCCGAATTTATTTCAAGCGGAAGAGGATGCACGCAAAGCTTCGATTTCTGCTGAGTTAGATGAAGCGATGTTGGCACTTGAAGCACTCGGTTATTCTGAACGGGAAATTAAAAAGATCAGTCCGAAATTGAAAGTGGAAGAAATGACGACCGATCAATATATTCGTAAAGGATTGCAGTTATTATTGAATGGTTAAACTGGATGAGGGAGGGGTGAAAGAATGGAAGACCGGATCGTCTCTGGAACGGCTGAAACAGCCGAAATGTATGAAGAGCAGTCATTGCGACCGCAAACGTTAAAGCAATACATCGGCCAGGATCAAGTGAAGAACAATCTGGAAATTTTCATTGAAGCCGCCCGTCAGAGAGAGGAAACATTAGATCATGTGTTATTATACGGACCACCCGGGCTTGGAAAAACAACATTGGCCGCTGTTATTGCCAATGAAATGGGTGTGCATCTGCGAACGACAGCAGGCCCAGCTATTGAGCGGCCAGGTGACTTGGCGGCTGTGTTAACCGCACTTGAGCCAGGTGATGTGTTGTTTATCGATGAAATTCATCGTTTGCCACGTGCGATTGAGGAAGTGCTTTACCCGGCAATGGAGGATTTTTGCTTAGACATTGTCATTGGGAAAGGGCCAAGCGCTCGCTCCGTTCGTTTAGACTTGCCTCCATTTACGTTAATTGGGGCGACGACACGCGCAGGATCTTTGTCGGCGCCGTTACGAGATCGCTTTGGTGTGTTAAGTCGGCTAGAGTATTATAATGAAGAGCAATTGCAACAAGTGGTGCTTCGAACAGCAGATATTTTTGAGACGAAGATGGATGCCCAAGGTGCGGCCGAAATTGCGCGTCGTTCACGTGGGACGCCGAGGATTGCGAACCGTCTATTGAAACGCGTGCGTGACTACGCCCAAGTGCGTGGGAACGGGACGATCACGTTTGAGATGGCTCAAGAAGCGTTAGAGTTGCTGCAAGTCGATCCTAGAGGTCTCGATCATATCGATCATAAATTATTAAAGGCCATTATTGAACGTTTTCGTGGTGGTCCTGTTGGGATTGAAACGATTGCCGCAAGCATCGGAGAAGAAGCGGTCACGATTGAAGATGTGTATGAGCCGTATTTATTACAGATCGGCTTTTTGCAGCGTACCCCAAGAGGTCGAATCGTGAGTGAACTCGTGTATCATCACTTCCAAATGGAGGTGCCGAACGAATGAGCGGAATCGGAAAAACGTTGATGTTACTTGGTGTGGTCATTTTTATCATTGGATTAGTGATGCAATTTGTGAAGATTGGTCGCCTGCCAGGTGATATTTTCATTAAAAAAGGAAATACGACTTTTTATTTTCCAATCATGACGTCGATCCTTGTTAGTGTCGTGTTATCATTGGTCTTTTATGTGATTGGAAAATGGAAATGATAGATAGGGATGAAGAATGTGAAAGTAGAGGATTTTGATTTTTATCTTCCTGAAGAGCTAATTGCCCAGACGCCTTTAAAAGAGCGGGCTGAAAGTCGATTAATGGTATTGAATAAAGAAACAGGAGATATTCAGCATCAAGTGTTTAAGCAAATTACTGATTTTCTAGAGCCAGGAGACTGCCTCGTTCTTAATGATACGCGTGTTTTACCGGCACGTTTGTATGGTGTGAAAGCAGAAACTGGTGCTAAAATCGAAGTCTTGCTTTTGAAGCAAGAAGAGGAGGATCGCTGGGAGACGCTTGTGAAGCCAGCGAAGCGAATTAAAGAAGGCAGCGTGATTTCCTTCGGCGATGGTCGATTGACAGCTACTTGTGTAGCAGAAAAAGATCATGGTGGCCGCATTCTTGAATTTTCGTATGAGGGTATTTTTTATGAGGTGCTAGAGGAGCTTGGTGAAATGCCGCTTCCGCCTTATATTAAAGAACAGCTAGATGAGCAAGAGCGCTATCAAACGGTGTTTGCGAAGGAACGTGGTTCAGCAGCGGCACCAACAGCAGGGCTTCATTTTACCGAAGAGCTATTAGGTGACATTCGTGCGAAAGGTGTGTATATTACCTTTATTACGCTTCATGTTGGACTTGGTACGTTTCGCCCAGTTTCTGTAGAGACGATTGAAGACCATGAAATGCATTCGGAGTTTTATCAAGTGTCAGAAGAAACGGCTCGTTTAATTGAGGATGTAAAAGCGAAAGGTGGCCGCGTCATTAGTGTAGGCACGACATCGACTCGAACGCTAGAAACGGTTGCTCGTGATCACGGTGGAAAGATTGAAGCGGCGAGCGGTTGGACGGATATTTTCATTTATCCAGGCTTTCAGTTTCAAGCGATTGATGGCATGATTACGAATTTCCATTTGCCAATGTCGACGCTCATTATGCTCGTAAGTGCGCTTGCGGGTAAAGAGCATGTCATGAAGGCGTATGAAGAGGCTGTAGCAAGAGAATATCGCTTTTTCAGCTTTGGCGATGCGATGTTAATTAAGTAATAGGGAAGGAGCTAATATCATTTGTCAGCTATTAAATATGAATTAATTAAAACTTGTAAACAAACAGGTGCCCGTCTTGGCCGTGTACATACACCGCACGGCAGTTTTGAGACGCCTATTTTTATGCCGGTTGGTACACTGGCGACGGTCAAGACGATGTCTCCAGAGGACTTGAAGGAAATGGGTGCGAATATTATTTTAAGTAACACCTATCACTTATGGCTTCGTCCTGGTCAGGACATTGTCAAAGAAGCGGGTGGTCTTCATAAATTTATGAACTGGGATCGTCCGATTTTAACGGATTCCGGTGGTTTTCAGGTCTTTTCTTTAAGCGAGTTTCGTAAAATAGAAGAAGAAGGCGTTCATTTCCGCAATCATTTAAACGGGGACAAGCTGTTTTTATCTCCTGAAAAAGCGATGGAGATTCAAAATGCGCTCGGCTCTGATATTATGATGGCGTTTGATGAGTGTCCACCTTATCCGGCTGAATATGATTATATGAAGCGGTCAGTTGAGAGAACGTCACGTTGGGCAGAGCGTTGCTTAAAAGCGCACGCTCGTCCAGAAGATCAAGGTTTGTTTGGGATTGTTCAAGGTGGAGAATATGAAGAATTACGTCGTCAAAGTGCGGCTGATTTAGTATCAATGGACTTCCCGGGCTATGCGATTGGCGGATTATCGGTAGGAGAGCCGAAAGATGTAATGAATCGAGTGCTGGATTTCACGACGCCGTATTTGCCATCTGATAAACCACGTTATTTAATGGGGGTAGGTTCTCCGGATTCTTTAATCGATGGAGCGATTCGCGGAGTGGATATGTTTGACTGCGTCTTGCCAACTCGAATTGCTAGAAATGGAACGTTAATGACAAGTGAAGGTCGTTTAGTCGTGAAAAACGCGAAGTATGCTCGCGATTTCGGTCCGCTCGATGAAAATTGTGATTGCTATACTTGCCGCAATTATTCTCGTGCATACATCCGTCATTTGATTCGAACAAATGAAACATTCGGTATTAGACTTACAACTTACCATAACCTCTATTTTCTGATAAAATTAATGGAACAAGTGAGACAAGCGATTAGAGAAGACCGTTTAGGTGATTTCCGTGACGAATTTTTTGAAGCGTATGGCTTCAATCGTCCAGATGCGAAAAACTTCTAATTTCAATCGTGCTCAGAAAGGGGTGAGATTATGCAACAAATTATCATGATTTTATTGATGTTCGTTTTGTTTTACTTCTTGCTTATCCGTCCGCAGCAAAAGCGTCAAAAAGCGGTGGCACAGATGCAAAGTAGTTTGCAAAAAGGCGACAAGATCGTTACAATCGGTGGTCTTCACGGCTTTATCGATGCGATTGACGAAGGAACAGTCGTGATTAAATGTGGAGATGGTAGCCGTCTTACATACGATCGTAATGCGATTCGTGAAGTAGTAGAGAAATCAACAACTGTATAAGTTGAAGAAAGCGTCCTCCGAATAGGAAGGGCGCTTTTCATTTGTTTTTCAAGAGAAGATATCAGTCCCTATGTTTAGACGATAAGTTGACTCCTAGAATTCCACCCATCATGGCCGTGATGATAAAGCAAAGGTGGTAGATCAATTGCTCCCAGTGAAATGGAGCTTGATAGCCAAGCGATTGATAAGAAAACATAGTTAGGGTGTACAAGAGCCCGGTTAGTCCACCAGTCATCCAGCCCTTTCTTCCAGCCAATTTTCCTGATATAAATCCTCCGATAAACAAGGCGATAAAAGAGATGATGGTAATGGTCAATTGTACGGAAGGTTCCGTTAATGAGCTCCAACGTAAAATAGAAGCAAAGACGAAACTGCACAGAATGGCAATGATAAAGATCACGATTGTTCCATACATCACACCATAACTAAATGACTTCATTTTTCTTCCTCCTTTTATTCTTCATGTTTTTTTCGATTAGTGACCATACTATATGTACAGACGATTGAACATGAAGGGGATGTATATGGTTTACTTGACAATTGGTTTTCGGGCGGTATTTCTGTATATCGTTATTTTATTTGTGTTTCGGTTAATGGGACGAAGGGAAATTGGCGAGCTTAGCATACTCGACTTAGTCGTTTTTTTAATGATCGGTGAAATGGCGGTCATTGCGATCGCAGAACCAAAGGAACCGCTCATGTACGCTCTTTTGCCGATTTTTATTTTAGTCGTGGTTCAAATTCTTTTTGCTTACGCCTCTTTGAAAAGTAAAAAATTTCGAGAGATGATCGATGGTACACCAGAAATCATTATTAATAAAGGGAAAATTAATGAGCAAGCGATGAGGAGACACCGCTATAATTTTCATGACCTTCTTTTACAAATGCGAGAAAAGGATATTCGTCATATTGATCAAGTGGAATATGCCATTTTAGAGCCATCAGGCAGCTTATCGATTTTGCAAAAAGAAAATAAAAGAGAAAGCGGAACGTTTACTTTACCGCTCATACTCGATGGTGAGATTCAGCATGAGCATTTACAAACAATCGGACAAACAGAACAATGGTTGTTGAAAGCGTTAAAAAAGAGAGGCTACCATGAAGTGACGAGCATCTCGTTTTGTAGCTTTCACGACGGTCGATTTTATATAGATGAAAAAGATTGACCTTATTTTTTAAAGCGGAATTTTTCCATATCTTGTTTTGTGATCAGTCCTAATAGAAGGGCAAACAGTGTGTAGATAGTGGCTGTAAATGTTCCTCCTGCAAGTAAATAGAAAGGTCCGTGTGCTTTTTCTGCTAGAAAATGATTCATCCAGTCGCTCAAAAAGAAAATAGTGACCAATACCACTAGAAATTTGCCTAATTGCCGCAAATCAAGTGAGAGCGATATTTGTTTAAAGACACTCGCTAAATGTAGCAAAGTCACTAGTAACATACCGACTGCCATACCGAGTGCCGCTCCGTATATTCCAAATTGCGGCTGAGAAGCGAAGATATAAATGACAGCAAGCTTCACAACAGCACCAATCAAGCTGTTAACCATCGCTGTATTCGCTAAATTTAATGCTTGTAGTACCGCTTGCAGAGGACCTTGATAATAATAAAATAAAAAAAAGGGAGCTAATAGCTGAATAAAACGGGTGCCATTAGTAGAATGATACATAAACTGCATCAGTGGTTCAGCGTATAAATATAACAGCAAGACGGCCAGCCCACCGGAAATTAAGCAAAATCGAAGTGCTTCTTGAATGCGATGCTCAAGCAGACGATATTGCTTTTTCGTATAAGCTTCGCTAATTGCTGGAACGAGAGAAGTAGATAAGGCTAATGTCACAAATGATGGCAAAAACATAACAGGCAAGGCGTACCCTGTTAACACTCCATATTCTTTTGTTGCAGTTATTGCAGCGACTCCCGCAATCGCTAAGCTATGCGTCACGACGATTGGTTCAAAAAACCAAGAAAGTGAACCGATCATACGACCACCAGTTGTTGGAATGGCTACTTCTAATAGCTCCTTTGCTGTTTCTTTTCCAGAATGAACGGCGGTAAAAAAACGCTTTCGTAGACGGAAGTTTTTTTTGATCTTAAACATCGTCAACAAATAAACGAGGGAAGCTAATTCACCAATAGCGGCTGCTGTCATAGCCCCTGCGGCTGCATATTCAATACCCAACGGTAGAAATTTCTTCGTTAAGACGACAATTAATAAAATGCGCGCAATCTGTTCAATGATTTGTGAATAGGCAGCGGGCTTCATATTTTGTTTTCCTTGGAAATAGCCTCTGAGAACAGAGGAGACGGCAATAATAGGAATAGTCGGCGTAATGGCTACTAATGGATAATATGTCCGCGGGTCCGTAAATAACACTTTTGATAAAGTAGGCGCCATCAATAATAAAAGTGGTGTGAAAATGAGAGACAATGAGAGTGTGATTGCTAGTGAGACAGCAAGAATCTTTTTGACCTTTCCTTGATTCCCCTCAGCTAAAGCGGCGGCAACACTTCTAGAAATGGCTACAGGGAGACCGAATTGTGTAATGGTGACGACTAAGATGAAGGTGGGAAACACCATCATATAAAGACCTACACCTTCTTCTCCGATCAACCGGGCAACAACAATTCGATTAATAAACCCTAAAATTTTTGTAATAAATATTGAGACCATTAAAATCATGGTTCCTTTTAAAAACTTCGACATTTTTCTCCCTGCCTTCTCAAAAAGGATGAATTGCTTTACAATATGATATATATGCTTAAAAGGTGGGCAAGCATGACAAGTTCATCAGTTCTTCTAGTTAAAGGGGATGAGACGTTTGGGAGATAAACACCCTTACGAAGTGTATTATCAGCAGCTATTGCCGGTGTTAAAAAGTAAAGTAGAGGAGTTTCGTCTGTTAAATTATGGGACGATTGATGTTCCATCCTTATGGCAGTACTTAATACAAAAAAAGTGGAAAAAGCCAGAACAAGAAGTACATATTTATAAGCTAGTCGCTGATATTGTGTCAACGAAGGCCATCGATTATATGAATTTTGCCACAGTGGAAGCCTATCGTTCACCTAATTGGCTAGAGGAAGTTAATCGCGAAGGGTTGCAAGAATTATTTCGTCCGAGAAAGCCATGAGGCATAAAATTGACACGAGTTATTTTCTGTTTCATAATAGTTTTGTTGAGGAATTCTGGTATCCTTTTACCAGGATTTTTTAAATATTGTCGGGTATATTCCATATTTTTTAAGTTTTATATGACTAAGGAGGAACTACATAATGGTAAAACGCAGCCGGATCGTAGCCTTTTTTCTTATCGTACTGTTATTAGCTAGTACGATTGGGCTTACGGCGAAGAACATCGTGAAGGATATTAAGCTCGGGCTAGACCTTCAAGGAGGGTTTGAAGTTCTTTATCAAGTCGAGCCGGTGAAAGGTGAGAAGATCACAAAAGAAATGGTCACAGACACCGTTGATGCGCTAGATAAGCGGATTAACGTGCTAGGTGTTAGCGAACCGAATATTCAAGTAGAAGAAGGCAACCGTATTCGGGTGCAACTTGCGGGTGTAGAAGATCAAAATGAAGCGCGTGAGTTATTGTCCACTCAAGCGAATCTGACTTTCCGTGATGTTAATGACAAGCTCTTGATGGACGGAAAAGACGTTGTGGCCAGTGGTACGAAGCAATCATTTGATCAAAAAGGAAACCCAAGCATCGCTGTCAAGCTGAAGGATAAGAAGAAATTTAAAGAAGTGACAGAGCATGTGTTAAGCTTAGCGCCGATGAACCAGATGGTCATTTGGTTGGATTTTGAAGAAGGAAAAGATTCCTATGTACAGGAAATTCAAAAGAAAGATCCGAAGTTTATCTCTGCAGCCACTGTCGGAGAAGTGTTTGATTCAAATGAAGTGGCGATTACAGGGACTTTCACTTTAGAAGAAGCGAAAAACTTGGCGTCGATCTTAAAGGCTGGTGCTTTACCTGTTAAATTGAAGGAGATTTATTCTACTTCGGTTGGCGCTTCATTTGGGGAAAAAGCCCTAGATCAGACAATTCTAGCTGGTATTGTAGGTATTGCGATCATTTTCTTATTTATGCTCTTCTATTACCGCTTGCCAGGCTTAATTGCTACGGTGACGTTGTCTGTTTATATTTATTTAATTTTATTAATTTTCGATTGGATGAACGGGGTATTAACGCTACCTGGTATTGCGGCCTTGATCCTTGGGGTTGGTATGGCAGTCGATGCCAACATCATTACGTATGAACGAATTAAAGAGGAAATGAAAGTAGGTCGTTCGATTAAAGCGGCGTTTAAAGAAGGAAATAAAAACTCATTCTTAACGATTCTTGATGCGAACGTGACAACCGTTTTAGCCGGTGCCGTTCTGTTTTATTTCGGGGTAAGCTCGGTGAAAGGCTTTGCGACAATGCTCATGATTAGTATCGTTGTTAGCTTCTTAACAGCGGTTTGGGGCTCACGTCTACTGTTAGGCTTGTTCGTTCAAAGTGGAATGTTGAACAATAAACCAGGCTGGTTCGGTGTCAGCAAAAAAGATATTAAAGACATTAGTGAAAGTTATGACACGCTAGACTTACCAACGAAATTCGATCGCTTTGATTTCGTGAAGCATCATCGTAAATTCTTTACTGCTTCAATGGTAGCAATCGTAGCGGGGATGATCGTTCTTAGTGTGTTCCGATTAAATCTTGGAATTGACTTCTCAAGCGGAACGCGCATGGAAGTGATGGCAAATAAACCATTGACAGAAGCATCAGTAAAAGCAGAATTAGAAAAAGTTGGTTTAACCACTGACGATATTGTCATTTCAGGAGAAAAGAAAGACTTAGGAGTGACACGTTTTAAAGAACCACTGACACAACAAGAAATTGCGAAAGTAAAAGATCACTTTGCTAAGTTGTATGGTACTGAGCCAAATGTTAGTACTGTTTCCCCTGTCGTTGGGAAGGAATTAGCGAAAAATGCCATGATTGCTTTAGCGATTGCGTCTGTAGGAATCGTGTTATATGTTACTTTGCGCTTTGAAATCTACATGGCATTAGCAGCGATTATTGCGTTACTGCACGATGCGTTTTTCATTATCGCCTTCTTCAGTTTAACGCGTTTAGAAGTTGATATGACCTTTATCGCCGCCGTGTTAACGATTATTGGTTACTCGATTAACGATACGATCGTGACGTTTGACCGGATGCGTGAAAACTTAGCGAAAAAGCGTAAAATCAAAACAGAACAAGAACTGGAAGATATCGTCAACCAAAGCTTGCGTCAAACATTAACGCGTTCAATCAACACCGTTTTAACAGTTGTCATCGCAGTTGTGGCGTTACTTGTTCTCGGAAGCAGTTCGATCTTGAACTTCTCAATTGCGTTATTAGTCGGCCTTATTTCAGGAACATACTCTTCCCTCTTCATCGCAGCTCAACTATGGCTCGTATGGAAGAAGAAAGAACTGAAGAAAAAAGGTACACTGATCACATACAAAGAGAAAAAACAATGGAGCGACGAACCGCAAGTGTAAAAAGAAAAGCGGAAGGCGCCGTTTAGCGACGTATGGACTGGAATGGTCCGCACGAGATAAAGGAAACACGATGAACGACAGTGAGTCGATGTTGACTTATCGCAAGGAGGAACATGGAAGTCCACTAGTCGTTGGCGCCTGTAGCTGGACAAACAAAGAAAAACGGAGCCAACTGTTCAGACACGACAAGCAAAATGCGAGTCGGCTTCAGCTAAAACATAGAAACGCGGTCAAAGTTTTTAATCTTTGACCGCGTTTTTTCATGTGTATGAATACATATTCAAACTCTTAACCGATGAGATTATATCCTTTATTATATGGGTATAGTATAATTTGAAATACCATGTGTCTTTACTTTTTAAGAAAGGTAGGGAATGTATGAAAGGACAATTTAATTTATTATTAGGAGTAATTTTCGCACTTATTATTTCTATTTTTGCTGTGATTAATGTAGATCCAGTGACGGTTAATTATTTGTTTGGTCAAGCGGAATGGCCGCTTGTGCTTGTGATTCTTTTTTCTGTCTTGATGGGTGGAATTATTTCTGTTTCATTAAGCGTATTCCGAACAATGGGTCTAAAAAGACAAAATAAAGTATTAGTCCATGAAATTGAACAGTTGAAAAAAAGAATACCTAACACGGCAAGTAAAGAAGTTGATCAAAAAGACCTGAAATAAGGTCTTTTTTTCGTCTGTAAGAGAGGAAGGAAACAAATTCTGCGCATTGAAACCCGATTTTCCCTCTTGTATAATAAGAAGGTTGAGGGGTGACGATATGTTAAAACCAAAAACCCGTTGGATTGTTCGACAAACGGACGAGGAAATGCGAGATCAATTATGTGAAAAGTTAGCGATAAGCCCATTGTTGGCTTCGTTACTTATTAACCGTGGCATTACTGATGAAGAGACTGCCCGGCATTTTTTATTTGATAAAGGCAACGATTTTCATGATCCCTTTTTACTAAAAGGAATGGCTGAAGCTGTTGAAAGAATTCGAGCAGCGATCAGCAATGAGGAGCCGATTCTTATTTATGGTGATTATGACGCGGGTGCGACACGTTTCTAAGTGAAAAGCTTAGGCACCAGATTAATTTAGTTATCTGGGAGAACTGATTTCTTGATAGGTGGAATGATAGGGTAACGCCTTGAAACGCCTACTCTGATACTCCGACATGCTTTAGCTAAGGTTAAATAGTGAAGTATGAAGCTCGGTGAAGTCGGCAGAGAGATACCGTAAGTAAGTGAATACCTAGGAAGTAACTTGCACGAAAGCTGTCCAGAGGTGGATGGTGTATCCTATATGCCGGGAGTCCATAAAGTATCTATGGTTAGAATGTGCTGCATAAGCACTGACGAATCTCTGAATGTACGGGTCTAGACGTAGATGTTGCAGAAATGTAACAGGTGGCAGTGCTATCGTATGTGTGGGTAAGTAAGAATCTGGCGTTATGAAAGCCCATAGCTTGTTATAGGCAAGTTCAAGCATACAGGACTATAGGAGAAACCTAAGGATATATGGAAGGATAGAGAAATCGGAACGTGGAAAGCGGAAGATGTGGAGGTATTAACCTACCTATGAAGCAGTTTGGTATATAAAGGGGAACCCTATTAAAACTGATTAACTTTCCGTGAGAGTGGAGCTACAGTACCTATGAAGCCGTGATAATAAACGGTGGAGGGATAGGCTCTAGTCGGAACTTTCAAAGACTTATAAATGCATAACAGACACAGATTCGAGTATGACTAAAAGAATCACCGCTTGAGAAAGGGGTTGATGTCTGTGGCAAATTCACGAATCGCACAACATGTTAAAAAGTCCAAGTTAAGAAATACGGAATATTATAGTATGCAGTCAACTTTTGACATGCTATATGACCAAAGTAAAAACGGCAGTAATTTTAAAAACTTAATGGGGATTATCAGTTCGTCTGAAAACATTAAGTTAGCGTATCGTAACATTAAGAAAAATACAGGCAGTAAAACGGCTGGCGTAGATGGTCGAACAATCGAACATATATCAAAGCTAACTGAAGAACAATTCGTTCGTTATGTTAGAAATAAATTACGAGATTACAAACCGAAAGCAGTTAGACGAGTTGAAATCCCAAAACCTAATGGGAAGGTAAGACCTTTAGGAATTCCTGCAATTTGGGATAGAATAGTCCAACAATGTATTTTACAAGTTCTTGAACCTAGAGCAGAAGCAAAATTCTCTAGTAGAAGTCATGGATTTAGACCGAATCGCTCAGTAGAAAATGCGATTGCTCAAAGTTATCGATTAATGCAACATTCCAAAATGTCATATGTAATTGATATAGATATAAAGGGATTTTTCGATAACGTCTCACATGCAAAGTTGCTAAAACAAATGTGGACATTAGGTATACAAGACAAAAATTTACTCACGATTATTTCAAAAATGCTAAAAGCTAAAGTCAAAATGCCAGATGGTCAAATTCTTGAGAATGAGAAAGGTACACCACAAGGAGGAATTTTATCTCCGTTGTTATCAAATATTGTGCTCAATGAATTGGACAGATGGATTGAAAGTCAATGGGAGACGTTCCCTACTGTGAAAAACTACACTCAGTATAGTGGCAAGGGAGAAAACAAACATCCTCATAATAGTTACAAATACAGGGTGTTAAAGAAAACTTCTAAACTGAAGGAATGTTATATCGTTCGTTACGCAGATGATTTTAAAATCTTTTGTAACAATCCTAACCATGCCAAAAAGTTATTTATTGCAGTACAAAAATGGCTTGAAGATAGACTGGGCTTAGAAATTAGCAAAGATAAGTCAAAAATCGTGAATCTTAAAAAGGACTATTCAGAATTTCTAGGGTTAAAAATGAAACTCATTCCAAAGGGCGAAAAATGGGTTGTGAAAAGTCATATGTGCGATAAAGCAGTACAACGCACTAAAAATAATCTAAAGGAAATCATCAATGGTATCCGACATGATAGTGGCTCCAACGACCAAGCAAGAAAAATTGCATTATACAACTCAACTGTAATCGGACTTCATCAATATTTCCGTATAGCAACAATGATAGCTGAAGACATGGGGAATATCGCATATGAAGTTAATGCGTGTTTGAAAGACCATCGAATGAAACGGCGAATCAAGAAAACGGGTGTTATTACATCTGATTTCATAAAGAAAGAATACGGAAAAAGCAAGCAACTTAGATTTATATCACGAGAACCGTTTCTACCTATTGGTTACATTAAGCACAAAAGTCCAATGATGAAACGAAATGTAGTAAATGCATATACAAAAGAAGGTAGAGAAGAAATTCATAAAAATCTTTCTACTATTGATGTTGGCGTACTTCGTTTCTTAATGGAACATCCAATTTCACAACGAAGTGTTGAATATAACGACAATCGAATTGCATTATACTGCGCACAAAGAGGTAAATGCCATGTAACAGGGCAAGAACTAAACCCGATGACACTTCACTGTCATCACAAAGTACCACGATTGCAAGGTGGTACTGACGAATACAAAAACCTCTGCCTCGTTGATAAAGACATTCATATTTTAATACATGCTAAAGATGAAGAAATAATCTCAAAGTATCAGCATCTAATTACGAACACAAAAAGTTTAAACAAGTTAAATACGCTAAGAAAGAAATTAGAAATAGAACCATTAACAATCTAATTTGGACGATTAGACATATAACAAAAAGTGAATTCTGTTAAGTTATGTAGATTACAAAAGTTTTGAATGTTTTTCGATGGAACGCCGTGTGAGGTGAAAATCTCACGCACGGTGTGAAGTGGGGGAAAAGCCAGAGATGATATCAAAGGCTTACCTATCACTATACGGCGTAAGTAGTACATCTGTCATGATGACCGTTTTGCAAGATTTAGGAGCGAATGTGGAGTTTTACATTCCGAACCGCTTTACAGAAGGATATGGTCCGAATGAAGAGGCTTTTCGTTGGGCTTCTGATAGCGGCTTTCGTTTAATTATTACCGTGGATACTGGTATTGCCGCAATTAAAGAAGCAAGAGTAGCGAAGGAGCTAGGTCTTGATTTAATTATTACCGACCACCATGAACCGGGTCCAGAACTGCCGGAAGCACTGGCAATTATTCATCCGAAGCATCCAGAAGGAGACTATCCTTTTGGCTATTTAGCAGGGGTAGGTGTTGCTTTTAAAGTTGCGCATGCTTTATATGGAGAGGTACCAGAGCATCTACTTGAACTGGCAGTAATTGGAACGATTGCCGATCTCGTTCCGTTAACTGGGGAGAATCGTGCGATTGCAAAAGCTGGTTTGAAAAAGTTGCAACAAACAACTCGACCAGGGATTGAAGCACTGTGTAAGCTGACAGCAACAAAAAAAGAAGCGATTACCGAAGAAACAATTGGCTTCATGATTGCTCCGCGTATTAATGCAGTAGGCAGATTATCTGATGCTGATCCGGCCGTTGAATTACTGTTGACGAAAGATAAAGGGACGGCCGAACAGTTAGCGAAAGAAATTGATGCGATGAACAAAGAACGCCAAGCAATTGTGAACGAGATTACAGTGGAAGCGTTAGCGATGGTAGAAGAACATTATCCTATTGAGCAATATCCTGTGCTCGTCATCGGGAAGGAAAATTGGAACCCGGGTGTTATCGGGATTGTCGCTTCCAAGCTCGTTGAAAAATTTTATCGACCAACGATTGTACTCAGTTTTGATCGAGAAGCTAATACAGCTAAAGGGTCAGCAAGAAGCATTGCTGGCTATGATTTATTTAAAAACTTATCGACATGCCGCGAGCTGTTGCCGCATTTTGGTGGACATCCGATGGCAGCTGGGATGACGCTTCAACTGTCCGATGTGGATGAGTTGCGTTCGAGACTTTGTCAGTTAGCACAGGAGCAGCTAACAGAAGAAGATTTCATTCCAGTCACTGAAATTGATGTTACTGTGCCTCTACCAGAAGTTAATTTAGATGTTGTTGAACAGCTTGGGTCCCTTGCGCCATATGGAGTGTTGAATCCGAAGCCCAAAGTATTAATTGAAGAAGTAGGGCTGTCTTCTATGCGGAAAATTGGCTCAGATAAAACGCATTTAAAGCTTCAATTAGACGATCAACAAACGTCTCTTGACAGTATTGGTTTTGGTATGGGGCATTATGCGGATCATATTGCACCACTATCAAAGGTTTCTGTCATTGGCGAGTTGGCAGTCAACGAATGGAATAATATTCGTAAGCCACAGCTTTTTCTGCAAGATCTTCGAGTAGATACGTGGCAATTATTTGATGCGCGTGGGCATCGTCAATTCGAAAAATGGTTGGAACAAGTGCCACAAGATCGAGTATTGATTCTGTTTAACAAAGAAACGATCGCGGAGTTAAAGCTCGACCGTTGGCAGACGGAAATCATTGAAGTTACTGATGTAGAAGCAGCGAAACAAGTTGTGGTTGATCAAAAAAATATCGTATTGATTGATATGCCACCTTCTAGTCAGCTAATAGAAGCCTTGCTGACAAATGGTCGACCTGAGAGGATTTACGTTCATTTTCATCAAAAGGACAACCATTTTTTCAGTACGATGCCGGCGAGGGATCATTTTAAATGGTTTTACGCTTTTTTAATGAAGCGAAAAACGTTTGATTTACATCGTTACGGAAATGATCTAGCTAAACATCGGGGCTGGTCGAGAGAAACGATTGATTTCATGTCACAAGTGTTTTCTGAGCTAGAATTTGTTACAATAAACAATGGAATGATGGCATTGCATGAGACTGCTGCGAAGCGGAATTTAACGGAATCGCCATCGTATCAACATAAAAAAATGCAAGTGGAATTAGAGAATCAATTGTTGTACTCTTCCTATCAAGAGCTAAAGGATTGGTTGGAAGAGCGTTTGTCTGTCGATAATAAGGAGGAAGTTGAGACATGGATTTAAGACAATTCATCAAGATTGTTCCAGATTGGCCAAAGTCGGGAATTAAATTTAAAGACATCACCCCATTAATGGATAACGGCGAGGCATTTCGCTATGCAACGGATCAAATTGTGGAGTATGCGAAAGAAAAACAAATTGATTTAGTAGTAGGTCCTGAGGCGCGCGGCTTTATTGTCGGCTGTCCGGTTGCTTACTCTTTAGGAATTGGCTTTGCGCCGGTTCGAAAAGAAGGGAAGCTTCCTCGGGAAACAGTGAAAGTCGAATATGGTTTAGAGTATGGAAAAGATGTACTCACGATTCATAAAGATGCAGTGAAACCAGGGCAACGTGTGTTAATTACTGACGATTTGCTAGCGACAGGTGGAACGATTGAAGCAACGATTCAACTAGTAGAACAGCTTGGTGGAGTAGTTGCGGGGATCGCTTTCTTAATTGAGCTTGAATACTTAAATGGTCGCAGTAAATTAGACGGTTACGATGTGTTAACGTTGCTTCCATATGAGTAATAAGAAAATGGGCACTTTGCGTGTCCATTTTTTATATAGAGACTTAGTGAAATAACTTCGATTGTTTTTTAGAAAATGTGTAAGATGGCTTTACATCTCTTCTCTTTTTTTCGATAATAAGAACAATTAGATTCTTTTTGAAAAGAAAAATACTTTAAACATGGCAAAGGTGAGTAAACATATGGCGAATGATCGGGTGCTAACCGCCGAACAAGTGATTGAACGAACGAGTGCGTATTTAAACCCAGAACATGTAGAGTTTGTGCGAAGAGCTTATGTGTATGCGCAAGAAGCACATAAAGAACAGTATCGTAAATCAGGTGAACCGTATATTATTCACCCGATTCAAGTAGCAGGGATTTTAGCTGATTTAGAAATGGACCCGGCTACAGTGGCTGCTGGTTTTTTGCACGATGTAGTGGAAGATACAGAAGTGACACTTGAGGATATGGAGCAAGAGTTTGGAGCAGAAGTGGCGATGCTAGTAGATGGCGTAACCAAGCTCGGGAAAATTAAATATAAATCGAAAGAAGAGCAGCAGGCAGAGAACCATCGGAAAATGTTTGTGGCGATGGCGCAGGATATTCGCGTAATTTTAATTAAATTAGCTGACCGTTTGCATAATATGCGAACGTTAAAGCATTTGCCTCAAGAAAAGCAACGACGAATTTCCAACGAAACGTTAGAGATCTTTGCTCCGTTAGCTCATCGTCTAGGGATTTCCAAAATTAAGTGGGAGCTTGAGGACACGGCTCTTCGTTACTTAAACCCACAGCAATATTATCGAATTGTGAATTTAATGAAACGAAAACGTGCGGAACGTGAGCTCTATTTAGAGGAAGTCATCGATGAAGTAAGAGACCGTTTAGATGATTTAGATATTAAAGCTGATTTATCCGGTCGACCGAAGCATATTTATAGCATTTACAGAAAAATGGCGCTTCAACATAAGCAATTTAACGAGATCTATGATTTGTTAGCGGTGCGAATTATTGTTGATAGTATTAAAGATTGTTATGCGGTGCTCGGCATTATCCACACGTGCTGGAAGCCGATGCCAGGTCGCTTTAAAGATTATATTGCGATGCCGAAGACGAATATGTATCAGTCGCTTCATACAACGGTGATCGGACCTAAAGGTGATCCGTTAGAAGTGCAAATTCGTACGACGGACATGCATCAAATTGCTGAATATGGGGTGGCTGCTCACTGGGCATATAAAGAGGGTCGCACAATTAATGAAAAGGCTTCTTTTGATAAAAAAATGACGTGGTTCCGCGAGATTTTAGAATATCAAAATGACTCAGCGGATGCCGAAGAATTTATGGAATCATTGAAGCTGGATTTGTTTTCTGACATGGTGTTTGTGTTCACGCCTAAAGGAGACGTTATCGAACTACCAGCAGGTTCTGTCCCGCTTGATTTCGCTTACCGCATTCATTCAGAGATCGGCAATAAAACCATTGGGGCAAAAGTGAATGGAAAAATGGTGACGCTCGATTATAAATTGAAAACGGGCGACATTATCGAAATTTTAACGTCCAAGCATTCTTACGGCCCGAGTAAAGATTGGCTGAAAATGGCTCAAACCTCACAGGCGAAAAACAAAATTAAACAGTTTTTCAAAAAGCAAAATCGTGAAGAAAATGTCGAAAAAGGCCGTGAGCAAGTCGAACGTGAAATTAAGAATATGGACTTTGATGTCAAAGAAGTGATCACTCCAGAAAATGTGAAGCGAGTGGCAGAGAAGTTCAATTTCTCTAATGAAGAAGATATGTATGCAGCGGTCGGGTATAATGGGATTACGGCGCTTCAAGTAGTCAATCGTTTAACAGAAAAGCTGCGGAGAATGCGTGACCAAGAAGCGGCGGTTCAGGAATCGATGAAAGAATTGAAGCCGCAAACGACACCTAGTAAGAAAAGCTCAGGTGTGACGGTGAAGGGAATCGACAATTTATTGATTCGTCTATCGCGCTGTTGTAATCCAGTGCCAGGTGATGACATCGTGGGCTATATTACAAAAGGTCGTGGGGTATCGGTTCACCGTTCAGATTGCTTAAATGTAATGGATGAAGAGTCGGCTAACCGCCTCATTCCGGTCGAATGGGAGGGCGGAGCTGATCAACAGAAAGAATATATGGTCGACATTGAAATTTCTGGATATGATCGTCAAGGTCTGTTAAATGAAGTATTGCAAGCTGTGAGTGAAGCGAAAACGAACATTTCCGCTGTTTCTGGCAGGTCAGATCGCAATAAAGTGGCGAAGATTGACATGACGATTTATATTCATAATATTAGCCATCTTCATAAAGTGGTTGAGCGAATTAAACAAATCCCGGATATTTATTCCGTGCGCAGAATTTTACATTAAGGGTGTTGGATAATGAAAGTGGTTTTGCAACGAAGCAAGCAGGCTTCGGTCACAGTCGAAGGTGAAATCGTGGGCCAAATCGAGAGCGGACTCGTTTTGCTCGTTGGTGTGACGCATGAAGATCGCGAAGAGGATGTCAATTATTTAGCAGATAAAATTATTCATTTGCGAATTTTTGAAGATGAGGCAGGAAAAATGAATCATTCCTTACTAGATGTGGGTGGTTCGATTTTATCCGTTTCTCAGTTTACTCTTTATGGTGATTGCCGCAAAGGACGACGACCGAACTTTATGGCGGCAGCAAAAGGAGAGCAAGCGAAGCAGATGTATGATCTGTTTAATGAGAGGCTGCGGGAAAAAGGTATCCATGTCGAGACAGGCACATTTGGAGCAATGATGGACGTATCTCTTGTCAATGATGGACCTGTGACGTTAATTGTAGAAAGTAAGTAAATGTTGAAAAAGAAGCTTGAATGCCTATATAAAGTTTTTTATAATAGGAGCAATACGAAAAATAAATGAATCAACCGTTGAGGGAGAAAAGTAGTTAAGAACCGCTTCTGTAGAGAAGAGATGCCTTGGCTGAAAGCATTTCCGTTGCGACTTAATGAACGAACACTCCTTAGGTTTTTCCTTGAATACATATAGTAGGGGAAAACGTGTAGCAGGCGTTAACTGGAAAAGTGAAAGCTAAATGACTAGCTTTAACTAGGGTGGTACCACGGGAAATAAACTCTCGTCCCTTTTCTTTAGGGATGAGAGTTTTTTATTTTGGAAAAAAACACCTGTTCATGACGATATTGAATAAAAGGAGGAAATGATTGTGAGCGTGAAAATTCCGCGCGGCACGCAGGATATTTTACCGGGAACGGTAGAAAAATGGCAATATGTTGAGCAAATTGCCAAAGAAGTATGCCGCAAGTATCAATATAAAGAAATTCGAACACCGATTTTTGAACATACAGAATTATTTCAACGGAGTGTAGGAGATACGACGGATATCGTTCAAAAAGAAATGTATACGTTTAAAGATCGTGGTGATCGAAGCTTAACGCTTCGCCCAGAAGGCACAGCAGCGGTTGTACGTTCATTCGTTGAAAATAAAATGTTTGGCGATCCGAATCAACCAGTTAAGCTATTTTATAATGGACCAATGTTCCGCTATGAGCGTCCGCAATCTGGTCGCTATCGTCAGTTTGTCCAATTTGGGATTGAGGCGATTGGCAGTGAGGACCCAGCGATCGATGCGGAAGTATTAGCCCTTGTGATGGATATTTACAAAGAGGCTGGATTAAAACAAATAAAGCTAGTGGTTAATTCCTTAGGGGACCCAGAAAGCCGGACGGCACATAGAGAAGCACTAGTTCAGCATTTCGAGCCGAGAATTGGGGAGTTTTGTGACGACTGTCAAAGCCGTTTAGAAAAGAATCCTCTGCGCATTCTTGATTGTAAAAAAGATCATGAGCATGAGTTAATGGCAACAGCCCCGTCGATTCTTGATTACTTAAATGATCATTCCCGTGCGTATTTTGAAAAGGTGCAAAAATACTTAACAGACTTGCAAATTCCTTTCGTTGTTGATCCTACGCTTGTTCGTGGTTTGGATTATTACAATCATACGGCGTTTGAAATTATGAGCAATGCAGAAGGTTTTGGTGCTATTACCACTTTATGTGGAGGTGGTCGCTACAATGGATTGGTGAGTCAATTAGGAGGTCCAGATGTACCTGGTATCGGCTTTGCTTTTAGTATCGAACGACTGATTGCTGCGATTGAAGCAGAAGGCATCGCTTGGCCATTTGAAAATAGTCTGGACTGTTACCTTGTGTCTCTTGGAGAGGAAGCAAAAGACTATACGGTGAAGCTATTGTATGATTTACGTCAGGCTGGTATTAGCGCAGAAAGAGATTATCAAGACCGCAAAATGAAAGCCCAATTTAAAGCGGCTGATCGCTTAAACGCTCGCTTTGTGGCGATTCTTGGAGAAGATGAGCTAAAAGCTAATAAAATAAACGTAAAAGATATGCAAACTGGTGAACAGCAAGAAGTCGAACTAGATCAAGTAGTAGACGTATTAAAAACGATGATGGAGGCAAAATAACATGTTTGGTAGATCATATTATTGTGGAGAAATGACAGAGAAACAAATTGGAGAAAAGGTGACATTAAAAGGTTGGGTGCAACGTCGAAGAGATTTAGGCGGCGTCATCTTTATCGATTTTCGCGACCGTACAGGCATTGTGCAAATCGTATTTGACCAAAAAACGTCGGCGGAAGCTTTGGCGTTAGCTGAAAAGATTCGTAACGAATACGTACTTGATATTCAAGGTACGGTCATTGCTCGTGATGAAAGTACAGTGAATGAAAATATTGCGACTGGAAAAATTGAAATTGAAGTAGAACAAGTAACAATCTTAAGCGAAGCAAAAACACCGCCATTTATGATTGAAGATGACATGGAAGTGTCAGAAGATATTCGTTTAAAGTATCGTTACATGGATCTTCGTCGTCCGGTGATGTATGAAACATTCAAAATGCGTAGTGACATTACAAAAACGATGCGCGATTATTTAGATGAGAACGGCTTCCTTGATGTGGAAACGCCAATTTTAACAAAAAGTACACCAGAAGGCGCGCGTGATTATTTAGTACCGAGCCGTGTGCATGAAGGCGAGTTTTATGCGTTGCCACAGTCTCCACAAATTTTCAAGCAATTACTAATGGTATCTGGATTTGACCGTTATTATCAAATTGCTCGCTGCTTCCGTGATGAAGATTTACGTGCGGATCGTCAACCAGAGTTTACGCAAATTGACATCGAAGCAAGCTTTATGAGCCAAGAAGATATTATGGCGATGACAGAAAAGATGTTAAAGCGCATTATGAAACGCGTGAAAGCTGTAGAAATCACAGAAGCTTTCCCGAGAATGTCTTATGATGAAGCGATGAGCCGTTTCGGTTCAGACAAGCCAGATACTCGCTTTGGTATGGAGCTAGTTGATGTATCCGAGATTGTCAAAGGTTCAGGTTTTAAAGTGTTTGCAAGCACAGCATCAAGCGGTGGCCAAGTGAAAATGATCAACGTGAAAGGCGGCGGCATCGACTACTCTCGTAAAGATATCGATCATTTAACAGAATTTGCGGCGATTTATGGAGCAAAAGGTCTTGCTTGGATGAAAGTGGAGGAAGATGGCTTAAAAGGCCCAATCATTAAATTCTTCACTGAGGAAGAACTAGCGCAAATTTCAGCGGCAGCAGAAGCGACAGCTGGTGACTTGCTCATGTTTGTAGCGGATAAAAAATCAGTCGTAGCGGACGCTTTAGGCGCACTTCGCTTGAAGCTTGGAAAAGAGCGCGGCTTAATCGATGAAAATCAATTTAACTTCCTATGGGTAACAGATTGGCCATTGCTTGAGTTCAATGAAGAAGATGGTCGTTATTATGCAGCTCACCATCCATTTACGATGCCAGCTCGCGAAGATTTAGCGATCATGGATGAAAACCCGGGTGCGGTGAAAGCACAAGCGTATGATATCGTCTTAAACGGCTATGAGCTAGGTGGCGGATCGATCCGTATTTTTGAGCGCGACATTCAAGAAAAAATGTTCAAACTACTTGGTTTTACAGAAGAGGAAGCGAAAGAGCAATTCGGCTTCTTACTAGAAGCGTTTGAGTATGGAACACCTCCACACGGCGGAATTGCGCTTGGATTAGACCGACTAGTAATGCTATTAACAGGCCGCACAAACCTTCGTGATACGATCGCGTTCCCGAAAACAGCGAGCGCAAGTGATGTCCTAATGGATGCGCCAAGCGAAGTAAGCGGCAACCAACTAGAAGAATTACACTTAGCGGTTCGATTAACAGCGAAAAAATAATCGAATGTTCAGACAACTAATTAGTTGAAATGAAGGAATCGATATGTTATCATTACTTCAATAACAGTAAGTCCTGATGTGTTCGTTTCATTTACTATCTGTTTTGACCGAACAATATATGTTTAGGGAGTCCGGGTTTGTAAGCAGCATACATGCCTCCATGGCTTGAGGACGTATAACACTTACTACAGGACACCCACCTGCGAAGAGCGGGTTCAAAACATATAGATCCATAGGACGGCACGATTGGGACTTACCCTTCTTCTTAAATATCAGGGACTGTCCAGAAAGTCAGTGAAAACTGACCTTCTGTGACAGTCCCTTTTCTGTATGCTTCAGCAAAAGTGGGGATCAACTTCCTCCGCTTTTTCACACGGAAATCGGGGAAAGATATTGAATGAACGATCAATTTCAAGTATGATTAATCCTATCTGAAATAAGAGAATATAAAGACATGGAGTGGTCTATAATGTTACATCAATTTTCTCGTAATGAGCTGGCCTTCGGTAAGGAAGGGCTTGATCGATTAAAAAATACAACGGTAGCGATCCTCGGCATTGGCGGTGTCGGTTCATTTTCAGCTGAAGCATTGGCTCGTTCTGGTGTGGGGCGTCTTGTACTTGTTGATAAAGATACGATAGATATTACGAACGTGAACCGTCAGCTACCTGCTTTGTTATCAACAGTCGGTGAGCCAAAAGTAGATGTCATGAAAGCGCGAATTGCTGATATTAATCCAGAGTGTGAAGTGATTGCCTTGAAAATGTTTTATACAGAAGAAACATACGAGCAATTTTTTAGCTATGACTTAGATTTTGTTGTCGATGCGTCAGATACGATTTCGTATAAAATTCACTTAATGAAAGAGTGTTTAAGCCGAAATATTCCGATCATCTCAAGTATGGGAGCGGCGAACAAGCTTGACCCGACACGCTTCCAAATCACCGATATTTCCAAAACACATACTGACCCAATTGCGAAAGTGGTTCGTACGCGCTTGCGTAAAGAAGGGATTAGAAAAGGTATCCCGGTTGTCTTCTCTGATGAAAGTCCAATTGTCATTCGGGAAGATGTACGTAAAGTGGTTGGGAAAGAAGATGCGGATATTCGTAAAGCGAAAATGCCGCCTGCCTCTAATGCTTTTGTGCCATCCACTTGTGGCTTGATTATGGCAAGTTATGTTGTGCGTGAGCAACTAAAAGATATTCAAATCACTCGTGTGAACGATTAATAAGAGTCACCCTGCATGTTGTAGGGTGGCTTTTTGTTGTTTGAAATGACAATCTAATTTAATTATATTTAAAAAAACTTGAACAATATTAAGTTTTAATTTAATATTGTTAATAAGGAGGGGTGTTATGGAAAGAAATGAAATTCCATCTTGGCTGTTGGTGTTAGATAAAGAAAACGTAGAGTTTATTAGAAAATTCATTTTGAACTCCGGTTCTTTAAAGGATATGGCTAAAGACTACGGTGTATCTTATCCAACAGTTCGAGCAAAGTTAGACAGTTTAATCAAAAAGATTGAACTTCATAGCAAAGAAGGCGATGTTGAATTTGTGAATCTTATAAAAAATTTAGTCATCGATGAACGGATAAGTTTAGAAGTTGCCAAAATAATTATTGATAAATATAAAAAAGAGAGAGAGGACATTTAATGAGCGATCTGACTCTATTTATGGTTGTAATTGGGGTTTTAGTCGTCCAACATTATCTTTCAAGAAGAGAGCAAGCCTATTGGGGAGCGGTTTTACCAATATTGTATATAGCGTTTTTAATATATGGAAAAATAACTAACTTATTTATAGGTGTTAGTGATAAGGCGTTACTATTAGCAGGCGTATTAGGAGTCGTATTCTTACTAGGGTATTGGCTATCAGGACGTGAATATATTTCAAGAAAGAGGAAAAAGGAAATGGAGAAAATTGAAGTGCAAAACTTGTAATGTTTGCTGAAAGTGAATGAACCAAAAAGTTAACATCGTTAGAAACGAAGAGCCCGTTTTTGTAAACAGATGAAACAAAACGGGCTCTTCGTTTCATACATAGACATAGTTGTTCCATTTCGATGGAGCTTTTGGAAAAAAAGGGGTTGACGGATCGTTTTGTTCTAGTGTACTATGTAACTAGTACAGTGATACACGGAGGGATCATTATGCTTCGCGGATTGTTAAAAAAGGATTTTTTATTAGTGAAAGACCTGTTGCTTATCGGGTTAATAGCGGAAATAGTGCTATTTATCGGAGGAGCGAGCTTCTTTGCTTCTCAAGGTATTTTTGATTACATTTTTGTTTTTCTCTTTTTCGCTTATATGGCTCATGTCGTGATTTTTCCGGTTGTGCTAATGGTGCTGCTGAGACAAGAGGAGAAGGGACAATATTGGTTGCATGGAACAGCTCGGGCATCTAAATTGATGTTTTCTAAACTGCTGATTGCTTTAGTTGTGACGTTAGCTTCTTTAGTGGTAGTCGATGTGTTGGTGCTGATCTCCTTCTTTATTGAATTTCCAGTAGAGTTTGTGAACAGCCCCAATCAAGAAATTCCTTATGTAGAAGGTTTTCTAGTTAATGGGATGATTTTACTAGTGTCGTTTTATTTCACTTTTTTAGGCTTGTTCTTTTGGTCGGTTTATCATTCTCTCAATGTGTTTCCAGTATTAAAGAAAGTTCGTTGGGTCCTCTTAATCGTTCTTTATATCGTAATGAACGCAATCATCACTTGGATAGTCGATCAGCCTTTTATTCAAAAGTTATTTAATAGTTGGGTCATTCCAGTGGAAGATTGGTTAGAACCGATGATAATAGGGCTTACGATTACTAGACCTCCAGAAGGTATTGCAGTGTGGCCCATCATCTTTTCTCTGTTATACATTGCTAGTTTATATGTTATATCTTGCTGGCTGCTCGATCGGAAAGTTGAGGTGTAAGCAATGGTCGAACAATTCAAAACATCAAAGCCAATTTATAGTCAAATCGCCGATCGAATTATTCAACAGTTTGTCCGAGGAGAAATCCAGTCTGGAGAAAAACTGCCTTCTGTTCGAGAAATGGCGATTCAGTCGGGAGTCAATCCGAATACCATTCAAAGAACGTATGGGGAGTTGGAACGCATGGGTGTCGTAGAAACGAAAAGAGGGCAGGGAACGTTTATGACAGAACAAGCAGAGATGAAACGAAAGTTAAGAGTGAACATCCAACAAGAAATGATTTACCAATTCATTCAAAATATGCGTGACATTGGTGTGAAAGATAGTGAAATTACGGAAGCGATTGATCAGTTTTTAAGTGGAGAGGAGGGAGACAATGATTGAATTTAATCATGTCTCTAAGCAATACGGCAAAAGAAAAGCACTAGATGACATGACTTTCACTTTTGAAAAAGGAAAAGTGTACGGCATTCTTGGGCCAAACGGTAGTGGAAAGTCTACGATGATGAAAATGGGTGCCGGACTTGTGTTTCCAACAACAGGAGAAGTGTTAATTAACGGTCGTCGAGTGGATCGAAGCATTGCTTCAGATGTCGCCTTTCTTGCCAGTGAAGGAATGATTTATCCTAGTTTAAAAGTAAGACAGATGATCGATTATTTTTCCTCGCAATATCCGGATTTTTCAATTGAAAAGTCGCAACAATTACTCGCATTTTTAGAACTAGATCTTGATCAAAAAATCGCGAAGCTGTCGAAGGGGCAACAAGGCCGTCTCAAGCTGTTGCTTGTCCTCTCTCGTCAAGCGCCTGTGCTGTTATTAGATGAACCGTTTATCGGTCTCGATCCAATGGTGCGCGATACGATTGTGAAAGGGCTCGTTTCATTTATCGATTTCGGTGAGCAAACGGTCATTATTACGACTCATGAAATCACGGAGATTGAACCGATTTTGGACGAAGCACTAGTCATCGAAGAAGGAAACATCAAGGCGCATTGTCATGTAGAAAGCTTGCGTGAAGAACAGGGAATTTCTGTTTTACAATGGTTGAAACATAATTTTGTGAAGGAGGGTCAATTATGACCGCAGTAGTGGAATTGAAAAACGTCTCAAAAACGATTAAAGGCAAAAAAATTATCGATTCGCTTAGCTTTACTATTCAAAAAGGAGAAGTATTTGGCTTTCTTGGACCGAATGGAGCCGGAAAAACGACTACGATTCGCATGATTGTTGGATTAATGAAGTTATCAGAAGGCGATATCGTGATTTGTGGACACAGCATTCAAAAAGAATTTGAGAAGGCTGTTGAGAATGTTGGAGCGATCGTTGAAAATCCGGAAATGTATAAGTTTTTATCGGGCTATGAAAACTTGCAACAATATGCTCGCATGCATAAAGGAATCACAAAAGAAAAGGTTGATGAAGTTGTGAAGTTTGTCGGATTAAGTGAGCGTATTCACGACAAAGTGAAGACGTATTCACTCGGGATGCGCCAACGTCTTGGAATTGCTCAATCCCTTCTTCATGACCCGAAAGTATTAATTTTGGATGAGCCGACGAATGGATTAGATCCAGCGGGGATTAAAGAAATTCGCCAACACGTGAGAGAACTAGCAGAAAAGAGAGGCTTGGCTGTCATTGTATCGAGTCACTTACTAGCAGAAATGGAAATGATGTGTGATCGGATCGCCATTATTCAAAAAGGGAAATTAGTCGATGTGCAGTCGGTCCACAATTGGATGGAAGACGAGACGGAGATGTACTCTTTTGAAGTGAATCATGTCGAGGATGCAGTGAAATACGTGAAGCAATTCTTCCCAGGTGGGCAAGTGAAAATTGTCGAAGGTCAGCTTGTAATGGAAAGTGATAAAGAGCAAATTCCAGATATCGTGACGTTGCTCGCCGAACGAGGCATTCGTATTTACGAAGTGAAACCAGTATCCAAGTCACTAGAAGAACGATTCTTAGAAATTACAGAGAAACAGGGGGTATTAGTGTAATGTTTCGGTTAATACAGAACGAATGGATTAAAGTGTTTAAGCGACCGGGAACGTATGTCATGATTGGGTTGTTGATTCTAATGGTCAGTGCCGCTGCTGCCTATACTAAATATGATGAAAGCAAACAAAAAGGAAAGCAGCCAACGTGGGAAGAAATGGTTCAAGCTGATATAGCCGCTTCACAAAAACAGTTAGAAGATAACCCAAATATGTATAAAGAAGGAAAGGAACGAATTCAAGAAGAAATCAAAATTAATGAATACCGTTTAGCGGAAAATGTTCCAGTGGATACGAAAACAACGATGTGGTCATTTGTAGATAGTAGTACGAGCTTTCTTAGTTTTGCTGGGTTGTTTATGATTATTATTGCGGCCGGAATTGTCGCTAGTGAATACAATTGGGGCACGATTAAATTACTTTTAATTCGCCCGCTTAGTCGTTCGAAAATTCTTTTTTCTAAATATGTTGCTGTCATTTTATTCGGGTTATTAATGATTAGTATTTTATTCTTATTCTCTTCTTTAGTTGGAGCGATCTTATTCGGAACAGATGGTCAAACGGTTCATCTAACTTATGATGGTGGAAATGTTGTTGAACAAAGCTTAACTTTGTATCTATTTAAATATTACTTATTAAGCTCGATCGATATCTTTATGATCGCCACAATGGCCTTTATGATTTCAGCAGTCTTCCGCAATAGCTCGTTAGCAATCGGTATTTCACTCTTCCTATTATTTATGGGCGCGAATGTGACGATGTTAATCGCCATGAAATACGATTGGGCGAAATATTCATTATTTGCTAATACGAACTTAATGGGATATGAAACAGGGCAAGTGATGGTAGAAGGTATGACATTGCAATTCTCAATTGTAGTCCTTGCTGTTTACTTCGTTATTTTCCACTTGCTGGCTTTCTTTATCTTCTCGAAAAGAGATGTCGCTGCTTAATGTTTAGCACCTCCAGTGATTGGAGGTGTTTTTTTTGCTTGTTAAAAATGGTATGAAAGTAAAGCTTTACAAATAAGAACACCTTCCTGATAATTACCAATAGGAGGGATCGAGATGAAGAAGCAAACACCCATTTATGTACAGACACAAATCAACACGTCCATGGAAGAATTATGGAAGTATACACAACAGCCAGAGCTACATACAGAGTGGGACGTACGATTTACGGAAATCTCGTACCTCGAGAAAAAAGAGGATGAGCCACAGCAGTTTTTATATAAAACAAAGATTGGTTTTGGCCTTGAGATTGCTGGAAAAGGAGAAACGATAGGGGAGGTTCAACAAAAAACAGGAGAGAGAGTATCGTCATTAAAATTTTGGACCGATCATCCACTTTCTTTGATTCGTTTAGGGCGCGGCTATTGGAAATACACACCGGTAGAAAATTCTATCCAATTCGAAACACAATATAACTATGAGACGAACTTTGGCAAACTCGGAAAAGTGATGGATGCTTGGCTGTTTCGGCCACTACTTGGTTGGGCGACAGCTTGGAGCTTTGAGGCATTGAAGCTCTGGCTTGAAAAAGGCTATCATCCAAAGTTGCTTCTTCAAAAATCCTTAACTTATTCGTTCGTTTGTGTTTTGCTGAGCTTCATTTGGATATATCAAGGGCTTGTGCCAAAAATTATCACTGTTCATCCAGAAGAAGTGAAAATGTTACGTTCACTTGCTTCGTTACCGATTGATGCTGGAACGGCGATTCGACTTGTTGGTGGGGGAGAAATAGCATTCGGCCTCTTGTGGCTACTTCCTTTTCAAAAGAGAAAGTGGTTTCTCTTTCACGCTATGTTAATCGGAGTTATGACTCTATTAGTTTGGGTCGCCAATCCGGCGAGTTTTGTGCATCCGTTTAACCCACTTTCGCTTAATGTGGCACTCGTCCTTATTTCAATAATTGGTTATTTCAACAGTAGCGATTTGCCACAACCAAGTAAGACGGTTAGAAAGAGAAAGGGGATGAAGTGAGATGCCATCGATTTATCAAACTATTTTAGGAGATTCATTTACTAAGCTGCATCCGATGTTACAACATCGCTATGCGATTACGACAGAAAAAAGCTTTTATGGACAAGGAAAGATGAAGGAAATTTCCGGTGGTCATCGCTTGATCCGTCCGCTATTTCAATGGGGAGCGAAACGGCGCCTCTTTTTTTCAGAAAGAGGAAGGGACATTTCGTTTTTTATTAAAAATACGGCATATATAGCGGATGGCGATTGTGAGCATGTGAGGTGGAATCGCAGTTTTACCTTTGATAAAAAGGAACGGCATTTTGATGCGGTCATGTATTTGGATTCGAAGAAAAGGAAGATTATCGATGATTTCGGAGTTCCGCCATTTTTAGTATCCACTCTCGATTTTCACGTTGATACAGAGGGGCGTTTACATATTTCATCCGATAAACAGTGGTTGAAGTTATTCGGAAAGAACATTCCTTTACCTAAATTTTTGTATGGGAATGCCTCAATTATTGAATCATTTCAAGAGGATAGGGATTGTTTTTATGTGGAAGTACATGTTAGCAATCCATTAGTTGGTACTTTGTTTTATTATAGCGGCTATTTTCATGAAGTGGAGAGTGAACAAGTATGAGAAGCAAAGTGACGGTAGGGTTCATTCTCTTTTCGCTATACATCATTAGTCAATGGGAGTCCCTTCACCCAGCAGAGATGTTGTTATTATTATCGATGTTGATATTCGTACCAATCACTTGGGAATTGACCGATCAGCATAAAAGAGATGGACAGCGGATGCGACTTGCGAAATTTCTTTCTATCTTTTATATTCCGGCTGTTCTCTCCGCCTATTTCGCTATCATTGGGCATTTTACGATACTTGCATCTATTTGGTTTGCTTATACGATAGGTGCATCTTTGTTTGGGGTTTTTCGGTTGTTGGAGAGAGGTGTACGGCCGATTGCAGAAGTCGCCATCGACAGTGGCTGGATCTATTTGGGGCTTGGTGGCTTTTGGTTTTTTGCTTATGTGAGTGAACTACCGATCATGCATTTTTCTAGAGAAACGATTTTGTTAACCGCCGTTCATTTTCATTATTCAGCTTTTATTATTCCGATTATTAGTGGGATGCTTGGAAGAAAGATTAGTGAAAAAAATTTATTCTATTCGTTCATCTTGATGCTCATCATCGTCTCACCAATGACGATTGCTGTGGGGATTACGTATTCGCGCTGGATTGAATTCATTGCCGTCGTTGTATATGCTGTCGCTCTTTATCTATACGGTTTCTTTGTTGTTAAAGCGAATTTTCGCAGTAAATGGGCCAAGTTGCTTATAACGTTTTCTTCAGCTGCGTTACTTGTAACGATTTTCTTTTCCTTTCTTTATGCGTATGGCAGACTAGGCTTTTCAGAAGGATTGACTATTAAACAAATGATCTTTATTCATGGAGCAGTCAATGCTTTTGGAGTGGTTTTGCCCGCATTAATTGGTTGGCTTATAGAAGGGACATCTAATGGACGTCCTTATTATGGCAAGCCGATGAGCCGAATCTTCGGCTATTTGATCATTAGTGAGCAGTTTCTGACAAGGAAAAAATTAATAGATGAACGTACATATGGTGGGCTTGTCGATGATATGGGGCATTTTTGCTCCAAGCATTTTGATAAACAAAAGCTAGCGCCATCGATCTCTCAGTTTTACGAACAGACAGAAAATTATCAGTTGAAGGCGTTCATTCAATGGGCTTCATGGTTTAAGCCTTTAGCCTTTTTATATGAAAAAGTTAGTCGGCACGTACAGCAAATTCATCTATCATTTGGTGGACGCTGGGAGATGATGACGGGTGATATTGTGGCTGTTCAATCAAGTAAAGACGGCAGGGAGCATGTCCGTGCTTGGGTTCGTAATAATGAGAAAGGAGAAACGATTTTTGTTGCTCTTTATTCACAGCATACATATGAAGAGGAAACATATATGAATATCGCTTTGCCGCTGCCATTCTCTAATATGACGGGCATTTTGCGCTTTGAAAATGAAGGGGAAAATTTAATTCTTTCGAGTAAAGGAAGAACAATAGGCAACGGAGACGAAGGAATTTATTTGCGTACCCCACTGGCTGTGATTCGCTTACCGCTTGCTGAAACATTTATCATTAAGGAAAAATCAGCCGATCAATTACTGGCTCATCATCAAATGTGGATCTTTGGGGTGAAATTTCTTGAGATCAATTATGAGATTAAGAAGAGGGCGGTTGAGGAAAACTTCTAAATCTCCCATGAAGAAAGCCTGCTTCATTTAGCAGGCTTTCTTCATCAATATAAATCTTTCCCTACGATGATGTCACCGTTTTCCGCTTCAATAAACGCTAATTCACCTGTCAAGTTTGGATATAGCGGTTTGTAAACAAGCTGATAATAATCTTCGGAGTCCTCGACGTATTCTTTCTCCCATTGTAGCTCAACATCAAAAAAGCGAGTGAACAATTGTTTTGCTTTTTCCTCAGCAACAATTGGTTCGAGCGGAAGGGAAGTGATCAATTCAGGGTGAATTTCCGGCCCGAGATAATGATCAATGTGCCCCGTCGTTCGATTGACCGTTATGCTGACGAACCCAAACCTTACATGAATGCCTCCGTGGTATAGCTCAAAGTGGAACCAAGCGTTTGTTTCGTCCACTTGGGGGTCTGACTTCATCCGAAAATACTGATCTGCTTTTGGGTAAAGATGATATAAAAATTGCAGAGCGATATCTTCACACTCAGCAAGACTTAATTGTAAATCTCCTTTTCGCTCCAAGAAAGAAAACATTCCTTTTAACTGCTTGTTGTTTTTATCTGTTCGCAATTTAATGGTGTGATCATTTCGTTGTTGAAAGAAATCATCTAAACTACGACTAGAGGCCTTCTCAGGTTCATCTTCGTCCATTCGCCAAACCGTACCGATCGCATCTCCCATATCTTGCTCGCGAATTAATTTGAAAGCCGATCGATCTAAGCCGATAAAAGTATCGATGTCCTTCGTTGATGTTTTGGATGGCTTGGCCAATGGGACAAGCTGTTTAGGGGTGTCCTCCTCTTGTTCAAATTGTGGGGTTGTGCCATCAGCTAGTAGTTGATGGCATCGCAAGTTCGGTTCAAATACGAGATGGGGCAAATCATCACCATTTTCATATATTTCTTTGCTAAGAACGGTGATCATTGATTCCATTTCTAATTCATTTAATAATGTATTTTTTGCTTCCTCTTTATTGATGATCTTTTCAGGAGAAACGATTTTTTTAGCGATTCCATCGTAACGAAAGCCAACGATTTCTCCAGCTTTTGTGATACGAACAGAAAAGCCAGTGTTAGGAAACGGTAGCTCTAATTTTTCTTGGTTAAAAGTAAATCGTAAGTCTCCATTTTTTAATTCGTCTATTTTTTTAAAGGTAAAAAGCTTCGGAGCTTCTGGATAATGTTCAAGGAAAAAATGCAAGGCGATTTCTTTTAACTGTTCGTTTGTTAAGGAGCTTCCTTCGCTTTCTGTAGCTGTGTCCTTTTCCCATTTGATTAAACGGCCAACTCCATCTAATTCTACCCAAACACCTGTATCTTCATTATTCGGATCTTTCCATACGTATAAAGCGCGACTGTCCGTTTCATGTTCGCGATAATCTTCAATTTCAAGCTCATAGTTGGTTGGGACGCGGCCGATTGTTTTTGCTTTTTGTTTTAATTGGTCGGTTAAAATAGGAATCTTCCTCTCGTGTTTAAACTGATGATTGTATTTCCTTTAACAATTGTATATAATATCAAAAAATAATGAAAATTTCCATGATGAAGAGAGTAGTTTAGATGGAGTCTGAAAGCGAGTCGGGGATGGTGGAAGCCCGATAGTCTGATCTAAATGAAGCGCACTTCTGAGAAGCCGCCTGAAACAAAGTAGGGTGAGCCGGGGATCACCCCGTTATAAAGTAAAGCAGGTTCTTTAGGAACAATCAGAGTGGTACCGCGGGTTATTTCAATCTCGTCTCTATTTTTAGAGGCGGGATTTTTTATTTTTCCCGCATTAACGGGCTGTAAGATCCCCACCTCAACGTGGCAAGAAGCGCAGACTGGCAGATGGGGGATCAACAGCCCGTAAACGCCCGATTGGTTCAACTAACAATCAGTGGGGGATGAAGAAAACCCCCACTGATTGAAGTTTCACTTTATAGAAAAGGACGTGATGAGATGGAAGTGATGAAAACATTTGCGGAAGAAATTGCTGTTACATTAGATGGTGTGGTGGAACTAGAAGAAATTCTGGAGATGATCGAAAAACCAAAATATGCAGAGCAGGGGGATGTCGCTTTCCCTTGTTTTTCATTAGCGAAAATGATGAAAAAGTCGCCGCAGTTGATTGCCGCTGATTTAGCGAGCCAGATTGATCACTCATTGTTTGAGAGAGTTGTTGCGAATGGAGCGTATGTGAACGGCTTTTTAAATAAACAAATCGTTAGCGAGCATATACTCACCGATATTTTACAGCAAGGAGCGAATTACGGCCATTCAACCTATGGTCAAGGAAAAGTGATTACGATTGATTTCTCCTCGCCGAATATTGCTAAGCCGTTTTCGATGGGGCATTTGCGCTCCACTGTGATCGGGAATGCCATTGCCAACATTGCTGAAAAGTCAGGATATCAAACGATTCGGATTAATCACCTTGGTGACTGGGGAACACAATTTGGAAAGTTAATCACTGCCTATAAACATTGGGGGAGTGAGGCCAAAGTGAAACAACATCCTATCCAAGAATTGTTGAGCTTATATGTGAAATTTCATGATGAAGTGGAACATGAGCCTAGTCTAGAAGCAGAAGCAAGAATGTGGTTTAAAAAGCTAGAGGATGGAGATGAAGAGGCGAACCAGTTATGGAAGTGGTTTAAAGAAGAATCGCTTGTGGAGTTTTCTAAGATCTATGACTTAATGGATATCCGCTTTGATTCGCTGAATGGGGAAGCTTTTTATAATGAGAGCATGGGCGAAACAGTTCAGTTATTGCAAGATAAGGGCTTGCTTCAAGAGTCGGATGGAGCTGAAGTCGTTGATTTGCAACAAGATGATTTGCCGCCGTGCCTAATTAAAAAGTCAGATGGGGCAACTCTGTATGCAACGAGGGATTTAACGGCTGCGATTTATAGACAACATCATTATCAGTTTGATCAAGCTTTATATGTGGTTGGACACGAACAAAGTCTGCATTTTAAGCAAGTCTTTCTCACGCTTGAAAAAATGGGCTACGCATGGGCAAAAGGCATGGTTCATATTCCGTTCGGTTTTATTTTAAAAGATGGGAAAAAGATGTCGACGAGAAAAGGGAAAGTCGTGCTCCTTGAGGGAGTGATTGAAGAAGCGATTGAATTAGCGAAGCAAAGCATTGAGGAGAAAAATCCGCAGCTTGCCCAGAAAGAAGAAGTAGCAAAAGCTGTCGGTGTTGGAGCGATTATTTTTCACGATTTGAAACAGGAACGGCAAGGAAATATTGAGTTCTCGCTTGAAGATATGTTGAAGTTTGAAGGGACGACTGGTCCATATGTGCAATACACGCATGCGAGAGCTTGTTCAATTATGAGAAAATCGGAGTGCGAAATCGATTCTCCAGCTAGCTTGAATGATGATTATAGCTGGACCGTGATCCAATTATTAATGGAGTTTCCTGCTGTGATTGAAAGAAGTTTGCAACAATATGAACCGTCTCAAATCGCCAAATATGTGATTGATTTGTCACAGGAATTCAATAAATATTATAGCCACGTCAAAATTTTAGTAGATGATGCAGAAAAAGAAAGCCGGCTTGCTTTAGTGAAAGCGGTGACGATTGTGTTAGAGGAAGGATTGAGACTGCTAGGGATCAAGGCGCCGGTGGAGATGTAATCAATAAAGCGATCCCTCGAAATAGCCGGCTATCGAGGGATCTTTGCTCTTACAGATCACTCAGGTTCTGAACAGATTCTAGATGTAAATTCTTGATCATCTTGTTTGCTGTGTTGATTCATATACGTAAAAAAATGATTTTTATTTTTCTCGCTCATCTTGACCATTAAGTCGTTTGCTTGTATGTAATCAATAATTTTGGCGATCTTTTTATTTTTAAAAGTGACCGTCTCCCCGTCTAAAATTAACCATTGGTTGGCTTTTCGAACCACTTGCAGTATGGGAAACTCTGAAGGTGTAATAGTTGTCTCTGCTTGTTGATTTGGTATTGTCGCTGAAAAGCTTTTGATTAGAATAGATTTTTGGTGTTCTATCATTGTCACTTTACTACGCTTTTCATGATCGGTAATGGAATCGATGAAAGCAGCGGTTTCTTTAGATCGAAAGTGATAGACGCTATTTTGCGCTTCCACTTGTTGTTCTGCTTTTTTGATTTGCACTACGGTCTTGTCTATATCATCTTTTAACGGCTCTAATTTTGTTTGTGCAGTATAAACTTTTTTAATAAACTTCTTCAATTCTCGTCTTTTTTCGCGAAGCTCTCTCATCTTTTTGACCACTTTAGCAGACTCAGAGGCATTGAGACGAATGTTTTCAACGATGTGTTGCAAGTCTTCTAAAACACATTCAATTTCCTGACACTCTGCTACATGCTCGTTTTTGGCCTGCATCACTGTATCAATTTCTTCAACAAGCTCATCCATTAATTCGGTGATTCTCATTAAAGAAGCTTCCCCTGCTAGCATGCAAATCTCCCCCAACTCGTATTTAAAAACACGTCATACAATTAAGTATATTTTAGTTAATTAGTAAAAGGAAGGGGGAGTTTTGAGTAAAGGAAAAATCAAAAATAAACCTAATTTTATGATGTTTTCATTTGTTTAGAAGAAACCGTAATATTCCCCGAAAGCAGTAATCCCATTAGCACAAAGAATGTAGCGGTGATATCGAATACCGTTATAGATTCATTTAAAAAGATCGCTGCTAATAAGTAGCCGGAAATAGGGGTTAAAAATAACCAATTATTCGCTTTAACAGCATCTTGTTTCAGTAGGTAAAACCAAAGTAGCATCGTAGCGATCGAGATGATCAGTACTAACCAAATGAGGGAGCAGAGCAAATAATTATCCATATGCAAAAAGTATGTTTCGTTTTCGAGAGTGTAAGTAATAGGGACTAATAGGACACCACCGATGATGACTTGCCAAGTGTTAATGACGATATTAGGGAGGTCTAATTTGACCTTTTTGAAATACACACTGCCAACCGCCATTGCTAGCATCCCTATCCCTAAAGTAATCAACCCGCTAATGGTGGCCTCGCTAGTAGACAGAGAGGGCCACGTAGCGATTATTAATCCGATCCCGGCAATAATCATACCGGTCCATTCTTTTAAAGTGACTTGCCGTTTCAGCCAAATGTATGATAACAAAGCGACGATAAAAGGATTTACTGTGACAAATAAATTAAACAAACCAGCAGAGATGCTTTTTAATGCCCAAAAGATCGCACCTAAGTAGATGGTAGTGTTCAAGATTCCTAAAATGATCAGTGGTTTCCATTCATGTAATTGTGGCCAACGGTATGTTTTCTTTACGAGATAAATATAAACAAACAATAAGCTTCCGGCTAATAGTAAGCGAATGGTGGCCAATGCTAACGGTGTAGTCGAGTACAATCCAAATTTCGTGGCAATCGCCGCAGACGACCATAAAAGAGCAAATAATATACCTAACATGGTGTGCATCCAGATCAACGTCCTTTCTTTATCCCGCATTAACGGGCTGTAAGACTCCCGCCTCAACATGACAGAAGGGACGCAGACGTGTAGGTGGGAGATCAACAGCCCGTAAAAGCCCGATTGGTTCAACTAACAATCCGTGGGGGATGAAGAAAACCCCCACGGATTGAAGTTTCACTTTATGTAAGGATACGACATGTTGATGTACTGGATTTGACCGAATGTCGGGTCTATTTTTACTTGTATTCTGTATTTCTACGATATTGACTCGGTGTCATGCCTTCGTACGTTTGAAAAAGTCTCGTTAACGATGATTGATGCTCCAATCCGACTTGAATAGCAATGTGTAGGATGGGTAAATCGGTATGGCGGAGTAACTCTTTCGCTTTATTTAAGCGAACGTCTCTTATATAGGAAGCTGGGGACTTCCCGGTTTCCTTCATAAACCATTCTGAAAAATAAGTGCGATTGTAATGCTCTAGTGAGGCTAGCTGGCTGATCGAAATCGGTTCATCATAATGCTCATGAATATATCGGATCGACTTCGGTTGTTGTGCTTGAAGTAAATGATAGGAAATGTAAGGATAGAGTTTCTTGAGTGCCGCTTTTTGGCCCGTTTCATTTAAAAGCAAGTTCCGAATCCCTTTCCAATGGTCTGTTAATCCGATGGAAGTGCTTCTATTCTGTAACTCTTTCGGCGACAGCATAAAGTAAGGAATATCTAATACTAAACATTCATTTCGAACAGTTGAATGAAAGGTATGATCGCACTGAGGTGGAATATAAAATAAGGTTTGATCATCTAGTTGAAGAGTTTGGGTCTCTGTTTGAATGGCTAGCTCTCCTTGGAGAGGGAAAATCATTTGAGCGTACAGATGAGCATGTGTATCTTGAATCGCTGAATATGTTCGCCGTTCCGCTAGGATTTTTTCGATAGATTCCATTTTGATCACTCCAAAGGATTTATTTTTTCAAACCAGCTGCAAAGAAGGGACCATTAACTGTAATGGTAGATAGGATACGAGCCATTTTATAATTTCAAGCCATAATAAAAAAACAGGTTGTTCATTATTATAGCTTGAAATTAAGGAGGAATAAAATATATCCAAAAACAAATTGTTACTAGCTTCATCCATTGTCGCATTAAATGGGTGGAAGTAAAAGGTGATGAAGATAGCTCTGTAAAAACTTATAATAGAAGTAGATAGAGAGAGTATCGTCTTCTATGTAGATATAACTAATTGTGAAAAAGGACGTATGATAATGAAGAAGAATATAACAATTATCGTTGCTATTATCATGTTATTTCTCTCGGTGTTTTTGTTTGAGAATTGGGGTTATTTCGAATCTGGCACTCGGAAAATAGTAAAAGATGGTGAGTTAACGTTAACTGAAGCGGATCTGCAAGGGAATTCAGTATGGCAGTTAGACGGTGAATGGTCTTTTTATCCGAACGAGCTTCTTTCACCAACGCAATCTCTAGAACCATATGAAGAGAATAGATTAGTAATCCCTGTTCCAAAAACATGGGATGATTATGTGGAGCCGAATGCAGAAGGTGTGTCAGTAGGTACATACCATTTGAAAATTCATGTATCTAGAGATGGAGAATACGGCTTTTATATAAAGACGATTCGCCAAGCCAATCGTGTATTCATCAATGGTGAAGAAGTTGGGGGGATAGGGAACCCTAGTCAGTCTGCAGCAACATTTGAAAAGGAAAATGATGATAAATATGTTGTGTTTGGTAAAAGTGAGAATCAAGTGATCGACCTTATGGTTCATGTAGGCAATCAATCTTATCCGAAAGCGGGGATTTTATATCCGATTCAATTCGGTGAAAAAGATGGTATTCAAAAGGGTTATCTCTGGAGAATGTTAGTGGATATTGTGGGGATCGTTGGCTATATCGTATTTGGGCTGATTTACCTTATTTCATATTGGCAAAATAGAAAGAGAAAGGAAGAGTTATTTTTCGGATTATTTGCTTTATCGTTTGGGTTCCACCTGTCTCTTATCAATCAGAAGTGGTTTTTTGTTTTGAACTCAGATATTGATATGAACGTGCAAGTGAGTATGCAGTTAGGTACAGCACTACTCGCTCTAGCTAGCATGACTCTTTTTGTTTATTATATGTTTCCACAGCTAGTCAACCAGAGAATGATTGTAGGGGTTATAATCTTGTTGGCAGTTAGTTTTCTGGTTTATTCTGTTTATAGCTTTTTTTCAGCCCCTGTTGATTTAAAAAGTGAAGAGTTATTTTTTCGGCAAAATATATATATTTTAGTGTTGATTTTAGTGGTTTTTTATAATGTTTTTGTATTAATGAAGGCTGTTTTTCTTGATTTAGAAGGGATAAAATACCTTTTAATCGTTTTAGCCTCCCTCTTTTGTTATGCTGTTTTAGTATCTTTGAATTTTTTGTTCGGTGTACCGATCGACCATATTGCTTTATTATTGTTCTCACTAGTGTTGTTAGGCTTTTCTTCTCTATTAAGTTACCGAACAAATGTGTCGTATGAAAAGGCACAAAAGTTATCAGCAGAATTAACAGCATACAATCGAATGAAGGATGAATTTCTATTAAAGACATCGCATGAACTCCGAACACCGTTGAATGGAATATTAAATGTATCGAAAGCGTTAATGGAGGGGATGCAAGGACCATTGAAGAGAGCGCAACAGGAAAATGTGATGTTAATTCATAATGTAACGAAAAGGTTAGAACACCTCGTTGAAGATTTGCTATTTTCATCGAATTATATGACAGGAGAAGTAAGAGTTTCTATGCAGGTGGTGCCAGTAACAGTGATGAATGAAGTTATAGAAGAAGTTAAGGTGTTTGTGCAAAACCTAAATAATATTCAGTTGATATGCAATATAGATGAAGTATTGCCACCGATGTATACGGACGAACTACGTTTTAAACAAGTGCTTTATAATTTAGTGTACAACGCATTTCGATATACAGAACAAGGGGAGATTTCCGTTCGTGCGGAAGTGCAAGATGAAATGCTTAAAATCCAAGTGAGTGATACAGGTATTGGTATTCCGTCACGTGATTTAGAGCATGTTTTTAACGCTTTCTACCAAGTGAACCCTCATAATGAAAAAGGTGGCCTTGGCCTTGGGTTAAGTATTACGAAAAACATCGTAGAAGCTTTGAATGGACAAATTAAAGTATCGAGTCAACTCGGGAAGGGAACAACTTTCACTTTTACTATCCCATTGGCGACAGAGGCAATGATTGAAATAGCCGCCGCTCAGGTATCTGCCACTAATGAAACTGAAATATTGAAATTAGAGCTCCCTATTGAACATTTCGTGGACGGAAAAACGATTTTAGTCGTGGATGATGACCATCTTAATATTAAAGTATTAGTAGATGCCCTTATACAAGAAGGATATTCGATCATCGCTGTTGATAACGGATTCGATGCCATAAACTATTTAAACACAATGAAGGTTGATCTAATGCTTGTTGATTTAATGATGGAAGAGATGTCTGGATATGATCTATGTAGACAGGTCAGAGAAGATTATGACATGTTGGAATTGCCGATCATTATTTTAACTGCTGTTGTGAAGCATACTGATTTAGTCCTATCACTAGAAGTCGGGGCGAATGACTACCTTCAAAAGCCGATTGATATGGATGAGTTGTTGATACGTATACGCTCTTATCTTGCTGTTCGTCAGTCATCTGTTGAAGCGATTGAGAATGAAATGAACTTTTTATATGCTCAAGTAACACCGCATTTTGTGTATAACACATTAAACACGATTATCGGTCTCAGTTATACCAATATCGATCAAACACGTGAAGCTTTATATTGTTTATCGACCTATTTTCGAGCAAAGCTAAATGTTCATTATCGTCATACGTCCGTTTCACTAGAAGAGGAACTGGAACTTGTACAAGCATATTTATATATCGAGCAAATGCGTTTCGGGGATCGACTTGCTGTCAAATATGATATAGATGAAACAATTGATGTGCGAATTCCAGCGTTAACGATTCAGCCACTTGTTGAAAATGCCGTGTTTCATGGTATTTCGAAAAAACAGGAAGGTGGTACAATTGAACTTAGCGTACAGCGTGACGGTGATTTTGTTTGTATTAAAATCCAAGATGATGGTGTAGGAATACCAGAAGCTGAGCAACAGCGGCTTATGAATAAACAAAATCCAAGAATTGGTTTTTCTAATCCTTTCAAAAAGATTAAATTAATGAAAAATGCTTCCTTTCAATTGTTGAGCAAGGAAGGAGAAGGAACGACCATTATGATTTCATTACCAGAAAGGAGATTGAGATGAATATCGTAATCATTGATGATGAAAAAATAGCCATCGACGTCCTAACGATTATGTTGAACAAGCTACAACAGTTTTCGATTAACATCAAAGGGGCATTCACGTATGCACAGGATGCTTTCCCGCTGTTAGATAAAGAATCAATTGATATTGTGTTTTTAGATATGGAAATGATCGAAGTGCACGGGTTGAATGTCGCACAATATTTGCTAGAAAACTATCCATCTATACAAGTGATCTTTGTCACCGCCCATTCTCAGTTTGCGGTTGATGCTTTTGAAGTGAATGCAGTGGATTATTTGTTAAAGCCAGTACATGAAAAGCGATTAATTAAAGCGCTAAAGAAGGCGGAAAAATCAATAATCCATGTTGACAATAGGCAAAGAAACAATGCGTTTTATGTCCGTACGCTAGGTAGCTTTCAATTGCTCACCCCGAATAAAGAAGTAGTCAAGTGGCGTACAAAAAAAGTGAAAGAATTGTTTTTGTATTTATGGATGAATAGAAATAGACTGGTGCTCAGTTCAGTTATTAAAGAAGTACTTTGGCCTGGAATAGATGAAGAAAAGTCTACGGCTAACTTACATACAGCGATTTATCATTTAAGAAGAGTGTTTAAGCCACAAGGAAATGAGCAGCCCGTTATATTAGTAAATAATTGCTATCAGTTACAAGTAGAACTGACTAGTGATTATGGAGAATTAAATGCAATGTTAGAACAAGATCGATACAGTGAAGCAGCCATTCAAAAAATATTACATTTGTTTAATGGCGATTTTTTATTAGGAGAAGAGTATGAATGGGCTATACAGTTAAAATATCAGTTGAAACAGCGGGTATTACACGCACTTGAGAGCTACATTCAGAGTGCAGAAGCTGAGGAACACTTGGTGTTAAAACTACAAGTTTTGCAGAAAATGCTAGAGTTAGATGAATATAATGAAGAGTATATGTATGAGATGCTCCTATTTCTCATTAAACAAAATAAAAAATCGGATGTTGTGACATTTTATCAAACGGTGAAGCAACGATTAGAAGATGAATTAGGCGTGGATGTTCCACAACGTTTTCAAGAAGCATACCAACATTATTTGAAGTGATAGGAAACTAAAGTATTGAAGTGGAGCCCTCTAGTTAAACTATAATTGTCTAGCTAGAGGGTTGTGTGTTAGTTACATTTATTAACAGAGTTCGTGTCGGTATGTTAGATAAAGGAAATTTTATTATTTCCCTCTCTCAATCTTCTCATAAATCCCCGAAAGTGCCTGTTCAAATTTCCCTGTTTTCTTCGGTTCGTAATAGCGTTTGTTTTTTATTGTATTCGGCAAATATTGCTGTTTGACCCAGCCGCTTTCAAAGTCATGTGGATATTGGTATTCCAGTCCACGCCCCAGTTCTTTCGCTCCTTGGTAGTGAGCATCTTTTAAATGACCAGGAACATCTCCACTTTTGCCGGCACGAACGTCGGCGATTGCGGCATCAATGGCAGAAATGGCAGAGTTTGATTTCGGCGATAAGCACAGCTCGATCACAGCAGAAGCAAGCGGGATTCGTGCTTCTGGGAATCCGATTTTTTCGGCTGTTTGAATGGCGGAGAGTGTACGTGGTCCCGCTTGTGGGCTCGCAAGGCCGATATCTTCATAAGCGATCACGAGCAATCTTCTTGAAATGCTCGGCAAATCGCCTGCCTCGATCAATCGGGCTAAATAGTGAAGAGCCGCGTTGGCATCACTGCCTCGAATCGATTTTTGAAAGGCGCTTAACACATCGTAATGAGCATCGCCATCTTTATCATGAGAGAAGCTTTTCTTCTGTAAGCATTCTTCGGCAATGTTTCGATGGATGAAAATGCATCCATCGTCATTGTGTGGAGTCGATAAGACAGCGAGTTCCAGTGCATTTAACGAACTGCGAACATCGCCACCACTGGCTTGTGCGAAATGGTCTAGCGCAGTCTCTTCGATTTCTACTGGATATTTTCCAAGTCCTCTTTCTTCATCTTTCAACGCTCTCGATAATGTTTTTTTAATTTGTTCAGGTGTGAGCGGTTTTAATTCGAAAATTTGACAGCGGCTACGAATCGCGGGGTTAATGGCATGGTAAGGATTGCTTGTTGTGGCGCCAATTAACGTAATCATCCCGTTTTCTAAAAAAGGCAACAAAAAATCTTGCTTGCCTTTATCGAGACGATGCACTTCATCAAGTAGTAAAATCACTTTCCCAGACATTTTCGCTTCTGCGGCGACAATTTCCATATCCTTTTTGTTGCTTGTGACGGCATTCAAAGTGCGGAAGGCATATTTCGTACTGCCGGCGATCGCACTAGCAATCGACGTTTTTCCAATGCCAGGTGGTCCGTATAAAATCATTGAGGATAGTTGTTTCGCCGCAACTATGCGGTGAATAATTTTCCCTTCATCAACTAGATGGTTTTGTCCAACGATTTCTTCAATTGTTCGTGGGCGCATGCGAAAGGCTAATGGTTTCATATGTATTCCTCATTTCTTTTCCCGAGTCTTTTTCTCCACTTTACCATATAGAATCAGGTATGATCATGTTATTTGTCTACTGATCTATGCTATAATAGCGGAAGCGACCGTTTGAACTGGTACAATTTAGATGGGTATAATAAGGTATATATGAACAGGGGATTCAGTGGATGAAACAGCAAGGGAATATGATGGTTAGGCTAATGATCTTTACGATTGGCCTTTTATTTATGTCTCTTGGCATTGTGTTGTTAAATTAACAAAGTAAATCAACGGAAACAAGAAACTAATCGAGGTGTAAATATATGAGAATTTCAACTAAAGGTCGATATGGTTTGACGATTATGATTGAATTAGCGAAGCGACATGGAGAAGGGCCGACTTCTTTGCGAGTGATTGCGGAGGCTCATAATTTATCTGAGCATTATTTAGAGCAGCTGATCGCACCGCTCCGTAATTCTGGGCTAGTTCGCAGTATTCGCGGGGCTTACGGTGGCTATGTGCTGGGGAGAGAGCCGGAAAGCATTACAGCTGGTGACGTCATTCGCGTGCTAGAGGGACCGATTAGCTTAGTAGAAGGAATTGAAGACGAAGAACCAGCGAAACGAGAGCTGTGGATTCGCATTAGTGACGCGATTAAAAACGTACTAGAAAATACGACGTTAGATGATTTAGCCAAGCATACCGATCAAGGTGAATCTGACGGCTATATGTTCTATATTTAAGGGGTGATCGATATGCAACGAATTTATTTAGATCACGCGGCGACTTCGCCTGTTCATCCAGAAGTCATTGAAGTAATGAGTGTTCAAATGGCTGAAGTATTTGGTAATCCATCGAGCATTCATTCATTCGGACGAGCAGCACGCCATGTGGTAGACACAGCTAGAACGACGATTGCTTCAAGCATTGGTGCCGATTTTAATGAAATTATTTTTACAAGTGGTGGAACAGAAGCGGATAATTTGGCGATTGTTGGTACCGTGCGAGCGATGAAGGAACAAGGTCGTCATATTATCACAACATCCATTGAGCATCATGCGGTGTTACATACGTGTGCACAGCTAGAGAAAGAAGGCTTTGAAATCACATACTTGCCTGTGAATGAACAAGGGATTGTTCAAGTAGAGGATGTGAAAGCGGCGCTTAGAGAAGATACGATTTTAGTTTCGATTATGTATGGAAACAATGAGGTAGGATCGATTCAGCCGATCGCAGAAATTGGTGAACTGTTACAAGATCATCAAGCGTCTTTTCATACCGATGCGGTCCAAGCGTACGGGCTACAAGCGATTGATGTCAAAAAAGAGCAGATTGATTTATTAACGACATCAGGTCATAAAATCAATGGGCCTAAAGGCATCGGCTTTCTTTATGCGAAAGAAGGGCTTGCTTTATCACCAACAGTATTCGGCGGTGAGCAAGAAAGAAAGCGTCGGGCCGGAACAGAAAATGTGTCAGCGATTGTTGGGTTGGCAAAAGCGGTAGAAATCGCCGAAGCAAGTCGAGAAGAAAAAAGGCAGCAGTATATCGGTTTTAAACAGCAACTGCTTGATAATTTATCCGTTCATCAAGTCGATTTCCATTTAAACGGATCACTTGAGCAAGCGTTACCTCACGTGATAAACTTAAGCTTTCCTGGAACGGATGTCGAGGCGATGCTTGTCAACCTTGACCTTGCAGGTGTTGCGGCTTCTAGCGGCTCCGCTTGTACAGCGGGAGCGATTGAACCGTCACATGTACTAGTAGCGATGTTTGGCAAAGAATCCGATCGTCTTCGCAATTCGATTCGTTTTAGCTTTGGATTAGGAAATTCATCCGAGCACATTGAACAAGTAGGAAAAGTGATTGCCCAAATTACTGCCCGCTTAACGAAAGCGTAAGCAAAAAGAAAGAGAGTGGACTGAATGAACAAAGCACCGAAAGATACTCGTGTCGTAGTAGGGATGTCTGGCGGAGTTGATTCTTCGGTTGCGGCCCTTTTATTAAAGGAGCAGGGCTATGATGTCATCGGTATTTTCATGAAAAACTGGGATGACACGGATGAAAACGGCGTCTGCACAGCAACAGAGGATTACAACGACGTCATACGAGTATGTAATCAAATCGGCATTCCTTATTATGCCGTCAATTTCGAGAAACAATATTGGGAGAAAGTATTTACTTATTTCCTTGATGAATATAAAGCAGGGCGTACACCGAATCCTGATGTGATGTGCAATAAAGAAATTAAATTTAAAGCCTTTTTAGAGCATGCGATCAACCTTGGTGCGGATTACTTGGCAACGGGACATTACGCGCGAGTCGATCGCAGTGGCGACGAAGTCAAAATGTTACGCGGCCTTGATGAAAACAAAGATCAAACGTACTTTTTAAATCAATTGCAGCAAGAGCAATTAGAGAAAGTGATGTTTCCAATCGGCGATATTGATAAAAAACGGGTACGCGAGATTGCGACGGAGGCAGGACTAGCGACAGCGACGAAAAAAGATAGTACCGGTATCTGTTTTATCGGCGAGCGTAATTTCAAAGAGTTCCTTAGTGGATACTTACCAGCGCAGCCTGGCGATATGACGACGATGGATGGCGAAGTGAAAGGGCGTCACGACGGATTGATGTACTACACGATCGGTCAGCGCCACGGTCTTGGCATTGGCGGTTCTGGTGATCCTTGGTTTGTTGTCGGTAAGGACTTGGAGAAAAATATTTTATACGTGGAGCAAGGCTTCCATAATGAATTGCTTTACTCCAATTCATTGATCGCGGACGATATTAGCTGGGTGACGGATCAGCCAAAGCCGTCAACCTTTGAGTGCACAGCGAAGTTCCGCTATCGTCAACAAGACAACAAAGTCACGGTTCATATGCTAGAAGATGGCAAGGTGAATGTGGAGTTTCACGAGCCGACTCGCGCGATTACACCGGGACAAGCCGTCGTTTTTTATGACGGTGAGGAATGTCTTGGCGGCGGTACGATCGATCAAGTGTTTAAAAATGGTGAATGCCTGACGTATGTCGGCTAAATAGCTGGAAAAACCTTTGAAGCGTCTTATTGCTTGAAAGGTTTTTTCTTTGTATATGTTATAATTTTTTTATCAAAACAGTTAGAGGTGGATTATGGATAAAAATTTACAAGGTATTGAGTTTTTACAGCAAGGAAAAATTGAAGAGGCGTTAAAGCTGTTCACAGAACGAATTGAAGAAGCACCGGAAGAACCGACAGCTTATATTAACTTTGGACATGTGCTCTCGACGATTGGCGAATTGGAGCGAGCGGAAAAGTTTTATCAAAAAGCGATTGAAGTAGATCCAGAAGCTGGTGCCGCTTATTATGCATTCGGTACGTTTTTATATGAGCAAAATCATTTAGAGGAAGCTTGTAAACAGTTCGAGCAAGCCATACATAAAGGGTTAGAGGAAAGCGATGCCTTTTTCATGCTAGGGATGACGTTGATGCAGTTGGATCAAGCGGTGTTGGCGTTGCCTTATTTACAGCGAGCAGTTGAACTGAATGAAGAAGATACAGAAGCTCGCTTCCAATTCGGCTTGGCGTTAGCGAAAGCGAATGCGTTAAATGAGGCGATTGCTCAATTGGAGCAAGTCATTGCAGCAGATCCAGAGCATGCCGATGCGTATTATAACCTCGGTGTCGCTTATGTTGGTCATTTAGAGGATGCGGAAAAAGCGATGGCGATGTTTAATAAAGCGTTAGAAGTACAGCCGGATCATATGCTAGCAGGGTACGGGAAGAAAATGATCGAAAAGGCAGCAGAAGAAAGTTAAGCATAGTGGAGGGTGGCGCACATGGAGCAGGATTCGATGGATTTATTTGCGGATGGAGAAAAGTATATAAAAGGCCGCCATCTTGTCACGATTTTCCACAATAAAGAGAACTTTTACTCCGTTTTACGCATTCGAGTGTCAGAAACGAACGATAATTACGATGAAAAAGAAGCGGTAGTTACCGGCTATTTTCCACAAATTCATGAGCAGGAAATGTATGTGTTTTATGGAAATTTCAAAGAACATCCGAAATTTGGGCGCCAGTTTCATGCAAGAGTGGCTCAAAAAGAAATTCCACAAACGAAGCAAGGAATTGTGACGTATTTATCGAGTGAATTGTTTAAAGGGATCGGTAAAAAAACGGCCGAACAAATTGTGGAGACGCTCGGTGATGGAGCAATCTCCAAAATTTTGGACAACCCAGCTGTGCTTGAAGAAGTGCCGAGATTACCTGAGGATAAAGCGAAAAAGCTATACGAGACGCTACTTGAGCATCAAGGGCTGGAGCAGGTAATGATTGCTCTCAACCAATACGGCTTTGGTCCACAGCTATCGATGAAAATCTTTCAAGCATATCAGCAGCAATCGATTGAAATCATTCAAAAAAATCCTTATCAGCTTGTGGAAGATATAGAAGGGATCGGCTTTGGTCGCGCCGATGAGCTTGGCGCACAAATCGGCATTCAAGGGGAGCATCCAGATCGCTTGAAAGCCGGCATTTTATTTACGGTGGAGCAACAATGCTTGCAGGAGGGCCATTGTTATTTAGAAGCCGAGCCGTTATTGCAAGCGGTGAAAGTACTGCTTGAAAAAAGCGGTCGAGAGGAAATTTCGTTTGAAGCGATTGCCAAGCAGTTAATCGCTCTTGAAGAAGAGGGGAAAGTAGTCGGTGAAAACGATCGTGTATTTTTACCTTCTTTATTTTTTTCTGAAAAAGGACTCGTGACGAATATTGAACGGCTATTAAAGCAGAAACAATATGAAGATCAATTTCCTGAGTCCGAATTTTTGTTGGCACTTGGTGATTTAGAGGAGCGAACTGGTGTGCAATATGCGCCGACGCAAAAAGAAGCGATCCAAACGGCTTTAATGTCACCGATGATGTTGTTAACTGGAGGACCAGGGACAGGAAAAACGACCGTTATTAAAGGGATTGTTGAGTTGTATGCAGAGTTACATGGGTGCTCACTTGATCCGAAAAGTTATGGGAAGGATGAGCCATTTCCGATTAAATTAGCGGCACCGACTGGACGAGCGGCGAAGCGAATGGCGGAATCCACTGGACTGCCTGCTGTGACAATTCATCGATTGCTTGGATTTAACGGTCAAGAATCGCTAGAGGATGAGGAAGGAAGAGAAATTGAAGGGCGATTATTAATCATTGATGAAATGTCGATGGTTGACACGTGGCTTGCTCATCAATTATTTAAAGCTCTTCCTGATGATATACAAGTGGTGCTAGTTGGCGATGAAGATCAGCTCCCATCTGTTGGGCCGGGGCAAGTGCTAAAAGATCTTCTCGCCTCAGAAGTGATTTCAACGGTATGTTTGACGGACATCTATCGCCAAGCCGAAGGATCTTCCATCATTGAAATGGCGCACGAAATTAAACAAGGAAAACTACCGACGAACGTCACTCAACAGCAAAAGGATCGCTCCTTTTTAACGTGTCGGGTGCAGCAAATTCCTGAAGTTGTAGAGAAAGTCGTCCAAAATGCAATCAAAAAAGGGTTTACGGCACGAGATATTCAAGTGCTCGCACCGATGTATAGAGGTCCCGCGGGGATTGACCGACTGAATGTCATCCTGCAAGAAATCTTTAATGGAGATCCTGATGGTTCGCGCAAAAAGCTGGCATTTGGTGATGTGGAATATCGAATCGGTGATAAAGTGTTACAGCTTGTGAATCAGCCGGAGCAAAATATTTTTAACGGTGATATCGGTGAAGTCGTTTCGATCTTTTATGCAAAGGAAAATACCGAAAAACAGGATATGGTGATTGTTTCTTATGACGGTAATGAAGTCACCTATACGAGAGCCGATTTGAATCAAATTACGCATGCGTTTTGCTGTTCGATTCATAAATCACAGGGGAGTGAATTTCCAATTGTGATCTTGCCAGTCGTGAAAAGCTATTACCGTATGTTAAGACGTAATTTATTGTATACAGCGATTACAAGGAGTAAACAATTTCTCATTTTATGTGGAGAAGAAGAGGCGTTTCGAATGGGAATCGAAAGAAATGACGACCTAACTCGAAAAACGACCCTTAAAGAAAAATTACTTGCCATGTTGCATCCTCAACATCAACATGTAAAGAGTGAAGAATCTCTTTTATTAACAGAAGAAACAATGACAGCGATTGATCCAATGATCGGCATGGAAAATGTTTCGCCTTATGATTTTCTAGACTGAGACCATACTAAAGCTGTCGAGATCATTCTTTCTTGACACATGTATAAAAAGCCTTGAACGTGGACACCCTTTTAGCAAAAAGCTAAGAGAAGTGCGAGGTGGCATACATGCTCACATGCCCAAACTGTCAAGGTAAAGAAATCGGAAAAATCGGCACGACCCAGTATTATTGCTGGAACTGCTTTATCGAACTCTCCGTTATCGACGATCTCATCTCCGTCCATCAAGTCGAAGAAGACGGCTCACTCAGCTCCCTTGACGACCTGTTTGAGGAAGATGAAAGAAAAATGAGTTCATAGCGGAAGGCGCTGTTCAGCGACGTATGGGCTGGAGTCATCCGCACGAGATAAAGGAAACACGATGAACGAAAGTGAATCGATGTTGACTTATCGCAAGGAGGATGTCGGAAGTCCACTAGTCGTTAGCGCCTGCAGCTGGACAGAGAAAAGCGGAGCCTGGACAAAACTAAACCTGGAGGCGGATACTATGTCTAGAACAATGACTTCCCTAGTCGGACTGGGCGCGGGGATGGCAGTAATGGCCATGATTAACCGCAACAACTCCACATTCGGCGGCAGAATGCTCAAAAGAATGAAAAAAATGTTTTGATAAAGAAAAGCGGAAGGCGCTGTTCAACGGCGTATGGGCTGGAGTCATCCGCACGAGATAAAGGAAACACGATGAACGGTAGTGAATCGATGTTGACTTATCGCAAGGAGGATGTCGGAAGTCCACTAGCCGTTAGCGCCTATAGCTGGACAAAAGAAAAGCGGAAGGCGCTGTTCAACGCCTATAGCTAGACAACAAAAAGGATGCCTGATTCATTGGGCATCCTCTTTGCTTTGGTTTTTTGCAAATAACGAAAGGAATTGATTGATCATCTTTCCAGAAAATCCAACTGTTTTGTATTTTTGATAATGAGCTTTAGCAAAGTCGATTAGTTCAATAGGAATTTTGCGATGACGGATGAGTGGATAGTACATTCGGTATCCTTCTTTTAAATGTTCCCATCGCTTGTCGTCTCCAGGTAACACATATTCAGACACGTCAATTAGTTTGATCGTATCGTCTTGCATAATAATATTTTTTAAATGAACATCGCGAGGATTAAGTCCCACTTGACGAGCATAAGCGATGGCTTCGTCTACTTGTTCAATCACGTGAGGTGGGATATCTATTCCTTCGGTGAGGCAGTCCTGTAAATTGAGTCCGCTTTCGTAGCTAATCGCAATAAACCGTTCGCCAGTTCCATAAAAGTTAGGAAAAAAAGGATGGCTGCTGAGCTTTTCATATGCTTTTACTTCATTCTGTCTTGTTCCTTCTTTACCATGAGCATATATTTTGAATGCATATTGAGGAAAAGCAGCGTGGACAAACACCGCAGCATCTGTTCCTTTACCAACACATGTCAATTGAGGTGGAAGTGCCTCAATAGTGACAAGTTCATTTTTGGGAGAAGCATAGATGTTACATTCTTTCACTAATAATTCGATATCTTTCTGGTTAAATTCCTTCACGTTTGTTTTATTTTCCTCCTTATTTAAACTAAATATATATTTAAGTTCATCACTTTATGCTGATCTAGAAATTAGGGGTAATAAAAATATTTATGCAGCGATTATAAGAAAAACAATGCACTTATTAAGTTATTATAGAATAAAAGAATATAGTTAGCTATTAAGAAGGGTATCATCACCGGTCTTGTTTTTGTTTAGTTAAAGAAAAATATGTTCTCAATGAATAAATAGGATCTATTCAGCCACAAACTAAGCAAAAAGGATGTTTTTTCATCATGGAAAGCAAAATCAAGTTAAAGTGGCTTTATATGGCAAGTGCGGCTTTATTAACGTTATTAACGATATATGTTTTGTTTTTGCTAAGGCCGTTGTTACTGCCGATCTTTCATTGGGTATGGATTAGCTTGTTACCGTTTTTGTTAGGGGGCTTTATCGCTTATTTACTTCATCCGCTTGTGAAGGCGATGGTGAAGCGTGGTATTTCACGAGTAGGAGCTATTATTATCATTTATATTTTATTTTTCGGCCTTTGTGGCTTTGTCTTGTTTAAAGGAACACCATTATTTATTCAGCAATTAAGAGATGTATCGGCGAGTGCACCAAAAATATCGCAAATGTATGAGCAACAGATCATTGTCTTGCAAGTGGAAACGTTAAATTGGCCAGATGGTTTACAAGAGCAGCTTCGTGAGCGGCTTGTTCGTTTTGAAGGCTGGTTAACGGGGCTAGTCGAACAATTGATGAATATCATGATGAAGGCGATCAATTTTTTGTTTGTATTAGCGATTGTTCCATTTATCTCTTTTTATTTATTGAAAGATATGAGCCGCGTCAAAAAAACGGCTTGGAAAATAACGCCGAAACGGTGGCGTACTCGGGCTTTACGTTTTGTAAATGAACTAGATTATTCGTTAGGTTCCTACATTCGCGGACAGCTTTTCGTTTGCCTATTAATCGGAGGAGCAGCCTCCTTGTTATTTTCGATGATTGGTCTTCCTTATCCGATTTTGCTCGGAGGGATTATAGGTATTACGAATGTGATTCCTTATTTCGGACCGTTGATTGGTGCTGTACCAGCGATATTTGTGGCGCTCATGATTTCTTTAAAAATTGCTATATACACAGCCATTATCGTGTTTGCTTTACAATTCATTGAAGGAAATATCCTCTCTCCTTGGATTGTCGGTAAAAGCTTGCATCTCCACCCGCTGTTTATTATCGGTGCTTTGCTAGCTGGAGGAGAGATTGGCGGGGTAGTAGGAATGGTTGTGGCGGTTCCTGTGCTGATTATTGTAAAAGCCGCCTTTTCTGCGGATCGGCGGGTAAAGGCCCGACTACACAAGCCTCTCATTGACAAGTAGGGATGAAATTTTTTATAATTCGGTTATAATTGAAATGTTAAATCGACGAAGGATCGAGTATGTTATAGTCCGCCTAATGGTCATCATACCACAGAGAAGAGCTTCCTTGGCTGGAAGAAGCTCTAGGTGAAGGATAACAGAAAGCTAGTCCAGAGAGCAGTTAATCGCTGTCGTTAGCCGCGTTAAGGCAGAAGAGAGATAAATCGAATGATCGATTTATAATCAGGGTGGTACCGCGAAAAGCTTCGTCCCTGTCCGGGGAACGGGGCTTTTTTTGTTGTCTTTAACCTGTGAAATAATTGCTAACCAAGGAGGAATTTATAATGAAAACATTAACTGGTGCACAAATTCGTCAAATGTTTTTAGACTTTTTCCAAGAAAAAAACCATCGAGTGGAGCCAAGTGCTCCGCTTGTGCCGCATGATGATCCAAGTTTGTTATGGATTAATAGTGGAGTAGCAACATTAAAGAAATATTTTGATGGTCGGGTGATTCCAGAGAATCCGCGGATTACGAATGCCCAAAAGTCGATTCGAACAAATGACATCGAGAATGTAGGAAAAACAGCTCGTCATCATACATTCTTTGAAATGCTAGGTAACTTCTCGATCGGTGAATACTTCAAAAAAGAAGCGATTCACTGGGCGTGGGAATTTTTGACGGATGAAAAATGGATGGCGTTTGAAGCGGATAAATTATCTGTAACGATTCACCCAGAGGATGATGAAGCGTTTGAAATTTGGAATAAGGAAGTCGGTTTGCCGGAAGAAAGAATCATTCGTTTAGAAGGTAACTTCTGGGATATCGGTGAAGGCCCAAGTGGACCGAACACAGAAATTTTCTACGATCGCGGCGAACCTTATGGCAACGATGCAAATGATCCTGAATTATATCCAGGTGGGGAAAACGAACGCTATTTAGAAATTTGGAATCTTGTATTTTCTGAATTCAACCATAATCCGGATGGTACATACACACCGCTACCGAAGAAGAACATTGATACGGGGATGGGGCTTGAGCGTATGGCTTCCGTCGTTCAAGAAGTACCAACGAACTTCGATACCGATTTATTTATGCCAATTATTGAAGCAACAGAAGCAATTTCTGGTGAGAAATACCGTGAAAGTGTAGAAAAAGATGTTGCGTTCAAAGTGATTGCGGACCATATTCGCACAGTGGCTTTTGCGATCGGTGATGGAGCGCTTCCTTCAAACGAAGGTCGAGGCTATGTGTTGCGTCGTCTATTGCGTCGTGCAGTGCGCTATGCGAAACAAATCCATATTAACCGTCCATTTATGTTTGAATTAGTACCAGTGGTCGGTGAAATTATGAAGGACTTCTATCCAGAAGTGTCAGCAAAAACGGAATTTATTCAAAAGGTGATTAAAAACGAAGAAGAACGCTTCCATGAAACCCTTCATGAAGGGTTAGCGATTTTATCATCTATGATCGAAACAGCGAAAAGCAAGGGCTCTGATGTGATCGCGGGAGAAGATGTGTTCCGTTTATATGATACGTATGGCTTCCCAGTAGAATTAACAGAGGAATATGCAGAAGAAGAAGGCATGAAAGTCGATCACGAAGGATTTGACAAAGAAATGGAAAACCAACGTGAACGCGCACGTGCCGCTCGTCAAGATGTCGATTCGATGCAAGTTCAAGGCGGCGTGTTAGGTGACATTAAAGTGGCAAGTCAATTTAGCGGCTACGACCAATTAACGGTAGAGACGACGGTTGCGGTCATCATTGCCAACGGTGAGATCGTTGAATCAGCAACAGCAGGCGAAGAAGTTCAATTTATTTTGGATGAGACACCGTTCTATGCTGAAAGCGGCGGTCAAATTGCTGATAAAGGGGTATTAGAAGCAGATGGTCTTCGCGTAGTCATTCAAGACGTGAAAAAAGCTCCGAATGGCCAGCATGTGCAGCAAGCAATTGTGGAACAAGGTACACTAACAACAGGTCAGCAAGTGATCGCTCGAGTGGACGAGGCATCTCGCAGCAAAATTATTAAAAATCATACAGCTACGCATCTTTTACACCAAGCATTAAAGGATGTTCTTGGCACGCATGTCAACCAAGCGGGTTCATTAGTAGGCCCGGATCGTCTGCGCTTTGACTTCTCTCATTTCGGTCAAGTACAGCCAGAAGAGCTAGAGCAAATTGAAACGATCGTTAATGAGAAAATTTGGAGAAGCCTAGCAGTTGATATTGCTAATAAATCGCTTGATGAAGCGAAAGCGATGGGAGCAATGGCGCTGTTTGGTGAAAAATATGGGGATGTCGTTCGCGTCGTGTCTGTTGGGGATTATAGCCTTGAGCTATGCGGTGGCTGTCATGTGCCGAATACGTCTGTCATCGGTCTATTTAAAGTTGTATCTGAAAGCGGAATTGGTGCAGGAACACGTCGTATTGAAGCAGTGACAGGTGAAGCTGCTTACCAATTGTTAAATCAGCAAGTGACTTTACTGAAAGAAGCGGCGAATAAGTTAAAGACAAATCCGAAAGATATTGTGACAAAAGTGGAAAGCTTGCAAGCAGAGATGAAAGAATTACAGCGTGAAAATGAATCACTTCTACACAAATTGTCTAATATAGAAGCAGGAAGTTTATTAGATAACGTCAAAGAAGTAAATGGTGTGAAATTCTTAGCTGCTCGTGTACAAGCGACAGACATGAATAACTTGCGCACCATGGCGGATGAGTTAAAGCAAAAGCTTGATTCTGGAATCATTGTCTTAGCGGCACCGAGCGAAGATAAAGTGAATATCATTGCAGGTGTGACGAAAGATTTAGTGGACAAAGGCTATCATGCTGGTAAGCTTGTGAAAGAAGTCGCATCACGTTGTGGTGGTAGCGGCGGCGGACGCCCAGATATGGCACAAGCAGGAGCAAAAGACCCTTCGAAAACAGAAGAAGCTCTACAATTTGTTGAAGAATGGGTGAAATCCGTTTGATTCCATGGCGATTTATTGTACAATGTAAATAACTTGTACAAAAGCAGGCTTACAGTTGTTGAGCCTAAAGCGAGGTGCTAATTATGAGCTCTTTTGATCAAACGATGAGATTTAATTTTCCTGAGGAGCCGTTTGAACAAGATGTGAAAGAAGTATTGTTTAAAGTGTATGACGCCCTTCAGGAAAAAGGATATAATCCAATCAATCAAATTGTCGGTTACTTACTTTCTGGGGACCCTGCTTATATCCCACGCCATAACGATGCACGTAATTTGATCCGCAAGCTTGAGCGTGATGAAATTATTGAAGAGCTTGTGAAAACGTACTTGAAACAGCAGCGAGAGGGATAAGTTTTTATGAGAGTAATGGGATTAGACGTTGGCTCGAAAACAGTTGGCGTCGCAATTAGCGATGAATTGGGCTTTACTGCGCAAGGAATTGAAACAATTCGCATTGATGAAGAAAAGCAAGATTTTGGCTTGGATCGGCTTGACATTCTTTGCGAGCAATATAACATCGAGAAATTTGTTGTTGGATTGCCCAAGAATATGAACAATACGATTGGGCCGCGCGGAGAAGCTTCACAAGCATTTGCACGAAAGCTTGAGGAACGCTACTCATTGCCTGTGGTCCTCTGGGATGAACGCATGACCACAATGGCAGCCGAGCGGGTATTGCTTGAAGCTGATGTTAGTCGCAAGAAACGCAAGAAAGTAATCGACAAAATGGCGGCCGGGATGATCCTTCAAGGATTTCTCGACAGTCAATACTAATGAGGTGGAAAAAGATATGACACATGATGAAAAACAAATTACAATTATTGATGAAAGCGGAAACGAGCAATTATGCGAAGTGTTGTTCACGTTTGATTCTGACGAATTCGAAAAATCTTATGTGCTTTACTTCCCAGTAGGGGCAGAGGAAGATGAAAATGAAGAAATCGAAATTCATGCATCTTCTTTCATTCCAGCAGAAGAAGGCCAAGATGGTGAATTAATGCCAATCGAAAGCGATGAAGAATGGGATTTAATTGAGGAAATGTTAAACACATTCCTTGATGAAGAAGAGGAATAAGAAAAAGGACCGGACTTCCCGGTCCTTTTTTGATGGAATTGTAGTATAATGGGAGGGCGAATGACTCGTTTAATGTTGAAAGGGGAAACAATATGTCGAAGCAGCTTTATTTGCAGCCTCCAGGGAGAAAGAGGCGGTTGAAGAAATCGATCATTTTCATGATCATCACTTTCTTTCTAGCTATAGGAGGTGCAACAGCAGGTATTTACTTCTTTGTACAGTCGGCACTTCAACCTGTTGATAAAAATGATCAAACCCCAATCCCAGTTTCAATTCCAATTGGTTCTAGTCTTTCCGTCATCGCGGATCAGCTTGAACAAAAAGGTGTAGTGAAAAATGCGGAAATCTTTAAATACTATGTGAAATATAAAGGAGAAGACCATTTTCAAGCGGGCAACTATTCCTTTCACCGGGCCATGACGATCGATGAACTGATCGAAATGCTGAAAACAGGAAAGGTTGTAGCGGGAGAAGTGGAGCTAGCTATTCCGGAAGGGTATCAATTGTCGCAAATTGCCGAGATCATTAGTAAAGAAACAGGCCGCAGTCAAAGTGAAATCCTCAAAGTCATGAATGACCCACAGTTTATTAAACAAATGATCCGAAAATATCCAGAGTTATTAACAGAAGAAATTTTAGCGGAAAAGATTAAATATCCGCTAGAAGGTTATTTATATCCGGCAACATATCATTATGGAGATAAGAAAAAGCCTGTCAAAGAAATCATAGAAGATATGATTAAGAAAACGGACAGTGTATTAGCGCAATACCGACCATCTATGGCCGCGAAGAAAATGACAGCGCATCAGCTGCTGACAATGTCTTCCCTTATTGAAAAGGAAGCAACGGAGAAGTCCGATCGTCGAAAGATCTCTAGCGTCTTCTACAACCGCCTAGCGGAAAATATGCCTTTGCAAACGGACCCCACGGTATTATACGCTCTTGGAAAACATAAAAGTCGTGTGTATTACAAAGATTTAAAGGTAGAGTCACCTTATAATACGTATAAAGTGAAAGGGCTCACACCAGGGCCGATTAGCAACAGCGGGGTGTCTTCGGTTGAAGCCGCTTTAAATCCAGAAACGACAGACTATCTCTATTTCCTAGCTTCACCAGCTGGCGATGTGTATTATTCAAAAACGCTAGAAGAACATAATCAACTGAAAGAAAAGTACATTACGAATGCAAAACAGCAGTAAGTGAGAACAGTCGCTTTTTACTCTATAATATGTTAAAATAATTCAAGTGTTTTTTAGTCAATGGATAATAAAGTGCAAAAAAAGGTGGAAAGCTTTAGGGGGCTTTCTTCTTTTTCTTGTTAAGCCTTTTTAGAAAAGGGGAGCGAAATTGGACGATAAAATCCATCATTATATAGAAACGTTAGTTAGGGAGCGGTCGGATCTGTTTGTTGAAATGGAGGAGTTTGCTAGAGAGCATCGAGTGCCGATTATGGAAGTAGTAGGTATTGAAGCTCTTCTTCAAATGTTACGATTACAAAAGCCGAAGCGAATTCTAGAGATTGGTACAGCGATCGGCTATTCTGCTTTACGAATGGCGGCGGCTCTTCCAGGAACAGAAATTGTCACGATCGAACGCGATTCAGAGCGTTACCAAAAGGCACTGGAATATATCGATCGTGCAAAATACGGGGACCAAGTGACTGTCATTTATGGAGATGCGTTAGAGGTCATCGACGAAGTCGGGGAAAAAGGACCGTATGATGCTATTTTTATCGATGCAGCGAAAGGTCAGTATACGAAATTCTTTAAGCATTATACTGCATTTTTAACGAAACAAGGGACGGTTTATACCGATAATGTTTTATTCAAAGGGTATGTTGCTGAAGAATTAGTTCAGACGAAACGAACGCGAAACTTAGTGAAAAAAATTCAAAAGTATAATGAATGGCTGATGAGTCATCCAGACTACGACACGGCAATGATCCCGGTCGGTGATGGCTTGGCTGTCAGTCTTAAAAAAGGTGGAAAGAAACATGAATAAACCAGAATTACTCGTGACTCCCAATAGTGTAGAGGCTATTTTGCCGTTAGCGGAAGCTGGAGCCGATGCATTTGTCATTGGAGAACAGCGTTACGGCTTACGATTAGCGGGAGAATTCAATCGTGAAGAAGTGAAGAAAGCGATTGAGCTTGCGCATTCACTAGAAAAAAAAGTATATGTCGCTATGAATGCGATTTTTCATAATGATCGAGCAAACGAATTAGATGACTACGTTGCTTTTTTACAAGAAGCGAATTGTGATGCGATCATTTTCGGTGATCCGGCTGTAGTAATGGCTGCTCGCCAAGTAGCTCCTACTATGCCGCTTCATTGGAATACAGAAACGACAGCAACGAATTATTTTACGTGTAATTATTGGGGCAAAAGAGGAGCCGTCCGTGCAGTATTAGCTCGTGAACTAAACATGGATGCGATTATGGAAATTAAAGAGAATGCCGAAGTTGCGATTGAAGTGCAAGTGCATGGAATGACATGTATGTTCCAATCGAAGCGACCATTACTTGGGCATTATTTTGAGTATCAAGGCAAGGCAATGGAAATTGAAAATCGTAAAGAAGCAAAAAATATGTTCCTTCACGATAAAGAGCGCAGCAATAAATACCCGATTTATGAGGATGAAAACGGGACTCATATTATGAGTCCGAATGATATTTGTATCATTGACGAGCTACAGGAAATGATAGAAGCCGGAATCGATAGCTTTAAAATTGACGGGGTTCTACATTCACCTGAATACTTGTTAGAAGTAACGAAATTATATCGTCAAGCGATTGATTTATGTGTAGACGAGCCAGAACAATACGAAGAAGTTAAAGATGAACTTCTTGAAAAAATCGAAGCAATTCAACCAGAAAATCGCCCACTAGATACTGGCTTTTTCTTTAAAGAAACGGTTTATTAAGGAGGAACTCGCGTGGATACGATCATAAATGATAAAATTTCCAAAATCGTTGATGGCAAACGAGTCATTGTGAAAAAACCTGAATTATTGGCTCCAGCCGGAACACTTGAAAAATTAAAAATAGCTGTTCATTACGGAGCGGACGCTGTATACATCGGCGGACAAGAATATGGACTCCGTTCAAATGCGGGGAATTTCACCTTTGAAGAAATGAAAGAAGGGGTGGAATTTGCTAACAAATACGGAGCGAAAATTTATGTGACGACGAATATTTATGCTCATAATGAAAATATAGACGGATTAGAAGATTATTTGCGCGGCTTGCAAGAAGCAGGTGTAACAGGGATTATCGTAGCTGATCCGCTAATCATTGAAACATGCCGCCGTGTCGCGCCAAAAGTCGAAGTACATTTAAGTACACAACAATCATTATCTAACTGGCGTGCGGTTCAATATTGGAAAGATGAAGGTCTTCACCGTGTCGTGCTTGCTCGTGAAACGACAGGAGAAGAAATGCATGAAATGAAGGAAAAAGTCGATATTGAAATCGAAGCGTTCATTCACGGGGCGATGTGTATTGCTTACTCCGGTCGTTGTGTGTTAAGTAACCATATGACTGCTCGCGATTCGAATCGTGGAGGCTGCTGTCAGTCTTGCCGTTGGGATTACGACTTATATTCATTAGATGAAAAAGGAGAAAATCCGCTGTTTTCTGATGAGGATTCGCCATTTGCCATGAGTCCTAAAGACTTAAAGCTTGTCGAATCGATCCCGCAAATGATCGAGCTTGGCATTGACAGCTTGAAAGTGGAAGGGCGAATGAAATCAATCCATTATGTTGCCACTGTTGTTAGTGTGTATCGCCAAATTATTGATGCGTATTGCGCGGACCCAGAAAACTTTAAAGTGAAGCAAGAATGGTTAGATGAGCTTGATAAATGTGCCAATCGACCAGCGGCTCCGGCTTTCTTCCAAGGAACACCTGGTGCGAATGAACAATTATTCGGTGTGCATGGCAAAAAAGCGACACATGATTTTGTTGGTTTAGTGTTGGATTATGACGCGGAAACACAAATGGTCACATTACAACAACGTAACTTTTTCCGTCCAGGAGACGAAGTAGAGTTTTTTGGCCCGGAAATTGAGAACTTTGCACAGGTAATTGATAAAGTTTGGGATGAAGATGGCAATGAACTAGATGCCGCTCGTCATCCACTACAAATCGTCCGCTTTAAAGTGGATCAACCCGTGTATCGAGACAACATGATGCGAAAGGGGCTAGAGTAAGACCAATGGAGCAAAAACCAGTAGTCATCGGGATTGCCGGAGGATCCGGTTCCGGGAAAACAAGCGTGACAAAAGCGATTGACGAATTTTTTAAAGGTCATTCGGTCATGATTATTGAGCAAGATTATTATTATAAAGATCAAAGTCACTTGCCGTTTGAAGAGCGATTAAACACGAATTATGATCATCCATTCGCCTTTGATAACGATTTATTAATTGAACACGTCAATCAGTTATTACAATACAAACCGATTGAAAAGCCTGTGTATGATTACGTTCAACACACACGCTCAGCAGAAACAATTGTGATGGAGCCAAAGAATGTCATTATATTAGAAGGTATTCTTGTGCTAGAAGATCCGAGACTGCGCGACCTAATGGATATCAAGCTGTTTGTTGATACTGATGCCGATATTCGTATTATTCGTCGTATGATGCGTGATATTCAGGAGCGTGGGCGGACGTTTGAGTCGGTGGTTGACCAGTATATTCAGGTTGTTCGGCCGATGCATAATCAATTTATTGAACCGACGAAGCGTTATGCCGATATTATTATTCCTGAAGGCGGTCAAAATCACGTCGCCATCGACCTTGTTGTGACTAAAATTCAAACAATTCTTGAACAAAATGCTATTTTATAGTATCTTTTTATGAAACAGACATAATCTTTAAGAAACAGGGCTGTCTCAATAGTAAAGGGTCGTTACCGGCATCAAGCTTATGTAATGAAGAATATTTTCATTATATAACGTTTTTTCGGGAGCAGACGCTTTTGAGGCAGCCTGCTGATGTTTTTTGCTTTCCTAAAACAGGAAGGCAGCGAGATGAAAAGGAGTGGAAGGGACTTGCCAGCAGAAAAAGTATACCCTATGACAGAAGAGGGAAAAGCAAAGTTAGAACAGGAACTTGAACATTTAAAATCAGTAAAACGCAAAGAAGTAGTAGAGAGAATTAAGATCGCTCGCAGTTTTGGTGACTTATCCGAGAACTCTGAATACGATTCAGCGAAGGAAGAGCAAGCATTTGTTGAAGGTCGTATCGGTACATTAGAGACAATGATCCGCAATGCGAAAATTATTGAAGAAGATTCAGTGGACCCAAGTGTTGTTTCTTTAGGGAAAACGGTTGTATTCGTTGAATTGCCAGATGGTGAAGAAGAAGCCTATACAATTGTCGGTAGCGCAGAAGCAGATCCATTTGAAGGTAAGATTTCGAATGATTCTCCAATTGCGAAAAGCTTAATTGGAAAACGAGTGGGCGATGAAGTAAACGTTATCACGCCAGGTGGAGACATGTCTGTTAAAATTGTTTCAATTAGTTAATGAATCAAAAAAACGCTAAAGGAATCGATCTTTAGCGTTTTTTCTGTTTAAATGACTTCATGTTAAGCAAAAGTCATGATAAAATGTTGAATGATGCATTAGGGAGGAGATAAACAAGATGGCGACTCGTGCAGAACGAAATTCAAAACGAAAAAAAACCAATCGTGTATTAAACACAGCCATTGCGGTGGTTGTTCTTCTAATTGTGGTTGTTGCATTTACCATTTTCTCTGGTGGAAATGATGAAGTAGCGAAAAAGCCGGTGGAAAAGAAACCAGCAACCGAGCAAAATACCGCTAGCAATACGGACAAAAACAAAGAAGATGAGACGGCAATGATCGATACTGATAAGAAAGAAGAAAAAAAAGAAGAACCGAGCGATAAAGAAAAAAAAGATGAAGAAACAGAACAAAAAGATGAAAAAATCATCAAAGAGAGCGATGAGGCGAACGTAGAGCAAGAAATCGTCGATCCAAACTGGAAAGGCGTCGGCACTTCGCAAACAGGTGAGCATAATTCATCTTTTGACAGCAATTCTCAGGATTGGCAAGAGAAGCTAGATGCTCTTTCTTATGCGACTGGTATTACGCAAGATAATATGGTCGTTTGGTATGTAAAAGGTAAAGGTCCGAACGATGCGATCGGGACAGTGTCACCAAAAAGCAACACGGACGAAGCATATCGTATATTCCTTACTTGGGTAGATGGCGAAGGATGGAAGCCGACAAAAATGTACAAGCTCGAACAAAATGATAAAGGGCGTTTTTAAGGAGTTCGCATAAGCGAGCTCCTTATTTTTTTAGCTTAAAATGAACAACGGCTGAATAGAATGTGCGTCCATCGGGATCGATATGCATTTGATGGGAAACGGAGTGGACACTAAGCATAATTGCTTTGTTGTGCTCGATTTGCTGTTCGATCTTCTTTTCTAAAGAAGCGAGATCAGCTGCTTCAAAGAACTCGACCTTGTCTTCTAGTAAATCTAAATGAAATTGCATGATATTTTCTCCTTTTTAAATGAATCATCTTTTTCTATGTATACAAGATAAACGGAAGAGATGGCAAGCAATTGTTGCGAAAAAATGATAAAATATAGCGAAATGATCATTTTCGAGTGGTCAATTGATTAGCGTTTGCGAAATTGGAGGAAAAGAAGATGAAAATTGCTATTATTGGTGCGATGGAAGAAGAAGTAACAATCTTGCGTGATCATATCGACGTGAAACAAGTAGAGACGATCGCAAACAGTGAATATACAACAGGTACGATGAATGGAGCAGAAGTGGTTTTACTTCGTTCTGGCATCGGGAAAGTAAATGCAGCGATGACGACATCTGTTTTGCTTCAGCATTTCCAACCGGATGTCATTATTAACACTGGATCAGCGGGGGGATTAAACCCAGAATTAAATGTCGGCGATGTTGTCATTTCTACAGAAGTGCGCCATCATGATGTCGATGTCACTGCTTTTGGTTATGAGTATGGACAAGTCCCTCAATTGCCTGCTGGGTTCCAGGCCGATGAAAAGCTTCTTAACATCGCTGTAAGCTGTGCAAAAGCAGAAGAGGACATTCGAGTCGTGACAGGCTTAATCGCGACAGGAGACTCATTTATGAGCGATCCAGAGCGTGTGAAGTTTATCGGCACAAAATTCAACGATTTACAAGCGGTAGAAATGGAAGCGGCAGCGATTGCTCAAGTAGCTCATCAATTCGGCACGCCATTTGTGATTATCCGCTCGTTGTCTGATATTGCTGGCAAAGAATCCAATATCTCGTTTGATCAATTTTTACCGAAAGCGGCCCTTCATTCTTCTCAATTAGTCATGAAAATGGTCGAGCAATTAGCAAAAGCATAAAATGTGAAGAATTTGTGAGAAGCCTGCTACAAAATGACCGAAATGTGGTACATTATTAGTAACTAATGTTTCGGGAGTGATAGCGAATGGTTATGATGATTATGGGCTTATTACTTGCAACAATCACAGGTGTAATGATTTCTGTGTCTATTGACTAATGTGTTAACGTCCGGCTGAGAGTGTTCAGCCGGGTTTTTTATTTATTTTGGAATGTTATTTATTTGTATTATTGTTTTTGCGTTAATATTTCAACCGAAACAGTTGGATTTAGACGGTATAGTACGCACAATTGCTGTATCAGCAGGTTCAGCTATAAGTTTAGCTTTCTTTAGGAAAGAAGAATAGAATATATAGTAAGTGGGAGTGCTTGTTACGCCCCTTATGCTTATGGGAAGAGGAAGAAGTAACCATATGATTGAAAAAATTAGATTATTTCTGACCAGCTTAATTATTTTATCTATTTTTGCCTATTTTATTTTAGTAGGTAATACTGAAATGAATATGTTTGAAATTGTATGGAGGACAATAGTTTGCCTTTATTTATTTTCAATACTCCGAAAAGATTATAATGAAACCCATAAAGTTTCAGAACTTCAAAAACAATTAATTTTTATTGCGAGTCTCACCTTATTAACTATTATGATGATTGTTTATTTAGAGACATACTAAATATATAAGGGTTGGAATGGAAATGATTATAAACTTGTTAGGGCTTTTCTTCTTATTTTTCTTAGGTTATCGCCTGTACTTTAAGCCAATAAAGAGTTATAAAGAAGTCACTCATCGAGGTTTTTATTATAGTATAATCGGTCTGAAAAAAGATTAATCAAACTTCTAGACCACGGATAAGTCAACTAGCCGCTCGAGGTCAAAAGCCAATCAGTCCAAAAGGTTAAAAAACAACCTTTCAGCCAGCTCGTCTTTTGCTTGTCGCGGCTGATCAAGCTGGCTCCGCATTTCGTTTTCCTTTATCTCGTTCAGATCATTCCAATCCATACGTCGCTGAACGGCACTTTCCGCTTTTCCTTATTCCCCCTTCTCTTCTTTATAGAATTCGTGAAACATTTTCATGAGGGCTCGTTTTTCGATGCGGGAGACGTAGCTGCGAGAGATGCCCAGTTGTTTAGCGATTTCTCTTTGGGTTTTTTCGTCGCCTTGGTTGAGTCCGAAGCGGGCGATGATGACTTCTTGTTCGCGCTCGTCTAATACACTTAAAAATTTCAGCACTTTTTTGAGTTCGATCGATAAAAGAATGTGATCGAGGACGTCTTCATCGGTGGATTTTAAAATGTCGAGCAGGTTAATTTCGTTTCCTTCTTTGTCATGTCCGATTGGGTCTTGGAGGGAAACTTCTTTTTTTGTTTTCTTTAAAGCACGAAGATGCATCAAGATTTCATTTTCGATACAGCGAGCGGCATAAGTGGCTAGCTTCGTTCCTTTGCCATCGGAGTAGCTTTCAATTGCTTTGATTAAGCCGATCGTGCCAATGGAAATCAAGTCTTCTGCATCTTCCCCTGTATTTTCAAATTTTTTGACGATGTGTGCCACTAGTCTGAGGTTATGCTCAATTAATTTGTTTCTTGCTTCTGAATCACCTGCGGTCATTTTTGCTAAATACATTTTTTCATCGGCCGCTGATAATGGCTGGGGAAAGGCATTATTTTTGACATATGAGACGAAAAAGATTAGTTCTTTTGTTAAATAGGATAAAGCAGCAATAATGCTCAACATATTCGCTCCTCCTTTAAAAAATCCGCTATGTCTCAAATATATGAGGATAAGAAGCTTTTTTTGCCTGTCCGTTTGAGAAGGGGGGAGAAAGAAGGAAAAAGACTGTCCAACAACATTGCGTGTTGTTGGACAGTCTTTTTCTTACACTTTTTTCAATTTAAATGGACTAATCATTAAGAAAGATAAACAAAGAATAATTACCATAAACGATTGTGCTGGGATGTGAGAAATGGTTAAATAGCTAAGGGTTAGCAAACAACCAGCCGCCGTGATGGGTAATCCTTGGAAATAACCGTTGTTTTCAGTAATATTAAAGCGAGCGAGGCGTAAAGCACCACATCCGATGTAAAATACCGTGAAAAACGCGCCTGGAAAGCCGAAGTTCGATAATACACTAATGTATAGAAGTAATGCGGGTGCAACACCGAAAGAAATAATATCGCACATCGAATCCAATTGCTTTCCTAACTCAGATTCAATATTCATCTTGCGAGCGACCATGCCATCAAAACGGTCAGCTAAAGCTGCCACAAAGATCAGTAGGAGTCCTAAACTTAGTTGGTTATTTATCGTCATTAAGATTGAAAAACCACCTAAAGCTAAATTACCCAATGTCAGCAAATTCGCCGTTTGTGCTTTCATTTTCTTAACGGTCAAATCTAACACATGAGATATAAACAAATTGACACTCTCCTTGAATTTAGCAGCCACCTGCTAATAGTTTATTATATAATAATATTTTATTGATGTTCTATTATACCACAAACCTGATTGGGATTTTTTACTTTTTTGGAGGTTAACGCGTGAAAAAGCAATTATATCGTTTTTTTATTGAATTAACAAATAAGCAATGGTCATCATCTCTCATTGAAAAATATACTTGCTCCTCGGTCAGTAAACCGATGATTCGCCCGTTTATCAAGGCGTATCAAATTAACGAAAAAGAGATGGAGCATTCGGTGGAAGATTACCAAACATTACATGATTTTTTTATTAGAACGCTCTCATCGGAAGCTAGAAAAATAAATTATAGTGCGGATCATGTAGTTAGTCCCGTCGATGCTAAGCTTGCGGAAGCCGGAACAATTACTAAAAATCGAGAGTTTCTCGTTAAAGGCAAAACCTATTCCCTACAAGAAATGCTTGGGAGTGACGAGAAAGCAAAGGCGTATGAAGAGGGGATATTTCTCGTTTTGTATTTAAGCCCTGCTCATTACCACCGAATTCATAGCCCGGTGGATGCGGAGGTCATGGATCGTTGGGTTCTTGGGCGCTATTCTTATCCGGTGAACTCACCTGGCTTGCAGTATGGTAAAGCGCCGCTCGCAAAAAATTATCGTGATATAACTGAGCTCAAGCATGAGCGTGGTCAAATGGCCGTTGTGAAAGTAGGAGCTATGTTTGTCAATGCGATTGAACGAACACATGAAAACCGCTATTGGCAGCAAGGGGAAGAGGTCGCTTATTTTAACTTTGGCTCTACCGTTGTTTTATTATTTGAGAAAGATGTCTTTCAACTCAATCCTCACATGTCCATCCCTTGTGAAGTGAAGGTGGGAGAGCAACTTGGCCAGTGGCTTTAACAGTTATAAAAAAAAGCCTGAATGACAGGCGTTTTTAAGAAATCTTTTCATTTTTTAATAATGAACGCTTTTTGAGCTCTGTTTCCATGAGTTCAAGAAATTCTTCGTTTAATTTCAACTGTCTTGCTTTAAAATAAGATTCTAACAGCAGATCATCTGGAATGTGTTTCAAAACAAACTCACCTCCTATGAAAAATTTGTTCTATAATTGAATGGGTCTGCATAAAATACTAAGCTGAGGTTGTTTCTCCCTAACTTTACCAAAAATAAATAAGAAGAACAAGCGTTCTGTTATCCACAATGCCACGTGGATAACATGTGGGTAAATTGTGGTTAACTATGGAAAATACATCCATTGTAAGGAGAGGAATGTGTATAAGTTTATCCACAAAATGGAGAATGAAGGATTTTGTCGATAAAAAAATAATGCATTCATTTTTGGACGAATCGTTTTTCGTCAGTTTTATTTTGTATCGAACGATAAAATTAGATATGATAGGGACTGAAAGGTTTACAGAACGGGGTGTACAGATTGTTAAAATTATTTTTACCGAACAAACAAATAAAAAGTGTGTATGATATCCAGCCTGAAGAGTTAAAGGCACAAGGCATTAAGGCGATTATTACCGATTTAGATAATACGCTCGTGGCATGGGATCGTCCCGATGCTACGCCTGAGCTATTAGAGTGGTTTAAAAATATGAAAGAACACGACATTAAAGTGTTGATTGTTTCGAACAATAATAAAATGCGTGTAAGCTCTTTTTCTCACCCGCTTGACATCCCTTTCATTTTTGAAGCGAGAAAGCCGATGGGCAAAGCCTTTCGTCAAGCGGTGAAATTGCTCGGTGTCAAGAAAGAGGAAACAGTTGTAATTGGCGATCAGCTATTAACTGATATTTTCGGTGGCAATCGCAGTGGGCTTTATACGATTTTAGTCATTCCAGTCGCTCAAACGGACGGATTTTGGACGAGAATCAACCGCAAAATTGAAAGGCAAATCATGAATGTGTTTAAACGAAAAGGTTTAATTCAATGGGAGGAAAATAAGTGAGTAACGAAAAGTTAATTTGCACCGGTTGCGGTGTCGAAGTACAGACAGAACATCGAGAAGGTCTTGGTTATGCACCGCCATCGGCTCTTTCAAAAGAAATAATTGTTTGTCAGCGCTGTTTCCGTTTGAAAAATTACAACGAAATCCAAGATGTCTCGTTAACGGATGATGATTTCTTGAAGATTTTAAATACATTAGGTACGACTGACAGCTTAATCGTAAAAGTGGTCGATATTTTTGACTTTAACGGTAGTTGGCTTCCTGGATTGCACCGTTTTGTCGGCAAAAATCCAGTACTCTTAATCGGGAATAAAGTAGATTTGTTGCCGAAATCTGTTAAACAGAACCGATTAATTCATTGGATGAAGCAGGAAGCGAGAGAACTTGGACTAAAGCCTATCGATGTCTTGCTTGTCAGTTCGACGAAAGGTCAATCGATTCAAGAAGCGATTGATGCAATTGATTATTATCGCAATGAAAAAGATGTGTATGTGGTTGGTTGTACAAATGTCGGTAAGTCGACGTTTATTAATCGAATTATTAAAGAGGTCTCTGGTGAAAAAGATGTCATCACGACGTCTCACTTCCCAGGCACGACATTAGATATGATTGAAATCCCGTTAGATGATGACCAAGCATTGATTGACACGCCAGGAATTATTAATCATCATCAAATGGCTCATTTTGTTGATAAACGCGATTTGAAATACATTACGCCTAAAAAAGAAATTAAACCAAAAGTGTTTCAGTTAAATGAAGAGCAAACATTATTCTTTGGAGGGCTTGCTCGATTTGACTACGTATCCGGTGGTCGTCGCTCATTTACTTGCTATCTTTCGAATGAATTAATGATTCATCGAACGAAGCTTGAAAAGGCAGATGAATTGTATAAAAATCATGCAGGGGAATTGCTTACTCCACCTCGCCCAGAACAAATGGACGAATTTCCGGAATTGGTTCGCCAAGAATTTCGGATTAAAGAGGGCAAGACAGATATTGTATTCTCAGGTCTTGGTTGGGTGACTGTCAATGAACCAGGAGCATTAGTTGTTGCTCATGTTCCAAAAGGAGTTAGTGTCTTTTTACGACCATCTTTAATTTAAGGAAGGGAACTATATGAAAAAATTATTCGGTGTGATCGGTGCCCCAATTGCTCACTCGATGTCGCCCGTGATGCATAATTCGGCATTTGCAGCTCTTAATGTGGACGGCTATTACCATCCCTTTCATATCCAGCCTGATGATTTAGCGGACGCGGTGAAAGGAATGAAAGCGATCGGTGTGGAGGGCTTCAATGTGACGATTCCACATAAAACAGCGATTATTCCACTCCTTGATAAAATCGACCCATTAGCCGAAGCAATTGGTGCCGTCAATACAGTTGTACGTGAAGAGGATCAATGGGTCGGTTATAACACGGATGGCTTAGGTTACGTTCGTGCTCTTCGTGAGGAGTATCCTGGTGTATTAGACGATCAACATGTGTTGGTGATTGGAGCAGGGGGAGCGGCTCGCGCCATTTTTTATACATTGGCGTCAGAGGGCATTAGCCGAATCACATTGGCCAACCGCACGCCAGAAAAAGCGAAAGCGATGATCGAGGCTTGTCCGTACGAAGTAGAAGGAGCCGTATGGTCATTAGAAGAGGCAGAGGAGAAGCTAGCAGAATATGATGTGATCATTCAAACGACGTCGATTGGCATGGCTCCAAAAGTGGAGGAAATGCCAATCGCACTTGATCATTTAAAAGCAATGGCTTTTATGTCTGATATTATTTATAATCCATTAGAAACGAAATTATTACAAGAAGCTAAAAAGCAAGGGGCTTATACACAAAACGGATTGAAAATGTTTGTGTATCAAGGAGCGCTTGCCTTTGAAAAATGGACAGGAATATTTCCTGATGTCCAACAAATGGAAAATGTTGTGTTGCAACAATTAGGAGGAAAACGATGTTAACAGGTAAACAAAAACGATTTTTACGTGCAGAGGCACATCATTTAGATCCGATTTTTCAAGTAGGAAAAGGCGGAGTCAATGACAATATGATTAAACAAATTGGCGAGGCTCTTGAGGCGCGCGAATTAATGAAAATTAGCATTTTACAAAACTGTGATGAAGACAAGCAAGAAGTGGCGCGAAGCATCGCTAAAGGGGCAAAAGCGCACGTTGTACAAATTATCGGGAATATCATTATTTTGTATAAGGAATCAAGAGAAAACAAGCAACTTGTGCTGCCGAAATGAGAAGAAAGGTTGGCCTTTTAGGGGGGACGTTTAATCCCCCTCATGTCGGTCATCTCATTATTGCCAATGAGGTGCTTGAAGCACTCGAGCTCGATGAGGTTCGTTTTATGCCAAATAAAACACCTCCTCATAAACAAATGGATGAAGGTGTGTCAGAAGAAGATCGTGTGCGGATGTTGTCTGTTGCTATTGATCATCACCCAAAGTTTCGCCTTGAGCTGATTGAGATGGAACGTAATGGGAAATCTTATACGTATGACACGATCCAATTATTAAAGGAACGAGAGCCGGAGATCGATTTTTATTTTATTATCGGCGGCGACATGATTGAGTATTTACCGAAGTGGTATAAGGTCGATGAGCTATGTCAGCTTGTGACTTTTGTTGGCGTGAAGCGTCCAGGCTATTCAACTGAAACGCCTTATCCTGTTCATTTAATTGACACACCTGAAATTCATCTTTCTTCAAGTCTACTTAGACAAAAAGCAGCGACGAACGGCACGTTAAAGTACTTGCTGCCAGAAAAAGTGATTGCCTATATAAAGGAGAATCAGTTATATGAACCGAGAGCAGGCATTAAAGATTGTGAAGGAACAGATCACTGAGCATCGCTACAATCATACGTTAGGTGTCATGCATACAGCGATTGAGTTAGCAGAAAAGTATGGAGCTGATCCACAAAAGGCCGAGCTAGCCGCGATTTTTCATGATTATGCGAAATTTCGTCCAAAAGAGGAAATGGCTGCGATTATTGAAAGAGAAGGAATGGACCCACGTTTACTTTCTGCCCATTCTGAGCTATGGCACGCGCCAGTTGGGGCTTATTTAGTGCAAACAGAAGTAGGGATTGATGATCCGGAAGTGCTAGATGCCATTCGTTATCATACATCAGGAAGAGTCGGCATGACACTCCTTGATAAAGTGGTCTATTTAGCGGATTATATCGAGCCGGGACGTCATTTTCCGAAAGTGGAGAAAGTGCGAAAGCTAGCGAAGGAAGATTTAGATGAGGCGGTCATTAAAGCGGTGAAAAACACAATTAAATTTTTAATGAAAAGAAACAAGCCCATCTTTCCGGATACATTTGATACATACAATGATTTAACGAAGAAGCAGAAGGAGGAAAAACGTTAATGGGTCAACCTGAAATTTTACAACGTGTTGCTAAGGCGGCAGATGATAAGCGAGCAGAACATATTGTGGTGTTAAACATGCAAGGAGTTTCTTTAATTACGGACTACTTTATGATTTGTCACGGGAACTCTGATAAGCAAGTACAAGCGATTGCTAGAGAGGTCAAGGATCAAGCAGAAGAGCTTGGATATACGATCAAACGTATGGAAGGCTTTGATGAAGCACGCTGGGTATTAATTGATATTGGTGATGTTGTCGTTCATGTGTTTCATCGTGATGAGCGCGTCTATTATAATTTAGAACGATTATGGGGAGATGCACCACAAATCGATGTGGAGAGCGAGCTGCTTGCATGACGTATCAGCGCTTTGCCTACGTGTATGATTTTTTAATGCAAGATGTTCCTTATGAGGAGTGGCTTCATTTTTTGGAGCGGCACACTACAAGGTTAACAAGCAAAAAAGTGCTCGATTTAGCTTGTGGAACGGGTGAACTGACATGGCGACTTGCGGCAGCTAATTGGGATGTGACGGGCATTGACTTATCTGAAGATATGTTAATGATGGCTCAGGAAAAAGCGGCTGAAAAAGGCTTGTCCTTTCCGTTATATCAACAAGATATGCGCGAGTTAGATGGGCTTGGTACATATGATGCAGTGACCATTTTTTGCGACTCCTTAAACTATTTAACAAGTGAAGAGGATGTTAAACAAACGTTTCGCCTCGTTCACACCCATTTAAAAGCAGATGGGCTTTTCTTATTTGATGTCCATTCACTTTACAAAATTCATCATATTTTTACCGATGGTACCTTTACATCAACGGATGATGAAGTGTCTTATATTTGGAATTGTTTTGCGGGAGATCTGCCAAACAGTGTTGAGCACGAGTTGACGTTTTTTGCTCTCGATGAATCGAGTGATCGATACGAGCGTTTTGATGAGCTACATACTCAACGAACATTCGAGCTAGAGCAATATACATCATGGCTTGAACAGGCGGGCTTTGAAAATGTGCAGATCACAGCCGATTTTACAGATGATGCTCCTCGAAAAGAAAGTGAGCGAATCTTTTTCATCGCTCAAAAAAAGTGAAATGTTTTTTGATTTAGGCTCTCAGCGTAATGGTACATACGTTGAGAGCTTAAATTTTGTTAAAAAATTGTAAATAACAAGGTTTTTTTGTATAAGTAGCGAATAAGTTAGGTGATTCCAAATTGTGCACTTGTTTCTTGCTTGTCTTCTGCAAATTTCTTATGGGTGGCTTGGAACAGCTTCGTGAACATCTCCCCGACTTCTGCTTCTAATACTTCAATCCCTTTTCCGGTGACACCGCCTTTGACACACACTTTTTCTTCTAGTTCTGCCAATGTATATTCTTGCTGTTTAAATAGCTCACCTAGCCCGATTAACATGCATTCCGCTAATGTTTCCGCTGTCTCTGCCTTCATTCCTGTTGTTTCTGCTCCTTCAATAAACTTCCGAGTTAAAAAGCTGAAAAAAGCGGGTCCACAGCTGACGAGGTCGGAAGCGGCTCGCGTGATCGACTCTTCAATTTCCACGGCTTCACTACTGATACATTTCATCGTTTCCCTCATGTGCGCTTTCCAGTCATCTTGACATCTTTCACCGAACGTATATAACACCGCTCCTGAAAGCACTTTATTCGTAATGCTCGGAATCATTCGTATACATGAACAAGGAAGAATAGATTCCAATTGAGCGGTGCTGACAGGACTTGTAATCGAGATCACACATTGTGATGGTCGAAATAGATGCTTCACTTCATTAAGCATCGGGAAAATATCGTGGGGCTTCACACAAATAAATACACGATCACAAGTTTGAATGACATCCGCAATAGAATCACAAATAGTGATTTGAGGGTGCTTTGCTTGGATGCGCTTCGTTTTTGCCACGGTACGATTAATGATGAATACATCAGTAGCTGCGATGGCATTCGAGTCGATCAGCGCATGAATTAAGATTTCTCCCATATTACCTGTTCCGATGACTCCTGTTTTCATTGATTTCCCCCCCTTAATAGAAATACAACTTTTACAATGTATGTGATGAAAAAAAGTTTATGCAAACGAGGTGGAAAGAGTGGATATAAAAGGTTGGCTTGAAAAATATAAAACACATGTCTTAATTGCTACTGGAGTTTGTGCGTTTGGATTATATCAGTTATCCGAAGAAGAGGCGCCTCCGCCATCTGAGCCATTTGCTATTGAGGAGACGGCATTACCGGCGCAGGAGAAAGTAACAGCCGCGCCGACAGAAGTGAAAGTGCCTGAGCAGCCACAAACAGTGACGATAGATATTAAAGGGGCGGTTAAAACGCCAGGAATTTATTCTTTATCTAGCGAGGAACGAATTAACGATGCGGTAGTAAAGGCAGGGGGATTTCAAAAGGAAGCCGATCGCACGACGGTTAATTTAGCACAAAAGCTACAGGATGAAATGGTGATCTACATTCCGAAAGTAGGGGAGGAGCCGCCTGCTACTGCTCCAGCAGTTAGTGGAGGAACGACGAGTGTGCAGACAGCTAGTTCTAATAGCGGGGAGCAAGGCGGTGCGGTCAATATTAATACAGCTACGTCAGCTGAGCTACAGGAGCTTCCGGGAATCGGGGAAGCGAAAGCACAGGCGATTATTGATTATCGAGAAACGACAGGAGCATTTGCTCAAGCAGAAGATTTGAAAAATGTGTCAGGTATCGGTGACAAAACCTTTGAAAAGCTTCAACCGTTAATTACTGTCAATTAAAATTGATTGACGAGCTCCTTTTTTTCTCGCTAAACTAAAGAAAAAAGTTGTAGAAAGAGTGAAGTGAGAATGAGTAGAAAAAGTTGGGATGAATATTTTTTAGATATCGCTGATGTTGTATCAACACGTTCGACGTGCAATCGTCTGCATGTGGGGTGTGTCCTTGTCAAGGATAAGCATATTGTAGCTACGGGATATAATGGATCGATCCACGGGCACGAGCATTGTGATGAAGAAGGTTGTTTGCTATCTGATGAAAAGAGATGTATTCGCTGTTTACATGCTGAGTTAAATGCGGTTCTTCATGCTGATCGTGACCGATTAAAAGGAGCGGCCGCGTATGTCACTCATGAGCCTTGTGAAAATTGCGCGAAGACGTTAGCACAAGCGGGCATCCAACGTATTATTTATCGTCATGCCTATCCGAATAAATGGAATCAACACTTTTTGAAAGGGATTGAAGTGAAACATTTGCCAAAATAAATGAAGGAGGCTATATGCGCGGACAATTCATTTATGTCGCTTTGTTTTCTTTCGTAGGAATGATATGGGCACTTCCGGTTTTAGGAAGTGTCCGACTATTTTTCACATTATTAGCACTATATTTATGGATACGATTAATAGGGCGGATGAAACAACTGATGCTCGCTGCAGTCGTTCTTGCCTTTTTTGTCGGTCAGTTTCATGAAAAGCAACATCGTTCTATCTATACAGGCGACGAAGAGGCATTTCGAGTATCATTTACCGAAGAGATGGTGATGGACGGGGATCGCTTAAAGGCAACCGTTCGATCTTCTGCAGGTGAAAAGCTTCGTTTAAGTTACAAGCTTTCCTCGAAGGAAGAAGCCGATAAGCTGAAGCAACTGTTGCCGGGGACGATGTGCGACATAGCGGGTACATTAGACCTACCGGCAGAAGCGCGTAATCGTTACGGGTTTGATTATCGAAAATTTTTGGCTCATCAACATACGTATTGGCAGCTGAAAGTAAATCGTCTTTCGCTATCCTCTTGTTATCAGTCGAAGGTTTCTGTTAAACAACAAATTTTCTTATGGCGTGCAAAAGGGATTGACCGTATAAAAGAAACGTTTCCAGAAAGTCTACAACCGACTGCGGCTGCTTTATTGTTCGGTGACCGGACATTGACTGAAGAAGAAATCACAACCGCCTATCAGCGGCTAGGGATTATTCATTTATTAGCAATTTCAGGGCTTCATGTCGGTTTAATGACAGCTTTTTTGTATTACTTGCTCATTCGAATAGGGGTGACGAAAGAGCGATCACAGCTGATTTTACTGATATTTCTACCTGTCTATGCCTTGCTTGCGGGTGGTTCTCCTCCAGTCGTTCGCGCTTGTTTAATGACGATTCTTATTTTGATGTCGATGAAATTTCAACGGAAGTTTATGCCTCTAGATGCACTAAGCCTCAGTTTTTTGTTCGTCCTCGTGTATGATCCTTATTTACTTTATCAAGTTGGCTTTCAATTGTCCTACCTCGTTAGCTTTTCGTTAATTCTTTCCTCGCACTCGATTTTATCCTATCCGATCTCTTTTCTTGGAAAAATGTTTGCTGTTACGACCGTCTCACAAATCGCTGGCTTACCGGTGATGATGTATCACTTTTTTGAAATCTCGCTTTATTCGTTTGTGGCGAATTTATTTTTTGTACCGTTTTATTCTTTTCTCCTGTTACCCGGGTTGCTTGTGATTTATATTGTTAGCTTTCTGTTTCCACCTGTGCTGACGCTGTTACCGCCATTAGGCGCCTTGTTGAGTCGGGTCGATGAAGTAGCAATGACAGTTAGTACATGGCCGTTTGCGGTGGTCGTTACAGGTCGGCCGTCTGCGCTTTTGCTCGTGGTTTCCTGCTGCGTGTGCCTTCTCGCTTTTTTATACTGGGAAAAATCGAAAAGGCTCCAGCCGGTATTTTTCTTGTTAGCCTTTATGATGAGTGCTCAAATCGTCACGCAAACGTATTCATCAAAAGGGGAAGTGACATTTATCGATATTGGACAAGGGGATGCAACGTTCATTCAATTACCTTTTAATCAAGGGAATTATTTGATTGATACAGGCGGCTTGCTTCCTTTTCATAAAGAGGAATGGCAGAAGCAACGAAAGGATTTTAAAATTGGTGAGGATGTGTTGCTACCTTATTTTAAAAGTAGGGGAATCACGCGCATTGATAAGCTGATTTTAACTCATAGTGATTATGATCATATTGGTGCTGCTACCGAGCTGTTTCCTCACATGAAAATGAAAGAAGTGATCATTAGTCCGGGTTCAGAGGTGAAGCCGGTGATGCAACAGACGATCGAACAGGCGAAACGGTTTCATATTCCTGTTCGTTATGGCACATTTCAAGAAAGTTGGCAGGTTGGCGAGTCTAGTTTTCAATTTTTATCACCAGAGGATGAGCAGTATGAAGGCAATGATGACTCACTTGTCTTATATGCCCAAATTGGCGGGAAAAAGTGGCTGTTTACAGGGGATGCCGAAGAGAATACTGAAAAGAAGCTAGTTGATCGCTTCCATATTGATGTTGATTTTGTTAAAATCGGGCATCACGGAAGTAAATCGTCGACATCTGAACCGTTTATTGCGGAAGCGACGCCTGAATATGGCATCATTTCTGCTGGTAGGAAAAATCGCTACGGGCATCCGCATCGAGAGGTTGTTCAGCGGCTTCACAAGTATCAAGTGAAAATATGGAGAACGGATCTTCATGGAGAAATTACTTATACTTTTCGTGGAAGACGAGGCACATTTTCTACCTGTATTCCGTAAAATAAAGTGACGCTTCAATCGGTGGGGGGATTTTTCGCCTCCCACCTGCATGTCTGCGTTCCTTCCAGCCCGTTAATGCGGGGGAAAAGAAAGAAGCTCGCCGAGTGACGAGCTTCTAACGCAGAATTATCCGATCATTTTGATAGCTGTTGCAATAATAAACATTGTAGCGAAAAAACCGAAAGAAACGATGAATCCAACGCCGGAGTCTACTGCATCGTTACGTTTTGACTGAACACTTTTTTCAAATTCGTTCACAACTACCCCTCCTATTTCCATTATAGTATAGACGATCATTTCAGAAAAATCTAGACTTCTCTTGACAATTTCCTTCTCTGACAAGAGTTAACTTCGATAAAATTTACAAATTCGGTGAAAATATAAGTAAGAAGCGATCACCGTCAGCAAGGCTGTTTCCGGGACATCATTGTTGGCGTTCATATAGATCTACAAGGGGAGGCCTCTTGATCAGTTTCCCCTTGTCAAATCGATCAGGCTTTTTTAACATGAATAGTATCAAATGAAAATGGAGAGAAAAAGCCCTTGATACCAATTTGGAAAGAGATCGAACAAAAACAGTTTGCTTCTGTTTATTTATTATACGGAAAAGAAGACTTTTTAATCAATGAAACGAAGCAAAAGCTGATTGCTAGCGCGTTGACAGAAGAGGAGATGGATTTTAACTTCGCTCTATACGATTTAGAGGAAACGCCTGTGGAGACAGCTTTAGAAGAAGCGGAAACATTTCCGTTTATGGGTGAAAGGAAAGTCGTGTTTTTAAATCATCCAACATTTTTGACGGCGGAGCGAACGAAGGAAAAGGTCGAACATAATTTACAGAAGTTTGAGCAGTACATAAAAGACCCGGCTCCATATACGATTCTTGTGTTGTTAGCCCCGTATGAAAAGCTAGATGAGCGTAAGAAGCTAACGAAACTATTGAAAAAAGAAGCGGCTGTATTAGAAGCGAAAAAGCTCAGCGAAAAAGAGTTGACAGGCTGGCTGAAAGACCGGGCGAAAAGTCATCATGTGGAGATGGATGAAGAAGCACTTGAGCATTTACTAGCACTTGCTGGTACGAATTTAATGATGCTGACGTCGGAGTTGGATAAGCTTTCACTTTATGCGCAGGGAGAGCAGCGAATTACGAAAGAGATGGTGGACAAGCTGACGGCCCGGTCGCTAGAACAAGACATTTTTTCACTAGTGGATCGGATTGTTACAGGAAAAATCGAAGAGGCATTTCGTATTTATTATGATTTGCTGAAGTTAAATGAGGAACCGATTAAAATCCTTTCATTGATCGCTTCGCAGTTTCGACTTATTTATCAGACGAAAGAGCTGTCAAGAAAAGGCTATGGCCAGCAGCAAATAGCAGGATTTTTGAAAGTGCATCCGTTCCGAGTGAAGCTTGCAGCTGGGCAAGCGCGAAATTTCACAGATGAACAGCTCGCTCAGATTATTCAGATGCTTGCGGATAGTGATTTGCAAATGAAATCAAGTGGGATGACAAAAACGATGATTATTGAAATGTTTTTATTTCAATTACAAGGAATAATGAAAAAGACGCCATAATGAGAAAAATCCTTCAAGATGACTTGAAGGATTTTTTACTATTAAGCGTTTAGCTTTTTCATAAGACGGCCTTTTGTACGGCTAGCAGTGTTTTTGTGGATTAATCCTTTTGCAGCTGCTTTATCAAGGCGGCTTACTGCTTCAGTTAAAAGTACTTTCGCGTTATCTTCGTTGTTAGCAACAGCTACTTCGAATTTCTTTACAGCTGTACGCATAGCTGATTTTACTTGAGAGTTTTGCTCAGTGCGTTTTTCAGTAGTTTTTACGCGTTTGATGGCAGATTTAATATTTGGCATTCCTGTCACCTCCTAAAACGATCGAGATTCTATTTATTGCTCGATTTTCACAATTAAAGAACAAAAGTTATTCTATCAAACGAGAAGCTAGATTGCAATACTTACATTCGGATTTTGTGTAAAGGAATGAACTTTTACACAGTCGGGTAAAATGAAAAATAACGTGAAATTGAAGGGAGATACCTTGAATGGAAGAGAAATCAATTAACTTAGACGTGTATCAAGTTCGAACAGATTTAGCTGTTGAAGCAAGGGTAATGGCGAAAGAGCGCCAAGGTGGAGTAGAGGAAGTACGAGGTGTTTTGTCAGAAGAACGTCAAGTTGATGGAATTAAAGTGACCAACGTGACGATCGATGAAGAAGGGGAGAAGGTAACAGGAAAAAAAGCAGGTATTTATTTAACGGTAGAATCGCAAGGAATTCGAAGTCATGATACGACTCACCAGCATGAAGTAGAAAAAGTATTAGCCGCGGAGTTAGCCACTTTTTTAAAAAAGAAGGGAATTGAAGAAGGAGCGAGTTGTTTAGTCGTTGGCCTTGGTAACGGTGATGTGACGCCGGATGCTCTCGGTCCGCTCGTTTGTGGCTCCGTAATGGTGACGAGACATTTTTTTGAGTTGCAGCCTGAACATGTGGAGGAAGGATACCGACCAGTTAGTGCTCTCGTGCCTGGTGTAATGGGAATGACGGGCATCGAAACGAGCGATATCGTTTTTGGGGTCGTGGAGCGGTCTAAGCCTGATTTTCTTATTGTGATCGATGCGCTTGCTTCACGCTCTATTGAACGCGTCAATGCCACAGTGCAAGTATCAGATAGCGGTATCCATCCTGGAGCGGGTGTAGGCAACAAACGAAAAGAAATTAGTGAAAAAACGTTAGGAATTCCAGTGATTGCAATTGGTGTGCCAACGGTTGTAGATGCGGTATCGATTACGAGTGATACGATTGACTATATTTTGAAGCATTTAGGAAAAGGAATGACAGAGGGGGAACGCCCATCTACTGCTCTCGCTCCGATGGGCTTTTCGTTTGGGCAGAGAGAGAAGTTAACCGATGAACATCTTCCAAATGAGGAAAAGAGACGTTCCTTTCTCGGAATGATTGGTGTGCTCCAAGAGAATGAAAAGCGTCAGCTAATTCATGAAGTGCTAGCTCCATTAGGTCATAACTTAATGGTCACACCAAAAGAGATTGATTTATTTATGACAGACACAGCTAATCTGTTGGCAAACAGCTTAAATGCCGCGCTTCACCCAGCAATTGATCAGCAAAATACTGGCTTTTTCACGAAGTAAACTATTGGTTCTGCTTCTTTCTCTATCGTCATACGTATAGTACAAGACTTTAGTAGAAAGGGTGGAGCAATGAAGGGGACGCCGTCGAACTATATTTTATCTATTAATTTGTCAACGATCATAAAGGGTATGATGCTGTTAACGATCTCTCTCCTTTCGCTTTTTGCCGTTGTCGGGTTATTGACTTCGCTAGCCTATAATTATCGAATTTCTTCTCATTCCGTCAATGAAGCAACCGAACATGTGAAAGGTGAAACGCTTTATTATTTGTATACGTTAGAGAATCGAATGTTTATGACGTATGCACCTGAAAATGTGAAGCCACCTTTATTAAGTGAACTAGCTTTTAGATATGCGACCAATGTTCGTTTCCAAGACCCAAGGAGCTTTTTAGGTAGAGAGGTGCCGGGGTTTTCTATTTATGATGGACAAATTTTAGTAGCTGGAGAAGGAACGAACTATACAAATATGCCGATTGAATCGGAACCGCCAGCGGACGCGTTACTACCGAGTAATGATGCACCGGCGGCGGAGAATCCGAAAGAAATTAAGAAGGACCCGCAAAGTTCGCCACCGACGATGACAACGAATGGGAAAGAACGTGTGTTTATGTATTTCACTCATACGAGAGAATCCTACTTACCTTTGCTTCAAGGGGTTTCCTCTCCGGATTCAGCGCAGCATTCTTCATTGAATGTGACAAAAGTAGGGGAAATGGTCCAAGTAGCTCTTGAACATAAAGGGATTGGAGCAGCGATTGATAAAACAGATGTCATTGCTAAGCTTGAACAGTCAGGAAGAAGCTATGGTCAGGCTTATCAACAATCACGTGAAATTGTCGCATCTGCTCAAACGAATAATCGAGATTTGCAATACTTTATTGATATTCACCGCGATTCACAGCGGAAGCAGGTAACGACGACAACGATTAACGGGGAAAACTATGCCAAGTTGGTGTTTGTTATCGGGGGAGAGCATGCTAATTATGAGAACAACGTGAAGCTCGCCACCCAATTGCATCATCTTCTCGAAGAAAAATATAAAGGGCTCTCAAGAGGGGTGATTTTAAAACGAGGAAAAAAGACAAACGGAAAGTTCAATCAAGATTTGTCTAACAATGCCCTGCTTTTAGAATTCGGTGGCGTGGACAATACTTATGAGGAATTAAATCGGACGGCGAATGCTTTTGCCGATGTGTTTGCGGATTATTATTGGCAAGCCGAAGCGGTTCAAGCGAAACCTTCTACCGATTAGAAAGGAATAATCATGAAAGCTTTTTTGTTAAAAATTTATTTAGTCACTTCCGTATTCTTTTTAGGGATGTTGATTGGCATCTTTCAAAACAATGGGGAAAAAGAGTCTGGCTATGAGCGAGAGGTTGCCATTCATGTCGATCGTCCGCAAACTTGGATTGAGCGAGACGTCACGCAGCAAGATTTAGCAGAAAAACAAGCGAGGCTAGAAGAAGAAGGAGCGATTAATCTATTTTCCGCCGTCGGTCAATCCATTGCTGAAACGGTGACAGTGGTGACAACAACGATATTTGATGGATAAAGCTTTGCCACCCGCTTTCGATCATTGAGCGGGTTTTTCTGCTTCTGTCGCTGACCAGCGCCTTCCGCTTTTCGTTGTTGTCCAGCTCCGTCTCCTAGACACTCGAGTCAAATGCCAGCCTGACTGCATGGCTGAAGAACGCCATTCCGTCATTCTGTCATTTGCTTGTCGTGTCTGAACAGTCGGCTCCGCTTTTCGTATTGTCTAGCTCCAGACGCTAGCGACTAGTGGACTTCCACGCTCCTCCTTGCGATAAGTCAACATCGATTCACTGGCGTTCATCGTGTTTCCTTTATCTCGATCGGATCGCTCCAGTCCATACGTCGCTGACCAGCGCCTTCCGCTTTTCGTTGTCATTTGCTTTTTTGGCTGATATAATCAATGCTAGTGTAATTGTGCCGATTAACAGGAGAAGGTGAAAGTATGAATCATGAAGAGAGAGTAAAGAGACAGGAGCATATTCGAAATTTCTCGATTATTGCTCATATTGATCATGGGAAGTCTACGTTAGCAGACCGAATTTTAGAGAAAACTCAGGCGTTGACTGCTCGTGAAATGAAGAGCCAGCTGCTTGATTCGATGGATTTGGAGAGAGAGCGCGGCATTACGATTAAATTAAATGCTGTTCAGTTAACATATAAGGCGAAAGATGGAGAAGAGTATATTTTTCATTTGATCGATACACCGGGACACGTCGACTTTACGTATGAAGTATCTCGAAGCTTAGCCGCTTGTGAAGGGGCGATTTTAGTTGTTGATGCTG
>NZ_KZ454941.1:1473330-1575906 GCF_002797375.1 Bacillus sp. FJAT-42315
TGCTTGTCGTGTCTGAACAGTCGGCTCCGCTTTTCGTATTGTCTAGCTCCAGACGCTAGCGACTAGTGGACTTCCACGCTCCTCCTTGCGATAAGTCAACATCGATTCACTGGCGTTCATCGTGTTTCCTTTATCTCGATCGGATCGCTCCAGTCCATACGTCGCTGACCAGCGCCTTCCGCTTTTCGTTGTCATTTGCTTTTTTGGCTGATATAATCAATGCTAGTGTAATTGTGCCGATTAACAGGAGAAGGTGAAAGTATGAATCATGAAGAGAGAGTAAAGAGACAGGAGCATATTCGAAATTTCTCGATTATTGCTCATATTGATCATGGGAAGTCTACGTTAGCAGACCGAATTTTAGAGAAAACTCAGGCGTTGACTGCTCGTGAAATGAAGAGCCAGCTGCTTGATTCGATGGATTTGGAGAGAGAGCGCGGCATTACGATTAAATTAAATGCTGTTCAGTTAACATATAAGGCGAAAGATGGAGAAGAGTATATTTTTCATTTGATCGATACACCGGGACACGTCGACTTTACGTATGAAGTATCTCGAAGCTTAGCCGCTTGTGAAGGGGCGATTTTAGTTGTTGATGCTGCTCAAGGAATTGAAGCGCAAACGTTAGCGAATGTGTATCTTGCTTTAGATAATGATTTGGAGATCCTTCCAGTCATTAATAAAATCGATTTGCCAGCAGCGGAGCCAGAGCGAGTACGTCAAGAAGTTGAGGACGTCATTGGTCTAGATGCTTCAGAGGCTGTGCTTGCTTCTGCGAAAGCAGGTATCGGGATTGAAGAAATCTTGGAGCAAATTGTGGAGAAAGTTCCAGCGCCACAAGGTGACCCATCTGCGCCATTAAAAGCGCTTATTTTTGACTCAATGTTTGATGCGTATCGCGGAGTCGTTGCCTACATTCGTATTGTCGATGGAACGGTCAAAGTAGGCGATCGCATTAAAATGATGTCAACTGGAAAAGAATTTGACGTCACAGAGGTTGGAGTGTTTACGCCGAAAACAACCCCTCGTGATGAACTAACAGTTGGCGACGTTGGCTTTTTAACAGCGGCGATTAAAAATGTCGGCGATACAAGTGTCGGGGATACGATCACTTTAGCCAAAAATCCTGCTGATGAAGCACTACCTGGGTACCGAAAGCTCAACCCGATGGTATACTGTGGATTGTACCCAATCGACTCATCAAAATTTAACGACTTGAGAGAAGCACTTGAAAAACTTGAGTTAAACGATTCTGCTCTACAATTTGAGCCAGAAACGTCTCAAGCTTTAGGTTTTGGTTTCCGTTGTGGCTTCCTAGGCTTACTTCATATGGAAATCATTCAAGAACGTATCGAGCGTGAGTTTAAAATTGATTTAATTACGACAGCGCCAAGTGTTATTTATAACGTGAGAATGACAAATGGTGAAGAAGTGAGTGTCGATAACCCGTCGAATATGCCAGATCCACAAAAAATTGATAGCGTAGAAGAGCCTTATGTTAAAGCGTCCATTATGGTGCCAAATGATTATGTTGGAGCAGTTATGGAGTTAGCGCAAGGAAAACGGGGAATCTTCATCGATATGCAATACATGGACGATATTCGTGTTAATGTCATTTATGAAATTCCGTTATCAGAAATTGTCTATGATTTCTTTGATCAATTGAAGTCTAATACAAAAGGCTATGCTTCATTTGATTATGAGCTGATTGGCTATAAGCCGTCGAAGCTTGTGAAAATGGACATTTTATTAAATAGTGAAAAAGTCGATGCGTTAAGCTTTATCGTTCACCGTGACTTCGCTTATGAGCGCGGAAAAGTCATCGTAGAAAAGCTGAAAGAATTAATTCCTAGACAGCAGTTTGAAGTACCTGTTCAAGCGGCGATCGGTCAAAAAATTGTCGCCCGCTCAACGATCAAGTCAATGGGTAAAAATGTATTGGCGAAATGTTACGGTGGAGATATTTCTCGTAAGCGTAAGTTGCTTGAAAAGCAGAAAGAAGGAAAGAAACGGATGAAGCAAGTTGGATCCGTTGAAGTCCCTCAAGAAGCGTTTATGGCTGTTCTGAAGATAGACGATTCGACTAAATAATTTTTAACGGGAAAGGGAAAGCGTAACAGCTGACCCTTTTTCTCGTTATGTTAGAGGAGTTTTTGAATGATACGTTCCGCTTATATCCATATCCCTTTTTGTCATCAAATTTGTCATTATTGCGACTTTAATAAAGTGTTTATGAAGAATCAGCCGGTGGAGGAGTATTTAGCTGCACTTGCTACTGAAATGAAACTGATGCAGGAATCAAACCCGACCGCTTGTTTAGATACGATTTTTGTTGGTGGCGGTACCCCAACTGCTCTAAGTGCTGAGCAGCTAGCGACACTTTGTCGATCGATTCGAGAAATTCTCCCATTTACAGAGGGAGAGTTCACCTTTGAAGCCAATCCAGGAGATTTAACAGAGGAAAAGTTGAAAGTGTTAAAAGAGTATGGAGTTAATCGTTTAAGTATCGGTGTTCAATCCTTTGATGACGAATTATTAGCATCCATCGGGCGCACGCATAAAAGTCGCGATGTATTTACAACGATTGAACGTGCGCAAGCCATTGGGTTTGAAAATATTAGCATCGATTTAATTTATGCCTTACCTAATCAGACGCTTGAGAATTTTCGCGACACATTGCACACTGCGTTAAGCTTAGGTCTTCCTCATTATTCAGGCTATTCGCTCATTATTGAACCGAAGACGGTCTTTTATAATTTAATGAGAAAAGATCGCTTACCACTTCCAAAAGTGGAAACAGAGGCGGCTATGTATCGAGAGTTGATGGAACAAATGTCAGCCCGCGGACTAACGCAATATGAAATCAGCAACTTTGCCAAGCCAGGATTTGAAAGTCGTCATAATCTTGTATATTGGAATAACGAGCAGTATTATGGCCTAGGAGCTGGCGCGCATGGATATGTAAATGGTGTGCGAACAGCTAATCATGGCCCGTTGAAAAAATATATCGAGCCGTTAATGGACGGACAGCTCGCGCTTTTATCGTCTCATCAAGTATCGAAAAATGAACAGATGGAAGAAGAAATGTTTCTTGGTCTTCGAAAAATGGCAGGAGTATCTGTTGCGCAATTTCATCAAAAATATCAGTGTTCCCCGCTTGAATTATTCAAACAACCGCTTGCAGATATGACAGCAAGAGGGCTTCTAATGATTGAAAACAATGAAACGATTCGCTTGACTGATGAAGGGAAATTGCTTGGCAACGAAGTATTCCAGTCATTTTTATTATCGATCGAATGATCCGCAATAACATGAGCATGTCCGTTGACAATAAGCATTGATTTTGATAATTTATTTATAGATTTAGCACTCATAAAGATAGAGTGCTAACAGAGGTGATGAACGTTGTTAACAGATCGTCAGCTTTTCATCTTACAAGTAATCATTGATGACTTTATTCAATCTGCACAGCCGGTTGGCTCGCGAAGCTTGGTTGAGAAAGAAAAAGTTGCTTACAGTTCAGCGACGATTCGCAATGAGATGGCTGAGCTTGAGGAACTTGGTTATTTAGAGAAAACTCATACCTCCTCAGGTAGAGTGCCTTCAGAAAAAGGATATCGTTATTATGTCGACCATCTGTTGCATCCTGAACAGCTCAATCGAAAAGAAGTGCAGACGATTCATTCCATCTTTTCTGACCGCATGTATGAGTTAGAAAAAGTGGTGCAAAAGTCAGCAAAAATTTTATCAGAATTAACGAATTACACAGCGATCGTATTAGGACCTGAAATTAAGGATAATAAAGTAAAGAGGCTACAAATTGTTCCTCTAAGTAAAGATACAGCGATCGCTATTATCGTGACAGATACGGGGCATGTTGAGAACCGAACGTTCAAACTCCCTCAAAGTGTCGATGCTTCCGATATTGAAAAAATGGTGAACATTTTGAATGAACGATTGGTCGGCATTCCGCTTTCTAATCTACACGATAAGTTGTATAAAGAAATTGTTGTGCTTATGCGTCAACATATTCATAATTACGAAGCGATGTTAACAATGTTTGCTGATGCCGTTGATGTGCCAGCAACAGAAAAGTTGTTTTTCGGTGGAAAAACGAATATGCTCAATCAGCCTGAGTTCCATGATATTGTGAAAATTCGTCAAGTGATGAATATGATTGAACAGGAAGAAGGCATCTATAAATTAATTAGCGGCATCCCAACTGGTATTCAAGTCAAGATCGGCAAAGAAAACAATAATGAAGCGATGGAGCATTGTAGCTTAATTACAGCTTCCTACTCGGTTGGAGAAGAACAAGTGGGAACAATTGCGATACTTGGGCCGACGCGAATGGAATACTCGCGGGTGATTAGCCTCGTCGATTTTTTGAGTCACGATATGACAAAAGCGTTGACGAAGCTGTATGAAAGCTAGATAAAGTCAGTATGGTAAGAGCGTGGAAGTTGTTGCTGACTTCCGTCTCTTTCTGTGTATAATATAAAGGTTGAATGATTAGGAGAAAATTTGAAGGAGGTGAAACCAATGGCAGAAGAGAAGCAACTGCATGAAGAACCACTTGAACAAACTGACGAACAGCCAGTAACAGAAGAAGCAGCAGAACAAACAGAAACTGTTGAGGAAGAGGCTTCTTTTGACAAAATAAATGAATTAGAGCAAAAATTAGAGGAAGCAGAAAGTTCTTATTTGCGTTTACGAGCTGACTTTGATAACTTCCGTCGTCGCACGCAAATCGAGCGTGAAGCGGCAGATAAATATCGCGCACAAAATTTAATTTCTGACTTGCTTCCATTGCTAGACAATTTCGAGCGTGCACTGAAAATCGAAGCAGCAAACGAGCAAACGGAATCCGTTCTTCAAGGGATGGAGATGGTTTATAAAGGATTGCTCACAGCGCTAGAAAATGAAGGTGTTGAAGCGATCGAAGCTGTTGGCAATGAGTTTGATCCGCACATTCATCAAGCGGTTATGACAGATAGTGATGAGAGCTATGGATCAAATATCGTGGTGGAAGAATTTCAAAAGGGTTATAAACTAAAAGACCGTGTCATTCGCCCATCAATGGTCAAAGTTAATCAATAAATTATTACATATATTTTTCAGGGAGGTAAGACAAATGAGCAAAATTATCGGTATCGACTTAGGTACAACGAACTCATGTGTGGCAGTTCTTGAAGGTGGGGAAGCGAAAGTTATTCCTAATCCAGAAGGTAATCGTACAACACCATCTGTAGTTGCATTTAAAAATGGTGAGCGTCAAGTAGGGGAAGTGGCTAAACGTCAAGCGATCACGAACCCTAACACAATTATGTCTGTTAAGCGTCATATGGGTACAGCACATAAGGAAACAATTGAAGGAAAAGAGTATTCTCCTCAAGAAATTTCAGCGATGATTCTTCAACATTTGAAATCTTATGCGGAAGAATACTTAGGAGAAAAAGTAGAGAAAGCAGTTGTTACTGTTCCTGCTTACTTTAATGATGCTGAGCGTCAAGCAACTAAAGATGCTGGTAAAATTGCTGGCCTTGAAGTAGAGCGTATCATTAACGAACCGACAGCTGCAGCGCTTGCATACGGTATGGATAAAATGGATGAGGATCAAACGATTCTTGTATATGACCTTGGCGGTGGTACATTTGACGTATCGATCTTAGAACTTGGCGATGGTGTATTCGAAGTTCGTTCTACAGCTGGTGATAATCGCTTAGGTGGAGACGACTTTGACCAAGTGATCATCGATTATTTAGTACAAGAATTCAAAAAAGAAAACGGCATCGATTTATCTCAAGATAAAATGGCGATGCAACGTTTAAAAGATGCAGCTGAAAAAGCGAAGAAAGATCTTTCAGGTGTGACTTCTACACAAATTTCTTTACCGTTCATTACAGCAGGAGAAGCTGGACCGCTTCACTTAGAATTAACATTAAGCCGTGCGAAGTTTGACGAGCTATCAGCGAACCTTGTTGAGCGTACAATGGGACCAGTACGTCAAGCACTTCAAGATGCAGACATGTCTGCTTCTGAGCTTGATAAAGTCATCTTAGTTGGTGGATCGACTCGTATTCCAGCTGTTCAAGAAGCGATTCGCAAAGCAACGGGTAAAGAGCCTCATAAAGGAGTAAATCCAGATGAAGTAGTAGCGATGGGAGCTGCTGTTCAAGGTGGAGTATTAACAGGTGACGTGAAAGACGTTGTTCTTTTAGACGTAACTCCACTTTCTTTAGGTATCGAAACGATGGGTGGCGTATTTACGAAGTTAATCGATCGTAACACAACGATTCCAACTTCTAAGTCACAAGTGTTCTCAACAGCGGCTGACAGTCAAACAGCTGTTGATATTCATGTGCTTCAAGGGGAGCGCTCAATGGCGGCGGCCAACAAAACATTAGGTCGCTTCCAATTAGCGGATATCCCACCAGCACCACGTGGAATTCCACAAATCGAAGTAACATTTGATATCGACAAAAATGGTATCGTGAATGTTAGTGCGAAAGATATGGGTACAGGTAAACAACAAAACATCACGATTAAATCATCCTCAGGTCTTTCTGATGAAGAGATTGATCGTATGGTGCAAGAAGCAGAAGAAAATGCTGAAGCAGATAAAAAGCTAAAAGAAGAAGTAGAACTTCGTAATGAAGCCGATCAATTAGTCTTCACAACAGAAAAAACATTAAAAGAACTTGAAGGCAAAGTAGACGCTGAAGAAGTGAAAAAAGCAGAAGATGCGAAAGAAGCGTTGAAAGCAGCGATTGAGAAAAATGAACTTGAAGATATTCGTGCGAAAAAAGATGAGCTATCTGAAATTGTGCAAAACTTGTCCATGAAACTGTATGAAGAAGCAGCTAAGCAAGCTCAGCAACAAGAAGGACAGGCGCAAGGTGGACAAAAAGATGATGACGTCGTCGATGCTGAATTTGAAGAAGTAAAAGACGATAAATAATCGCAAGCTTGAGCCTTTTCGCTAGGCAGCTAAAGTCAAAGTCAGGGGGTTCCTTGACTTTGACTTTTTTCATGATGAGCTGAAACAATCGATTAGTATTAACTATTCACTATTAAGGAGCAACTATGTTAAAATAGCCCTTATGTGAAAGGAATCGGGGAGTGGAACGTGATGAGTAAACGAGATTATTATGACGTACTTGGTGTCGAAAAAAGCGCTTCTAAAGAGGAAATCAAAAAAGCGTATCGCAAGCTCTCAAAAAAATATCACCCAGATATTAATAAAGAAGCGGGAGCCGACGAGAAATTTAAAGAAGTCAAAGAAGCTTATGAAGTGTTAAGTGATGAGCAAAAACGGGCACAATATGACCAATTTGGTCATGCTGATCCAAATCAAGGGTTTGGTGGAGCTGATTTCGGTGGGTTCGGAGGATTTGAAGATATTTTTAGCACCTTCTTTGGTGGCGGTGGCGGTCGCAGAAGAGATCCAAATGCTCCGCGCCAAGGAGCCGACTTACAATATACAATGACGATCAAGTTTGAAGAAGCGGTGTTTGGAAAAGAGACAGACATTGAAATTCCGAAAGAGGAAACTTGTGGTACTTGTACAGGTACGGGAGCAAAGCCTGGTACCGATCCAGAAACTTGTTCGCATTGTCACGGTGCAGGTCAGTTAAATGTCGAGCAAAACACGCCATTTGGTCGAATTGTGAATCGTCGTACTTGCCCATATTGTAGCGGTACAGGTAAGATGATTAAAGAAAAATGCTCGACGTGCGGCGGCGATGGAACGGTAACGAAAATGAAGAAAATTCATGTGAAAATACCAGCTGGAATTGATGATGGTCAACAGCTGCGCGTATCTGGACAAGGAGAGCCGGGTGTAAATGGCGGCCCTGCTGGCGATTTATTTATCGTATTCCGCGTTCTTCCACACGAATTATTTGAACGAGATGGCGACGATATTTATTGTGAAATTCCTATCACATTTGTTCAAGCTTCACTTGGTGATGAAATCGAAGTACCGACCATTCATGGAAAAATTAAATTGAAGGTACCAGCAGGAACACAAACGGGTACGAAATTCCGTCTGCGCGGAAAAGGTGTACCAAATGTTCGTGGTTATGGTACAGGAGATCAGCATATTCGAGTGAAAGTCGTTACTCCAACGAAATTAAATGAAAAGCAGAAAAACTTGCTTCGAGAATTTGCGGAAGTAAGCGGTGAAATGCTAGATGAACAACAAGCGGGCTTTTTTGATAAAGTAAAACGCGCGCTAAAGCGTGACTAATAAAGAATGGAGCTGGCAACAGATGAAGTGGTCGGAGATTAGCATTCAAACAACAAATGAAGCAGTAGAAGCTATTTCTAATATTTTGCACGAAGCGGGTGCAAGTGGCGTTGTTATTGAAGATCCTTTTGAATTAAAGAGAGAGCGTGAGGATCAATTTGGTGAAATCTATCAGCTAAATCCCGATGACTATCCTGAAGAGGGTGTAATCGTTAAAGCATATTTACCTGTAAACAGCTTTCTAGCTGAAACCGCTGAAGGGATTGCACAATCGATTAAGAATCTTGTCGAATATAATATTGACATCGGTCAAAATGTGATGACATTGATGGAAGTGAATGAGGAAGATTGGGCGACAGCATGGAAGCAATATTATAACCCGGTGAAAATCTCTGAAAAATTTACGATTGTTCCTACGTGGGAAGACTATACACCTGTCAGTACAGATGAGTTAATCATTGAACTGGACCCAGGTATGGCTTTCGGAACAGGTACACACCCGACAACGGTCATGTGTTTGCAAGCGTTAGAACGATACGTCCAATCAGACGATCATGTCGTGGATGTTGGCACAGGTTCAGGAGTGCTAAGTATTGGTGCAGCATTGCTTGGTGCGAAAAAAGTAACCGCCCTAGACTTAGACGAAGTTGCTGTTGAGTCAGCGAAAGAAAATGTTTGTCTTAATCATGTCGAAGAAACGGTGAATGTGTCAAAAAATAATCTATTAGATGGCATTGACGAACAAGTTGATGTCGTGGTAGCTAATATTTTAGCGGAAGTCATTATGTCCTTCACAGATGAAGTAGCTCAAGTCGTGAAGCCAGGAGGCTACTTTATTTCTTCAGGGATCATTAGTCAAAAGCGTGATGACGTGAAAGAGGCTGTCATTGCGGCCGGCTTTGATATTGAAGAAACGGTGTTAATGGAAGACTGGGTTGCTATTATTGCAAAGAAAAAATAATGAGTTAACAGCTGTCTCAGAGGTCTGTGAGACAGCTTCAAAGAAAATGAAATAGACGGGGTGACAATCGTGCAGCGCTACTTTGTAAATGAACAATTAGAGGATGGCAAGTCAATCAAAATCGAGGGAGAGGATTTTCATCATTTGTCACGAGTGATGAGGATGGAAGTCGGGGATCATGTCTATGCTGTATTTCCTAATGGAGAAACAGCAGAGGTAGAAATTGAGCACCTTGCTAATGATTATGCACTTGCCTTTCTCGTGGAATGGATTCATGATAAGAAAGAGCTGCCGGTTGATATCGCCATTGCGAGCGGTCTGCCGAAAGGGGATAAATTGGAACTCGTCATTCAAAAGGGAACAGAACTAGGAGCTAGCTTGTTTGTCCCTTTTCATGCGGATCGCTCCATTGTGAAATGGGATGAGAAAAAGGGTGAGAAAAAGACGGAACGCTGGTCGAAAATAGCCAAAGAAGCCGCTGAACAATCTCATCGTAACCGTGTGCCAGACGTGATGAAGCCGGTGAATATAAATCAATTGATTGAAATCGGACAAGACTATCCGTTTAAATTATATGCTTATGAAGAAGAAGCGAAGCAAGGGGAGAAGCAGGCGTTTCATCAAGTGCTAGCCGAGATGCAGCCGGGTGATCGACTGTTCATTGTCTTTGGACCTGAAGGTGGAATTTCAGAGAAGGAAGCGGAAAAATTACGGAGCCATGGCTATATTCCATGCGGATTAGGCCCGAGAATTTTACGAACCGAGACTGCTCCGCTATATGCTTTATCTGCAATTTCCTACCATTTTGAACTAATGAGGTGATGATAATGCCAACAGTGGCATTCCAAACACTTGGATGTAAAGTAAACCATTATGAAACAGAAGCGATCTGGCAGCTGTTTAAAAGCCAGAATTACGAGAGAGTTGATTTTGAAGCAACAGCAGATGTGTATGTCATCAATACATGTACCGTGACAAATACTGGAGACAAGAAAAGTCGTCAAGTCATTCGTCGAGCGGTTCGTAAAAATCCAGACGCGGTCATTTGCGTCACTGGTTGTTATGCACAAACATCACCAGCTGAAATTATGGCGATTCCAGGAGTCGACGTTGTGGTCGGAACACAAGACCGAACGAAAATGCTTGACTATATTGAGCAGTTTAAACAAGAGCGTCAACCGATTAATGGCGTCGGCAACATTATGAAAAACCGCGTGTACGAAGAATTAGACGTACCAGCTTTCACGGATCGTACACGTGCTTCTTTAAAAATTCAAGAGGGCTGTAATAACTTTTGTACGTTCTGTATTATTCCATGGGCACGTGGCTTAATGCGTTCTCGTGATCCGCAAGAAGTACTTCGTCAAGCACAACAGCTTGTAGATGCAGGTTATAAGGAAATCGTGTTAACGGGCATTCATACAGGTGGATACGGTTCGGACATGAAGGATTATAACTTAGCGATGCTTTTGGCTGATTTAGAAAAGGTAAAAGGCTTAAAGCGCATCCGTATTTCTTCGATTGAAGCGAGTCAATTGACAGATGAAGTGATTGAAGTGATTGATCGTTCGAACATTGTAGTGAGACATTTGCATATTCCGTTGCAATCTGGCTCAAACACTGTGTTGAAAAGAATGCGTCGTAAATACACGATGGAGCATTTCGCTGATCGTTTGAACCGTTTGAAGCAGGCGTTACCAGGCTTAGCTGTAACCTCTGATGTGATTGTCGGTTTCCCTGGTGAAACAGAAGAAGAATTTATGGAAACGTATAATTTTATTAAAGAGCATAAGTTTTCTGAACTTCATGTTTTCCCTTATTCCAAACGTACAGGTACACCAGCTGCCAGAATGGATGATCAAGTGGATGAGGAAGTGAAAAACGAACGTGTTCATCGATTAATCACTCTTTCTGATCAATTAGCAAAGGAATATGCTTCTCGTTTTGAAGGAGAAGTGCTTGAAGTGATTCCGGAAGAGTCTTTTAAAGAAGGAGACAAAGAAGATTTATATGTCGGCTATACAGATAACTATTTAAAAGTAGTATTTGAAGCAACGGAGGAAATGGTCGGTCAAATCGTGAAAGTGAAAATCACGCAAGCTGGCTACCCATACAATAAAGGTCAATTTGTTCGAGTGTTAGAAGAAGAATTAAATACAGTGAATTAATCTATCGCCTTTTGTGCAATAACTAATTGCATGAAAGGCTTTTATTTTCTATTAGAAGAATAAAAAACAATATCGTGCATTCTCGCAATTTTATAGTGACGATGGTAAGATAGAGATGTACGGACAACTTGTCTGAAGGGAGATAATCGTTTATGACAAATCAATTTGAACAAGTGGCAAAAATGATTGACCATACATTATTAAAAGCAGATGCAACAAAAGAGGAAGTAAGTAAACTTTGTGAAGAAGCAAAGACATATGAATTTGCTTCTGTTTGTATTAATCCAACATGGGTGTCTTATGCAAGTGAGCAGTTAAAAGGAACGCCGGTAAAAGTATGCACAGTGATTGGTTTTCCTCTAGGAGCCATGACATCTGAAGTGAAGGCATTTGAAACGAAGAATGCCATTGAAAACGGTGCTGAAGAAGTGGACATGGTGATCAATATCGGTGCCTTAAAAGACGGAGATTACGAGACGGTATTGAAAGACATTCAAGCGGTTACATCTGCGGCTAAAGGTAAAGCGTTAACGAAGGTGATCATTGAAACTTGCCTATTAACAGATGAAGAGAAACAAAAAGCTTGTGAGCTCGCTGTCAAAGCAGGAACAGACTATGTGAAAACATCGACAGGCTTTTCGACAGGTGGTGCGACGGTTGCGGATATCACGCTAATGTGCCAAACGGTTGGGCCTGATATCGGTGTGAAAGCGTCTGGTGGCGTTCGTAGTAAAGAAGATGCGGAAAATATGATCAAAGCCGGTGCAACAAGAATTGGGGCTAGTTCTGGTGTAAAGATTGTTCAAGGACTTCAATCGGACACTGATTATTAATTAGCTGATGTTTTGTAAAGAAAATTTCTTGACGGCTATAATTGCTTGTATTATAATTATTTAGTACATGGAATTTCCATAACGGAACATGTAATCGTAAGTGTTCGGAGGGAGGGAAAGAGAAATGTCAAGAACAGTTGTTCGTAAAAACGAATCACTTGAAGAGGCTCTACGTCGTTTCAAACGCTCTGTTTCCAAAACTGGAACTTTACAAGAATTTAGAAAGCGTGAATTCTACGAAAAGCCAAGTGTGAAGCGTAAAAAGAAATCTGAAGCGGCTAGAAAACGTAAGTGGTAAAGAGAGAGAGGGTGTAAGAATGAGTCTTCTCGAGCGTTTAAATAATGATATGAAGCAAGCGATGAAAAACAAAGAAAAAGACAAATTGACTGTCATTCGCATGCTTAAAGCTTCCTTGCAAAACGAAGCGATTAAAGCAGGCAAAGAGTTGGCAGAAGATGACGAATTAGCCGTACTTTCTCGCGAAGTGAAACAACGCAAAGACTCCCTCCATGAGTTTGAGAAAGCAGGACGTGAAGATCTGGTTTCAAAAATTCAAACTGAACTAACTTACGTGAACATATACATGCCGGAGCAACTTTCAGAAGAAGAATTAGAAGCGATTGTTCAGGAAACAATTGTAGAAGTAAATGCTTCCTCTAAAGCTGATATGGGTAAAGTAATGAGTGCGCTCATGCCGAAAGTAAAAGGTAAAGCTGACGGCGGAACGGTGAATAAGCTAGTTCAGACAAAATTATCATAAAAAAGAGATGGCGATTGTTGCCATCTCTTTTTTATACTTGTCAGTTCATCCGCCGCTGGGCAGCGCTTTCCGCATTTCGTTTTAATTGAAACTTTTTTGTAGGGTTGTTCGTATAGTAGGAAGGTGAGGTGGTGAGTTTGGTGAAAAGTTACAGGCTTTTTTTGTTTAGTTTGGTATTATTGATTGTGGGGATATGTTTGCCGACAGTTTCGCAAGCTGAGGATAAGCCTGTTTATGTGATTCCGGTCCATCATGAGGTCGAGAAAGGCTTATATGGATTTATGAAGCGTGGGATAGAGGAGGCAAAGGAGCAGGGGGCTCAGTTAATTGTGCTTGAAGTTCACACTCCTGGTGGACTTGTTAACGCGGCAGGGGATATTGGAAAATTGTTAGATGAAACGGATATTCGGACAGTCGCCTTTATTAACAATCAAGCATTGTCAGCTGGAGCGTATATTTCTCTTCATGCCGATGCGATCTATATGGTGCCTAATGCGCAAATGGGAGCAGCAGCCGTTATTGATCAGCAAGGGAATATGGCTGATAAAAAAGCGCAAAGCTATTGGCGTTCAGCGATGAAAAGTGTGGCTGAACAACGTGGGCTTGATCCTAAGTATGCGATCGCTATGGCCGATCCTAACATCGACGTGCCACAATACGATGCACCTAAAGGAGAATTGTTAACATTCACTTCTAAGCAAGCGCTAGAAACTGGTTATTCAAAGGCCACAGTAGATCAGTTAGCGGATGTATTAAAGGAAGAAAAGGTTGAGCAATCGCCGGTTAAACAAGTGGAAGAGAGTTGGGCGGATAAAATCGCTCGATTTGTGACAAACCCTATTGTTGTACCTATTTTATTGTCGCTTGCTAGCCTCGGTCTCATTTTAGAGTTGTATTCTCCAGGGTTTGGTGTGCCGGGTTCGGTCGGATTATCCTCTTTATTGTTATTTTTCTATGGACATCTTGTTGCTGGTTTAGCTGGATATGAGTCGGTATTGTTGTTTGTCATCGGTGTCATATTAATTGTAGCCGAGTTGTTTTTGCCGGGTGGTATTGCTGGTTTTCTTGGAATCTCAGCCGTCACCGGTAGTATTTTACTTGCTGGTGATAATGTCAAATGGATGGGTATTTCGTTATTAATTGCCATGGCTATTGCGACCCTTGGCATGACTTTAATGGTAAAGGTGTTTGGTAAAAAGATGAAATTTTTCAAGAAAATGATTTTAAAGGATTCGACTAGTACAGAAAGTGGCTACGTATCTAACATCAATCGTTCGGAACTAATCGGAAAAATAGGGATCACGAAAACGCCATTTCGACCAGCGGGTACAGTGATGGTTGATGGAGAGCGGGTTGATGCGGTCACTGAAGGCGGTTTTATTAATGCCGAAAAGTCAGTGAAAATCATCAAGGTAGAGGGCTCACGCATTGTTGTAAGAGAATTGGAAGAATAAAGGAGGAAATATAATGGACACTGGTTTAATTATGGTAGGTGTGGCCGTTGTCATCGGCATTATTTTGTTATCAATTTTATTGACGTTTGTACCGGTCATGCTATGGATTTCAGCGTTAGCTGCTGGAGTAAAGGTGAGCATTTTGACATTGATTGGGATGAGGCTTCGTCGCGTTATTCCGAGTCGAGTCATTAACCCACTGATTAAAGCGTTAAAAGCAGGAATTAACGTATCAACGAACCAATTAGAGAGTCATTACTTAGCAGGAGGAAATGTCGACCGTGTCGTCAATGCTTTGATTGCCGCGCATCGTGCCAATATTGAATTAACGTTTGAGCGCTGTGCAGCGATTGATCTTGCTGGTCGTGACGTGCTTGAAGCGGTACAAATGAGCGTTAATCCAAAGGTGATTGAAACGCCGTTTATTGCCGGGGTCGCGATGGATGGAATTGAAGTGAAAGCGAAAGCTCGTATTACGGTACGTGCCAATATTGATCGCCTTGTCGGGGGTGCCGGTGAAGAAACCGTCGTTGCTCGTGTCGGTGAGGGAATTGTTAGTACAATCGGTTCTAGTGATAATCACAAAAAAGTACTTGAAAACCCAGATATGATTTCGCAAACGGTTCTGTCTAAAGGATTAGATGCCGGAACAGCGTTTGAAATTTTATCGATTGATATTGCCGATGTAGATATCGGTAAAAACATCGGTGCTGAATTGCAAACAGAGCAAGCAGAAGCGGATAAAAATATTGCACAGGCGAAAGCGGAAGAGCGTCGTGCGATGGCTGTGGCTACGGAGCAGGAAATGAAAGCGCGCGTACAAGAGATGCATGCGAAAGTGGTAGAAGCAGAAGCTGACGTACCTTTAGCGATGGCTGAGGCGTTACGCAGTGGCAACATTGGTGTAATGGATTATATGAATTATAAAAATATTGATGCTGACACAGATATGCGTGGTTCAATTGGCAAAATGGCTGGTGGAAAAAAGGATAGAAAAGACGACGAGAAATAACTCGTCTGTCTTGGCTTGAAGGGAGGTCTTTGCGATTGAATCCATTATTGTAGCGATTGTGATTGGGATTATTGTGAACATTTTCAACCGATTTAGCGACAATGAAAAAGACAAAAAATCACCAGGACCAGTGGCTCGTCTACCTGAAACGCAAAAGAAAAAAACAGTTAGTGAGTTAAAGCAAGCTGTCGAGGAAGTGAAAGTAGAAATAACTCCATCTCCAAGACAGTTAGAGCAAAGAATCGGCAGCGTCAGACAAGAACGATTGAAAGTGAAAGAAGAAAAGCCCTCTTCGCATCAAATAGAAGAAGACGATCTATTAAGAGGAGTTATTTTTTCACAAGTGCTTAGTCCGCCTAAGGCACGCCGCAACAAATAAACTGACATGAACCCTCTTTTCTTTTCATACATTTGAAAGGAAAGGAGGGTTCTTTTTTATGGCGAAAAAGTGGGGCCAACAAATGAAAAATTGGCTGGCAAATTCAATGAACTTACCCGAAGATGTCATGATGGACCTTCCGCGCATCACAATCATCGGCCAGCTGCATATTTATATCGAAAACCATAGAGGTCTACTTGCTTTTTCAGATAAGGAAGTTCGGTTGTTACTCAAAAAAGGTCAGTTATTAATCCAAGGACATTCTTTTACGATTAAAACGATTTTACCGGAGGAGATCTTGCTCGAAGGGAAAATCGTCAAGTTGATGTATTTAGAAGGATAGGAGGGAGAAGGGTTGAACAATCAGTGGCTTGTTTTTTTTAGAGGAGTGGTCCATGTCAAAATTACAGGGCCAGGAGCTGAACGATTTCTCAATCAGCTGATTCGTTCCCGTATCCCTCTTTGGCAAGTGAAGCGGCAAGAAATGGGGACGATTACATTTGCGCTCTCTCTTCATCATGTTCAAGACTTAAGAAAGTGCGCTCGTGATTTTGAAGGAAAGGTCTTTTTTTTAAAAGGAGAAGGCTTGCCTTTCTTGATGAAAAGGATGATCAAAAGTTCTGGGTTTATCCTGGGAATGGTCGCGTTTTTGGTATTGGTGCTGTTATTATCAAATGTCGTCTGGCGGATTGATATTAACGGAGCAAGTCCCGAAATGGAGCATAAAATTCGTAAAGAACTAGACCAAATAGGGATTCAGAAAGGTCGGTTAATCTTTTCATTAGATGATCCGGAGACGGTACAGAAAAAACTATTTCATGAGGTGGATGGATTAACATGGATTGGAGTAGAATTGAGGGGAAGTACCTATCATTTTCGAGTTGTAGAAAAAACTACTCCAGAAGAAAAACAAACAAATGAATCGCAACACTTAGTGGCAAAAAAAGATGCAGTCATCGTTCGTATGTTCGTAGAGAAAGGACAAGCTGTTGTGAAAAGAAATCAATTTGTTCGAAAAGGGCAGCTATTAGTTTCTGGGTATATAGGGGATGAGGAACATGCTAAAAAAGTATCCGCAGCCGGCAAGGTGTATGGCGAAACATGGTATAAAACAGTGGTAGAGCTACCGTTAACGACTAATTTCAACACGTTAACAGGGCGAAATGTAAGAAAATACTATATACAGGTGGACCGTATGAAACTTCAAGTGTGGGGATTTAAAGATCCTGCGTTTGCGAATGCTCAATTAGAGAACAAGGAGCACCCGATTTCTTTTTTAGGGGTAGAGCTCCCGATTCATTACATTGAGAAAAGTTATTATGAAAGTGAGAAAATTCAGCGAGTGTACACAGAAGAGCAAGGGAAGGTACAAGCTTTACAAGCGGCTAGAAAAGATTTACAAGAGAAATTATCTGAAAAAGCAAAAATTACGGGAGAAAAGGTTTTACACAATCAGATTAAGAATGGTAAAGTTAAGTTAATTGTTCACTTCCAAGTGCTAGAAAATATCGCAGTAGGTCAATCAATTACTCAAGGAGATATAGAGAATGCCAGAAGAAAAAAACATAATGAACCTTCAACTTGATAACCCAAATGAAGCCCAAGCTTTATTAGGGGTGTCAGATAAAAACTTAACCATATTAGAAGAAGAATTTAACGTTTCGATCATTACAAGAGGCGAGACGATTCATATTGCTGGAGTGGAAGAGACAACGGTGTTAGTGAAAGAAATTATTTACCGTTTGTTGATGGTCATTCGCAAAGGGATTCAAATTAGTGAGCGTGATATCATTAATGCGGTACAAATGGCTAAGCGTGGGACGATTGAATACCTTGAAGAACTATATGAGCAGGAAATTACGAAAAATGCCCAAGGGAAATCGATTCGTATTAAAACGTTAGGTCAGCAGCAGTATGTCAGTGCGATTCGCCATAAAGATCTTGTATTTGGGATCGGTCCGGCGGGGACAGGTAAGACATATTTAGCGGTCGTGATGGCTGTTCATGCACTGAAAAAAGGACAAGTCAAGCGAATTATTTTAACGCGTCCAGCGGTGGAAGCAGGGGAGAGCTTGGGCTTTCTTCCTGGTGATCTAAAAGAGAAAGTAGATCCCTATTTACGTCCGCTTTATGATGCCTTAAATGATGTGTTAGGAACAGAACATACGCAAAGGCTAATTGAACGAGGGACGATTGAGATCGCTCCGCTTGCTTATATGAGAGGGAGAACACTTGATGATGCGTTCGTTATTTTAGATGAAGCGCAAAATACAACGAAAGCACAAATGAAAATGTTTTTAACTCGTCTTGGCTTTGGCTCAAAAATGGTCATTACGGGCGACAGAACACAAATTGACTTGCCTAGAGGAGCGCAGTCAGGACTTGTCTCGGCTGAGCATATATTAAAAAATGTGGCTTCCGCTTCATTTATTTATTTAGAGCAAAGTGACGTCGTTCGTCACCCGCTTGTTGCCAAAATTATTCAAGCATATGAGGAAGCGGAAGAATAAAAGGCGGCTGATGAGCCGTCTTTTTTCGTTCAAGATTGAACATGATCATATGAGAATCACATACTGAGCAAGACGATACATGAATTTTTTTAAAAAAGCTGTTATCATTTTACATATGCCATAAAAGTGAAACTAGAGTATAAGCAGGAGGGTGTAATGGACATACAATCTATGGTTTGCCGGATTCGTACCTATGTGAGTGATCGGGTGCTTGCGTTGATTGTGTTTTTTTTATTGGCGATATTGATGTTTGTGCTCTTGTATACTCACGTGAAACCGGAAACGTATCAAATTGAACTCTTTTCGGTTTCAGATCGGACGATTCGATCGCAAGTCACAATAGTAGATGAACAGAAAACGGAGGAAGAGAAAAATAGAGCGGCTCTGGAAGTTGACGAGGCTTATGTTTATAAAAGTGACATCGTCAATAATCGATTGTTACTAGTCGGCTCGTTATTTGATTTTGTTCTTGAGGCGAAAACGAAATATCCTGACGATGAGAAAGAGCAGTTATTATTTTTAAAGAAAAGCTTTACTAATGAAGCGGAAGATGTAGCGAAGGTGATTAGTGATGAGGAATTGTCCTCTTTGCTTGCGGCTGAACCAAAAGAGCTCGCCTCAGTGAAAAAAAAGACGAAAGACTTCGTCGAGTCTTCTTTAGAAAATAGAATTCGCGCAGAAGAAATAGCTGCTACGAAAGCGGAAGTTGCGAATCAAATTCAAGTGTCTTCGATTCCAGACCCACTTCAAGCGGCGTCAACGGCTATTGCTCGCTACGCCATCGTACCCACGGTCGTGTATGATAAGGAGTTAACGCAGAAAAGAAAACAACAGGCGATGGACAATGTAGAGCCGGTTCGTATTCTTCAAGGGCAAGTCATTGTGCAGGAAGGATACTTAATTGATCGAGAGACGTATCGCCAGTTAGAACTATTAGGTTTATTAAAGGACGATCCGTCTTATAAGCCTGTGATCGGATTGTTCATTTTTATTGCGGTTATTTTATTTTTGTTTTACTATTATTTTCACTATTCACTTCTAGAGGAAGAGAAAAAAACATCTGCTTTAGTGCTATCAAGTGTTGTCTTTCTGTCTTCCTTATTTCTAATGAAGCTTGCCGATATACTAACTTATAGCGATTTTTATGAGCTTACGTATGCTTATCCAGCTGCACTGGCGGCGATGTTGTTAACTGTTCTTGTTAATGAGCGGCTTGCTATTATGGTTACCATTGCTTTATCTACCTGTGGCACCATGATTTTTAATGAGCATTTAAATGGAGCATTAAATGTTGAAATGGGGCTATATATTTTATTTAGTGGCTTGGCAGGGATCTTATTTTTAATGGGCAGTAAAAATATTAATTTACTGCGTGCCGGGATGCTCGTTTCTCTTGTAAATGTCTTTGTTATTTTATTTTTGAAATTACTTGTCAGCGGTCAGTATACGCAGACAGAGTTTTTGTATTTTACGTTATTTTCGTTTTTATCGGGCTTGTTATCAGCTGTTTTGACGATGGGGACGTTGCCGTTTTTTGAAGCGGCATTTGGCATATTGTCAAAAATGAAGCTGATTGAATTATCGAGTCCTAATCAGCCGTTACTAAAAAAGCTATTAACAGAAACTCCTGGTACGTACCATCACAGTGTCATGGTCGCTAATTTATCAGAGGCGGCCTGTGAAGCAATTGGAGCTAATGGGTTGTTAGCGAGAGTTGGTTGTTATTATCATGACATTGGAAAAACGAAACATCCACAGTTTTATATCGAAAATCAAGGGGGGTTAGGAAACCCTCACGATCAGCTTCCACCTGAAGTTAGTAAGGATATTATTATCGCTCACGTGACAGATGGGGTGAAGATGTTAAAGGAGCATAAACTCCCACAAGAAATTATTGATGTGGCTGAGCAGCATCATGGAACAACACTCGTTAAATATTTTTATTATCAAGCGAAGAAAACCAATCCTGATATAAAAGAAAGTGATTTTCGCTATTTAGGGCCCAAGCCGCAAACGAAAGAGTTAGCCGTCATTAATATTGCTGATAGTGTCGAGGCGGCTGTTCGATCGATGGACCATCCGACGGCGGAACAAATTGGAGCGCTTGTTGATCAAATCGTTTCCGATCGGCTCAATGATGGTCAATTTGATGAATGTGACATTTCGTTAAAAGAATTACAAATCGTTAAAAAAACATTATGTGAATCGTTAAGTGGAATCTTTCATTCCCGAATTAAATATCCGGGAGCAGAGGAAGTTGCTCCTACTCAGCAAAGTTGAATCATTGGAGGGTATAACATGGATTTAGTAATCGATATTATCGATGAGACAGAAGAATTGAAAGAACAAACACATCAGTTGATTATAGACATATTGAACTTCACCGCAAAAAAAGAAGGAGTCAATGCTGGGAGTGAAGTGTCTATTACACTGACGGACAATGAAAGAATTCAAGAAATTAACCGCGACTATCGTGACAAAGATCAGCCGACGGATGTGATTTCCTTTGCACTAGAAGAAATGGGTGAGGAAGAGGTTGCGATCACTGGAGCAGACGATCTTCCACGCGTTCTTGGTGATATTATTATTTCCATTCCTCGGGCGAAGGAACAAGCGGAGGAGTATGGTCATAGCTTTGAACGAGAATTAGGCTTTCTTGTCGTACATGGCCTGCTTCATTTGCTTGGCTATGACCATATGACAGAGGAAGAAGAGAAAGTGATGTTTGCAAAACAAAGAGAGATTTTGGACGAATATGGCCTCGAAAGATAAACGAACCTTTCATTGGAAACGATTGCTCGCTTCTCATCGGTTTGCATTAGAAGGCATTCGATTAGCGATGGATGAACCGAATTTTCGCTTTCATATGGCGGCAGCGGTTGTAGCTATTGGCATGGGTATGTGGCTGTCGCTTGCGAAAATGGAATGGGTGGTTGTGTTGTTTTTAGTCTTTGGCATGTTTGTGTTAGAAATTATCAATACAGCAATTGAAAAAACAGTTGACTTAGTGACAGAAGAGTATCACCCGTTAGCGAAACAGGCGAAGGATCTAGCTGCGGGGGCTGTTTTGTTATATGCGGTTCTTTCTGTTATTGTAGGGTTGATCCTATTTGTACCTAAGTTAACAGAATTATTTTCGAAAATTTAGATTTTTCAGTTTTTTTACTGATAAAGGATTACAAATAAGTGATTTTGTATTAAAATAGAAAGCAAAGGAGCATGAATGTGGATATTCATCAATTAATTCAAGAAGCCAAAGCGGCGAGAGAACGTGCCTATGTTCCTTATTCTCAATTTAAAGTAGGAGCGGCGCTTTTGACCACGGATGGAAAGGTCTTTCAAGGGTGCAATATTGAAAATGCTGCCTACAGTATGTGCAATTGTGCAGAGAGGACCGCTTTATTTAAAGCGTGGTCGGAAGGAGCAACTAAGTATGCGGCCTTAGCGGTCGTAGCGGATACGAAGCGTCCTGTACCTCCATGTGGGGCCTGTCGCCAAGTGATTTCCGAGCTTTGTCCACCTGACATGAAAGTTATTTTAACGAACCTTCAAGGGGATATAGAAGAACATACAGTTAAACAATTATTACCAGGAGCATTTTCACCGGAGGACTTACATGAATAATCAAACGAATACAAGATACAAATCAGGTTTTATTTCGATCATTGGCCGCCCGAATGTCGGCAAATCCACGTTTTTAAATCGAGTGATCGGACAAAAGATCGCCATTATGAGCGACAAGCCGCAAACGACAAGAAATAAAGTGCAAGGTGTCTATACGAAAGAAGACGCACAAATGATCTTTATTGATACACCTGGGATTCATAAGCCGAAGCATAAGCTTGGGGACTTTATGATGAAAGTAGCCGTCAACACATTGAAAGAAGTAGACCTTGTGCTGTTTATGATTAATGCGGAGGAAGGCTATGGACGCGGAGATGAATTCATTATCGACAAGCTGCAAGGCATCCAAACGCCTGTGTTTCTTGTTCTCAATAAAATCGATCGAATTCACCCCGATCAGTTAATGGAGCTGATTGAGCAGTATAAGGATTTATATCCGTTTAAAGAGATTGTTCCGATTTCTGCTCTTGAAGGCAATAATGTGGATCGGTTGCTGACTCAAATCGAGGGGATTTTGCCAGAAGGTCCTCAATATTACCCAGCGGACCAAGTGACCGATCATCCAGAGCGATTTATTGTGTCTGAGCTTATTCGTGAAAAGGTCCTTCATTTAACGAGAGAAGAGGTCCCTCATTCAATTGCGGTTGTGATTGATAAGATGGAGCGCAGAGAAGACAAAGAGATTATTAATGTGATGGCTACGATCGTTGTGGAACGGGATTCGCAAAAAGGAATCGTTATTGGTAAACGCGGAAGTTTATTGAAAGAGGTCGGAAAGCGTTCACGGATCGATATTGAAAACCTGCTCGGGTCTCAAGTGTTTTTAGAGCTATGGGTAAAGGTGCAAAAGGATTGGCGCAACAAACAATCCAATCTTCGCGACTTCGGATTTCGTGAAGACGATTATTAATGAAAACACTAGAAATTTTTGCTCCTCATAATCAATAAGGAATCGGTGAAGCTAAGACAAGAAGCCATAAATAAATGCCAGTTTCAATTTTAAGAAAGGCGGGAAAAACATGTTGGATTTTACCTGGAAAGTCTTTTCGGAGACAGGAAGTGTAGATGCATACCTTTTGTATAAGGAAATTAAAAATGACAACGAAGGATCCCCGTTTGAACAAGAGCACAGGCTGGCGGAATTAGATTTCCCGATGACTGGGATGACCACTTGAGGAGGATGGAAGGATGGCCTTCTCATGCTTCAGAAAGTTGAAGGAATCATTATTCGCACCACCAATTATGGTGAAACAAATAAAATTGTAACAATATTTTCTAGAGAAAAAGGCAAGATAGCTTTTATGGCTAGAGGGGCGAGGAAGCCAAATAGTCGACTTTCAGCCATTACTCAGCTGTTAACGCATGGACAATTTCTTGTGCAGCTAGGTAGCGGTCTCGGGACGCTACAGCAAGGAGAAATTCTTACCTCGATGCGGCATATTCGCGAAGATTTAATGATAACAGCTTATGCTGCTTATATGGTAGAGCTATTAGACAAAAGTACGGAGGATCAGCAGGTGAATCCGTACTTATACGAATTTTTAAAGCAGTCGCTGTATTATTTAAATGAAGGGTATGACGCGGAAATTTTGACAAACATTTTTGAAATGAAAATGTTGCAAGTCATTGGTTTGCGTCTAGAACTGTCAAGCTGTGTCCATTGTCAAAGCTGTGAAGGTCACTTCGCTTTTTCGATTCGTGAAAATGGGTTGCTTTGTCATCGCTGCTTTGATATAGACCCTCACCGATTGCCGCTTTCACAACCCGCGATCAGGTTGTTGCGATTATTTTACTACATTGATTTAGAGCGTCTCGGGACGATCAACGTGAAGGTGGAGACGAAAAAAGAGCTGAGAGCTGCGATTTCCCTGTATTACGATGAATATTCTGGTTTGTTTTTAAAATCGCGAAGATTCATTGATCAATTAGAAAAAATGGAAGCGATCTTTACGGAACGCAAGCAAGAGGATTGACAAAACGGCTATTATCGATTAAATTTTATATACTTAATCGATAATAAAAAGTTGCAGTGAAGGAATAGAGTACTTGATTTCCCTCTACTTTAAGCGAACCCGGGATGGTGCGAGCCGGGGAGAGAGCGTCAAGGAAAGGCAGTCTGGAGCAGCTAATTGAAAAGAGGCTATAGATCTTCTATAGCAAGTAGGGTGGAACCGCGGGTATAACTCTCGTCCCTATGTACAATTTTGTGCATAGGGACGAGAGTTTTTTATTTTTAACATAAGGAGAAAGAGAGGCTAAACAATGAATATTCAAAACATGATTTTAACATTGCAAAAGCATTGGTCTGAACATGGCTGTATTTTAATGCAAGCCTATGATGTCGAAAAAGGAGCAGGTACGATGAGCCCTTATACATTTTTACGGGCGATTGGTCCAGAGCCTTGGAATGTAGCCTATGTCGAACCGAGCCGTCGTCCAGCAGATGGACGCTATGGAGAAAACCCAAATCGCTTGTATCAGCATCATCAATTTCAAGTAATTATGAAGCCATCTCCAGATAATATTCAAGAAATGTACTTAGATTCATTAAAGGCTCTTGGGATCGATCCGTTAGAACATGATATTCGCTTTGTAGAGGATAACTGGGAAAATCCTTCCCTCGGCTGTGCAGGTCTTGGTTGGGAAGTGTGGCTTGATGGTATGGAAATTACGCAATTTACGTACTTCCAACAAGTTGGTGGTTTAGAATGTAAACCTGTTTCAGTGGAAATTACATACGGAATCGAGCGTCTTGCTTCGTATATTCAAGAGAAAGAAAATGTGTTTGACTTAGAATGGACAGATGGATTTACGGTCAGAGATATTTTTTATCAACCGGAGTTTGAACACTCTAAATATACGTTTGAAACTAGTGATGCCGATATGCTATTTAATTTATTTACGATTTATGAAAAAGAAGCAAAGCGTCAAATGGACGAGGGACTTGTTCATCCAGCCTATGATTACGTATTGAAATGCTCTCACGTTTTTAACGTGTTAGATGCCAAGGGAGCAATTTCTGTCACGGAAAGAACGGCTTATTTAGGTCGTATGCGCGGTTTAGCGAGACAAATTGCGAAGACATTTTATGAGGAACGTGAAAAATTAGGATTCCCAATTTTAAAGGGGAAAGGGGAGCCAGAACATGAATAAAAAAGATTTACTACTAGAGATTGGTTTAGAAGAAATGCCTGCTCGTTTCGTCACTGAATCGATGAATCAGCTCGGTCAAAAAGTAGAAGCATTTCTAACAGAACAAAACATTGCGCATGGAGAGGTTCAAGTATTTTCGACTCCTCGCCGTCTAGCGGTCATCGTTAAAGATGTAGCGGAAGCTCAACAAGATGTGGAAGAAGAGGCGAAAGGACCAGCGAAGAAAATTGCTCTTTCAGAAGATGGAGAGTGGTCGAAAGCAGCGATCGGATTTACTCGCGGTCAAGGAATGACGGTAGAGGATATTTATTTTAAAGAAATCAAAGGGATTGAATATGCCCACGTCAATAAGTTTGTGAAAGGTCAACCAGCGATAGAATTACTACCAGCACTTCGCGAAGTGATCACGAGCTTACACTTCGGCAAAAATATGCGCTGGGCTGATAATGACTTGCGTTATATACGTCCAATTAAGTGGATCATCGCTTTATTTGGTCAAGACGTGATTCCGTTTAGCATCACGAATGTGTCTACAAGCAATCAAACAATGGGACACCGTTTCCTTGGAGAACAAGTAGAAATAACAGACGCTTCGACTTATGTCCAACGTTTAGAGGGACAATATGTGATCGCTGAACCGGAAAAAAGAAAAGCGATGATTCGTGAGCAATTAACAGCGATTGAAAAGGGTCAATCATGGATGATCCCTGTAGATGAAGCGCTGTTAGAAGAAGTCAACAATCTAGTCGAGTTCCCAACCGCGCTTTACGGCTCATTTAATCAAGAGTTTCTTGAATTACCAGAAGAAGTGTTAATCACTTCGATGAAAGAGCATCAACGTTATTTCCCAGTAAAAGATCAAGATGGGACACTTCTTCCTTACTTTATTACCGTTCGTAATGGAGACAGCCGTGCTTTAGATAAAGTGGCTCATGGAAATGAAAAAGTTCTTCGTGCTCGTCTAGCGGATGCAGACTTCTTCTATAAAGAAGACCAAAAAACAGCGATCGATACGTTTTTAAATAAGCTAACAACGATTGTTTATCATGAAAAAATCGGCACGTTGGCAGAAAAAGTGGCACGCATTCGTAAAGCAGCGGTGACATTGGCTGAATTAACAGGTGCCAACAATGAAACGAAGAGCAAGGCAGATCGTGCGGCACAAATTTGCAAATTTGACCTAGTGACGCAAATGGTATATGAATTTCCTGAGCTTCAAGGAATCATGGGAGAGAAATATGCGTTGCAAAAAGGGGAAGATCAAGAAGTCGCTCGAGCAATCAATGAACATTATCAGCCGCGCCATGCAGAAGATGATACACCAGCTACACTAACAGGGGCACTCGTAAGCTTGGCGGATAAGTTAGATACGATCGTTTCTTGCTTTGCTGTCGATATTATTCCGACAGGCTCTCAAGATCCTTATGCGTTAAGAAGACAAGCGGCGGGCATCGTCCATATTTTAGCGGATAAAAAATGGAATGTTTCGTTAGAACAAGTAGTAGAAGCAGCGATCGCGATTGTAAAAGCGGATCAGATCGGCGAGAAAGACGCGGACACTTTATTAGAAGAGCTAATGACCTTCTTTAAGATGCGGGTTAAATATAATCTCCAAGAACAAAGGGTGCGTCATGATATCATCGATGCCGTTCTTGCAGGTCACGTTGGCGTATTACCAGCGCTATTTGAAAAAGCTAGCATACTAATGACTCATAAAGAGGATGCCAACTTTAAAGAAGTGATGGAAGCACTTAGCCGCGTGTTAAATATAGCGAAAAAAGCGGAAGGAACAAGTGTTGTCGACCCAAGCTTGTTCGCTAATGATGAAGAGAAAGCATTGTATCAAGCTACAACTCGCATACAAGAAGCATTGCAAACAACGGAATCTTCAGAAGAAAAGTATCAGTTACTTGCTAGTCTTCAACCAGTGATTGAAAGCTATTTTGAACATACGATGGTCATGGCACAAGAGGCTAATATTAAAGCAAACCGATTACAACAAATGAAAACACTTGCTCATATAATTACGGAATTTGCTGATTTCAACGCGATTTTAGTCAAGTGAGTACTAGTGTAATATGCGTATGGATTTGCTCTATTGATGATCGATTATTCAGTGACACCCCTCATGAATGACGACTGAAAGGACCGTCTTAAACAAAAACAAGGATAAACTATGCTGTTCATTTTTGTTAAATAGTATATAATATTTCTTATATGGTATAACACTTTTAGTTCATTCAAGCATCCGTGTTTAGTTGTTCGAACAATATTGATCTCCTTTACGATGGGAGCATAAGTTCTTGCAACTAAACATGTGGTGCCTTTAATGCGTGTTAGGTGGTGAAGACATTGGAACTAAATAAGCGGCAAGATCAAATATTGCAAATTGTGAAAGAGAATGGCCCTATTACTGGTGAAAGTATTGCTGAGCGCTTAAATTTAACGAGAGCGACTTTAAGGCCTGACTTAGCGATCTTAACGATGGCGGGCTTTTTAGATGCAAGACCAAGAGTTGGCTATTTTTATACGGGGAAAACTGGTACACAGCTACTTACGGAAAATTTAATGAAAATTTATGTGCGCGATTATCAAGCAATCCCAGTTGTGGTCAGAGAAAATGTATCTGTGTATGATGCAGTCGTCACTATGTTTTTAGAAGATGTTGGCACGTTGTTTGTTGTGGATGAACATTCTTGTTTAGCGGGTGTGCTATCAAGAAAGGATTTGTTGCGAGCAAGTATTGGAAAACAGGATTTAAGTGCGATTCCCGTGAATATTATTATGACGAGAATGCCTAATATTGCGGTTTGTCAGAAGGATGATTTACTGCTTGATGTGGCAAAGAATCTGATCGATAAACAAATCGATTCCGTTCCTGTTGTCAAAAAGACAGACTTAGGCTATGAAGTGACCGGACGAATTACAAAGACAAACATTGCGAAAGCCTTCGTATCACTCGCTGATGACGATTGAGTGCTGAAATAAAAGGAGGTTGCTGATTGTTGGTAAACGACCCAATTATTTATATTGTTTCCGATTCGGTAGGAGAAACGGCTGAACTAGTAACGAAAGCTGCAGTCAGCCAGTTTAACGGATCTCACGCGATAATTAAACGCTTCCCTTATGTGGAAGATCCGTTTCATATTGATGAAGTCATCGATTTGGCCAAAGGAGAGCGCGGCATTATCGTTTATACGTTAGTGAAGCCTGAAATTAGAAAATATATGCAAGAGAGAGCGCTTGAAGAAAACATTGTTATTTTTGATTTGATAGGCCCATTAATGGATCAATTGCAATCAATGTATGGAAAGGCACCACTTCTTGAACCGGGGCTTGTTCGTAAATTAGATGAGGAATACTTTAAGAAGGTAGAAGCTATTGAATTCGCAGTCAAGTACGATGATGGTCGAGACCCTAGAGGGCTACTTAAAGCAGATATTGTATTAATTGGTGTGTCTAGAACATCTAAAACACCTTTATCTCAGTATTTGGCGCATAAGCGACTAAAAGTGGCGAATGTACCACTTGTACCTGAGGTGGATCCTCCAGAAGAATTATTCACGATTCCACCAGAAAAATGTTACGGTTTGAAAATAAGTCCAGAAAAACTGAACCAAATTAGACGGGAACGATTGATTTCACTTGGACTAAACGACCAGGCTAGCTATGCGGATGTTGAGCGGATTAAAACAGAAATGGCTTACTTTGAAAAGATCACGAGCAAAATTGGTTGTGAAATCATCGATGTCACTAATAAAGCAGTAGAAGAAACGGCCAATATTATTATGAGTAAATTTAGAAACAGAACATAGAGGGTGTCCTAAAGCTACGGCTTCTTTCGCGCCATTTATAGTGTGAACATACTATATTTTGCCGTTAAAAGAGAAGCTTCGTGATAAGAGGGCAGCCTCTTTCACTTTCTTTTGAAAGTTAGAAAAAAACAATAGTCTTTTTGCAGAACATATACTATAATAAAAAATTGTGATAAAAATGTATTTAAAACAGGTTTAGAGGTCTGAATAAAGGAATAAACTATTTATGTGCTTTAGCCATCCTCCAAGGGAAGTTTAGAGTGAGGAATGTTCGTAAATTTTTTATGTTATTTCGTATATAAGAAGGATTCTAAACAAGCTTGTAGAATAATAAAGCATAGGAAAGAAAGAAAAAAATGAAGGTATTTGTCGATAACTATTCTATCTGTTGCAGAAAATAATAGGTGGTTATCGATTAATAGCATAGCTGGTGATGTTTAAGTGGCAGGAAAGATTCCTGAAGAAACGATTCAACAGATTAAGCAATCGCTTGATATTACTGAGATCATAGGCGATTACGTTCAGTTGAAAAAGCAAGGTCGAAATTACTTTGGGCTATGTCCTTTTCACGGAGAGAATTCTCCTTCATTTTCCGTCTCACCTGATAAACAGATCTATCATTGTTTTGGATGCGGAGCCGGGGGAAACATGTTTACCTTTATCACGGAAATAGAGAATGTTTCTTTTCGAGAAGCTGTCAGTAAGCTTGCCGATCGTGCGGGTGTGGCTGTTGACATTCAAATTCCGGGTGAACATCCTGATCGAGCTGTTTCAAAAGAAGAGGATCGGATGCTTGAAGCTCATGAACTCCTAACGAAATTTTACCACCATTTGCTGGTAAATACAAAGGAAGGTCAGGAAGCGTTAGAGTATTTGCAAGAACGCGGCTTTACTAAAAATGAAATAGAGGCTTTTCAAATCGGTTGGTCACTCCCTCAGTGGGATTTCACGACCACTTTTTTGCAAAAGCGTGGTTTTTCGGTCGAGGAATTAGAAAGAGCAGGGCTGATTATTCAAAAAGAAGATGGTTCTTACTTTGATCGGTTTCGGGGAAGGATTATGTTTCCACTTCATGATGACAAGGGGAAGGTTGTTGCTTTTTCAGGTCGAGCGCTATATGAAGAGAAGCCGAAGTATTTAAACAGTCCAGAAACCGCTATTTTCAATAAAAGTCGCCTGTTATACAATTTTCACCGAGCAAGATCAGCCATTCGTAAACAGCATGGTGCCGTTCTTTTTGAAGGGTTTGCTGATGTCATTGCGGCAGCATCAGCAGGGGTAGAAGCTGGTATTGCCACAATGGGTACGTCATTGACCGATGCTCATATCCAACAGATGAAACGGATCACTGATCAAGTGGTCATTTGCTATGACGGCGATTCAGCTGGTATTCAAGCGGCCTATCGCGCATCAGAAATGCTAAATGAAAGCGGCTGTCAGGTGAAAGTGGCGATGATTCCTGACAAGATGGATCCTGATGACTATATTAAGAAACATGGAGCTGAGAAGTTCCGTGACAATATAATAGGGACTGCCTTGACGCTAATGGCGTTTAAAATGGAATATTTTAAGCAAGGAAAAAACCTTCAAGATGAAGGACAAAAGCTTACCTATATCGAAGAAGTGTTAAAAGAAATTGCGAAACTGCAAAAAGCGGTTGAGCGTGATTATTATTTGCGCCAAATAGCTGATCAGTTTTCTCTTTCTCTAGATGCATTAAAACAGCAAGAGAAACAGGTGTTTTTTAAAGAGAGGAAAAAACAACCGGCTCATCAACAGACGTTGACGTTACCGGTGATCCCTCAGACGACCCAAAAGCTCTATCCAGCCTATCAAACAGCTGAGCGAAGGCTAATCGCTCATATGTTGAAAGACGCGGATATCGCCTATAAAGTGAAGGAGTTAATGGGGAGTGAAGCGTTTAATATCGATGAACATCAAGCTATTTTCACGTATTTACTTGGCTTTTACGAAGAAGGACATGGACCAGATTCCAGCATCTTTATTAACTTTCTTCCAGATGCCAACTTGCGCCGACTCGTTTCCGATATTGAAATGATGATGGTCAGTGAGTATGTAAATGACGAGGAAGTGCATGATTATATAAAAGAAGTATTTAAGTACCGCAAAAAGCTAGTCATCAAAGCAAAGAAACAACAGCAAATAGCAGCGGAAAAAGCAAATGATTATCAAACAGCCGCTCAACTTGCGATGGAAATAGTAAAGTTGAAAAAAGAGTTAAAAGTGTAAGTAGTATGAGGTAAGGATGTTGGAAGGAGGGGGACACATGGCTGAAAAGTCAACACGTTCCAAAGAAACTGAAGTCACATTAGAAAGAGCAAAAGAGCAAATTATAGAAATAGGGAAAAAGCGCGGAAAGCTATCCTATGACTATGTAGCTGATAAATTGTCACCATTTGAAGTAGAATCTGACCAAATGGACGAATTCTATGAGCATCTTGGCGAGCAAGGGATCGACATCACCAATGATGAAGATGAAGAGGAAGATCCAAACATTCATGAGCTTGAAAAAGAAAGTGAAGAGTTTGATTTAAATGACTTAAGTGTTCCTCCTGGTGTGAAAATTAATGATCCAGTGCGTATGTATTTAAAAGAAATTGGTCGTGTCGACCTTCTTTCAGCAGATGAAGAGATTCAACTTGCTACTCGCATTGAAGAAGGGGACGAAGAGGCGAAACGTCGCCTAGCTGAAGCTAACTTACGACTAGTTGTTAGTATTGCCAAGCGCTATGTCGGACGTGGAATGCTATTCCTTGACTTAATTCAAGAAGGGAATATGGGTCTCATTAAAGCGGTTGAGAAATTTGATTATCGTAAAGGCTTTAAATTCAGTACGTATGCGACATGGTGGATTCGTCAAGCGATTACTCGTGCGATTGCCGACCAAGCAAGAACGATTCGAATTCCTGTTCATATGGTAGAAACGATCAATAAGCTGATTCGTGTTCAGAGACAGCTACTTCAAGATTTAGGTCGTGAACCGTCTCCGGAAGAAATTGCTGAAGAAATGGATTTAACACCTGAAAAAGTAAGAGAGATCCTTAAAATCGCACAGGAGCCGGTCTCACTTGAAACACCAATTGGTGAAGAAGATGATTCTCACTTAGGCGATTTCATTGAAGATCAAGAGGCTACTTCACCGTCTGAACATGCTGCGTATGAGCTATTGAAAGAGCAGCTAGAAGATGTACTAGACACATTAACAGATCGTGAAGAAAATGTGCTTCGTCTTCGCTTCGGCTTAGATGATGGTCGTACACGCACACTTGAAGAAGTAGGAAAGGTTTTCGGTGTCACTCGTGAACGTATTCGTCAAATTGAAGCGAAGGCACTTCGTAAGCTTCGTCATCCAAGCAGAAGTAAACGCCTAAAGGATTTTCTTGAATAATAGGTTAACAAGCTGATCTACAAGTGCCTAGTCTCTCCAAATATATAGTATTTTTCAAATGATCAATACTATTGGAGGTGTCTGGCACTTTATTTTTTGAGAAGATGTGTTTGTGACAAACTAAGTCTCGAGCAGGATGTGACAACAGTTGGATGATAAACAAAAGATCATTATGAAAGAAATATTATTGTGGAAAGAAAATCACATGCTTCCTGAACAATATTGTGATTATTTGCTTTCCTTATACAGTCAAGGGGAAGAGTGGGATGAGTCTTTAATCCAAACAAAACAAAGCAAAAACTTCCCGCTTAAAAGTATATTGGTGTCTTTATCCATTTTAATGATTTCGCTATTTGTCCTATATTTTACTGAAATGTCTTTCCCTTTGCAAACAGCGATTTTGGTATTTTTTGTCGTAGTGCTTTTAAGTTTAGGTTTTTATTTTTCTAAAAAAGGTTTACTATTTCCGATGTTTTATGTTGGGGCTGCCATTTTATTGCTTGTATATTCAGTCGAACTTCATGAAATAATGAAAGGGAAAGGTTTCTTTTCTCTTAACTATCTTCTTTTTATCAACTGTTTATTATGGTGGATAGCAGGGAGAAAGTTACAGTTAATTTATTTTACGATCTCTGCTTGGTTAGGTTTTGTCGTGTTAATTATTTTTATATTTATATAATATAAAAAATATAGAAATTTAGCTGTAAAGGGATGTTTTTATTTGTTCTAATCATTAAAGAACAAAATGTGTCTAAATTACGACAAAAATGAAAAAACTTGATGATAAGGGCTTTCCGTCATTCTGTTTTTAAAGTAAAATAAAAGGTGTTTGTACTTTCTATTTGTTATACGTATACATAAGGGAGGGTAAGAAATGAATCGTAATCCGGTTATTCCATTTTTATTAATTATGGTATTTGGATTAGGTCTAGTTTTCTTCTTGTCACTAGAAGGACTTAGTAGTTCTAAAGAGATGGCAAAAGAAAAAGAAGGCGGAGAGAAAACCGAAGAAACTGCTGGTGGAGAGTTCGATGCTGAAAGCCATTACAAGCAATCATGTGTGGGCTGTCACGGTGGCAACTATGAAGGTGGAGCTGGTCCAGCACTAACAGGTGTTGGCGAAAAGCTATCAAAAGATGAACTTAAAGATGTTTTAGTTAATGGCCGTGGTGCAATGCCACCAGGACTTGTTCCGGCTGAAAATGCTGATGCAATGGCTGATTGGCTTAGCGAAATTAAATAATTTAAGGAAAGTTCTTTGCCTAGTGCAAAGAACTTTTTTTATCAACTGAAGTTGTTTACACTAGATACGAAAAGAAAAGCAAAGTGGTGACATAATGAATATCAATCAACTATCGAAACGATTAACAACTGTAGTGAATCAAATTCCAAATCAATCAACTTTAGCGGATATTGGATCGGATCATGCGTACTTACCTTGTTATGCAGTAAAAACAGGAATTGTCACGAAAGCAGTGGCGGGAGAAGTCGTAGAAGGTCCTTTTCAGGCGGCGAAACAGCAAGTGCAGGAGGCAGGGCTAGAACAATGGATCGATGTTCGAAAAGGAAATGGTCTTGAGGTCATTGTTCCTGGCGAAGTGGAATGTATCACCATCGCCGGGATGGGAGGCACCCTAATCGCCTCTATTTTGGAAGAGGGAAAGGCGAAGCTTGAAGGGGTGAAGCGTCTCGTACTTCAGCCGAATATTAGCGGGATCAATATTCGCCAATGGTTACTGGCGAATGAATGGGAACTAATTGCTGAAATGATTATGGAAGAAGACGGGAAGATATATGAGGTGTTAACAGCAGAAAAAGGAGATCCCTTCAAGCCTTATGAAGCGAATCAAGCACAGCAACTATTGTTAGGGCCATTTTTGATGGAAGAAAAAAATGAGGCGTTTTTAAAGAAATGGCAGCGCGAAGCTAGTCAGCTAGAGCTTGTTTTAGAAAATTTAAAGAAGGCAGAAGACGGAGAAGCGGTTGCAAACAAGAGGCAGCAAGTTCTTCATGAATTGAATTTGATTAAGGAGGCGATTGAATGAAAACGGCCAATGGTCATGAAATCATTCAGCTATTTGAACAATTTTCACCGAAAAAGTATGCAATGGAAGGCGATAAAATCGGTTTGCAAATCGGTCGATTAAACAAACCGGTTGAACGAGTTCTTGTGGCACTTGATGTGTTAGAAGATGTGGTGGATGAAGCGATCGCTAACGATGTGCAATTAATCATTGCTCATCACCCGATCATCTTTCGCCCGTTGAAATCGATTGTAACGAGTGAACCCGCTGGAAGAATGATTGAAAAGCTAATCAAACACGAGATTGCTGTGTATGCCGCTCATACGAACCTAGATGTTGCTAAAGGCGGAGTGAACGATCTTTTAGCGGAAGCGCTTGAGCTAGAGGGAACAGAAGTGCTTGTGCCAACGTTTGAGGACGGTTTGAAGAAATTGGCGGTGTTTGTACCAGAAACTCATGAAACAGCTGTGAGAGAAGCGCTAGGAGCCGCTGGAGCGGGTTTTATCGGTGAATATAGTCATTGCTCCTTTTCCTCGCAAGGGACGGGACGTTTTCAGCCAAGCGCTGAAGCTACCCCTTATATCGGACAAGCGGGTACACTTGAAGAAGTGGCCGAAGTGAAGATTGAAACGATTTATCCTGAAAGCATGGAGAAAAAGGTGCTTTCAGCGATGTTAAAAGCCCATCCTTATGAAGAAGTCGCTTATGACATTTATCCATTAGGAAATAAAGGCGAAACGTTAGGACTTGGAAGAGTAGGAAAGCTGAAGGAGGCAATGTCTCTTCGTCAATTTGCTGAATTCGTCAAAGAAAAATTAGATGTTAATGGGGTACGTGTCGTCGGGGAGTTAACCGATCAAGTGAAGAAAGTCGCTGTGCTAGGTGGAGATGGGAATAAATATTTCCAATCAGCTAAATTTAAAGGCGCAGATGTATACGTTACAGGCGACTTTTACTATCATACAGCTCATGATGCGATGGCAGCTGGATTGAACGTCGTTGACCCAGGGCATAACGTTGAGAAAGTGATGAAGAAAGGGACGGCGATAAAACTGAAGGAGCTAGCGGATAGCAAAGGGTTGAACGTCGAGTTTATTGCTTCTTCGGTTCATACCGATCCTTTTACATTTTTATAAGTTTAAAAAAAGTCGTCCAGAAAGAGGGATAAATATCTTTCTGGACGACTTTAATTTTATGCCGTCAAATACTCGTTAGCGTGAAGTTAACGTTGAGCGTTTCACTTTTGGTAAAATTTTATTTAAAGGTACTTTTCTTTCTCGTGTCCATGTGCTTTCGTCGTTTGGGTCAAAGCCTTCAAGGAATTGAATGACCTCTTTGACGATCGGTGTTGGTGTCGAGGCGCCTGCTGTGATGGCAACTTTTTCGACATCATTTAGCCATTCGAGTTGGATTTCCGATACATCCGCTACCCGAAAGGCTTTCGTTCCGGCGATTTCTTCTGATACTTGGGCTAGGCGATTGGAGTTATTGCTTTTAGGGTCACCCACGACGAGTAATAAATCCGCTTCGCCCGCTTGTTCGGCGACCGCTTCTTGACGAACTTGAGTAGCTAAACAAATCTCTTTATGCATTTCAGCGTGTGGGTATTTTTCTTTAATTTTGTCCATAATATCTGCAACATCCCACTGACTCATCGTCGTTTGATTAGTGACAATGATTTTTTCATTAGTGATGGTCAGTTCTGCTACATCTTCTGGTTTTTCCACTAAGTGTACAATATCAGGAGCGACACCGACGGCTCCTTCTGGTTCGGGATGCCCTTTCTTCCCAATATAGATGACGACGTACCCTTCCGCTTTTTTGTCACGGATCAAGTCATGTGTTTTCGTGACATCTGGGCAAGTGGCGTCAATGGTCACTAAGTTTTTTTGCTTCGCCAGTTCTCGTACTTCAGGAGAAACGCCATGTGCAGTGAAGATGACCGTACCTTTATCGACTTTCTCTAAAATTTCTTTGCGGTTCTTCCCGTCGATCGTGATGATTCCTTCTTCTTCAAATGCATCTGTGACATGCTGGTTATGAACGATCATTCCGAGTATATAAATCGGGCGAGGCAAGCTTTTATCTAAAGCGGCGTTGCGAGCGATGACCATCGCATCGACAACACCATAACAATATCCTCTTGGGGCAATTTTAATAATATCCATGAAAAAAATCCTCCTATAATATTTTTCGGAGTAAAAGCTACTACAACTGTATTATATAGGAGGGAGCCCATCATGAAAAGGAAAGGGCTATGTTAGATGTAAAGTTTCGGTTTCGAAGTGCTATCTTTTGGTTGCTCACTTGTTTGTATTTCTCCATCTTCGGGAGTGACCACTTCTTTGTTCTCGATTGCCTCTTCATTGACCTCTTTTGCTGTTTCGATATTTTCAGCTTCAGCTTCAGCATCTGGAAGTGATTTTAATCCGCGATATAACTTCCACATTGTCGGTAAATTTTTAACGAATGGGCCATATTGTTCGATAATCGGGCCCATCTGTTGCATTGTTTGTAATACTTGCTGAGTATTGGAGAGCATTTGCTGAAAGTTCATAGGGTTCGCCAATTGTTGAGCAGTGGCAGATCCTGCTCTGAGTATTCCCTGTCGTTCAAAGCCGGTGAATGGCATAGTAGATGGGCCTTGTCGATTCAGTAGGCGGCCAAGGAGCCCGAGTCCTCGCCCTCCTCTTCCTCCCGTTCTCTGTGGTGAGAGGGGAACACGATTAGTTGGATAAGGCCTCATCATTGGTCCATAAAAGAAAGGCGCCTGTTGTGGTGGCCTAGGTGGAAACGGAGGCATATAGTTTTCAGTCCTTTCATTGCAATTATTTATTCTTTTATATTGTATGCAGACAAACTAGAAAAGGTTTAGTAGTCAAGAGGGTAGAAAAAATATTTGACAAAGCTTTGATTTATCAGCGCTTTTAGTATAAGATACAGAATGGAGAAAAAGGCTTGTTTTGAGCCAAAAGGAGTGTCAATATTGACAAAACAACGATTTGAATCATATGGTTTTCGACCGTTTATAAATAAAGGAATTGAAGAATTAGGTTTTTATGAGCCAACTGAAATTCAAGAAAGAATGATCCCGCTTATTTTAAAAGGGGAAAGTGCCATCGGACAATCTCAAACAGGAACGGGGAAGACGCATTCTTATATCCTGCCTATTCTTGAAAAGATCAATCCAGCAAAAAAAGAAGTCCAAGCCGTTATTACAGCGCCAACGAGAGAATTAGCTGATCAAATTTATAAAGAAATTCTGAAAATGATTAATTTTTCTGAAGAGGAGATCACAGCTCGTTGCTATATGGGTGGAACGGATAAGCAGCGCGATATTGATAAGTTAAAGACGCAACCGCAAATTATCGTTGGTACACCAGGGCGAATTAATGACCTGATCAAAGAGCAAGCATTATTTGTCCATCGTGCGTCCATGCTTGTGATTGATGAAGCGGATTTAATGCTCGATATGGGATTTATTGTCGATGTTGACCAAGTCGCAAGTAGAATGCCTGAACAGCTACAAATACTTGTATTCTCAGCAACGATTCCAGAGAAATTAAAGCCGTTTTTAAAGAAATACATGGAGAATCCTGAATATGTTCATATTCAACCGAAGCATATTTCAGCTGAAAATATTAATCATGTATTAGTATCCAAGAAAAGTCGGGAAAAAATGGATCTTCTTCATGAGATGTTAACCGCTTATAACCCTTATTTAGCTGTTGTATTTACGAATACGAAGCAAAAAGCGGATGAAGTGGCGAATGCTCTCATAGAAAAAGGCTTGAAAGTTGGGCGCATTCATGGCGGTATGTCACCGAGAGATCGCAAAAGAGTGATGAAGCAAATTCGTGAGCTTGACTATCAATACATCGTAGCGACGGATCTAGCGGCTAGAGGAATTGATATTGAAGGCGTGAGCCATGTTATCAATTACGAGCTTCCACGCGATCTTGACTTTTACGTTCACCGTGCTGGTCGAACAGCTCGTGCAGGATTCTCAGGAATTTGTGCGACCATTTACACACCGAGTGATGAGGATGCGCTCGTTCGTCTAGAGAAAATCGGCATCACATTTACTCATGCTGATATTCGTCAAGGCGAATGGATCGAAGTGAAAGATCGTAACCAACGAAAGAAAAGAGAAAAAACGGAAGATAGCATTGATCAAAAAGCGAAATCGATCGTTCGAAAACCGAAGAAAGTCAAGCCAGGCTATAAGAAGAAAATGCAACGAGAAATGACTCAATTTAAAAAGCGTGAGCGCCGATTAGAATCAAAACGAGGCAATAATAAAAAGTAGTTTAAAAAGGAAAGGTCTGCTTTTGCAGACCTTTTTTGCTGATAAATCATGCAATCTTTAGTACAATAAAGTTAGGGTAAAGGAGAGGTACGTATGTTGAAAATTGGTTCTCATGTGTCGATGAGCGGTAAGAAAATGTTGTTAGGTGCCAGCGAGGAAGCAGCTTCTTACGGAGCGAATACTTTTATGATTTATACGGGGGCACCGCAAAACACGAGAAGAAAGAAGATAGAAGACTTGAATATTGATAAAGGCCAGTTCCATATGAAAGAGCATGGCATGGTCGATATCGTTGTTCATGCCCCTTATATTATTAATATTGCTAATACAAAAAATCCTGATACATTTGAGTTAGGAGTCAACTTTTTGCGCACAGAAATCGATCGGACGGCTGCGCTCGGTGCCAAACAAATTGTTCTTCACCCAGGCGCTCATGTTGGTGCTGGCACAGAAGCTGGTATTCAAAAAATTGTTGAGGGATTAAACGAAGTATTAACGAAAGACGACGATGTACAAATTGCTTTAGAGACGATGGCTGGAAAAGGATCGGAGTGTGGGATTTCTTTTGAAGAACTGGCGATGATCATAGACGGTGTTCATTTAAATGAGAAGTTGTCCGTTTGTTTCGATACATGCCATACTCATGATGCTGGTTATGATATCGTGAACGATTTCGATGGTGTGTTGGATCAATTTGATCGCACTGTGGGGCTCGATCGATTAAAAGTTCTTCACATTAACGATAGCAAAAATGAACGAGGCGCAAGAAAAGACCGCCATGAAAACATTGGATTTGGGCACATCGGATTTGATGCACTTCAATACATCGTTCACCATCCGCAATTAACAGAGGTTCCTAAAATATTAGAAACACCTTATGTTGGTGAAGACAAGAAGACGAGTAAACCACCTTATCGCTTTGAAATTGAAATGCTACGATCAAAAATATTCGATCCGGAAGTAAGGGATAAAATCATTGCTCCGTAAGACAACGATGAACATCCGGCAGTGCCTAATCAACGATAGACGCTGCCGGATGGATCGTCGTGCTCATGGTTGAAACATAGAAAATAGTCTATTAATCTTTCGCGCTGTTTGTTCATTGGTAATGCGAGCGATGTCCTTCAATAATTGAATTCTTTCTCCATCATTAAATAAATCAATTTTTTTCCTGCGCAGTTGGCCAGCAATTTTCTCTGCTTCCTCTTGCTTCAATGAAATACTTAACCCTCTTGCATATTTCATTAGTTCATCTGCTGTAATAGTTTGAGCTCTTTGATTGATTAAATGCTGAACAAGTTTCACTGTCCGTCACTCCTTTTCTCTTCTTTATAAATGTATGAGGAATAGAAGGGATGAGTGAATTTGTAACAAAAATAATAATAAAAGGAATGATGATATGCCAAAACAACACAAAAAAGAAAAACCGACTCATTTAATTTATCGCCTAGCACTTGTCTTTTTAGGAGCGGCACTTGCAGCAATTTCTATCGAATTATTTCTTGTCCCCAATAATATTATTGATGGTGGAATTATCGGGGTTTCACTGATCTTAAGTTACTTAATTGATCATCCTTTATTTTCCTTCTCTACATTTGTTATCGTACTAAATATTCCGTTCTTATATTTTGGTTATAAACAGATCGGTAAAACGTTTATGTTTTCTTCACTATTTGGCATTGTTTGTCTTGCAGCGATCGAAAGTCAGTTGCATCATTTTGATCCATTTACGACAGAACCGGTGTTAGCTTCTGTATTTGGTGGATTGATTTTAGGAGTAGGAGTAGGGCTTGTCATCCGACATGGCGGAACGCTTGATGGAACAGAAATTTTGGGGATTTTAATGACGAAAAAGTTGCCGTTTTCGGTTGGTGAATTTGTCATGTTTATTAATATTTTCATCTTTACTTGGGCTGCATTTGTGTTCGGACCAGAAAATGCGATGTATTCTGTTATGACCTATTATATTGCGTTTAAAGCGATTGATACGGTGTTGCAAGGGCTAGAAGAAACGAAAGCCTGCATTATCGTGTCTGACCACTATGATGAAGTGTCTGATGCGATTTTGCATCGATTGGGACGCGGAACGACAAAGCTGAAAGGAAAAGGTGGCTTCACGGATGCGGATAAAGATGTGATTTATGTCGTTGTCACTAGGCTTGAAGTGATGAAGTTAAAAAATATCATTACCGATATCGATCCCAATGCCTTTTTAACGATTATGAATACGCAAGAAACGCATGGGGCTCGTTTTAAGTCAGCCATTCATTAAAAATAGGCCGGAACCGTTTTTCGAAGCGGTTCCGGTTTACTTTTTCATTGAAATCCTGTATACTTCAATTTGTTCTTAAATCGTAATCATTCTTATAAAGGAGAAATTTCAATGAATCAATCACCTATCATTGAAATAAAAGACGTATCCTACAGCTATGACCGTGATAATGTATTGGAAAACATTCAATTATCTGTCCCTAGAGGGGCATTTTTAGGTTTAGTAGGTCCAAACGGTTCGGGGAAATCAACGCTCTTAAAATTAATTTTAGGGCTGTTAAAAGTAAAAGAAGGGGAAATTTTTCTTTTCGGCACGCCTCAACGCCAGTTTAAAAGCTGGGATAAGATCGGATTCGTGTCACAAAAAGCGAACTCTTTCAACACAGGATTTCCTGCGACCGTATTTGAAGTAGTAGCAAGTGGTTTAACCAAAAAGCTTGGCTTGTTTCGTAAGGCAGGTAGTAAAGAAAAGCAAGAAGTATTTGAAGCGGTTAAAGCGGTAGGAATGGAGCCGTTTTTATACCGTAATATCGGTGAACTTTCCGGTGGACAGCAGCAGCGAGTGTTTATTGCCAGAGCGATTGTCTCAAAGCCTGAAATTTTAATTCTTGATGAACCGACTGTTGGGGTTGATTCAAAAAATGTTCAATCCTTCTATGAAATGCTGTCGTATTTAAATAAGGAGATGGGGATTACTTTGTTACTGGTGACGCATGATATCGGGATTGTTAGCGATCAAGTGACGCATGTGGCTTGCTTAAACAAATATCTTCATTTTCATGGTAGCATGACGCAATTTAAACATTTAGATGAATCGGATCTGTCTAAGTTATATGGGCATGGGATTCACTTGCTAGAGCATCATCACGACCATGACCATAAGGAGGACAGTCAATGATTGAAGCTATTTTACAATATGAATTTCTGCAAAATGCCTTTATTACAGGAATCATTATCGGGATCATTGCTCCTTTGCTTGGCGCGTTTATTGTGGTGAGAAGGCTGTCGCTCATTGCCGATGCTCTTAGCCATGTGACGCTTGCTGGGATTGCAGCGGGTTTATATTTTGGGCAAAAGTTTGCTCTTACGTGGTTAAATCCGCTTTATGTTGGCATGGTGTTTTCGGTATTCGGTTCTTTGTTAATTGAGCGACTTCGTACAGTATATAGGCATTATCAAGAATTAGCGATTCCGATTATTTTATCTGGTGGAATTGGGATCGGTGTTATCTTCATTTCGCTTGCTGAAGGCTTTAATACCGATTTATTCAGTTATTTGTTTGGAAGCGTCAGTGCCGTTAGCCATAATGATTTAATCGTTATTATTGTGATTAGCCTGTTTGTCATTGCAACGGTCTTTTTATTGTATAAGGAGTTATTTTTGCTTTCCTTTGATGAAGAGCATGCCAAGGCATCGGGGATCGCTGCTAAATCGATCCATTTTGTTTTTATTGTGCTTGTGGCGCTCGTGATTGCTGCTTCGATGCGAATTGTCGGAGTGTTATTAGTATCTGCTTTAATGACATTACCTGTAGCTGCAAGTATGAGGGTGGCTAGAGGGTTTAAGCAGACGATTTTCTTCTCAATTATCTTTGGAGAGATTGCGGTTGTGTCAGGGCTTGTTAGTGCGTACTATTTAGATTTAGCACCAGGAGGGACAATTGTTGTCGCTTCAATATTGATTTTGTTACTAGTCATTTCGTTGAAAAAGTTGAGCAAGCAATTTTAATATGGGGTGAATAGAATGAATTTAACTCAGGCAATGGAGCTTTTAAAGACAAAGGGGTATAAGCAGACGGGAAAGAGAGAAGAGATGCTTTCTTTGTTTGCTAGAGAAGATAAATATTTAACCGCAAAAGATGTGCTTGAGGATATGAAAGTTGATTATCCAGGTCTTAGCTTCGATACAATTTATCGAAATTTGGCTTTGTTTGTGAGCATGGGGATTCTTGAGGAAACGGAACTATCTGGCGAGCGTCATTTTCGTTTTACTTGCTCTCATGCGAAGCATCATCATCATTTCATCTGCATGGTATGCGGGAAAACGAAAGAGATTCATCTATGCCCGATGGACCATATCGATGAATTGAATGAGTATGATATCTCAGGACATAAATTTGAAATTTATGGAACTTGCCCGAACTGCAAGGCATCCTAATCTTCAGAATCAAAAATCCTGATTCTTCCGTTGTTGAATGGAAGAATCAGGATTTTTAGCTTTTTTTAATAGGTTAGAGAATGATTATACCAGTTTTGCACCCATTGTTGCGCCTGCGCCCAGTTGTCTACCCGAATGACTCCTTTTGGGACAGGATCTTGATTATAAGGTGTGTTAAATAACATGACGGGAATATTAAGCTCTTCATGAATACTTACCGCATTATCATGCTTGTCTTCAAAGAAAATATCGACTTGATATTTTTTAGCCGCTTTAATTTTGTCATGTGAACCAGTTAGTTCGATATGATCATATTGAAGGTTGTGTTCTTGAAACCATTTTTCTGTAATATATTGCAGATGGTTTCTTCTAGCGCTAATAAAAAATAATTCAAATTGTTGCTTCCAGCTATCTAGTACTTCCTTGGCGCCTGGTGCAATGGGCGAGCTCTCATAAATGACGGGTTCACGCTCGTCAAACCAGTGACGAAAGCGGTCGGCAGGAATATTAAGAGCCTCTGATAAATCATATTTTTTTATATCGTTTAACGTTATATTCATGGAAAAATCTTGATTAATAAATGGAACTAAGCTAGTGGGACACGTAACAGTTCCGTCAATATCGATACCAAAACGTTTTTGTTTCATTGCATTTGCTCCTTACTTTGTTCACTGTTCCTCAAAGTGTAACATATTTTTACGAGGATTGTTATCCCGCATTAACGGGTAGCTTTGAATAAATTTTTACTTCTCGTAAACAATAACAGTGCTCCTTCAAATTGTGAAAGTGGGGGATGAACAGTGATGGATGAAACCAATGATAAGAATCGCTTTGTGAATGACACAGATATGAGGCCTATGCGAGAAGAAACTGCTGCAGAACTGGCTGAGCCTATTCCTTTTCCACGAAATGACGTTTCTGAAGAAGTAGACAGAGGTGTTCAGGAAGGGGAGGGAGGACGCGGACTTGGTTATTCGGGCTTAATTTCCTCTATTCTTGCGCTCTTCATGCTTCCTGTCTTATTTGGAGCCATCGGTGTCGTGTTAGGCTTCATGGCTAGAAGAAGGGGATCTGAAGGGCTTGGAGCATGGGCGATTGGAATCGGTGTTGTCGCTCTTGTAGTTGGTTTATTCGTTCTTCCGTTTTTCTAAGATGATGTTTGAAAAAGGAGCAGAAAAGGGCCGTCTCAACTACTTATGAGACGGCTTCTTTTCTACACTGAAATTTATTTCACTTCTTGATTTTGTAAATATTCTTCGGCGATTTTGTCAATTTCTTTTTTCAATTCTTCCACCATCGTTTCCTCTGGTACTTTTCGAACTGTTTTTCCTTTGCGGAATAATAATCCTTCGCCTCTTGCACCAGCGATGCCAATATCGGCTTCACGAGCTTCTCCTGGACCGTTTACGGCACATCCAAGAACGGCTACTTTAATCGGTGCTTTAATTTTTTGGATATATTCTTCGACTTCATTGGCAATACTGATCAAATCAATTTCAATGCGTCCACAAGTCGGACATGAAATTAATGTTGCTGCGTTCGAGGATAGTCCGAACGATTTTAATAACTCTCTTGCCACTTTCACTTCTTCAACGGGGTCGGCACTTAAAGAAATACGTAATGTATTTCCGATGCCTTTGCTTAAAATTGCTCCGAGACCAGCCGCACTTTTGACCGTACCAGCAAATAGCGTACCGGATTCAGTGATGCCGAGGTGCAGTGGGTAATCGAATGCACGAGCCGCTTTCTCATACGCTTCAATGGCAAGATTTACATCTGATGCTTTCATGGAAACGATAATGTCATGAAAGTCTAGATCCTCTAAGATTTTAATATGGTGTAATGCGCTTTCCACCATACCATCTGCGGTAGGGTAACCATACTTTTCTAAAATTTTTCGCTCTAAGCTTCCGGCATTGACACCGATTCGAATCGGAATGCCTTTTGCTTTAGCCGCATTGACAACGGCTTCCACTTTTTCTCGGCGCCCAATATTACCCGGATTGATTCGGATTTTATCCACGCCGCCTTCAATCGCTTTTAAGGCGAGTTTATAATCAAAATGAATATCGGCCACTAATGGAATGTTAATTTGTCTTTTTATATCAGCAATGGCATCAGCAGCACGTTCATCTGGGCAAGCGACGCGAACGATTTGACAGCCTGCTTCTTCCAGGCGATGAATTTCTTTGACTGTGGCTTCGACATCGTGAGTTTTTGTTGTCGTCATACTTTGAATAAATAGTTCATTACTTCCGCCAATAGTTAAATCGCCAACTTTAACGGGACGGGTATTTGAACGATGGGTGATTTCACTCAAGGGTGATTCGCTCCTTTATAAGATCTAATAAAAAGCTTTTTCAATAAGTAATTGTACCAGTACTTGAACATAGATGACAAGAAAATGGCTAGTCAAAATGTCTATTCATAAACTGGAAATTGATAGGATTGGCCAATTTGGATTTTCTCAGGGGCGATTCCTTCGTTTAACCGACTGAAATCGTTGACGGCTTGAGCAATGTCAACGGGCAACTTTCCGTCGTGTATTTCTTCTAAAATAGATAGAACGGTGTCCCCGCTTTTCATTTTGACCGTTTGAGAAGGGATCGAGGTGTTAGTTACAGGAGAATGCTCTTTTTCATGAATAACGGATTGGTCTTTTTTCGGAAGGGAACCTCGCGTTAAATCATTCCAGGCGCCAGCTAATACCATTAGTAAAATGATAAAAAAGATAAAATTCTTCACATTCTCCCTCCTTTATTCTCAATATATGCTTGTCCTAACAATAAATGAACATAATAAAAACTGAGGCGATCCCATATGTTGTTCTAGGAATCACCTCAGCTATTGTTCGTTATGCTTTAGATTTTGGAAGCGGAATTGTTCGAATCGCAAAATATATCACGATGATCGTTAGTAGCCAGTCTAGTAAAAAGCTATAAGAAAACTGGATGTGTGCGAAATCAATCATCGTCATGACGACAATGGATGGTGTAATCGCATAGGAAGCTATCCGAAAGCTGTGACGATACTCGATTTTTCTTTTCAGCCCTTTATTCATCCATGATCCTACGGCAGCGAAGATCGAGACTTTCATAAATCCAATAGCCGAAACAAATAAATAATAAGTAATAAATAGTATCGGCAGAAAAATAACTAAATAAGATTGCAATGTGTCGATGTATGAAACGATTTGCTCGTTTGTCACACTTTTAGCAGTAGGGAAAAGGTAAGGGAAAGATTGCGTTTGTCCATTAACGGATAGGACGATTTCATTTTTCAAAAGACCTACTGCTTGGTCTTTGTTTTGCATGTCGATGGCTGAAACAGTACTTAAAGGATCAAAAATGATTTCTGTCTCGCCACGTTGAACAACTTTTGTTTTAGTAGAGGAAGTTAACACACCATCCTCAATGAGAAATGAAGGGAGATCCTTTTTAATAGCCATTTGCAAGTCCCCTAATCCGCTTGTTGCGATATGGGTAAAATAAACGATGAAGGGTAAACAAGAAATGAGCATGACAAAAAACACATAGCTGATCGTTTGCCCGATTCCTTGAAAACGAAAAAAGCCAATATGTTTAGGGGAATATAAGCTTTTGATGAATTGTTGAAAAATATTCAAGATAGTTGCCTCCTTATGAATCCATTGTATGAAAACTTAGTGAAGAAAGCCACTATTCATTTTTTGTAACATAAATGTAATAAAACTGTACTTATGTTAACGAATTGTAAATTTTAAGTTTAGGTTATTTACATTTCACTTATAATTTATTAATAATTGTAGAGGGTTAGCAAGTTTTGTCGAATTAAATTAATTAGGAGTTGGAGAAATGGAAATCAATGTCCAGGAAATGCTCTTTCAGTTTTTAGGTGGACTAGGTATATTTTTGTACGGAATTAAGTTAATGGGAGACGGACTGCAGCAATCAGCTGGAGACCGACTTCGAGACATTCTGGATCGTTTCACTACGAACCCATTTATGGGAGTTTTAGCGGGGGTATTAGTAACGATTTTGATTCAAAGTAGTTCAGCTACTACCGTAATTACTGTTGGACTTGTAAGTGCTGGGTTTATGACGTTAAAGCAAGCGATTGGTGTTATTATGGGAGCGAACATCGGGACAACGGTTACTGCTTTCATTATCGGGATTGACGTAGGAGAATACGCTTTACCTATATTAGCACTTGGAGCCATTTTTATTTTCTTCTTTAAAAGTAAACGAATCCACAATCTTGGAATGATTTTCTTTGGCTTTGGAGCCCTCTTTTATGGACTAGAGCTTATGAGTAGTGGAATGAAGCCTTTGCGTGAATTGGAATCTTTCCACGAATTGACGGTCAATATGAGTACAAATCCTGTTTTAGGAGTAGTTGTAGGTACAGTCTTTACAGTTATTGTCCAAAGTTCTAGTGCAACGATTGGGATTTTACAAAGTTTATTTGCAGAAAACTTGCTCGATTTAAAAGCAGCTATGCCAGTTTTATTTGGGGACAATATCGGAACAACGATTACTGCTGTATTAGCATCGATTGGGGCATCTGTTGCGGCAAGAAGAGCAGCTGCTACACATGTTCTATTTAACTTAATCGGGGCGACAATCTTCTTGCTTATTTTACCTTTATTTACACAATTTATTGAGTATTTAAGTGTTACACTTAATTTAGATCCGAAAATGACGATTGCTTTTGCGCATGGTACATTTAACGTTACGAATACGATGATTCAATTGCCATTTGTTGGCGTGTTAGCTATGATTGTAACGAAATTAATTCCTGGTGAAGATGCTATTTTTGAATATAAGGCGAAACATCTCGATCCTATTTTTATTGAGCAGTCTCCTTCAATCGCTCTTGGTCAAGCGAAGGAAGAAGTGATTAACATGGGGCAAATTGCTGTTAAAGGGATGGAAGAGACGCATGAATATTTAAAAACAAAGCAGCAAAAGCATGCGGACAGAGCGACTCAAATTGAAGATTCATTAAATACTTTAGATAAAAAAATTACAGATTATTTAATTGATTTATCAGGTGCTTCATTGTCTGATGCTGAATCAGAGAGACATTCTTTATTAATGGACACGGTCCGTGATATTGAGAGAATTGGTGACCACTCCGAAAATATTTTAGAACTTGTTGATTATCAACAAACAAATAAAGTGAAAATTACTGATCAGGCAATGTCTGAGCTTGAGGAAATGTTTAAATTAACGATCGATACGGTTAACAAATCGATTCAAGCCCTTGATGAAAATAATTTACAACTAGCTCGTGAAGTTGCTGCCAATGAAGATCTAATCGATAAAATGGAGCGGAAACTGCGTAAGCAGCACATTTTACGCTTAACAGAAGGCGCTTGTACGGCGCAAGCGGGCATTGTGTTTGTTGATATTATTAGCAACCTTGAGAGAATGGGCGATCATGCGGTGAATGTTGCTGAGGCAGTTCTTGGTATTAGAGGGTTGTAATGGTTAATCCATAGCTTGTTTAATAAGAGGTCTAATCTTTATCTGTCGTACGATGATAAGGTTAGATCTCTTTTTTATAGAAAGTTTGATGATTTTTACTAAATCAATAGGGTTTAATAATTGAAAGAGCCTCGTTATTTTGGTAATCTAAATAATGAAAGACTAGAAAAAAATCACCTACATAGGAGGAATTTATTATGGCATTCCAATTACCAGAATTACCTTATGCATATGACGCATTAGAACCTCATATCGATAAGGAGACAATGAATATCCATCATACGAAGCACCATAACACATATGTAACAAAATTAAACGAAGCACTTCAAGGTCATGATGATCTTGCAAGCAAATCAGTTGAAGAACTAATTGCTGACATTGATGCTCTTCCAGAAGCGGTTCGTACAGCTGTGCGCAATAATGGTGGTGGACATGCAAACCACTCTTTATTCTGGCAGCTTTTATCTCCAAATGGTGGCGGTGAGCCAACAGCTGAATTAGCTGATGCAATCAACAGCAAATTCGGTAGCTTAGATAAATTTAAAGATGAATTTGCAGCAGCAGCTGCAGGTCGCTTCGGTTCTGGTTGGGCATGGCTTGTTGTAAATAACGGCGAGTTAGAAGTAACAAGCACACCAAATCAAGACTCTCCATTAATGGAAGGTAAAACGCCAATTCTTGGTCTTGATGTTTGGGAGCATGCGTACTACTTAAACTACCAAAACCGCCGTCCAGATTACATTCAAGCGTTCTGGAATGTTGTGAACTGGGATGAAGTAGCAAAGCGTTTTAACGAAGCAAAATAATCATTTTATAAATGAATGGGACAAGTCATGTAATCATGGCTTGTCTTTTTTTGTTGTATAACTAAGCTCTTTTCTCCAAAACATAAGTGAGAAAGGGGGATACATATTGTGGTGATCAAAAAGTGGTACGGTCATTTAGATGTAACGAAAGATTTAATTATTTTACTTATTATTGGTGGCTTGTATTCCCTGAGCGTTGCCTTATCAAACACGTTTGTTAATATATATCTTTGGAAGCAGTCGGGCCGGTTTATCGATCTTGCCATTTATAATTTATCAGTGGTAGCGATTCAGCCGGTGGCCTTTTTTATTGCTGGGAAATGTGCCAAAAAGGTAGACCGTGTTATTGTGTTAAGGGCTGGTATTACGATTCTTGGTCTTTTTTATTTAGCGGTGCTTTCGTTTGGGGAACAAGCATCTAATTGGCTGATCTTATTAGGTCTTCTGCTTGGTGCGGGCTACGGCTTTTATTGGTTAGCCTTTAATGTATTAACGTTTGAAATTACAGAACCTGAGACAAGAGATTTTTTTAACGGCTTTTTTGGGACATTATTTTCAGCTGGGGGAATGGTTGGTCCAATACTAGCTGGTTTTATTATTAGTCGTTTTGCTTCAACGACGGGATATTTCATTGTATTTGGTTTATCGCTAGGCGGTTTTATTGTCGCAGTCATCTTTAGTTTTTTCTTAAAAAGAAGATGTGCCAAAGGACGTTTTCTCCTTTCACCTGTTTGGAACGAAAGAAAGTGGAATGCGGATTGGCGTCGCATTACTATCGCTCATTTTTTTCAAGGGTTACGAGAAGGGGTATTCGTTTTTATTATTTCTGTGTTTGTCTTTTTGGCAACCAATAGTGAATTAGCTCTAGGTATGTACGGTCTCGTGTACTCTGGTATTTCGTTTATCAGCTATACATTAGCTTCAAAAGTGATCAAAAAAGAGCATCGAAAGCGAGTGATTTTGACTGGTGGTCTGCTGCTCTTTTTTTCCTTGTTTATTATCATGCCTGAGCCTACTTATGCAAGATTGTTGATTTATGCGGCTGTGATCGCCATCGCATATCCTTTTCTGCTCGTTCCGTATTTATCAATGACGTATGATGTCATCGGTCAAGGGAAGAAGGCTGCTGAACGACGAGTTGAATATATCGTTTTGCGAGAAATCTTTCTTAATGCCGGCAGAATTACCTCTATTCTCTCCTTTATTGCAGCTATTCTTTTTTTTGATCAACAAAAAAGTATTCCGATTCTCCTTGTCGTTTTAGGAGCAGGGCATAGCATGATCTATTTTTGTATTCGACAGGTTCGTTCTCACTCAACGAAAGTCGCTACTCATTAAAAAAATGAGTGAGAGCATTTTTACAGCTTGGTTTTGTTGATTCTTGTCATAATATGTGGAAGAAAGTTTCCCGTAGCTATCAGTAGAAAAAACGGACAAACTTCGTTAAAATAAAGAGTATAAAAAAGAATGATCTGGAGAGGGTTGTGACAGTTGAAAAAGACAAAGAAAAAAAGGAAGACGCATGTCCCTTTGCGAATGAACATGATGTTCTTCGCTGTCTTTTTGCTTTTTTCTCTATTAATTTTCAGACTGGGAATTGTACAAATTGTTCAGGGGGAAGATTATCAAAGGAAAATAGAACGGACAGAAGACGTAACCGTGAATGCAAGCGTACCAAGAGGGAAGATGTTTGATCGAGATGGAAAAGTGGTTGTCGATAACGTGCCACAAAATGCGATTACGTACACGCGAGCGAAAGGCGCAAAGCAAGAAGACATGCTCAAAACAGCGATGAAACTGGCCGAGTTGATTGAGAAAGAAACGGATCAAGTGACAGAGCGTGATAAAAAAGATTTCTGGTTAATGAAGTATGCGGAAGAAGGAAAAGCGAAAATTACAGAAAAGGAATGGGCCCAACTTAAAGAAGGCGAAATTGATGAGAAGCAAATTTATCAAATGCAAATTGATCGTATTACGGAAGATGATTTAAAAGAATTGACGGATGAAGAGTTAGAAATATTGGCGATCTATCGTGAGTTTACTACTGGATACGCAATGACGCCACAAATCGTCAAAAATAAAGATGTGACGGAAGAGGAATATGCGGTAGTTAGTGAGAATTTAGGCTCCTTGCCTGGTGTGAATACAACGACAGATTGGGAACGTTCTTATGTGTATGATAATACGTTAAAGACAGTACTTGGTAATATTTCTTCTTCTAAGGAAGGATTGCCGAAAGAAATGGTCGACTATTATACGTCAAGAGGCTATAGTCGAAATGATCGTGTAGGGAAAAGTTACATTGAATATCAATATGAGGATATGCTTCGCGGTCAGAAAACAAAAGTGAAAAATATTACCGATAAGTCTGGAAATATATTGGATTCTGAAGTTATTCGTGAAGGTCAACGTGGAAATGACTTAATATTAACGATCGATATGGAGCTGCAACAAGCAGTCGATCAAATTGTTGAAGAAGAATTAAGAAGAGAGAAAGCGGGCTATGGTCGCCACTTTCTTGATCGCGCATTTGTGACGATGATGGACCCTAATACAGGAGAAATCCTTGCGATGTCTGGAAAGAAAATTGAAACGAATAATGGCAAGACGGAAATGCTTGATTTTGCGCTTGGTAATATGACGACTTCTTATGCGATGGGGTCGGCTGTGAAGGGGGCAACGGTGTTAACAGGGTTTATGACTGGTGTGAACGAACCAGGTCAGCCTATTGCTGATGAACCGTTAATCATGAAATCTACACCTAAGAAAAGCTCCTGGTTTAACCGAAATGGCGGAAAAATATGGATGGACGAAAAATCTGCATTAATGAAATCTTCTAACGTTTACATGTTTAAAACAGCGATGGAAATTGCTGGAGGTAAATATATTCCCAATTCGAGTTTGAAACTTAATTTAGAAGATGGCTTTACAACGATGCGACGCCATTTTGGTCAATTCGGTCTCGGTGTGCCTACGGGAATTGATTTACCAAATGAGCAAGTCGGATTTCAAGGGAAAATCAACCTTTCTGAGCCTGGAAAAATACTTGATTTCTCCATCGGACAATTTGATACGTATACACCGCTACAGTTAGCGCAATATGCCGCTACGATTGCGAATGGTGGCTACCGGATGCGGTCGCATATTGTGAAAGAAATTCGTGAACCAGCGAAGGAAACAAATAAAATTGGTTCAGTTGTGAAGGAAATTCAACCGGAAGTATTAAATCGACTTGATGTCACTTCTAATGAGATCGAACGTGTACAACAAGGTTTTCGAATGGTGATGAGTGGATCACAAGGAACAGCGAAGAAGTATTTTGCCTCTGCCCCATATAATCCTGCTGGAAAAACAGGGACAGCTGAAGGAGTATATGATGGTCCAAAAGGTGAACAATTTATAAAAAATGGTCAACAACTGCCAATGACATGGAATGTAACGCTTGCTGGTTATGCCCCTTATGATAACCCGGAAGTCGCTTTTTCAGTGGTCGTTCCTTGGGTATATGAAGGGAAAGGAAAGTCTTCGATCAATAATGTGATTGGTAGAAGAATTCTTGATAAATATTTCGAATTGAAAGCAGAAAGAATGAAGAACGAAACAGCTGATGTGGTCGTTGAACAAGATATACAGTTGAAAAATGATAAGAAAAATACAGAAGAAGAATAGCAAAAACACCCGATTTTAGGAAAAATCGGGTGTTTTTTTGTATGAAAAGCGGATCATTTACAAAAGCTTAACATTACGTTAAAACGGAATTAATACTCCTTCGTTAATCTGTGTACTGTAGCAAAAAACAAAAACAAACATTTTTTAGGGGGAAATTAGAAATGAAACCAGTAAAAGTTCTTGCTGTATCTGCTATGCTTGGATCTGCTTTAGTATTAGGTGCATGTAACAGTGGCGGCACAGGTGGAGAAGAGCCAAAGAAAGAAAACACTGAGCAAGCGGGCGAAACAGATAAGCAGCTACAAGGTAACGTTCAAGTTGACGGATCTTCTACTGTTTATCCAATCATGGAAGCTGTATCTGAAGAGTTTATGATGGAGCAACCTGATGTAAAAGTAACTGTTGGTTTCTCTGGAACTGGCGGCGGATTTGAAAAATTTATCGCAGGAGAAACTCAATTAAGTAATGCTTCTCGTCCAATTAAAGATGAAGAGAAAGCGTCTTTAGAAGAGAAGAAAATTGATTTCACTGAATTCGAGCTTGCGTTTGACGGTCTTTCAATAGTAGTGAACAAGGATAATGACTGGGTAGATCACCTAACAATCGAAGAATTACAAAAAATGTGGGTAGATACTGGCAAAGCGAAGAAATGGTCTGATATCCGTGAAGGATGGCCAGAAGAAGAAATCAAATTATACTCTCCTGGTACAGATTCTGGTACATTTGATTACTTTGATGAAGTCATCTTAGAAGAACAGCAAATCGATAAAGCAGCTACTTTGTCTGAAGATGACAACGTACTTGTACAAGGTGTAACAGGCGATAAAAATGCGATTGGTTACTTCGGTTATGCATACTACTTAGAAAATAAAGATAACTTAAAAGTGGTTCCAGTTGATGGCGGTAAAGGTGCGGTTGAACCGACAAACGAAACAATTGAAAGTGGAGAATATGCGCCATTATCTCGTCCACTATACACATATGTATCTAACAAAGCTGTAGCGGAAGATGAAGCGGTATATAACTACGTGAAATTTACTCTTGAAAATGCAGGTGCATTATCAGAAGAAGTTGGTTACGTGAAGCTTCCAGAGGAAAAATATACAAAAGCATTAGAAACATTAGAAGGATTAAAGAAATAATTTTTTAAGCGGATAGAGGATTATTATTCCGTAAGGTGGAAAGCGACTCCGCTTTCCACCTTATTATGGGGTTGAAGGGAGTATTCATTTTGAAAACAGTCGAGAAGAAAATGAGCCCAGTTCAAGAATTGCTTGAGAAAAAATATAACAGCGGTTTTTTGAACAGAAGTGAAAAGATTATTCCAGTCGTACTATTTATTATGGCTGCTGTATCTGTATTAACAACTATTGGTATTGTATTTACATTGATTTTTGAGACATTTACTTTTTTTCGTGACATTTCGTTAGTTGAGTTCTTTACTGCAAAAGAATGGTATCCATTCTCTGAATCGGAAGCCACATATGGTATTTTGCCATTGGTAATCGGAACGCTAAAAATCACAGCTATCGCTTCATTAACAGCGGTACCGATTGGTTTAGGTGTAGCTATTTATTTAAGTGAGTATGCTTCAGACACAGTTAGAAAAATCATGAAGCCAGTTTTAGAGGTGTTAGCAGGTGTACCTACCATTGTTTATGGTTTCTTTGCCCTAACATTTGTCACTCCTTTATTGCGATCTATTTTCCCTTCAGTGGAAATGTTTAATGCAATTAGTCCAGGGATTGTTGTAGGGATTATGATTATTCCGATGATTGTATCTCTTTCAGAAGATGCCCTTTCATCTGTTCCTCAAGCTGTACGTCAAGGATCTTTAGCGCTTGGAGCAACGAAGTGGGAAACAACTTGGAGAGTAGCAATGCCAGCTGCTTTATCAGGGATTCTTGCTTCCATTGTATTAGCCATTTCTCGTGCCATCGGTGAAACGATGATCGTAACCATCGCAGGAGGATCTACTCCTACTGCTTCACTAGATTTGACAGCTTCTTTACAAACAATGACATCTTACATTGTTCAAGTAAGCACAGGTGATGCAGGATTTGGTACAACGATTTATTACAGTATTTATGCTGTCGGTTTTACTTTATTTATTTTTACATTGGCTATGAATGTTTTAGCTCAGCGCATCTCTAAGCGTTTTAGGGAGGAATATTAAATGCAAAACGTCCAAAAAGGGATTAATACAGATGAAATGGTAGGAAATATTCCTACACGTCTTATGAAGAATAACTTGTATAAAGGAATTTTCTTTGCAGCAACAGTTTTTACATCCATCATTTTAGTCGTTCTTCTTGTTCGAATTTTCTCACAAGGAGCTGCTCATCTATCATGGGATTTCATGACGAATTTCGCTTCGAGGCGCCCAGAACAAGCTGGAATTAAAGCAGCGTTGGTCGGAACACTTTGGATGATGGCGGTCGTTGTTCCTGTTTCTACTTTGTTAGGTGTAGGTGCCGCTATTTATCTTGAGGAATATGCGAAGAAGAATCGAATGACTAAATGGATTCAAATGAACATTTCCAATCTTGCTGGTGTACCATCTGTTGTTTTCGGTTTATTAGGATTAACGATTTTTGTCCGTATGTTTTTCCTTGGCAACAGTATATTAGCCGCAGGATTCACAATGAGTTTGTTGATTCTACCAGTAATTATTGTTGCTTCACAAGAGGCGATTCGGGCAGTACCAAACGAGTTGAAAGAAGCGTCCTTTGGGCTTGGGGCTACAAAGTGGCAAACGATTTTACGAGTGGTTCTTCCATCAGCTCTTCCGGGTATCTTAACGGGAAGTATCTTATCCTTTTCAAGAGCGATCGGAGAAACAGCTCCGCTTGTAGTTATTGGGATTCCGACATTTGTTGCCTTTTTACCTATGTCTGTTTTTGACCAGTTTACAGCTTTACCGATGCAAATTTATAACTGGACGAGTAGACCACAAGAGGAATTCCATTTATTAGCTGCAGCTGGTATTATCATTCTTCTTATCATTTTGATCTTGATGAATTCTGTCGCTGTTTGGATTCGAAATCGTTATCAACAAAGATATTAACTCATACTGAAGCAAAACTAATTGGAGGGAAAATCAATGGCACTAGAGGTAGTGAAAGGTAAACAGAAAGCAGCTAACGAAAGCAAAGCTGTGTACAGTACGAAAAATTGTAATCTTTGGTATGGTGATCATCATGCCTTGAAAAATATTAATTTAGACATTAATGAGAAAGAAGTTACAGCGATTATCGGACCTTCTGGTTGTGGGAAATCAACGTATATTAAAACGCTTAATCGAATGATTGACCTTGTGCCAGGTGTGAAAACTACTGGGGTTATTGAATATCGTGGACGTGACATCTTTAACAAAGATTTTCTTGTAGAAGAGCTACGTACGAGAGTAGGAATGGTATTCCAAAAACCAAACCCATTTCCGAAATCAATTTATGAAAATGTCGCTTTCGGCTTGCGTATTCATGGTATCACAGATAAGAAAATCGTTAGTGAAACGGTTGAGAAAAGTTTACGTGGAGCTGCTTTATGGGATGAGGTAAAAGATCGCCTTCATGATCCAGCTTACGGGTTATCTGGAGGTCAGCAGCAACGTTTATGTATCGCGCGTTGTTTAGCACTAGAACCAGATGTTATTTTAATGGATGAGCCGACTTCAGCTCTTGACCCAGTGTCAACATTAAAAGTAGAGGAATTAATCCAAGAATTAAAAGAGCGATACTCCATTATTATTGTGACGCACAATATGCAACAGGCTGCTCGTATTTCTGACAAAACCGCATTCTTCTTAAGTGGTGAAGTCATCGAGTTTAGCGATACAGAGATTATTTTTAATAGTCCTCAAGACGCTCGTACGGAAGATTATATTTCAGGAAGATTCGGATAAGCATGAAAAAAGGTTAGCAGTCATTGGTCTGCTAACCTTTTTTATTAAAGCTTTACTTTATTTAGTCGTTAAGACAATAGCTATTTGCTTCATTGTCATGGACGAGTAAAGTTTATATTCACCGACTTGAATTTTTCTAGCGTAGTCATTTTTAGTGAGGAAGCTATTGAACTCTTCTGCGCTTTTAATGATCCCTGCTTTTTCAAGGGTCTCACCAATGTCTGAAGAGGGCATGCCAGGAGTAATTTGTAACGTATAATAGGGCTCGTTGCTTTTTTCATTGGGTACTGTTTTTTCTTTTGCTTCGTTAGTTTTAGAAAGGTCATCCGGCTTTTTCTGAAGTTGATCGCTGTTTTCCTTAGCTTTAGAAAGATTATCAACTTTTTTTTGAAGTTGGTCGACGGTTTTCTGCTGTTGATTATATTCCTCTTTTGATAAAACAACATAATCTTTCTTTTCTAGTTTGTCAATAATCTCCTTATCTGTTGTTTCAAGAGGAGATGTCGTTTGGGAATAGAACAATAATGCTAGTGAAGCAGTGAATAGTCCCGCTGCGAAAGCTCTTGTCGTTTGTTTATTCATGCCGTCACTCCTTTTGGTTCATATACGGTTTCAGTAGTTGTTGGACCTGTTTTGTCGACAGAGACGATTGTCTGGCAATAGCGTCGATACTAACTCCTTGATAATACAAGGCAATCACTTGATTTTTTATGATGGCACTAATATTTGTTTGTTCAGTATACATGTCTGGATTTAATTTGAGAGAGTCATCTAAAAAAAGCTCCTCTTCTAATATTTTTATTTTTTGTTTTAGTTGATAGTTTTCTTGCAATTGCTGCATAGAAAGCTCTTCCATCTCTTTAGAAAGCTGTTTATAGCGATCTTTTTGAAAAAGGGAGAGAAGGAAAAAGCCGATTGCAGCAGCAGCAAGACCGATTATTAATCCGTCCATTTATATCGTCACCTCAATGTTTGATTGCTCATGTTATTTATATCATATTTAGTTAGTTTCTACTAGCTTCATTAGGTAAAAATAGTCATATTGCGACAATAGTGTACATTGTCGATCCTATCGGACAATGTTACGATGAGAAGAAGAATGAAAATGATGCTGAATAGGGTGAGAATGTTGCAAGCGGAAATTATTAGGTTAAAAAATGAAGGGAAATCGATACAAAGTATTGCTGATATATTAGGGATTTCTGTTGGCAAGGTTCGTTATCAATGGGAAAAGTTCCAAAAACAAAAAGCTCCGTTAGAGGAAGAGCCTTTTCTGTTCTCATCTAAAGATGAAAAGATAGAAGGTTTTACAGCTGGGAGCCTCGCTCTTATGCTTACTTCACCTAACCGATTCGTTTGTCAATGGACCTTGGAGGAGTGGTATATCCAAGCGATCCAGAATATTTTTCAACTATCTATGAATCAATCAGCTTATGACTTAAGACTGTACGATGTATCAGACATTATGTTCAATGGAAACAATGCTCACCATATGTATAGCTTTAAAGTGCCGACAAACAGCAATTATTGGTTTGTGAAAGGTCTGCAAAGAAATCGTTCCTATGTATGTGAGATTGGATGGTTGACCCAACACCAAGATTTCTTTCCGCTTCTTCGCTCAAATCCGATCCACACCCCTTATGAACAGGCTAATCAGCAATGGACGCTGTACTCAACACTAGAAAGCTACCGAAATGATGAATTGGCACAACCGCTTTGGGTAGAGCATATAAGCACGTATTCCTATTATGAACGTTCATTGGAGGAAGAGCATGAGTGAACAAAGACCTCTTGTTATTTTACAGCCGTCCGTCCCTTTTCGTCCGTTCCTTTTATTCAATCAAGAAGGAACGTTGCTCTATCTTCAAGAAGTGCTTGAAGAGTATTTAGGATTAGTAGATTTATTGAAAAAGCTACCTGTCGATGCACATATTAGCGTTGTTTTTAATCCGCTAATGATCAAATGGTTTCAAACATCTAGCTTTAAATCAGCTGTAGAGCATTATTTTTCTCGTGTGGATGATGAAGAGGCCTCATTATTATTTGAGCATTGGATAGAGTGGCGTGGCGAATTGTTAGAAGCATTTAACTATTATATGAAATGTGGCCGTTTAACAGTCTATCCGACAACGATGAGTAATTTTCCTTTAACGTTTTTGCAAACTCCAGAGGCGATCCGCTATCAGTTACAGCAAACTATTCAAATTTGGCAAGCCTGTTTTCAATGCACACCCAATGGTCTATGGCTACCTCAATGTGCATATACTTCAGGAATGGATTTGTTGTTAAAACAATTTGGGATCACGTACATATTTCTTGATGATGAAGCCCTTCCTCAAATGGAGGGAGCGGAGAAATATATGTATACGACTGCCTACGGAGTTGAAGTTCAACCGATTCGTGCTATTGACTGTGAGAGCCCATGGGAAATAGGGAAAATACCGGTCTACCTTTCATTGCCACAGTCTCCCCTTGCTTTCCTTCGCAAGTTATTGAAACATACACAACCAGGATGTTTAGAAGAGAGTGTAGCTGAAGAAAAACTCGTTCATGTTCCATTTAGCTATTTACATGTTAATCAACGCCCTTTGTTGAATGATCATGCAATCGAGCGTTTCATGCTAGCTTCTGAAATGGAACGAAAGATTGCTAGAGTAGAGAAACGTTTGCCTCAAGATGAAAAATTTTTGCTACAAGCGCTTATACAAGAGTGGGTGTATTATTTATATGCAATTGCTCACGAGGCTTGTGAGGAGGAACTTACCAACTACTATCATGCATTTGACTATATATATGAAGGAATTTGTCAGGATCTTTGTGATTATGATTTTATCCAACAGCGATATGAGCGCTTGTTGTTGGAAACAAGCGAGCCTTTTCAAACAAAAATAGATGAAAGTCATCATTTAACAGTAGAGAAAAAGGGAGTACTCTTATTTACTTGGGAGTATCCCCCTAGAATAGTTGGAGGCTTATCTCGACATGTACATGACTTGTCGGTTTCGCTTGTGAAACAAGGCCTTGATATTTATGTGATTACGGCTGCCACTCCAGATGCGCCTCATTATGAATGTCACGAAGGGGTTCATGTTTTTCGTACTGGGCCATTGCATGGTGGTGAATCCGATTTTTTAAAATGGGTAGCTGACTTAAATGCGTGCATGTTTCGGAAGGCAGTGGAGTTAATTGGAGAAAAAAGAATCCAACTACTTCATGCTCACGATTGGCTTGTCAGCCACGCGGCTCTTGCTTGTAAAGATTATTTTCGGCTCCCTTTAGTGACGACCGTTCACGCGACAGAATATGGTCGTAATCAAGGAGACTTTACTAATATGCAATTGGAAATTAGTGGAATAGAAAAGCAGTTATTTAATCAATCTGATTGTTTAATTGTTTGTAGTCAGCCGATGAAAGAAGAGGTTCAAACATATTATTTAGAGATGTCTAAACCAATATTCATCATCCCTAATGGCGTGTTTGTAAGTGAGCCAAAAGGCATGGTGATGAGGGCAAGCCAATCTCCTTACGTTTTTTCCATTGGGCGAATGGTAAAGGAAAAAGGCTTTCATTTATTAATTGAAGTAGCTGATAAGATATTGAAAAAGCGCAATATTCAGTTTATCATTGCAGGTAAGGGACCATTATTGAACCATTTTCGAAAAGAAGTGGAAGAACGGAATTTAGCGAATGTTGTTCAATTCATTGGGTTTGTGACGGATGAAGAAAGATGGCAGCTATTTACAGGATGTGAGTTAGCCGTTTTTCCAAGTCTTTATGAACCGTTTGGTATTGTTGCTTTAGAAGCGATGGCAGCTCAAAAGCCAGTGATAGCTTCGAGTACAGGTGGATTAAAATCGTTTGTACGACATGAAGAGACGGGATTGCTATTTACTCCTGGAGATCAACAAAGTCTCCAGCTACAATTAGAACGGCTTTTACAGGATCGAGAGTTAGCGGAACGTATGAGAATCAATGGCTATGATTTAGCGAAAACGGTTTATAATTGGGAAAAGGTTAGTGTACAGACGAAGCAAGTGTATGACCAGGCCATAGTAAATTTAAAGATGGAAGGTGTGCGCGCATGAAAGGAGTTATTTTAGCAGGAGGTAGAGGAGAAAGGCTAAAGCCTTTAACGGATTGGTCACCAAAGCCGATGGTGCCACTACTAAATAAGCCTCTGTTAGAATACAACTTAGAACTTTTCAAAAAGCAGGGGATTACCGATTTGACCCTCACCGTCTGTTACAAAAAGGAAAGTATTAAGCAGCATATTGGAGATGGCTCTCGTTTTGGTGTGAACGTTACTTATATTGAAGAGAAAGATCCGCTTGGAACAGCAGGGAGCCTTTTTCAACATGCAGACCGTTTTAAGGAAACGTTTGTTGTTTTGAGTGGAGATGCATTGACGAATATCTCACTGGAAGAAGCGATCCGATTCCATCGGTCGAAACAAGCGCTTCTCACTTTAGTCGCTGTGGAAGTAGAAAGGCCGGAAGAGTTCGGGATTTGTTTAACTAATGAGGAAGGGCGATTATTGTCCTTCCTCGAAAAGCCGGAGAAAGAACAAGTGTTTAGTCATGTCGTGAATACAGGCATTTACATTATTGAACCAGAGGTTTTGGAGCGCTATCATTTTAGTGGGAAAGTGGATTTTGCGAAAGATCTTTTCCCTGTGATTTTAAAAGACTGTGAGAGAGTTTTTGTGTATCGCTCAGAAGCCTATTGGCAAGATATTGGAAATGTTTATCAGCATTGGTTAGCCGAAAAAAGATTGAAAAGTGGAATTTCGGGAATAGTCTCCACTCCAACACCATCAGTTGCTCAAATTACTCATTATTCCACACAGTTTTTAAAGCGTTTTCATTTCAGGAATACTCTTTCAGCTAGCTGGACAAATAAAAATAATAGACAATGGGCTATTAAAACGAGAGAACAATAAAAATCAGACTAGCATTTACAAAAAAAAAGTGATATTATAGAAAAGTCGTAAAGAAGATACAAATGATGTATTGTAAAGTTTGGAGGGAAAAAGATGCGCGTAAATATCACTTTAGCTTGCACTGAGTGCGGTGATCGTAACTATATTTCTAAGAAAAACAAACGTAACAACCCTGATCGTCTTGAACTGAAAAAATATTGTTCAAGAGAAAAGCGTGTTACTGCCCATCGTGAAACAAAGTAAGCAGCAGGATCCTTTTCCTGCTGTTTTTTTTATATAAAAAAGTCAGGGAGAGTGTTACAGGTGAATAAGCAGCTGTTACGGAAAAGCATGAAAGAAGTACTAGCAAATATGAGTAAGCTTGAGTATGAGCAATACTCTTTTCAAATTGCTCGACAATTGGGCTCATTACCGTTATGGCAAAGCGCCGAGACAATTGCGATTACTGTTTCTCGGGTGCCTGAAGTGGATACTTGGGCTTTGATTACTAGAGGTTGGGAAGAGGGGAAAAACATCGTTGTTCCGAAATGCGATCCAATTGATAGGAGTATGATGTACTATCACTTGACTTCATTTTGTGAGCTTGAAATGGTGTATTCGGGCTTATATGAGCCTGATCCCACTCAGACGAATCAGGTAGATGCGAAGACGATCGATCTATTAATTGTTCCCGGCCTTGCTTTTGATAAAAAAGGGTATCGTCTTGGCTTTGGCGGAGGATATTTTGACCGATTTCTCGAACATTTTGAAGGTAAAACAGTCGCTCTCTTATTTTCGCAGCAATTGTTAACAGAAGTTCCGACAGAAACATACGATTTACCGGTCCAACAGCTTATTACAGAAAAAGAGATCTATACTTGTTTTTCTAAATAAAATAAGGGACTAGATAGCCTAAGCTTTACAGCGGCTTTTCTCTTTCGTTATAGTAAGAGAGTAACAAAATGAACCAAAGGCAGTGATGAGATGGGATCTAATGAAAATAATCTTTTTTGGAAACTTGCTTATTTCTTTGTTGTGGAAAGAGATTACCAAATCATGACTATGGTTGACAATCGACAGGAGATGCTACTTGAGCACATAACGAATAAATCTGCTCAAGTGATTCGATTAGTCCGTGCAGATGTCGATTGGTCGAATCGTCTTCGTAAAGATATTGAACGTGTGTCTGCGATAGGTGAAGGAATTCGTAAGCAATTGGGAAAGCGTCAGTTAAATATGGTTAATATTTACATATCTTCTCATTCCCCGATCGATGATTACGAACGCTATACGAACGAACCGTTTTATTATCCAAAAGGACAGAAAACAAAAGTGACATCGATTTTATTCAGTCGAGAGCGTCATAAGGAAACAGTAGATCAACTGAATGGGCTGTTTCAAGAGGCAATCGTTCCTTCTTTTTTTGATAGCTGCTCCGATGAGGAAGGATATGCGTATCAAAGAGCGGTTTTGAGTTATTCTGTGAAGAAAACGGAAGAAGACCAAAAGTTGTTTAATTATGCTACTCCGTTTTTTTCTTTTTTATTTATTGGTGTACAAGTCCTTGTTTTCATTTTGATGGAGTTAAGTGGAGGGAGTACCAATTCAGCTAATCTCATTCGTTTTGGTGCGAAGTTTAATCCACTGATTCTCGAAGGAGAATGGTGGCGCTTTTTTACACCGATGTTTTTACATATAGGCTTTTTACATTTATTGATGAATACAGCGGCTCTTTATTTATTAGGGACAGCGGTAGAAAAGATTTTTGGTCGGCTTCGCTTTTTATTGATTTATTTGTTTGCGGGTTTTACGGGAACATTGGCGAGTTTTTTAATGAATGATTCTTTATCAGCTGGTGCAAGCGGCGCGATATTTGGTTGTTTCGGCGCGTTGTTATACTTTGGTACGGTGTATCCTAGACAGTTTGTTCGTACGATGGGGATGAATATTATCTTTATCATCCTGATTAACTTAGTGTTTGGATTTACGATGCCTGGAATTGATAATGCTGGTCATATCGGTGGTTTAATTGGCGGATTTTTAGCAACAGGTATCCTTCAGCTACCGAAAAAGAATCGGATCGGTAGACAACTGGGTTTTCTAGTAGGGACGATCATCCTAACGGCTAGTGCCCTATATATAGGTTTTAACTAATGGATGTTGAAAATTTAGTTTAAAGGGTTGGTGTCAATGAATACAATCTGGGATGTTCAACAGTTATTAAAAAGATTTGGTGTGTTTGTTTATGTAGGAGATCGGGTGGCTGATTTAGAGTTAATGGAAGCGGAGTTAAAGGAGTTAAATCAGTCGCAACTCGTTGAACCAAGAGAATTTCAGATGGCGTTACTGTTGTTGCGACATGAGATTCAAAAAGAAAAAGATAAAGTAAAGAACAGGTGAACGATGTGAGGACTTCATTAATTGCTGCTGTTGATCTTGGCGGAACGATGACGAAAATAGCGTTTATTAACATGCACGGAGACATTGTAGTTAGTTGGCAAGTACCGACAGACGTTTCGGATCATGGGAAACGAATCATCACCAACATTGCCCAGGAAATAAAGAAGAAACTATTAGAGTTGTCGATATCAAAGGACCAACTTCTCGGCGTAGGCGTAGGTGCACCGGGCCCTTTTTCCGAAACAGGAGTAATGTATACAGCCGTTAATTTAGGTTGGGAAAACGACTATCCTTTAAAGGCCCTTCTTGAACAAGAGCTTGGCCTTCCTGTTAGGGTAGAAAATGATGCCAACTGTGCAGCACTCGGAGAAATGTGGAAAGGTGCTGGTGGTGGAGCGAAAAACTTGGTGTGTGTCACGCTAGGAACAGGTGTCGGTGGTGGAGTGATCGCAAACGGCCAAATTGTTCGTGGAGCATACGGAGCTGCCGGAGAAATTGGTCATATGACGGTGATGACAGAGAATGGGTTTATATGTAACTGTGAAAAAAGCGGCTGTTTAGAAACGGTGGCTTCTGCAACGGGTGTTGTTCGATTAGCTTCACAGCAGCTAGAGGCGACATCTAAAGCGTCTCTTTTAAGAACGAAACAAAGTTTTAGCGCAAAGGATGTGTTTGAGGCCGCAAAGATGGGAGATGAAATTGCTACGTTTGCAGTTGATCGATGTAGTTCCTATCTTGGATTAGCGTTGTCTCATCTTGGTAACACATTAAACCCTGATGTTATTGTAATCGGGGGTGGAGTATCCAAAGCAGGAGAGCCATTGTTACAAGCGGTCAGAAGAAAATTTAACGAGTTTGCGTTTACCCCTGTTCGGAATTCAACCCGTATTGACTTGGCTACTCTTGGGAATGAAGCAGGTGTTATTGGAGCGGCTTGGTTAATTAAACAAAATAACGATCTTGTTTGAAGATTGGCACGAAAAACTTAAAGATAAAAAACTCTATTTTCCTGTGAATAGAGTTTTTTTATCTTTGTTTTTTATAGCGTAAACTACTATTCTACAAAATCTCTGTTTTATCTTGTTTGCTTTTTTGTAAAAAAAGTATTAAGATTATCTATGATGTTTTTACAATTGCTAAATAAAGCAAGTAGTGTAAGCTGTGAGGGCTGTACTAAGGAGGGTATTTAATGAAAGGAACCTTACGCAACAATGTCACGTTAATTGCTGTTGCTGTTTTGTTCTTGTGGTTGAAGACGTATTTTACTTATAAAACAAGCTTCCATATGGATATTGAAAACACTTTACAAGAGATTATTTTATTTATTAACCCATTGAGCTTTATTATGCTCGCGCTTGGAGTAAGTTTATTGTTTAAAAGCGATAAGGCGAGAAATCGTTATGTAATGATTACGAGCTTGTTCTTAACAATCTTACTTTATGCGAATGTAGTATTCTATCGCTTTTTTAATGACTTTATTACGTTGCCGTTATTGTTCCAAACGAGCAACTTTGCTGACCTTGGCAACAGTGTAACGGAAGAGTTTAAATGGTACGATATTTTCTACTTTGCAGACTTAATTGTGTTAGCGGTCATTTTAAAAGTGAAACCGAAATTTATTGCATTTCGTTCGATGACAAAGACGAATCGACGCGCCTTCTTTTTAACGGCGTTAGCGATGTTATTTTTAAACTTAGGTTTGTCTGAAATTGAACGTCCACAGCTTTTAACAAGAACATTTGATAGAGAAATGCTTGTTAAAAATATCGGGACATTTAATTATCATATTTACGATGTGATGTTGCAGTCAAAATCATCGGCTCAGCGTGCGCTTGCTGATGGTAGTGAACTAGCGGATATTGAAAACTATTCCGATGCGAATTATGCTAAGCCGAATGATGACTTGTTTGGTGTGGCTAAAGGAAAGAATGTGATTCTTGTATCGGTAGAATCCACGCAAGAGTTTGTCATGAATAATACAGTGAATGGTCAAGAAATTACTCCGTTCATGAACCAGTTTGCTAAAGAAAGCTTATATTTTAATAATTTCTATCACCAAACTGGACAAGGAAAAACATCTGATGGTGAATTTCTAGTGGAAAACTCCTTGTACCCATTGAGCCGTGGTGCGGTGTTCTTCACTCATTCAGGAAACAAATACAACTCGATGGCTCAAAAGTTAAGTGAAAATGGATATTACACAAACGCGATGCATGCCAATAATAAAAGTTTCTGGAATCGGGATATCATGTACAAATCTCTAGGTTATGAGCGCTTTTATGAATTAGGAGATTATGATGTCAATGAAGACAACAGCGTAAACTGGGGTATGAAGGATATTCCGTTCTTTGAACAATCGGTTGAGCATATGAAAGAAATGTCACAACCTTTCTATTCGAAAATGATTACGTTAACGAATCATCATCCGTTTTATTATGATGAGGAAGATAAGTTCATTGATGAATTTACATCTAAAGATGGAACAGTGAATCGTTATTTTGTGACGGTTCGTTATACAGATGAATCGTTAAAACGTTTTGTTGAGCAACTGAAAGCATCAGGATTGTACGAAAACTCAGTGATTGTCCTTTATGGAGATCACTACGGTATTTCCGAGAACCATGATGAAGCGATGAGTGAATACTTAGGTAAAGAAGTGACACCATTTGTTTCTACTCAGTTGCAAAAAGTTCCATTTATGATTCATGTACCAGGTGTTAAAGGAAGAGTGATTGACAGCGTTGGAGGTCAAGTTGATGTTCGACCGACATTGCTTCATTTACTTGGCATTAATACAAAAGATGATTTGCAACTTGGACAAGATTTGTTGTCTCCTGATCATGAAAATTTAGCCGTCTTCCGTGATGGACGCTTTGTTACGAAAGATTACGTGTATGCAGATAATAAATGTTGGGATAAAACGACGGAACAACCAACAGAGAAAAAATATTGCGAACCAGCTATGGATAAGGCTTCAACGGAACTGAATTATTCAGATCGGATTATTTATGGCGATTTGCTTCGTTTCTATGATCCGAATTCTGCTAAGAAACCTGCTCAATAATGCGAAGGAAAGCTTGCCTATTATGGTGAGCTTTTCTTTTTTTGTGTTTGAAAAAGTGGACAGGTTATGCTGCATATATTAAGAAGATTAGGTTTTTTATAAGGGGGGATTTTATGTCTTTTTTATGCTTTCGGCCTTATGATTTTCAGCAGCTATTAACAGATATCAGTAAATTAAAGGGGGATTATTCATTTATTCGTGTATATGAGATTGGAAAGAGTGTAGAGCGACGACCAATATGGGAAATCAAGATTGGAGAGGGAAAGAGAAAAGTTCATTTTAACGGGTCATTTCATGCCAATGAATGGATTACTTCTTCTGCATTACTTTCCTTTGTTAAAGAATATGCAGCAGCGATTGCAAAAGGCGATGATATAGAAGGGGTCTCGTCTCCGTTTTTATTTAGTGAAAATAGTTTGTCAATTGTTCCTATGGTTAACCCTGATGGAGTGGAGTTGGTGATTAACGGGCCTTCAACAAGAAATGAAAAACAGGTGTTAGCGATCAATAGTGGGTCTACACAATTTTCAGGATGGAAAGCGAATATTCGTGGAGTAGATTTAAATAATCAGTATCCCGTCGGTTGGGAAATTGAAAAAGAAAGAAAATTACCTAAATCGCCCGCCCCACGCGATTATCCAGGAGATCGCCCGCTAAGTGAACCAGAAGCTATTGTCATGGCTGAACTGCAAATAAGAGAGCAATTTGACCGTCTTCTTGCCTTTCATACACAAGGGGCAGAGTTTTATTGGGGATATAACGATAAAGAGCCAGAAGAGTCGAAACGGCTAGCTAAGCGGTTTGAGAGAGTTAGTGGCTATGAAGCAGTTCGTTTCATCGATAGTCATGCGGGGTTTAAAGATTGGTTTATTCAAGAGTATGAACAACCGGGGTTTACAATCGAGCTCGGAAAGGGCTGTAATCCGTTGCCGCTCACGCAATTAGCCACTATTTATGAGGCAACAAGAAGTATTTGTGTAGCAGCTTTATTAGGATAAACGAGAAAAGAGCTGTCTCTAAAGCGGTCAGCTATTCCTGTATCAGAAAAAGCAAGCGCTTTATTAAGACAGCTCTTTGGCGATCCAATCATCCTTTTTAGGGTTTTAGTGCCCTCCAGGATAGCCGGAATGAATGAAGGTCATGATTGTAAACCATCCGAACACACCAACAGTTCCAAGGCCAAAAATAACACCTAGCAAATTTTTGTTTTTTAAAGCGCCCAATGAACTGAATACGGCAAGAATTGCAACAAGACCGAAAATAATAATTAAGCCGTTCATTGCCCAAACCCCTTTCTCGTTCTACTTAATATCTACAGAGTTTATAATAACTATGTAAAACAAGTACATACACACCATTATTTTATATTTTTTTTCAACGTTTGTCGAGGTGCAATATGATAGTTCTTTAAATAGACATGAATGACTGGTACGATAAAAGTATTCCAGTAGAAAGGTGTGCTGAAAATATGAATTGGGCACAATTGCCGTTAGGGACATTGAAGACGAATTGCTATGTACTTTCAAATAGCGAAAATGAATGTATTATTTTTGATCCAGGAGCAGAGGGAGATCGGTTGGTGGAATGGTTAAACGCCAATGAACTCTCACCGTTAGCTATTTTATTAACTCATGCTCATTTTGATCATATTGGGGCTGTGGATGATGTTCGAAATGCATTTAATATTCCGGTCTATCTCCACGCTGAGGAAAAAGATTGGTTAACGAACCCTACGTTAAATGGTTCGGAATTCTTCCGCATGGGAATCGTTCATGCTAACCGTGCCGATCGAATTTTGACGAATGAAGAGGAAATTAAGATTGGAAATTTTCATTTTAAATTATTTCACACGCCGGGTCATTCTCCGGGAAGTGTTTCTTATTATTATGAACAAGGTCGTGCGGTTTTTTCAGGGGACGTTCTTTTTCGGGGGAGCATTGGACGAACAGATCTCCCTAAAGGAAATCATGATCAATTAATTGCTAGCATTCATCGTCATCTTCTATCTCTTCCTGAAGAAACGATTGTTCTACCTGGACATGGACCAGCAACAAGCATTGTAGAAGAAATGGAAAGCAATCCTTTTCTAAATGGCTTCTAACAGAAAAAAACCAGCCGCTGAGAAGTAGGCTGGTTTTTTTGATCAATTAATGCCCGGCTCCTGGAGTTACCATAAACGTAGTCCAGTACGTGAACCCTGCGAAGAATACAGTTAAGTATCCTGCAAACACATAAATATACATTCTTTCAGTTAATTTTAAATAGCTCAATAATAAGAAAAACCCCGTTTGACCTAAGAAGATTAGAGCAGTGATATTCATATGGCCAAGATAAAACATTACTGAAAAGATTCCTGTCCAAAATGCTAAAACACGAAACATCCGATCCACTATGTATCCCCTCCTTTATACAACTCTCCATCAATATCTTATTATAATGGAACAATCATGCAGTTGTAAACGTTTCTTTCAGTTACTTTGTAACGATTACATGGTAAGTGCAATCTTTACACCCTTCTGTCATGCTGGCTGTTTGTTGGAATGATAATTGTTCAAATAAACTGTCAAAGGCGCCCTCTAAAAAGGCAATATGTATTTGACAGGTAAGTTCACTTTGTTGTTCTATAGCCTCTTTAAAAGGACAGTTGTATAGTGTGAAATGAATATGCAGACCATCCTCCTTTTCCTTCACTTCCGGAATGTATCCAGTCATTGCGGAAATTTCCTGCAACAGCTGTAATTTTTCCTCATTTGATAATACTTTTTGTGCGTTTAACTTTTGTCTAATCGTTTTTTCACCGAAGGAATAAGCGACTTTTTTGGCTTCTGTCATACCTAGCTCACCAATGGAGGCAAGGGTCGATAAGGCAATATTCGCAAGCAGTTGAAAATCTCTGTGTGGAAAAGAGAGTTGGACCGATTTGTCGGAAGGCTTGTACAACTTCCCTGGTCTGCCGCCTTTTCCGGATTTATGCAAATAAGAATCGACTATTTCGATGTCCTCCAATTTAGACAGATGCAACCGTGCGACATTCGGATGAATATCAAATTGCTCAGCAATATCTTGCACAGACACTTCTTTTTGATGTTTGATCATGTACTGATAAATTGAAAATCTGGTGGAATCGGCTAGCGTGGCGGTCATTTTTAATGTTTGTTCCATTTCAAACACCTCTATATTGTTTATTATCTCCATTATAGTCATCAATCAATCAAGACGAAATGATAAAAGTCATACATTAGTGATCAAAAAAAGTTGGTAAAAATTTTATTCATTATATGTACAACTTTTGTATAATTGTTGTATAATTGATTTAAATTATTTGTATAATCTAATTAGTAAAGTGAATACAAAAGGAGAGGATAAATATGTCCGACATTATTTTTTATACGTATCCCAGCTGCACTTCATGCCGGAAAACGAAAAAGTGGTTGAACGCTCACTCTGTGACTTTTCAAGAAAGACATTTATTTAGAGAAACTCCGACGTATGATGAGCTCATTCATTTACTTTCCTTAACGACCGATGGATTAGACGAATTATTGGCTACGAGAAGTCAAACTTATAAAGATTTAAATGTGGATGTGAATGAGCTACCGTTATCAGGGGTGGTCAAACTATTAATCAAAGAACCGAAACTGCTTAGACGACCGATATTAACAGATGGCAATCAGCTTGTTGTGGGTTATCACCCTGAAGTATTAAGAGGCTTAACAAATAACAAGCAACAGATGAAGATGATGCTATGTTAAAAAAGGAAGGCGCGATGCTTCCTTTTCTTTTTTGTGAAAAAATTTTTGGGAAAAAAGAAGGAGTTGAAAGATTGCTGTCGAAATGAGTTGGTGAGTCAAAGTGAAAGGTGGTGAAATTTGTGCATGATAGTTGAAAAGGTGGTCGAAGAGATATTGAGTGAAGCTTTAGTCCTCGATTCTACTGATATCCACTTTATCCCTCGTCAACACGGCTATGCCGTTCAGTTCCGTTCCTCAGGTCAGTTAGTTCCTCATACCGAATTTTCCTTGCGAGAAGGAGAGCGATTAATTTCACATGTGAAGTTTATGGCATCAATGGACATTGGCGAGAAACGAAAGCCTCAAAGTGGTTCTTTTCAGTTAGAATTGTCTGGCTTTGTTGTCTCTTTACGCATTTCTACTCTTCCTACAGCCCTCTCGAAAGAAAGCCTCGTCATTCGATTGTTGCCTCAGCAAGCTGTCCTTGATATGTTTCAATTATCTCTATTTCCTAACTCAGCTCAAAAATTACTCGCGTTGTTATCTCATTCTCACGGCTTAATCATTTTTACTGGGCCGACCGGGAGCGGCAAAACGACAACTCTTTATTCGCTCATTCAACATAGTGCTAATCAGCATCAGCGTAATGTGATTACGTTAGAAGATCCTGTGGAAAAGCAAAATGATCGCTGGCTTCAAGTGCAAGTGAATGAAAAAGCTGGCGTCACGTATTCGACAGGGTTGAAAGCGATTTTGCGTCACGACCCAGATGTGATTATGGTGGGGGAGATTCGCGATGAGGAAACCGCTAGAATTGCGATACGAGCGGCATTAACGGGTCATTTAGTTTTGACAACGTTGCATACAAAGGATGCGAAAGGAGCCGTGTTTCGTCTGTTGGAGTTTGGATTAAAGTGGCATGAAATTCAGCAAACGCTCGTTGCGGTGACCGCTCAGCGACTAGTGAATTTAACGTGTCCTCAATGCGGTGCGGTTTGCTCACCAGATTGTCGTTCAGGAAATAGACGCAAGCAAGCGACAGTTTATGAAATTTTAAGTGGCACCAATTTACAAGAGGTGTTAAAGGAAGCGAAAGGAGAAGGTGGAGATTACCAATATCCGCTATTAAAAGATGTATTAAGAAAGGGGATTGCCCTTGGATATCTCTCTCAAAAAGAATATCATCGTTGGGTATTTGAAGAAGAGGAAGGCGACTAAGTACCAAGGTGAGTTTATTTTTCGTCTCGGGGAAATGCTTCAGCAAGGCTTTACCATCGGTAGTGCCTTGGAATTTTTATTATTGAACTTCGATCGAAATCATCATGAATCCATCCGTTTAATTCGATCAGAATTAAATGCCGGCACCCCATTGAATGAAATTCTTCAACTGCTTCAATTTCCCTCAACGATTTGCCTACAAGTATTTTTTGCTGAAAAACACGGACATCTTCCCGCTACATTAAAGTATGCCGGAGACCAATGGAAAAAAACAGAGGAAGCGAAAGAAAAATTGACAAAATTACTTCAATATCCATTGTTTCTACTTTTTCTGTTATTTATGTTGTTGTTTCTATTAAATCATTTTTTAATGCCTCACTTTGAAGAGCTTTATGCTGCGCTTGGCTTTACCCCACAAGGAGGAACATTTGCGTTAATTGCATTTTTGCAAGTGGCTCCCCCGTTGATTATGACGATTACCTTCCTATTTTTTATCACTTTTACGATGCTCTTTCTCTATTACCAAAAACAAACTCCACAAAACAGAATCTCTCTTTTAATGAAAGTCCCCGTTGTTTCTTCTTATTTTTCATTGTTTTTTACCCGTTTGTTTTCCAAGGAAGTATCTTATTTGTTGAAAAGCGGTTTTGCTGTGAATGAAGTGTTGCTCATTTTACAACAGCAAACGATGCATCCGATCTTAAAGTATATTGCTGCTGAGATGAATGCCACTTTATTACTCGGTCATTCATTTTCAGAAGCAGCTGAACAAATTGCTTGTTTTGAAAAACAATTAGCGAAGCTTCTTCGTCATGGAGAAGCGAACGGTCGACTAGCGGAAGAGCTATTTATTTTTAGTGAGTTTTGTGAAGTCGTAATTGAAAAAAGAGTAAAGAAAATGCTAGCCATCTTGCAACCATCTATTTTTCTATTTGTGGGTATCGTCGTTGTCGCAATCTATTTATCCGTCATGTTGCCAATGTTTCAAATGGTCGGATCTGTATAAATGGGAGGGAACACAATGAGAAAAATTCTCAAGAATAATCAAGGCTTCACACTAATTGAAATGATGATTGTATTGTTAGTGATTTCTGTGCTGTTGTTTATCGCTATTCCTAACGTCGCTAAGCAAAGTAAAAATATTAATGATAAAGGCTGTAGTGCTTTTAAACGTATGGTAGAAGGACAAGTGCAGGCGTTTCGGATCGAGGAAAGTACATATCCTTCCACGGTTCAAGATATGGTGGATAAGGGATATTTAAAAGAGAATGAAACTAAATGTCCAAATGGAAAAGAGTTAACGATTAGTGCGGATGGAGAAGTAACCGTTGCTAATTAAGAGGATGGAGCATATTCGTAATCAACAAGGTGTTTCTATGTTAGAGATGTTGATAGTTCTATCCGTCTTTCTTATCATTTTGTCAGCGGCGATGATTCCCTTTCCGAAAATGTTAGACAATATGGAGAAAGAGAAATTTATGGATCAACTGCAGGCGGACCTTTATCTTGCTCAATCTTATGCGATATCAAAACAAGAGATTGTAAATATTCAATTTTTGATGACAATAGATTCCTACCGGATAAAAACAGTGAACGTTCCTTCTGAGATGTTGGCTCAAAGAGAGTTGCCCGATTCTATTCAACATATGGAAGGGTCTTTACAAGAGATTTGGTTTTTGCCCAATGGTCATACGAATCGTTTTGGTACGATGCTTTTTAAATATAAAGATCGATATATAAAAGTTGTGTTTCAAATTGGCAAGGGGAGATTTTATGTGGAGGAACAATGAAAAAGGTTTTTCTTTAGCCGAGAGCTTGCTGTCACTTTCGGCTGTGCTGATCTTGACGATGTTGATTTTGCCTTTGCTTTTGCAAATGATTGGTCAGTCAAAAGCGTTGTGGGAAAGAGAAAAAGCGATGAGAGTGCTATTTGAAGAGGGAGAAAAACGCCTTCATGAGGGGACGAGTTTTACTCATGTTTATATAGAAGAGGGTGAAGAATATCACATATCATGGGAAGTTAAAGCGGCTGCGTGTGTGGAAGTGTCTGGGAAGAGATTTTGTATTCAGCAGTAATAAAGGCTTTACTCTAGTGGAATCCTTGCTGATCCTTATGGTATTTATGATGCTCGCAGCCCTGTTTCCGATGATTTATGGAACAGTATACCATGTCAATGAGCAACTAGAACCTGGGAGAAAGTCAGAGTGGGAACTATTTGTTATTCAGCTACGAAAAGAAATGTATAATGCTCAATCATGGACGCCAGCTAATGATAAGCTTTTTTATCATCAGGCAGGACAGAAGATCTCCATTGAACAATATCAACAAAGTGTAAGGAGGCGGATCAATGGCATGGGGCATGAAATAATGCTGAAAGAGGTTGAATCGATCCAATTTTATTGGGCGAACGAAACGCTGTGTGCTAAAGTGGTCTTTACTAATGGAGAAGAGGAACAGGCGCAATTTTACTCGTTGCTTGAGGAGCCGTTATGAAAAGATTGATTTTCAATGAACGTGGTGTGTTGTTTCCTTATGTGTTAGTACTTTTTATCGTTGTTTCATCAACGGCAGTTTTAGGTGTGGAGATTTTCGTAAGTAAGCAAAAAACAGCAATGAATTTAACAGAATACTATGAAACAAAAGTAGTGGAACTGTTGACTCTGCAGTATTTGGGTCCCCAGCTTGATGAAGGAGTGGCGATGTCAGGGGTGTTTGTCACGAATAAGGGAGAGGTCAGTTATTCGGCTTCTCCAGAAGTAGGTCAAGATCAATATGTGATTCATTTGAGAACGAAGAAAGAGGGTTCTCATTTTTATTCAAAGGTGATTTATGATCAAACGACCAAACAAATTGTTAAACGTATAGATTAACGACCACACAGTCGATATAATAAAAATATTAGTAGGGGGAGATACGAGATGACGACGATTTTTATTACGGGATTCATGGGAGCTGGTAAAACAACCATTGGTCAATTATTAGCCAATCAGTTACAAATTCCCGTCATTGATACAGATGTTTATATTGAACAACGAGAAGGAGCAGCTATTTCTGAGATTTTTGGCGATAAAGGAGAAGCGTATTTTCGAGAAGCGGAAACAGCGGCTCTTCAACAGTTCTGTACAAATGAGCAGAAAATCGTTACAACTGGCGGCGGTATTATTATGAAAGAACAAAACCGTCAGCTCATGAAAAAACATGGGGTTGTCATTTTTTTAGAAGTAGATTTAGCCGTCATATTCGATCGGTTGAAAGGCGATACGAGTCGACCGCTCATTCAAAATCAAGAACAAGCCCGCATTCAAGAGTTATATGAAAGCCGATTGCCGCTGTATAGGGAAGCGGCAAACTTGATTATTCATACGACTGATCAAACAGCCGAGCAAGTAGCGGAAGAAGTGATTCAACGTTTAAAACTCGAAGAAAACGGAGAAACTAACACCGTCTAATAGGAGGTGTTGTTCGTTTGTCTATCTATGAAGTTATTCGTTATTGTACGCAAAGCACGCTATCTTACTTAAATGAACCAAAACAAGAGAGAAAACAAAAGCGGCAGCGTAGGAAAACGGAGCGGCCAGCCTTTTCATCTAGATGGTTCGGTGTTTTGCCTTGGGCGGTGCGTCAATTGTTTCGGAAAAGTTCATAATCAACCAAGTGGCGGGGTCAAATAAATGATTCCGCCATTTACAATGTCTACTTTAATTTTCGGCTCATAGCGCTTTTTTAAGGCGGCTTTCTCAAGGAAGAAAGCTTCTGGCTTTTCCTCTTCTTCCTCATAAAACGAATTCAACAAGGAAAGATCTTCTTCCCATCTATTGATCGCTTCCTTTGCCCATTGCTGATCCTCATTTTTTAAGCGATCGTCTAGAAACTGATGAATTCGTCGAACCCCGCTTAACGGTTTGATTAAAGGAGCAATGGTAAAGGAGAAATCGGGAATCTTCCCTGAGAGAGATTTTCGTTCCAGTATGTTCATGAACTGCTCTTGAATTTGCCCATTGATTAAATTGAGTCCGAATGAATGGAACTGTTCTTTCTTTCGATCCGCCTCATAACATACTTTCACATTTGTTAATAACCAAGGGTGAAGGGCTTGGTGGCGATTGATTGTTTGTTGTTCGTAAAGACGGACAAATCCAGCACGTTGTTTAGCCGATTGGAAAATTTGCTGCAGGCGTGGTGCTCCGAAATGAACGACTTCTCCTTTTAATTCGTTTTGAACCTCCTTTTGATTGGTAATGAGTGTTAAGGAAAGTGGCTCGCCGACCAAGCCCATTTTTTCGATATAATGCCAATAAAAAGGACGATTCATTAGCTCCTTATCCATTTCAGGTGTCAACTTGACCGTTAGTGAACAAGAAGTTTTCTCCAAAATTGAACATTCTCCTACTGTGAAATATTGTTCAAGAAATTGATGAATTTCGTTTGTCTGCAAAGTTTTCTTCCTCCTTTTTCCACTCGTTAGCAAGTTCAAAGGCCGCCTCAAAATTTCTCATTTTAATTTGTAACTCGCCTTCTGTTTTCGAATGTTGAAAAATATCTGTCAAATGCTCTTGCATATTAGGGATCTCCATTTTTGTTAAAATATCATCTAGTTCCCCGATCGCTTGCTCAAATAAATGGATCTTCTCATACAATAACTGCATAATGCGATCTTCAATCGTATCTTTAATAGAAAAATTATATATATGAACATCTTTTGTTTGACCGAAGCGATGGATACGTCCAATTCGTTGTTCCAGTCTCATAGGATTCCATGGAAGATCAAAATTAATTAAGTGATGGCAAAACTGAAGATTGAGCCCTTCGCCACCGGCCTCTGTTGCAATTAATACTTGGGCGTGTTCTTTGAATAACTCCTTCATCCAATCTTTTTTCCCACGTTTAAACCCGCCACGAAAAGGGACTGAACTAATGCCATGCTGTTTAAAGAACCACTGTAAATACAGTTGGGTCGCTCGGTACTCGGTGAAAATAATTACTTTATCATTGATCGATTGAACCAGTTCCAATGCTTTTGTTGCCTTGGAGTTTTGAGAAACAGCTTCAATAGCCGATAGTATTTTGTGAAAGCTTTCAGGTAGTTGTTTAGCATGTTCGCCCCAATGCTTAGCCATATTTTTCAATGTATAGAATACGGCTTCTTTACTGCTACAAGCTTCCCGCTGCAAAGTGAGCAAGGAGAATGCGTTTCCTATCTGTTCTGGATGTTCACGGATAAAATGCTCAAGGGATTCATAAAGAGCACGTTCCTGTTGAGTAAATTCCACTTGAATGTTCTCGACTTTTCTTGCTGTCCATTCGACTCCTGTATCTTGCCGCCGATGACGAACCATCACTTTATCCATCAACTTCATTAACTGTTGATGATTCTGCACTTGGCGATCGCCTTTTTTAAATTGTTCACTAAATTGTATTTCACTCCCTAAATGGCCAGGCTTTAATAGCGACACAAGATGAAACATTTCATCTAGACGGTTTTGAATCGGCGTAGCCGTTAATAGTAAACAAAACTTCTTTTTTAAATGCCGCACAAATTGATAGTTTTTCGTTTTATGATTTTTTAGTTTATGGGCTTCATCGATAATGACTAAATCATATTCTTGCTCATAAATTTTTTCTTGGTGAGGGCTTCTTTTAGCCATATCAATCGAGGAAATGACAATATCGCATTGATCCCAAGCATAGGATTTCTTTTGAGCGATGGCCGGGATGTAAAACTTATAATTCATTTCATTTGCCCATTGAGAGACGAGGGAAGCGGGGGTTAAGATCAATACTTTCTTTACTAATCCGCGAATTAAATATTCTTTAAGGATTAGTCCAGCTTCAATCGTTTTTCCCAGACCGACCTCATCTGCTAAAATGGCTTTCCCATTCATTTCCTCAATCACCTTTCTAGCCGTTTCTAGCTGATGAGGCAAGGGAGTGAGGTCTGGTAAAAAGTCAGGGGCTAACAATCCTTCGAAATCGTCGATTAACATTCGTGTTTCCATTTTGGTTGCTGATTGAAAGAGTGGCCAGCTACCCCATGGTCCATCTTGATTGAACCTTTTCTCAATCTCCTCTCCCCAAGCTTCATTAAACAATATATCTACACTCATCTGCAAAACTCCTTTATAAAAATGATTGCGAAAACCTTATTGTTAATGGTAGGATGTAAGGGAACAAAATATTATGTCATTTCGCAAAAGACGAACGATAGTCGATTTTTATATGCGAGTGTTCATAGTATGCCCATTTTTAAATTTAATATTGCGAATGAAAGCAAGGGGAGAGACTGTGTATGCGGCGCCGAAGGAGCAAACAAGTTATTTGTGAATCTCTCAGGCAAAAGAACTCTTGCTGGACGCACCTCTGGAGAGTGTTTCGTTAACGAAACCACCAAAGAAGACAGCCTGTTCATTCAGGGTAAACTTTCAGGTTCAAGGACAGAGAACAACTTTTATAAGCTGTTCTCTGTCTTTTTTTTATGGAAATCCCTAAATGAAGATGGAAACAGCGTTAGGTGTCACACGAAAATCAATAATCAAGGAGGAAGGTTAATGGGAGACTTAAAACGTACGCCACTGTTTGAAGCATACAAGCAATACGGTGGTAAAACGATCGATTTTGGTGGATGGGAGCTTCCGGTTCAGTTTTCAAGTATTAAGGAAGAGCATGAAGCTGTCCGAACAAAAGCGGGGTTATTTGATGTGTCACACATGGGTGAGATCACAGTCAAAGGAAAAGATGCCCTCACCTATCTTCAAAAAATGATGACGAACGACCTTTCCAAATTGAAGCCTAATGGTGCGATGTATACAGCGATGTGCTATGAGAACGGCGGAACGGTAGATGACTTGCTAGTTTATATGTTAGATGAAGAGGATTATTTACTTGTTGTGAACGCCGCGAATACAGAAAAAGATTTTGAATGGCTGAAGCAGCACGAAGAAGGAGAAGTGGAGCTTAAAAACGTGTCTAATGATTGGGCGCAGCTTGCTCTGCAAGGGCTTTTAGCAGAAAAAGTGCTTCAAAAGCTTGTAAAAGAAACCGATTTAAGTGAAATTAAATTTTTCAAATTCCGTCAAGCAGTCAATATTTCAGAGGTATCAGCCCTCATTTCTCGCACAGGCTATACAGGAGAAGACGGTTTTGAAATTTATTGCGAAAGTGATCATGCGGTTAAACTATGGCAGGACATTCTTGAAGTAGGGAAAGAAGATGGCGTTGTCCCTTGTGGGTTAGGTGCTCGTGACACACTCCGTTTTGAAGCAAACCTTGCTTTATACGGGCAGGAGTTATCGAAAGACATTTCACCGATTGAAGCGAATCTAGGCTTTGCGGTAAAAACCAATAAAGACTTTTTTATCGGAATCGAAGCGTTAACGGTTCAAAAAGAAAATGGTCCTGCACGTAAGCTTGTCGGACTTGAAATGATTGATCGTGGGATTCCACGCCATGGTTATGCTGTGTACTCCGCTAGTGGCGAAGAACTGGGCTTTGTCACAACAGGTACACAATCACCAACATTAAAGAAAAATATCGGACTCGCTTTATTAAAAGCAGAGTATACGTCTATTGATACAGAAGTGTTTGTGGAGATTCGCGGCAAAAAGCTAGCGGCCAAAACAGTGAAGACACCATTTTATAAACGTTCGAACTAACAGGATAGGAGAGGGGATGAAATGATGAAGCATCGTTACTTACCAATGACAGAGGCCGATCAAAAGGAAATGCTTTCAACGATTGGCATTGATGCGATTGATGAATTATTTGAGGATATTCCAGAGAAGGTGCGCTTTCAAGGATTATACAAGATTAAAGAGGCGAAAGCTGAACCTGCGTTGAAAAAAGAGCTGAGCACACTCGCTGCAAAAAATGCTCACGCGAAACAATACACTTCCTTTTTAGGAGCAGGCGTGTATGATCACTATGCACCGTCAATTGTTGATCATGTCATTTCACGTTCAGAGTTTTACACAGCCTATACACCATATCAGCCGGAAATTTCTCAAGGGGAGTTACAGGCGATTTTTGAATTTCAAACGATGATTTGTGAACTAACAGGTATGGATGTGGCCAATTCTTCGATGTACGATGGTGGCACTGCGTTAGCAGAAGCGGCGATGCTTAGTGCTGGACAGACGAAACGGAAGAAAGTCCTTGTATCGGAAACCGTTCATCCAGAATCTCGCGACGTGTTGAGAGCATATGCGAAAGGGCAGAACATTGAAGTGGTAGAAATTCCCCATAAAGATGGAGTGACAGACTTAGATCAATTACAAGCTCTTGTTGATGATGAAACCGCAGCTGTGATCGTTCAATATCCGAACTTTTTCGGGGCGATTGAATCATTACCTGACGTAGAGAAAGTGACTCATGAACATAAAGCATTGTTTGTCGTTTCAGCTAATCCGCTTTCACTCGGTGCATTAACACCTCCAGGGAAGTTTGGGGCTGATATTGTCATCGGTGATGCGCAACCATTCGGTATCCCTGCAAGCTTTGGTGGACCGCACTGTGGTTATTTTGCTGTAACAAAAAAACTGATGCGTAAAGTACCGGGCCGTCTTGTCGGGCAAACACAGGATGACGAAGGACGCCGTGGATTCGTATTGACGTTACAGGCGCGCGAACAGCATATTCGTCGCGATAAAGCAACTTCTAATATTTGTTCGAATCAGGCATTAAATGCGCTAGCAGCAAGCGTGGCGATGACCGCTTTAGGGAAAAAGGGAATCAAAGAAATTGCGATCCAAAATTTACAAAAAGCCAATTTTGCAAAAGACACATTAAAGCAGCATGGAGTAGAGATGGTGTTTTCTGCACCAATTTTTAACGAGTTTGTTGTTCGTTTGCCTCAACCGATCAAAGAAGTGAATCAGCGATTATTTGAAAAAGGCATCATTGGTGGATATGACCTTGGTTTAACGTATCCAGGTCTTGAAAACTGTATGCTAATTGCGGTTACAGAGTTGCGGACGAGAGAAGAAATTGAATTACTTGCGAAAGAATTGGGGGATAGCCATGAATAACAACGATCAATTGCTTATTTTTGAAATGTCTCAACCGGGCCGAATCGGATACAGTTTGCCTGAATTAGATGTACCTGAACAAGATCTATCCCATCTTTTACCTGCTGGATATGTGCGTGAGGAAGAGCCGGAGCTTCCTGAAGTGTCTGAGCTTGATATTATGCGTCATTACACAGCGCTATCGAAAAGAAACCATGGAGTGGATTCTGGATTTTATCCACTTGGTTCTTGTACGATGAAATACAATCCGAAAATTAATGAAGATGTTGCTCGTTTTGATGGTTTTGCGCATATTCACCCGCTTCAGGCAGAAGAGACGGTGCAAGGTGCGCTTGAATTAATGTACGATCTTCAAGAGCATTTGAAAGAAATTACGGGAATGGATGAAGTGACGTTACAACCAGCGGCAGGAGCACAAGGGGAATGGACGGGGCTGATGCTTATTCGCGCGTTCCACGAAGCAAATGGTGACTTCCAGCGGACGAAGGTAATTGTTCCGGATTCGGCTCATGGAACGAACCCGGCATCTGCGACCGTAGCTGGTTATGAAACGGTAACCGTAAAATCTGGCGACGACGGTTTAGTGGATATTGAAGATTTAAAACGTGTCGTCGATGAAACAACAGCTGCATTAATGTTAACAAATCCAAATACGCTCGGATTATTTGAAGAGAATATTGTAGAAATGGCTGAAATTATTCATAGTGTAGGCGGGAAAGTTTATTATGATGGAGCCAATTTAAATGCCGTTTTATCGAAAGCGCGTCCTGGAGATATGGGCTTTGATGTCGTCCATTTAAACCTTCATAAAACATTCACTGGCCCTCATGGTGGCGGTGGCCCAGGTTCAGGTCCTGTTGGGGTGAAGGCAGATTTAATTCCATTCTTGCCAAAGCCTGTGCTTGTGAAAGAAGGCGAGACATTTAAGTTCGATTACGATCGTCCGCAAGCCATTGGTCGCGTGAAACCTTATTATGGAAACTTTGGTATTAATGTTCGGGCGTATACGTATATTCGTTCAATGGGTCCAGATGGATTAAAAGCAGTAACAGAATATGCGGTGTTAAATGCGAACTATATGATGCGTCGTTTAGCTCCACATTTTGACCTGCCATTTGATCGTCATTGTAAGCATGAGTTTGTATTAAGCGGAAAACGCCAGAAAAAACTCGGTGTAAGAACGCTTGATATTGCGAAGCGCTTGCTTGATTTTGGCTATCATCCGCCAACGATCTATTTCCCATTAAATGTAGAAGAATGTATCATGATCGAGCCAACGGAAACAGAATCGAAGGAAACGTTAGATGCCTTTATTGATGCGATGATTCAAATTGCGAAAGAAGCGGAAGAAAATCCGGAAATTGTTCAAGAAGCGCCTCATACGACTGTTGTTGGTCGCTTAGATGAAACAATGGCGGCACGCAAACCGATTCTTCGCTATGAAAAACCGTTGCAAAATGTTTAATTATAATAAAAAACTGCCTCGGGTAGGCAGTTTTTTATTTGCTCTTTACTTTTCCCGTCCATTTCTTGAAGCCGCCTTCAAGATGGCTAATATTTTTGTATCCTTTTTTGTGTAATGTCATGGCCGCGCGTCCACTTCTCATTCCGCTTTGGCAATAAAGATACACTGGTTTGTCAGAACGAATTTCATTCTCCATGCGCGTCTTTAATTGGCTCATTGGAATATTACGAGCGCCTAAAATATGGCCGGCTTCAAACTCGTTCGGCTCACGGACATCAATCAACTGAGCTTTACGGTAGCCTTTGATGAACTCTTCCTGTGAAAGTGGTGTGACCGCTTTTTTCTGGGAAAAATACATATATAAAGTGTACAAAATAATGGCGCCTAAAATGGCAGCAATGGTATACAGCAACGTATACACTCCTTTCAAGTAAAATTGCACCATCATCTATTATAAACTTGCCTTCATTAAGAATCAAAAGAAATTAAACAACGATTTCATTTTTGAATAGGTCTTTGTTTTTTGCTCGGTATTTGATAGACTGTATGAGGGAATTTACAAACGAAAAAGGCGTGCATGAATAATGAAAAAAGAAGTGTGGAAGTTTATTGATTCTGGCCGTCGCTCTGCTAGTTATAATATGGCGATGGATGAAGCATTATTAGATTGGCATAGTCAAGGAAAGATCCCACCAGTGATCCGCTTTTACGGTTGGGAGCCAGCTGCATTATCGATTGGTTATTTCCAAAAAGCGGAGAAAGAAATCAATATGGAAGCAGTCAAGGCACATGGTCTTGGATTTGTGCGCCGTCCAACAGGCGGTAGAGGCGTTCTTCACGAGCACGAATTAACATATAGTGTAATCGTATCTGAAGAGCATCCTAACATGCCTACGGGTGTGACAGAGGCCTATCGTGTCATTTCTGAAGGAATATTAAAAGGGTTCCACCATCTTGGGTTGGAAGCTTATTTTTCTGTGCCCAAAACGGAAGAGGAGAAAAACGGTTTGAAAAACCCACGATCTTCTGTTTGTTTTGATGCACCGAGTTGGTATGAGCTTGTAGTAGAAGGACGGAAGATTGCTGGAAGCGCTCAAACGAGGCAAAAGGGTGTCATTTTACAGCATGGCTCGATCTTGTTAGACCTTGATGAAGATAAGCTGTTTAGTCTGTTTAACTACCCGAATGAACGCGTCAAGGAAAGAATGCAAACAGCATTTAAAAATAAAGCGGTGGCGATTAACAGCATTAGTCCAAAAAGCATTACATTGGATATGGCTCGTGTCGCATTTAAACAGGGCTTTGAAGACGGGTTAGGTATTGAGTTGGAGCCGCTTGAATTGACAGATGAACAGTCCGCTTCTATCGAAAAAATTGCGAAAGAGCGTTATGAGTCAGATGAGTGGAATTTTAGGCGATAAGTAACGATGTCGCATTTTTTGAATGCGAACAAAGGTTTTGTTTTTGTGCAACCTTTAAAATTATTCTTTTCATCCGATTATCGCTTGTTTTTCTGATGATCTCTCATTTTTTTCAGCGAATACAGCCGTTTTGTCGCTTGACAAAAAAATGTTTTTAAATCAATATGTAGTAATGAAAACAACAGAACAAACACAATATATTGTGTTTGTTCTAGTTTTTTATCAAAATATATGGGTATACAATTAAGAACTACTAGGAACTACCAAGAAAAAAGTATAGAAAAGGAGTTGTAGATATGTCAGTTACGTCTGTAAAGAATATGTCTATCAACATTGACAGATTAAACAAAGACATTAGCGTTTTTCCGCAGGTTCATCCTGTAACTTCTGACATGAACATTACACATAAAGGGGTTTCACGCCTCGTGATGATTGACCGCTATTCGTTTAAAGATACAGAAAAGGTCACTTTAACAGAAGGCGATTTTGTTGTGTTAACGGTTAAGGCAGACCCGAAATTTCCCGCTAGAGGCGTTGGCTTCATCGTAAGCATTGACTGGGAAGAAAAGAAAGCGGAAGTGCTAGTTGATGAGGAATTCCGTAGCGCACTTGATGATCCACAAGAACAAGAAACAGGTATTGTCCGCCGTTCCCTCGATGTGATCGAAAAACCGTTGGAAATTTTCTACGAGCAAATTGCTAAACGTAATGCGACGGGTCTTGCTTCCGTTGAAAAAACAGAAGAAAAGCGCAAAGAATGGTTTGAGAAGTTTTACCATGAATTGGTTCATTTGAACTTCATTCCAGCGGGACGAGTGCTATATGGAGCGGGTGCGGCGACAGATGTAACCTATTTCAACTGTTATGTCATGCCATTCGTTCAAGATTCACGCGAAGGCATTTCCGAACATCGTAAGCAAGTGATGGAAATCATGAGCCGCGGCGGTGGAGTAGGAACAAACGGTTCAACACTACGTCCACGCAACACACTAGCTAAAGGAGTTAACGGAAAATCTTCCGGATCAGTCTCTTGGCTAGATGATATCGCTAAGCTTACACATCTTGTGGAGCAAGGCGGGTCGCGCCGCGGAGCACAGATGATTATGTTGGCGGATTAAAAAGTTGAAAGTTGTTTGTTTTTCCGTTATCCTCTAATTAAGAACAAATGTTCTTTTTGGGGCATAAGGAAAAGAAGAACAATTTATCCAAATGCTAGTCCGCGTCGTTCAGAGAATGAACGATTAGAAAACCGGGTGAATTGCAGGGAAATCCTGAGAGGCAATTAAGCTACAACGTGACTGGAAACGGTGAGCGTGAATGCTAAAAAATTAATTGCATTGGACAATCTGCAGCCAAGCGCCGTATAGGTGAAGGTTCAACGACTATCGAAAACATTCGAATGGAATGGAAGTAGAGTAGGGAAAAAATTTTTCCGAAGCGCCCGGCCCCTAACAGATCAAGCTGAGGGTGATGATATAGTCTATTCCGTCTGCATAAGCAGAGTTAAAGTATCCTGAAAAGGACGGTACAATTGTGGCACCCTGATATTGTTGAATTCATTATTTCAAAAATGCAAAATCCGCGTATTTTACGCTTCTTAATTGAAAATACAGAAGACGAACAAATTAAAAAAGCAGCGCAAGAAAAGCTGAACTTTAAGCCGTTGTCTGAGCGTGAATCAGCGATGTACCAAGGAGTGGTCAATTACAAAAATATTCCTGGTTATGGCGGTTTCAGCCCTGAAATCATTTCAGATGCTGAGGAGAAATTACGTACAGGTGGGACATATACGGTACACCACCCAGAGTTTTTAACAGGCGCGAACATCTCCATCTGCTTAACGAATGACTTTATGGAGGCAGTGGAACAAGATGCAGAATACGAATTGCGCTTCCCAGCTGTAGAAGCGTACAGTAAAGAGGAAATGCAATATTATAACGAAAACTGGCATAAAGTCGGCGATGTGCGCGAGTGGAAAAAACAAGGGCATGCGGTTCGAACTTACCGAAAGATCAAAGCGCGTGAGCTTTGGAACTTGATCAACATTTGTGCCACATACTCGGCTGAACCAGGCATTTTCTTCATCGATAATGCGAACGAAATGACGAATGCGAAAGCGTATGGGCAACAAGTTGTTGCGACAAATCCGTGTGGTGAATAGTTTGCCTCACGTAAAACATTGCGGGATAAAGCGGGAAGGCTGAGAAGCTGATCCGAACCGAAGGCTAAAGGTAAAATTTTAGTCAGGGGCAACGCATAGGAGCTGAAACTTCAATACAAGAAATAGCCACGCTGTTGAATAGAAGCGAAAGAAATGTAAAAAGATACAGGGGTTATTGTTGAAGAATATAATGCTGTCAGAAAGAATCTGACCACTTAAAAGTTTTTAAGTGCCCACGAGACCGCAACATTACACAAAATCAAGTGTAATGAAAATGTATGCTGAGCTTACAGGAAGATGAACTGTAAGAACTAGAGGATAAAAAGCCTTTAGGATAACAAACTACTGGAACAACCACTTGCACCGTTTTCTGTCTGTAATTTAGCTGCTGTGAACTTAGCGGAAATGGCAGATAAGGAAACAAAAACGGTGAACTTTGAAAAGCTAAAACAAACGGTAGCTGTAGGCGTGCGCATGCAGGATAATGTTATTGATGCGACACCATACTTCCTTGATGAGAATAAAAAGCAAGCATTAGGTGAACGTCGTGTCGGCCTAGGAGTTATGGGGCTTGCCGATTTATTAATCTACTGTGAAAAAGAATACGGTTCACCAGAAGGTAATGAATTAGTGGATCAAGTATTCGAAGCGATTGCGGTTACTGCTTATAAAGAATCCGTTGAATTAGCGAAAGAAAAAGGAAGTTTCCCATTCCTTCAAGGGGAAACAGAAGAAGAAACGAATCGTTTACGACAAGCTTTTATTGAAACAGGCTATATGAAAAAAATGCCTCAAGATGTGCGTGCAGCGATCCGTGAACACGGAATTCGCAACTCGCACTTACTGACTGTTGCTCCAACGGGCAGTACTGGAACAATGGTGGGCGTTTCCACAGGCTTAGAACCATACTTCTCTTTCACTTACTACCGAAGCGGTCGCTTAGGGAAGTTTATTGAAGTGAAAGCGGATATTGTTAAAGAATATTTAGATCGTCACCCAGAGGCAGACCCTAATCAGTTGCCAGAATGGTTTGTGACGGCGATGAGTTTGTCTACAGAAGCACATGCGGATGTACAATGTGTGATTCAACGTTGGATCGATAGTTCGATCTCGAAAACAGTGAACGCACCACGCGGCTACACGGTAGAACAAGTCGAGCAAGTGTACGAGCGTCTTTATAAAGGCGGAGCAAAAGGTGGTACGGTATATGTTGATGGAAGCCGTGATTCCCAAGTGCTTACACTAAAAGCAGAAGAAAATGGTTTCGAGGAAATAGAAACGAAAACAAAAGAACATGAAAATCATGTGGTTCTCGTTGACACAATCCAAGAAATTCGTTCAACGAATGTGACGATCGGTAGTGAAGTGGGTAACACTTGTCCCGTTTGTCGCAAAGGAACAGTAGAAGAAATGGGTGGCTGTAATACGTGTACAAATTGCGGCGCTCAGCTGAAATGTGGTTTGTAAAGTGAAACTTCAATCAGTAGGGGGCTTCATCCCCGCTGATTGTTAGTTGAACTGATCGGGCGTTTACGAGCTGTTGATCCCCCACCTCTATGCCTGTGCTTCTTTCTACCATGTTGAGGTGGGGGATCTTACAGCCCGTTAATGCGGGGTAAAATAGATCAGAAAGCGGCTATCAATCTTTAGATTGATAGCCGCTTTTTGCGTAATGATTGATCCGCTCAAATTTCCACTTCTAGGACAACTTTTCCTTGCTTACACATATAACAATCAGGCGTAAGTGGGAGAGGTGAAGTAGTGATGAAAATCGATGGGGTGTTTTCGGGTGGGGGAATTAAAGGGTTTGCGCTAGTCGGTGCATTTGAAGAGATCGAGCAAAGAGGCTTAACCTTTGTCCGCTTAGCCGGTACGAGTGCAGGAGCGATTATTGCCGCTTTTATCGCCGCTGGGTATTCTAGTGAAGAGCTGAAGCGAATGGTAATGGAAGTAAACGAAAAGCAGTTGTTAGATGATATCATGTTTGACTTCCCCTTTTTGAAATGGATGAAGCTTTATTTTCAGCTCGGTTTATATAAAGGGAAGAAACTTGAACAATGGTTAGAAACGAGGCTCGAACAAAAGGGAATACGAACATTTGGGGATCTTCCGCCAGAAGCATTACGTGTCGTGGCGTCGGATATTACTAACGGTCGTTTGCTCGTTATTCCGGATGATTTGCCTGCTTACAATAAAGATCCGCTTGCCTTTTCAGTGGCACGAGCCGTCCGAATGAGCTGTACGATCCCATATTTTTTTCAGCCAGTGAAACTGAATGGTCGAGCGTTAACGGTCGATGGCGGCGTGTTGAGTAACTTCCCCATCTGGCTGTTTGATGAGGCAGACAAAAAGTTGATGCGACCTGTCCTTGGCGTGAAATTGATAACGAAAACAACAGCCGTCTCGCGGCAAGTGAAAACAGGGATCGATTTATTTAGTGCTTTGTTTCATACGATGAAAGATGCTCACGATGCTCGCCATATTTCGAGAAGACATGAAAGCAATGTTCTCTTTATTCCGGTGCAGGAAACAGCGCTTACCGATTTTAACTTAACAGACGAAAAAAAATACGCCCTTATTCAAACAGGACGTGATCATGCTAAGGCGTTTTTTAAGCGCTGGAGTTATTAATAGCCGGGTTTTACGAAGAAGCCCGGTTATTTTTTTTGCCTTTTTTTCCTTCGATCACCCTTAAATGAGCAGATGATTTTCTTCTTAAAGGTTTCTTTTTAGTAGCTGGAGTGGAGGGCTGAGTTGGTTTTTGACGGCTTTTCAATCGTCTTTTCGATTGTTTAGCAGCTTTTGCAAACGCTCGATCTTCACTATTGCCACCTAACCGCTTTCTCATGATGAGGCGATAGATTAAAACAATAACAGCTACAGTTACTGCTGCAATAATCAGCTGCCGAGCTAAAGCTCCAGGGGCATTAAACAACATGGAAACAAGCCCAATAGCAGCGAGTGCAATTAATGAAAAAGTAATGACTGTACGAGTTGTCAATAAAGCCACCTCCTAACAAGCTGTTAATTACATATTAGACAATTTCCTCAGCGTTTAATCCTTTTTGTGTGTTTTCCTCAAAATTTATTAATTTTTCAAATGAGGCGATGGCTACTTCGACTTGATCATCTGTCGGTTCTTTCGTTGTTAATAGTTGTAGCCACAAACCAGGATAGCCGAGAAAACGTAATACCGGGACGTCACGCAGTTTATTCGTAAACTGAAGTACTTCAAAAGAGATGCCGAGAACGACAGGAATGAGAGCAATTCGATTTAACACTCTCACATATAATGGTTCAGTTGGCACTAGCGTATACACAAACATACCGACAATGACTGTAAATAAAATAAAACTTGAACCACAACGGTAATGGAGACGGGAAGCCGCTTGCACATTTTCGACTGTTAATGGTTGATTGTTCTCATACGCATTAATCACTTTATGCTCAGCCCCGTGATACTGAAATACTCTTTTAATCATCGGCGTTAAAGAGATTAAATAGATGTAAATTAACAGCAGAATAAGCTTGAACACACTTTCTATTACAATTTGTTCCATATCACTCGAAAAGATTGACCGAGTAGATTCCGCTAAAAAGACAGGGACTAAAGTGAAGATGAATTTCCCGAATAAAAAAGAGAGGATTCCGATGGCGGCGACTCCTAGAACCATCGCCAGTTTAGATGGCTCTGTATTTTTCTTAGTTTCTACTTCATCTCCGTCTAAATCATATTGCTCTTGAGCGAAATTTAAATGCTTCGATCCGTTCGCTGCCGCATCTAAAATCGCAAAGATTCCTCGAATGAACGGGATTTTTTTGAATATTTGAAGCGATGGGTTTGTTTTTCTTGGTAAATGGTAATAGGCGATTGATTGGTCTTTTTTACGAACAGCGGTGACGGTATGGTGCTTTCCGCCGAACATGACGCCTTCTACAACTGCCTGACCGCCATAAACTGGCTTTTGTTCACTCATGGAATACCCTCTTTCATTGAATTAAAGATAAAGCTTATATACATATTTTAGCCGTTATTCAGGAAAAATAAAAGCTGAATCACTTAACAAAAATGCTTTCTGAAAGTTTGTTATTCGTGAAGGTGGAGGTGCATGATGAAAAAAGACATGAAACAAGAAAAAGAAATTCATTTTCCGCTGAAAAATGTTGCTCTAATTGGTTTCTATGGAGGGTTATTTTGGGGAGGACTCGCTCAATTTGTTGCCTATTTTGATTTTATTAGTTTCAATCCGAACGCCGTATTGAAATATATGCATGTAACAGAATTTAAAAAGACGTATTTAAACGTGGCGATGAGCATTTTATTTTATATCATTTGCTCGCTCATCCTAGCTTTCATTTATTACGCCTTATTCCGAAAAAAGAAGTCGATGTGGGTCGGAGTAATGTACGGTGCTAGTTTATGGGTCGTCTTCTTTATCGTTCTTCGTTCGATTTATCCTGCAATTCCTTGGTGGAGAACGATGAATAACGATACATTAGTCACGACGATTTGCCTTCTTCTTTTATATGGTTTGTTTATCGGTTATTCCATCTCCTATGGCTATGAACATCATAAACGGATGAATGTTCAAGCAGAAGAGACCGAGTAAGTAGTTATTAGTAAAAAAAATATGTTAGAATGTTCTTGTAACTATATTCGGGGGCAGGAGAAGGTATGAAGAACATTCTATTATTAAACGGGCCGAATTTAAACCGACTTGGAAAGAGAGAGCCGGACATTTATGGGGCCGTTACTTTAGAAGAACTTGAAAGTCATTTGACTTCTAAAGCGAAGGAGGCGGGTGTGACGCTTTCCACTTTTCAATCGAACCATGAAGGAGAGCTGATCGATCGTCTTCACTTGGCTGCGGATGAAGAAATGGATGGGATTATTTTTAACCCGGGAGCATTCACGCACTATAGCTATGCACTGCGAGATGCGGTAGCGTCCATTTCGATTCCAACCATTGAAGTGCATATTAGTAACATTCATGCAAGAGAGTCATTCCGTCATCAATCGGTCATTGCTCCAGTCGCTAGTGGGCAAATTGCAGGTTTAGGACTGATCGGGTATGAACTGGCTTTACAAGCGTTAATACATAGAACGGGAGAGAGTGAAAAATGATCAAATTAAATCAGCTTCGTACTATGATGCAAGCAGAGGGGATTGATGGCTTACTCGTGATGAGCCTATACAATCGCCGTTATTTAACGAACTTTACTGGTTCTTCTGGAGCGGCGTTAGTCACAATGGACAAAGCGGTGTTTATTACCGATTTCCGCTATGTGGAACAAGCGCAAAAACAGGCAGACGGCTTTCATATTGTGAAGCATGAAGGAACCATTTACGAAGAGATCGCCAATCAAGTGAAAGAATTAGGGGTCAATCGACTTGGTTTTGAAAAAGCGTACATGACGTTTCAATCTTATGAACTCCTTCAAGGGCTCGTCAAAACAGAGATTGTTCCTGCTAGTCAATTAGTTGAAAAGTTGCGCTTGATTAAGAGCGAATCAGAGATTAAGATATTAAAGGAAGCTGCCGCTATTGCCGATGCGGCATTCAAGCATATTCTTGAATTTATTCAACCAGGGAAGACAGAGCTTGAGGTTTCCAATGAACTCGAGTTCTTTATGAGAAAGTGTGGCGCGACATCTTCATCTTTTGATACAATAGTAGCCTCAGGTAAACGTTCCGCTCTACCTCATGGAGTAGCGAGCGACAAGGTAATTGAAAAAGGCGATATGGTCACGCTTGACTATGGTGCCTATTATCAAGGCTATGTTTCAGATATTACTCGCACCATTGCAGTGGGTGAACCATCTGATCAGATGAAAGATATTTATCATATTGTGTTAGAAGCACAGTTGAAAGGTATGAATGAAATCAAGGCGGGCATGACGGGGAAAGCAGCGGATGCGATTACGCGTGATCATATAACGAAAGCTGGATATGGCCAATATTTTGGTCACTCCACTGGTCATGGGATCGGCCTTGAAGTGCACGAAGGACCTAATCTTTCTTCCCGTTCAGAAATGGTATTAACCCCGGGCATGGCTGTGACAGTCGAGCCGGGAATTTATTTGCCGGGAGTAGGCGGTGTGCGCATTGAAGATGATACGATCATCACAGAAAATGGAAATGAAACGCTCACACATTCTACTAAAGACTTAATCATTCTTTAATGATAATGGAGGATTTACAAAATGATTTCAGTAAATGATTTTCGCACAGGATTAACAATTGAAGTGGATGGCAGCATTTGGCGCGTCGTTGACTTCCAACATGTAAAACCAGGAAAAGGAGCAGCGTTTGTTCGCTCTAAGCTTCGTAACCTTCGTAACGGTGCCATTCAAGAAAAAACATTCCGTGCAGGTGAAAAAGTAGCGAAAGCTCAAATTGACAATCGCAGAATGCAGTACTTATATGCAAACGGTGACCAACATGTATTCATGGACAATGAATCATATGAGCAAATTGAGCTACCAGCGGATCAAATCGAATACGAATTAAAATTCTTGAAAGAGAATATGGAAGTTTCCATCATGATGTATCACACAGAAACACTTGGTGTGGAATTACCGAATACAGTTGAGCTAAAAGTAACTGAAACAGAGCCAGGCATTAAAGGCGATACTGCTTCAGGTGGTACAAAACCGGCAACTGTAGAAACAGGCTTAGTTGTTCAAGTTCCTTTCTTTGTGAATGAAGGAGACGTATTAATCGTTAATACGGATGACGGAAGCTACGTTTCACGTGCATAAGTTTCAAAAAAGCTGTCCCTCTATGTAGGGACAGCTTTTTTGTAGTGTAAATAGGGAGTCACATGAGCGGAAAAGGTGTTAAACAAGTGGATAAGCATGAATGAAGGAGACGGGCTTTGGCCGGTCTTTTTTTGTCTTTTTACCTAGAATGAACGGCATAACTTGAGCGGAAAAACATACATTGAATAAAAAGGGAGGGGAAGGAGGAAGTCATGATCGATACGATTCTCTCTTATTTGCCGCCGACATTAAAGGAAGTTATTCAATGCTTGCCGTCCCAAGTAAAAGATGAAATGGAAGAGATCAGAATTCGGATGAATCAGCCGTTAGAAATCATTGCTCGACAAGTGTTCTTTTTGCCTCATATTGTTACACCCGAGGAAGGACAAGTATTAATGAATAAGCTGAGTCAGCACTCTTTTTATGCTTTAGATGAAGAGTTAAGATGCGGATATTTAACAATCGAAGGTGGTCACCGAGTGGGGCTTGCAGGAAAGGTCATTTTAGAACAAGGGAAAGTGAAAGCGATTCGTCATCTCTCATCTTTCAATTTGCGGATCGCTCGCCAAAAAATTGGAGTAGCTAAGCCGTTTATTTCGGCTCTTTATAAGGAGCGGTGGAAAAGTACATTGATCATTGGTGCACCGCAATCAGGGAAAACAACGTTACTACGAGATATCGCAAGAGTCGCCGCTAGTGGTGATTCAGCAATGAACTTATCTCCAGTGAAAGTAGGAATCGTGGACGAACGTTCAGAAATCGCTGGCTGCGTCAAAGGTATTCCTCAGCTGGATGTAGGGACTCGTACAGACGTTTTGGATGCTTGTCCGAAAGCAGAGGGAATGATGATGATGATTCGCTCGCTGAGTCCGGATGTATTGATTGCTGACGAAATTGGGAGAGAAGAAGATGGACAAGCCGTTGCAGAAGCGGTAAATGCCGGTATTACCTTAATGGCGACGGTTCACGGTACGAGCTTAAAAGAGGCTTCTCAAAGACCAATGATCGAAAAAATCATTCAGATGGGCGTTTTTGAACGATTTATTGAGCTAGCATTTCACGATGGGGAGCGAGTGTTTCACATTCTCGATCAACAGGGGAAAAAGTTAGCGGTGAAAGTAGGGGAGGCCCAGTGAAATGGATCGGAGCACTCTTCATTCTACTAGGTTGTTTTTGGCTAGGGATGGAGCAAGGGCGGAAGCTAAGCGAACGACCGCGACAGATTCGGTTGTTAAAATCGGCTTTGCAATCGTTAGAAGCAGAAATCGTGTATGGACATACGCCTTTACATGAATCTGCGAGAAAATTATCTGAGCGTCTACCACAGCCAATCGCCGCTCTCTTTTCTTCTTTTGCTCAGTTGTTGACAACAACTGAAATGGATGCGCAAGCTGCTTGGAGAAAAAGCTTACAGGATATTTGGTCACAGACGGAATTAAAGGAGGAAGAACGATCGATTTTATTGGAGTTTGGAGAGACGGTGGGGCGGCACGATCGACTAACCGAGCAAAAGCACATCTTACTGACGCTTACTCATTTAGAACGTCAAGAGCAAGAGGCAGCTGAAAAGTATAAGCGCTATGGAACGCTGTATCGAAATTTAAGTATTATCGGTGGCTTATTTATCGTTCTGCTACTTTTATAGCAGAGAAGGAGGAGAACAATTGGGCATTGAAGTGGAAGTGATATTCAAAATCGCCGGCGTCGGTTTGATCGTGGCCTTCCTCCATACGATTTTAGAACAGGTAGGAAAAAAAGAGTACGCTCAGTGGGTCACTTTATTTGGGTTTATTTACGTCTTGTTTTTGGTTGCGACGGTCGTGGAGGATTTGTTTGACAAAATTAAAGATGTCTTTTTATTTCAATGACGGGAGAGGAATACGATTGAAATTATCCAAGTAGCTGCAATTGTTCTTGTTGCTGTATTTTTTGCTTTATTACTTGAAGAGCATCAGCCAGCTTTTACTTTTTTGCTCGTGCTATTTGTCGGCAGTAGCCTATTTTTGTTTTTAGCGGATCAAATTGCCGAGGTGATTTTAATGATTAAGAAGCTAGCTGCTCGTGCGGAAGTGGAGCTTGTGTATGTCGAAACGATGTTGAAAATTATTGGCGTTGCTTATATTGCTGAATTCGCCGCTCAAATGACAAAGGATGCTGGGCAAGAAGCACTAGCAACCAAAATGGAGCTCGCAGGTAAAGTCATTATTTTATCGATGGCTGTTCCGATTTTAACCCTGTTAATTGAAACGATTTTGTCGATGCTACCGAATTAACAAAAGCATAGGTAATGGTGGTGGATGTGTATGAAGCAACGATTAAAGTTCGCTCTTTTGTTATTCATTTTGATTGCATCAGCCTCTTATAGTGTACAAGCAGCGAGTGAGGAGGAGCCACTTGATTTAGGTGGAATGGCGAAAGAGCAGTTGCAGCATTTAGGACTAGAAGATCTGTCCGCTCAATGGGATCACATTGTAAGAACGTACGGACAGTATTTGCCAGAAGCGAAACGAGGACCACTACCGAGCTTGTTAGAAAATGGACAATCTGTTTCGTTAAGTGAGTGGGCAAAGGGATTAGTAGCTTTTATCTTTCATGAATTAACAGCGAATGGTAAATTGCTCGGTACATTGATTTTGTTAACGGTGTTTTCTGTCTTTCTGCAAATTCTCCAAAATGCCTTTGAACAAGGAGTGGTCAGTAAGACGGCTTATGGCATCGTGTTAATGGTGCTAATGATTATCGCTTTAAATAGTTTTCGTTTAACGATGGATTATGCCATCGAAGCGGTCGATGGAATGATTCAATTTTTACTCGCGCTTGTCCCGATTTTGCTCGCTTTATTAGCGACAACTGGGGGAGTGGTTTCAGCTACGCTGTTTCACCCGTTTTTACTTTTTTTAATGAATATTAGCGCGATATTGATTCAAAAAGTCGTTTTACCTCTGCTGTTTTTTGCCACGCTTATTAGCTTAGTGAGTCTTTTTTCTGAATATTATCAAGCGACTAAGCTTGCTGATCTACTTCGCCGCTTTAGTATTGGGTTGCTCAGCGTGTTTATGGCGATTTATTTAGCGGTTGTTTCCATTCAGGGAACGGCAGCCGCTGTGTCTGATGGACTAGCGATTCGAGCCGCAAAATTTCTTGCTGGCAACTTTATTCCTGTCGTGGGCAGGATGTTTACAGAAGCAGCGGATACGGTGATGAGTGCCTCCTTATTATTGAAAAACACGCTCGGTCTTGCGGGAGCAGGGATGCTGTTGCTAATTATTGTTTTTCCAGCTATAAAGATCTTTGTACTAATTATGATCTATAAAATCTCAGCGGCGATGCTACAGCCACTTGGAGACAAAATGGTCGTCGATTGTCTCGACATCATTAGCAAAAACATGACCTATGTACTAGCCGCTCTCGTAATTGTCTCCTTCATGTTCTTTTTATCGATTGTCATTCTCGTATCTGCAAGCAATTTATCCATGATGATTCGTTAAGGAAGGGACCGAGAAGAATGGCTTATATAACAGACTGGTTAAGTAAAGTATTAGCTTTTATTCTCCTTGCTGCTGTGGTGGACATGCTATTACCGACTTCTTCATTTCAGAAGTACGCGAGGGTTGTGATGGGCTTACTGTTATTGTTAGTGATGTTGCGTCCGATGTGGACGTTGTTTTCTATCGATATGGAGCAAGAGCTGTATGACTGGGTTGCCCAGCAAACAAAAGACGAAAAGTTAGAACAGGAACTGACGGTCAAACAAGATCGTTTAGAGTCTACAAAGCAACTTTATATATTGAAAAATGCGGAACAGCAATTACGTACTCAAGTGGAACACGAATTAAAGAATCAATTTCAAAGGAAAATAATAGATTTAAATATTGAGGTTCACGACTGGGGAGAATATGCCCCTGAAGACATTGCACAAGTAGATGTGTATATCGCCCCTGTAGATGAGAAGGGATCTACCACGACAGTAGATGAAGTTGTGATTGATTCGTCTTCTACACTACAAATGGATCGGAAGGAAGACCAATCACTCATCGATTTTCTCTCGAAAAAGTGGAATATTCCGACCGAGCAATTGAATATTCATATGGTAGAGGAGGGGGACAGCCTTGAGTGATCGAAAAAATTTGCTAGAACGGCTACAGTCCTTAATTCCATCTAAAAAAAGCGGAGAGGAGAAAACGGCAAATAAGGCAAAATGGATGGTGATTGTAGCTATCCTAGGCATGGGCATGATGCTGTTCAGTGATTTGAAGGAAAGAGGAGACATACCTGTGATCAATCAAGATCATCAAGCTAATAGTGAAGAAGCATCCGGACAAAAGAATTCGCCGATTCAACCCTCAACAAGCGACTACGAGCAAGAATATGAAAAAAAACTACAATCTGCGCTTGAGGAAATGGCTGGTGTCAGTAATGTGACAGTTGTAGTCAATATAGAAGCCAGTGAACAAAAAGTGCTAGAAAAAAACACAGCTGTCAAATCACAAGAAACGAAAGAAATTGATAAGAAGGGTGGAGAGCGGACGGTCATTGATCAAACGAGAGAAGAGGAATTAGTGATGATGAAAGAAGAACATGGAGATGCTCCGGTCATATTAGAAATGAAGAAGCCGGAAATACGTGGAGTGCTAGTCGTAGCGGAGGGAGTAGAAAATATTCAAGTGAAAAAATGGGTAATTGAATCGGTCACAAGGGTGCTGCATGTGCCGAGCCATCGCGTAGCCGTCATGCCGAAAAAACCAAAGGAGGAAGCTTAAAATGTTATTGAAAAAACAAACCGTTTGGTTGTTAACAATGATTAGTCTAGTTGTCGTATTATCTGTCTACTACATTACTTCTCCAGAGCAGCTTTCACCTGACGTCGCCTCAACGAAAAATCAAGCAGAAGAGATCAATGAGTCAGCTGAACAAATGCCTCAAGAAACAAATGGAGTAGCGAATGACCAACAAGTCGAAGTTGTGACAGAAGCGGCAGGAGATGAGGCGTTTGACCTTCTTCGATTAGAAATGGAGGACCAAAGAAATAAGATGAAAGAGGATTTGACAACGAAAGTAGCTTCATCGGACCTTTCCGTTGAAGATAAAAATCAAGCCTATGAAGAAATGGAAAAATTAACAGAGCTGGCAACGAAAGAAAGTGTGTTAGAGACACTCATTAAATCAAAAGGATATAAAGATGCTCTCGTTCGTGCAGATGGAACGAATATTAAAATCACCGTCAAAGCCGAAAAACATTCCGCTGCCGCAGCTAATGAAATCATTCGCCTGGCACGGGACGAGCTAGGAAAGCAACCGGTTGCAGTGGAATTTCAAACAGTGAAATAACATAAAAATGAAAAGTTGGGAGCTATCTTAAAAAAGGCGCATTTTATATAGGGACTACAACATCTAGGTATATTTAGTTGATTAAGAGCTAGAGGTGGTTTCTGTAAGAGGGTTCCTTTTATGTTTAAGGTCGCTCTTTTTTTTATTTATAGACTGATAGATATAATTGAAAAAATATTTTAAAAATTTTCATTTATCATATCATATTTAATGGAAAAACGATAAAATATCTAGTAAGAATTCTCTTTCTTAATTAAAAGTTGAATTCTTACTAGATGTTATCGTAAGATGTTATTATCTAGTCATAATTTTTCAAGGGGTGTCAGAGATGAAAGTACAGGAAATAAGAGAATTGATTAAACTTGTCGATCAATCCAATATTGAAGAGTTTGTATTTGAATCAGATGGTAGTAAAGTCAAAATGAAAAAGAACGCAGGCGTGACATACTCTGTAGTGAAAGACGTACCACAGGAAGCGCCGAAAGTAGAAGCTGCTCCGGTACAAGCACAACAACCGGAAGTAAAGCCTGCTGTTCAAGAAGTACCAGCGCCAGAAGCGCCAAAAGCAGTGGAAAGCACGGAAAATTTACATAAAATCACGTCTCCGATGGTGGGAACGTTCTATCAATCCCCATCTCCAGATGCGGAGGCATACGTGAAGCCGGGATCAAAAGTGTCTAGTGAAACCGTTGTTTGTATCGTGGAAGCAATGAAATTGTTTAATGAAATCGAAGCGGAAGTGGAAGGCGAGATTGTCGAGATTCTTGTGAAAGATGGGCAATTAGTTGAGTACGGTCAACCGTTATTTTCAGTAAAGCCTTTATAAGGAGAGATCGGAATGATTAAAAAGTTATTGATCGCCAATCGTGGGGAAATTGCTGTGCGTATTATTCGTGCCTGCAAAGAGCTAGATGTGGAAACGGTGGCTGTCTATTCCGAAGCAGATAAAGAAGCTCTCCATGTACAATTAGCAGATGAAGCTTTCTGTATTGGACCTACTGCTTCTAAAGACAGTTATTTAAATTTCACGAATATTATTAGTGTGGCTAAATTGACGAATTGTGATGCGATCCATCCGGGTTATGGATTTTTAGCAGAAAATGCAGACTTCGCGGAGCTTTGTCGCGAGTGCAATATTATCTTTGTCGGTCCATCTCCAGAAGCCATTACTCAAATGGGAACGAAAGATGTAGCACGTGATACGATGGAAAAAGCGGGTGTGCCAATCGTACCGGGCTCTGATGGCATTATTCCATCGATCGAAGAAGGAATGTCGATTGCCGAGGGAATTGGATATCCGGTCATTATTAAAGCTACAGCTGGCGGTGGCGGAAAAGGGATTCGTGTAGCTCGCGATGAAGAAGAGTTAGTCAAAGGCATTAACATGACCCAGCAAGAAGCAGCTACAGCATTTGGTAATCCAGGTGTCTATTTGGAAAAATTTATTGAAGATTTTCGCCATGTTGAAATTCAAGTACTTGCAGATACGCATGGAAATGTGATTCACTTAGGTGAGCGTGATTGTACCATTCAACGACGCATGCAAAAATTGCTTGAAGAAACCCCTTCACCGGCTCTTGATGCCAAAATTCGTGAAGAAATGGGAAATGCAGCAGTGAAAGCAGCGAAAGCGGTTGATTATACAGGTGCAGGAACGGTAGAATTTATTTATGATTATAATCATAAACAGTTTTATTTCATGGAAATGAACACAAGAATTCAAGTAGAACATCCTGTAACAGAAATGGTAACAGGTGTGGATTTGATTAAAGAGCAGATTCGCGTAGCATCTGGTGAGGAATTGACTCTTACACAACAAGAGGTAGAGTTCAATGGTTGGTCGATTGAATGCCGAATTAATGCAGAGAACCCAGAAAAGAACTTTATGCCGTCTCCTGGTCGCATTACAGTCTATATGCCACCTGGTGGTTTTGGGGTTCGGGTAGATTCTGCCGCTTATCCAGGCTATATGATTCCACCATTTTATGATTCCATGATCGCTAAACTTATCACGTTTGGATCGACTCGTGAAGAAGCGATTGCTCGAATGAAGCGTGCATTAAGCGAGTTTGTCATCGAAGGAGTTCACACAACTATTCCTTTCCATTTACAGTTGCTTGATCATGAAAAGTTCGTTGAAGGAGAATTCAACACGAAATTCCTTGAAATGTACGAAGTGATGAAGTCATAAACAATTTAACACGGGGGTGTTGATTGATGGCAGAAAATAGCCAAGGAAATCAAGTTTTAGAAATGAGCAATGGAGATAACGGTATGGGCCGGATTGAAATTGCTCCTGAAGTAATTGAAGTCATTGCAGGAATCGCTGCATCTGAAGTCGATGGCGTTGAAAAAATGCGCGGTAGCTTTGCATCAGGTGTCGTTGAGCGCCTCGGTAAGAAAAACCACGGCAAAGGCGTTCGTGTCGACTTGACAGAAGACGGTATTAAAGTTGATGTGTATTGTGTGATCGCATTTGGGGTATCGATTCCTGCTGTCGCTCAAAAGATTCAAGATAATATTCGACAAGCGTTATTAAATATGACGGCACTTCAAGTGGATGAAGTGAATATTCATGTTGTCGGTATTCAATTTGAAACAAAAAACACTGAAGGCGATTTAGTGCCGGAAGCGTAAAATGAAAGGCTGACCTAAGCAAAACGGGTAAGGCGTATGAAGCCTTACCTAACGGGTTAGCTTTTTTTATTGTTTGGAGATAACTATTTATAAGGTTGTGACATCATGATTATAGTTGCAATTATTATGTTTTTTGGATTATTGTGGGTGGCTTCGTACTGGTGGAACAGGAGCTCTATTTGGAATGGCTTGTGGTTTTTGGGTTTGGCTTTTTTTTCAGCAGTGGGACTGGCGCAATTACTGTTTAAACAAAATGAACAGGTGACATTAGTGGTTTTAGCCATTCTCATCGTGGTTCTTGTCTTGCTGTTACCACTACATTTGCTGATCGCGTCACTGTTATTGTTTCGGTCGGCGCGAAAATTATGGCGTCGTGAGGGGAGGAAGTTCGCCAATTATCTGTCAGCTTTATTAGGGCTTGTCTTAATTGGGGCGGTCATCTTACCGTTTGTTAGTAATATAGAACAGCTTCCAGACTGGTTATCGCTCATACTATCGATGCTCTATTTTGGTTTGTTTTATTTTCTTATTGGATTTATGGTACTTCTAGTATCAAACTGGACGTATCGTCTAATTCCGCCGAGGAAAAAGCAGGACTATATCATTGTGCTTGGAAGTGGATTGATCGATGGATATAAAGTGTCTCCTTTACTCGCAAGCCGAATTGAAAAAGGAATTGAATTTCAACAAAAACAATTTGAAAAAAGCGGAAAACAAGCTAAGCTAATCTTTTCGGGTGGACAAGGTGCTGACGAGTTGTTGCCAGAGGGGGAAGCAATGCAGCAATACGCGCTGTCGAAAGGTGTAAGACCAGAGGATACGCTTGTTGAACGTGAATCAGTCAATACATACGAAAATATGTTGTTTTCTAAACAGATAATGGATGAATGCTCACCAGCAGGTTATTCGGCCATTTTTGTCACGAATAATTATCATGTGCTGCGCGCGGGAATGTGGGCGCGTAAGGTCGGGCTTCGTTCAATTGGATTAGGCTCGAAAACGATAGGATATTTTTGGATCAATGCACTCATACGTGAATATATTGGCATATTAGTTATGCACAAGTGGAAACATATTTTGTTTATTATGTTTGTCTTTCTGATGATGACTGGGCTATTTTGGTTTAGTCAGCACTTGGACAACAATGGGATATTTTCGTTTTAAATAGATTATGTTAAAGCGGTGCGTTGATTTCGGCAAAGCTTTTTAAATAAAACACATCCTTTTTCGCAAGAGCGTGTGTATTTTTTTTATTTTATGCTATTATCATTTTATGATGAAAAAGCAAAAGGAGTTTAAATGAATGAAAAGACGTACAGCACGTGAAAAAAGCCTGCAGGCACTTTATCAAATCGATATGAGTGGAGCAACCCCAGAAGAAGCGATCCAAAATGTATTAGAGGGCGCTCCAGTTGATGAATATTTACAAAACAGTGTGATGGGTACGACTTCTCACTTAGAAGAGATTGACCAAGTCGTTAAGGATAATCTTGAGAATTGGTCATTTGATCG
>NZ_KZ454941.1:1576028-1578749 GCF_002797375.1 Bacillus sp. FJAT-42315
TAGGATATTTTTGGATCAATGCACTCATACGTGAATATATTGGCATATTAGTTATGCACAAGTGGAAACATATTTTGTTTATTATGTTTGTCTTTCTGATGATGACTGGGCTATTTTGGTTTAGTCAGCACTTGGACAACAATGGGATATTTTCGTTTTAAATAGATTATGTTAAAGCGGTGCGTTGATTTCGGCAAAGCTTTTTAAATAAAACACATCCTTTTTCGCAAGAGCGTGTGTATTTTTTTTATTTTATGCTATTATCATTTTATGATGAAAAAGCAAAAGGAGTTTAAATGAATGAAAAGACGTACAGCACGTGAAAAAAGCCTGCAGGCACTTTATCAAATCGATATGAGTGGAGCAACCCCAGAAGAAGCGATCCAAAATGTATTAGAGGGCGCTCCAGTTGATGAATATTTACAAAACAGTGTGATGGGTACGACTTCTCACTTAGAAGAGATTGACCAAGTCGTTAAGGATAATCTTGAGAATTGGTCATTTGATCGTTTAGCGAAAGTTGATCGAAATATTTTACGATTAGCGGTATATGAAATGAAATATGTGGAAGATGTGCCTGATAAAGTGGCAATCAATGAAGCAGTAGAGCTAGCTAAGCATTTTAGCGATGAGCGCTCAAGCAAATTTATTAATGGTGTATTATCACGAATTAAAGATTCGATATAATAACGAATGATTAACAAGGGGGAAACAATCATGACAGCAACAATCATCGATGGTAAACAAATTGCGAAAGATATTCGTCAAGAATTAAAGGGAGAAATTGAAACGTTAAAGCAAAAAGGAATCACTCCAGGCTTAGCGGTTATTTTAGTCGGGGAAGATCAAGCATCACAAACGTATGTTAGAAATAAAGATAAAGGTTGTGCAGAGGTAGGAATCCATTCAGAAATCTATCGCTATCCGGCTGATCTTACAGAAGTGGAATTGCTTGAAAAAGTGCAAGAGTTGAACGAGGATGAAAATATTCATGGCATTCTTGTTCAATTGCCATTACCTTCTCATATTTCAGAAGACAAAGTGATTGATGCGATTGCTCCTGAAAAGGATGTAGATGGCTTTCATCCAGTCAGTGTAGGTAAGATGTCAATCGGGAAAGAAGCGTTCTACTCTTGCACGCCTTATGGCATCATGAAAATGCTTGAAAAAGAAAATATTTCTTTAGAAGGCAAGCATGTCGTTGTTGTTGGTCGCAGTAACATCGTTGGTAAACCAGCCGCATTACTTTCTTTAAAAGAGAGCGCGACAGTGACGGTTTGTCATTCGAGAACGAAAGACCTTTCTTCTTTTACAAAGCAAGCAGATGTAGTGATCGCTGCTGTTGGTAAAGCGAAATTTTTAAAGGCGGAAGATTTCAAGCCAGGAGCGATTGTGATCGACGTTGGAATGAACCGCGATGAGAATGGCAAGCTTTGTGGCGATGTTGATTTCGAAAGTGCTAAAGAAGTGGCAGGTGCGATTACACCAGTTCCAGGTGGTGTAGGTCCAATGACAATTACGATGTTATTGTTTAATACCGTGCAATCTGCGAAACAAAAAGCAGCGATGGTGGCATCTAAATAAGCAGTTTGAAATGTCAAAGCTGCCTCCCGAACATGTTATAATGGGGAGGCAGCTTTTTAGCTTGACCAAAAAAGGTGGAATGGAAGATGGATGTTCAACGCTATTTAACAGTTAAAGCGTTAACGAAATACATAAAACGAAAATTCGATGCCGATCCACATTTGACCAATGTGCTTGTTAAAGGAGAAATCTCTAACTTTAAAATGCACTCTAGCGGACATATGTACTTTACTTTAAAAGATGATCAGGCTCGGATGTTGGCGGTTATGTTTTCCTCCGCCAATCGATCGTTAAAGTTTAAGCCAGAAAACGGAATGCAAGTGTTAATCAAGGGAGATATCACCGTTTATGAAGCAGGCGGTCAATATCAAATGTATGTGAAGGCGATGCAGCCGGATGGAATCGGTGATCTCTATCTAGCGTTTGAACAGCTAAAAAAACGGTTGGAAAAAGAAGGATTGTTTGATGCTGACAAAAAACGCCCACTACCTGTCTATCCTAAAGTGATTGGGATTATTACCTCACCAACAGGAGCAGCTGTGAGAGATATTATAACAACGATTAAAAGGCGTTATCCAGTTGCCCAAATGCTCGTCTACCCAGCCCTTGTTCAAGGAGAGAACGCCGCTCCTTCGATTGTATCAGCGATTGAAAAAGCTAATGATGATGGTCGGGCAGAGGTGTTAATTGTTGGACGTGGGGGCGGCTCGATTGAGGAACTTTGGGCCTTTAATGAAGAACAGGTAGCTTTAGCGATTAGCGCCTCACAAGTTCCTGTTATTTCAGCTGTCGGTCATGAAACAGATGTCACGATTGCTGATTTTGTTGCGGACATGAGGGCACCGACACCAACAGGGGCAGCAGAGCTTGCTGTACCGCATATCGAAGAAGTTGTCGAAAAAGTAGTTACAAGAAAAACACGTTTAATTCGAGCGATGTCAGAAAAGATTCGGCGGGAAAGAAAACGATATGAAACCGTCAAAAGCTCTTATATTATGCGCAATCCAGAGACGTTGTATCGTCAACAAGCGGAACGACTCGATCGATTAACTGAAAAATTGGTTAAAGAACAGGCTCTTTACTTGAAACAGACTCATATTCGAATCAATGAGCTGACCAATCGTTTACAAAGAAGCC
>NZ_KZ454941.1:1578759-1643205 GCF_002797375.1 Bacillus sp. FJAT-42315
TGCTGACAAAAAACGCCCACTACCTGTCTATCCTAAAGTGATTGGGATTATTACCTCACCAACAGGAGCAGCTGTGAGAGATATTATAACAACGATTAAAAGGCGTTATCCAGTTGCCCAAATGCTCGTCTACCCAGCCCTTGTTCAAGGAGAGAACGCCGCTCCTTCGATTGTATCAGCGATTGAAAAAGCTAATGATGATGGTCGGGCAGAGGTGTTAATTGTTGGACGTGGGGGCGGCTCGATTGAGGAACTTTGGGCCTTTAATGAAGAACAGGTAGCTTTAGCGATTAGCGCCTCACAAGTTCCTGTTATTTCAGCTGTCGGTCATGAAACAGATGTCACGATTGCTGATTTTGTTGCGGACATGAGGGCACCGACACCAACAGGGGCAGCAGAGCTTGCTGTACCGCATATCGAAGAAGTTGTCGAAAAAGTAGTTACAAGAAAAACACGTTTAATTCGAGCGATGTCAGAAAAGATTCGGCGGGAAAGAAAACGATATGAAACCGTCAAAAGCTCTTATATTATGCGCAATCCAGAGACGTTGTATCGTCAACAAGCGGAACGACTCGATCGATTAACTGAAAAATTGGTTAAAGAACAGGCTCTTTACTTGAAACAGACTCATATTCGAATCAATGAGCTGACCAATCGTTTACAAAGAAGCCACCCCGGGAAAAAAATTCATGAGTCTACGATCGAGGTGGAACGATTAAAAAATAGCTTGATTCGACAGATGCAAGCTGTATTTAGCCGTAAAGAAGACGAATTCAAACGAAAGGTATCTTTGCTTCATGCATTAAGCCCGTTAAAAGTGATGGAAAGAGGATATAGTCTCACTTATACTGCTGACAATCAAATAGTGAAATCAACGACAGATGTTAAAGTTGGCGAAGAACTGAGAGTACGGTTGTCCGATGGGAGTTTGTATTGTCAAATTCAATCGATGGAGGAGGATAAAAATGGAGAATAAAAAACTTAGTTTTGAAGAAGCGATGGATCAGCTAGAGTCGATTGTGACAAAATTGGAAGAAGGCGACGTTCCGTTAGAAGAAGCATTGAGTTATTATCAAAAAGGAATGGAATTATCTGCTTTTTGTCATGAAAAGTTGGTCAATGCAGAAGATCAATTAGCAAAATTAATGACGGAAGATGGAGAGCAGGACTTCGTTGTTCATGAGGGGGAATAATATAGTGACCCAATTGTCAGGATTTATAGATGCACATAAAACAGAACTTGAAACAAAATTACACACAATCATTTCTACAATCACAGCTCCGGACATATTAATACAAGCAATGGACTATTCTCTTCAAGCAGGTGGAAAAAGGCTTCGTCCGATGTTATTGTTTGCGACCATCGCTGCTTTTCGAAAAGAAACGTTGATTGGAATGGAAGCCGCCGCCGCTTTAGAAATGATTCATACGTATTCCTTAATTCATGATGACTTGCCGAGCATGGATGATGATGATTTACGTCGGGGCAAGCCGACCAACCATAAAGTGTTCGGCGAAGCGACGGCTATATTAGCGGGAGACGCCTTATTAACTCATGCTTTTAAAGTGATCGCTCAATCAAAAATATATTCCAATGACCAAAAAGTGTGGTTGATGAATTGGTTGTCTCAAGCGGCTGGTCCTGCCGGTATGGTTGGAGGGCAAATGGCCGATATGGAGGGAGAAAACAAACAACTGACTTTAGAGGAGCTTGAATATATCCATAAGCATAAAACGGGACGACTGTTAGAGTTTAGTGTAATGGCAGGGGCCTTTTTGTCAGGAGCAACAGAAGCGCAATTGCAGCACTTTCAAACATATGCCAATCACATTGGGCTTGCTTTTCAAATTCAAGACGATATATTAGACGTGGAAGGTTCAGAAGAAAAGATTGGCAAACGAGTCGGTAGCGATGTGAATAAACAGAAGAGCACATACCCATCTTTATTGACGCTTGAGGGCGCGAAAGAAAAGCTTCAAGAACATTTAACAGAAGCGCTTCAAGCGATAGAAAAAACGAATACAGATGCTGAACTTTTGAAGGAACTAGCTCATTTAATTGCTCATCGAGATCAGTGAAAAGTGACTAAAATTGTTGTAATTTGCGACATATGGTATAATATTAGTACTATTTTTATTAACTTGCCGTTATCACGCCATAGTGTTAGCGGCTATTTTTTCAAAGTCACTAAAGTAAAAAGTTGTAGAAAAAATCGAGCACGTTATAATAAAGTCAAAGTGACAAATGACACAGTAATGAAAGCGAGTGATCCTATTGGATCTATTATCAATTAAAGACCCTACTTTTTTGAAAAACATGTCCATAGATGAATTAAATGAGTTAAGTGCAGATATTCGTCAATTTTTAATCGAAAACCTATCGAAAACGGGAGGTCATATCGGACCGAACCTTGGCGTGGTAGAGTTAACGATTGCATTGCATCGTTGTTTTCAAAGTCCTGTCGATAAAATTTTATGGGATGTTGGGCATCAGTCGTATGTTCATAAAATATTAACAGGGCGTGCAGGACAATTCGATACTCTTCGACAGTACAAAGGGTTGTGCGGTTTTCCTAAATGCTCGGAAAGTGAGCACGATGTATGGGAAACCGGACATAGTTCGACATCTTTATCAGCAGCGATGGGAATGGCGATTGCGAGAGACTTAAAGAAAGAAAAATCTCATGTTGTTCCAGTTATTGGTGATGGTGCATTAACCGGAGGAATGGCTCTTGAAGCGTTGAATCATATCGGACATGAAAAAACGAATATGATTGTGATTTTAAACGATAATGAGATGTCCATCGCTCCCAACGTTGGAGCGCTTCATCAAATGTTGGGACGTTTGCGAACAGCCGGTAAGTATAACTGGGTGAAAGATGAACTTGAAAGCTTACTGAAAAAGATTCCAGCTGTCGGTGGAAAAATGGCTCACACAGCCGAACGCTTAAAAGATAGTTTAAAGTATTTATTTGTATCAGGTATGTTTTTTGAAGAGATGGGTTTTACGTATCTTGGACCAATTGATGGTCATAATTTTGAAGATTTGTTAGAGCAGCTACAATATGCAAAAAAAGTAGAAGGACCTGTCATTCTTCATGTGTTGACGAAGAAAGGAAAAGGCTATCGTCCAGCCGAGTTAGATACGAAAGGAACATGGCATGGAACTGGTCCATATAAAATGGAAACGGGCACGATTATAAAACCTGTGAATCAGCCTCCTGCTTGGAGCGCGCTTGTAAGTGAAACGGCTCGAAAAATCGCCCGTACTGATGATCGGGTGGTCGCTATTACACCGGCCATGCCTGTTGGTTCTAAGCTATTAGGATTTGCCGAGGAGTTTCCTGACCGCATGCATGATGTAGGGATTGCAGAGCAGCATGCCGCGACAGTAGCAGCAGGACTTGCGACGCAAGGCATGAAGCCGTTTCTTGCGATTTATTCAACGTTTTTGCAGCGAGCTTACGATCAAGTTGTCCATGATATTTGCCGACCGAATTTAAATGTATTTATCGGTATTGATCGAGCAGGTCTTGTAGGTGCAGATGGTGAAACGCATCAAGGAGTATTTGACATCGCCTTTTTACGTCATTTGCCTAATATGGTATTGATGATGCCAAAAGATGAGAATGAGGGACAGCACCTCGTATACACAGCTTTTCAATACAACGATGGTCCGATTGCGATGCGCTTTCCGCGAGGCAATGGACTTGGTGTGCCGATGGATGAACAATTGAAGGAAATTCCAATCGGTTCTTGGGAAGTGTTAAAAGAAGGCCAGGATGTAGCGATTTTAACATTCGGTACAACGATTCCGATGGCGATGAAAGCAGCAGAGCAAGCGGAAAAACAAGGGATTTCCGTGAAGATCGTCAATGCTCGTTTTATTAAACCAATGGATGAAGAAATGCTGTTAAGTATATTAAATGCTGATATGCCAATTTTAACGATTGAAGAAGCCGTGCTTGAAGGAGGCTTCGGAAGCGGAGTTCTTGAATTTGCCCATGACCACGGGTACCATGACCACGTCATTGATCGCATGGGAATTCCTGATCGTTTCATCGAGCATGGAAGCGTCGATTTGTTGTTAGAAGAAATTGAATTAACGGAAGAAGCAGCCGTTGCCAAGTTACGTGCGATGATTCCAAAAAAACAGAAAAGAGCTTAAGCATGAAGATAAAGAAAGAACGAATAGATGTACTTCTTGTAGAAAGAGGATTAATAGAAACGAGAGAAAAAGCGAAGCGGGCTGTGATGGCTGGCCTTGTTTACTCCAATGAAGAGCGCCTAGATAAACCGGGAGAGAAAATTGCTGCCGACGCTCCTTTGCAAATTAAAGGAAATACGCTACGTTATGTGAGCCGTGGCGGATTAAAGCTTGAAAAGGCATTGAAAGAATTTCAGGTTGATGTGAAAGATAAAACGATGCTTGATATTGGCTCTTCAACAGGTGGGTTCACTGATTGTGCACTACAAAACGGAGCAAAGCTTTCTTATGCACTAGATGTTGGCTATAATCAGCTCGCTTGGAAGCTTCGTCAAGATGAGCGAGTCGTTGTAATGGAGCGAACGAATTTCCGTTACGTCACACCAGCCGATCTACCAAAAGGAATGCCGGATTTTGCAACGATCGATGTCTCGTTTATTTCGCTATCCTTAATTTTACCCGTATTAAAAACGTTACTTGTTCCAGAAAGTAATGTCGTTGCCTTAATTAAACCGCAATTTGAAGCGGGGAAAGAACAAGTAGGCAAAAAAGGGATTGTGAGAGAAGCGAAAATTCATAAAGAAGTGATCGTTAAAATCATTGAGATAGCATTAGGACTTGGATATGATGTGAAGGATTTATCGTACTCTCCTATTACTGGAGGAGACGGGAATATTGAATTTTTAATTCATTTACATTGGCCTAAGCAGCCGCAAGAAGCAGGAGAGAATCAGCTGTTAACAACGGTTGATGCCGTTGTCAATGATGCTCACGAACAATTAAAGAAAAAAACGAATAAATAGTGGGTTCGATTTAAAGGATAACAAAAAGAGACTGTTTCAAAGACAAATGATCTTGAAAACAGTCTCTTTTTGCATGCTTGATGTGACATAGTGACTATACATCAGGATTGAATTAAGATAAAATGTGAATACTACAGCATATTTATACGCTTTTTGAGGTGATAAGATGAACAAAGGACAACGTCATATAAAAATTAGAGAAATTATTGCTAACAATGAAATTGAAACACAAGATGATCTTGTTGATCGTTTAAAAACTTTAGGCTATAACGTGACGCAAGCAACGGTATCAAGAGATATTAAGGAGCTTCATTTAGTGAAAGTGCCATTGATGGACGGGCGCTATAAATATAGTCTTCCTGCTGATCAGCGTTTCAATCCGTTACAAAAGCTGAAACGTTCTTTAGTGGATGCATTTGTCAGCATTGATGCAGCTGGTCACTTTGTCGTTATGAAAACTTTACCAGGAAATGCTCAAGCCGTCGGCGCATTAATTGACAACCTTGATTGGGACGAAATTATGGGAACGATTTGCGGAGATGACACTTGTTTAATTATTTGTCGTGCCCCTGAGCATACATCGGTTATTTCAGAACGCTTTTTAGAAATGCTTTAATTTGAGGTGAATAGACATTGCTACAGGAATTGTCCATACGCAATTTTGCCATCATTGAAGAATTAAATCTGTCACTAGAAAAAGGGTTGACGGTGTTAACCGGAGAAACAGGAGCCGGTAAATCGATTATTATTGATGCCGTTCACTTATTGGCAGGTGGACGCGGCTCGTCAGAATTTGTTCGCCATGGAGAGAAAAAAGCTGAAATTGAAGGAATGTTTAGTATAGAGGGACCGAATCATCCCTCTATCCAAAAAGCCCAGCAATTTGGCATTGAGATGGAGGATGAGATGGTGATCATTCGCAGAGAAATCTCGGCGAGTGGAAAAAGCGTTTGTCGTATCAACGGCAAGCTTGTGACGATTGCCATCCTTCGCGAAATTGGTTCGACGCTTGTCGATATTCATGGTCAGCATGAGCATCAAGAACTGATGGATACGAATCAACATTTACACTTGCTCGATCAATTTGGCGGAAGTAAAGTTTTAGCAACGAAAGCCAATTATACAGACATTTTTAAACGCTATGAACAAACGATGAAGGCGATTCGTCAGTTAAGCGAAAACGAACAGCAAATGGCTCATCGTCTCGACTTAATTCAATTTCAACTAAATGAAATTCAAAAAGCGGATTTGAAGTTACGGGAAGATGAAGAGCTAACAGAAGAAAAAAGAAAACTGAGCAATTTCGAGAAATTGTATGAAACGACTCAGACGAGTTATAATGCTCTACAAGGAGAAGGAAAAGGACTGGATTGGATCGGTTTGGCGATGAGTCAGCTAGAAACAGCAGCCGAAATTGATGAACAATATCGTTCCCTCTATGAAGCGATGTCTGAAAGCTTTTATGCGATCGAGGATGTATCACGCCAAATCAGCTCCGCGCTTGATGGGTTAGAGTTTGATCCTAATCGCTTAAATGAGATTGAAACAAGACTCAATGAAATTAATGTCCTGAAAAGGAAATATGGTAGCACGATTGAAGAGATCATGGAGTATGGTGGAAAGATTGAAGAGGAAATCGAAACGTTAACGAATCGAGAAACGCATATTGAAAAGCTACAAAACGATCGATTAGCGTATGAAAAAGATTTGTTGCTTGAAGGGAAACAGCTCAGCTATTTGCGCAAACAAGTAGCTGAAAAATTAGAGGATGCGATTCATCATGAGTTAAAGCAGTTGTACATGGATAAAACCGTATTCAACATTCAATTTCTTATCGATGGTGAAGATGGAATGAAGCAAGCTCCGTCTTTTAAAAAAGACGGGTTAGATGAAGTCGAATTTTATATTTCCACGAACCCAGGCGAGCCGTTAAAGCCGCTGTCTAAAGTCGCTTCTGGAGGGGAATTATCGCGAATGATGCTAGCGATGAAGACAATTTTCTCGAAGCATCAAGGAGTAACCTCCATTATTTTTGATGAAGTGGATACAGGGGTGAGCGGTCGAGTCGCTCAAGCGATCGGAGAAAAAATTCACCAAGTAGCCATTCATTCACAAGTCCTTTGTATTTCCCATTTGCCACAAGTGGCTGCGATGGCGGATGTGCATTTATACATATCTAAAGTGATGACTGGTGGGCGAACAAAAACATTTGTGGAGCCGCTTGAAAATGAGGAGAAAATTAAAGAAATCGGGCGAATGATTTCTGGAGTCGAAATGACAGACTTAACGAAACAACATGCAAAAGAACTGCTTGAATTAGCAGCTTCTTTAAAAAATAGCTAAAAACTACGGCTGTCTCTCTAAAAAGGGGAGACAGCCATTTTTTATTGTGAACGTCAAGCCATCCAATGATGGGAGTATTTTTCCGTAATAATTGATTCGTTCTAAGGAAAAAGTAAATGTACAGCCAGCAAAGCGGCTCATTCAGAAGCGAGGAGAGTGAAGGGGTTGAACAACAAACGACGTAGCAAAACCACTGGTGGAATTCTCCTTGTTTCCGTTTTATTTTGTTTATTGAATTGGTTTATTATTCAGCCGGTCGATGCAAAAGAACTACACGATCGCAAGGAAGAAAGCATTTCGGCGGTCTCGGGTACAAATATCGGCCAAAAGGAAGAGTTGCTCGAATCAGCAGGATTTCCATTAACCAACAAGCGAGCGACAGCGATAAAAGAAATAAAAGTCATTCCAGGTGGACAGTCCATTGGTATTAAAATGAATACAATTGGCGTGCTAGTAGTTGGTCATCACTTAGTCGATACCGCTCAAGGAAAAAAGTCTCCAGGAGAGCAAGCCGGTATTCAAGTGGGTGATTTAATTACGAAGATCAACGGCAAGAAAATAGAAAAAATGCAAGATGTAGGAACATTTCTTCAAGGAATCGACCGAAATCAACCGATGAGTGTTGTGATTCAAAGAAACCACAAACAGCTGGAAACGAAGTTAAAACCGCTTAAAGATCAAAAGGAACAATCGTATAAGCTAGGTCTTTATATACGTGATTCAGCAGCTGGAATTGGTACATTAACGTTTTATGAACCGAAATCAAAAAAATACGGGGCACTTGGTCATGTGATTACCGATGTAGACACAAAAAAGCCAATCATCGTTCAAGATGGAGAAATTGTTCAATCAACGGTCATGTCCATTCAAAAAGGGCGCTATGGGAACCCAGGTGAAAAACTTGCCCGGTTTTCTAACAGTCAAGATCAATTGGGGAATATTACGAATAATAGTCCATATGGCGTTTTTGGACAATTAAAAAAGCCGATGCATCATCCACTCATTAATAAAGCGTATCCAGTTGCCTTATCTCATGAAGTGAAAGAAGGTCCAGCCAAAATTTTAACTGTTGTAAGCGGAAATAAAGTGGAGTGGTACGACATCGAAATTGTCAGTACGATCCCGCAAAAACATCCAGCAACAAAAGGAATGGTCATCAAAATTACCGACCCGAAACTGCTTGATCGTACAGGGGGCATTGTTCAAGGGATGAGTGGTAGTCCAATTATTCAAAATAATAAAATAGTCGGAGCGGTGACCCATGTCTTTGTCAATGATCCAACATCGGGATACGGCGTTCATATTGAATGGATGCTCAACGAAGCCGGCATTTCATTAACGGAAGAAAAGGTCAGTTAAACAAGCGAAACTTTCGCTTGTTTTTTACATAAAAGATCGTCGAAATCAAAAGAAAAATAAGGGAAAAAATATATATTATAAAAAAAGAGGAAAAATTAAAGGATTTCATTCCTCTTTGTCGAAAAAATCATTTAGAATATATTGTAGGAGTAAAAAGTGTGAGGGGGAGCATTTTTGAAGAAAATTAAAGTAGCTATTGTTGATGACAATCGTGAGCTAGTAAAGTTATTAGAAGAATATATCTCTTCTCAAAATGATATGGAAGTAGTGGCAAAGGCAAATAACGGACAAGAATGTTTAGATCTGTTGCCAGAGGTGCAAGCCGATGTGTTGATCCTCGACATTATTATGCCGCATGTCGATGGCTTAGCAGTTCTTGAAAAAATGAGAAACCTTCATTTATCGCCAATGCCGAATGTGATTATGTTAACAGCATTTGGACAAGAGGATGTGACAAAGAAAGCAGTTGATCTTGGCGCTTCCTATTTCATGCTCAAGCCGTTTGATATGGAAAGCCTCGTTAGCCATATTCGTCAAGTAAGCGGTGCGGAAAATCCAGCGTCTCAGCGTTCGTTAAATTCAGTCATCAAATCAGCGGAGAAAAAGCCGGTCAATCTTGATGCAAGCATCACAAGCATTATTCATGAAATTGGAGTGCCTGCTCACATTAAAGGTTATCTGTATTTACGCGAAGCGATTTCAATGGTGTACAATGATATTGAGTTGCTTGGCTCGATTACGAAAGTATTATATCCTGACATCGCCAAAAAATACAACACAACAGCTAGTCGAGTGGAGCGAGCGATTCGTCATGCGATTGAAGTAGCTTGGAGTCGTGGAAATATCGATTCCATCTCTACTTTGTTTGGCTATACGGTATCCATGTCGAAAGCAAAACCGACAAATTCAGAATTCATCGCGATGGTCGCAGATAAGTTAAGACTAGAACATAAGGCTTCTTGAAAGAGTTAGGCGAATCGCATATTGTATAAACGTATAAAGAGGGGCGGAAATTATCGTTACCTCTTGTTTTTTGTTTACAGACAAGCAAGAAAGGGAGATCGCATATTATGACATTCATTTTTGCTCACCGAGGCTATTCAGCTATAGCACCAGAAAATACAATGATGGCGTTTCAAGCGGCTCAAGACGCTGGAGCAGATGGGATTGAGTTAGATGTTCAAATGACAAAGGATGGATGCTTAGTCGTCATTCATGATGAGAAGTTAGACCGCACAACGAATGGCAAGGGCTATGTGAAAGATTGGACTTGGAGCGAGCTGAAGCATTTAGAAGCCCCATACAAATATTCAAATATCCAGCCCCCACCGACGATTCCATTGCTTATCGATGTATTTGATTGGATGAAAACCAATCATTTAGTATGTAATATTGAGTTGAAAAATAACGAATTTCTATATCAAGGAATGGAGGAAAAGGTTCTTCAACTTATTCGTCAATATCAATATGAAGATCGAGTGATTATTTCCTCATTTAATCATTATTCCTTAGCTCATTTTCATCGTCTCGCTCCCGATATTCAAACGGCTATTTTGTATTCCTCTCATTTATATATGCCGTGGAAGTATGCAACAGCCATTGGGGCTAGCGCCATTCATCCTAATGTTCGCACAGTGAATAGCGCCATCATTCAAGCCTCGATTGAACATGGCGTGGCCGTTCGTCCTTATACTGTTAACAAGGAGAAGCAAATGGAATGGCTCATTCAGCAAGGTTGTTCCGCCATGTTTACAGATGATCCCCAAAAAGCGATCGCTATTCGAAAATCAATTTTTGGACAGTAAAAATAAAAAGGCTTTGCTAGAAATGTTCACATCAAACATTGTAGCAAAGCTTTTTTTTACGATTTTTTGAAGCGATCCTGTACTTTGTTATTTTTGCGATCACGACGAAGAATAAAGCCAGCGATAAAGCCTAATCCGCCAATAAATAAAAGCAAACCGACGATAAATTGTAGCCATAGAAACGGAAATAGAGGATGTGAAATGCCAAACAGCATATCCCTCATTAATTTAATGCCTAATCCTGCAAGAAAACCTGGAATGACTAATATTAATAATGCGATAAATCGAACCATTTGTATGCTCCTTTAATTGTTCCTCAAAAAAATCATATCCTACTAGGTAAATTTGTCAAGCGGCAGTTGTGGCGCTTACAATAGAAGTATGCAAAATTTTGCAGGTGGGGGTGGGTTCATGCAATATGATCTTATTTTTGAATCAATTGATGAAGGGATGATTGTTGTCGATCATTCCGAGGAAATTATTTTGTACAACAAAAGTGCGGAACGAATCATTGGGGTAGATAAACAGCAGGCGATTGGTCAACATATTAGAATGGTTATTCCAACTAGTCGACTTCCCGAAGTGATGAAGGAAAAGAAGGCGGAAATTAATCAAGAGCATCAGCTTTCAACGAATTCAAAAATTATTACTTCACGAATTCCGATGATTACCGATGAAGGAGAAGTGATTGGCGCTTTTTCCGTGTTTAAGGATATTACTGAAGTCATGAATTTAGCTGAGGAAATTACCAATTTAAAAGAAGTCCAAACGATGCTTGAAGCGATTATTTATTCGAGTGATGATGCTATTTCTGTTGTGGATGAACAGGGAAGAGGATTGTTAATTAACCCAGCCTACACAAGATTAACAGGATTAAGCAAAGAAGAAGTGATCGGCCAGCCAGCTACAACGGATATATCAGAAGGAGAAAGCGTGCATCTTCAAGTATTAGAAACGAGGCAGCCGATGCGAGGGGTGAAAATGAATGTGGGCGCCAAAAAACGAGAAGTCGTTGTCAATGTTGCTCCGATTATCGTCGATGGACAATTAAAGGGAAGTGTAGGCGTCATTCATGATTTGACAGAAATTCAGTCATTGACGAAACAATTAAATAGAGCGAGACAAATTATTCGAACGCTAGAAGCAAAATATACGTTTGAAGATATTGTCGGCAGCTCGGAAGAAATGAAGATAGCGATTGAACAAGCGAAAATAGGAGCAAGTACGCCGGCTGCTGTTCTTCTCAGGGGAGAATCGGGAACAGGAAAAGAGTTGTTTGCTCATGCGATTCATAACGCGAGTGACCGTCGTTATAACAAGTTTATTCGGGTTAACTGTGCCGCTCTTTCTGAATCTTTGCTAGAAAGTGAACTGTTTGGCTATGAAGAAGGTGCCTTTTCAGGAGCACGTCGTGGTGGTAAAACAGGGCTTTTTGAAGAAGCGAATAATGGCAGTATTTTTCTTGATGAAATTGGTGAATTAAGTGCGAACACTCAGGCGAAACTGTTACGGGTGCTACAAGAACAAGAAATTGTTCGTGTAGGTGGGACGAAATCGGTTCCAATCAATGTTCGCATTATTTCAGCGACGAATGTCCATTTGGAAAAGGCGATGATTGACGGGAGTTTTCGTGAGGACCTGTATTATCGCTTGAATCGAATGCCGATACATATTCCTCCGCTTCGAAATAGAAAAGCTGATATTCAGTTATTATGTGACCGCTTAATTATTAAGTTAAATCAAGATTATGGACGAAATGTAAAGGGGCTGACGCCAGCTGCTTTGAAGAAATTAACGAATTATCATTGGCCAGGAAATGTCCGTGAGCTAGAAAATATTTTAGGTAGAGCGATGATTTTTTCAACCTATACAGAGACCTTCATTGATGCGGACACATTACATGTCATTGAAGGACAGCAGAGCGAAGCGGTTCATGAACGAAAGGAGCCAAATAAACACGAATCTCATGAGACTCTTCAGGACATGATGGACAAATACGAAAAAACAGTCATTCAAGAAGCGCTGGAACAAAATAATGGCAACAAAACTGCCACAGCCAAAAAACTAGATATATCGATTCGAAGTCTGTATTATAAATTAGAAAAGTATAACTTGAATTAAATTGCACGCAAAAAAATGCGCTATTTGCAATTGTTTGCACGTTTCATTTGGGAATTAAAGCGTTTTCAATAGTGAGCTGAATTGGCATAGTAATTGCATTATTAACAATGGAGATATAAAATCATTTATTTTAAACGAGGGGGATTTACAATGGAAATTTTTAAATATATGGAGACATACGATTACGAGCAACTGGTCTTTTGTCAAGATAAAACATCAGGATTAAAAGCGATTATTGCGATTCATGATACGACGCTTGGACCAGCGCTTGGTGGAACGAGAATGTGGACGTATGCATCCGAAGAAGCGGCCATTGAGGATGCCCTTCGTTTAGCTAAAGGGATGACATATAAAAACGCAGCGGCAGGACTTAATCTTGGCGGAGGAAAAACGGTCATTATCGGCGATCCTCGAAAAGACAAAAACGAAGAAATGTTCCGAGCGTTTGGCCGTTTCATTCAAGGGTTAAACGGTCGCTACATTACGGCTGAAGATGTAGGAACAACAGTGGAGGATATGGATTTAATTCATGAAGAAACGGATTATGTAACAGGGATTTCGCCAGCCTTTGGATCTTCAGGAAATCCATCTCCAGTGACAGCTTACGGTTGTTTTGTCGGCATGAAAGCAGCAGCAAAAGAAGCATTTGGTACCGATTCATTGGAAGGATTGACCGTGTCTGTTCAAGGTGTGGGAAATGTTTCTTATCACCTTTGCCGTCATCTTCACGAAGCAGGAGCGAAACTGATCGTTACAGATATTAATAAAGAAGCTGTTCAGCGTGCAGTCGCTGATTTTGGTGCTCAAGCAGTGAATCCAGACGAGATTTATGGAGTAGAAGCGGATATTTTCGCGCCGTGTGCCCTTGGAGCGATCATCAATTCAGATACAATTCCGCAGTTGAAAGTGAAAGTGGTAGCAGGCTCTGCTAATAACCAATTAAAAGAAAATTGTCATGGAGATGAGTTGCATGAACGCGGCATTATTTATGCACCAGACTATGTCATTAATGCGGGTGGCGTGATTAACGTGGCGGACGAGCTTCATGGATATAACCGTGAGCGTGCGATGAGAAAAGTAGAACAAATATACAACAACATTGAAAAAGCGATTGAAATCTCTAAGCGTGACGGAATTCCAACGTATCAAGCGGCTGATCGTATGGCTGAAGAACGAATTGCGAAGATGCGGGGATCTCGCAGTCAGTTTTTATTAAATGGTCACCATATTTTATCAAGACGTTAAACGATCGTTTGGTCATTTAACGAGATGAATGGAGGTGCGGCTATGCAGATGCAACCATACCGAATGCTTGCGATGTATGTGGACAATCATTCGGTCAATACAGGGATATTTGATAATGAAATAGCTGTATTTGAACGAACTCTGCCTTTTGAAAACGAGCCGCTATCTGTTCCGTTTATCAACACGTATTCAGAAAAACTATTAGCTTCTCTTGATGAGGAAGGCATGAATATGTCAAAGTTGCAAGCGATTTGTGTCCCCAGTGTCACCAACGGGATGGCCGAACGTGACCTATTGGCTGGGTTGAAAATCGCCGCTGCTATCGCTGAACGATTACATATTCCTGTTTTCTTCGTGCACACAAATAGATGGAGGCAAGAAAGTAGCAAACAGGTAGCTTATGATGGAGATCCGTTGCTGCTTTTACTTGCTGAACAAGCATTATCACAAAGGTCATCAACGAAAGAGTAAGAAGAATAGAGGAGGAGAATCAATGGCTGAAGAATATGATGTAGTCATTCTTGGTGGAGGAACAGGTGGATATGTAGCGGCTATTCGAGCATCACAGCTCGGATTAAAGACGGCTATCGTTGAAAAAAGTAAGCTAGGTGGTACCTGCTTACATAAAGGCTGTATTCCAAGTAAAGCATTACTTCGAAGTGCAGAAGTATTTAAAACTGCTCAAAAGAGTGAGGAGTTCGGGGTAGTAACAGGAGACGTCTCGTTGAACTTTCAAAAGGTGCAAGAGCGAAAGCAAAACATTGTAAATGGTCTTCACAATGGCGTCGTTGGATTGATGAAAAAAGGGAAAATCGATGTGTTTGAAGGTATCGGTCGTATATTAGGTCCATCGATTTTTTCACCACTTCCAGGAACGATCTCTGTCGAAATGAATAACGGAAGTGAAAATGAAATGCTCATTCCTAAAAATGTTATTGTTGCGACAGGATCACGTCCAAGAACGTTACCAGGGCTAGACTTTGATGGTGAGTACATTCTTTCCTCTGATGAAGCACTTGAGTTAAAAGAAGTACCTCAATCGATTGTGATCGTCGGTGGAGGTGTCATTGGGATTGAATGGGCATCTATGTTAGCTGACTTCGGAGCAAAAGTGACGGTTTTAGAATATGCGAATCGAATCATTCCGACAGAGGATGCCGACATTTCTAAAGAAATGGAGCGTTTATTGAAAAAGCGTGGCATTGAGGTCGTCACGAATGCGAAGGTGCTGGCAGAAACGGTAGAAAAGCAAGAGGGACAAGTGACGATTCAAGCTGAAGTGAATGATGAAAAGCGTTCGTTTACAGCAGAGAAATTACTCGTATCGGTTGGACGACAAGCAAATGTGGAAGGTATCGGTCTTGAAAATACGGATATCGTGGTGGAAAAAGGGTTTGTTGCTACGAACGAATTTTATCAAACGAAAGAATCCCATATTTATGCGATCGGTGATGTGATCGGTGGTCTTCAACTTGCGCATGTTGCTTCACATGAAGGGTTAACAGCTGTAGAACATATAGCGGGTGAAGAAGTGGACCCGATTGATTACACAACGGTTTCCAAATGTATTTACTCTAGCCCTGAAGCAGCGAGCGTCGGTTTAACAGAGCAAGAAGCGAAAGAGAAAGGCTATGATGTGAAAACGGGTAAATTTTCTTTCCGAGCGATCGGAAAAGCGCTCGTTTATGGAGAAAGTGATGGTTTTGTCAAAATCGTAGCTGACAAAAAAACAGATGATTTGCTAGGTGTTCATATGATTGGTCCTCATGTGACCGATATGATTTCAGAAGCAGGAGTGGCTCGTGTGCTAGATGCCGCTTCATGGGAAGTGGCTCATACGATTCATCCGCACCCAACATTGAGTGAGGCAATTGGTGAAGCTGCTTTAGCTGTCGATGGTAAAGCAATTCATTCTTAAAATAGGTGAACTAGGGAGGAATAAATATGGCTGAAAATCGTCACGCAGCATTAGGATTAAGTGATGAAAAAGTATTAGAAATGTATGAAATGATGTTGCTTGCCCGCCGTTTAGACGAGCGGATGTGGTTATTAAACCGCTCAGGAAAAATTCCGTTTGTAATTTCTTGTCAAGGTCAGGAGGCTGCGCAAGTAGGAGCAGCGTTCGCTCTAGAGCAAGAAAAGGATTACGTTCTCCCTTACTATCGTGACCTAGGTGTTGTGTTGACGTTTGGGATGACGGCGAAGGAAATTATGCTTTCTGGCTTTGCTAAAGCAGAAGATCCGAACTCTGGTGGTCGCCAAATGCCTGGACATTTCGGACAAAAGAAAAATCATATCGTCACAGGCTCTTCTCCAGTAACGACACAAGTGCCACATGCGGTTGGAATTGCGTTAGCAGGAAAAATGGAGAAGAAAGACTTAGTAACGTTTGTGACATTTGGGGAAGGCTCATCGAACCAAGGAGACTTCCATGAAGGAGCAAACTTTGCGGGTGTTCATAAACTTCCAGTCATCTTTATGTGCGAAAACAATAAATATGCGATTTCTGTTCCAGTAGAAAAACAATTAGCTTGTGAAAATGTATCAGATCGCGCCATTGGATACGGTATGCCGGGCTTCACGATCGATGGAAATGATCCGATTGAAGTGTACAAGTATGTGAAAGAAGCAGCTGAACGTGGCCGTCGTGGCGAAGGCCCAACGTTAATTGAAACGATTTCTTACCGCTTGACTCCGCACTCCTCGGATGACGATGATCGCAGCTACCGTTCACCAGACGAGGTACAAAAAGCGAAAACAAATGATCCAATTATTACATTCGGTGCGTATTTGAAAGAAACAGGTGTCATGACGGATGCACTCGAAAAAGACATCAATGATCGTATTATGATTCAAGTAAATGAAGCGACAGATTATGCGGAAAATGCACCTTATCCAAATCCAGAAGATGCACTTACATTTGTCTATGCACAACAGTAATAAGGGGGGAGACAATCATGCCAGTAATTTCTTATATTGATGCGGTAACAATGGCGATTCGTGAAGAAATGGAACGCGATCCGAAAGTGTTTGTGTTAGGAGAAGACGTCGGGAAAAAAGGTGGCGTATTTAAAGCGACCCAAGGGCTGTATGATCAATTTGGCGAGGAGCGAGTGATTGATACGCCGCTTGCGGAATCAGCTATTGCTGGAGTTGGAATTGGTGCGGCGATGTATGGAATGCGACCAATTGCCGAAATGCAGTTTGCTGACTTTATTATGCCCGCTGTGAACCAAATTATTTCAGAAGCGGCTCGTATTCGCTATCGTTCCAATAATGATTGGAGCTGTCCAATGGTTATTCGTGCGCCTTACGGTGGCGGTGTCCACGGAGCTTTGTATCATTCACAATCTGTTGAAGCGGTGTTTGCTAATCAGCCGGGATTGAAAATCGTCATGCCTTCCACTCCGTATGATGTGAAAGGATTATTAAAAGCAGCGATTCGTGATGAAGACCCTGTGTTGTTTTTTGAACATAAACGAGCGTACCGCTTAATTAAAGGGGAAGTTCCTACGGATGATTATGTGTTGCCAATTGGCAAAGCAGATATTAAACGTAAAGGTGAAGATTTAACGGTTATCACGTACGGATTATGCGTTCATTTTGCGATGCAAGCAGCGGAGAAGCTATCTAAAGACGGAATTGAAGCAGAAATTGTTGATTTACGTACCGTTTATCCATTAGATAAAGAAGCGATCATTGAAGCGGCGAGCAAAACGGGGAAAGTACTGCTATTAACGGAAGACAATAAAGAAGGCAGCATTATGAGTGAAGTATCAGCGATTATTGCGGAAAATTGCTTATTTGACCTCGATGCTCCAATTAAACGATTGGCGGGTCCTGATGTTCCAGCGATGCCGTATGCGCCAACGATGGAAAAATATTTCATGGTGAACCCGGATAAAGTTGAAAAAGCGATGAGAGAACTAGCAGAGTTTTAATCATAAAGGAAGGAGGAGTTTGAATGGGTGTAGAAAAGGTAACGATGCCTCAACTTGGAGAAAGTGTCACGGAAGGAACAATTAGTAAATGGCTTGTGAGCGCAGGGGATCACGTGAATAAATACGATCCGATTGCGGAAGTAATGACGGATAAAGTCAATGCGGAGGTGCCATCTTCTTTTACTGGTGTCATTAAAGAATTAACGGCTGCGGAAGGCGATACGCTAGAAGTAGGTGAAGTGATTTGTTTAATGGACGTGCAAGGAGCAGGTGGAACTGCGGAAGCAGAAGCACCGAAGCAAGAGCAGACTGAGTCGCAGACCGAACAAATAACAGCAGGAAGCGAAAACAAAGCTCGTTATTCGCCTGCTGTATTGAAATTATCGCAAGAGCATAGCATCGATTTAGCGCAAGTGAAGGGATCTGGAAAAGGCGGCCGAATTACTCGTAAAGATATTTTGAAAATCGTCGAAACGGGCGTCATTCCAAAGGGAAATGAATCGTCTGCAAGTCAAGCTCGTGAGCAACAAGCACCAATTCAAGCCCCTGTATATGAAGAGAAAGCGGCTAAGCCAAGTGTGACTCCTCTTCCAGGTGATGTGAGCATTCCTGTGAATGGTGTTCGAAAAGCGATTGCTGCTAATATGGTGCGTAGCAAGCAAGAAGTGCCTCATGCTTGGACGATGATGGAAGTCGATGTAACGAATCTCGTTGCCTATCGCGATTCCATTAAGAAAGAGTTTAAACAAAAAGAAGGCTTTAACTTAACGTACTTCGCGTTCTTCGTCAAAGCAGTTGCTCAAGCACTGAAAGAATTCCCACAAATTAATTCGATGTGGGCAGGCGACCAGATCATTCAAAAGAAAGATATCAATTTATCGATTGCTGTGGCAACGGATGATGCATTATTTGTTCCGGTTATTAAACAAGCCGACGAAAAAACAATCAAAGGCATTGGCCGTGAAATTTACGAACTAGCGGGCAAAGTTCGTACAGGCACATTAAAAGCAGACGATATGCAAGGTGGAACGTTCACAATCAACAATACAGGATCGTTTGGTTCTGTGCAGTCGATGGGAATTATTAATTACCCGCAAGCAGCGATCTTGCAAGTGGAATCAATTGTGAAACGTCCAGTCGTCATGGACAACGGAATGATTGCTGTTCGTGACATGGTCAACCTGTGTCTATCACTTGATCATCGCGTGCTTGATGGGCTCGTTTGCGGCCACTTCTTAAAGCGCGTGAAAGAAATCCTAGAAAACGTATCTGAGCAAACATCGGTTTATTAATAAGAAAAGAGACTGATCCCTTAAGTCAGTCTCTTTCTATTTTTTTCTCCAGTAATCGTGTAACTGAAACTACCCAAAAATATAATAATAAAAATGAAGAATGAGCCTAGTGAAAATAAAGATCTTCTGCCCGTTTCGAATAAAAAATGCGCGCCATATTGAAGGATCATATTGATTCCTAAAATAAGCAGAGCGGTGATAGTGCTAACGATTACAGCTCGAACATATAAGGAGAATTTATTCACCAGTAAGCACGTCCTCTTCAAACGATAAGTTGATCGGTTCATCCAAAAATTCTTGTGAAATCTCTATATGAGTGACAGGCACGCTTTGGTCGACCTCTTCAAACTTAACCCCATCTACCCACACATGACCAGTTCCGGATAGCAATACACCGAAAGAAATGATTGAGCTATTATCAGGGATGTCTAATACGATTGAATAGAGGTTCCAGTTGGTATCATTTTGAATCGGTCGATCGTACATATTATCAAATTGTAAAACATCACCCGCTGTATTATCAACTCGCATCCACATCCCACAAAACGGTTGTACCTTTTCTGTCTTAATAAAAGCGGATAACTTTATTCGTTTTCCAATAAATTTTTCCGCTTTAAATTGTTGCATCATCGTCGCAAATTCGCCTTCTTCTTGAACGGTTACAGATTTCAAATAACCAGAGTAGCGTCCTTGATGAATCACTTTTTGATCTCTTCCCATTTGATAATTGTGAGGATGACTGCCGCTTAAAAACCAGCCTTTAACATTTTGTTGATTGTCCATTTGATTCCCTCCATTTGAATGTATAATCGGGCTCATGATTTTTCGATACTGTCCCGGTGGCAGTTGATATACTTTTTTAAACGCTCTCGTAAACGATTCCTGTGTGTTGAAATGAAAATGATAAGCAATTTGAATAATCGTTTCATCTGTATACAGCAGCATCAATGCCGCGTTCGTTAGACGTCTGCGGCGAATATAATCGGTGGCTGTCATTCCTGTTTCTTTCTGAAAAATCCGGTGAAAGTGGAACGGGGAAAAACCAGCTTGTGCGGCTACTTTTTCTGAAGTCAATGTGTCATGTAAATGATTTTCGATATAATCGATCGTTTTTTGTAAAACAGGTTGGTAATTCATGCTAGGCCCTCCCTTCAATTACAGAATACTAAAGAGCAAGTGGAGATTCTTGATTTTTTTTGCTGTTTTTACGTTCAGCACAAAAAAACTGCCAGGAAGCTCCCAGCAGTTTTTCTATTATTTAAAAAGACCCGCAATCCAGTCGATGATGGATTTGAAGAAATCGATAATGGATTGAAAGAAGCCTTGCCCTTCTTCAGAGTTTTTGAACTCGTTCCAGCGCTCTTTCGCTTGATCTAGCTGATTCGTCACTTGATCCCAGTTAATGTTCAAGTCTTTCATTCGATCAAATAGGGCAGCCAGCTGATCGATTTGATCTTGTGTCAGCTGAATGTTCAACTCGTTAGATACATTGTTAATGATGACTTGAATATCTTGAATTGTTTGTGGATTTTGTTTCGCAATTTCTTCTTTAATTCCTTGCATTAAATCCGTTGCTTCTTGTTGTCCAATTTGGTCGCCAAGCTTAGCCGTTGTAACCATTTCTTCATTTGCTACTTGCTTTTGATCTTCCGGAATCTTCTCACCTGTTGATACTTCATACGCTTTAATGAGTCCGGTTAAGCCAGCTGTTCCGGACACTTCAAACGGAGCAGTGACAAAGACATCCGCATCTTTAATTCCAGCTGTCGATAAAGCATTGGCATACATTTCTTTTGATACCCATGAAATATTATTTGTTTGAACGTTAATGCCATAGCCTTTTTCTTTCATCGTGATCTTACTCGATGAAATCGCCTTTGATCCAATTTGTGCTTTCGGAATATAGCTTCCTAAATATTTATGTTCTTCTTCATTCGATACCGTTACGGTCGTGACGTCTTTAGGAACGTCCATTTGTTCAAGTACTTGTTCTTTTTGTGCAGGTGTTAAGTTCTCGCCGAGAGTAACAATCACATCTCCGACGACGCTATCTGCTTGAGCAATCGTCCCAAAGCTTAGGAATAATACTCCTAACCATGCGATAATTCGTTTCATTATGTTCTCCCCTAACTTTGATTTCCTCTTTTATGTAAGAGGGTACTAATAGAATAGCATGTTCTCCAACTTTTTTCACGAATTGCCTTCTAGCCATACCTAAAAAAAGGAAGTGAAGATTCTTGTTTTTTCCGTTTCCCTCATTGATTGATAGGAAAGCTTCATATAAAATAAAAATAGGTATAATATTTAGAATTTTTGTACCTTGGATTGTAATCGATTACAAGACAAAGGGGGAGAAAGAGATGAAGATGGAAGAGATGAAAGCTCAAAATTTTGATCATGTGTCTTTAGAGGAGTGGAAAAAGACGGCGGAAGCTTCATTAAAAGGGAAGCCGTTGGATAAACTACATACCGAAACGTACGAACAATTGACATTAAAACCTCTGTATTTAAAAGCAGACCTAGAACATGTAGAAGAAGAACAGTTTCCGGGGGTCCCTGCTTATACTCGTGGATTTTATAAAGGTGGATATGTAGAACAGCCATTAAAAACGGCTCAGCGCTTAAAAGCCTATTCAGCTACTGATCTTCAAGCGAAGTTATCAGCGGCGATAGAAGCTGGACAAAATGCGCTCTCTTTTTCTATTGAGGAACAAGCGAGAATGACTTTTCTTGAATGTTCTGAGTTGTTAACAAGTCCATATCCGTTATACATAAACACAAAAGCTCATTTTTTAGCGTTCTCAGCCTTTCTTTTAAAAGCGGATGTCTCTGAATTGCAAGGCGTCGTGGGGACGGATCTGTTATCTCATTTCGCGACAAAGGGGTTAGTTCCGGATGAGCAAGCGCTCGCTCTTCATGTTGAGGCATTAACAGAAATGAAGCAGCGTTATCCGAAAGTGAAAACGATTGTGATCGATACAGTCCCTTATCATTTAGCGGGGGCAAACGCCATTCAAGAAATTGCTATTGCCTTGTCTGAGGCTGTTTTCTATATAGAGTATCTTAAAGGAAAAGGATGGACGCCGTTAGAGGCAGTTCAATTATTTAGCTTTCACTTCGCCATCGGCTCACAATTCTTCATGGAAGTGGCTAAACTTCGCGCTTTTCGTAAACTATGGACAGCGTTATGTGAATCTTATGAAATAGAAGGAGAAGCAGTGAAAGTCACGATTGGGGCGGAAACATCTGAATTTACTCTTTCTAAGCTAGACCGTCATGTTAATATTTTGCGAACAGGTAGCGAAGCATTTGCCGCTATGCTTGGGGGAGTCGAATATTTACAAGTGACACCTTTTGATCAATTTAATGGCACGACATCTGCTTTAGCAGAACGCGTCGCTAAAAATATTCCATTAATTTTACAAAGCGAGTCTCATCTGACGAAAGTAGTAGACCCAGCAGGTGGTTCTTATTTCATTGAGTCTTTAACGAATGAACTTGCTCAAGCTGCGTGGGAGAAGTTTTTACAAATAGAAGAAAGCGGTGGCCTGTTATCCGTGTTGAAAGCAGGAGCGTTACAACAGGAGTTAGCTCAAGTGCTAGAGCAGCGAATTGTCGACTTAGCCGTTCGCAAAAAATCAATGATCGGCACAAATATTTATGCTGATTTGAATGAAACATTCTTTAGTGAGTATGAGGGAATGGAAGTGTTACTAGCCGATCAACCAGTTTCTTCGCATAAAGAACTACTTAATCAAGTAAGTGAAGAGCGGACGTTAGCTGAGCTTCATGTAAGAGATAGTGGGGAACCGGTAATACCGGTAAAATCTCAACGGTTGGCTGAGCCTTTTGAACAATTAAGAGAACGTGCAGTCGGCATTCAAGCGAGTGGGAAAACGATCCAAGCAGGTCTTATTTGCTTAGGTAAGCTAAAGGACTTTAAACCGCGAGCAGATTATGTAACAGGCGTGCTTTCTACTGGAGGCATTTCTGTTCAAGTAAGCGATGAATGTCATTCGGTAGAAGATGCGTTGCAGTTCGTCCAAAATACTCAATTCCCTTATTACTGTATTTGTGGGAAAGATGAAGCGTACATAGAGTTCGGGCCAAATCTAATGGCTGAGCTGAAGCAAGGTCAACCAGCGATTCAAGTAGACCTTGCTGGCAAGCTTCCAGAAAGAGAGCAAGCGGAATGGTTGGCGGCAGGACTAGATGGTTATGTGTTTGCTGGTCAAAATCTATTAGATAAGCTGTCATCTTTGTTAGCATTATGGGAAGGGGGAGCTACTCATGAGTAAACCTAATTTTAAAAAGATCGATCCATTCGTTGCAGAGAAAGAGCGCTCGTTAGCAGAATGGAAGCAGTCATTAGAAAATGAAGTGAAACAATCATTTGAAGAGCTTTCTTTTGAAACGAACGAGTTTATCTCTTTGCATCCTCTTTATACGCAGGAAGACACGGAAGAACTGGCGCATACAGATGATATGCCGGGAGTGGTTCCGTATACGAGAGGCCCTTATCCGACGATGTATGTCAACAGACCGTGGACGGTTCGCCAATATGCCGGATTCTCGACAGCTGAAGAAAGTAATGCCTTTTATCGCCGTAACTTAGCTATGGGACAAAAAGGGTTATCGGTTGCATTTGATTTGCCGACCCATCGCGGGTATGATTCCGATCATTCACGAGTCGTAGGGGATGTTGGAAAAGCAGGTGTGGCAATCGACTCAGTTGAGGATATGAAGATTTTATTTTCAGGTATTCCCCTTGATCAAATGTCCGTTTCCATGACGATGAATGGAGCGGTGTTGCCGATTATGGCTTTTTACATCGTCACGGCAGAAGAGCAAGGCGTTTCTCAAGAAAAATTATCAGGAACGATCCAGAACGACATTTTAAAAGAGTATATGGTGCGTAATACGTATATTTATCCTCCAGAGGCATCGATGCGGATCATTGCGGATATTTTTGAATATACGTCTAAACATATGCCGAAGTTTAACAGTATTAGTATTTCTGGCTATCATATGCAAGAAGCGGGCGCACCAGCAGATATTGAGCTCGCTTATACGTTAGCGGATGGCCTTGAATACGTTCGCACAGGCTTAAAAGCAGGAATTGATATCGATTCCTTTGCACCGCGTTTATCCTTCTTCTGGGCGATTGGGATGAACTATTTTATGGAAGTGGCAAAAATGCGAGCGGCTCGCCGTATTTGGGCTCAGCTGATGAAGCCGTTTGACCCAAAAAACAGCAAATCGATGGCGTTGAGAACACACTCACAAACATCTGGCTGGAGCTTAACGGAGCAAGATCCATTCAACAATGTGACAAGAACATTGATTGAAGCACATGCGGCCACAATGGGTCATACGCAATCCCTTCATACGAATGCACTTGATGAAGCGATCGCATTGCCGACGGACTTCTCTGCTCGAATTGCTCGTAATACGCAGCTGTACTTACAAGAAGAAACGGGTATTACAAAGGTGATCGATCCATGGGGTGGTTCGTATTATGTGGAAGCGTTGACGAACGAATTAATGGAACGAGCATGGAAGCATATTGAGGAAATCGAAGAGCTGGGTGGAATGACGAAAGCGATTGAAACGGGGCTTCCGAAAATGAGAATTGAAGAAGCATCGGCTAGACGCCAAGCCCAAATTGATTCGGGAACGGAAACGATCATTGGGGTGAACCGTTATCGTTTGGAGCAAGAAGATCCAATTGATATTTTAGATATTGATAATACAGCTGTTCGCTTAAAGCAAATTGAACGGATTCAACAAATGAAGGAAGCACGCGATGAAGAAAAAGTGGTTGATGCGCTTCAAGCGATTACAGAAGCGGCGAAAACAGGGGAAGGTAATTTGCTAGCATTAGCGGTAGAGGCAGCAAGAGCAAGAGCGACATTAGGTGAAATCTCCGATGCGATTGAAATTATTAGTGGCAGACATAAGGCGGTGATTCGCTCTGTGAGTGGTGTGTATAGTTCGAACTTCTCGGATGAAGAGCAAATCGAAGAAGTGAAACGAATGACAGATGAGTTTAATGAGCAGGAAGGACGTAGACCACGGATTTTGATTGCGAAAATGGGGCAGGATGGCCATGATCGCGGGGCGAAAGTAGTTGCAACTGCTTATGCCGATTTAGGGTTTGACGTTGATATCGGTCCATTGTTCCAAACACCAGAAGAGACAGCTTTACAAGCAGTGGAAAATGATGTTCATGCGATCGGTTTTAGTTCACTAGCTGCTGGTCATAAAACATTGCTTCCGGCATTAATTGCCGAATTGAAAAAGCTTGGCCGTGAAGACATTATTGTGTTCATTGGTGGAGTCATTCCGGCGCAAGATTATGATTTCTTGCGTGCGAATGGAGCAGCCGCTATTTTTGGACCTGGAACAGTTATTCCAGTATCGGCCCAAAAGATTTTAGAAGAAATTTATAAGAGCCTCGGTTACGAGGAAGTGAGTGAATAATGGATGAAAAACAAGATCCGAAGCTAAAAGAGAGCGGAAATTCCGCTCTTCATGTGATGAAAGGAATTACGTCGACACATGATGGTTTCACCTCTTCGAAAAAGAAACGATTTCAAAAAAAAGTGAAGAGCTTACCAAACATTGAGGAACTTGTGGCTGGTGTGCGTTCCGGGTCAAGAAAAGATTTAGCGAAAGCCATTACCTTCATTGAAAGCAACGCACTTGAACATTATCAGTTTGGGCAAGAATTGTTACAGTGCTTATTGCCGCAAACAGGGCAGTCGATTCGTATCGGTATTACGGGTGTACCGGGAGCAGGGAAGAGCACTTTTATTGAAGCGTTCGGCAAAATGTTATGTGACCGTGGATTTAAAACAGCGGTACTGGCGATTGACCCGAGCTCCTCGATTAGCGGGGGCAGTATTCTCGGTGATAAAACCCGGATGGAATTATTATCGAAGCACCCTAATGCCTTTATTCGGCCTTCTCCATCGAGTGGAACGCTTGGTGGCGTGCATCGTAAAACGCGTGAGACGATGTTACTTTGTGAAGCGGCTGGATTTGACATTGTGTTAGTGGAAACGGTCGGTGTTGGTCAAAGTGAATTTCTCGTTCGCGGCATGGTCGATATCTTTCTCTTGCTTGCTTTAACAGGAGCTGGCGACGAGCTCCAAGGCATGAAAAAAGGCATTATGGAGCTGGCCGATGCCATTGTGGTGAATAAAGCCGACGGAGAAAATGAACCTTTAGCTAAAAAGACGCAACGAGAGTTTAATCAAATTCTTCATATGCTACAGCCATCTACAAAAGGCTGGCAATCGAAAGCGTACACATGCTCATCGATCGAACAGCGAGGAATCGTCGAGATTTGGGAGATGATTCAAGCGTTTGAGAAAGCGACGAAAGAAAGCGGTGTGTTTGCAGAACGTCGCAGTAGTCAGACGAAAGAATGGATGCATACATTAATTCTTGAACAGCTGAAAGCAAGCTTTTATCAGCATTCCTATGTAAAAGAGCATATAAAAGAGATGGAGAGAAAGGCGATGAAGGGGGAAATGACTCCTTCGCAAGCAGTGGAGGATTTATTTGCTCATGTGTATCCAAAAACGAATGAATAAAACAGCGGGGGTTCGCTTCCGTTGTTTTTTTATACAAAAAATCAACTTGTAGTATTTGAAAACGGTCGTCAATTAGCTTATCATAGTAGTACACTATGAAGGAAAAAGGAGAAGAGTCAATGAACATCGATTTTAATTTTTTAATGAATGACGTCGTTCGTCAAGCTCGTGAAGAAATTACGGGGGCAGGATATACACAGCTTCAAACAGTAGAGGAAGTAGAAGCGGCGTTTGCTAAAGAAGGAACAACACTTGTGATGATCAACTCCGTTTGTGGTTGTGCAGGGGGAATTGCTCGTCCAGCGGCGGCTCATTCAGTTCACTATGACAAGCGTCCAGATCAATTAGTGACGGTATTTGCTGGTCAAGATAAGGAAGCGACAGCGAAAGCTCGCAGTTATTTTGAAGGCTATCCGCCATCTTCTCCATCATTTGCTTTATTAAAGGATGGCAAGATTTGTACAATGGTCGAGCGTCATGAAATTGAAGGCCATGATCCAATGTCCGTTGTTCAAAAGCTACAAGAAGCATTTGATCAATATTGTGAAGAAATATAATTTTTGATGAAAGAGGTTGACTTTACTGATCCCAGGTATAAAAGTAACTGCTACTATTTACAGTGGATGCTTAATAAAAGGGATAAGAGGTTAGCCTCTTTCTTTTCATTATCAATTTTGAGGAGTGCATTATGTTTAAAATTGGTTATCGCACCGTTAAGACAGCGATCGGAACTTCTTTAGCGATTATCCTTGCTCAGTGGGTGGGTCTTGACAACTTTGTTTCTGCTGGAATTATTACGATTTTATGTATTCAAAACACGAAGAAAAAATCTCTTCAAGCGGCTTGGAGTCGCTTTCTTGCTTGTACGGTTGCCATGTTTTTTTGTTGGGTGTTTTTTGAAGGAATTGCTTATCATCCGCTCATGATCGGTCTATTGTTGTTGTTCTTTATTCCGACTACCGTTTCTCTTGGGTTGAAAGAAGGGATCGTGACTAGTAGCGTAATTATTTTACATATTTTTTCGGATGGATATATTTCTACAACTAACATTCTCAATGAGTTTGGTATCGTTTCGATCGGAATTGGCATTGCCTTATTTATGAATTTGTATATGCCAAGCTTAGAAGAGAAACTGTATCAGTTGCAGGAGCAGATAGAGGAGAATTTTTATAAGATTTTTTATGAAATTACGCTTTATTTACGCGACAATGATCATATTTGGGACGGGAAAGAAATTACGGAGACAGCGAACTTATTGAAAGAAGGAAAGAGACTCGCTTATCAAGATATTGAAAATCATTTTTTAAGAGAAGAAAAGTTATTTTATACTTATTTCAGTATGAGAGAAAAGCAATTTGAAAAGATTGAGCATATATTATGGATTGTTACTTCGCTTTCTCATCAAGTGCAGCAAGCCCATATTATTGCTGATTTTATGGAAGATTTAAGTACGAATATTCACCCGGGTAATACAGCGAAGCTTTCGTTGCAAAAGCTGAAAAAAATGAAGAATGAGTTTGAGCAGATGGAACTGCCGACCACGCGGGAAGAATTTGAAACGAGAGCAGCACTGTTTCAATTCGTACAAGAAATGGAGCAGTATTTATTGATTAAAAGCTCTTTTAAAGGGCTGAAAAAAAGAAAAAGGACCGTTTATACAAGAAAAGCCCGAGCCTGAATCGATTCAGGCTTGGGCTTTGTATTAGACAGCTTTTTAGATAAACATGGCTAATCCCATGAACAAAGTGGAAACTAACATCGTAATGAGCATGACATAAATAACGGCTTTTTGTACGTTTTTGTTTCTCATAGAAAGAATAGACACTCCTTTAACACTAAACGTTTTTCTTTTTAATGATAGCTGTTTTTTCTAGATACGACAAGTTGATTTATTTTAGATTCTCTTAATGAATAGGCAGGAATTTGGCGGATTATATCGAATATTTTAAATGTTATAGATTTTTGGGGACAGGGGGAAAGGGAATGATTCAGAACATTAATCATATCGGGATTGCGGTCCGTTCACTCGATGAAACCGTACCATTTTATACAGAGCAACTCGGATTGCCTCTGCAAAAAATAGAAGAAGTGGACTCGGAGAAAGTGAGAGTCGCTTTTATCGATGCCGGCAATGTAAAGCTGGAATTACTTGAACCAACGAATGAGGATAGCCCAATTGCTAAATTTATTGAGAAGCGTGGACAAGGGATTCATCATGTGGCGTTTGGCGTCATTGAGATTGAAGACCGAATTCGTGAAATAAAAGAACGCGGTATTCAAATGATTCATGACACATCTAAGCCAGGAGCTGGGGGGGCACAGGTGGCGTTTATGCATCCGAAATCCACTCATGGTGTATTATTCGAGCTTTGTGATAAAAGCAAGGCGAAAGGGGAATGACGAAACTATGACAACTCATCAAGATATTTTCGCAAGCATTAATGAATTGTATGATAAACGTCGTGAAGTGGAGCTTGGCGGTGGAGATGCTCGAATTGAAAAGCAGCATGAAAAAGGAAAATTAACCGCGAGAGAGCGTATTGAATTATTAGTAGATCCAGGTACATTTGTGGAAATCAATCCATTCATTGAACATCGCTGTAATGATTTTGGACTGGATGGCGTAAAGGGACCTGGAGATGGTGTTGTAACAGGCTATGGGAAAGTACATGGTCGTCCGATTTATTTATTTTCCCAAGACTTTACGGTGTTTGGTGGAGCGCTTGGTGAAATGCACGCGAAGAAAATTGCCAATGTGATGGATTTGGCTGCGAAAAACGGAGCGCCATTTGTTGGGTTAAATGATTCGGGTGGTGCGCGTATTCAAGAAGGCGTCGTATCACTTGATGGGTACGGTCATATTTTTTATCGAAACGCGATTTATTCAGGGGTTATTCCACAAATTTCTGTGATCATGGGGCCATGCGCGGGTGGCGCGGTTTATTCTCCAGCGATTACGGACTTTGTATTTATGGTCGACCAAACGAGTCAAATGTTTATTACAGGCCCGAAAGTTATTGAAACGGTCACAGGTGAGAAAATTTCTTCCGAGGATCTCGGTGGTTCAAAAGTACATAATACGATTAGTGGAAACGCACATTTTCGTGGAAGCTCTGAAGAAGAAGTGCTAGAAATGGTTCGCGCCTTATTGAGCTATCTTCCACAAAATAATGAAGAAAAGGCAGCCATCCAGGAATGTTCTGAAGAGGATGATTATCGCGAGGATATTACCGATGTCGTTCCATTTGATGGATTGCGTCCGTATGATGTGCGAAAAGTGTTGGAGCATGTTGTCGATCCTGATTCTTTTATGGAAGTTCAAAAAGAGTTTGCTAAAAATATTGTGATTGGTTTTGCTCGCATTAAAGGAGAAGTCGTTGGACTTGTTTGTAATCAGCCGAAATTTATGGCGGGTGGTTTAGATATCGATTCCTCGGACAAAGCGGCTCGCTTTATTCGTTTTTGTGACTCCTTTAATATTCCAATTATCACGTTTGAGGACGTGTCTGGTTTCTTCCCAGGCGTTAAGCAGGAATTAGGTGGAATTATTCGTCACGGGGCAAAAATTTTATACGCGTATTCCGAGGCGACGGTGCCGAAGATTACGGTGATTTTGCGTAAAGCATATGGCGGGGCGTATGTCGCTTTGAATAGTAAATCGATCGGGGCGGATCTCGTCTATTCATGGCCAAATGCTGAGATTGCGGTGATGGGACCTCAAGGGGCCGCCAATATTATTTTTGCCAAAGAAATTGCTAACAGTGAGAATCCAGAAGAGACTCGTGCGAAAAAGATTGAGGAATATCGTGAGAAATTTGCGAATCCATATGTAGCGGCTGCACGCGGGATGGTCGATGACGTCATTGACCCACGCGAAACGAGAATCAAATTAATTCAAGGACTAGAAATGATGCGGACGAAGAAAGAAGCGCGACCGCCTAAAAAACATGGAAATATCCCTCTATAATTCTTTTTTTCGAGGGGATGTCTTATAAGGGGTCTGACACCGAGGTCAGACCCTTTTAATTATTTGGCTTCATTGCTTTATAAGAGTATACTTGGAAATAGAACCATTTTTATTGGAGGTAATTGACGAATGATTAACCAAGAACGTTTATTAAATGAATTTTTAGAGCTTGTTCAAATTGATTCAGAAACGAAAAACGAAGCAAATATTGCGAAAGTATTAACGAAGAAATTTGAGGAGCTTGGTGTGCATGTATATGAAGATGATACGATGGCTCAAACGGGACATGGGGCTGGTAATTTAATTTGTACACTTGAAGCAACGAAAGACGGGGTAGACCCAATTTATTTTACGTCTCATATGGATACAGTCGTTCCGGGTGTAGGAGTGAAGCCAAGCATTAAGGATGGGTATGTCATCACAGATGGTACGACGATTCTTGGAGCGGATGACAAAGCAGGTTTGGCGGCGATGCTCGAATTAGTGAGAGTATTAAAGGAGCAAAACTATCACCACGGAATGATTCAATTTATTATTACTGTCGGAGAAGAGTCGGGCCTTGTTGGAGCGAAAGTGTTAGATCAATCTCTAGTGAAAGCAAAATTTGGTTATGCGCTAGATAGTGATGGTCAAGTTGGAAATATCATCGTAGCGGCACCGACACAGGCCAAAATCAAAGCTGAAATTTATGGGAAGACGGCTCATGCAGGAGTCGCACCTGAAAAAGGTGTATCAGCGATCACTATCGCTGCCAAAGCGATTTCTAACATGCCGCTCGGTCGAATCGATGATGAAACGACAGCGAATATCGGTCGCTTTGAAGGGGGACGTGCAACGAACATCGTCTGCGATTATGTTCATATTTTAGCGGAGGCTCGTTCACTTGTCTCGGAAAAAATGGAAGCGCAAGTAGCGAAGATGAAAGATGCGTTTGAAAAGACGGCAGAAGCAATGAACGGGCGTGCGAAAGTCGATGTGGAAGTGATGTACCCTGGCTTTAAATACGGAGAAGGCGACCATGTAGTGGAAGTGGCAAAACAAGCGGCAGCACGTATCGGGCGTCCGAGTCAATTGTTAACGAGTGGAGGCGGAAGTGATGCCAATGTGATTGCTGGCTTCGGGATACCAACTGTTAACTTGGCTGTTGGCTATGAAGAAATTCATACAACGAGTGAAAGAATGCCGATTGAAGAGCTAGTGAAATTAGCTGAAATGGCAGTGGCGATCGTGGCGGTTGTTTCGGAAAATTAATGTTTTATATTTGGATCTGGGAATGAGGTCATTCTACAGATCCATTTTTATAGGGATTTTATTCTCATATGAAATAATTTTTTGTCATTCTTTCTATCTATTTTTCTTTTTAGTATGGTACATTAAGAGGAGAATAATGAAGGAGGAAGGTTATGCAATCGATCAATAAAGCGGTCATTTTTGAGTCTGGAAATGAAGAATATGCGGTTCCGATTCAAGCGGTTATCTCTATTGAAAAAGTAAATTTCATTAATCCAATTCCTCACTTACCTCGTTATTTAAAAGGGGTAACAAAGATTAGGGAAGAACTTTTGCCTGTGATTGATTTTGAGTACGTGTTGTATAAGCGGATGTTGCCTAGTTTAGAAGAGGCTCGACTCCTAATCGTTCAGACTAACTCGTTACCTGTCGGGTTACTGGTCAAGGAAGCGAAAGAAATCATTGAGTTACCTGAAGAGAGTGTTCGACAAGTGAATTTAATATCTTATGAAAATACAAGATTTTTCTCAGGTGTAGCAACGATTGGTGATCGGCTAATTACGATCATTGATATGGATGTGTTAGTTTCTTCATTAGAAGGAATAGATGCAGTGAAAGACTTTATGACAGAATCGAAGGATGATCAATAAAGTATATAAAGAAAACAGCACCTTCAACAGTGCTGTTTTCTTTTTGAAGTTTCGCTTTATTTTGCTTGTCTTACTGTGTTATTTTGCACCTTGGCTACTCCATTTGAGCGTGAATTCATTTTAAATAGGAAGAGGAATCCAAGGACCCACCAAGCGAGAGTAATTGCCCACTCGTATGGCCAGATTAACGCAGATGGCATACCAGGCATGTATAAAATGATAAAACCAAATGTTAAAATGAAAGACATCCAACCAATGAATGAGCTTTTTCCTGCACGGAACGGTCTTTCAAGATCTGGCTGGTTTTTACGTAGAACAAGGAATGCCCAAGAAACCATAAAGTAAGCGATTACGATTGCTAAACCACCAGCATCTACAAACCAAACAAGCGCTGGGCGACCTAGTAAAGGACTTAAAGTAGATAAAGTACCAATGAATAAGATGGCATTAGCAGGTGTTTTATACTTTGGATGCATTTTTCCAAACCAAGCAGGTAACACGCCGTCTTGTGCCATTGCATACATAATACGACTACCACCGATAATAAAAGCATTCCAGCTTGTTAAAATACCAGCGATCCCACCAAGGATTAAAATTTTAGCAAAGATCGGAGAACCGAAGGCAGCTCCCATTGCGTCTGCTGTAGCTAAACTACTATTCGCTAATTCTTCTGGTACAAGACTTAATGAAACGCCAAAGATAATAAGTATATACCATAGAACTGCAAAGCTTACAGATAGAAGTAAAATTTTCCCGATTGCTTTCATTGGAATATTCATTTCTTCTGCTACTTGAGGGATTACGTCAAACCCAACAAATAAGAATGGAGTCATAATCATGACTGCCATCATTCCGCCCATACCACCAACGAAAAGAGGCTCCATGTTTTTCATTTCTCCGCCGCCAAAAATCGAACCAAATACTAGCATTAATCCAATCACTGTTAATAATGAAGTTAATACGATTTGAAGAAAGGCAGCTTGTTTAACACCTTTCCAGTTGATGATAGTGACAATAATTGAACCAACCATCCCAATCGCTGCCCACGAAGCATACACTTCATAATCAGCTAATGTCCACAAATAACCCGTTTTATAATTAGGGAAAATATATTCAATAACAGTTGGAAGCGCTACCGCTTCAAAGGCAACTACAGTAATATATCCTAATAATAAGGCCCAAGAAACGACAAAGGCTGCTTTCACACCGAGGGTTTCTTTAACAAAGTGATAGGCACCACCTGTTTTCGGAAAGACTGTCGTAAGCTCAGCGTATGTTAAACCTACAAAAATAACTAAAATACCACCAAGTAAAAAGGCAATGATGGAACCAAGAGATCCTGCTTCTAAAATCCAGTTGCCCGAAAGGACGACCCATCCCCAACCAATCATAGCTCCAAAGGCTAAAACTAATACATCAACACGCGACAATACTTTGTTAAAATCTTGTTGTTCTTTCATTATGACCTCCAATATTTCAGATGGAACCGCTATCATTCCAAATTATTTTTAACATTAAGAATATTACATCTTTGTTGGCCGTTCACTTTCAACTTTGTTATACTTCTAACAAATGGGTGATAAAAGCCGGCTCATGTGATTAAGAACTTAGTTTGTTATTTATGCCGGTTGCTTCCACACTCCTTTCAAGCAATAAAAAAACCAGCCTATTTCCGCCCGCAGTGAAAGCTGAGGGATGAAATAAACTGGCTTCACGTCTACTGAAACTAATCTGGCTGGAAAAGCGAGTAGACTTAACAGTTACCTAATATTGGATGGGTAGTTTGTTGCTAAATTGTAAAGAAAAAATTAAAACTAGTTGGTTTGATTTAATGATAGTTTACAATATTGCGAAAACTTTGTAAACACAAAATTAATTTTTTTACAGGCTGATTGCAATAAAATACAATAAAAAGTACGTCTAAAGGCTGTTTTGATGGGCAGAGATTGTTATAATATAAAAGTAAATTTTATAGTTGAGAGGATGTGAAATCATGCCACAACAAATTGGTGTGATTGGATTAGCGGTAATGGGCAAAAATCTTGCTTGGAATATTGAAAGTCGAGGATATACGGTTTCTGTGTTTAACCGCTCACGAGAAAAAACAGACGAAATGCTTCTTCAAAGCGAGGGAAAGCAAATTGTTGGTACATATAGTGTAGAGGAATTTATTCAGTCGTTAGAGACACCACGAAAAATTTTATTAATGGTGAAAGCGGGCGCAGCGACAGACGCGACGATTGAGCAATTGAAGCCATTTCTAGCACATGGTGATATTTTAATCGATGGTGGGAACACATTCTTTAAAGATACACAGCGTCGAAATAAAGAATTAAGCAGCAGTGGTATTCACTTCATCGGTACAGGAGTATCCGGCGGAGAAGAAGGTGCTTTGACAGGGCCATCAATCATGCCAGGTGGACAGAAAGAAGCGTATGAGCTTGTGGCTCCAATTTTTAAGGATATTTCTGCAAAAGTGGATGGAGAAGCTTGTTGTACTTATATCGGTCCAGATGGTGCTGGTCATTATGTCAAAATGGTTCATAACGGCATTGAGTATGGAGATATGCAGTTGATCTCGGAAGCTTACTTTTTATTAAAGCATATTGTTGGTTTGACAGCGACTGAGCTTCATGAAGTGTTCTCCGAGTGGAATAAGGGAGAGCTAGATAGCTATTTAATTGAAATTACGGCTGATATTTTTACAAAAGTCGATGAAGAAACAGGCAAACCGCTTGTCGATGTCATTTTAGATAAAGCAGGTCAAAAAGGAACGGGTAAATGGACGAGCCAAAGTGCATTAGATCTTGGTGTGCCGCTTCCATTGATTACGGAATCTGTATTCGCTCGTTTCATTTCTGCTTTAAAAGAAGAGCGTGTACACGCGAGTAAATTGTTAAAAGGTCCGGAAGCAAAAGAATTCGACGGTAACCGTGAAGAGTTTATTGAAGCGGTACGTAAAGCGTTATACATGAGTAAAATTTGCTCATATGCTCAAGGGTTTGCGCAAATGAAAGCAGCATCTGAAGAGTCTGGCTGGGATCTTCGTTATGGAGATATCGCGATGATCTTCCGTGGTGGTTGTATTATTCGTGCTCAATTTTTACAAAAAATTAAAGAAGCGTATGATCGTGAGCCGGGCTTAACGAACTTACTTCTTGATCCGTATTTCAAAGATATCGTTGAAAATTATCAAGAAGCACTACGTGATGTGTTAGCGACAGCGGTGAAGGCAGGTATTCCAGTACCGACGTTATCAGCTGCACTATCTTATTATGATAGTTACCGTACAGCTTCGTTGCCGGCGAATTTAATTCAAGCACAGCGAGATTACTTCGGTGCTCATACGTATGAGCGCGTTGATAAAGAAGGTATTTTCCACACAGAGTGGATGAAATAAAAAAAGCGGGCGATGAGCCCGCTTTTTTTATTTGAGGTTGTCTAACAGTAGCACTCGTGCTGGTGAAGCGTCCGTTCCAGAAATTTTGAGCGGAGCGGCCATCATGAAATAGCTTCCTGCTTCTACATCTTTCAGCGCTAACCCTTCGATGATGATCACACCTTGTCCCATTAACGTGCGGTGGGTTGGGTGACCTTCTTGGGCGCGTTCAATGCCCAGTGCATCAATGCCAACGCCGGCGATGCCGATTTCCGCTAAGTATTCAGCCGCATCTTCAGCTACATAAATAAAGTCAAAATTAAACTCTGTGTCAAATGAATTTTTCGTTTTTAATAAAATAAAATCGTCTTTTTCAATCGACATCGATTCAAGATCTGCTTTTGTCACTTTTTCAGTGGCACTCGTTACATCGATCACTTTACAAGGACGGACAAGCTGCTCAATTGCGATCGTTTCAATCGTTGCTCCTTCGTTCATCATATGAAGCGGGGCATCGACATGAGTACCTGTATGAACATCCATCGCAATACGTGATTCTGTTACATGTCCGTTCGTTTTTGTGTCAATCGTTGGTTGCTTTTCCGGCTTGTTTTTATAAACAGGCATACCAGGAAAAATAGGAGCAGTAATATCATAAATTTTCAATTTGGACACATCCTTTCTTAATTACAAACATCGACTTCAAGCGTAGATACTGGCCACCAGAAGAAGCTGTCTTTTTCCAATAGTTCATCCGCTGCTTTAGGTCCTGTAGATCCAGCTTCATAGTTAGGGAATGAAGCTTTCTTTTCTTCCCAATAATCCGAAATGACATCGACAAAGCGCCAAGATAGCGCGACTTCATCCCAATGAGTAAAGTTGGTCGCATCTCCGCGTAAAGCGTCATGTAAGAGCTTTTCATACGCTTCTGGTGTATTCATACCATCGATGCTGTTATTGGCATAGCTAAGCTTTACAGGTTGTGTTAACAGCTGTTGACCTGTACGTTTCGCATTTAGATGAAGCGTAATTCCTTCTTCCGGCTGGATATGGATGACAAGTAAGTTTGGTGCAAGCGGTTGGTCTGGCTGATAATATAAGTTCATTGGAATATCTTTAAACTGAACGACAATTTTCGTTGATTTTGTTGGCATTCTTTTTCCTGTTCTTATGTAAAAAGGAACACCTGCCCAGCGGAAATTATCAATCATTAACTTTCCAGCAACGAATGTTTCTGTATTAGAGTCAGGGTTGACATTCATTTCTTCACGATACCCTTGTAATTGTTCTCCTTCTAGTTCCCCTGGTCCATATTGACCACGTACGAAGTAGTCATCAGCATTTTCTTTTGTAATTGGGCGTAATGCACGTAAAACTTTTACTTTCTCGCTGCGAATTTCATCCGTTGATAGTTTAATCGGCGGCTCCATTGCAAGCAAGGCAACCATTTGCATTAAATGGTTTTGAACCATATCTTTTAAGGCGCCACTTGTTTCATAGTAGCGTCCACGTTCTTCGACGCCAAGCGTTTCACTAGACGTTACTTGGATATTGGAGATGTAACGGTTATTCCAAAGCGGCTCAAATAGAGCGTTCGCAAAACGGATTGCTTCAATATTTTGCACCATTTCTTTTCCAAGGTAATGATCGATTCGATAAATTTCATTTTCCTCAAAGGATTGGCGAATTTGCTGGTTGAGCTTTTCCGCTGAAGGTAGGTCATGACCGAATGGCTTTTCAATAACAAGGCGATGATAGCCGTTCGTGTCTGTCAGTCCATCTGCTTTGACATGATCAGCAATCGTGCCAAAAAATTCAGGAGCCATCGCTAAATAAAATAAGCGGTTTCCTTGTAGGTGATACTTTTCATCTAATTGATCGGCAAGCGTTTTTAACGTGCGATAAGAGCTTGAATCTGAGACGTCATGAGCTTGATAATAGAAATGGGAAACAAATTCATCTAGCTTCTCACATTGGTTAGTAGAGGCCATCACGGATTCTTTCACATGCTGTTGAAATGTCTCGTTTGTCCAATCTCGGCGAGCGGTTCCGATCACCGCAAATTGATCGTTTAAGCTGCCTTTTTTATAGAGTCGGTACAAAGAAGGGAATAATTTTCTCTTCGCTAAGTCGCCGGTTGCTCCAAATAATAAAATTAATGCTGAAGTGGTTTCTGTTGAATTCACACTGTAAGACCTCACTTTATAATGTATAGAACTATTCTCTATTGCATTTTTCCATAAAATCCGTTTCCATACAAGTACTATTTGTCATTAGAAAGGTAGCATCTTTGAATAGAATATGACAAAATATAAGGATAGCTAAAAAAGGGAATAGTTGACTCACAAGGAAGTGGATATATTGGAATTATTATTTTTAGGAACGGGTGCTGGCATGCCGGCAAAAATGCGAAATGTCAGCTCGGTGGCATTGAAGATGTTAAATGAACGGGGCGCGGTCTGGTTATTTGATTGTGGCGAAGCGACTCAGCATCAAATTTTGCATACTTCACTGAAGCCAAGACGGGTGGAAAAGATATTTATTACTCATTTGCATGGCGATCACATTTTTGGGTTGCCAGGCTTTTTAGGGAGCCGTTCTTTTCAAGGTGGAGATCTGCCGCTCACCGTGTACGGCCCGCCTGGAATTAAAGAGTTTATTGATGTTAGTCTGCGCGTGAGCTGTACAAGACTACAGTATGAGTTGAATGTTGTCGAGATCGAAGAAGGCATCATTTTTGAAGATGAAACGATGAAGGTAGAGGTTCGACTGCTAGACCATGGAATTGCATCTTACGGGTATCGTGTAAGTGAGAAAGAGAAGCCGGGGGTATTGTTAGTTGATCGGTTACAAGCAGATGGTATTCCACCTGGTCCGTATTACAAAGAGCTTAAAGCAGGGCATACGATTCAATTAGCGGACGGGCGTTGCATCGCTCCAGAACCGTATGTAGGGCCGCCACAAAAAGGAAGAGTGCTGGCGATTTTAGGAGATACCCGACCATGCGAAGCGGCGGTGAGGCTAGCGAAAGAAGCGGATTTACTTATACATGAAGCTACATTTGCGGCGGATCAACCACAAATGGCTCGTGATTATTTTCATTCAACAACGCAGCAAGCAGCGGAAATTGCGCGTGAGGCAGGAGTGAAAGCCCTTTGCTTAACGCATATTAGCTCACGTTATACGAAGGAAGAGGCAAAAGGGTTACAAGCGGAAGCTACGTCTGTATTTTCACCGGTAACGATCGCGTATGATTTCCTGGAACTATCGATATAAAAAGAAGCGGGGCTGTAGAATTCAGCCCCGTTTATATGATATGTAGCTTTAATTAATTCCAGCCTCTTTTATACTGTACAGGGGCTTTTATTTCTACATGTAATTCTCTTGCTGCTGTCCGTGGCCAGTAAGGATCGCTCAGCAGTTCGCGCCCTACGAAAATTAAATCGGCTCGGTTGTTTTGTAAGATTTCCTCTGCTTGTAGACCGGATGTGATCATACCAACGGCTCCAGTAGGGAGATGTGAACCATGCTTGATCGTTTCTGCTAGCTTGACTTGATAGCCAGGAAAGACATTGATTCGTGCCGGAACAACCGCTCCAGAGCTTACATCCACTAAATCGACTCCTAAATCCTTCATTCTTTTCGTCAAATCAACATAATCTTCTACATCTAATCCATGTTCATGATAATCAGTAGCTGAAATACGAACGAATAAAGGACCATCCCATTCTTTTTGAACGGCTTCAATGACTCTCTGTAAAAAACGAAAACGATTGTCAACGCTACCACCATATTCATCTTCTCGGTGGTTCGTTAATGGAGATAAAAATTCATTAATTAAATACCCGTGTGCTCCGTGGAGCTCAATGATATCAAAGCCGGCGATTTTGGCACGTCTGGCACTTTCAGCAAAAGCTTTGATCGTCTCATCAATCTCCTCGCTCGTCATTTCTTTCGGTGTTTTCATGTTTTCATCAAATGGAAGCGGAGAAGGAGCGATAATTTCGCCATTGACTGTTGACTTACGTCCAGCGTGAGCGAGTTGAATCGCTGTTCTTGCTCCGTGTACGTTGATCATAGACACAAGCTTTGACAGCCCTTCAATATGTTCATCGCTCCAAATTCCTAGGTCTCGTTCGGAAATGCGTCCCTCAGGCGTAACAGCCGTTGCTTCGACCATAATTAAGCCGACCTGTCCGATTGCGCGTGTCGGATAATGAACGAAATGCCAATCGGTCACTTTTCCGTCGCTTTCGGCGGAATACATGCACATCGGAGACATGACGATACGATTATTTAACGTGATATTTTTGATCTTGTATCGTTCAAACAATTTAGCTACCATGATTTCTCCCCCTTATAATTGTTCTTTTTCATTATAACAAGGTTTGTCAGGCAGCCAAAACGATAGCTGTTACAGGTGACTGTGTGTTTGGTAGGGCAAACCAAGTCGTTTGGACTGGGCCGTTGCTTCTTTAATGCAGTTCACAAACGCTTCTTTTACTTGTTGATTTTCTAATAGGCGAATGCCAGCTTCGGTCGTTCCTCCTGGACTTGTGACGGCTTTTCTTAATTGTTCTGCTTTGCCATCAGAAACAGATAACATTTCTGCTGCTCCAAGCAAGGTTTGAATAATCAGTGGTTTAGAAATTTCTTTTTCTAGACCGATCGCCTCAGCAGCTTGTTCCATCGCTTCAACGACATAATAAATATACGCAGGGCCGCTTCCGGAAAGCCCAGTGACAGCATCGAGCTGATCTTCTTTTACAATTTTAGTCATGCCAATCGAAGAAAAAAGGCTGAGCGCTTTCTGTTTTTGCTCTTCCGATACATGTTGGTTTAAAGCGATTGCCGTTGCGGATTTTCCTACAGCTGCTGAAGTGTTAGGCATCGCGCGGATGACACCACACGGTTCGTTCAGTTCTCTTTCGATAAAGTCGATTGTGACACCCGCCATTAACGTAATAATCAATGAAGTAGGGGAAATAAAAGGTTTGATCGTTTCTAAAGCAGCTTTAGCGTCTTTTGGCTTCATCGCTAGGACGATGATTTTGCTGTCTTTGAACATTTCGTTTATTTGATAACTAGTGTGAATGTTATATTGGTCTTTTAGTTCTTTCAGTCTCGCTTCATTCGCTCGATTCGTGGCATAAATATCTGTATGCTTTAGCGCTCCGCTTGAAATCGCACCAGAAATCATTGCTTCTGCCATGGAACCAGCCCCAATAAATACGGTTTTCATATGAAAGCCCTCCTTTTATTTTTTAAACATAAAAAACACCCTTCCATCCTCTTAAAAAAGGACGAAAGGGTGTTAGCTTCCGTGGTACCACCTTTATTTGCGAGCCGAACAACGGCCGCACACTTCTCTTCCCGTTAACGCTGGGGAGGCGTTTAGGTTTTCCTAACAGCTCATAAGGTAGGTTCGATAAAAAAGTGGGTGATGAAGCCTTTCAGCCGACGAGCTTCACTCTCTTGCACCTTTTTTTATTTACTGGCCTTTGTCATCGCTTTTATTTTTAGAATTTTCTATCAAATGATCACTGATTTATATGTGATTATGCATAATTATATGCCATTTTGTCAAGAGGAAGTTGGAGAAAAAATGATTTTTTTTATGAAATATAGTAAGAAAATAATGACTTTTCCGATTGGAACATATAAAATTAATGAATGGTGCTTCAATATTTAATCGAATATTTATGAGGTGGTGTGCGGAAATGATGAATGTAGAGCGGTTTGGAGATATTGCGAAAATTACATTGCCTACTCCTTTTCCTATCGGAGATGTAAATGTCTATGTCGTGAAGGGAGATCGTTTGACGCTAGTGGATGCTGGAGTGAAAACGAAGGCGTCCTGGGAAGCTTTCGTTTATGGATTATCTCAGCTTGGATATACACCTGAAGATTTAGAGCAAGTTGTCTTAACGCATCACCATCCAGATCATGTCGGCTTGCTGGATTTTCTTCCGGATGAAATTGATGTGATCGGTCATCGTTATTGTGCTAATTGGCTATCAAGAGATGAAATATTTATGAAGGAATATGTTGATTTTTTGCGGGCGTTATACGTTCAATTGGGCTTACCGAAAGAGTTGGAATTTCGTCCGGAGCAAATAGGTGCTCCATTGAAGTTCGCCTGTGAATACGGAAAGTTGACACAAGAGATGCGAGAAGGTGAGCGCTTGTTCGGCATGCATGAGTGGATGGTGTATGAAACGCCTGGGCATTCACAAAGTCACTTAGTCTTTTTCCGGGAGAAGGATGGGGCTCTATTAGCGGGGGATCACCTGTTAGCGAAAGTATCCCCTAACCCCTTACTGGAACCACCTTTAGTGATGACGGAAGAACGCCCGAAACCACAGGTGCAATACAATCATTCATTGAGAAAAATGCTCGAGCTACCCATTCATATTGCTTACACGGGTCACGGAACGGAAGTGAAAAATAGTCATGCACTCATTGCTCGTCGCCTACAACGCCAGCATGAGCGAGCGATGTCTGTATACGAGATGGTAAAAGAAAAACCGATGACCGCTTTTCAAGTCTGTCAACAACTGTTTCCAGCTATTTATCTAAAAGAAACCGCACTCACATTATCAGAAACGGTTGGTCAGTTGGATTATTTGCAGACTAACGGACAGGTAGAAGCTCAAATGAATGATGAAGGGATTTTGTATTATTTCCCTGTGTGAAAAGGAGTGGAGGGTTTGCGTCTGAAAGGGAAAACGATGGTGATTACAGGGGCCTCTAGCGGCCTTGGCTATGAAATGGCAAAGCTAGCGGCGAAGGAAGGTGCTAACCTTGTTTTGTTGGCACGCCGCCTTGATCGCTTAGAACTACTGAAGCAGAAAATAGAACAGGATTTTGCTACAAAGAATGTCTTTGTTTATTCGATGGATGTAAGCAAACGGACGGATGTTGAACAAGTGTTTGCGGAGATCTTTACTCGTTTTGGTTCCATTGATGTATTAATCAATAACGCTGGTTTTGGTGTGTTTGATTATGCTCATGAGGCGAAATGGGAGGACACTGAGGCGATGTTTCAGGTCAATGTTTTAGGATTAATCGCTTGTACGGAAATGGTGATGAAGGATATGCGCGCAAGAAAAAGCGGTCATATTATTAATATCGCTTCGCAAGCGGGGAAAATGGCTACACCGAAATCAAGCATATATGCAGCGACGAAACATGCGGTGCTTGGCTATACGAACAGCTTGCGGATGGAGTTAGCTCGCGACAACGTGCATGTGACGGCTGTCAATCCAGGACCGATTGCGACAGATTTTTTCACTACGGCCGACCCATCAGGTGCTTACGTTGAAAATGTAGGACGATGGATGCTGCAACCGGAAAAAGTAGCGAAGGCAATTATCGAGGTCATTGGTACGAATAAAAGAGAAATTAATTTACCGAAATGGATGAATGCAGGCAGTATCTTTTATACATTATTTCCCCGTGTCGTTGAGCGTTTGGGAAGAAAAGCGTTTTTTAAAAAATAACCGGTTACTAAAGAGCTAGGCTTTGCTACCATAATTATGTGGAGATGCCTAGCTTCTTCTTTATTCATTATTTCCAGTAACAAACGAGTAGATTTCATCTTCAATGACTTCATAAAGATCTTCGCCTTCATTGGCACAGCGCTTCTCTATACGGTTAATGAGACGGAGTAATAGCTCTTTCTCTTCCTGCCAATCAGGCTCATAATCATATTTGGCTAAGCTTTGTTCGATTCTTTTTTGAATAAATGGTTGTTGCAACCTTATCTCCTCCAGATAGCTGTTTGCTCATGAATAACGGACAGCCATATCGACTGTCCGTTTCATTTTACTCTTCGTCTAATACTTTTTCTGCGCGTACACATGATTCGAATTTTCCTTTATGGCCAGCATCGCAAAATGGCATGTTTTGTGACAAACCACAGCGGCATAAAGAAAAAGTTGGTTTTGTTTGGAATACATTTCCGTCCATATCGATTAATTCTACATCGCCCGATACTTTAAAAGACCCATTATCCATGACTTTAATTTGTGCTTTTGACATCATAATTCCCCCTCTTAATGATTGACACATTTTGATCTTATAAAGAAAAGAGGGAAAAAGCAATACGATGAGGGAAGACCTTTAGCATTAATGTAGATCAAAATGCTTGAGAAAATGATCAATGACTTGCTCGTATTGCTCCGGGTTTTCATTGAACGATTGAGCGTGTGCACCATTTGGTGCTAAATACAGCTCCTTTGGTCCTTTTTTTCGGCGGAAGAGCTCTTTTGTCATATCAGGGAGAATAAACTCATCTTCTTCACTATGAATGAAAAGGATCGGTTTTTTTATGTTTTCGACAGCTGTAAGAGGGGAGACCTCTGATAGACGAAAACGATCTCGCCAGGCCACCATCCATTCGGCTAAGTGAACAATCGCTTGTGGCGCGACCTTGATTTCTCGCTTCATTTGATGAATCATTTGCTCTCTAAAATCGGAGAACGGACAATCGGCAATATAAAAATTAGCTCGATCTTCAACCGTTCCTGCATATAAAAGTAAAGTGGCAGCACCCATCGATTCTCCGTGGATACCGAAAGAGACGTGTTCTCCTTCGCGGTGAATTAATTCATTGACGACCGCTTGTAAATCGTACTTCTCGTAATGCCCGTAACTAGTCGTTATTCCTTCTGATTCTCCGTGACGACGATGATCGTAAATAATGCCATTAAAGCCTCGTTTAATAAATAAATTCATATATTTAATCGAATTCGTTTTGTTTTCAGTGACGCCGTGGCAGAAAATCACATACGGACGACCTGGGTAAGGGGTAACAAAGACGGCTTTCAATCGATAGCCGAAAGGAGATTGAATCCATACGTCTTCTTTCGGTAACTGTTCATACGCTTCGATATCTAGTCGTTTCGCCTCGACCTCTCGTTTGTAAATGAGCTGTTCATCTTTTTTTTTCATGTACAACACTCGGTTAGATACATACACACCAACAGCAGCGGTCAGTGCAGCTGTTGTCCCGAGAACGGTCCACCACTTTTTCATATTCTCACCTCAAATTAGTCACATTCTACATTAAGTGTACCATTTCAAATAAGAAAGATCATGTGGTTCACCTCATGTTCATTCTGAGGTAAAATATACGATACACATGAAAAGGGAGGGGCAGAACGATGGCAAAGAGAAAACAGCCAACGAAACAGCAATCAACATCAGCTAAGGAAGATGTATTAACGTTAAAAGATACATTAAATGCCGGTGTGCTTGAACAGTTAAAAATAAAGCAGAAAGAACTAAAGGAACAGGAGCAACAGCAAAAAGAAGCAGAGGAAAAGCGAAAAAAAGAGGAAAGACGCCAACGGGAGAAAAACAAAAGCTTTGAAGAGTTGTTAAATGATAGTTCTATGGACTGGACGAAATTTAAATAAACCAAAAAGGCTGTTCGTAAGTACGGGATGCGTGACTTATGAACAGCTTTTTTCATCTTAAAAGTTAGTATAAGCAAAAACAGCTTCGACAGCGGCTGAAAAGGTTAGTTCTCCCGGTTCGATCGGAACGGATTCGGTCGAGGCGGATAAGACCATTTTCTCCGTCGGTCTTGATTGAATGTGCGCACTTCTTTCCACTAGCTTCATCGGTGTTTGGTTAAGTTGAACATGGAGCGTTTTGGCTAATTCTTTTGCTTTGCCAATCGCATCTAAAGTAGCGAGCTGTAACGCTTTACGGTAAGCGGCATGAGGGGTAGACGTCTTGAAGGTGATGTCTTCGATGATATTAGCTCCGTTTTCCGTAGTGATCGTTAAGATCGTCCCGATTTGTTGTAATTGATTGACTTGCACTTCTAATAAATGTCGAACCTCGTACCCAGTTAAGATCGATTTTCCTTCCGTATATTGATATACCGGTCGAATGGAATATTGCTTTGTTTTAATATCATTTGAAGGAATCCCGCTTTTATTTAACGCTTGAATGATTTGATTGGAAACAGAGCTGTTTTGCTGTTGAGCATCGATCACCTGTTTCGCTTCACTTACGATTCCAATTGTGATAACCGCTTGATCTGGTGCGGTCGTGACGGTTGCTTTCCCTTCAACGATCATTGTAGGTGAACTGGACTCATCGTATCTCATTTTTCTCCCTCCTTGGTTTTTATATATGTCTCCAAAAGGGTAGTTACCACCTGTTCAACGATGTTGGTTATAGTGCGCTGCTTTTGTAAGTGTTTGCAATGCCTTATATTCTTGTGTTGACAGTGAAGCTTCCTTTACGGCACGAACATTCTCCTTTAACTGTTGAGCAGAGCTTGCGCCAGTGACGACCGAAGCGACAGACTCATGGTGTAAAAGGTAGCGAAGTGCAAGACCGTTTAATGAGTGTTCGTTTGTTGTTAGTTGTTCTAGTTTTTCGAGCAGCTCTTTTAATTCGTGTGCTGAATAATCCAGATACCCTTGATCCTTTATTTTCTCTCTCCAATGATCACTTAATAACCCTTTAGCGACCGGTCCGCGTGCAACGACGCTAACTCCATGTTCTCGGAGTAGCGGCAACACCGCTTCTTCAGAACGGCGGTCGAGTAAGCTGTATTGCATCATGATGCTATCGATTGCCGAGTGTTTCACGAATTCACGAATGACATTTGGCCGAATCGAAGAGATTCCATAAGCACGGATGAAGCCTTCTTTTTTCAACTCTTCAAACGCTTCAATCGTTTCCTCGATCGGGTCATCGATCGTTCCGCCATGAAGTTGATATAAGTCGATATAATCAAGCTGTAAACGTTGTAAGCTACCTTTGACGGCCTCCTTAATGTAGGCTTTCGAGGGGTCCCATGTCCAGCCATCTTTCCCCTCTTGCCAACGATTCCCTACTTTTGTGGCGATAATCACTTCCTCTCGAACCGATGTTAACGCTTGTCCAACGAGACGTTCGTTGACGCCAAAGTCATATAAGTCGGCCGTATCAAAATAGTTGATTCCTTCTTCGAGTGCGGTCTCTATAATAGCGTGTGCTACTTTTTCATCTGTTCCTAACGACATGCAGCCGAGGGCGAGTTCGCTTACTTGTAAATGAGAATGTCCAAGTCTTTGCTTTTTCATTAATTCTTCACTCCTTTTCCTCATCATAGCGAAGAGAAGTCCTTCGAGACAAATGTTCTGTCTAGCTGTGGTAAAATGAGAAAGAGAAGAAGGAGTGATCCATGTGAAAAAATTTGAAGAGAAGACGATCCACACTGAGCCGATTTTTGAAGGGAGAATCATTCGGCTACAAGTCGATGATATTGTGCTACCAGACGGGAAAACAGGAAAACGGGAAATTATTAAACATCCAGGAGCTGTAGCCGTACTTGCTTTGACAGCCGAAGGAAAGATTGTTCTTGTAGAACAGTACCGCAAAGCATTAGAGCGTTCATTAGTAGAAATTCCAGCTGGCAAGCTAGAGGCGGGAGAAAAGCCGGAAGTATGTGCACGCCGGGAGCTGGAAGAGGAAACGGGCTATGATTGTGAAAGCATGACATTGCTGCAATCGTTTTATACATCACCGGGCTTTGCAGATGAGCTTGTTCATGTATTTATTGCAGAAGGTTTAGTCAAGAAAGAGGATGCGTTATCACTGGATGAAGATGAGTTTGTTGAAGTGATGGAAGTGACGTTAACAGAAGCGGAACAGCTCATCAAGGATCAACGAATTTTCGACGCGAAAACAGTCTATGCGATTCAATATTTACAGCTCCAACAGCAATTGAATAACTAAATAAGCGAACGCATATTCAGCTCCCCTCATACATAAAGTGAACTAATAGTAAAAGGGGGAGCTTATATGCGGAAAAAGATCTCGTCGATTTTAATTGGTCAACACGTTCAGGCGAATGCCTCCATCTATGTATTTGTCGCTGTGCTTTTTTTTATGGGAGTCGTGTTTGGGGCGGTTGTCGTTAATAGTCTGTCTCTTAATCAAAAAGAAGATTTAGCTTATTATTTACAGCAATTTTTTGGACAAGTATCAGACGGTCAAGTTGCGGCCTCACAAGATATATTTTGGCAAAGCTTTATTCATAATGTAAAGTATTTAGGTTCTATTTGGTTGTTCGGCATTTCGATTATCGGTTTGCCGCTCATTTTTATCTTTTTATTTATGAAGGGGATTGTCATCGGATTTTCGGTGGGCTTTCTTGTTCAGCAAATGAGCTGGAAAGGCTTCTTTTTATCAATGACGACGGTGCTACCGCAAAATTTAATTATTATACCGGTTTTCTTATTTATTGCCGCCGTCTCAACCGCATTCTCATTGCAACTCATCAAAAAGATATTTATGAAGCAAGGGAATCAATTTTATATCGGTCCTTTCCTTTTGCGATACATTTTGTTTTTTTTAATCGCTATCGCGGCAGCGGCGCTGGCAGCTGGAGTTGAAGCCTATATTTCACCATTGTTAATGAAAATAGTTATATGATAATAATTATCAATGAAAAATAATTATTAAGAGAATATTGTAATGATTTTATTTTGCAACCTCCTCCCAATTTGTTATAATAAAGAAACATCAGCGTGGGAGGGGACTAATGATGGAAAGTCGGATAGAAAGAATTAAGAAACAGTTGCATTCTGCGAGTTATAAATTAACTCCTCAGCGCGAAGCTACTGTACGGGTGCTACTTGAACATGAAGAAGATCATTTAAGCGCAGAAGATGTATACCTCCTAGTGAAAGAAAAGGCGCCTGAAATTGGGTTGGCTACTGTCTATCGAACGTTAGAATTACTGAATGAATTGAAAGTAGTAGATAAGATAAATTTTGGGGACGGTGTTTCTCGTTATGATCTGCGTCAAGAAGGCGCCGCTCATTTTCATCATCACCTCGTTTGTATTGAATGTGGAGCGGTCGATGAAATTCAGGAAGACCTTCTCGAAGACGTAGAGGTCATCGTTGAACGTGATTGGAAATTTAAAGTAAAAGACCATCGTTTAACTTTTCATGGGATTTGTTGGCGCTGTCAGGAGAAAGCCGAGCAACAAGGAGAAAATGAAAAGCAGCATGTAGATTAATAAAGGGCTGTCCTAAAGAGAAGAGCAAATGTCTTCACAACGATAAGTAGTATCGATGAAACATCCTGATACGCTAGTGAAGAAGCGAAGCGCTTAAGGGACAGTCTTTTATATTTGTTTTATATCCAGTTCTACATCTCCACTCAGCTAGCATAAGCTATATCAATTATGATAGCGAGTAGGGGGAAGAGATGATACGAGAATGGGGAAAAGCCGTTCGGCGAGCGAGTGGAGTATTTTTTTTATTTACTAGCTTGACGCTCTTATTTTATAGTGGAATTGTTTGGCTTCAACATGAATATGAAAAAAAGCATCGGTATGACGAGCCGGAAGGAGCAGCAATGAAAGTAGCTGTTCGAGTAGACGATGTAGATATGCGCTGGCTGGAACGCCTGTTGCTTTTTTATTTAGATGGGGAGTAATTCAATGAAGGATCAATTACAAGATTTCATTCATTATATGGTCGTTGAGAAGGGACTAGCTAAAAATACAATAGCAGCTTACGAACGCGATTTAAAGCGTTACTTATTGTATATCGAGAAAGTGGAGCAGTTGTCTTCATTAAATGATGTGACGCGTGTTCACATTGTTCAATTTCTAAATGAGTTGAAAACGGAGGGGAAATCAACGAAAACGATCGCACGACATATTGCCTCGGTCCGATCTTTTCATCAATTTCTACTTCGGGAAAAAGCGGTTGATCAAGACCCTTCTGTTCATATCGAAACACCACAAGCGGAGAAAAAATTACCGAAAGTACTCAACTTGTCTGAAGTGGAGGCGTTAATGGTAGCACCGGATACGTCGACACCGTTTGGCTTGCGAGATCAGGCAATGTTAGAATTATTGTATGCGACAGGCATGCGAGTAAGTGAATTAACATCGTTAAACCTAGACGATATTCATTTAACAATGGGGTTTGTTCGCTGTTTCGGTAAAGGAAATAAAGAAAGAATCATACCAATTGGTCAAACAGCCATTGGTGTGATTGAAACCTATCTTCAAGACGGAAGGCCGAAATTGAAGTCCGCTAAACGTACAACAGAAGCTTTGTTTTTAAATCACCATGGCAACCGTTTAACGCGACAAGGATTTTGGAAAATATTAAAAGGGCTTGCTCAAAAAGCCGATATTGAAAAGGATTTAACGCCGCATACATTGCGCCATTCTTTCGCTACTCATTTATTAGAAAATGGGGCAGATTTACGAGCGGTGCAAGAAATGCTTGGTCATGCTGACATTTCAACGACACAGATCTATACACATGTGACGAAAACAAGAATGAAAGACGTGTATACACAATTTCATCCGCGAGCTTGATCATCGAAAAGGCTGTCTAGTGGAAGGGATGCAACTCGCATCTTTTCATGGGGCAGCCTTCTTCTTTTGCTTGTACAAAAGCGATAAAATCGGGTAAAATAAAAAGAAACAAGGTTGTCAGACTTCTGACGATTTAGTAGATGATTATTCAAATAAAATTAGGGTAATATGTTCAGTAGAAGAGAGAAAAAGGAGGACACAAAATGGTAGCGTCTACATTTAAGCGAATTCATTTACTAGTGATGGATTCAGTAGGAATTGGCGAGGCACCTGATGCCGAAAGATTCAATGACTTAGGGTCAGATACACTAGGCCATATCGCAGAAAAAATGAACGGATTACATATGCCACATATGGCAAAGCTCGGGCTTGCGAATATTCGAGATATTCAAGGGCTTGAAAAAACGAACGAGCTACTTGCTTATTATACGAAAATGCAAGAAGCTTCTAACGGAAAAGATACGATGACCGGTCATTGGGAGATCATGGGGCTAAACATTCAAACGCCTTTTCAAGTGTTCCCTGATGGATTCCCTGATGAATTAATTGATGAGTTAGAGCAAAGAACCGGCAGAAAAGTGATTGGCAATAAGCCGGCAAGCGGAACAGCCATTTTAGATGAGCTTGGCAAAGAACATATGGAAACAGGGGCATTGATTGTGTATACGTCCGCTGATTCTGTGTTGCAAATTGCGGCACATGAAGAGGTTATTCCTTTAAAAGAGCTATATCAAATTTGTGAAATCGCGAGAGAGCTTACTCTAAATGAAAAATATATGGTTGGTCGTGTGATTGCTCGTCCGTTTATTGGCGAGCCAGGAGCTTTTACGCGTACCTCGAATCGTCATGACTATGCATTAAAGCCTTTTGAACGCACGGTGATGAACGAAATGAAAGACGCTGAGTACGATGTCATTGCGATCGGCAAAATTTCCGATATTTACGACGGAGAAGGAGTGACACAAGCGGTACGGACGGTATCAAATATGGATGGTATGGATAAGTTTATTCAAGCGTTTGATCAAGAGTTTACAGGTTTAAGTTTTGTTAACCTCGTCGATTTCGATGCGCTGTTTGGACATCGTCGCGATCCGATCGGTTATGGAAAGGCACTGGAAGAATTTGATGCCAGACTTCCAGAAGTGTTTGAGAAAATGACAGACGATGATTTATTGATTATTACCGCAGATCACGGAAACGATCCCATCCATCAAGGAACCGACCATACGCGCGAGTATGTCCCATTGATTGTCTATTCACCACGTTTCCAATCTGGAAAGGAATTGCCGATCAGAAAGACTTTTGCTGATATCGGTGCCACAGTAGCAGAAAATTTTGATGTCAAGATGCCTAAATATGGCGAGAGCTTTTTAAACGACTTAAAGTAAGGGAGAAAAAATAATGAACGTAGAAAAAATAGAACAAGCGACACAATATTTAAAAAAGGTGAGTCGAAAAAATCCGAAAATTGGTTTGATTTTAGGTTCCGGTCTTGGCGTACTTGCTGAGGAAATTGAGAATGCAGTTAAGATTCCTTATAGTGAGATTCCTGATTTTCCAGTGTCTACAGTCGAAGGACATGCGGGGCAGCTTGTCTTCGGTACGCTATCTGGAAAAGAAGTAGTGGCTATGCAAGGTCGTTTTCATTACTATGAGGGATATTCGTTTGATCAAGTGACATTTCCAGTACGTGTAATGAAAGCACTGGGCGTAGAAACAGTGATTGTGACGAACGCGGCTGGCGGTGTCAATGAAGCATTTGAACCAGGAGATTTAATGATCATTACCGACCATATTAATATGATGGGTGGTAATCCGCTGATTGGTCCAAATGACAATCGTCTTGGTGTTCGTTTCCCTGATATGTCGGAAGCTTACAGCAGAGAACTTCAACAGCTGGCAAAAGAGATTGCCAACAAGATCAATCTTTCCATTCAAGAGGGCGTCTATGTTGGAAATACAGGACCAGTGTACGAAACGCCTGCTGAAGTGCGGATGGCAAGAACACTCGGTGGTGATGCTGTCGGTATGTCCACCGTACCAGAAGTAATTGTTGCTCGTCACAGTGGGATGAAGGTGCTTGGTATTTCTTGTATTTCTAATATGGCAGCTGGTATATTGGATCAACCGCTAGCTCATGAGGAAGTCATTGAAACGACAGAAAAAGTTCGAGCTGACTTTTTGTTGTATGTCAAAGAAATTATTAAATCTATGTAAAGAGAGGCGCGATCATCAGATGAGAATGGTAGATTTAATTGAAAAAAAACGTGATGGACATCCATTAACAACGACAGAAATTAACTTTATCATTGACGGTTATACAAAAGGAACGATTCCTGACTATCAAATTAGTGCTTTGTTAATGGCGATCTACTTTCAAGGAATGACCGAACAAGAGCGAGCGGATTTAACGATGGCAATGGTGAATTCTGGCGATCAAATTGATCTGTCCGCTATCGAAGGTATCAAAGTTGATAAGCATTCTACTGGCGGTGTAGGAGATACAACGACTTTAGTGCTTGGCCCGCTAGTTGCAGCGGTTGGTGTACCTGTTGCTAAAATGAGCGGTCGCGGACTTGGACATACTGGTGGCACGATCGATAAGCTAGAAGCAGCGGAAGGCTTTCATGTTGAAATAACGAATGAACAGTTCATCGAGCTTGTGAACAAAAATAAAATTGCTGTTATTGGGCAAAGTGGTAACTTAACACCAGCAGATAAAAAGCTCTATGCTCTTCGTGATGTGACGGGTACGGTGAATAGCATTCCGTTGATCGCTAGCTCGATTATGAGCAAAAAAATTGCTGCAGGCGCAGACGCGATTGTGTTAGATGTTAAAACAGGCGCAGGCGCGTTTATGAAGACACTTGAAGACTCACGTGACCTCGCCCAAGCGATGGTCAATATTGGCAATCATGTCGGTCGCAAGACGCTGGCGGTGATTTCAGATATGAGCCAACCATTAGGATTTGCGATTGGTAATGCGCTTGAAGTACAAGAAGCGATCGACACATTAAAGGGAGAAGGTCCTGAAGATTTAACGGAACTTTGCTTAGTCCTTGGTAGTCATATGGTGTATGCGGCAGGAAAAGCATCCTCTCTTGAAGAAGCCCGCCAAAAGCTGATGGGAGTCATTGAAAACGGTCAAGCATTAGAGAAATTCAAGATTTTCATTGAAGCTCAAGGTGGAGATGGATCGATTGTAGACGATCCGACGAAGCTTCCTCAAGCAGCTTACCAAATAGAATTAGTAGCCAAAGAAGAAGGCTATGTGTCAGAAATTATTGCTGACTATGTCGGAACAGCAGCGATGTGGCTTGGTGCTGGTCGAGCGACAAAGGAATCTGACATCGATCTCGCTGTCGGTTTAATGTTGAATAAAAAAATCGGCGACAAAGTTGAAGTGGGCGAATCGTTAGTTACTATACACAGCAATACAGAAGAGGTGGAACAAGTGAAAGAAGAGCTGTACAAGAGCATTCTTCTTTCCAAAGAAAAAGTCGCTCCACCTGTGCTCGTGCATGAAGAAATGATGAAATAGACTGAAAAAGAAGCATCCTGAAAAAGGGTGCTTCTTTTTTGTATAAAAATAGAGATGTTGGAAAAAATGGGGTTATACCGTATGGATAGTTCACAACAATGGAGGTTATTTAATCATGATGCGAAAGTTTGTATTATTTCTTGCTTTTTTGCTCATTTGGCATAGTGTACCCCTTCTTTCCTCAGCGAATGAAGCCGATGATAAGCTGCAAATGGCGGAAAACGCTAAGTCCGCTATTTTGGTTGAAAAAGATACCGGGACTGTGCTGTTTGAGAAAGATAGCCATAAACCATTGCCGCCAGCTTCTATGACTAAAATTATGACGATGCTACTCATTATGGAAGCGATCGAAAGCAAGAAAATATCATGGGAGGATCAAGTGAGGACGAGTGATTTTGCTGCTTCAATGGGAGGATCACAAATATTTTTGGAGCCTGGAGAAGAAATGACGGTCAAGGAAATGCTTCAAGCGATTGCGATTGGATCGGCTAATGATGCATCCGTTGCGATGGCTGAACGAATTGGTGGCAGTGAAGAAGCATTCGTTCAAATGATGAACAAGAAAGCAAAGGAATTAGATTTAAAACAAACGCAATTTAAAAATGCGACGGGGCTTCCTGAAAAAGGTCATTATAGCTCTGCTTATGATATGGCAATTATGGCGAAAGAATTATTAAATCATGAGCAAATTACCGAATTTACTGGAACATATGAAGCGTATTTGCGAAATGGAACAGATAAGAAGTTTTGGCTTGTCAATACGAACCGTTTATTGAAATTTTACCCGGGAGTAGATGGGCTGAAAACAGGGTTTACGAACGAGGCAAAATATTGTTTAACAACAACTGCTCAAAAAGGGAAGATGCGTCTTGTCGCCGTCGTGTTTGGAGCGCCAACGCCGAAAGATCGCAACGCTCAAATTACGAAAATGATGGATTATGGCTTTGGTCATTATGCGCTCACGCCTCTTTATGAAAAAGGAAGAGAAATCACCAGTTTAAATGTAGTGAAAGGTCATAAAAATAAAGTAGCTTTAGAAACAGGAGCAAATGTATCAGTCATTGCCCGCAAAGGAGACAAGCAAGTCAAAATGAAGCAACAGCTTCATTTGCAAAAAAACATTCAAGCACCGATAAAAAAGGGAACGAAGCTTGGAGAGCTACGCATTAAAAGAGATGGAAAGGTCATCTCGAAGACGCCGCTAATTGCCAAAGAAGATATTCATAAAGCAAGCTGGTGGCAATTTTATAAAAAAGTGTTTCATTATTTTACGAAAACGAGCGATGCATAATGACGAAGCAACGATTCTTTTAGCGAATACGTACTAGTTTTGTCAGGCAGAAGGATTGGTAAGGGGCGCCGTCGAAATGCTTCCTATTACTGAAAAAAGGGGGCTTAATTATGAGCTTAACAGTAGACATGGAAGTGGTCGATCAAGTTCTTTGCCTTCGCTTAATCGGAGAACTCGATCATCATACAACCGAATCGCTCAGGAAGCAAGCGGATGAAGCGATTGATAGACAAGGAATTCGTCATATTATATTAAACCTTGAGGAGCTAACATTTATGGATAGCTCAGGGCTTGGTGTTGTATTAGGAAGATACAAAAAAATTCAGCAAAAAAGTGGTGAGATGGTTGTATGTGCCATTTCTCCATCAGTGAAAAGGCTGTTTGAGTTATCTGGTTTGTTTAAAATTGTTCGAATGGAAACGTCAGAACAACAAGCACTCGAACGATTGGGGGCGGCTTAATATGAAAAATGAAATGAATGTTCAATTTAGTGCGATTAGTCAAAACGAGTCGTTTGCACGAGTGACAGTTGCTGCTTTTATCGCTCAGCTAGACCCTACAATGGACGAGTTAACTGAAGTGAAAACCGTTGTTTCTGAAGCGGTAACAAATGCCATTATTCATGGCTATGAAGGGAATCCAGCAGGAGTTGTGTATATATCGGTCGTCATTGATGACGGTCTCATTGATCTCGTTATTCGAGATGAAGGAGTCGGCATGGAAAATGTCGAGGAAGCGAGACAGCCATTATTTACAACAAAGCCAGACCTAGAACGGTCAGGAATGGGATTTACGATTATGGAAAATTTTATGGACGAAGTAGAAGTTACCTCACATCAAGGATCAGGCACCGTAATTCGTTTGAAGAAACAGATCGCTAATAAAAAAGCATATTGTAATTAAGGGGCCAAGCCATGGATGTTGAAATTAAAAAAAATAAGCCGGCTATTTTGTCAGATGCTCAGCTCAAGAAATTAATTAAAGAAAGTCAAGAAGGCAATCAACAAGCACGAGACACGATTGTTGAGAAGAATATGAGACTTGTCTGGTCCGTCGTTCAACGTTTTTTGAATAGAGGGTATGACCAGGATGATTTATTTCAGATTGGCTGTATTGGCTTATTAAAATCGGTGGATAAATTTGATTTAAGCTATGACGTCAAGTTTTCCACTTACGCTGTACCGATGATTATCGGGGAAATTCAACGTTTTATTCGTGATGATGGAACGGTCAAAGTCAGCCGTTCCTTAAAGGAAACGGGCAATAAAATTCGCAGAGCAAGAGAAGAGCTGTTAAAAAAATACGGCCGAACACCAACGATTCAAGAAATTGCTACTCACTTAGATATTTCTCCTGAAGAAGCAGTAATGGCTCAAGAAGCTGCACGATCACCTTCCTCGATTCATGAAACGGTATATGAAAATGACGGAGATCCAATCACTCTTCTAGATCAAATGGCTGATAAAACTGATCAGCAATGGTTCGACCAAATCGCTTTAAAAGAAGCCATTAGAGGGTTGGAGGAGAGAGAACGGTTGATTGTCTATTTGCGTTACTATAAAGATCAGACGCAAGCAGAAGTCGCCAATAGACTAGGTATTTCTCAAGTGCAAGTGTCACGATTAGAGAAAAGAATTTTGCTGCAAATGAAGGAAAATATGACGTCTACGTAAAGGGTTAAGTCGGTTCAACGATTGTTGGCCGACTTTTTTCATGCCATTGATCGCATAACTACATCCGTTTTTGCTCATATTAATGACTATAATGAAACAGCAGGGTGGGAGAGTGATGGAAACTTCCATTTTTATTCGCTTAATTCCTCGTATTCATCTAAATGTGAATGCGAACGTGAAGCTAAAAGACATAGCTCAAATCATTGCCCCTGAACAATTGCTACCAAGTCTGCTTCATATGGACTTATATCAAATTAAACCAGAGGATCAGCAAATTGTTGTTATTGAAGCGATGACGATTGTGAAAATGGTACTTCATCAATGGCCGGAAGTAGATATCCAGTTCATCGGACCGTCAGAAACGATTATTGATACAGCTCCAACCCGGAAGAAAAGCTCCTTTTCCCTTTTTCTTTTCATCTGGTGTTTATTATTTACAGGAGCTGCATTAACGATTATGAACTTTCACGAAGATGTGAGTATGCAAGCTGTTCAAGTGAAATTGTACAAGATTATTACCGGTGAACAGAAAGAGCATCCGCTCATTTTACAAATACCATATTCCATTGGTTTAGGGGTGGGCATGATCTTATTCTTTAACCATTTATTTAAAAAGAAATTCAATGAAGAACCGAGTCCGCTCGAAGTGGAGATATTTAAATATCAACAAGATTTAAATCAATATATTGTGTTAAACGAGTATAAGGAAAGTAGGACGAATAGTGGGTATCGTTCATAATATGTTGCTAGCTTTTCTCGGTTTAGCTGGCGGTTTATCAGTGGGCGTTGGGTATGTAGCATTTATTACTGTTCTTGGCGTTATTCCAAGAATGATGCAAATGACGAAAACATTTAGCAAAATTAGAGGATATGAATGGGCTGTTATTTTAGGAGTACTTGCTGGAACAATGGCTAGCTTACATCCTATTCGGCTCTTCATATCAGAAGTGTGGCTCTTACCGATTGGGCTGCTAAGCGGAATGTTTATTGGCATGTTAGCGGCAGCCTTGACCGAAGTGTTAAATGTATTTCCGATTATCGCTAAGAGAATGGGTGTTCATGAGCATATTTTAGTATTGATTATGGCTATCGTCCTTGGGAAAATCGCTGGTTCATTGTTCCAATGGCTGTATTTTGTGTACCAGTAATCACACTGAAGGATCGTGAGGAGGTTTATCGGTGCAAGAAACGAAAACGACAAGGATTCCAAAAGATCCTGTGAAAATGAATGGATTAATGGAGCAAAAGATTGGTTTAGGTAAAAGCTTTGATATCGGCGTTCGTGAATTTGTCATTCTCGGAAAAAAGGTTCACATTTATTATGTAAATGGGTTATGTGATACCTCTTTTATCATTGAAATATTTGCTCAGCTCACACAAATTAACGATCATGAAAAAAGAAGTACGCACATTAGCAACATAATCGATAATAGAATTGCCCACCAGTCAGTCGATAAAGTAGAGACTGTTGAGCAACTAATGGATCAAGTGCTATCTGGATTAATAGCCATTGTTATTGAAAATGAAGAACAAGCATTGATTGTCGATGTTCGTAGCTATCCGGGAAGACAACCAGAAGAACCTGATACAGAAAAAGTGGTACGTGGCTCGCGCGATGGGTATGTAGAAAATATTATCGTTAATACCGGGTTAACAAGAAGGCGGATCAGGGATGGTCGTCTTCGATTTGAAATGACAAAGGTTGGACAACGATCTAAAACAGATGTAGCGATCGCTTACATTGATGGGATAGCAGATCCAGATTTAGTGGCGATAGTGAGGCAGGAATTAGATGCCATTGATATTGATGGTATTCCAATGGCCGATAAGACGATTGAAGAGTTTATCGTTAAACAAGGTTATAATCCTTATCCAATTGTGAGATACACAGAAAGAGCAGATATTGGCGCCGTTCATTTGTTAGAAGGTCACGTTCTCTTGTTTGTCGATACGTCGCCAAGTGTGATCATTTTACCAGCTACTTATGTTCATCACTTACAACATGCGGAAGAATATCGACAATCGGCGGCGGTCGGGACGTTTATTCGTTGGCTTCGTTTCTTTGCTATTCTTGCTTCGTTATTTTTATTGCCGTTATTATTGCTGTTTTCACTTGAGCCACAGCTATTGCCGAAAGCGTTGGAATTTATCGGTCCTAATAAGGAAACGAACATTCCTTTAGTGTTGCAAATTTTTATAGCAGATATTGGTATTGAGCTTTTAAGGATCGCAGCCATTCACACACCGACACCATTATCAACGGCGATGGGCTTAATTGCCGCTGTTCTTATTGGGCAAATTGCGATTGATGTCGGTTTGTTCGTGCCTGAAGTAATTTTGTATGTAGCGATTGCGGCTATTGGGACATATGCCACTCCTAGCTATGAGCTGAGCATCGCTAATAAATTATCTAGGCTATGCTTGCTTGTAGCTGTTGCACTATTTAAAGTGCCAGGATTTATGATTGCCACTACGTGTATTATTATCTTTTTAGCTCATATGCGCGCCTTAAACACTCCTTATTTATGGCCGATTCTTCCTTTTGATCCTCAAGCATTTTGGCAAATATTTATTCGAAAGACGGTTCCATCAGCCAAATTGCGACCATCGATCGTGAATCCGCGAGATGTAACGAGACAACCAGTGGATGAATAACGATGTTGAGCAGATAACGGATGTGTGGTATATTACTTTTAATCATTTTAGTTTTTAGACAGTTTGTCACGTAGACGACTGTCTATTTCTTCTTTTTTATTATCTGAATATTGACATTTGAGAAAAAAGAAACTCAAAGAATAGAGGAGAATATATGCATACATATGGAACGGCACGTGTAAATGAATTTGGACATTTAGAAGTGGGAGGAGTCGATTGTGTTAGTTTAGCTAATACATATGGCACGCCTCTGTATATTTATGATGTCGCGTTAATACGAGAAAGAGCAAGAGGGTTTAAAGAAACGTTTGAAAAGCTTGGAGTAAGCGCACAAGTGGCGTATGCTAGCAAAGCGTTCTCATCCATCGGCATGATTCAATTGGTAGAAGAAGAAGGGTTGTCTTTAGATGTTGTATCTGGAGGCGAGCTTTATACAGCTTTGAAAGCCAACTTCCCGGTTGGGAGAATCCATTTTCATGGAAATAATAAAAGTAAAGAAGAGCTTGAGATGGCCATTGAAAGTGGTATTGGCTGTGTTGTTGTCGATAATTTTTATGAGTTAAATATGCTACAATCTCTTTGTGAGCAGCAAGGAAAAGTGATGAATATTTTACTTAGAGTGACTCCTGGAGTGGAAGCTCATACGCATGATTATATTACGACAGGACAAGAAGATTCAAAGTTCGGCTTTGATTTAAATAACGGTCAAGCGGAAGAAGCTATGCAGATGGCTGTGCAAATGACAGGGATCAAGCTGTTAGGAGTCCATTGTCATATCGGATCGCAAATATTTGAAACGACAGGCTTCACGTTAGCGGCTCGGAAAATTATCGAAAAGCTGGCGGACTGGAAAGAACGCTATCATTTTGAATCCGACGTATTAAACCTTGGCGGCGGCTTTGGAATTCGCTATACTGAAGAAGATGATCCGCTAGAACCTTCACAATATGTGGAGGAAATTATTAAAGAAGTGCAAGATCAGACAGCTACTTATGGAATGGCTATGCCGGAAATTTGGATTGAGCCAGGTCGTTCTCTCGTTGGAGATGCGGGTATTACGCTATATCAAACAGGATCAGAAAAACATGTCCCGAATGTGAGAAAGTATATTGCGATTGATGGGGGTATGAATGATAATATTCGTCCGGCTCTGTATGAAGCGAAATATGAAGCGGTGTTGGCTAATCGAGTAAACGATGCTGTAGAAGAAACGGTATCGATTGCTGGGAAATGTTGTGAATCGGGAGATATGCTTATATGGGATTTACCACTTCCAAAAGCGGAGTCCGGAGATATTTTAGCGGTGTTCTGTACAGGTGCTTATGGCTACTCTATGGCTAATAACTATAATCGTATTCCAAGACCTCCTGTTGTCTTTGTGGAAAATGGACATGCCGACTTAATTATAAAGAGAGAAAGCTATGAGGATATTATTAAGCTGGATCTTCCTTTGACAAAAACGATAAGTCATAAATGAATAACGAACCATTCGAGGTGAAGTATGAATAGAAGTAACGCCATACTTTTTATCATTTTTATGTTAATTGCATGTGGCTGGGGTTTATATTATTGGTTGTTCATTGCTTAAGTAAAGTTGAATAATTTCCAATGTTTTGTTAAAGTGGTAATTATTAATCAACGACTACTTGCATGATAACCATAAGATTGAAGAGGGATTTCACATGTTAATTCGTTATAAAAAGTCATTTGAAAAAATTGCTATGGGTTTACTGTCGTTTATGCCTCAAGAAAAGGAAATTAAAAAATTGCAGGAAACGATGAAGTCCTATGAAGAAAAAAAGCATTGGCAATTGTATTTATGGAAAGATGAAGAGGTGATCGGGGCGATAGGAACAAAGGAAAAGGGAGATATAATAGAAATTCAACATATCTCTGTCAATCCTTCCTATCGCAAGGAAGGGATCGGCAAAAAAATGGTAAAAGAGTTAAAAGAGATGCATACGGACAAGAAGGTCGTTCCTAACTCATCTACCTCTAAATTTTTTCATAAGTGTGAAGAAGACCCGACTGAATAAGTATGGGTCTCTTTTTAATGACTAATATTTTGAATGTTTTTTCTGGCCTTTTGTTTTTCTTGTAACGATCGTTTACGAGCTGCAATTACATCAGAACGATCTCGTAAAGAGTGTTTGTGATATAGATAATCCACTGACTCCTTTACAAGTGGAGAAAAGCAAGATTGTTTTACAAGCTCATATTGTTTCTTAAGCTCTGTATGACGCAAAGGAATAGACAGAGGGGTGAATGGTCGTTGGTGATGTAAAGCTTGAAGGCGAACAGAGAGAGCTTCTAAAAAAGCTTCGCTGTCAATTCCTAGTTCAGCTAGCTCTTTTTGACGTTTCTGTAGAATATTGAGGGCTTTTGTTGCTAGCTTAATCGCCCCAATAAAATTGCCGCGGCGATGGTGATAAAGCACGACGGCTGTTTGAATAAGACCGACCCAAACAGAATCACGAGCCTGGTCCGTCTGTTCTTTCCAATATTCTTCTAACACTTCGTGGCATTCAAAATAGTCTTGATGATCATGGAAATGAACGAGAAAGGTTAAATAAGACAACGGATAAGAATACATGAACGTCCTCCTACACTACATTGCATTACACACATCTTAACATGCCGAAAACTGTTGATCAAATTCCGAAAATAGTAGTGGACAGTGTCGCTGAATCCTCTATACTAAAAGTTGAGCTTTTTTTGAGTGAACTGAAAAGAATTGGTGATAAAATATGCAATATAAAGTAAAAGTTGATGCTTTCGAAGGACCACTCGATTTGTTGCTACATTTAATTCAGCGGTTAGAGATTGACATATATGATATTCCGATGGCTGATATTACGGAGCAGTATTTATTATTCATTCATGCGATGAAGGAATTGGAGCTGGATGTCGCCAGTGAATATTTAGTCATGGCTGCGACGTTATTAGCGATTAAAAGTAAAACATTGCTCCCTTCACATGAGGAAGAGGAAGAGGTCGATTGGGTAGAAGAAGATCCACGAGAAGAGTTGGTGGAACGACTAGTTGAGTATAAAAAATATAAAGAAGCAGCCGAGCGCTTGAAAGAGAAAGAAGAAGAACGAGGAGAGTTTTTTACAAAAGCGCCGAGTGATTTAACGGCTCTTGAAGACAATCAGCCATCATCACAGAATTTACGTGTTACTGTATATGATATGCTTGGTGCGTTTCATAAGCTTCTGCGTCGCAAAAAATTGCAGCGCCCAATGACGAAAAAAGTAAAAAAGCAAGAGGTCTCACTAGAAAAACGAATAGATCAAATTTTGTCCACATTAGCTACGTGCAAACAACCGACTCGTTTTGTTGACCTCTTTCCATATGAGGATAAAGGGCATATGGTTGTTAGCTTTTTAGCTGTATTAGAATTAATGAAACGAAATGAAATTGTCGTTGAGCAGCAGAACAATTTTTCTGATCTGTTTGTGATGGCAAAAGGAGGGGAACGTGAATGAATATTATTCGTTGGATGAGCATTACAGAAAGTTTACTTTTCGCTGCCGGTGATGAAGGGTTGTCATTAAAACAAATTGTTCAAGTGCTTGAAGTGGAAGAGCATGAAGCGAAAGATATCGTGAATGAATTAAAGGAACGCTATGAACAGGATCCAGATCGGGGCATTCTATTAATTGAACTCGCAGGCACCTATCAGCTGGCAACGAAAAAAGAACACGCCTCCTATATTAAAAAGCTAGTGGAAAACAGTCATTCACACACGCTTTCTCAAGCGGCTCTGGAAACGTTAGCGATTATCGCTTACAAACAGACGATCACAAGAGCGGAGATTGAAGAAATTCGTGGAGTGAAGGCCGATCGAGCGCTACAAAACCTCGTAGCGAAAGGTTTGATTAAGGAATACGGACGAGCAGAAGGACCGGGAAGACCGATTTTATATGGTACAACGAAAGAGTTTTTGGATTGCTTCGGATTAAAGGATATTTCAGAGCTTCCGCCATTATCAGAAATCGAAGACAATGAACAAGAGGAAGCGGATTTATTTTTTGAACGATTTGAACAAGTATTAAATAATGAGGAGTAAAAAGCGGCTGAGGCCGCTTTTTTTTTGTTCGTCATGTTAGGGGCTTATTTTGCATATAGTTGTACAAATAAGCGAGGGAGAGATCGGCGGATGAATAAAAAAATGCCAGTTGTCATCCTGGCTTTCCTACTGTTCTTGCTGTCAATAAACTCACCAGCACAAGCGAGCACGAGTGCTGTTAGTGCGATCGTCATGGAGCAACAAAGTGGACGGGTGCTATATGCTAAAGATCCACATGAGGTGATGCGCATTGCTAGCATCACGAAAATTATGACCGCAATTATTGCGATTGAGTCGGACAAGCTACAAGAAAAAGTAAAGGTGAGCAAGCGAGCGGTGCTAACGGAAGGATCATCCCTTTATTTAAAAAAAGGCGAAAAGATTTCGTTAGAAGATTTGGTGTACGGCTTAATGTTGCGCTCAGGAAATGATGCGGCTGTCGCGATCGCTGAACATGTAGGCGGAAGCAAAGAGGGATTTGTATTTTTAATGAATGAAAAGGCGAAGGAAATCGGCATGAAGAATACTCACTTTGCTAATCCACACGGCTTAGATGATAGTGAAAAGCATCGTTCCACCGCTTATGATATGGCACTTTTGACAAGATACGCGATGAAAAATGCTAAGTATCGTGAAATAGCTGGAACGAAAAAACATCGAGTCAAAGATCCAAGTGGTGAGTGGGATCGCATTTGGCATAATAAAAATCGTTTATTGACAGAAAAGTATGAATATTGCACAGGAGGGAAAACAGGTTATACGAAAAAAGCTCATCGAACATTAGTAACAACGGCGACGAAGGGGGATATGGATTTAATTGCAGTGACCTTGGATGCATCTGATGATTGGAATGACCACATCTATATGTACGAATCGAGCTTTGAACAATATGATCCTAAGGTGATTTTGCATAAA
>NZ_KZ454941.1:1643215-1691079 GCF_002797375.1 Bacillus sp. FJAT-42315
AGGCGAAAAGATTTCGTTAGAAGATTTGGTGTACGGCTTAATGTTGCGCTCAGGAAATGATGCGGCTGTCGCGATCGCTGAACATGTAGGCGGAAGCAAAGAGGGATTTGTATTTTTAATGAATGAAAAGGCGAAGGAAATCGGCATGAAGAATACTCACTTTGCTAATCCACACGGCTTAGATGATAGTGAAAAGCATCGTTCCACCGCTTATGATATGGCACTTTTGACAAGATACGCGATGAAAAATGCTAAGTATCGTGAAATAGCTGGAACGAAAAAACATCGAGTCAAAGATCCAAGTGGTGAGTGGGATCGCATTTGGCATAATAAAAATCGTTTATTGACAGAAAAGTATGAATATTGCACAGGAGGGAAAACAGGTTATACGAAAAAAGCTCATCGAACATTAGTAACAACGGCGACGAAGGGGGATATGGATTTAATTGCAGTGACCTTGGATGCATCTGATGATTGGAATGACCACATCTATATGTACGAATCGAGCTTTGAACAATATGATCCTAAGGTGATTTTGCATAAAAAAGCAATTAAGATAAACAATTCTTTTTATGATGGTCATATCTACTTAAAAAGAGATGTACTATTCCCGCTCACAAAAGAAGAGGAAGAACAACTCTCCATTCATTATAAGCTACTGAAACCGAAAAAAAGCTGGAAACGAGGAAAGGTGCCTGAGGTGGTCGGACAAGCTGAAGCTTTTTTAAATAAAGAAAAAGTATTTACAATCCCTATTTATTATAAACAGGAGAAAAACGATGAGCAGAAATCTCTATGGGAGAAGTGGAAGGAATGGTGGTCATGATCAATGATGGTGAAATGAATCATGGTTAATTATATTTGGGTAGGGATGACCTTAATTGGGCTAATTTTTGCAGCGATCAATGGCAAAATGAATGAGGTGAATAAAGCGGTATTTGAAGCCTCTGGAGAAGCTGTGACCATTTGTATCGGTTTAATTAGCGTGCTTGTGTTTTGGCTTGGCATCATGAAAATAGCTGAGAAAGCCGGTATGCTCAAGCAACTTGCTCATTTGTTCAAGCCAATCGCGAAACGATTATTCCCGGATATCCCGAATGACCATCCAGCGATGGGCTACATTTTGTCGAATATGACGGCTAATATGTTTGGGCTTGGTAATGCGGCGACGCCGTTTGGGATTAAAGCGATGGAGGAATTAAAGCGATTGAACGGAGGAAAAAGTGAAGCGAGTCGCTCCATGATTACTTTTTTAGCGTTGAATACATCGAGCCTTACGATTATACCAACGACGATCTTAGCGATCCGTTTTTCTTATGAATCTGCTTCCCCAGCTGAAATTGTGGCGCCTACCCTGTTTGCAACAGCTTGTTCTACGACGTTTGCGATCATGATTGACCGTTATTTCCACTCTCGTCGCACACGAAAGGGAGGGGGATAAATGGCTTGGCTTTCGATCATTTCTATTTGGATTATCCCCCTCATCATCGGCTTCATTCTACTTTACGGTACGTTCAAAAAAGTTCCCACATATGAAACATTTGTTGAAGGAGGAAAAGAGGGAATCCACATTGCCGTCTCGATTATTCCTTATTTAGTCGGGATGATGGTATCGATTGCGATCTTTCGAGCTTCTGGGGCTCTTGAAAGTGTCGTAGACTGGATGCGGCCGCTCCTACTATCGATCGGTCTAGCACCAGAAGTCTTTCCGCTCGCTTTAATTCGCCCCATTTCAGGAACGGCGGCGTTGGGGATGGTGAGCGATTTAATAGCTACTTATGGGCCGGATTCGTATATTGGCCGTTTAGCTTCTGTGATGCAAGGAAGTACAGATACAACCTTTTATGTATTGACGATTTATTTTGGCGCGGTTGGCATCAAGCAAATGGGTGATGCATTAAAAGTCGGCTTACTTGCCGATTTGGCTGGATTTGTAGCCGCTATTTTTATCGTTTCATGGATGTTTTCATAAAAACTGTTCCGTTGCGGAGCAGTTTTTTTAATGGATTTATACGTTGTGAATAGTGTCTGCGGCTTTTCTTATTTCAATCGATGTGTAATAATGCATAATGACACATATTGAAGAATTTAGAGGTGATGGAATGGAGCGGCTACAAAAAGTGATCGCACAAGCTGGATTTGCGTCAAGACGTAAAGCAGAGCAACTAATAATAGAAGGAAAAGTAACAGTGAATGGGAAAGTGGTAACAGAGCTCGGAACGAAAGTGTCCCCTTCTGACAAAGTAGAAGTGGGTGGTGTTCCTGTTGAAGGGCAAGAGAAGGTTTATTTTTTATTTTATAAACCGCGTGGCGTCATTTCAGCAGTTTCCGACGATAAAAACCGCAAAGTCGTAACGGATTATTTTCCGTTGATTGAACAAAGAATTTTTCCAGTCGGAAGGCTTGATTATGACACATCAGGTTTGCTACTTTTAACGAATGATGGAGAGTTTGCTAACTTATTAACGCATCCACGTTATGAAATTGATAAAACCTATGTGGCGCGCCTTAACGGTATTCCTCAGCGCTATATGTTAAAGCAGCTAGCTTCGGGCATCAAGCTAGAGGATGGGAAAACAGCGCCAGCGAAGGTGAAAGAGCTGTCTGTCGATAAAAAGAAGCAACGAGCCAATATTGAAATTACGATTCACGAAGGTCGAAATCGTCAAGTGCGTCGCATGTTTGAAGCGATCGGCTTCGAGGTTCAAAAGCTAAAGCGTGAAAGATACGCATTTTTAACGTTAAAAGGGTTGAATGCCGGGGAGTTTCGCGAGTTAACAGCTCATGAAGTGAAGCAACTACGTACATTAGCTGAAACAGGGATGTTGCGTTGACAAGAAATTGTCACACATCCTTCAAATCCCTTTTTTTTAGGAAAAACACGAAAATGGTATAATGGTGTAAAGGTTCAATACGTAAAACATAACAATGGTATGTGACATCGGGAGGGGATCACTTCTTGGATAAAAGAAAACAACGGTTTATTATGCGTTCTGTCATTTTAGCTATTTTAGCGATAGCTGTCGGCTATACGCTTTATACGAATTTGACAAAAGAGGCGCGTGGCACTTTGCAAGTAGGGGACGAGGCGCCTGATTTTGTATTAACGGACCTTTCAGGAGAGAAGCATCAGCTGTCGGATTATAAAGGAAAAGGTGTGTTTCTTAATTTCTGGGGAACGTGGTGTGCCCCATGTAAAGAAGAGATGCCTCATATGGAAACGGTGTCAAAAGAATTTAAAGATCAAGGGGTAGAAGTTTTAGCTGTGAACGTTGGCGATTCGGAATTACAAACGAAGAATTTCGCTAAACAATATGGCTTAACGTTTCCGATTGCGATCGATACAACGAAAGAAGTAGAAAAGGCATATGGAGTAAGTAGACTTCCAGCTACATATATGATTAATGCAGAAGGAAAAGTGGAAGAAATCGTTGTTGGTGGACTCGTGAAAGAAGAACAGGTGAGAGCTTTATTTGAAAAAGTGAAACCATAATTTTAAGGAGTTTTGAAATGGAGAAAGTTAAATGTGAATGTGGCCATGTCAATCCTCACGGAACGATTCTATGTGAATCATGCGGGAGAGCGCTAACCGAAGAAGCGAAACAAGAAAAGCTGCACGATATGCGCTATGAAGGCAGCGCCCGCCGGTCACAAACGTATCAAAAAACATTCGTTGACAAAATATGGAATTTCTTTTCTTCTGTTAAAGTAGGGATTTGGCTAATCGTTTTAACGCTTGTTGCATCATCCATTGGAACCATTTTTCCGCAAAAGCTATTTATTCCTCAAAATATACCGCCTGAACAATATTATGAAGATGTGTATGGCTTTGCGGGGAAACTATATTATATGTTTGGCTTTTATGATTTATATAATTCCGCTTGGTTTATTGCTTTAATTGCATCTATCGGTGTGTCTCTTGTGATTTGTAGCCTTGACCGTGTGATTCCGCTGTATCGCGCGTTAAAGAATCAACGAGTCGCTCGTCATGCTTCCTTTATGAATAAACAGCGCTTTTTCACGAAGCAGGAAGTGAAATTGAGTGAGGACGAGTGGAGTGAAGTTAAGAAAAAATTAGCAAGTAAGCGTTATAAGCTTCGAGAAGAAGAAGGTAGCTTACTCGCGGAAAAAAATCGCTTTTCTCGTTGGGGTCCTTACGTCAATCACGTCGGTCTTATTATTTTTCTATTTGGTGCAATGCTTCGTTCGATGGATGGCATGTATGTCGATGAAACATTGTTTGTTCGTGAAGGAGCTACTTTAGAAATTCCAGGGACGAACGGCGAATATTATTTAAAAAATGAAAAATTTATCGTTGAAAACTATGATAAAGACAAAGATCCTGAAGTGTTTGATCAAGCACTTGATCGGACAAATGGTGTAGTGAAGAATTATCAAACAAATGCTATTCTTTACCGAGATGAAAATCAAGGGTTACCTGGTGCGGAACCAAAGCTAACGAAGGTGAAATCAGGAGAAATTCGTGTAAATGAACCATTTAAATTTGACAACTACGCTCTTTATCAAGATAGCTTCACTAAAGACGAACTGAAGTCAATGGAGTTTGGTTTAACGAATAAAGCAACACAAGAAGAGGTTGGAAAGGTCAAAATCGATCTGTTAAAACCTAAAGATGTGTATGATCTTGGAAATGGATATAAAGTAGAATTGATTGGTTATTTTCCAGACTATGCTGGATTTTCTGAAGCAGGAGAACCGACGACAAGGTCTCCTAATCCAAATAATCCTGCCTTTTTCTTTAAAATGATCTCTCCTGAGCATCCAAAAGGGGAAATTAGTTTCGTCGCGATTCGTAAAACATTAGAGCCTGTTGGAGAAACTGAGTACAAAATGGAGTTCAAAGGGATTGAGACCCGTAACATTTCTGTGCTGACGGTGCGTAAAGATTTAACGTTATGGATTTTAGCTATTGGTGGAGCGATCTTCATGATTGGCGTTGTTCAAGGCGCTTATTGGAATCATCGTCGTTTATGGATTCGCCAAATTGATAACGAAGTATACGTAGCCGCTCACACGAATAAAAATTGGCATGGGTTGAAGCGAGAAATTGATGCTGCGATCGGTTCAACGAGAGTACCGATGTTAGAGGATCAACAAAAGTCATAATAGGGGGGAATGAAGATGTCTGACTTAGTTCAATGGAGCGGGAATCTTCTTTATGCTTCATTTATATTATACTTATTGGCAACATTTTTATTCGGAGGAGCCGTTCGCCAGAAGAAAGATAATCAAAAACAAGAAGAAAATCGCTGGGGTAAGTTAGGGTTTGCGGTTACAGTCATCGGCTTCATTGCCCAGTTAGGTTACTTTATTACGCGTTGGATCGCTTCAGGTCATGCACCTGTTAGCAATCTGTTTGAATTTGTGACCTTCTTCGCGATGATGTTAGTTGGAGCATTTATTATCATTTATTTAATGTATCGTCTACCTGTGCTAGGATTGTTTGCCTTGCCGGTGGCGACGATCATCATTGCATATGCCAGCATGTTTCCGAGAGAGATTAGCCCACTGATTCCGGCGCTTCAAAGTGATTGGTTACATATTCACGTGACAACGGTCGCGGCAGCGGAAGGGATTTTGGCGATTAGCTTTGTTGCGGGATTAATTTATTTAGTGAAAAATATTGATCAATCGAAAAGAAGCAAGCAAACGATTTGGTTAGAGGTCGTGATGTTCAGTCTTGTCGCAACGATTGGCTTCGTCATTGTCACAACAGCGTTTAATCTTACCGGATATGAAGCGAAATTTGACTATATCAATAAAGATGGGAATCCGGCGCAGGAAACGTTTCTCATGCCAGCGATTATCGGTCCAAACGAAGGCCAATTAATAACGGATGGCAAGTTTGACTCAATCGTAGAGGTTCCTGGTTTTATTAATGCGAAAAAGTTGAATACCCTTGTTTGGTCACTAGTAGCTGGACTTCTACTTTATTTAGCCATTCGCCTTGTGGCTCGTAAGCGAATTGGTGCACTTGTACAGCCTTTTGTGAAAAATGTGAATTCAGATTTAATGGATGAAGTAAGTTATCGTGCGGTCTTAATAGGTTTTCCGGTCTTTACTCTCGGAGGGTTGATCTTTGCGATGATCTGGGCACAAATTGCTTGGTCTAGATTTTGGGGATGGGACCCGAAAGAGGTATGGGCACTGATTACATGGTTATTTTATGCAGCCTTTTTACATCTTCGGTTATCGAAAGGTTGGCATGGAGAAAAGTCCGCTTGGCTTGCTGTGATTGGTTTTGTCATTATTATGTTCAACTTAGTAGCGGTGAACTTAGTAATAGCAGGGCTTCACTCGTACGCAACACCGTAAATAGAAAACCTCCGCTTCTGCGCGGAGGCTTTTTCTATATAGATAGTTGATAAATTGAAAAAAAACAAGGATTAGTTAATAATGAAAGTAATCAATAAAAAAGCATGATTGACTGTATGATTAGGAGGCTATTACGTTGGAAAATGAACTAAGGATTTTAGTCGTAGATGACGAGGAAAGAATTCGCCGTTTGCTGCGAATGTACTTAGAAAGAGAAAATTATGTGATTGATGAAGCTGAAGATGGAGAAATGGCTCTTGAGATGGCTTTAACTGAAGAATATGATTGCATTTTACTGGATTTAATGATGCCAGGTAAAGACGGCATTGAAGTGTGTAGGGAATTGAGAGAGAAGAAATCGACGCCTGTTATTATGCTAACGGCAAAAGGTGAGGAAGCGAATCGCGTCCAAGGCTTTGAAGTCGGAACAGATGATTATATTGTGAAGCCGTTTAGCCCACGAGAAGTCGTTCTTCGCGTGAAAGCATTATTAAGACGTTCTTCACCAACATCCTATTTACAAACGGATACGAAATCTAAAGACTTAATTGTATACCCGCATTTAACCATTGATAATGACGCTCATCGAGTGACAGCGGATGGAGAAGAGGTCAATTTAACACCGAAGGAATATGAATTGCTATACTTTTTAGCGAAAGCGCCAGATAAAGTATTTGATCGTGAGCATTTATTAAAAGAAGTGTGGCATTATGAGTTTTTCGGAGATTTACGGACGGTGGATACACATGTGAAGCGCCTTCGTGAAAAGTTAAATAAAGTATCTGAGAAAGCGGCCAAAATGATTGTCACTGTTTGGGGAGTTGGCTACAAATTCGAGGTTGTGAATGAATGAAGCTTTGGAGAAGCGTTGTAGGAAAGCTGTGGATGACGATTCTTTTACTCGTATCGTTTGTTTTATTTTTCTTAACGATTCTACAATTAGAGTTCTTTGAGAATTATCATGCGAGGGAAGTTGAAAGAGAATTGTCTGATACAGCAACAAAAATTTCAAAGGTACTTTCTGATCATGAAGACAAACAAACCGGTATGCAGGTGGCTTGGGATTTAGTCGATGAGCCGATTCATCTGATTATTGCGGAGAATCAAGAGCGTTTTCATTATTCACCAAATGATGATTTGAGCAAAGTTTTAGAACAATCGAAAGTGGTCAATGACCCCGTGCTATCCCAAGTGTTTACAAAGGATAAGAAAGTACAGACAGAGCTACCTATTCAAGGAGGAAGTAATTCGAATCGACATGAAAACTCGATTGTGATTGCCGTTCCATTACATATGAAGGCTGATGAAAATGGAGCAGTCATCATTTACCAATCTCTTGAAGTCATTAAAGAAACGTCTCAGCAAACAACGAGACTAATTTTGCTAGCGGCTGGAATTGCGATCGTGCTAACGACTATTTTTGCCTTTTTCTTGTCGACAAGAATTACGGCTCCTTTAAGGAAAATGAGAGAGGCCGCAACGGAAGTGGCGAAAGGAAAGTTTGATACAAAAGTGCCGATTTTAACGACAGATGAGATTGGAGCACTCGCTACGTCCTTTAATCAAATGGCTAAGCAATTAAATTACAATATTCATGCATTGAATCAAGAGAAAGAGCAACTGGCCAGCATTTTAAGCAGTATGGCTGATGGGGTGATCACCTTTAATCGAGACGGGACGATCTTAATTACCAACCCGCCAGCGGAACGCTTTTTACAAAATTGGTATTATGAGATGGGAAATGATCATCATAATGAAACGATGCCTACTTTAGTAGCTGAACTGCTGAAAAAGGCGATTGAAACAGAAAACGAGCAAATTGGTGAACTGTCCTTAAAAAATCGTTCTTATGTCGTCATCGTCAGCCCGCTTTATAATGATAAGTCCGTTCGTGGTGTGGTGGCGGTCGTTCGTGATATGTCAGAAGAGCGACGGTTAGATAAGCTCAGAAAAGACTTCATTGCGAACGTCTCTCATGAACTTAGAACACCGATTGCGATGTTACAAGGCTATAGTGAAGCGATTGTAGATGATATCGCAGGGACGGAAGAGGAAAAAAGAGAGATCGCCAAAATTATTCATGAAGAATCGCTGCGAATGGGGCGTCTTGTGAATGAATTGTTGGATTTAGCCCGAATGGAAGCCGGTCATATTAATTTAGAATTAGAAGAGATAGAGTTGTCCTCGTTTATTAAGCGAGTGGCGAATAAATTTCAAGGCTTAGCAAAAGAAAAGCAAATTGAGTTGAAATTAACGATTCCTGATGAAGATAGCTACCTCGATATCGATTCAGATCGGATTGAGCAAGTGCTGACGAATTTAATTGATAATGCTCTTCGTCATACACTAGAAAACGGCTTTGTGGAAGTGAAGCTAGAACGAAAAGCCGATGGATATGAAGTTCATGTTCAAGATTCTGGTGTCGGTATTAGCGAAGAAGACTTGCCGTTTGTATTTGAGCGGTTTTATAAAGGGGATAAAGCAAGAACAAGAGGTCAAGCAGGTACAGGACTTGGACTGTCCATTGCTAAAAATATGATCAAAGCGCATCAAGGAAGCATTAAAGTGCAAAGTCAATTAGGGAAAGGAACGACCTTTACCTTTTATTTGCCGCGAAAAAAATAAATCACATAAAAACACGGGGGAGCTATTGTCTAATAGCTCCTCTTTTTTTAAGTCATATTGAAAACGTTTTCGTGCATACAACTAGAAAGGCAGAGGATAAAGTGAAACTTCAATCCGTGGGGGTCTTACAGCCCGTTAATGCGGGATAAAGTGATCGCAAGGAGGCAGATCAATATGACGGATTATGTAAGGAGATTTTTTATTGTGTTAGCTATCGCTTTATGTATTAGTCTACTTATTCTCGGTGGAGGGATAATTCGTCAAGAGAAGGTGTCGAAAAAAACGAGTATTTCTGACAGTAGAAGCTTAGAAGGTGTTACATACAAATTAAATGCTTCACACAATCGTCAATTTTATGTATAATAAAGTCTAAAATAAATATCATTTCATCTTCGGGGCAGGGCGAAATTCCCGACCGGCGGTATAGAAGCATGGCTTCTGAGCCCGCGAGCCGAAAGGCAGATTTGGTGAGAATCCAAAGCCGACAGTATAGTCTGGATGGGAGAAGGTGAAGGTCTGCCAGCGTTCAAAAAGTGCAGTTTTGAACGTCTATTTAAGCATGACTTCAAACTCCCTTAAGCCTTTTGCTTGAGGGATTATTTAGTTGGCAGCCTTTCTTCTTGTGTAGGATGGATGAGAAGAAGGAGAGAGTTTTGTGAGAAAGAAGAATATTCGAGTGTTAACGTCTGTCGGTTTACTAAGTACATTATCTTATTTATTAATGCTACTTAACTTTCCGGTTCCACCATTTCCAGGGTTTTTAATGGTTGACTTTAGCGAAATCCCTGCACTAGTTGCCGCTATTGTCTTCGGTCCAATTGCTGGAATTATGGTGGAGTTTATCAAAAATGTGTTGAACTTTTTTGTAGCAGGTAGTCCAACAGGAGTTCCTGTCGGTCATTTCGCTAACTTTATGGCAGGAGTCACGTTTATCCTTCCTGTGTATTATGTATATAAGAAATTTGAATCGAAAAAAGGAATGGTCGCTGCTCTTATTGCTGGAACGACGGTGATGGCTGTGATGATGAGTGTGTTAAATTATTATGTGATTTTACCAGCTTATACGCTCTTTTTAAATGCACCAGCTATGTCGGCACCAGAAACGAAGCAACTGATCGTTTCGGCTATTTTACCGTTTAATTTCGTGAAAGGGCTATTGATGACGGCTGTCTTTTTATTAATTTACTCTCGCATTCAAGTGTGGATGAAAAAACAAACCATTGCCCAAAACGCTTAATAATAAACCGATGAGATCTCTACTAAACGAATAGTAGGGCTCTTTTTTTAGAAAAACATTTAAAAATGCAGACAGCATAAAAATAAATTATGATAAGTGTAAATGATTCTTTTAATAGAAATGAGGGGGATTTATGAATTTCTTAACGAGGTTTAGCTTGAAGAATGCCTTTGCTGTCTTTATCATTTCCTTTTTGTTCATTCTAGGAGGGTTATATTCGTTTACTAAGTTAAAGATGGACTTATTGCCGAATATTGAGTTTCCACAATTAAGTGTTGAAGTAGTCTATCCAGGGGCTTCTCCACAAGATTTAAATGAGCAAGTGACTTCGAAGCTTGAAGAACAGTTTAAAGGGCTAGAAGGAGTGAAAAAAGTCCAAAGCTCCACATTTGAAACGTTATCTATCATCAGTATGGAATTCCCTTTCAATACGGATATGGATGAAATCGAGCAGCAAGTGAATAATTTCATTCAAGAAACGAGCTTGCCAGAGCAAACGAAAACGGAAATTAATCGCTTTTCTTTTGGGAGCTTTCCAATTTTTAATTTATCTCTATTCGCTAAAGAGGGAACTGACTTACAAACGTTACTCGATGAGGAAGTCATACCTGAATTGAATAAAATCAATGGATTGAACAGTGTATCTGTTGGTGGCTTGAAGGAAGAATGGTTGCAAGTCACAGTCGATCCAAACAGAGCTCGTGCATACGGTTTATCACTTTCGCAAATTAAAGACGAAATCAATGAGCGAAATTTATCGTTTCCAGCTGGAACGATCGAAGGCGAGCAAATTCAAGTGCCTGTTCGCGTCCAAGAAAAGGTAGAAACGAAAGAGCAGTTAGAGAACTTTATCATTACGCCAGCTGAGTTTATTCCTAACGGTCAACCCGTTGCATTAAAAGAAATCGCGACAATTGAAGAAGTGAAGGATCGCGCGGAAATTACACGCTATAACGAAAAAGATGCGCTATCAATGGCCGTAACGAAGAAGCAGGATGCCAATACAGTAGAAGTTGCGAAGAAAGTCATTAATATTATGGACAAATACGAGGGAGAGTTTGCTTACGCCGTCGGATTTGATTCGGCAGAAGGAATTGAAAAATCAGTTAGTACATTGGTAAAAGAAGGGCTATTAGGTGCATTGTTTGCTTCATTAGCAGTCCTATTATTTTTGCGAAATGTGCGCGCGACGATGATCGCCATTATTTCAATTCCGTTATCGTTGCTTGTTACATCGATCTTCTTGTATCAGCTAGATATTTCGTTAAATATTATGACGCTCGGTGGAATGGCTGTCGCTGTTGGGCGAGTAGTTGATGATAGTATAGTGGTAATTGAAAATATATTTAGGCGTATACGTAAATCAGGGGAAGGCATGACGAATGAGTTAATTATTCAGTCAACAAGAGAAATTTTAAAAGCGATCACTTCCTCAACGATTACGACTGTTGTTGTCTTTTTGCCGCTTGGCCTTGTTGGGGGCATTACAGGAGAGTTCTTTCTTCCATTTGCGGTGACGATTGTTATTGCCCTTTTGACGTCCTTGGTTGTATCTATTACGATCGTGCCGATTTTGGCGAAGTTCTCCTTTAAGCAGGTGCCGCAAGAAGAGAAGGAGGGGCGACTACAAACAAGTTATGTACGCGCGATTGAATGGTCATTGAATCATAAAGTGATCGTGATTGTTTTATCTTTAGCTACATTATTTAGTTCTTTCGCCTTTGCTTCAAGGTTAGGATTTACGTTTATTCCTAATGAAGAGCAAAAGCTATTAGCGGCAACGTTTCGCTTGCCTTCCTCTACACCGCTCGAGAAAACAAATGAATTATCTTTACAGCTTGAAAAGTATTTAGCGGACTCCAAAGAAGTGGAAAATGTAACAACTGGGATCGGTACGAGAGACTTCCAATCAGGACTGAAGCGAGCGAACCAAGCGAACTATTTCATTACGCTTAAAGAGGATGTTGATGTGGCAGCTTATATTCAAACGCTTGAACGCGAAATGGAAGAGATTATTTTAACTGCAGAACCGAAAGCCGTTCTTGGCGTCCAAGAGCAACAAACAGGTGGTCCGCCTTCGAATAATAATGTCAATATTAATTTGTACTCGAATAATTTAGATCAATTACAAAAAGCCGCTCAAATAGTGGAAGAATATATGAAAAAACACGATGATTTGAAATACGTGTCCAATAATTTTAGTGAAAAGCAAACACAGCTGATGGTGAAGGTTGATTCTGAGAAGGCGGCGAAAGCAGGAGTATCTGGCTTTCAAATTCTCGGAGCGATTGCCGATCAAACCGAGCCAGTGGATGTTGGTAAGCTAGAGTTAGATGGAAAAGAAAAAGCTGTGCGTCTTGCCTACACAGAAAACGCTAATTCGATCGATGATATTAAAAAGATTCAACTGTTTACAGTAAAAGGTCCGCTACCGATTACAGACGTAGCGGAGATCAAAGAGGAAGAAGCCTTTACTTCGATTCAAAAACTTGACGGCAAAGTGTTTGCCCAAATCTCTGCTCAAATTGAAGGCGATGATATCCGAACTGTGTCTGAACAAGTGATTGCAGGTGTTAAACAGGATCTAGATTTACCAAAAGAGGTGAGTTTTGAAGGAGGAGGCGGAAGCGATGAAACTGTCGAAACGTTCCAAGCGTTAGGATTGGCAATGTTGATTGCTGTTGGGCTCGTATACATTACGATGCTGATTACTTTTGGTCAAGCACGTATTCCATTTATCGTTCTCTCGTCTTTGATTTTTGTGCCTATTGGTTCTCTATTAGGACTTACAATTGCTAATGAACCTTTATCTGTAAGTGTGATGATCGGGTTGCTTATGCTGATCGGTATCGTCACAACGAATGCGATTGTGCTAGTCGATCGGATTGGTCAAAACAGAGAGAAGAAAGGTATGTTGATTCGCGAGGCGTTAATGGAAGCCGGAAAGACGAGGTTGCGTCCGATTTTAATGACGGCTTTTGCGACAGTTACAGCGTTAATTCCATTAGCGTTAACGACGTCATCTGGCACGTTAATTTCTAAAGGTTTGGCGATCACTGTCATTGGAGGATTAACCTCATCCACTGTGTTAACGTTAGTTCTCATTCCTGTGCTATATGAACTGTTTTTCTACCGAACTGTAAAACAAGAGCAATCAAAATAGAAGAAACCCGCCAATAGGCGGGTTTCTGACTGTTTTATTCGTATTTTAGAGCATCGCCATCAAACGGGGCATCTGCGATTTTAATGGAGTCTGTTGGGCAGCCTTCAAACGCATCTTGCATATCTTCTTCAAGAACTTCTGGAATGATAGCTGTTCCTTCGTTATCGTCTAAAATAACGAACGCAATTCCTTCATCATCATAATCATAAATGTCTGGTGCAGCTGCTCCGCAAGCACCGCAAGCAATACATGTGTCTTTATCAACGATTGTATATTTTGGCATTATGAAACCTCCTTAGTGTATACCAAATCCTCAATGGATTAAGTCAATCTTAAATTCTTAGAAAACTTCTATATTTTATTGTATATGTGATGTATTTACTTTTCAATAAAAAGTTCTCGCTGAAAAAATGATAGGGCTTTCATAAATTATCGATACTCTTTCACAAACATTTGGCGTATTTCGTGATAAAATGAACAAAAGTCCAAAAGGAGACGAGAAAGTTGTTCATTCAGGCGGTTATGCTATTGATGCTTAAGCAATTAAACGGCGAGAGAACAGCCTCGTCCATTTATCATTTATTAAAAGGGAAAAAGTCTTCCCAAACGATACAAGATGCTCGTTTATTCCAATTAGATCGATGGTTTCAAACCGCACCATTTCTCGATAGAAAGATGTATGATGAACAAATTCAGCGGTTGCTAGAAAAAGGATATATAGCAGGAGATCCAAACAGCCTGTTAGTGACGGAAACGGGAGAGCAATGGCTCGCTCATTTTAGTGATACGTTAGCTACTCTTCAACATATACAAGGCTTTAAACTACAAGATTGTTGTTTGCTGTTTTGGAAAAGGTTGACGCTACTTGTACAAGTGACTTCTCATCTCGTGCATGAGAACAAGGAATATCAGCCAGTTACAAGAGATGAACACATTCAGTATTGGGTGAAAATGTTTTTATCTCAACAAAGGTTGCCGAAAGAAGCATTAGCTCAAGCGTTGCATGATGAACTCATACATAGTTTGAAAAGTCAAAGCTTTGAAGAACCGCTTGTGCTTGTGCTTCGTTTGTCTGGCAAAAACAAAACAGGAAAAACGGCTGTACAAACGGCGGAACTTGTCCATATGGAAGAAACAGAATATTGGTATCGGTTTTTAAATTTGCTTCATTTTTTAGTCGAGTACATTTATCAGCATGCCTCACAATTTCCGTTGTTATACGAAGTGTTGAAGGACATATATGAGTCGGTGACCCTTACTCAATCAACGAAAAAGACGGCGGAATTATTGAACAAAGGCTATTCACTTGCAGAAATTGCTCAGCAACGAAGGCTGAAAATGAGTACAGTAGAAGATCATGTCGTTGAATTAGCTTTAAATATAAACAACTTTCCGCTTGAATGGTATGTGAGCGATCAACAAGCAGAGAAAATTCTGGCTGTAGCTTTGAAGCAACATCATAAAAAATTAAAGCCGATTAAAGACCAGATTCCAGATGTTACGTATTTTCAAATTCGACTAGTGTTAGCTAGACATAGCAGGTGAAGGTATGGAAAATATAGAGAACATTCTATTCGAACGATTTGGTTATGCCCATTTTCGAATGGGGCAAAAAGAGGTAATTGATTCCTTGCTGCAAGGGCAACATACATTAGCGATGCTGCCGACAGGGACAGGGAAATCACTATGTTATCAGCTTCCTGCCTATGTATTACCAGGGAGTGTCATTATCGTTTCTCCGCTTTTATCACTTATGCAAGATCAGGTTGAGCAATTAAAAATGCGTGGAGAAAAACGAGTGATTGCGATTAACTCTTTCTTAACCTTTACAGAAAAGAACGACGTGTTTAGTCGTTTGCCGCACTATCGCTTTATTTTTTTATCTCCCGAAATGTTGATGAATCAGGCGGTCATTCAAGCGTTAAAGAAGATCGATATCGCTTTATTTGTCGTCGATGAGGCACATTGTATTTCCCAGTGGGGGTACGATTTTCGACCTGATTACCGCTTGCTCGGCCAAGTAAGAGAACAGCTGGGACACCCGTTAACGTTAGCTTTAACGGCTACGGCTACGGCTGAAGTGAGAAAGGATATCCTTCGTTATTTACATATTGAAGAAGCGAAGGCATGGGTTTTTTCGGTGGATCGTCCGAATATCGCAATGGTCGTCGAGCAATGCTCTTCAAGAATGGAGAAGCTAGAGCGCCTAGCTGAGTTAGTGGTTGGCTTAGAAAAGCCGGGAATCGTTTATTTTTCGAGTCGCCGCGGAGCTGAAGAGGGAGCGGAATGGTTAAAACAACAAGGCATTCAGCGAACCGCTTTTTATCATGGGGGAATGGTGCAGGAAGATCGGATCTTAATTCAGCAACAATTTCTGCATGATGAATTAGAGGTAATTTGTGCGACTAGTGCATTTGGAATGGGAGTCAACAAGGAGAATATTCGGTTTGTCATTCATCATCAGCCACCGGCACAGCTAGAGTCTTATTTGCAAGAAATCGGTCGTGCGGGAAGAGACGGCAATCGTTCGCTCGCGGTGTTGCTTTATACGCCAGGGGATGAGGAAGTTCATGCGATGATCATGGAAGGAGAATTTCCGACGGACTGGCAAATAAAGAATTATTTTCTGTATCAGCCTCATCATTCGCGAGAAGAACTCATCAAGATGCTCGGTTTAAGTGATGTCCAATATCGCTTTATCCATCACTATGCTAAAGCGGTGGAGGCGAGTCAGCAAGAGGACAAAATACGTTTTATTATAGAACAGCGGGAAGGCAGATTGGAGCAAAAAAAACAAAAGCTTCATTCCATGCTGCAGTGGGTATGGTCAGAGCAATGTCGGCGCAAGGGAATATTGCAGTTTTTTGGTGAAAGCGTTCATTCATTGCCTGATCATTGCTGTGATATTTGTGGTATTCATGCGAGTGATTTCTATGGACAGACAAAGAAGGCCGACACGGAAGAAAGCAATGATTGGGAAGCTTTGCTAGCGGTGCTATTAAATATTAAAGGATGATTACGTTTTCGAATGAAAAAAAATAAACAGTCAGAACTCATCAAACAACTAACGGATGAGGAACTTTTGAAATCATTATATATGACACAATTTGCTTTATTACTGCTTTCAGTTATTGTGGGCATTTTTTTATTCTCAGATTTTTCGTCATTTTACGAGCTATTTCAATGGTCATTATTTGAAATTATCATCGTAGGGGCAGGAGCCGGAGTCGCAGTTGTGATATTGGATCTTTGCTTAATGAAGTGGCTACCGGAAAAATATTATGATGATGGTGGAATTAATGAGCGACTATTTGCTCAGCGCTCCGTTGGAGAAATCTTTTGGATTACAGCGTTAGTAGCCATTTCTGAAGAGGTATTTTTCCGAGGGATGTTACAAACCTCTTTAGGGTTTGTCGTTACTAGTTTGATTTTTGCTTTAATTCATATTCGCTATTTATCGCAATGGTATTTAACGTTGAATGTTGTGCTTTTAAGTTTTGTCATCGGTTGGTTGTTTGAGTGGACGAACAATTTAGCCGCTACGATCATGATGCATTTTGTGATCGATTTTCTCCTTGGCTTAGCTATTCGGAGACAAGTGAGGGAAAAGGCAAGTAGTGTGAGAGAGGAAGAGAAAGAATGACAGTAGATCCTTATCGTGAATTAGCCAAAAAAAACCGCCAAGAAATACAAAAAGTTCATGTGGAGAAGCTGGAATCGAATGAAACAGACAACCATTCGCGTATTAAGAGGCGAGAAGAAGAGAAACCTCGTCGAAATCCATTGTTAACGATCCTTTTAGTTTCTTTTATTTTGATCCCCATTTTGACAGGGGTATGGTACTCATATGAACAAAGCAAGAAAGAGCCGTCTAATTTAGAAGTAATTGAGAAGGCTTATGACATGGTGGATCAATAAGAAAGGGCGGAAGCAAACAGTTTCCGCCCTTCTTCTATGCTACAGATTAAAAGATTTTTTTGCGGTCGCGCTCATCTTTTAAAATTTCTACTGCTTCCCGGAATCGTTGTGAATGAATGATTTCTCTTTCTCTTAAAAAGCGCAGGCTGTCATTTAAATCGGGGTCGTCACTGACATCGATGATCCATTGATAAGTGGCCCGCGCTTTTTCTTCCGCAGCAATATCTTCATACAAATCGGCGATCGGGTCTCCCTTTGCTTGGATGTACGTCGCTGTGAACGGCGACCCACCTGCATTTTCATAAAATAAGGCACGGTCGTGATTGACGTAATGAGCACCTAATCCAGCAGCTTTCATTTGCTCAGGAGTCGCATCTTTTGTTAGCTTATAGACCATCGTAGCAATCATTTCTAAGTGACCCAATTCTTCTGTAGCGATGTCGGTTAATAATCCAACGACAGAACCTGGGATCGTATAGCGTTGGTTCATGTAGCGTAAAGCAGCCGCCAGTTCTCCATCCGCACCACCGTACTGTTCAATTAAATATTTCGCTAATGTCGGGTTGCATGTGCTTACTTTCACTGGATACTGCAGTTTTTTTTCATAAACCCACATATCGTTCTCCTCTCCTGTTTATACTTGCCAAGGCCATGGTTCTTCTTTATAGTCAAAAGGGTGGCGTGAATAGCTGTAGCCAAAGCTAGTCATTGCTCCGTATTTTTTCTCAAATGCTTTTTTCAACGTTTTGCTCGATTTCACCATTTGATTATATTGTTGTATCGCTTGGAGATCATCCGGGTGGGTATGCAAATAAAGGACTAAGTCTACGATCACAAAGTCGGCCGCTTGAATTTGTTCAAGTTCACGGTAATAGTCTTCGGAAAGTGGCTTCATTTCTTCGCCTCCTCCGTCTGTTCTTTAAATGGAAAATAAGGGTCAAAGAAAGCTTTCCACAACGTTCCTTTTCTTAAAGCGACTAGAGGGGGAAATTGCTCTAATCCTGGTGGTTGAAACCCCATGAATAATTGAGGTCCGGTTGAGTATCTTTTTATTCGAATGGGCGGACAAGGGTCCGTTGGGCTTATGAAAGGTCGGTACGTGCGATACCATTGGTTTTTATCCATTCCGAGCCTCCTTATATTGTCTATTCTTCAATCTATTGTATGGGGAAGTGAGTTGAGATATTATTTATTTTTGAGGCATTTTTTGATTGATTGAGTAAAATAACATTTGTATTAGAGGATGTAGTGTATATGATAGGGTTGATGTTGTTATTCATTTTATTAGGAGTGGCTTTGCTGTTATATATGTGGAAAGAGGCTTATCGAAATGAGGTCAAAGAGGAAACGGTTTCCTTGAGTAGCTATTCGGGAAAAAATCCGTTCACATTCTTTTTTATTTCTGATATTCATAGAAGAGTGATTCATCCATCAATTATTGACAAGATTAAAGGCAGAGTGGAACTTGTGATCATCGGTGGAGATTTAGCAGAAAAAGGTGTAAGCTTTGAGCGCATCGCTCATAATTTGCAATTGTTAAGGGAGGTTGCTCCTGTTTTTTTTGTTTGGGGCAATAATGATTATGAACTACCTAAACAATCGTTTGAACAATTATTAACTGCTCATGGTGTAGTGATTTTATGCAATGACTCTTTTTGTTTTCAAACAGCGGATGGAACGGACGTTTATTTACTAGGTGTGGATGATTTAGGTAAAGGTCATAGCGATAAAAAAGGTGCATGTGAACATGTACCAAATGAAGGATTTAAGATTTTCTTAAGCCATAACCCTTTGTTTGTGAAACGAGTGGTCGAGAAAGATCAAGTCGCTCTTTTTTTGAGCGGCCATACACATGGGGGACAGATCCGGCTTTTTGGAATGGGATTATATAAAAAAGGCGGATGGGAATGGAGAGGAAAGATGGCGATGCTTGTCAGTAATGGCTATGGAACGAGTGCTCTTCCTCTTCGGTTAGGTGCGAAAGCAGAGACGCATTTGATCACTATTATTTCTAATTAAGTTGATACAAAATGTGTAAATAACCTATACAAATTTTACGCACATTAGCTTTCGCTATATAATTGGGATAAAGTGTGATGGTGTAGAGAGGAAGTTGAGGCAATGAGCGAAGGTAAATATAATATTAAAGCAGTTTCCAATTTAGTTGGCATCCAACCAGGAACCCTTCGTGCTTGGGAAAGACGGTATCAAATATTGAATCCTGTCAGAAATGATTCAGGGCATCGGCTGTATACGGAAGAAGATGTGAAGAAATTAAAGTGGCTTGCCATGAAAGTTAATCGAGGGTTTACTATTAGCCAAGCGGTTTCGCTAATGGATCAGCATGAAGTAGGGGTAGACCAACAAGTAATAGAGAATATTTATCAGGAACAGCACTCGCTGTCTGAGGATTTATTACAAGCTTTGCTTTCATTTAATGAGGTGAAGGCACAAGAATTGATTAATCAAGCGTTTTCCTTGTACACGATTGATAAAGTAACGATAGACATTTTAGCTGATTTACTTGTTCGGATCGGAGACATGTGGGAGCGGGAAGAAATTACAACCGCTCATGAGCATTTTGCAACGTCCATTTTGCGGTCGCGAATTGGGATGATTATGCATTCCTTTCCTCATAATGGAATTCTGCCGAAAGTGGTGGCTGTTTGTGGGCCGGATGAATGGCATGAGCTTGGATTATTAATTTTCACTCTGTTTGTTCGCCGGAGAGGCTATGAAGTGATTTATTTAGGTTCGAGCTTAAAAGAAGGGGATATAGAAGTCGTTTTAGATACAGTGAAACCGAAATTCCTGTTTCTTTCTGTTACGTTAATGGACAATCTGCCGAAAACATTACAATTAGTTGATCAATTGAAAGGTGAGCATATCGATCTTGAGATTGGCGTAGGCGGAGCGGCTATGAGTGAGATGAGTGGGCAGCTAGCTAAAGACTACGCATGCCATATTGTCGGAAATTCGAAAGAAGAATGGGAAAATTGGTTAAATCAACGAGTATAATAATGTTATTTATAACTCACCATCTGCGCTTCTTATCATAATATGTGTTAAAGAGGTCCTTTAAGCAGGGGGCAGCAGATGATGAGGATAGAAAGGTTATCAGACAATCAAGTGAAGCTTTCCGTTACTTACGATGAGTTAAGAAAAAGAGGTTGTTTAAAGAAGCATATTTTGGAAGATTCTTTTGTGTGGCATGAGATTTTTGACGAAATGTTAGATGCGATTGAAGAACAGTTGAATATGGACACAGAAGGGATGATCGCTATTGAAGTACATTCGATGGCGGGGGATGAGCTAGTGCTTATTTTAACGATTGACCAGTTAGATTTTTTCAATAAGTTAGATGATGTCTCAGGTGGAAAAAGTGATGAGCATGGCTTTGAACAAACGATTAAGTTTACCGATATTGAGGATGTTATTGGTTTAGTGCACGATGATAAAAGAATTCGTTCTATACAAAGTTCATTGTTTTATTTTAAGGGAGCCTACTATGCAAGTTTCTCGTTTGATTTCGATAGTCAGTTTGATGCGTTTGAAGCGATACTGATGGAATATGGCATGTATTCAAGCTTACCAGAAGAAATGCTAAAAGAATACGCATTGACAATCATTCCGTCTGATGCGATGCGAAAGCTTTATCAATATTTCGTTAAGCAAGTGTAAAGTTGAAATCATTGAAATTAGCTGTCTTTTCTCCTATCATTTATATGAATAGGAGTTTTTTTATGAAAAGGTTTGTGAAACAAGGAGAGAATGAGATGCAAAAGGAAGATTGTATCATTGTAGGTGGTGGACCATGTGGGCTTTCAGCTGCGATTGAGTTAATGGAGATTGGCAAAAGTCCACTGGTGATTGAAAAAGGCAATATCGTTCATTCGATTTATAATTATCCGACGCACCAAACGTTTTTTAGTTCAAGTGAAAAGCTGGCAATTGGTGATGTACCATTTATTATTGAAGGGCGAAAACCGAAGCGGAATCAAGCACTAACTTATTATCGGGAAGTAGCGAAGTTAAAGGATATTCGTATTAACCGCTATGAAATGGTGCACAAAGTGGAAAAGCAAGAGAATGGTTTGTTTCATGTTTACACATCTAAAGATCAGTATGAAGCCCCTTATGTGGTGATTGCGACAGGCTATTACGATCATCCGAATGAAATGAATATTAAAGGAGAGCAGTTGGCTAAAGTATTCCATTATTTTAAAGAAGCGCATCCTTATTTTGATATGGATGTCGTCGTCATTGGCGGCAAGAATTCCTCTGTCGATGCAGCATTAGAGCTACATAAGGCAGGAGCTAGAGTGACGGTGCTTTATCGTGGAAACGAATATTCTTCAAGCATTAAACCGTGGATTCTTCCTGAATTTGAGGCATTAGTAAAAAACGAGGAAATCAAAATGGAATTTCAGGCGGTCGTGGATGAAATTACGGAAGAAGAAGTTATTTATCGACAAAATGGCGAGACGAAACGAGTGAAAAATGACTTTGTGTTCGCGATGACTGGCTATCATCCAGATCACGAATTTTTAAAGAGAATGGGTGTAGAGATCAATCATGAGAGTGGTCGCCCTCATTATGATGTGGAGACGATGGAAACGAACGTGCCAGGAATTTTTATTGCGGGCGTCATTGCGGCTGGCAATAATGCCAATGAAATCTTTATCGAAAATGGTCGTTTTCACGGGGGAGACATCGCCAAGGCGATGGCGGCTCGTGAAGAAATAAGATAAGTGAACCGTCCGCCAATCGGAGACCTATTACTCATTAATATGGGATGAAAAATGCGAAGAAAGCGGAGCCTGATTTAAGCGCTCCGCTTTCTTTTGTTGTGGGATGTTCATTCAAATATTTGTTCAAGGGACGAGAGATCGTGTTTCGCCGATAAGGCGATTAATAGCTTAATTCGCGCTTTTTGCCCGTTTAAGCCGTTAGAGAAAATCACTCCAAGCTCTTTTAATTGCTTCCCTCCACCATCATACCCGTAAACATCTTGAACGATGCCATTAAAGCAGCGTGAAACAAGGACAATGGGGATTTGTTGATCGACTAATGCTTTTATTCCTGCTACAGCGGCAGGGGGAAGATTTCCTTGGCCAAGAGCTTCAATCACGACGCCATCATAGTTTAAGTCCTTTAAAGCTAATAAAAGTGATGCATCCATTCCGGCGTAAGTTTTAATTAGAGCAACTCTTTGATCGATCGTTGTGACGGTGAGTTGCTGCCGTTCTGTCGGTGCATGATGAAAAACAACCTTTCGCTTAGTGACGATACCGATCGGCCCATACTGAGGGCTTTGAAAAGTTGAAATATTACTCGTATGTGTTTTCGTCACGTTTTCTGCTGAGTGGATTTCATCATTCAGAACGACCAATACTCCTTTTCCTTTAGCGGAATCACAGGCGGCTACTCGTACAGCACTTAATAAATTATACAGTCCATCGGCTCCAAGCTCGTTGCTTGATCGCATCGCACCTGTCACAACAACGGGTACATCAACCGTCAACGTTAAATCAAGGAAATAAGCCGTTTCTTCAAGGGTGTCGGTTCCATGAGTAATGACCACCCCATCAAAAGGTTCTTTCTGAAAGTGTTCTTCAATTAATTGCTTCAGATGTAACATTTCTTTTGGAGTGATATGAGGAGAAGGAAGATGGAAGGGCTCTACCGTTGTAATACGAGCCGCTTCGTTTAACAAGTTGGTCGATGTCAGTAAAGGGTTTTTCTCCCCGGGTGTAACAGCACCTGACTGTTTGTCTTCCATCATCGAAATGGTTCCACCTGTATGTATAACGAAAATATGTTTTTTAGACAAAAGAAAAACCTCCTAAGACTTTTTGCAAATTTTGTATTCTCAATCCCTTTTATTAATGATACGATGAAGGAAACAGAAAGAAAAGAGGACAGATGGATGCTGGCAATCTTTTCGGCAGGTATTGCACCAGGGCTTGCGCTATTATGTTACTTTTATCTTCGAGATAAATATGAAACAGAGCCTGTCACTTCCGTAGCGAGAGCCTTTATTTACGGAGCGCTATTGACCTTTCCGACGATGTTTATTCAATACGTGTTAGCAGAGGAAGGGATGACGTTTTCGGTCATCATTGAGGCGCTTGTTATTGTCGGCTTTCTTGAAGAATTCGTTAAATGGTTTAGTTTGTTTTATTTGATTTATCAACATGTCGATTTTGATGAGCCATATGATGGAATTGTCTATGCGACGAGTGTGTCTCTTGGCTTTGCTACGATTGAAAACATTCTATATTTAGTCGCTCACGGTGTAGAACACGCTTTTTTAAGAGCGCTTTTGCCTGTATCAAGTCATGCGTTGTTTGGCGTTGTGATGGGCTTTTATTTTGGAAAGGCGAAGTTTAATCGCGATGGAAAAGAGAAAACATATTTGCTCTTAGCGTTACTCATTCCGTTTTTACTTCACGGGCTTTTTGATTATATTCTATATTTAGAGACGGTTTGGATCTATTACATCGTTCCTTTTATGTTCTTTTTATGGTGGTTTGCGTTAAGAAAAGTGAAGCAAGCACATATTTTAACCGAACAACATCATCGCGGGTTATTTCGAGAAAGAAGCTCTTAATGAAAAGGGCTTCTTTTTCATTTTGTCTGTGTGACTTTTAAGATGAAAAGCTCATTGATTATGAAAGTTTGCTGAATAAAAAAAGATTGGCAGCGAAAACTACGAGTACACATCATACTTTATGTGGAGGGTAAAAAAATGAGAATTGGTGCAAAAATCAAAAAAACAGTAGTTGTTTTTGTTCTGCTACTGAGCTTGGTGATAGGTCATCTATCAATTTCACCGTTACATACAGCTGCCTTTTCAGGACAAGTGATTCAAAAGGGTGCATCTGGAGACGATGTCATTGAGTTGCAGGCTAGACTGCAATACGTTGGTTATTATAAGGGGAAAATTGATGGTGTTTACGGGTGGGGAACATATTGGGCGGTAAGAAACTTTCAAAAAGCATTTGGATTACCGATTGATGGGCTTGTAGGTCAAACGACGAAGAATAAACTTATTAAAGCATCTAAATATGATAAGAGTTACGTAAAAAATCAGATTAGGAATGGAAAGACTTTCACTACTTATGGGAAAAAGTCCAACTCCTCTAATTCTAATCAAAAAGCAACGGCGGCAAGTGTGCCAGGCGGTTTTTCTCAAAATGATATTAGCTTAATGGCCAATGCTGTTCACGGAGAAGCACGTGGAGAACCGTATGAAGGCCAAGTGGCGGTAGCTGCGGTGATTTTAAATCGGATTGCTAGCCAGAATTTTCCTAACACGGTTTCAGGTGTTATTTTTGAACCGAGAGCCTTTACAGCGGTCGCCGATGGACAAATTTGGCTGACGCCGAATGAAACGTCTAAACGAGCGGTAATTGATGCGATTAATGGCTGGGATCCTACGGGTGATGCCTTGTATTATTTTAATCCGCATACAGCCACGAGCAAGTGGATTTGGACGAGACCGCAAATTAAACAAATCGGTAAACATATTTTCTGCGAATAAAGGAGGGAAGTAAGGATGTTTCGAACAATAGGAATCGTTTTTTTGTCATTAGCAGTAGTAGGTGTCGGGCTTTGGGGGTATCAGGAGCATCGTGAAAAAAATGCCGTGTTAATTAATGCAGAAAACAGTTATCAGCGGGCGTTCCATGACTTAACGTATGGAGTGGACAAAATTCATGATCAAATTGGAGCGACGCTAGCGATGAATACACGACACTCCCTCTCACCTGCTTTAGCCGATGTGTGGCGATTAACGTCTGAGGCGCATAGCAATGTCGGGCAATTGCCCTTGACTTTATTGCCTTTTAACAAAACGGAAGAATTTCTAGGAAGCATCGGTCAATTCAGCTACAAAGCAGCCGTAAGAGATTTAGAGAAAGAGCCATTAACGGATCAAGAATATAACCATTTGAAAAATTTGTATAAGCAATCAGCCGATATTCAAAGTGAGTTGAGAAAAGTACAGCATATGGTGTTGAAAAATAATTTGCGTTGGATGGACGTAGAGCTTGCGCTAGCGACGGAAAAAGAAAATGCGGACAACACCATTATTGATGGTTTTAAAACGGTTGAGAAGAAATCAAAAGGCTTTAACGAATCCAATGTCAATAGCTTACCTGGTCAAGCGGATCAACTGAACAATCATCGTTTAAAAGAGCTGAAAGAGGCACCGATTTCTAAGCAAGAAGCGGTGAAGAAGGCGAAAACATTTACGAATATAGACTCAGCGGAACAAGTGAAGGTAACAAAAAGCGGGAAAGGCTCTGACTTCTCTTTTTATAGCGTCAATATGAAAAATAAAAATGGAGCGGAGGCAAGTATTGATTTAACGAGAAAAGGGGGGCACCCTCTTTGGTTTATTATCAACAGAGAGGTGAAGCAGCCAACCATTGGTTTAAACGAAGCGAATAACAAAGCTGTTGCTTTTTTAAAGAATCATCACTTTACAGATTTAGAACTCGATGATAGTACGCAATATGATCATGTTGGGGTGTTTACTTTTGTTGGAAAACAAGATGGTGTAAGAATTTATCCGGATGTGGTGAAAGTAAAAGTGGCGCTAGATAACGGGCAAATTATCGGGGTAACCGCTAATGAATATCTAGAAAACCATCATAAAAGAAAGATAGCGAAACCGGCTATATCTGAACAAAAAGCCGAAAGTTTTATTAATCCAAAAGTGAAAGTGGAAGAAAAACGGTTAGCTATGATTCAAAATGAATTAAATCAAGAAGTGCTTTGCTACGAGTTTTTAGGCACATTAGGAGAAGACACATATAGAGTTTTAATTAATGCCAAAGATGGTCGAGAAGAGCAGGTTGAAAAATTACGTAACGCGGAACCTGTCTATGATAATGTATTGTAAAGTGAAATTTCAATCAGTGGGGAGTTTTACAGCCCCGTTAATGCGGGGGAAATAAATATAATAAAAAGATTCTTACATTGCATTTTCAGAAATCACCATCTATAATTTTGATTATACCCATTATAGTAAAATTGAACCATGGGCAGTCAGAAATTAGGGTGAGGGATTCGAATGCTTAAAGTAGGAATAGACTTAATGCTTGAGCCATTACATGTATCAGACGAAGAGGAGAAAGAATCGTATCGTTGCAAGGTGGCCGATGTGAAAGATGGTCAAGTGTTTATTGATTATCCCGTCAATATCAAGTCGAATCGTACCACATTATTAATGGATGATACCGAGTTGATGGCGGAATTTATTGATCCGACAGCAGCCTCTGCTGTCTATCTATTTAGTACAAAGGTCATTGGTCGTGTGAAACAATCGATTCCAATGTTAGTTTTGCAAGATCCTGGTGTAAACAACTATCAGCGGATTCAGCGTCGTAAATTTGTGCGCGTATCTACAGCTGTAGATGTGGCTCTGCATTTAGAAGGTCATCCTCCTTTTACTGCGGTAACGATGGATTTAAGTGCTGGTGGATTGGCTGTTCCTGTTCCTCGTGGAATGAATATCGAGGAAGGTAACCGAGGAAAAGTGTTTCTTTCTATTCCTTTCCAATCAGGAGATCATCACTATTTTGAAGTAACAGGTGAAGTGGTTAGGATGCGTAAGGAAGATGCAAGCAATCGAACCATCGCTTCCTTTCAAATAAATGATCTTGCGGGAATCGAACAGCAACTATTAATGCGTTTTTGTTTTGAACGCCAAATTATTCTGAAAAGAAAAGGACTCGTGTAAAGGCTCGCCTTTAACGAGTTTTTTTTTGAAGAATATCTTTTCATCGTATGATAAAATGAAAAGATAAATTGATTAGAAGGTGAAATAATGACGAAACGAATTCAAATTGCGATCGATGGACCAGCTGCGGCTGGGAAAAGTACAGTAGCTAAAATAATTGCTGAGAAATTATCATATGTTTATATCGATACAGGTGCGATGTATAGAGCACTTACTTATAAAGCTTTACAACACCAGTTGGACCCTGAAAATGAAGGTGCTTTACTACAGCTGCTTCAACAGTTAGAGATCGTTTTACAGCCAGGAGAGAGCGGTCAGCAAGTGTTTATTGACGAAAACGATGTAACGAATGAGATTAGAACGAACGAAGTCACGAATACCGTTTCTTTCGTCGCTAAGCATCCGTTAGTTCGCAAAGAAATGGTGAAGCGTCAGCAAGCTTTCGCGGAAGCTGGTGGGGTTGTCATGGATGGTCGTGATATTGGCACTCACGTCTTGCCGGATGCCGAAGTGAAAATTTTTCTCAAGGCAAGTACGGAGGAACGTGCAAAAAGAAGATATAATGAAAATATTTCGAAAGGAATTCCTTCAGATTTAGAGAAATTAAAAGAAGAGATTACTCTTCGTGATCAAATTGATTCTGAAAGAGCTGCTGCCCCGTTGAAAAAAGCAGACGACGCGATTGAATTGGATACGACGTCTTTAACGATTAGCGATGTCGTTGAAAAAATTATGGCAGTAGTGAAAGAGGAGAAGGGGAAATGATGACCTTTTATTCGATTGCCAAGACGGTAGTAAAAACGATCTTAACGCCGATGTATCGAATCGAAGTTCACGGAAGAGAGTATTTTCCAAAAGACGGAGGCGTGCTTCTTTGTGCGAACCATATTGATAATTTAGACCCTCCTGTCGTCGGAATTACAGCGCCAAGACCGGTATCATTTATGGCGAAGGAAGAATTATTTAAAGTGCCGATTCTTGGGAAAGTGATCTCTAATTTACATGCATTTCCGGTGAAAAGGGGGATGAGTGACAGGGAAGCGTTACGAAAAGGATTAAATTCTTTAAAAGAGGGAAAAGTAATGGGACTCTTCCCTGAAGGCACTCGCTCGAAAACAGGTGAGGTGGGGAAGGGGTTAGCTGGAGCTGGTTTCTTTGCTCTCCGCGCAGATGCGCACGTTGTGCCGTGTGCCATTGTCGGTCCATATAAACCTTTTCATAAGCTGAAAGTTGTCTATGGTCCACCAATTGATATGTCCGAGCTTCGTGAGAGAAAAGCGAGCGCGGATGAAGTGACGGAAATTATAATGAATCATATTCGTCAGTTGCATGATAGCCATAAATGAAAGCTTCTTGCTTGACAAATGGCTGTAATTGTTAGAAGTTAATAGAAAGAATATTTATTTAAATAAATGTTAGCAGTTTCGTATTAAGGAGGAGTACATATGACAGAGGATATGAACCAAGTAGAAGTGAACAACTATGCAGTAGGCGACAAAGTCCAAGCAACAGTGGTGAAAGTGGAAGAGAAGCAAGTGCAAGTTGAAATTGAAGGAAGCAAAAAAGACGGTATCATCCCAATCAGTGAACTATCCAGCCTTCACGTAGAAAAAGCTACGGATGTAGTGAATGAGGGCGACAAGCTTGAACTGCTCGTAACAAAAGAAGAAGATGATCTTTACGTTCTTTCTAAGCGCAAAGCGGATGCTGATAAAGCATGGGAAGAGATGAACAAACGTTTTGAAGCTGGTGAAGTGTTCGAAGCTGAAATTAAAGAAGTAGTGAAGGGCGGACTTGTTGTTGACCTTGGCATTCGCGGCTTTATTCCTGCTTCATTAGTGGAAGATCATTATGTAGAAGACTTTGAAGATTATAAAGGCAAAACATTAAGATTGAAAATTGTTGAATTAGAGCAAGAGAAAAACCGATTAATTTTATCTCATCGTGCAGTTCTTGATCTAATGAAATCAGAAAATAAGAAAAAAATCCTTTCAGAAATTCAAGCAGGCGATGTGCTAGAAGGTAAAGTGCAGCGACTAACAGATTTTGGTGCTTTTGTTGATATTGGTGGTGTAGATGGACTTGTTCATATCTCTCAACTATCTCATGAGCATGTAGATAAGCCGTCTGATGTAATTAAAGAAGGGCAAGAAGTTCAAGTAAAGGTATTATCTGTTGATCGAGATAGTGAAAGAATTTCTTTATCGATTAAAGAAACATTACCTGGACCGTGGACGAACATTGCAGAGAAGGCACCAATCGGATCTGAGCTAACTGGAAAAGTGAAGCGTCTTGTATCTTATGGAGCATTTGTGGAAGTATTCCCAGGTGTAGAAGGGCTTGTTCACATTTCGCAAATTTCTAATAAACATATCGGTACGCCACATGAGGTGCTAGAAGAAGGTCAAGAAGTGCAAGTAAAAGTTCTTGATGTGAACGAGGAAGAAAATCGTTTATCTTTAAGCATGAAGCAATTAGAAGAAGCAGAAGTTGAGCAAGAAGTTGAATCGTATGAAATGCCAGAAGAAAGCACAGGTTTCCAACTTGGAGAAATGATTGGAGACAAATTAAAAGGCTTAAAAAACAATAACTAATAAGCAATGCTATTTGAATGAGAAAACGGTGATGAGTTGTGACGAGGGAACAAAGAAAAAGAGAACATATTCAATATGCACTCTCAACAGGTCAAAGTCGTGCGACAGGCTTTGATGATGTCGATATCGTTCATCAAAGCCTTCCGAACATCGCTTTGAATGATGTCTCAATTCAAACCAAAATTGGCGAACTTACTTTAAGTTCGCCAATTTTCATCAATGCGATGACTGGTGGCGGAGGTAGAGAAACGGAAAGAATTAACGAAAGTCTAGCGATAGCTGCAAGAGAATTAGGCTTGGCGATGGCAGTCGGTTCACAAATGTCAGCGATTAAAAACCCGTCAGAAAGACAAACCTTCCGTGTCGTTCGCCAAATGAACCCTAAAGGAATGATATGGGCGAATATCGGCAGTGAAGCTACGGTTGAGCAAGCACAAGCCGCTGTTGAGATGCTAGAAGCAAATGCACTTCAAATCCATTTAAACGTAATACAAGAACTTGCTATGCCTGAGGGAGATCGTGATTTTTCAGGAGCTTGTGAGCGAATTCAAGCCATGGCGGAATCATTACCAGTACCAGTGATTGTGAAAGAAACAGGATTTGGACTTAGCAAAGAAGCAGTTCGCAAGCTGGCTGCTATTCCATTAGCGGCTGTTGATATTGGTGGTTTTGGTGGAACAAATTTTGCTGTGATTGAAAATGCTCGCAGAAACAAAGCGCTTACTTACTTTAATAACTGGGGAATCTCTACGGCTGCATCGATTGTAGAAGCGAAGCAAACAGCGGCGAACAATATGAGCGTGATTGCGTCTGGTGGCATGCAAAATAGTCTAGATGTGTTCAAAGCGCTGATTCTTGGAGCTAACGCTGTTGGAATGGCTGGCTTTTTATTGAAAGTCTTGTTGCAGGATGGCTTTGATTCATTGTTGGCAGAAATAAAAGAACTGCATGAAGATTTACACGTGATGATGTGTGCTCTCGGGGCTACATCTATTGAAGAATTACAGCAAGCGCCCGTTGTTATCAAGGGAGAGACTTATCATTGGTTAGATGTGCGCGGCTTTGAGCCTGCTCTTTTCAGCAGGCGATCGTGACATCAATATGATCGAAACAGAACTCTTTCGTGGTTTTAGTTGCTTGCTAAGGAGAATATTGATAAAATGTATAGGTTCATAAAACCCTTCTACATCAGAAGGGTTTTATTTATACGGACGTAGACAATAATGATACTAAGCAAAATAGAATGCAAGTGTGGAAAGGATGAATGAAATGGTGAAACCAGTAGTCGCCATTGTAGGGCGCCCGAATGTAGGGAAATCAACCATTTTCAACCGAATTGTCGGCGAAAGAATCTCAATCGTCGAAGATATTCCTGGTGTAACGAGAGATCGAATTTATAGTTCAGGAGAATGGTTAAATCAAGAGTTTAACCTTATTGATACCGGTGGAATTGATTTAGGAGATGAACCGTTTTTAGAGCAAATTCGCCAGCAAGCGGAAATTGCGATTGAAGAGGCGGATGTGATTATCTTTTTAGCAAGTGGAAGAGAAGGTGTGACTTCAGCGGATGAAGAAGTCGCGAAAATTTTATATCGCTCCAAAAAGCCAGTTGTTCTCGCTGTCAACAAAGTGGACAACCCAGAAATGCGTAGCCAAATTTATGATTTTTATTCGTTAGGTTTTGGAGAGCCATTCCCAATCTCCGGTGCGCACGGAATCGGCTTAGGGGATATGTTAGATGACGTTATCGCTCATTTTCCTCAGGCGGATGAAGAGGAATACGCTCCCGATGTTATTAAGTTTTCTTTAATTGGTCGTCCGAATGTTGGGAAGTCTTCTTTAGTAAATGCTTTACTAGGGGAAGAGCGGGTCATTGTTAGTGATGTTGCCGGAACAACGAGAGATGCGACCGATTCTCCATATACGTATGATGACCAAGAATATGTCATTATCGACACAGCCGGTATGAGGAAAAAAGGAAAAGTATACGAAACGACAGAGAAGTATAGTGTGCTGCGCGCATTGAGAGCGATTGAACGATCAGATGTCGTTTTAGTTGTCATCAATGCGGAGGAAGGCATTCGAGAGCAAGATAAGCATATTGCTGGTTACGCTCATGAAGCCGGTCGTGCGGTAATTATCGTCGTCAATAAGTGGGATGCGATTGAAAAAGACGAGAAAACGATGAAAGAGTTTGAAGAAAATATTCGTGGTCACTTCTTATTTTTAGATTATGCCCCAATCGTCTTCTTATCTGCTAAAACAAAGAAAAGAGTTCATACGTTACTACCAGTCATTAATCAAGCAAGTGAAAATCATTCGATGCGCGTACAATCAAGCGTGCTAAATGATGTGATTATGGATGCGGTAGCGATGAACCCTACACCGTCAGATAAAGGAAAGCGATTAAGAATTTATTATGCAACACAAGTAGCTGTCAAGCCGCCTACTTTTGTTGTTTTTGTGAATGAACCGGAGCTTATGCACTTTTCTTATGAACGTTTCTTACAAAATCGAATTCGTGAGGCGTTCGGCTTTGAAGGAACACCGATTCGAATTCTTTCCCGTGCCCGAAAATAACGAAAAGCTGGTGAATAAAACATGAAGAAAAAAGAGCAAATAGCTGTTATTGGAGCTGGAAGTTGGGGAACGGCTCTAGCTCTTGTGCTTGCGGATAATGGCCATGACGTTCGCTTGTGGGCTCATAATTCAGCACGCATTCAAGAAATTAATGAGCAACATACGAATCATCAATATTTGCCTAATATTTCCCTTCCAACGAACATTGTTGGCTATCATTCTATGACAGAAGTGTTGGATGGGATTGATTTGATTGTTTTGGCAGTACCAACAAAAGCGATTCGTGAAGTATTACAATCGATCCAACAACATCAACAACAACCGTTAACCATTGTTCACGTTAGCAAGGGGATTGAACCGGATACGCTGTTGCGCATCTCTGAAATGATTGAAGAAGAGATGCCAAAAGAGCTTTGCGAAGCAGTTGTCGTTTTATCAGGTCCTAGTCATGCGGAAGAAGTGAGCTTGCGTCATCCAACAACGGTGACGGTCTCCTCTAAAAACATGGAGGCAGCCGGAAGGGTTCAAGATATTTTTATGAATCAACATTTTCGTGTATACACAAATTCTGACATCGTTGGAGTGGAAATCGGTGGAGCGTTAAAAAATATTATCGCTTTAGCCGCTGGAATCTCTGATGGGCTGGGTTATGGTGATAATGCGAAAGCGGCTTTAATTACGCGAGGATTAGCTGAAATTGCTCGATTAGGAACAAAAATGGGGGCAAGGCCGTTGACATTCTCAGGGCTTACTGGCATTGGTGATTTAATTGTCACTTGTACGAGTGTTCATTCTCGTAATTGGCGAGCAGGAAACATGCTTGGTCAAGGGAAAAAGCTAGAAGAAGTGTTAGCCAACATGGGAATGGTTGTCGAAGGGGTTCGGACGACGAAAGCCGCTCGACAATTATCGGTAAAGTACAAGGTGAACATGCCGATCACGGCAGCTCTTTATGGCATCTTATTTGAAGGGCAAGACGCAAAATCAGCTGTTGATGAATTAATGGCTCGTATGAAAACACATGAGATGGAAGATTTAGTGAATGTATATGAAGATCGTCAATATGATGAAATATAGAGACGTTCGCTGAGTCAAAAGTAAGAAGTACTCCATATAATATGGTGAGAAAGCCAGCTATACTAGGAAATGGCGGTCGAATCAGCTGAGGCGGTGAAACAATCTGCTTCAGCTTTTTTTGAAATGACTTTATCTTTTTCTTTTTTTATGGACAAGCTTTATTGAAGAAGGTTTTTAGCGTGTTCACGGTCCAATTTAGCTGAGCGTTATGATATAATCAGGTCGATAACTGAAAGGGGTAGTGCAAGATGTCAACAGCAATGTTAAATATGTGGGTTTCGTTTGCTGGTATGGGACTTATGATTCTAGCCGTCATGATGATTTATTTGAGTCGTTATAAAATAAAGAATGGCTTTTTTAAATTTATTTCTGCTATGTTGGCTTATGCTTGTTTGATTATCGGTGGAATGATTATGGTTTATATTGTGTTTAGTGGTCCAACCGGAGCTTAGGGGGAAGAGAGATAATGAAAAAATATTCAATCATCATTTTGCTAATTCTTGTTTCTTCCATTATGAGTGGGTGTATGTTTCCAGAAGATCGGCTAGCAGCTAACCAGACGCCATATGAAGACCAGGTGCAATCCGTGCAGACAGCGGTCAATCAATTTAAAGAGCAAAATGATGGACTGTTACCGATTAAAAATAAAGAAGCGGATACACCGCTATATGAAAAATATCCGATTGATTTCAAAAAGCTTGCGCCGCAATTCATGGCAGAGCCACCTGGAAATGCCTTTGAATCAGGAGGGATTTTTCAATATGTTCTAGTGGACGCAGAGGAAAACCCAACTGTTAAACTCATTGATTTAAGAATGGCGGAGCAACTTCGTGATATTCAATTGCGGATTAAAGCGCATAAATACCCACCGTATGATCAAGAAATCGCACCGAATGTGTATTCATTAAAATATAAAGAACTAGGTTACGAAGAAGAGCCATATGTAGTCAGTCCTTATTCTAATAATAATTTACCGTTAGTGATTTCTGGGGATGGTCGAGTGTATGTCGATTATAGTAGTGAGTTGTATGCTGTGCTACAGAAATCTAAAGAGCAGCTTAAACAAGGAGAAGATATTCGTCCTTTACTTTATCAGGACTCTGTCATTGCTCCGGGCTTTTCCCTTCCATATACAGTAGATAAAAATAATGAGCCTGTGTTTATGGCGAAATAATCGTATAGAAAAGAGTCTCCAATGTAACAGATTGGAGGCTCTTTTTTTCTGCTTATCATTTTCAGTCATATAAAAGAGGGACAACATCATACAATTTAATGTATGAGAAACGGGCTAATTAAAAGGGTAAGCAATAAAGCAGGGAGGGAATCAAGTGGAAAAAACAGATGTTTTTAAAGATATAGCGGAACGCACAGGAGGAGATATATATTTAGGTGTGGTAGGGGCTGTTCGAACAGGAAAATCAACGTTTATTAAGAAATTTATGGAGCAACTAGTGCTTCCAAAAATAGAAAACGAAGCAGAACGAGCTCGTGCGCTTGATGAACTGCCACAAAGTGCAGCAGGAAAAACAATCATGACGACTGAACCTAAATTTGTGCCAAATCAGGCGATCTCCATTCAAGTAGACGATGGCCTTGATGTGAATATCCGCCTTGTTGATTGTGTAGGGTATGTGATCCCAGAAGCAAAAGGATATGAGGATGAAAACGGGCCTAGAATGATTAATACGCCTTGGTTTGAAGAGCCGATTCCATTTCATGAAGCAGCGGAAATAGGCACTCGTAAAGTGATTCAGGAGCATTCTACGATTGGTGTAGTGGTTACTACGGATGGTACCGTTGGAGAGATTCCTAGAGAGAATTATTTAGATGCAGAAGAGCGAATTATCGCGGAATTAAAGGAAGTTGGGAAACCGTTTATTATGATTGTCAACTCCGCTAGACCGTTTCATCCAGAAACAGACCAATTAAGAGACAGCTTAATAGAGAAATATGATATCCCGGTTCTATCCATGTCTGTCGAAAGTATGAGAGAAACTGATGTGATTAATGTGCTTAGAGAAGCATTATTTGAATTTCCAGTTCATGAAGTGAATGTGAACTTACCAGGTTGGGTTATGGTATTAAAAGATAGTCATTGGCTTCGAGGGCATTATCAAGAGGCTATTAAAGAAACGGTGCAGGATATTAAGCGTCTTCGTGATGTTGATCGCATTGTTCAGCAATTCGATGATTATGAATTTATTGAAAGTGCAGGGTTAGCAGGAATGGATATGGGGCAAGGTATCGCAGAAATTGATTTGTTTGCGCCAGATGAACTGTATGATCAAGTATTAAAGGAAATCGTAGGAGTCGATATCCGCGGGAAGGATCACTTGCTTGAATTAATGCAAGATTTTGCGAATGCCAAAAGGGAATATGACCAAGTGTCCGATGCGTTAAGAATGGTGAAACAGACAGGGTATGGCGTGGCTGCGCCTTCTCTTGAAGATATGAGTCTTGATGAACCGGAAATCATTCGTCAAGGATCTCGATTTGGGGTTCGATTAAAAGCGGTTGCCCCATCTATTCACATGATTAAAGTTGATGTAGAGTCCGAGTTTTCACCTATCATTGGAACGGAGAAACAAAGCGAAGAGCTTGTTCGCTATTTAATGCAAGACTTTGAAGATGATCCATTATCCATTTGGAACTCCGATATTTTCGGTCGAAATTTAAGCTCAATTGTGAGAGAAGGAATTCAAGGGAAATTAGCGTTAATGCCGGAAAATGCAAGGTATAAGTTGAAAGAAACGTTAGAGCGAATCATTAACGAAGGTTCAGGGGGGATGATCGCTATTATTTTATAAATATATTGATGCCCAGACTCTCTACTAAAGGAGGGTCTGCTTTGTATTTTTTAACTAAAGATGAAAGAAAGCTTAAAACTTAAGGGATTCTGCTTGATAAGCCATTTCTTATGTGATAATCTTTTAACAGAATTAATGTAGAAACATTGATTTGATAGCTTTTTTTTAGTTTTATGTATAGAATTAGAAAAAATAGCTTACTAATGAAAGTAATGGATTGAAATACAAAACTTTCGTTTAATACCCCCTTGGGAGGAGGTGAATGGCATGAATAAAACAGATTTAATTAATCAAGTTGCAGAAGCAGCTGAACTTTCTAAAAAAGATGCGACTAAAGCGGTTGAGGCCGTTTTTGATGCCATCCAAAACACGTTAGCAAACGGCGATAAAGTTCAATTGATCGGTTTCGGTAACTTCGAAGTGCGTGAACGTTCTGCTCGTAAAGGACGCAACCCTCAAACAGGTGAGGAAATTGAAATCGCTGCTAGCAAAGTGCCTGCGTTTAAACCAGGTAAAGCATTGAAAGATGCGGTAAAATAATTACATAGCCTGTTGGCTAATAGGAGACCTCACAAAGGTCTCCTTTTTTAATAGGTGCCTTCCGCTTTTCTGTGTTCACACACTTCTCTTTGATGTGGTTGTTGGGTTGTGCTAATATTTATATTGTTATAGTGTAAATGAATATTTTATTTAACGTGGATGGAGAGGGTTGTATAGATATGGCTGAAGTAAATCGTGCTCAAATTGAGGAAGCAGTTAGATTAATATTAGAAGCAGTAGGGGAAGATCCAAACCGTGAAGGGCTTTTAGATACGCCTAAGCGGGTAGCGAAGATGTATGAAGAGGTCTTTTCTGGTTTAAATAAAGATCCGAAAGAATATTTTGAAACGGTTTTTGGGGAAGACTATGAGGAATTGGTCTTAGTTAAAGATATACCTTTTTATTCGATGTGTGAGCATCATCTCGTACCTTTCTTTGGTCACGCTCATGTAGCTTATTTCCCTAAAAATGGAAAGGTTACAGGCTTAAGTAAGTTAGCGCGCGCGGTGGAAACAGTCGCGAGACGTCCACAATTACAGGAGCGTATTACTTCTGAAGTGGCTGATGCGATTATGGAAACGCTTGAGCCGCATGGCGTGATGGTTGTAGTTGAGGCGGAGCATATGTGTATGGCGATGCGCGGAGTGAAAAAACCTGGTTCTAAAACGGTAACGACGGCTGCCCGAGGGAATTATGCGGATGATGTGCACGCTCGTTCTGAATTGTTGCAATTAATCAAGGCTTAAGAAGAGGAAGGTATGATGAAGCATGAAGCTAAACCAAGCGGATTACATCATGATTCGCGCGCTTGAAGATGGTGTAAATGTGATCGGGTTAACAAGAGGGTCAGACACACGTTTCCATCACTCGGAAAAGCTAGACCGAGGTGAAGTGATGGTTGCTCAATTCACAGAGCATACTTCCGCCATTAAAGTCCGTGGCAAAGCTGAAATTGTGACAAGTTTTGGACAAATGGAAAGTGGAAGTGTGAAAGAATAGGCTGGAATAAGCAGAAGGCAATGATCGTGCTGGGCTTCTCTACTAACGTCAACATATAGTACTCCCTTAGTATTTAGGCTATATCAAGACGGTGGAGAAGGCTGGCTCTTTTATATTTATTCACAGAGGGTTAGAAACAATTTTTATCTGTTTAATTTACTGACATCTGTTCGTATTTAGTCAGTAAGTGTGGTATAATATTGCTTGTTTTATAGCATGATGAAATGATAATAATACATAATAAAAAGAAACGGGATTAAGGGGTTAAGACGATGACTGAATGGCTAGAACAAAAATCATTAATTGAACAAGAGGTGCAATATAAACTTTCCTTCCCTTATTTGCGAAAGTATATCGACAAGCCGGATATTGACGAAACTCGTCTGATGGTCTTAATGTTTCCATTTAATGGAGAGTGTTTGTCAACCTCTGAAACAAAACAATATATTACAACTGCCACGCTGATTCAAATCGCTCTTGATACCCATGAAAAAGTGACAGCTTCTTCAAGTGATATTTTGAAAGAACAACAACTAACCGTATTGGCTGGGGATTATTTTAGTGGTTTGTATTATCAAATTCTCGCTGATTTGAATGATGTTCATATGATTCGAACGCTTGCGGATGCAGTAAAAAGTATTAATGAAAATAAAATAGCTTTATATCAAAATGAACGATATTCAGTGGAATCGATCATGGATAGCGTTTATAAAATAGAGACTGAAATTGTAGAGAGGTTTTATCGATTCTTCAATGTTCAACATCTTTTTTCAGGGGTTTCGCACGTGCTGTTTGTCAAAAGATTATTGAGAGAAAAGGAAGCCTTTCTTTCAGGTGAAAAAGCCATTATTATGGATTCACTTAAACAGCTGAAGTTTCCTGAAGTTAAAGGATCGCTTTCACTGGAACAGCAGCGAAGTCTTTTTCAACTTTGCGAAGAATATATCATGAAAGCACGAGCAGCTGTCGAACGAACAATGAATACAGAGTTTGCTCATGAACCGATCCTTCATCTTTTCGAAAGAATGTCAATAGAGTTTTTTGGGAATAAAACTTATGTGGAAGAAGGGTAAATAATGCAACAATCGAAGGAAGAAAGAGTACATGGGGTCTTTGAGAAGATTTCGAGTAATTATGACCATATGAATTCTTTAATTAGCTTTCAGCAGCATAAACGCTGGAGAAATGATACGATGAAACGGATGGCGGTCAAAAAAGGGGCTAAGGCTCTCGACGTATGTTGCGGAACAGGGGATTGGACAATGGCCCTTGCTGAAGTTGTCGGAGAAGAAGGGAAAGTCGTTGGGCTTGATTTCAGTCATAATATGCTAGAGGTCGGTCGCGAAAAAGTGAAAGCAGCTCGTTTATCTCAAGTAGATATGATCCAAGGGAATGCGATGGAGCTTCCATTTGAGGACAATACATTTGATTATGTGACCATCGGCTTTGGATTGCGCAACGTCCCGGATTACATGCACGTTTTGAAAGAAATGAATCGAGTGTTAAAACCGGGTGGCATGGCGGTATGTCTTGAAACTTCTCAGCCGACGATGATTGGTTATCGCCAGCTATACTTTTTATATTTCCGCTTTATTATGCCGATGTTCGGCAAGTTATTTGCGAAAAGTTACCAAGAATATTCTTGGTTGCAAGAATCTGCGCGCGACTTCCCTGGCATGAAGGAGCTAGCTCGTATGTTTGAACAGGCAGGATTGGTTAATGTTAGCTACAAGTCTCATACCGGTGGAGTAGCAGCAACCCATATTGGTTATAAACAAAAGTAAATAAGTTGGGTGAAAACATGAAGTTAAATATGCTATATTCGTTCTTAAAAGCGGATATTGATTTAATTGAAAAAGAACTGGAACAAGCTATCTCCTCTCAGTCGCCATCATTACGCGATGCCTCGTTGCATTTGTTGCAAGCAGGTGGCAAGCGTATTCGCCCGGTATTTGTTTTACTTTCTGCTAAATTTGGCCAGTATGAGATTGAGAAAGTAAAACATGTTGCTGTAGCTTTAGAACTGATTCATATGGCGTCACTCGTTCATGACGATGTCATTGATAATGCCGAGCTTAGAAGAGGGCAACCGACTGTGAAGGCTGAATGGGATAATCGTTTTGCGATGTATACAGGCGATTATATTTTTGCTCGTTCGCTTGAATATATTACAAGTATCGAAAATATTGAAGCTCATCGAATTTTGTCTAGGACGATTGTGGAAGTGTGTGTAGGTGAAATTGTCCAAATTAAGGACAAATACCGATATGAGCAAAATCTGCGTGATTATTTACGGAGAATTAAACGAAAAACGGCGCTTTTAATTGCGGCTAGCTGCCAATTAGGAGCCATTGCTGCTGATGTTCCGAAAGAGGTTCATCAAAAGCTGTATCAATTTGGTTATAACGTTGGGATGGCGTTTCAAATAACGGATGATATCCTTGACTTTACCGCCACGGAAGCTCAACTTGGAAAGCCAGCTGGAAGTGATCTATGGCAAGGAAATATCACCTTGCCTGTTCTGTACGCGATGCAGGATGAGCAGTTGAAAGAGAAAATTATTCGAGTGAACGAACAGACCACGAAAGCCGAAATGAATGAAATCATCACATTATTGAAACGAAGTGATGCGATTGAACGTTCGCATGCATTGAGTCAGCGCTATTTAAATCGGGCATTAGACATATTGAAGGAACTACCTTCTAATCGCAATAAAAAAGCATTGCGCGATATCGCCAAATATATCGGCAAGCGAAAATACTAGTTTTTTGACGAAAACATTGTCAAGTTGAGCAATCAATGTTACTATTTTGAAGGATTCATTATTTTTAAATAAACTTACATAAAATAGGAGTGACTATAATGGAAAAAACATACTTAATGGTTAAGCCAGACGGCGTACAAAGAGGACTAATTGGTGAGATCGTTGCTCGTTTTGAGCAAAAAGGTTTCCAACTAGTTGGAGCGAAATTAATGAGCGTTTCTAAAGAAACAGCTGAACAACATTATGCAGAGCATAAAGAGCGTCCTTTCTTCGGTGAATTAGTAGACTTCATCACTTCAAGCCCAGTGTTTGCAATGGTTTGGGAAGGTGAAAATGTGATTGCGACAGCTCGTCAAATGATGGGTGCAACTAACCCGAAAGATGCAGCTCCAGGAACAATCCGTGGCGACTTCGGTATCACTGTTGGTAAAAACATTATCCATGGTTCTGACTCTCCAGAAAGCGCAGAAAGAGAAATCGCGATTTTCTTCAAAGAAGAAGAATTAACGACTTACAGCAAACCAGTAAATGAGTGGATCTACTAATTGCTATTTAAAACACTGTCTACGGGCAGTGTTTTTTATATTTGTCCAAAACAGCTATTGTGCTACTTCGATGTTACGATATAATAAGACAAAAGAACTACAATTTATGCCAATTATTCAATAGGGAGAGGAAATAGGAGATGGGCGACTACCAAGAGTTTATTCAGCAAATCAATCGGAAAACAGGCATTGATCTCAGCTTGTATAAAGAGGCGCAAATGAAGAGACGATTAACTTCCTTATACGAAAAAAGGGGATTTCGCTCATTTAAAGAGTTTTTTGAAGCGATGAATCGTGATCAAGAGATTTTTAATGAATTTTTAGATCGAATGACGATCAATGTCTCTGAATTTTATCGCAATGCAAAGCGATGGGAAGTGTTAGAAAAGAAGATATTCCCTCGTTTACTTGCCTCTAATAAAAAGCTGAAAGTGTGGAGTGCGGCTTGTTCGACAGGGGAAGAACCGTATACAACAGCGATGGTGTTATCGAAATTTATGCCGTTATCTCAAATCTCGATTTTAGCGACCGATTTGGATCAAAATGCGCTTCAAAAAGCGAAAATCGGTGTCTATTCTGAGCGGTCACTCGCGGAAGTTCCGAAAGAAATGAAAGAGAAGTATTTCACGCGAGAAGGAAGCTTTTTTAAAGTGACGGATGAAATTAAGCGGACGGTGACATTTAAACAACAAAATTTATTGTCCGACCGTTTCGATTCCAATTTTGACTTAATTATTTGTCGCAATGTCATGATTTATTTTACAGAGGAAGCAAAAGATCAGCTATACCATAAATTTAATCAAGCATTAAAGCCTAGCGGAGTGCTATTTGTTGGGAGTACGGAGCAAATTTTCAACCCGAATGAATACGGATTTGAAGTGGAGGATACGTTCTTTTACCAAAGATCACAACATGCTATGAGAATTTAATATGTTAAGGAACATGGAGACCTATATTTTTAGGTCTCTATTCTTATATATGAATAATTTTTTTGAAAATATCATGAATTGTGACAAATACATCGGTAGTTATGGTAAAATCTCAAAAAGTACATAAGTGTATGGAAATTTTCAAAAAATGTGTTATAGTGTTACATAACCGCTTTAACGAGTTGAAGGGAGAAAGTGAAATGAGATATTTAACAGCAGGGGAATCACACGGACCACAGTTAACGACAATTATAGAAGGGCTACCTGCCGGGATGCCGCTTTTGGCAGAGGATATTAATATTGAGCTAAGCCGTCGTCAGAAAGGTCATGGACGAGGTCGTAGAATGCAAATTGAGAAAGATGTAGTCAGCATTAAAAGTGGAGTGCGTCATGGATACACACTTGGTTCGCCAGTCTCGTTAGTAGTTGAAAATGATGACTGGAAGCATTGGACAAAAATTATGGGGATTGAGCCGCTAGACGAAAATGAAGAGGAAGAAGTAAAGCGTCAAATTACTCGCCCGCGTCCTGGACATGCGGATTTAAACGGTGGAATTAAATATGGTCATCGCGATATGAGGAATGTGCTAGAGCGATCGTCCGCGCGTGAAACGACAGTGAGAGTAGCGGCTGGAGCAGTAGCTAAGAAGCTATTAAAGGTACTAGGGATCGAGATTGCTTCCCACGTCGTTGAAATTGGAGGAATTAAAGCAAAGTCAACGGATGTAGAAACGATTGAGCAAATTCAACAACAGAGTGAGGACTCACCAGTTCGTTGTCTAGATCCTGAAGCAGAAAAGCAAATGATGCAGGCGATTGATGATGCTAAGAAAAATGGCGATTCCATTGGCGGAATTGTTGAAGTGATTGTCGAAGGGATGCCGGTCGGTGTTGGAAGCTACGTTCATTATGATCAAAAACTAGATGCTAAAATTGCTGGAGCGATCGTTAGCATTAACGCCTTTAAAGGGGTGGAATTTGGCATCGGCTTTGAAGCAGCTGAACGGTTTGGTAGTGAAGTGCATGATGAGATTGCTTGGACGAAAGAGAAGGGTTACTACCGTAAAACGAATCGCTTAGGTGGCTTTGAAGGCGGCATGACAAACGGAATGCCGATTGTCGTTCGCGGAGTGATGAAGCCAATTCCAACGCTTTATAAGCCGCTAGAAAGTGTCGACATTGATACGAAAGAGCCATTCACGGCAAGTATTGAGCGTTCCGATAGCTGTGCGGTACCAGCAGCTGCTGTTGTAGCAGAAGCTGCTGTTGCTTGGGAATTAGCTTCGGCGCTTGTTAGCCAATTTTACAGTGATCGCATGGAGACGCTCATTGCTTCTGTAGAAGAATCAAAACGCTATGCAAAGGAGTTTTGAGAATGCGGCAATTAATGATCGAAATGCCGAATAAGACGTATCCCGTGTACGTCGGAGAAGGGGCATTAACTAAATTAGTAGAGTTGTTTCAAGGTCCTCTTCATGAAACGACAAAAATTTTGGTCATTGCGGATGAACATGTCGCTGTTCTTCATGGAGAAATATTAAAGAAGTCGATCCCGTCAAACGTCCCTTACGAATGGTTAACCGTTCCTAAGGGAGAAGCGGCGAAATCATTTGCCACATTCGAGGCGTGTTTAACGTTCGCGCTCGAAAAAGGGCTGGACCGAAAATCTTGTATTCTCGCTTTTGGCGGGGGAGCAGCAGGCGACCTAGCTGGCTATGTAGCAGCAAGCTTTATGCGTGGCATTCGCTTTGTGCAAATTCCAACAACGATTTTAGCTCATGATAGTGCTGTTGGCGGAAAGGTAGCAATCAATCATCCGTTAGGTAAAAATATGATAGGTCACTTCCATCAGCCAGAAGGGGTTCTCTATGATACACAGTTTTTGCAGACGTTGCCTGAGCATGAGGTGCGTTCTGGATTTGCTGAAGTCATTAAGCATGCGTTAATCGCAGACCCAACATTTTTACACGAGATCATGACGAAGGTGACACATCTGGATGATTTGACAGCAGACTTCCTTGCCTATTGTTTAGAAAGAGGCATTGAAATTAAAGGGAAGATTGTTGGTGAAGATGAGAGAGAACAAGGCATTCGTGCTTATTTAAACTTTGGTCATACGTATGGTCATGCGCTAGAGGCGGCTTTAGGTTATGGGAAGGTCACTCACGGAGAGGCGGTTGCCGCCGGAATGGTATACGCTCTTTCTCTTAGCCAGCAAAAAACGAGCTTAGCGTTTCGTCTAGAAGAGTTTTGCCAATGGTTACAGAATCTAGGTTATCGCTTAGATTTAAATGCATCGTTTTCATTTGAGGAGCTCCATCATTTAATGAAAAGAGACAAGAAAACGATCGGTGAACATATTCGCTTCGTTCTGTTAGAAGCGGTCGGAAAACCGGTGATTTGTGAAGTAAGCACGATGGAATTACGAGAAACGGACCAATTAGTAAGGAAGGAAATGATGAGATGATTAGGGGGATAAGGGGAGCTACAACAGTAACAGCGAATGATGAAATAGAAATGACGGACGCAACGGAAAAGCTTTTGCGAGAGATGATTGTCGAGAATGAGCTACAACCGGACGATGTATGTTCTGTTTTTATTTCAGTGACAGAAGATCTTGCCGCCGTTTTTCCGGCGAAGGCGTTAAGGCGTTTTGATGGCTGGAGCTATGTACCAGTGATGTGCATGAAGGAAATTCCGGTGCCAGGAAGTTTAGCAAAGTGTATACGTGTGATGATGCATGTGAATACGAAACTGACTCAATCAGAAGTGAAGCATATTTATCTAGAGCAGGCCATCAGTTTGCGCCCTGACTTACAAAAGCAAAATCATTAACATAGCGGAGGGGTAGTTATGAAGTGGAAAGATCAAATCGTTCATTTAAAAGCGTATCAACCGGGTCGTTCTGTTGAAGAGGTGAAAAAACAGTTCGGTTTAGAAAAGATTGTGAAATTAGCTTCAAATGAGAATCCTTTTGGTTCATCAAGCAAAGTACAAGAATGGGTACAATCATATGCGAAGTCTTTTGCGATTTATCCGGATGGCTATACGACGATTTTACGAACAGCTCTTAGTGAGCAGCTAGAATTGAATGAAAAGCAATTCATTTTCGGAAATGGATCGGATGAAATTCTGCAAATCGTCTCTCGTTCGTTGCTTGAGCCGGGGAAAAATACGGTGATGGCGACTCCGACGTTTTCTCAGTACCGTCATAATGCCGTTGTGGATGGAGCGGAAGTAAGGGAAGTTCCACTTGTGGACGGCGCTCACGATTTAGCGGCGATGAGAGCGGCGATGGATGATCAAACAGCTGTCGTTTGGCTCTGTAGCATTAACAATCCGACAGGTGTTCATTTAACGAAAGAGGCGCTCATCAACTTTTTAGATCAAGTGCCTGAAGATGTGTTAGTCGTATTAGATGAAGCGTATTATGAATATGTAGTGGCGGATGATTATTATGATGCTCTAGACATTATTCAACGCTATTCGAATGTATTAGTGACTAGAACATTTTCAAAAGCATATGGTTTAGCTAGCTTCCGTGTCGGCTACGGTTTTGGTTCTGAAGAAATGATTCAACGATTAGAGCCTGTACGCGAGCCGTTCAATGTCAATACATTGGCACAAGGAGCCGCGGTAGCTGCACTTTCGGATCAAGCATTTATCGATACATGTCGAGCGGAAAACCGTAAAGGATTGGAGCAATTTTATCAATTTTGCCAAGAGGAAGGTCTATTTTATTATCCTTCCCAAGGAAATTTTATCTTAATCGACTTTCAATGTGACAGTGATGTATTATTTGAATACTTAATGAAAAAAGGCTATATTGTTCGTTCAGGTCAAGCGCTCGGATTTCCGACATTTGTGAGAGTGACAGTCGGTTCGAAAGAGGAAAACGAAGGCGTTATGCAAGCGATGAAAAGCTTTTTAACGGAAACAGTTATAAGATAGTAGGTGTAAATCATGAGAGGAAACGTGTTTATTGCCGGTTTAGGACTGATTGGTGGCTCTCTTGCGAAAAGTATCAAAACATCTCATCCGCAAGCAACGGTTATTGGCTTTGATATCCGCCCTCAAGAAATGGGGTTAGCAGAGGCGCTTCATGTCATTGATCAAAGCGCCCCATCATTTCAAGCAGGAGCGGAACAGGCCGATTTAATTATTTTGGCCGTGCCTGTCATTCAAACGGAAGAAATGATTCGTGAATTGATGAACTTTCGCTTAAAAGAGCATGTGATCGTCACCGACACGGGCAGTACGAAGAAGAAAATTATGACCTGTGCCCAAGCGTTACTAAACCAAGGGATTACCTTCATTGGTGGTCATCCGATGGCTGGTTCTCATAAAAGTGGTGTCGCCGCAGCGAAGGAGCATTTATTTGAAAATGCCTTTTATTTATTGACGCCAAGTACGGATGTAGATGAAAAGCAATTAGCTATTTTAAAGAAATGGTTAGAGGGAACGAAGGCGAAAATCATTGAATTATCAGCAGAGGATCATGATGAATTGACCGGTGTTGTTAGCCATTTCCCTCACGTTGTAGCAGCATCGCTTGTTCATCAGGCGGAAAGCTATAACGATCAGAATTCGCTTGTTTCAAGATTAGCAGCAGGTGGATTTAAAGATATTACACGCATTGCGTCATCTAACCCGGAAATGTGGAAAGATATTTCTTTACATAATAAGGAAGTTCTTCTGGAGCTGTTAGAAAATTGGCAAGTAGAAATGAATAAAGTGATCGACATGTTGAAGGAAGAAAAGGCAACGGATTTGTTCGATTATTTCCATCAAGCGAAAGATTTTCGCGATCAGCTTCCTGCTCAATCGCTGGGAGCGATTCCAGCCTTTTATGACTTATATGTCGATGTTCCTGATTATCCGGGGATCATTTCTGAGATAACGGCTTATTTAGCAGAAGAACGAATTAGTATCACGAATATTCGTATTTTAGAAACGCGTGAAGATGTATTTGGAGTGCTTGTGATCAGCTTTCAAAATGATAAAGATCGCATGCGGGCGATGAGCTGTATTGAAAAGCAAACCAATTACGACTTATATTTAGCCTAAAAGGGTGTGGTATAGATGAAAGAGAAAGAGATCGAGTTGAAGTTAACAAATTCTGTGCTACAAGGAACGCTGGAAGTACCGGGAGATAAATCCATTTCCCATCGCTCAGTGATGTTCGGTGCGTTAGCAGAAGGGAGAACGACGATTCGCCATTTTTTAAAGGGAGCGGATTGTTTAAGTACGATTGATATCTTCCGAAAGCTTGGTGTTCAAATTGAGGAAACGGAAGAAGAAATCATTGTTCACGGAAACGGCTGGGATGGGTTGAAAGAGCCTGTTGATATTTTAGATGCTGGGAACTCTGGGACAACAACTAGATTATTGCTAGGTATTTTAGCGGGTAGACCGTTTCATTCGGTGTTAATTGGCGATGAATCGATTGCAAAACGTCCGATGGATCGAGTAGTTGTTCCGTTGAAAAATATGGGAGCACAAATTTCTGGGCGCGAAGATGGACGATTCACTCCTTTAGCGGTGCAAGGAACGACGTTAACAGCGATGCATTATGAGTTGCCGATGGCTAGTGCTCAAGTGAAATCAGCGATTATTTTTGCTGGTTTGCAAGCAAACGGAGAGACGGTTATTACCGAGCCACTTCCGACTCGCGATCATACAGAGAAAATGATTGAACAGTTTGGTGGAAAGATTACACGACGCGACAATGAGATCATCGTAACAGGTGGTCAATCGTTTAAAGGGACCGATATTTACGTACCAGGAGATATTTCTTCAGCGGCCTTTTTCCTAGTTGCTGGTGCGATTGCGCCAAACAGTGAAATTACATTAAAAAATGTCGGCTTAAACCCTACGAGAACAGGTATTATTGATGTGATGGAAAAAATGGGCGCCAACATGGAAGTCATATTAGAGGAATCCAAAGGTGAAGAAATTGGTACGGTCATTATTCGCACTTCTGAGCTACACGGGGTGGA
>NZ_KZ454941.1:1691089-1818429 GCF_002797375.1 Bacillus sp. FJAT-42315
ATATGGGAGCACAAATTTCTGGGCGCGAAGATGGACGATTCACTCCTTTAGCGGTGCAAGGAACGACGTTAACAGCGATGCATTATGAGTTGCCGATGGCTAGTGCTCAAGTGAAATCAGCGATTATTTTTGCTGGTTTGCAAGCAAACGGAGAGACGGTTATTACCGAGCCACTTCCGACTCGCGATCATACAGAGAAAATGATTGAACAGTTTGGTGGAAAGATTACACGACGCGACAATGAGATCATCGTAACAGGTGGTCAATCGTTTAAAGGGACCGATATTTACGTACCAGGAGATATTTCTTCAGCGGCCTTTTTCCTAGTTGCTGGTGCGATTGCGCCAAACAGTGAAATTACATTAAAAAATGTCGGCTTAAACCCTACGAGAACAGGTATTATTGATGTGATGGAAAAAATGGGCGCCAACATGGAAGTCATATTAGAGGAATCCAAAGGTGAAGAAATTGGTACGGTCATTATTCGCACTTCTGAGCTACACGGGGTGGAAATTGGCGGCGACTTAATTCCTAGATTAATTGATGAAATTCCGATTATCGCTTTGCTGGCGACTCAAGCATCAGGCAAGACGGTTATTAAAGATGCAGAGGAGCTAAAAGTGAAAGAAACGAACCGAATTGACGCGGTCGTTAATGAATTAACAAAGCTTGGAGCAAAGGTGGAAGCGACGGAGGACGGAATGATTATTCATGGAAACCAGTCGCTGACAGGCGGGCACGTTACGTCTTACGGTGATCATCGGATCGGGATGATGCTCGCTGTTGCCTCGCTAATTGCCTCCGGTTCAGTTACGATTGAAAATATTGAGGCCATTGCCGTATCTTATCCGCAGTTTTTTGAGGATTTAACGAGTTTAATTCAATAAAGGTGGGGAGCTGAATATGAATTTATCAGCTCCTTTTCGCGATGAAGAAGGAAATTTTATTAATGTGGAGAATTTATGTATCATAGAAAAGAAAACAAGCTGCTGCTTATCTTGTAAAAAGGATGAAAGGCTGAAGAAAAGAAAGGGTTCGAACATATGTCTTATGCACAACAAATGATGGATTGTTTACAACAAGGAAATGAGAGGCAAGCTCAATCGCTATTTAAAAAGGTACTCACTTTTTCATCTGATGACGAGAAATATAGTCTCGCTGAGCAGCTGTATCATTTAGGATTTCTAAATGAGACGAAGGAATTGTATGAAGGACTGCTGAAAAAATACCCAAGTGAAGGGGAGTTACGGGTATTGTTAGCTGAAGTGCTTGTCGAGATGGATGAAGAAGAAGAGGCGATGCTTCAATTAGATCAAATGGATGAATCAGACGAGTTTTTTCCACGATCGTTGTTGCTGTTAGCGGACTTATATCAAATGCAAGGTTTATATGAAGTCAGTGAACAAAAGCTACTAAAGGCAAAACAAATACTTCCTGATGAGCCGGTGATTCAATTTGCGTTAGCCGAATTGTATCTTGAACAAGGTAAGTTCCTTGAAGCGATTAAGAACTATCGTGAATTGCTCGCTCTTGAGGAAGAGGTCATTGCAGGTGTCTCTATTCATCAACGACTGGCGGAGGCATTAAGTGCTGGTGGGGCATTTGAGGACAGCCTCTATCATTATGAGCAAGCACTTGATCACAAAATAGAGATTAACACGTTATTTGGGTATGCGTTTACTGCATTTCAGGCGGGACATGATCGAACAGCGATTGAGAAATTTAATGAAGTGAAGGCTTTAGACCCAGATTACCATTCGATTTATTTATATTTAGCAAGAGCGTATGAGCGAGAGGAAGAGCTTGAGAAAGGGCTTGAGGTGGCGAAAGAGGGGATTAGCCACGATGAGTTTCATAAGGAGCTATTCTTTATCGCTGGAAAGCTAAGCTTAAAGCTTGCTAAAGAACAAGAAGCGGAGGGCTATTTCCGGGAAGCGTTGGCGCTAGATCCAGAGTATTCAGAGGCTGGTTTAACACTAAATAAACTTCTATTACATCAGGAGCGCTATGAAGAAGTGTTGGAAATATCAGCTCTGCTTAAAAAAGAAGGGGAAGCAGACCCTCAGTTTATTTGGGATGAAGCAAAAGCGTATCATGGCATGGAAAGCTATGATCAGGCATTAAAATGTTATGAGGAAGCATATAATTTCTTTAACATGAATCATTTGTTTTTGGAGGAGTATGGTTATTTCCTAATGGAAGAAGGAAGGCGAAAGGAAGCGTGGCAGATCTTTACTGAACTGTTGAAAACGGACCCAACGAATGAAGAATGGCTGTCACTAATCGAACGGTTGAGGGATTAACAGGCTACTATTATTGTTTGCAGAGGAGGGATTTATTGATGGCTGCCCCTGTATCTGTTCATGAGAAAAAAGATTTTATCCGCTGGTTTTTAAATCATTATCAGTTAAAGAGAAGAGAGTCTGTTTGGATCTTAAATTATTTAATGAGCCATGATCAGTTAATGGAGAAGGTTCATTTTGTTGATGACGCCCAATATTGCCCAAGAGGAATGGTGATGTCCACGCATTGCGTAGATAGCGCGCCATTTCGGTTTTTTAAAGAAAATATTATGACAACGGATGCCGAGAAATCTTTTCATGATATTCGCTTAAACAAAGAAGAGAATATATACATTGAGTTGAAGTTTAGAGGGTCTAATACTTCTCACCAATATGCAGCCGTATTAGAAGAAAATCCGTTTATGCCAAGGAATTTGCGAATTACGGAAAAGGATAAAGCGTTAGCCGAGAAATTTTTAAAAGATAGTATTTATCACTTTCAAAAAGAGCGACTCCTTCAAGAGATTGACGAGGCGCTTGACACGCAAGATAAAGAGCGTTTTCTACAGCTAACGGAAAGATTAAATCAATTAAAATAACCTTTTGCTCACCCGGGCAAAGGGTTATTTTTGTTTGGGGAAGGTGGCTCTATACTAGCTGTCATGATATGATGGAAACGAGGTGAATGATGATGAATTGGAATGGAAAAGACACGGAACTGTTTCAACAGCAAAAGGAATATATTGATACTGTCATCGTGCCGCTTGTCCCGATTTCTTTTGAGCCGGATATGAAGCAAGCTGCTTCTCAGTATGAATTTATTCAGTTGTTGACCATGTTATTAGAAAAGCAATTTAAGGGAAGAATTCTTCTTGTTCCACCAGTTTCTTATATGAAAAAGCAAAGCGGAGAAGAGAAAGTAGCAGCGATTAATGAATGGGCGAATGAATTTGACCGTGCAGGCTTCAAGCATACATTTTTCTTCACATCCGATAGCGATTGGAAGCTCGTAGAAGATCAGATAGAAGGGACGCTCATTTGGGTGCCATCTGTTCCGTTAGAGCATATGGAGGACTCTTATAAGTATTCTTTAATAGAAGAACAAGCGAAGCAATTTGTCAATATCATTGTACAGAAATGGCAACGAATTTAGTGATTTTTCAGAAAAACGTCACATTGTTTAGAGTTTTTAAAGCACTATCATATTGACCAGAAATCAAGTTTAGATTATCATAATTATGTCCTAGTTTATGTTTGTGCGATTATTTTATGTCCATAATGGACAGACCTTACGATAGAGGGGGGAAAAGAATGAGCAAACAAAGGGTATCAAGACGTCAATTCCTTAACTACACTCTCACGGGAGTAGGAGGTTTTATGGCGGCGGGTATGCTAATGCCGATGGTGCGTTTTGCAGTCGATCCAGTATTAGAGGGTAGTGCCAAAGGCGAATACCATGCAACGAAGCAAAAGGTGGATGAATTAAGTAAAACTCCAACACGTGTCGACTTCTCTTACGAACAAAAGGATGCATGGTATGTATCCGAAGTAACACAAACAGCTTGGGTTTACAAAGATGATAAGGGAGAAATTGTCGCTCTTTCACCAGTATGTAAACACTTAGGCTGTACGGTCAACTGGGAAGGTAATGATCACAAGAATCAATTCTTCTGCCCATGCCATAATGGGTTGTATGAGAAGAATGGTAACAACGTACCAGGAACTCCACCAACTAAACCGTTGGATGTGTATCCAACAAAAGTGAAAGATGGTTTCCTTCAGATTGGTAAGCCGAAACCGAATAATATCGTGTAAAGGAGGCGTAATACATGCTTAACAAGATTTATGATTGGGTTGATGAGCGTTTAGATATTACGCCAATGTGGCGCGATATCGCTGATCACGAAGTACCTGAGCACGTAAACCCTGCGCATCACTTTTCTGCGTTCGTTTACTGCTTCGGTGGATTAACGTTTTTCGTAACAGTTATTCAAATTTTATCAGGTATGTTTTTAACAATGTACTATGTACCTGATATTAAAAATGCTTGGGAATCCGTATATTATTTACAAAATGAAGTTGCTTTCGGAATGATCGTTCGCGGTATGCATCATTGGGGTGCGAGTTTAGTAATCGTTATGATTTTCTTACATACGTTACGCGTGTTCTTCCAAGGCGCATACAAAAAGCCTCGTGAGTTAAACTGGGTGGTCGGAGTATTAATTTTCTTCGTTATGCTTGGATTAGGTTTCACAGGCTATTTATTACCGTGGGATATGAAAGCGCTATTTGCGACAAAAGTAGGTATTGAAATTGCGGCGGCGACACCGTTTATCGGGGCGCAAGTCAAGACATTGCTTGCCGGTCACCCTGATATTATCGGGGCGCAGACGCTTACTCGTTTCTTTGCGATTCACGTGTTCTTCTTACCAGCAGCGTTGCTTGGTTTAATGGGAGCTCACTTCGTTATGATTCGTAAACAAGGGATCTCTGGCCCATTGTAAAATTCAACAACTAATCGACTTGATTTGTATCTTTATAAAAGGAGGGGAACGCTATGCATCGTGGAAAAGGGATGAAGTTCGTTGGTGATTCGCGTATCCCGGCTGAACGTAAACCGAATATTCCAAAAGATTATTCGGAATACCCAGGGAAAACAGAGGCATTTTGGCCGAACTTTTTATTAAAAGAGTGGATGGTAGGTGCTGTTTTCTTAATTGGTTATTTATGTTTAACGGTCGCGCATCCGTCTCCGCTTGAGCGTGTTGCGGATCCAACGGATACAGGATATATTCCACTTCCAGACTGGTATTTCTTGTTTCTTTATCAATTGTTAAAATACACTTATGCATCTGGACCATACAACGTAATTGGCGCCTTCGTTATTCCAGGTCTTGCCTTTGGAGGACTATTACTAGCTCCATTTATTGACCGTGGACCAGAACGTCGTCCGTTAAAGCGTCCATTTGCAACAGGTTTCATGTTATTAGCTTTAGCATCAATCGTTTTCTTAACTTGGGAGTCAGTTGTAAACCATGACTGGGAAGCAGCGAAAGCTCAAGGGGAAATTAAAGCAGAAGCTGATATTGATAAAACAGCGGAAGGCTACACGATTTATCAAGAAAATGGTTGTATTAACTGTCATGGAGATACGATGGCGGGTGGAGCTGCTGGACCAACATTAGTTGGAACAGGGTTGAGCCCTGAAGAAATCTCCAAAATCGCTAAAGAAGGCCGTGGTGCTATGCCAGCCGGCATGTATAAAGGAAACGATGAAGATTTAGCGAAAATGGCTGAATTCATCTCTACTTTAGAAGCGAAATAATGAAAGAAGATGTTCCGTATTGTACGGGGCATCTTTTTTTCGTATATAATAGCGATGGAGGTGGTTATTTGCGCTATTTATATTGGGGATTAACGAATCGATCGTTTTTGTGGATGTTATTGATTATTAATATTTTGGGAACCATTTATGGCTACATTTGGTATGGATCACAGCTTCAACAAACAGAGTGGTATTTTATTCCTTTCGTTCCGGATAGTCCAACAGCTAGTTTATTTTTTGTGATCGTTTTAGTTGGTTTTTTATTCAAAAAGCATTGGGGCTTGTTTCAGGCATTGGCGATCATTACTTTATTTAAATATGGGATTTGGGCGGTCATTATGAATATATTGACGCTAAAAGTGAGTGGTGATTTGCCTTGGGAAGGATATATGTTAATGGCTTCACACCTTGGGATGGCGGTTCAGGGGTTATTATATGCCCCATTTTATCGAATCAAATGGTGGCAATTAGTTGTTGCGGCTGTTTGGACGTTACATAACGAAATCATTGATTATGTGTTTATGCAATATCCTATTTATTCTCAATTGAACTTGTACATTCAAGAAATTGGCTATTTTACATTTTGGTTGAGCCTTCTTTCTATTTTCATTGCTTGGTATGTTGGCGTAAGAGCGCAACGTTTGAAATGGGAGTTTCCCGGTAAAATTTGATGTTGCCATTCTCCTCTTCTCGTTTCTTGTTTCCTTGCATATATTATAAGCAGGATTGAGGAGGGAGAGAGATGAATAAATTGAGACGATTGTTCATAGTTTTTTTCCTTTTTATGTTACCTATTTCTACTCAGGCGGAAATGATGAATTCTCGCCTTCTTACGTTAGATACGATCGCTGAGCAAGCTTTACAATTTACACAAGCAGGTCGTTACGAGCAAGCTCACGCATTGATGCGTCAATTTGAAAAGGAATATCTCGTTCTTCAAGAGGATGATCGCTTGGCATCACCAGAAGAATGGTTCGTTATTGAGAGTGTGTTTGCTGAAGCGCTTCCGCTGATTGAACAACCAGATGGAAAAGAGCAGCAATGCTTAGTAGCAATGACTTCTTTTCGCTTAGCTGTCAATGCGATCAGTTCAACTGGCACGCCATTGTGGACACAAATGGAGGAACCGGTGATGTCTTCATTGCAAGCGTTAAAGCAATCCTCCGCCCAGCTAGATACGATGCAATTTCATGAAACGTTAAATGTGTTTTTATCCAATTATGAGATGCTGAAACCAAGCTTGCAAGTAGACGTAGCTGCTACTCAATTACAGCTGTTAGACGAACGAGTGCGCTATGTTGATTACTATCGAGATGATATTTTAGCTACTCAATCAGAAACGGGTGAGATTGAGCAGTTGGAGAAGGAAGTACAAGCGATCTTTTATGAAAAAGGAAAGGAAGAAGTGATTCAACCGTCACTTGGCTGGGTGATTAGCATGACAGGTGGAATTATTATTACTACATTATCTTATGTCGGCTGGAGAAAATATAAAGGACAAAAGGAAGAAACACGAAATAAGCCTAATCATTGAAAAAAACAAACATTCCAGATAAAATAGAATTAACATCATTCATTTACTTATGGGGGTAAAAATTACACTATGGGCTATATCTTTTACTTTTTACTATTGATTATTGTACCAATTTGGGCACAACTAAAAGTGAAAAGAACGTACAAGAAATATTCAAAAGTACCGGTTTCTACTGGAATTAATGGTGCTCAAGCCGCTAGAAAAATTTTAGATGACAATGGGCTGTATCATGTGCAAGTAGTAGAAACAAGAGGTTTTTTAAGTGATCATTATAACCCGATGACAAAGACAGTACATTTGTCTTCTCATAATTATCATGAACATTCGATCGCTGGTGCAGCTGTCGCTGCTCATGAAGTTGGTCACGCGATTCAAGATGCAGAGAGTTATGCTTTTCTTCGTTTCCGCCATGCGTTAGTTCCTGTTGCGAATATCGGATCGAATATGTCTTGGATTTTCATTATGATCGGAATTTTTGCCAATTTATCTGGCATGATGCTATTAGGAATTATTTTAATGGCTTTTGGAGTGCTGTTCCAAGTCGTAACGCTCCCGGTCGAATTTAACGCTTCCTCGCGAGCGATGGATCAAATCGTCTCTTCTGGTATCATTCGCAATGACGAAGAGAGAGAAGCACGCAAAGTATTAAACGCTGCGGCGATGACGTATGTAGCCGCTACAGCTGTAGCCGTGCTGGAATTAGTTCGCCTAGTGCTCGTATATACAGGCATGCAAAATGATGATTAATAAATAAAAGCAGTCAACCGAGGAGGTTGACTGCTTTATTTTTGCTCCTAAGTTAGCGCCTTCCGCATTTCATTTTACACTTCGATCGGTTGTTTGTTTTCATCTAGTGTGAAGCCTTCTCCTAGTACGTCGTGGACGATGGTGACGGAGACGAAGGCATGAGGGTCAACAGATGCGATAATGTTTTTTAAGCGGACGATTTCGTTTTTGCCGACAACGCAGTATAGCACCGGACGTTTTTCTTTCGTGAACGAGCCGTGTCCTTGTAACACCGTGACGCCTCGTTCCATTTCTTTTAAAATTTTGTCCGCAATTTCGTTGTGATGGTTGGAGATAATCATCGCCCCTCTTGCGGAATAGGCTCCTTCTTGCATGAAGTCAATCACTCTGGCCCCAACGAAGACGGCAACTAAAGTGTACATCGCTTCTCGGTAATCAATATAGGTTAATAACGATGCCGTAATAACGATCGCATCAAAGGCAAACATTGTTTTTCCCATGCTGATATGAAAATATTTATGAGCCAGTCGAGCGATAATATCTACGCCTCCCGTTGTTCCACCGTAACGGAAGATGATGCCAAGCCCTACACCGATAAAAGCCCCTGCAAAGAGAGCCACTAAAAATAGATCATCATGAAGGGGAATGGGGTATTGGATTTTTTGAAAAATCCATAAAAAGACGGAAAGACTTACGGTTCCGATTAGTGTGTATAAAAAAGGAGTGCGCCCTAATAGCTTCCATCCGATAAAAAATAAAGGAATATTTAAAAGTAAGTTCGAATAGGAAGGATCGATGCCATACAAACTGTATAATAATAATGTGATCCCTGTCAGCCCGCCTTCTGCTAAATTATTTTGCATATTAAAATGAACGAGTCCGAAGGCGAAGATCGCACTTCCTAATAAAATAAAAAAAATATTTTTCAATTTCATCCCAAACAACATGGTGTGTCCCCCTTTGTGTGAAAACTCTGTTTTTTGCGCCGGTACTTGTCATTATATAGAACGGCTAGCTTTTCGACAATATCCTACCGATTGAAACGGATAAATTCATTGTCAGGAAGGATAGAATTAGCTAACATAAAAAAGAGTATATAGAAAGCAGGGAAGTAGATGGATAAGACATTGAAAGAGATGCAAAAAGAGGTCGATGACTACATCGGTCAATTTAAGGAAGGGTATTTCAGCCCGCTAGCGATGATGGCGAGATTGACAGAAGAACTCGGTGAATTAGCCCGCGAAATCAATCATCATTACGGGGAAAAGCCGAAAAAATCGACGGAGCAGCCGAAAACGATTGAGGAAGAACTAGGGGATGTACAGTTTGTCATTACTTGTTTAGCCAATTCGTTAAATATTGATTTACAAACGGCTCATGAACGAGTGATGGAGAAATTCAATACGAGAGATAAAGATCGTTGGACGAAGAAAGAGGAGGAACAATAATGGAGACAATTAAAGTAATAATTGCAGGCCCGCGTGGAAGAATGGGGAAAGAAGCAGTGAAGATGGTACAGGAGACGGAGCACTTTCAACTAGTTGCAGTGCTTGATCGTAAATACGATGGCCAATTATTAAGCGAGATCGAAGGATTTCAAGGAGTAGATGTTCCCGTTTATGTCGATATTGATCAATGCTTTAGCGAAAAGCAAGCAGATGTATTAATTGATTTAACAACGCCAGAAACAGGTTATGTACATACAAAAACAGCGTTACAAAACAATATTCGTCCCGTGGTAGGAACGACAGGATTTACCGATGAACAGCTGAAAGAATTAACGGCATTAGCAGAAGAAAAAGGGCTTGGCTGTATTATTGCGCCAAACTTTGCGATCGGTGCGATCTTAATGATGAAGTTTTCGGAAATGGCGGCGAAATATTTTCAAGATGTGGAAATTATCGAACTGCATCATGATCAAAAATTAGATGCGCCATCAGGAACAGCGTTAAAAACGGCGCAAATGATGAGTCAAGTAAGACAAGCGAAAGAGCAAGGTCATCCGGATGAAAAGGAAACGATGCCAGGTGCTCGCGGGGCTAACATGGATGGCATGCATATTCATAGCGTTCGTTTGCCAGGATTGATTGCTCACCAGCAAGTAATGTTTGGAGCAGACGGTCAAACGTTAACGATTCGCCATGATTCTTATAACCGTGCATCCTTTATGTCTGGTGTGAAAGTGTGTGTAGAGACGGTGATGAATGTCCAGACGCTTATTTACGGAATGGAACATATTATTGATTAATTTGGAGGGTGTTTATGAAAGTCGCGTTAATTGCCCATGATAAGAAAAAAGACGATCTGATTGAATTTGTGGCTGATCATCGCCAAGTGTTTGAGCAATATGATTTGTTTGCGACAGGAACAACGGGTCGGAAAATTGCCGAAAGAACAGGATTAACGATCCACTGTTTTCAATCAGGTCCCCTTGGAGGAGATCAAGAAATTGGGGCAAGTATTGCTCGAAAGGAAATGGACATTGTTTTTTTCTTTCGCGATCCACTGACCTCTCAGCCTCATGAACCCGATGTTTCTGCTTTAGTTCGTTTATGTGATGTTTATGCGGTCCCACTGGCGACGAATATCGGGACAGCGACGATGCTCATTAAAGGAATGGAACGGGGCGATTTAAGGTATTTAGAAGGAAAGAGGTTGAGCTATGATGGAAAATGACGTGGATATTTTAGCATTTGGTGCCCATGCCGACGATATTGAGATCGGTATGGCAGGCACAATCGCTAAATATGCCGCACAGGGCAAAAAAATCGCCTTTTGTGAGTTAACGGAAGCAGATCTTTCTTCAAATGGGACCGTTGAAACGAGACATCAGGAAGCAAAAGAAGCGGCTGAAATATTAGGAGTGAATACCCGTGTCAATCTCGGCCTTCCTGATCGAGGCTTATTTATCACGGACGAAGCCATTCGAAAAGTAGCGGAAGTGATTCGTCGCTTTCGACCGAAAGTGATTTTTGCTCCGTATGAAAAAGATCGTCACCCCGATCACGGCCAATGCTCTCGTCTCGTGCAGGAAGCGGTGTTTTCCGCCGGAATTAGAAAGTATATAACGGCGAATGACTTGCCTGCTCATAAAGTCAACCATGTCTATTTTTATATGATTAATGGTTTTCATGCGCCAGATTTTTGTATCGATATTAGCGATTACATTGAGGCAAAGAAACGTAGCTTGCTTGCTTATCGCAGTCAATTTCAGCTCGGTGAAGGGGCTGTAGAAACGCCGTTAACGAATGGCTATATTGAGGCAGTCGAAGCGAGAGAACGGATGATGGGCAAAGAAGTAGGCGTGTCCTATGCGGAAGGATTTAAAGTGTTAAAGCCGCTATTATTAGAAAATGATGTCATTGGAGATTGATATGAGAAAGTTAAAAATAGGAATTACTTGCTACCCCACGGTCGGAGGATCGGGGGTAGTAGCGACGGAGCTAGGGAAGCTGCTAGCGGAAAAAGGACATGAAATTCATTTTATCACTTCGGGCGTACCGTTTCGATTAAACCGAATGTACCATAACATTTACTTTCACCAAGTCGATGTTAATCAATATTCTGTGTTTCAATATCCTCCGTATGATATTGCGTTAGCTAATAAAATTGCGGAAGTGATTACGAGAGAACAGTTGGATCTCATTCATGTACATTATGCGATGCCGCATGCGGTGTGTGCGATTCTCGGTAAGCAGATGGCTCATTCCGATATTAAAATCGTTACGACGTTGCATGGCACCGATATTACGGTGTTAGGGGAAGATCCATCTCTGACAGGCTCGATTCGATTTGGCATTGAACAATCTGATGCGGTTACGGCGGTATCAGAATCATTAGCGAACCAAACGATGGAAATGATTAAGCCGCAGCAAACGATACAAACGATCTATAATTTCATCGATGAGCGTGTGTATCGTCGGATGGATTCTGCCGAGCGGCTTCGTCAGGAATATGAGATTCTTCCAGAGGAAAAAGTGATAATGCATGTGTCCAATTTCCGCAGTGTGAAACGCGTGCCGGATGTTATTCACGTGTTTGCTCGCCTTCAGCAAGAGCTTCCTGCGAAACTATTGCTAGTCGGTGATGGGCCGGAAATGACCGTTGCTTGTAGCTTAGTGTCTGAGCTAGGGTTGCGTGATCGCGTCTTGTTTCTTGGCAAACAAGATAACTTAGAAGAGCTCTATTCCATTAGCGATCTTTTCTTGCTGTTATCTGAAAAAGAAAGCTTTGGGCTCGTCTTGCTTGAAGCAATGGCTTGTGGCGTGCCTTGCATCGGAACGAATATTGGCGGCATTCCTGAAGTGATCGAGCATGGAGTCAATGGATTTTTGTCTGAAGTAGGTGACATTGAAGACATGAGCCAACAAGCCATCAAGCTACTGAAAGATGAAGGGTTGTATAAAAGCTTTCAAGAAAAAGCGCTTGAAACGGTTCCCAATCGTTTTCGCTCGGAACAAGTTGTCGGTCAGTACGAGCAGCTTTACTATCAATTGCTTGATGGTGCAGGTGAAAAACATGAAAAATGAAGATGTGTTTGCACAATCCGCTCCTTTGTTAGAAAAGCTAGAGCAAGCAGGGTTCGAGGCGTATTATGTGGGAGGAGCTGTCAGGGATTATTTACTCAAGCGGCCAATCGGTGATGTCGATATTGCGACTTCTGCTACTCCTGAAGAAGTGAAAACCGTGTTTGCTAAAACGGTGGACGTTGGGATTGAGCATGGAACGGTGCTCGTTCTTTGGAAAGGCGATGGCTATGAAATTACGACATTTCGAACGGAGTCGGATTATAAAGATTACCGCCATCCAGAAACGGTGTCGTTCGTTCGGTCGTTAACAGAAGATCTCCAACGACGCGATTTTACGATGAATGCGATCGCTATGGATCGATTAGGACGCATCATCGATCCATTCAATGGTCAAGAAGCGTTAGTGAACAAGCAAATTCAAACGGTTGGTGAGGCGAGTGAACGGTTTTCAGAGGATGCACTAAGAATGATGCGAGCGGCCCGCTTTGTCAGTCAGCTCGGTTTCGGGTTACATGCCGACACCGCAGCTGCTTTAAAAAAGCATGCTTCTCTCCTGCAGCATATTGCGATTGAACGTAAATTGAATGAAATCGAAAAGTTGTTTGCAGGGGCTAATAAACATAACGGCATGGAAGTGCTGATGGAGGCAGGGTTACTTACTTATTTGCCAGGGCTTACGGACAAAAAGGCAGTGATTGAGAAGCTTCTTTCTTTCTCTATCGATCCTTTATCCTCCAATCAAATGTGGCTGTTGCTGCTACGATTATTGAACCCGTCGTCTCCAAAAGCGTTTTTATCTGAGTGGCGCATGCCCGCACAAAAAATTAAATATGTAACGAGAGCGCTTCAGCTGGTAGATAAAAGAGATACGCATCATTGGTCTGCTTTTTTCTTATATGAAGCAGGAATGGAGTCCGCTATTGATGTAGAAATCGTACATGCTCTTCTTCATGGGCGAGAAGCTGAGGTGGAGAAGTTGAGCGAACAGTATGCCGAACTACCAATTAAACAGCTTAGTGAGTTAGCCATTTCCGGGAAAGATTTGCTTGCTTGGAAGCAAGAGAAGGGCGGACCGTGGATGAAGCAATATTTAGCGGAAGTTGAATGTGCGGTCGTCGAACGGAAAATAGAGAATTCGAAAGAAAAGATAAAGGAGTGGCTCGAATCTTGCAATCTTCTGTGAAACAAAGATTATTAGAAGCTTTTTCAGAAGCGGATGGGGAATTTGTTTCTGGGCAAGCGTTGGCTGAAATCGTTGGTTGTTCACGAACAGCGATTTGGAAGCATATTGAGGCGCTAAGAAGTGAAGGCTTTGAGCTCGAGGCGGTTCGTAAAAAAGGGTACCGCATTATTCATAAGCCCGATAAAGTGACCGAAAATGAGCTATTAATTGGCTTACAAACGGAATGGCTCGGAAAAGAAATTGTCTTTAAAGAAACGACGGATTCTACGCAAAAGGAAGCACATCGATTAGCGCAGGAACCGTTTAAAGAAGGAACGGTCGTCATTGCCGAGGAGCAAACGGCAGGGCGTGGGCGGATGGCGAGAGAGTGGCACTCACCGAAACACACAGGTATTTGGATGAGTGTCATTTTAAAGCCGGCTCTTCCGCCATATAAGGCTCCGCAGTTTACCTTAATTACAGCGGTGGCGATCGTGGAAGCGATTATGGAAGTGACAGGGTTGCAACCTGAGATCAAATGGCCGAATGATATTTTGTTAAACGGTAAAAAGATTACTGGTATTTTAACAGAGTTACAGGCCGATGCGGATCAAATTCATTCGATTATTATTGGTATCGGTTTAAATGCTAATCAGAAAGAGTTCCCAGAGGAGTTAGCCGAAGTTGCGACTTCACTGGCAATTGAAAAAGGCGAGCACATCTCGCGTTCGCAGTTAGTTCAAGAAATATTAAAAAATATCGAAACCTACTATCATGTGTATATGAAGGACGGCTTTACCGATATTAAAAAGCGCTGGGAAAGATATGCCGTGTCGATTGGCAAACAAATCACGGCTCGTACTGTCACAGCAACAATTAAAGGAAAAGCGCTCGGCATCACAGAAGAAGGCGTGCTAAAGCTTCTCGATGATGAAGGAACGATTCATGATATTTATTCAGCCGATATTGAGATTAATAAAACAGCGGAGTAGTCCGCTGTTTTTTGTCATTTTCAATAGTCAAAAAACGATCAGCTTGTTATAATAAATGCGGGCAGTATCAAATGGAGCTGCACCTGATTGAGATTGTTAGTCTATGGTGAATTAAATACGCGAAAGTCTGCCTTGATCCGCAATGGACAGGGACAGAGGGTCGAAACAACTACTGATGATAAATCGGGTCCTTCTGTCTAGAGGACCCTTTTTTTATTGACTATTGTTTCGTCTCCTCTGATGAAAAAAGGAGGAAGCGGAAATGAAACAAACGAGTCATTTTTTAAACATGAAAGCAAATGGCGAGAAAATTGTGATGCTGACGGCTTACGATTATCCTTCTGCCAAGTACGCTGAGGAGACGGAAGTAGATGTCATTTTAGTCGGCGATTCTTTAGGGATGGTCGTGCTTGGGTATGAATCAACCGTGCCTGTAACGCTTGAAGAGATGATTCATCATACGAAAGCCGTGAAGCGTGGAGCAAAAGATACGTTTATCGTCACCGATCTGCCGTTTATGACGTACCACATTAGTAAAGAAGAGACGATGAAAGCGGCACAAAAACTGCTTCAAGAAGCAGGCGCTCATGCAGTGAAACTAGAAGGCGGCGGAGAAGTGATCGAGACGATTCGTCTGTTAACACAAGCAGGCGTTCCGACTGTGGCCCATTTAGGTCTCACACCACAGTCAGTTGGTGTACTAGGTGGCTATAAAGTTCAAGGGAAAACCGCATCAGCGGCGACAAAATTGCTGCAGGAAGCGAAGCAAGTGGAAGAGGCAGGAGCCTGTATGCTTGTGTTAGAATGTGTGCCGCATCAATTAGCCGCAGAAGTGTCTCGCGCTTTGATAATTCCTGTAATTGGCATCGGTGCAGGCGTTGATACAGATGGACAAGTTCTTGTCTATCATGATCTGATTCAATATGGTGTCGAGCGCACACCGAAATTTGTCAAAACATATGGCGATGCAGGTGAAGTCATTGCCTCAGCGATTCACTCTTACGTTCGTGAAGTGAAAGCAGGGGCGTTTCCAAGTGCAGAGCACACTTTTTCGATGAAAGAAGAAGAACTACTTCAGCTATATGGAGGAACACGTTCATGATTATCATTAAACAAGTAAAAGAATTAACAGCTATTGTCAGTGAAAAGAAAAAAGCAGGGCTGTCGATCGGACTCGTGCCGACGATGGGCTATCTTCATGAAGGCCATTTAACGTTAGCAAGAAAAGCAAAAGCGGAAAATGATGTTGTGGTCATGAGTATTTTTGTCAATCCGCTGCAGTTTGGTCCAAACGAAGATTTCGAAAGTTACCCTCGTGATTTGGAGCACGATCACAAATTAGCGGAAGAAGCTGGTGTAGATATTTTATTCGCTCCAGAGCCGGATGAAATGTACCCAAAACCTTCAATGATTATCATGAGCGTCGTCGAACGAACGGATCGACTATGCGGAGAGAAACGTCCTGGTCATTTTGACGGCGTGGTGACGGTCGTGACGAAGCTGTTTCATGTGGCGCAGCCGGATCGAGCGTATTTCGGGTTAAAAGATGCTCAGCAAGTGGCGGTGATTAATGGGCTAGTCGAATCACTTAACTTCCCGCTTGAAGTGATTGGGGTCGAAACGGTTAGAGAAGAGGATGGCTTAGCGAAAAGCTCACGTAATGTGTATTTGACAGCAACCGAGCGGCAGTTAGCGCCTCATATGTATCGAGCGTTAAAGGCTGGGAAAGATCTTGCTGAACAAGGAGAAAAAGACCCGACGAAAGTGGTTAATGAAACGATCGCTTATTTAAACGAACACGCAAAGGCCGAGATTGATTATGTGGAATTACTATCGTTCCCAGACTTAACACCTATTCAAACGGTGGAGGGTCAAGTCATCCTTGCTGCGGCTGTGAAATATTCTAATGCACGGTTAATTGATAATATCATTTTTGAATGTGAATAAAGGGGAGATTTATATGTTTCGAACAATGATGAACGGAAAAATTCACCGAGCAACGGTGACAGAAGCGAATTTAAATTATGTCGGCAGTATTACGATTGATGAAGATTTAATCGATGCGGCTGGCATGGCGGTTAATGAAAAAGTGCAGATCGTTAATAATAACAACGGGGCTAGATTAGAAACGTATATCATTCCAGGAGAGCGAGGAAGCGGAGTTGTTTGCTTAAATGGAGCGGCAGCGAGACTTGTACAGCCTGGAGATGTTGTTATTATTATCTCGTATGTGATGGTGCCTGAAGAAAAAGTGAAAGATCATCAGCCGAAAGTCGTCATTGCTGGAGAGAATAATAAAATTGAACAAATGCTTCATTACGAGCCTGCGGGAACGATTATATAATGATTTAGACTGTCCTTTAGAGAAGGGGCAGTCTTTTTTGTTTTTTCTCATTCATGTACAATAAAAGGTAAAATGTTGTAAGAGGAGATAAAAATGTATAATGAAACAGCTGAAAATATGAGGGAGCGTTTAACAGCTGATTGTATGAATTGTTTTGGACTTTGCTGCACAGCATTGAATATTGCGGCATCCAATGATTTTGCGATAAATAAAGGGGCTGGAACAGCTTGTCCTAATTTGCAAGCAGACTTTCGATGTAAGATTCACGAAAATCTAAGAGAAAAAGGATTTAAGGGGTGTACAGTGTTTGACTGTTTAGGCGCTGGTCAACAAGTCTCTCAAGTCACTTTTAAAGGAAAAAGCTGGCGAGAGTATCCTGAAGTTGCTGAAAAGATGTTTCAAGTATTTCCTATCATGGAGCAATTGTATGAAATGATGGCATTTCTCGCTGAAGCCTTAACTTATGAGGTGTCAAACTCATTGCGTACTAGATTAAATAAGCAATTAGAGCATATACAAAGTTTGACAGACATGGAGGTGGATTGCTTATTGTCGTTAGACATGATCATGTGTCGATTTCCTGTCAATGAATTGCTTTTAGAAACAAGTGAATATGTGCGAAGTGAGTTAAGTTCGAAAGTTTTTGCTATTAAGAAAGGCAAGACATGCAGGGGGATTGATTGGATAGGGAGGAATTTGAAAGGAAAAGATTTAAGAACGACGGATTTACGAGGAGCGTATTTAATTGCTGCTGATTTACGAAATGCCGATCTAAGAGGCGTTGATTTTATTGGAGCGGATTTGCGCGACGCTAATGTAAGTGGGGCCGATCTGTCTACCGGTATGTTTTTAACGCAAATGCAAATAAATTCAGCTAAAGGTAACGATCAAACGATATTACCTCCTTATTTACAGCGACCATCTCATTGGATGAACTGATGGAGGACCTTCCACTTTTCGTTCACATCTAGCGGCGCGGGAAGGTGATATGGTACACTTGATAGAGATTTTACGAGAAAAAGGGTGTAAGCCGTTATGACATATCCACGTTTTGTCGTTACTGACTTAGAAACGACCGGTCATGCTGCGAAAAGCGGAGATCGGATGATACAAGCTTCATTTGTGATAATAGAAAACAATCAAATTATTGACCAATATACGACGTTTATTAATCCCGAACGTTCTATTCCGGTGTTTATTGAGGAATTAACGGGAATTGATGATGAAATGGTGAAGGACGCACCTTTTTTTCATGAAGTGGCACCGAAAATTTTGCCGTTGTTAGATGAGGCTGTATTTGTTGCCCATAATGTTCAATTCGATCTTCAGTTTTTACAAGCTGAATTAGAAGAAGCAGGGTATTTGCCTTTTTCGGGTCTAGCGATTGATACAGTCGAATTGGCTCGTATTTTATTTCCTACATCGGATAGCTATAAGCTGTTTGATTTGACGACAAGTCTTGGTTTTGACCATGATCGACCTCATCAAGCCGATAGCGATGCATATGTGACTGCACAGCTATTATTAAAGATGATTGATAAATTAAAAACGATGCCGCTCGTGACGTTGGAAAATTTAGCGAAAGTAGCGACGAATTTAAAAAGTGATATTTACTTTTTAATCCAGGCGGTCATTGAAGAGAAACAGCATCATATCGAACAGCTTCCTGAACAAATAGAGGTATATCGCGGACTTGGATTGCGAAAAAAAGTGATTCAAAAAAGATGGATTGACAAAAATCAAGTATCTTATCCAACGAGCGATGAAGAGAAAATTCAGCTTTTAGCCCAATTACCTCATTTTGAACGAAGAGAAGGGCAAATGAGCATGATGGATCGAGTGTATCAGTCGATGGAGCAATCGATTCACCTAGCGATCGAAGCAGGAACGGGGACAGGAAAGTCACTCGGTTATTTACTTCCAGCAGTATATCGAAGTAAACAGCTAGGCGAACCGGTAATTGTCAGTACACATACGATCGTTTTGCAGCAGCAGCTCTTAAATAAAGAAATTAAGCAATTGCAGATGATGCTACCGTTCCCTTTGTCCGTTACTGTATTAAAGGGGAGAAACCATTATTTAGACTTGTTTAAGTTTTTTCAAAGTTTAAGAGGTACAACCGATAATTATGATTTTGCTTTAGCAAAAATGCAAATATTGACGTGGCTGTTAGAGACGGAGACCGGCGATGTGGACGAATTAAATTTATCATCTGGAGGCTCATTGTTTTGGAATGACGTCAAGCAAGACGGCGACTACATGAATAAAGGCCGAAAAGCGTGGCTCGATAAAGATTTTTATCTGTTTGCGAAAAAGCAAGCGAAAGAAGCCGATATCGTCATTACGAACCATTCTTTGCTAGTGGCCGATTTAATGGCCAATTCTCCTTTGCTACCGTCTTATACACATGTGATCATTGATGAGGCTCATCATTTTGAAAATGCCGCAAGAGATCGAATGGGAATTTCGATTGATGTATCGAATTTTAAATATTTGGTTGCTAAATTAGCATGTGACCAACCAGATGGCTTATTTCTACAATGTGAACAGCTGTATGAAAAATTTGTCGAAAACAGACAAGATCATCCGCGAGAAGAAATTCATCGTACCTTCAATGAGCTATTATTAGAGGGGGATGAATGGTTTAAGGTGCTTCATACGTTCTTTGATCAACATACGAAAAAATGGTCGGGAAACAGTCACCGTAGGCAGCTGCGGCTTACAGAAAAAGTTCGAGAGTTCAAGCTTTGGCAAGCAGTCGAATACGGAGCGGAACGGCTTCATGAGCTGATGATGATGCTTCATCAACTACTTCAACAACGATTGACGGACATGGCATTTTATCGAGAACAAATGACCGCTAAGGATCAGCTGAAGCTAGATGATTTACAAGCGTTAATGACTCAATGGGAAGGGTTTTTAGACAGTCTTGACCGGATCATTTTTCGTCCGGAAGCGGATGAAGTGATTTGGATGGAAGGGGATAGTCGTTCCTTTGCCAATACGTTTGTTATCAAGTCTCATCCTGTTTCAAGCGGCGAGCTAATAAAAGACAAGCTATTAGATCCAAAGCAGGTGGTCTTTACTTCAGCCACATTAACCGTGAATCGTTCGTTTCGTTTTTTTGCGGAAGAAGTCGGCTTATCGATGCAAACTTATGAAGAAGTGATGCTTCCATCTCCTTTTGATTATGAAAAGAATTGTCGGATGATCATCCCAAATGATGTGCCTGAAATTACTGAGGTGAAGGCGGATGAATATATTGAGGCGTTAGCGAATCATTTAATGGCGGTAGCTGAGGCAGCGAAAGGGCGTATGCTCGTCTTGTTTACGTCGTATGACATGATGAAGAAAACGCATGACTTAATGAAAGATAGCGGTCTTTTAGATGACTATGTGTTGTTAGCGCAAGGCATTACGAATGGAAGTCGGGCGCGACTAACGAGGAACTTTCAAAAATTTGATAAAGCGATTTTGTTTGGGACGAATAGTTTTTGGGAAGGCATTGATATCCCCGGTGAGGATCTTTCCTGCTTAGTGATCGTTCGCTTGCCATTTTCTCCACCGGATGAGCCATTTACTCAGGCGAAAAATGAGCAGTATGCGAAAACAGGAAAAAATGCTTTTTCTGCTTATTCACTTCCACAAGCGGTGTTGCGTTTCAAGCAAGGCTTCGGTCGGTTAATTAGAAGCAATCGAGATCGGGGAATTATTATCGTTTTTGATCGTCGTATTCAAACGAGTGTATATGGCAAAACTTTTTTAACGTCGATTCCCAAAGTGACAGTCGCGGAAGCGTCGCTTAGCGAGACGGTTTCACTCATTGAAAATTGGCTGTAATGGTTGATTAATTTTACAGCGAATAACATACGCTAACGGTAAAGAAAGGGGAAGCCGATATGAGAATGTTATTCGCTGTTTGTCTGTTGATCTGTACTTTGCTAAATAGCTCTTATGTGGCAGCAGAAACGATTGACTTGAACTTGAAAGAGAATGAATTGGCCATTACTTTTTTGCCGTTGTCTGATGGGGAAGCTGCTTTTTTGCACACAGCAGATGGTCAACATTATTTAATCAATACAGGCACGAAAGAGAGCCGTCCGCAAATTTTTTCGTATATGAAAAAATTTGCGATTAACCAGCTGTCAGGATTAGTGATCACAGAAACGCAAGAAGAATTGCCTCCGTTTATCGCTCAGTTAAAAAAGGATTATCAATTGTCTCGCATATATGGAGCTGACATGCAGGTTGGTGAGGTGAAACAGCTTCAACCAGGGTTGGAACTGGAGATTCTGTATAACGGTATCAAGCAGAAAGAGGGCATTGATTTTTCGATCAAGCATTTTGATTCTCGGTTTTTATGGTTGTCCTCGGCATCGACACGAGCGGAGAAACGTTTGTTAAAGGAAGAGCTGAAAGATATTAATATCGTCAAGACTCCGAATTTTGGACAAAACGATAGTATGTCTTATAGTTTATTGACACATATTGATCCGCAAACGGCGATTATTTTTACAAAAAAAGAGAGCCTTCCGGGAGGAGAATTGATGGAAATGCTTCATCAAATGTGGATTGATGTCTATTATACAAAGCAGCACGGGTTAATTATGATTAAATGTAACAAAATTGGTTATGAAGTTTTAACGATTCGTAATTGAAAGAATTCGCATTTTTCAACAAATTAATTGATGCGAACAAACGATTTCTTGGTATAATAAATGAGGACAGGAGGCGTAATATATGGAAAGTAAAATTGAAGTATTATCCACCGTTACGGTTGACAATCATGCCGATTTGTATAAAATCGTCGATATGCTAAACCGCACGTTAAAACGGGAAGATTTAATGTTTGGGCTGGCATTAGATCAAGAAGACCAAAATAAAGCCGTCTTTACGATCTATCGTACATAGGGTAGAAGATGAAGAATAAATGGATATGGCTAACAGTTATAGCAGTTTCGCTCCTGCTGATTTGTACGGCATGTTTGAATGTGTATAATCATGCGCAAAAACCGCATAAAAAGGCGAAAGAGTATGCGATCTCGGTTGCCAAGCAAGAAAGTGCCATCACTTCTGTGACTGATTTTAATATATATAATAGCGAAGAGACTTATTATGCGGTGACAGGACAGACAGATAAGAAAAAGAAGCTGGCTGTCTTTGTTCCAAAAGAAAAAAAGAAACAGCCAATTACAAAGGATATTACGAAGGGGATTTCAAAGGAAGAGGCCGTCAAAAAGCTTCAAAAAGATGAATCAATGGAGAAGTTATTGGCTGCCCGTCTTGGAATTGAAAAGTCCAATCCAGTATGGGAACTCGTCTTTTTAGATAAAAATGATCGGGTCAATTACTATTATCTTCAAGTGAACAGCGGAGAATGGTCGAAGAAAATTAAGAACATTTAAGAGTGGAGGAATTATAGATGGATATCCAATTAGCGCAAAGAGTGAAGGCATTAACTCCTTCAACAACGTTAGCGATTACAGCGAAAGCGAAAGAAATGAAAGCACAAGGCATTGATGTCATTGGTCTTGGTGCTGGAGAGCCTGACTTTAATACACCAGAACATATTATCGAGGCGGCTTACGAGTCGATGAAAAAAGGACAAACGAAATATACGCCAGCTGGTGGACTACCTGAATTAAAAGATGCGATCATTGCTAAGTTTGAAAAGGATCAAGGTATTACATATAAACGAAGTGAAATTATCGTCACAATCGGAGCGAAGCATGCTCTATATACATTATTCCAAGTGATTTTAGACAAAGATGATGAAGTGATCATCCCGACTCCTTACTGGGTTAGCTATCCGGAGCAAGTGAAGTTAGCGGACGGAAAGCCTGTTTATATCGAAGGTAAGGAAGAAAATGAATTCAAAATTTCTCCAGAGCAGCTTGAAGCAGCGATTACAGAGAAAACAAAAGCGGTTATTATTAACTCACCAAGTAACCCAACAGGTATGCTATATACAGCAGAAGAGTTGCAAGCATTAGGAGAAGTCGCTCTTCGTAAAAACATTTGGATCATTTCTGATGAAATTTATGAAAAGCTTGTATATGGTGACCATAAACACGTATCGATTGCTGAACTTTCCCCTGAGTTGAAAGAGCAAACAATTATCATTAACGGTGTATCTAAATCTCATTCTATGACAGGCTGGCGTATCGGTTATGCGGCAGGAAATGAGCAAGTGATTAAAGCAATGACGGACTTAGCGAGTCATTCCACTTCTAACCCAACAGCTCCTTCTCAATACGGCTCGATTGCGGCGTATGAAGGAACACAAGAGCCGGTAGAGGTAATGAAAGAAGCGTTTGAAAAGCGTTTAAATGTGATTCACGCGAAATTAAATGAGATTCCAGGCTTCTCTTGCTTGAAACCACAAGGTGCGTTCTACTTATTCCCGAACGTGAAAGAAGCAGCAAAATTAACAGGTTTTGCAGATGTTGATGCATTTGTGAAAGCTTTACTTGAAGAAGCGAAAGTAGCAGTGATTCCAGGAAGTGGATTTGGTTCTCCTGATAACATTCGTCTTTCCTATGCAACTTCTTTAGAAGCGCTTGAAGCAGCGGTTGAGCGCATGGCTACTTATGTAAAGGAACATATGTAAACGAAATACAAGCTGTTAACACCTTGACGATCGTCAAGGTGTTTTCCTTTCTTGCACTTATTTGCAAAAGACAGGTATAATATTAGACGATTAGTAGAGGAAAGTTTTTGGAGGGAAGATCTCATATGAAAATAACAATTGCAGAAGTGGGCAAATTTGTTGGTCAAGAAGTCACGATTGGTACTTGGCTAGCGAATAAACGTTCAAGTGGAAAAATTGCTTTTTTACAGCTTCGTGATGGAACGGGCTTTATTCAAGGGGTAGTGGTGAAAAGTGAAGTAGGAGAAGAACTATTTCAGCAAGCGAAATCATTAACGCAAGAATCTTCGCTATATGTAACTGGTATTGTGCAAGAGGATAGCCGTTCACCTTTTGGATATGAGTTAACAGTCACTGGACTTCAAGTAATTTCAGAAGCAGTCGATTATCCAATTACGCCGAAAGAGCATGGCGCAGAATTTTTAATGGATCATCGTCACTTATGGTTACGCTCGCGCCGTCAACATGCGGTTATGAAAATTCGTAATGAAATTATTCGCGCGACGTATGAATTCTTTAACGAGAATGGATTTACGAAAGTGGACCCTCCGATTTTAACGGGAAGTGCGCCGGAAGGAACGTCTGAGTTATTCCATACGCGCTATTTTGATGAGGATGCTTACTTATCTCAAAGTGGTCAATTGTATATGGAAGCAGCAGCGATGGCTCTTGGAAAAGTGTTTTCTTTCGGCCCTACGTTTCGTGCAGAGAAGTCCAAAACGCGCCGTCATTTAATTGAGTTTTGGATGATTGAACCAGAGATGGCCTTTTGTGAATTTGAAGAGAATTTACAAGTACAAGAGCAATACGTTTCTCATGTTGTGCAATCTGTCTTGAAAAATTGTCGCCTCGAATTAGATCGCCTCGGACGCGATACGTCGAAGCTTGAAAAGATCCAAGCACCATTCCCACGTATTACGTACGATGAAGCGATTAAATTCCTTTATGAAAAAGGTTTCACTGATATTCAGTGGGGAGATGACTTTGGCGCGCCTCATGAAACAGCGATTGCCGAAAGCTATGATAAACCAGTGTTCATTACGCATTATCCAACAACGTTAAAACCATTTTATATGCAGCCAGCGAAGGATCGCGAAGAAGTGGTGTTATGTGCCGACTTAATTGCGCCGGAAGGCTATGGTGAAATCATCGGTGGTTCTGAGCGTATTCATGATCTTAACCTGTTAAGTGAAAGAATTAAAGAACATCAATTAGACCCTGAAGCATATAAATGGTATGCAGAACTTCGCCAATACGGTTCCGTTCCTCACTCAGGATTTGGACTTGGTCTAGAGCGTACTGTAGCGTGGATTAGCGGCGTCGAACACGTCCGTGAAACCATCCCATTCCCGCGCCTACTGAACAGACTATACCCCTAAATAAAGAAAAGCGGAAGGCGCTTGATCATCGGCGACAAGCAAAAGACGAGCTGGCTGAAAGGTTGTTCTTTAACCTTTTGGACAGATTGGCTTTTGACCTCGAGCCGATAGCGCCTGCAGCTGGACAAGAAGAAAAGCGGAAGGCGCTGATCAGCGACGTATGGACTGGAACGAGCCGATCGAGATAAAGGAAACAATGACCGCGCTTAATGAGCGCGGTATTTCTTCGTTCTCAAATGTCAATTCTCATTTTTATGGGATGGTCGTGATATACTAACTATGAGGTGTACACAATGGAACAAAAAGAATTAGTCATGCAATGGATGGACGAGGGGATGATTAGCGTTCCTCAAGTGCTATTTATGCACTATCGTCAATTACATGTATCTGAAGTCGAATTGGTATTGTTATTACAAATTTTTTCCTTTAAACAAAAAGGTCACCACTTTCCTACATTTGAGGAGTTAGCCAGTCAAATGACGATTTCTGCAGGTGACTGTGCCGTCCTTGTTAAAAAGTTGATGCAGCAGCAGTTAATTACGATTGAGCAGGGAGATTCCACAGGGTATGAGAGCTATTCTTTAAAACCACTATGGAAAAAGTTAGCTGAGTATATGTTGCAGCAGTCCAGACAATCAGCTTTGCAGCAAGCGATGAGCGAGGAGCAAGATTTATATTCTCTGTTTGAGCAGGAATTCGGTCGCCCTCTGTCTCCGCTTGAATGTGAAACGCTGGCGATTTGGATTGATCAGGATCACCATGACCCGATGATCATTAAAGCAGCACTGAGAGAAGCGGTCATTTCTGGAAAGATGAACTTTCGCTATATCGATCGCATTCTTTTTGAATGGAAAAAGCAAGGGATTGAGACACTTGAACAAGCGAGAGATTATGGTCAACGGTTTCGCAAGCAACAATCTTCTCCTGAACAAGTACAGCGCTCGAAAAAGGCTGTTCATTTTTATAACTGGTTAGAGCAATAAAAGGAGGAGAAGCACTTTGTTAAATAAACAACAAATTCGCCATTGTCTAGATGAAATTGCCAAGATGTTTCCTGATGCACATTGTGAGCTGCGACACGAGAATCCATTTGAACTCGTCATCGCCGTGGCGTTATCTGCTCAATGTACAGACGCTTTAGTAAACAAAGTGACGAAGGATTTATTTCAAAAATATAAAACACCAGAAGATTATTTGGCGGTTCCACTAGAAGAGCTACAACAAGATATTCGCTCGATCGGTCTTTATCGTAACAAGGCCAAAAATATTCAAAAACTAAGTAAGATGCTGATTGAAGAAATGGATGGGGAAGTTCCGCAAACACAAAATGAGCTAGTGAAGCTACCCGGCGTTGGGAGAAAAACAGCCAATGTTGTCGCGTCTGTTGCTTTTGATGTGCCAGCGATTGCGGTGGATACACATGTCGAGCGAGTGAGTAAACGGTTAGGGATTTGTCGCTGGAAGGATTCTGTTACAGAAGTAGAAGAGACGTTGATGAAGAAAATTCCGAAAGCAGAATGGTCTGTAACCCATCATCGTCTTATTTTCTTTGGACGTTATCATTGCAAGGCGCAGTCTCCTAAATGTGAAGAATGTCCGTTATTAGACTTATGTCGTGAAGGAAAGAAGCGGATGAAAAGGAAGGCTAGCTAATGATAGAGATGGTCGTACCAAATAGCTTAAAGCATCCTTTGTTTTTTCAAGAGGAAATGGTTACGCTTGTTCCATCGTCTAGCTTGGTGATCCCTCCTTATTTTATTTATGAACTTCAAGGAAAGGAAACGCCTTGGAGAAATCCTTCTTATGGTTTACAAATGGTTCAGGAGGCTTATCAATCGATGCAACCATTGATTGAGAGGAGTTTTAAGGAAAAAGAGACAGAGGTTGATCCGCTGATGAAGACGGTGATTGCCTTATTTTTTATGAGTTTGTTTTGGAGCAACCATGATCCGGTGGTATTGAATGGTTGGAAAGAAAAGGTCGCTGTGTTTAATGTCAAGCCACTGAACGTAGAAGAAAGGCTGTCATTTGTTCTTGCGCGTCCGTTTTCCTACCAAGCGTATCGTCAAATAGATACATTGATGACCGAGCAACAGAAGCAATTTGCTAAACATAGCTTACGAAATAATGACCAAAAATAAAAGGGATGGCCCACTGGCCATCCCTTTGTTCATGTTTCCGTCGGTTTTCCTTGTTGGCTATTACCGCCACCACCAGTTGAAGGGGTGCCGCCACCATCTGTAGGAGGAGTACCGCCGCCGTTATTGTTCCCACCATCTGTAGGAGGAGTACCACCACCGTTGTTGTCACCACCACCATCTGTAGGAGGAGTACCACCACCGTTGTTGTTCCCACCACCATCTGTAGGAGGAGTACCGCCACCGTTGTTGTTCCCACCATCTGTAGGAGGAGTACCACCGCCATTGTTGTTCCCATTTTCGTCTGGATTCTCTCCATCTGGATTTTCTGGATCAACAGGTGGAGTTTCAGGTTCTTCCGGTGTTGTTTCACCTGGAACGGTGACCGAAGTGGAGGCTGTACCAGCTGCTTCTCCATTTACGGTTGCTGTGACGGTAATATTATATGTTTGGCCTGGTTGTACATTGCTAATAACGGTTGATGTGCCGTTAACAGCCTGTGAAGCGCCGTTAGAAGAAACGGTAAAGCTCGGCGTACCTTCTCCATTAAAGGACCAGGAGACAGAGATGCTTTGAGAAGCTGCATCGTAAGAAGCGCTTAAGCCTGTAATGCCACTTTTAGCCTCTTCTTTTTTCTCTTCTTCTTTCTTAAAGTCATTAAACACTTTTTTCGGCTCTTCCCCTTTAACGAATAGCTCATAGGCTATTTCGCTCTTAGGTACATCTTTTCCAGCAATAGCCGCTGGATTAGAGCCTTTGACGATAGGTAATTCAACGACGCTTTTTGGACGTTTGAAATTCTTCGTTTCGACGTTTGCAGAAACTTCTTCCATTAGGTTTTTAAATAGTTTTTTGGAAATTTGTTGACTTTCTTTCGATAAATACTCTTTTTTACTTGCATATCCTGTCCAGATTGCGGCTGTGTAGTTCGTTGTATAACCGACAAACCAAGAATCGGGAGAGCCGCTATTAGGGATGCCAAATTCTCTTTTTTCTTTTTCAGTATAGTTCGTCGTTCCCGTTTTTCCGGCAACGTGGAGACCTGGAATATTGGCTCTTCTCCCTGTTCCTTCGTCCATAACATCCTTCAGCATATCTGAAATCATATAAGCGGTATAATCGCTCATCGCAGCTTTCGGCTTAATGTCATTTTTAATTTCTGTATCTCCATCAGACAAAACAATTTTCTTCACTGTGTGAGGTTTATTATATTGTCCTTCATTTCCGAATGCCGCATAAGCACCTGCTAGATCGAGCGGAGAGATGCCGCTCATTGCACCGATCGAATTTGATTCGTTTTCGGATTCCTCTTTACGCAATTGAATGCCTACATTGCTTAAAAATTCATTTGCTTTTTCATGACCGACTTCTTGATACGTTTGTAAGGCCGGAATGTTACGAGAGTAGACGAGAGCTGTTCGCACAGAAACTGGTCCCATATAAGATCCGCCAGCGTTACGAATAGGTGCTCCGTTTGAATACGAGTAAGGGCGGTCATCTAATTGTTGATACGTTGACCATTTTAAGTATTCAATAGCAGGACCGTAATCAACTAAAGGTTTAATGACAGAACCTGGTTGGCGTTGTTTTAAGTCAACCGCGTAATTATACCCTCGTTCCACCTTTTGGTTGCGTCCGCCTCCAATCGCTCGAACTTCACCTGTTTTCGTGTCTGTAAGAGCAATCCCTGCTTGGAATTCATCGCTTGGATAATTAATGATTTCTTCCGTGTTTAATAACTTATCCATATAATCTTGCGCATTACGATCGAGCGTTGTATAAATTTTTAAGCCATCGGAATACGGATTGTATTCTCCCATTTCTTGCACTTCTTCTACAACCATGTCAATGAATGCATTGTATTTTTTGTTCTCTGTTTCTTGTGGCTCTGTTAAATAAGCTGTGATCGACTCTTGTTTGGCTGCTGCCATTTCTGTGCTTGTAATTTTTCCGTGTTGCTCCATTAAAGATAAGACAACATTTTTTCGCTTATCCGCACGGTCAGGATGTCTAAATGGGTTGTAATTGTTTGGACTTTGTGGCATACCAGCGAGCAAGGCAGCTTCATTTAGTGTCAACTCATCCAACTCTTTATCGAAGTAATAGCTAGCCGCCGTTTTTATGCCGTGAATACCTCCAGACATATTTCCCGACATGAATGCTTTGTTGACATACATTTCAAAGATTTCTTCTTTAGAATATTGTCGTTCGAGTTGAAAAGCGAGCCAAGCTTCTTGTGCTTTTCGTTTTAACGTCTTTTCAGGTGTTAAAAACGACATTTTCACTACTTGTTGTGTAATTGTACTGGCTCCTTGGGAACCGAAGCCTTGAGTGATGTTGCCAATAGCGGCTGAACCGATGCGCAAAATATCGATCCCATGATGTTCAAAAAAGCGAACATCTTCTGTGGCTAAAATAGCCTCTTTGACCATTGGGGGGATATCTTCGTATTTGACATATTCACGATTTTCTGAACCGATGGAAGTGATATATTCACCATCTTTATCGTAGATTTTTGAAGAGATAGGGTCTCTTAATAACGCTGCGTCTAAGTCAGGCGTATCTTTAACCATAAAGGCAAACGTTCCTACGCCAGCCGCAAGAGAAAGGAACATGAGAACGACAAGGGTCAAAAATACTTTTTTGACGATCGATCGTTTGTTACTTTTTGCTTTAGTCGTTGCCGATTTTTTCGCAGGTCTTTTTTTCTGTTGTTTTCGTCTTTCTGTACGTGAACTGTATTGATCAGACATTTGTCTAATATCCTCGCTTTCAAAAGGAGTAAGTACACTCCTAAATTAATCTTTATCTAATATTAAAAGTGCAATTGATTAATAATAGATAAATAGGGAATCCGTGGATGAAGTCCTAATGGAATTCGAAATGCGACATGTTCTATTTCAGATTTGGTAATCGACTTTCTACCTCCATTTTTCATCCGGTCCCAAAAATCAAACAAGTGAGTAGCCGGAAGATAAAATATTTCTTCTAATGTGGCAAAACGGAGAATGACAAAGCTGATGCCGTTTTGCTGTTCCACCATTTTCATATGCTCAATTTGATGCTCATGAAAATTTTTCAGTGGAAAAGAAGTGGAATTCCTTGTTTCCTTTGCTTCAAAATCTAAATACTTTCCCCTATACACACCATTGTAATCCGTCGTCGAAGCTTGTTTGAAATAAGCTTCTTTAATGACAGCTGCGCTCCTTTTTGGGTAATCCACTTGAACAATTTGGACGGGGGTGGGCTTTTTGTGAATCACCGCGATCCCACGCTCTAAATAATACTTATTTGTCTCGTTTAGATCCTCCTCAAGCGTCATTCCTCTGTTGCTATAGTTTTGCTGCTTCAATTGGGGCGGCATGGATAATGCTTTTGATTGTGGAGCATACTTTTTTCCATTTGGATATTTTATCACCATTGAATACACCTCACAAGATAATACATATCATAACAGAAAAATTTATTTATGGGGCGTGAAAAATATCTGTTTTTGTAAATCATGAAAAGAGAGAGCGAAAAATAAAAACAGCTACACCCACTTATTCTATTATACCCTCTTCTTTCATATTCTGCATTTTTTGAAAAAATAGGTATTTGGACTTTGTCGAAATGAGTGACACTAGTCTCAATTCTCTTCTTTCTTTGACGAATAGGTACTAGTTTTGTCAGACGTGAAGGAGATCAACGATGACAGACCGAAAGCATATATAAGCGAGGAAAGAACTATAAGAAAAAGGAGTGGTAAACGTGACAAGAGAAGAGGTACTGCGCACATTGATGGAGATTGAAAAGACCGTCGGACAAATTGAAAGAGAAATGCAAAAACGTGTGGCTATTTTGCATAAAGCTCATTGCAATCGCCTCTGGAGAAAAAAAGAACTCATCTTAGAACGAATAGAACACCTTGAAGAAGGTGCAGACTATCTTCTTGCCGCTCCTTCTTCTTATAAAATGGTTCAATCATTCAAAGTGATGTACGAGCCTTTATAATTTCTTTGCTTGAAGTCTGAAAGAAAAACTTATAGAATGTGAACATCTTATAAGGAATTGTTGCCATCAGAGGAGAATATCAGATGAACGAACTTCAAAAGTTAACGACTGAACTACTGGCGGTCGTCAAAGAAGCCAATGAGATCTATCATGAGAAAAGAAGGACGAATGAAAAAGGCGACTTCTACGAAGAGGTTAAGCCGTTTGCTGATCGAGCAAACGACGTGTCCACTCGCTGGGAAAAAGAAATAGACGAACAGTTGCAGCAAGGGGGATTTAAATATATCCATCAACCACAAGTGAAAGCTGTGGTTGAAAATATCGAGTTAGTATCTGTTCAGGCCTTCTTTCCAGAGACAAGCTACACTCGCTTTAAAAATTATATAGAATCAACGAGTTTCTTATTAAATAGCTTGTTGAACGAGTTGAAATGATGCTCACTTTTTGCCCTGCTTTTTCATACGATAATTATGAATAAACAGTCAAGTAGGGGGAGAAAGAATGAATCCTTGGGAAGCGATGCCACCTCGGCCTGAGTATTATATGTATCATCCGTATAGCCCTTCTTATCCTGCTTTTCACTCACAAGCTCAAGAGTATTCTTCATTTGCTGGTCAGTTATTTGATCATCCGTTATATCACATGCAAATGCCGGAACAAAAGCAGCCATTTTATTCGCAAATGCCCCTTGCCCCACATCCTAACCAATTACCACAAAAGAACACAAGCAATATGTTTATCCAATCGTTTAAAAATGAAGATGGATCGTTTAATATGAACAAAGCATTAGATACAGCAGGAATGATGATGAATACGATGTCACAGCTAGGGAGCATTGTCAAAGGTGTGAGCGGATGGTTGAAAGTGTGATCATAGTTTTAGAAAAACCGTAAGAGGATCGCATCCTTTTGCGGTTTTTCTCTATGTTCAGCGACAAATTCCAACTAGCAAACCAAACGCTTATTCGATAAACTAGTACATATCAATAAGGGGGCAACGTTAATGATCGGTAAAAAATCACTTTCAGACCTCATTCAAGAGTTAAGAAATAATGAAAATATTATCAACTGGCACGAGGTTGAACCACAAGAAGCGAAAACAAAGTCACTGCCAGATCATGTAGATGTTCATATTAAGCACGCTCTACAAAAACGCGGGATCGGTGAATTGTATAGTCATCAGTTGGCGGCTTTTGAGGCGGTACAAAAAGGAGAAAATATCGTGACCGTTACGCCGACGGCTTCGGGGAAAACATTGTGTTATAACTTGCCAGTCTTACAATCTATTATCGAGAATGAGACGAGTCGGGCGCTTTATATTTTTCCGACGAAAGCATTAGCGCAAGATCAAAAAAGCGAAATGAACGAGCTGATTGATGAAATGGGGATCGATATTAAGAGCTACACATACGATGGGGACACATCACCTGCGATTCGCCAAGTCGTGAGAAAAGCAGGGCATATTGTCATTACCAACCCAGATATGCTCCATTCGGCCATTTTACCTCATCATACGAAATGGGTCAGTCTGTTTGAAAACTTAAAATATGTGGTGATCGATGAACTGCATACATACCGTGGAGTGTTTGGTAGTCACGTTGCCAATGTGATCCGCCGCTTAAAAAGGATTTGCCGATTTTACGGAAGTGATCCGATCTTTATTTGTACATCGGCAACAATTGCTAATCCGAAAGAGTTAGCCGAGCAGCTAACAGGAAACCCGATGCGCCTTATAGATGATAATGGAGCACCGAGGGGGAGGAAACATTTTGTCTTTTATAATCCGCCTATTGTGAACAAGCCGTTAAATATTCGTAAAAGTGCTACTGTCGAAGTCAATCAGTTAGCGAAAGAATTCCTTAAAAATAAAATCCAAACGATCGTTTTCGCTCGAAGTCGAGTGCGAGTGGAAATTATTTTAAGTCATATTCAAGAGCTTGTGAAAGATCAAATCGCAACGAAATCGATTAGAGGATATCGCGGTGGTTATTTGCCGAAGCAGCGGCGGGAGATCGAAAAAGGCTTACGAGAAGGAGATATTTTAGGTGTGGTGAGCACGAATGCGTTAGAGCTTGGGGTAGATATTGGTCAGCTGCAAGTGTGTATTATGACAGGCTACCCAGGAAGTGTTGCGAGCACATGGCAGCAAGCAGGAAGAGCGGGGAGGCGGCACGGCGAGGCACTGATTGTAATGGTCGCGAGTTCAACGCCAATTGATCAATATATCGTCCAACACCCCGCTTATTTTTTCGATCGCTCTCCTGAATCAGCGAGAATCAATCCCGACAATTTAATTATTTTAGTTGATCATTTAAAATGCGCGGCCTATGAGTTGCCTTTTAAAGAAGGAGAACAATTTGGTGCGCTCGATGTACAAGATATTCTCGAATTTTTAGTGGAAGAACGAGTGATCCACCAAAATGGTGACACGTATTATTGGGCGAATCAATCATTCCCGGCAGGAGGCATTAGCTTGCGCTCGGCTTCGCAGGAGAATGTCGTCATTATCGATCAGTCGGAAACAGCAAATGTAAAAATTATTGGTGAAATGGACCGTTTTAGTGCAATGACCTTATTACACGACGAAGCGATTTATTTACATGAAGGCGTTCAATATCAAGTAGAAAAGCTAGATTGGGAGCATAAAAAGGCGTATGTCAGGGAAGTGGACGTCGAATATTTCACAGATGCTAATTTAGCGGTACAGCTAAAAGTGTTAGAAATCGATCAAACGAAAAAGAGAGAGCGGACGGCAATTCACTATGGAGATGTGACGATTAATATACTCCCCAGTATTTTTAAGAAAATCCGATTAAGCACGTTTGAGAATATCGGCTCTGGCCCGATCCATCTGCCAGAAGAAGAATTGCATACGAGTGCGATGTGGATCGAATTAACGGAAGTCGACCCAACTATAGGGGAACGAACGCTTGAGCAGTTGTTATTAGGTGTGGCGAATGTCTTGCAGCATGTTGTTCCTGTCTATGTGATGTGTGATCGTAAAGATATTCACGTCGTATCGCAAGTGAAAGCAACACATTCTGGATTGCCAACGATCTTTTTATACGATCATTATCCCGGTGGCATTGGGCTAGCGGAAGATGTGTATAAACGTTTTGATTCGATGAAAGAAGCGGCTATCAACTTAATTCAGCATTGTCCTTGTGAAGATGGTTGCCCTTCATGTATTGGAACAGAAATAAAAGGAATCCAAGCGAAACAACGAAGTATACAATTGCTTAATCAATGTTAACATGATGTTTGACAGCAGTGGGTGAAGGAGTTAGCAAAATGAGTCTATCTAACAAATTAAAGCGAATGAAGTCTCATATTATAAAAGAAGAACAGACGGTGAAAGTGGAGAAGGAGGTACCTACTATTGCAGGATGGGGCGATGCTCACGTGATTCCTTACGTGCTTGGTGATCAGCATTGCTTCATTCGAGAGGTGAGCTATCCACTTGATTATCAGCACGGGCGCCACTCGTTTTTGGAAATAAAGGAAGCAGTGGGCGCTTGGAATGATTGGGATGGGCAACACCCACTTTCTGCTAAAGGGATGAAAGTGAATGATTTGTTTTTCTTCGATACGGAAACGACAGGGCTTGGTGGAGGAGTAGGTAACACCATTTTTCTGCTAGGCTATGCGCGTGTGTTAGCAGATCGCGTGGTTGTGCGGCAGCATTTTTTACCGGCGCCTGGGAATGAAGTAGCGTTATATGCCAGTTTCTTAGAACAAGTCGATTACACGACGTTAGTAACATATAATGGAAAGGCGTTCGATTGGCCACAAGTGAAAACGAGACATACGCTCGTTCGCGATCATGTGCCTAAACTACCGACGTTTGGTCACTTTGATTTATTTCATGCATCTAGACGAATGTGGAAGCATACGATGGAATCAGTGAAGCTAGCTAATGTAGAAAAAGAGATTCTCGGCATTGAGCGCCAAGAAGATGTCCCTGGATTTTTAGCGCCGATGATTTATTTTGATTATTTGGAAAGACGCGATCCTGAAGGTATATTGAAAGTGATGGAGCATAATGAGAAGGATATATTAACATTGATTACGCTCTACACACATTTGAGTCATCACATTCTCCAAAAAAACCAAGATAGCACAGGTCGAGAGCGAATCGAAGTCGCGAAATGGCTTGGTTATATCGGGGAGAAGGGGAAATCGACACAAGCCTATCAGCAAATTGCCGAGAATGATTCGTCAGTCGTCGGGTTAGAAGCGAAACACGCTCTTGCATTTCATTATAAAAGAAAGAAACAATGGCAAGAAGCTATTCACTTATGGAATGAAGTTTGTGAGAATGGCTCGGATCTCTATAAGAAAGAAGCCCATCTGGAATTAAGCAAATACTATGAACATCAAGCCAAAGATTATCCAATGGCATTAACGCATGCTCAATATGCAGCCGAGTTGTTAGCGGAAACGAATGAAATGCTCAGCAAACGACTGAACCGCATTAAGAGAAAATTAGGTAATTAACCAATATTACCCTCGGTATTTGTTTTTATACAAAAAATGCGTATTTTCTTAGTAAATTCCCCAAATTCCAGCCGTATATTGATTGTATAATTAGTAAAAAGGTTGTAAAATGTAGAATCATGTAGAAATATTATGAAAAATACTTTTGGGGTGGATTGACGGTGTATCGTGCACTATTTGTCTTGTTTTTTGTGTTTATTTGTTTGACGGCCTTAGTGATGACGAATTTAAAGACGAGTTTTTATAGCTTTATGTAAAATAGGTGTTTGTAATAGTACATGTTCCCTTGTCCTTTCATAAACTGCTTATGTAAACAGGAAAAGGAAAGGGGGAATCCAGATGTTTCCTTGCAGACCACCTAGAGTAATGCCTGCTGTTGTTCATCCGACAAAGTGCTGTGAGAATCACACGTTTGAAAACATTGTTGTTCCACATATTCATCCAACTCATACAACAAACGTGCATCATCAAATGTTTGAGCATCAGCATTATTTTCCACATACACAGTCTTTTGCTCAAAATGCTCAATATCAGCAACAGATGTGTGGAGGTCGTCCTAGACCGCCTTTTGGTTATTAATTATAAATAAAAAGTAAGGGGCAACCCTTACTTTTTATATTGTATAGGGGAGGTGCCTATGTCTGTTTGGGCGGTAACGGGTTATAAGCCTCATGAACTAGGCCTGTTTAAACAACAGGACCTGGCCATTGATTATATTAAGAAGGCGCTTAGACAACAGCTTCTTCAGCTCGTAGATGAAGGGCTTGAATGGGTGCTCATTAGCGGGCAGTTAGGTGTGGAGTGTTGGTCAGCGGAAGTCACATTTGCTTTACAAGATGAAGGCTATGATATTAAGCTAGCCGTGCTTACTCCTTTCCTTCAGCAAGAGGAAAATTGGAAAGAGGACACACGTACATACTATGAAATGATCGTGAGTCAAGCGGATTTTGTCGCCTCTGTCTCTAATCAACCGTATACAAGTCCGCAGCAATTTAGAAATAAAAATCAATTAATGCTGCAAAAATCGGTCGGGCTTCTGGCATTATATGACGAAGAAAAGGAAGGCTCGCCACAATATTTATATCAAATGGCCAAGCAATGGCAAGAGCAACAACCTTACGACATTCGACAAATTGGCTTTTATGACCTACAGCTTATTGTCGAAGAGGAGCAATTAAACAATTTAGAGTGGGAATAAGGGCTATTTTGATTGACAAAACAAGCTATTTTTGAAAAAATAAATAAAACAGTTGCACTACATTGAGGTGATGACGAAGATGTTATCTGACAAAATACAATTAACAACAGAAGAAATTTTAGAGAAAGAATTTAAAACATCGATGAGAGGCTATCATCCGGATGAGGTTGATCAGTTTCTTGATCTAATTATCAAAGACTATAAAATGTTTCATCAAGCGATTGAAGAGCTACAACGGGAAAACTTGCGTTTGAAAAAGCAAAGTGAAACTACGATGACACGTTCGCAAGCGGCTCCTTCCGCACAATCGGTGACAGGGTCAACTAATTTTGATATTTTAAAACGCTTATCTAACCTTGAAAGACATGTGTTTGGTGATAAGTTGTACAATGAATAAGCTGGCAAATGAGGGAATTGAAATGAACCATTGCAATCAGGTCTATTTTCCTCTATAATGGTTCAGGTGATCATAATAACGTTCGGGTAATCGCTGCAACTTTTGAGGTTGTAGAGGAAAGTCCATGCTCACACGGTGCTGAGATGCCCGTAGTGTTCGTGCCTAGTGAATAAATAAGCTAGGGCAGTTCGGTGAAAGTCCGATTGACGGCAGAGAAAATACCTAAGTCTCTTAGATATGGTATGAGTATCTTGAAAGTGCCACAGTGACGGAGCTTTATAAGAAATTATAAAGGTGGAACGAGGTAAACCCCACGAGTGAGCAACCCAAATTTAGGTAGGGGCATCTTCTTTAAGGAAATGAACGATAAGAAGGGCGAATGCTAATGAAGGTATTCGGAGATAGATGATTACCACCGGAGTACAAGATCTCCCAGATCGCTTGCAGTACAATGGAACAAAACATGGCTTACAGAACGTTATTGTTGGGAAACTAACTTCACATGCTCTCCTATTATAGGAGGGCTTTTATTCTATTTGTAGTAATTTTTAATTCATTTTATTCATGAAACATGTTAATACATAACGGACATATGTACGGAAAATAAAAAGTGCAGGTGAAATGATGACGACATATACATTAATTGCGACGGCAGCGATGGGACTTGAATCGCTCGTAGCGGACGAAGTGAAGAAACTTGGGTATGAAGGTCGAACTGAAAACGGAAAAGTGATTTTTAAAGGGGACGAAGAAGCGATTGCTCGCTGTAACTTATGGTTGCGCACAGCGGATCGCTTAAAAGTGGTTGTCGGTGAATTTAAGGCAACAACCTTTGATCAGTTGTTTGAATCGACGAAAGCATTGCCTTGGGAAGAATATTTACCAGTCGATGCCGAATTTCCAGTGCAAGGAAAGTCTGTAAAGTCGACGTTGTTTAGCGTATCAGACTGTCAGGCGATCGTGAAAAAAGCGATTGTCGAACGATTGCGTTCAAAATATAAAGTGCAAACATGGCTACAAGAGTCCGGGCCGCTATTTAAAATTGAAGTTGCATTATTGAAAGATAAAGCGACATTAACGATTGATGCGAGCGGCGCAGGCTTACATAAACGCGGCTATCGAGTGGCTCAAGGGGGCGCCCCTTTGAAGGAAACGTTGGCTGCGGCACTTGTTCAATTAACGAACTGGCATCCCGATCGTCCGTTTATCGATCCATTTTGCGGTTCAGGAACGATTCCAATTGAGGCGGCTTTAATTGGACAAAACATCGCCCCTGGTTTTAATCGAGATTTTGTTTCTGAAAACTGGCCATGGATGACAAAAGCTGTATGGGACAAAGCAAGAGGTGAAGTGGAAGATGTGGCGAACTACGATCAACCGCTTGATATTGCAGGCTACGATATCGATCATCGCATGGTCGAGATTGCCAAAGAGAATGCGTTTGAAGCAGGACTGGGCGATTTAATTGAATTTAAGCAAATGAATGTCGCTGACTTTACGACGAAGAAAGAGTATGGTGTGATCGTAGGGAATCCGCCGTACGGTGAGCGCCTTGGAGATCGTCCGGAAGTCGAGCAAATGTATAAAGCAATGGGCGCGGCTTTAGCGCCATATGATACTTGGTCAGTCTACATGATGACATCGCATGAAGGCTTTGAACAATTTTATGGCAAGCCGGCAACGAAAAAGCGCAAGTTATTTAACGGCTTTATTCGAACGGACTATTATCAATATTGGGGAAAACGTCCACCAAGAAAAGAAAAATAGAATAGGTTTTTGAGCGGAGCGACAAGTCGTCTCCGCTTTAGTGTTTTCTGTCATGATCGGTCTGTCTATGCGTGAAAAAGTTAGAATATTTTGTTATAGTAAATAATTAGGGGGATAAATCGATTGTTTTTTCGTGAAGGAGGTTATGTTTACAGTGAGCGGCAATCTAATTTCTCATTATGGCTCGTTTAAGTTTTGGGGAGTTGGCGTTTTTGTTATGCTCGTATTACTATCGTTGTTATATATGAAATTAACGAGTAAATATAAAGTGACGAGTAAGCAAAAATTGTTTTTTTTCACAGCGGTTGTTTTATTTTATCTCTTTAAAGGCAGTCCGATTGCTTTAGTGAGTGGCGATCAATTATTTAGTGCTCATGTGCTGCAATTGATGGTCGTTCTCTTTGTCGTGCCGCCGTTATGCATTATGAGTTTACCGGTTGATTTTTTGCGTTCTTATTTTTGGTCTTATCAAAAGAGAAGAGTGATGAAATGGCTCACTCACCCGTTTCCATCTGCTTTACTATTTAATATTTCATTATCCGTTTATTTTGCCCCACCTGTTTTTAATATGGCGATCAGTCATTCAGTGCTACTCCAGAGCCTTCAAACACTTTTGCTGTTGTTTGCTTTTATTATGTGGTGGACAATCATTACGCCACTTCCGGAAATGACGAAACTTTCCGAGCAGGTGCGCGTTCTTTATATCTTTTTAGCTTCATTGTTACTATTACCGATCGGTATTTTTCTTCTAGCGACAGGTCATCCACATTACATGTTATATCAAGCAGGGCAACAAATTCTACCTAGCTTATCAGCGCTAGGGGATCAGCAATTAGGCGGTGGCTTTCTGAAGGGGATTCAGTTGACGACATATGGCATTGCTTTATTCATCATTATGTCAAGGTGGGCGAAAAAGGAAGAAGAACCTGATGATGATTACCCGTACTATGCGAGAGAATCGTTTAATGTGCCTTATAAAAAGAAATAGATGATGAAGCACTCTATTTTTATCTAAAAAAGAACGGTTCTGATTATATCGTTTTTGAACTAACGGGTCATAAATTAACGATATATGAATCGTACATCTAGCTATTCGATTAAAGTGAATGAGAATTTGTGTAGTTTATACTTATCAAAAATACTAAAGCCTATACTACCAAATGAGTAGCATAGGCTTTTAGTGTTTACTTAAAGTTGGGTGGGAGTTAATCGTCGCCTTCCGCTTTAGTATCGTCTAGCTCCAGGCGCCAGCGACTAGTGAACTTCCACGCTCCTCCTTGCGATAAGTCAACATCGATTCACTATCGTTCATCGTGTTTCCTTTATCTCGTGCGGGTCGTTCTAGTTCATACGTCGCTAATCGTCGCCTTCCGCTTTTGGATATTACCAAAGTTTAAATCCTTTCGATCCGATTGGTCCATATTGGAACATGTCCATAACTGGAATTGTGTAAGCAACTAAGATTAAAGCGACAGTGACTGTGATCCAGATTTTCCAGTTTTCAAGAACCATTGGTGTTTGTTCGGCACCTTCAGCCACTTCACCAATCGGAAATTCTTCTTCGCCTTTTGGTGCAAACCAAGCAAGGTTAATGAAGATGATTAATACTAAGATGATACCTAGGAATAGAATCGTTCCGCCGACTGCTTGAGCGATTTGATATGGAATCCATTCCAGTGCCTGTGCCGCATCACCGTAAGTAGAGAATGATGAACGACGTGGAGCTCCTAGTAAGCCCGCCCAGTGCATCGCAGCGGACATAATGCCCATACCCAGCGCCCATGTAAAGGCTTGAACGATCGCTAATGTATTCATCGCTGGTGTTAGTACACGTCCCGTTAAATGAGGGATGAGCCAATAAGTAATACCAAAGAACGTTAACACAACAGATGTTGCCAGTGTTAAGTGGAAATGTCCAGTTACCCAAATCGTGTTATGAACAACTTGGTTCATTTGGTTGGAAGCATTAATGATTCCGCCTGCTCCAGCTGGTATGAAAGCGACCATTCCTATAAATGGAACGACAAATCGTGCGTCTTTCCAAGGAAGCAGTTTAAACCAATCAAATAACCCTTTCGCACCACGAGAACGACCGTATAACTCAAATGTCGCAAACAAGCTAAACGCTGTCATTAACGACGGGATAACGACCATCATCGTTAATACGACTTGAAGGAACTTCCAGAATGCGCTAATACCAGGCTCTGTTAACTGATGGTGAAAACCGACAGGCACAGAGAATAGTAAGAATAAGATAAAGGACAGTCTTGCTAGAGAATCAGAGAAGATTTTTCCGCCGACAATTTTCGGAATGATGACATACCAACACATGTACGCTGGAAGTAACCAGAAGTAAACGAGCGGATGTCCGAAATACCAGAATAGTGTACGGCTAATGAGTACGTCTACACGATCAACTAAGCCTAAAGACCAAGGAAGCAATTGGAAGATGACTTCTACTGCTACACCGATCGTTGCCACGAACCAAAGAACGATATTGATGACAGCCATAAATGTAAAGAGCGGTCCAGGTTGGCCAGGGTTTTCTTTGCGCCAAGAGATATATTTCGCTACTTGTGCAAATCCAACTAACCAGCTACCAACAACAACAAATGTTAATCCAAGATAGAAAATCCAGTGAGCTTTTAATGGGGCATAAAATGTATAAAGAACAGTTGCTTCATTTAATAGAATCATAGTCGCAGCCATTGCTGTACCAAGTAACATTACCCAAAATCCAATCCATCCTGTTAGACGCTGTTTGTTAGATAATGTACCAGCTGTACGACTGACACCTGCTGTTTGAAAGCCAAGAATAAAGAAAGTAGTTAAAACGAGTCCGAGTAATACACCATGTGTCGTTAATACTTGATAATAGCCGATATTTAATGGTAACTCAAAGCGTCCAGAGCGAACTAATACTTGAAGTAAGCCAGCAAGTCCTCCGAGGGCAAGGGCTGCAAATGCAACATACATATGAGCCATTGCTAACTTAGCATCGCGGCGATCAACTTTCGTTAATGGATTATTCATTATTTTTCCACCACCTTAAACATCGATTTCATTGTGTGGTGACCAGTACCACAGTATTCATTACAAACAACAAGGTATTCGCCAGCTTTATCAAAAGTTGTGACTAATTCATTCACGTGACCTGGAACAAGCATCATGTTAATATTTGTGCCAGCTACTTCAAAACCATGCACGACATCTTTTGTTGTTGCAATCACTTTTACTTTTGAACCTACTGGAATTTCGACTTCGCCAGGGTTATAAAAGAATGCTGATGCAAGTACGACTAATTCGTAATCCCAATCTTTCCCTTCTACTTTCGTTAAACCAGGTTGATCAAAAGGCTTGATTTGTTCTACTTTTTCATGATTGATAACAGCATTGGCACTTGGGGGCTGGTGACCTTGATGGAAAGCGCTAATTCCTAAAATAACAAGAAAGACGACTAAAGAGGCAATTCCAAAGGTTAACCACCATTTTTCATAACGATGAAGATGCATAATTTATAACTCCTCTCTTAATTGCGTTCTAAGAAAATGGAAAAAACGATAAGCCAAGTGATGACAAGAAATATTCCTATTCCAAATACAGCGTATAATGTACCTTTTAATGATGAAGAATCTTCTGGATTTACTTTCACTTCAGTCATTTCTTTCGTTTCAAGCTTTGCCATTGATCTCACTCCTTCTTCTCCTGTCGAATATCTTTCGTTACCATCATCATAAGGTTGGAAATGGATTTCATCTGTGAGAATTATCACAAAACAGAAGTAGATTTGTGAAATAAATGTGAAGAATGTATGAAGGCTCTGTAAAGAAAAGATCAAGTGAATAAGAACTAGGAATGGAAAAAAGTTCATTTCACGAATGTTTTTTCTAAAAAACTTTCTAATGTTCGTAAATAAACTTGAATTTCTTTGTTTTGCTGATATAATGTGAATACATTAAAAAATATCATTCGCTCATATAATCGTGGGGATAGGGCCTGCAAGTTTCTACCGGATGACCGTAAATCGTCTGACTATGAGTGAGCAGTGGCTGTATGAATGCAGCGAAAGAACCCAAAGGGCATTGCTTCACTCTTTTTTTGAGGAATGTAATGATCTTTGGGCTTTTTTATGCCCCAAAGATCAACTATTGTTGAGGGGGAAATAGAGATGGATCGTTTAAAGCAGAAAATTGTTGAAGAGGGTAAGGTACTTTCAAATGAAGTATTAAAAGTGGATGCCTTTTTAAATCACCAAATTGACCCTGTATTAATGAAAGAAATGGGACAAGAATTTGCTCGCTTATTTGCAGAAGAGGGCATTACGAAAATTTTAACGATTGAATCTAGTGGGATTGCGCCAAGTGTGATGGCGGGGCTAGAGATGGGTGTGCCGGTCATTTTTGCTAGAAAGCGCCAATCGCTGACGTTAACAGAAGGATTACTAACAGCAGATGTGTATTCATTTACGAAGCAGCAATCGAATCGCATTGCGGTTTCTAGTGCCTTTTTAAATAAAGAGGATCGTGTCTTGATTATTGATGATTTTCTAGCAAATGGACAAGCCGCTTTAGGGTTATTAAACATTGCCGAGCAAGCAGAGGTACATGTGGCTGGTATTGGAATTGTCATTGAAAAGTCGTTCCAAGATGGAAGAAAGCTGTTAGAAGGAAAAAATGTCCGCGTGGAGTCATTGGCTCGTGTGCAATCGCTTGAAAATGGCAAAGTGACCTTTGTCGAGGAGGCCCACGTATGAAAACATCGGTGTTAAAAACCGCTTCACTGGGCTTGCAGCATGTACTAGCGATGTATGCTGGAGCGGTCATTGTTCCATTGATTGTTGGTGGAGCGTTAGGGTTAACAGCGGAGCAACTCACATACTTAGTATCGATTGATATTTTCATGTGCGGGATCGCGACCTTTTTGCAAGTGTGGAAGGGACGTTTCCTGGGAATAGGTTTGCCAGTTGTATTAGGATGTACCTTTACTGCGGTCGTTCCGATGATTACCATTGGTGAATCATCTGGCATTTCCGCCGTGTATGGGGCGATTATTGCTTCAGGTATTTTTGTTTTACTCGTATCTTCTTTCTTTAGTAAATTTGTCCGCTTTTTTCCGCCTGTAGTGACAGGTTCAGTCGTAACGATTATTGGAGTGACGTTAATTCCAGTAGCGATGAACAATATGGGTGGAGGAGTTGGCAGTGAAGATTTCGGATCGTTATCAAATCTTGCTCTTGGCGGAACGACATTATTATTAATCATTTTGTTATATCGTTTTTTTACCGGATTTGTTCGCTCGATTTCCGTGCTGATTAGCTTGCTCGTTGGAACGGCGATTGCTTTCTTTATGGATAAGGTCGATTTTTCACCAGTGCAAGAAGCGTCTTACTTCCATATGGTGCAGCCGTTTTATTTCGGTACGCCTACCTTTGAATGGACGGCGATTTTAACGATGATTTTAGTCGCGATGGTCAGCCTTGTAGAATCAACCGGCGTTTACTTTGCGGTAAGTGATATATGCGACGAGCGCATTACGGAAAAAGATATTGCTAAAGGCTATCGCGCAGAAGGGTTTGCGATTATACTAGGCGGTCTCTTTAATGCCTTTCCTTACACCGCTTTCTCGCAAAACGTCGGTTTAATGCAGTTATCAGGTGTGAAATCGAAGAAAGTGATTTATTATACAGCAGGATTTTTAATTGTACTCGGACTCGTACCAAAAATTGCGGCATTTACAACGATTATTCCGCTATCCGTTTTAGGCGGAGCGATGGTCGCTATGTTTGGAATGGTCATTGCTCAAGGGATTAAAATGTTAAGCCAAGTCGATATGGCGAAACAAGAGAACTTATTAATTATCGCTTGTGCGGTTGGCATGGGGCTCGGTGTTACCGTTGTACCGGACTTATTTGCGAACTTGCCAAAAGGTTTGAAAATTTTAACAGGAAATGGCATTGTGGCTGGTAGCATGACAGCGATCATTTTGAATATCTTGTTTAACGAAATTGGCAGTAAACGCAAGCAAGTGGTGGCATTGAGTGGGGCGAAGGTGTCGTAATTGAGGGGTAAAAGAAGTTAAACATAGTAGAAATTCATTGATGCTTGTTTGAGATTTTTCGTCTAAATAGACTAAATAAGTATTAGCATCTTGTTTTTTTAAAATAAACGAGAACGAAATTAGATATTCAATTAAAAAAACGTCAAAACACTCCTAAACGTTGATGTATCAATGTTTGGGAGTGTTTTTATTTTATTCTTTCGATCTGGATAGTCCGATTTAATCATAACAGTGGGGGATGAAGAACCCCCCACTGATTGAAGTTTCACTTTATTTCCTTAGTTTATTTTTATAGAACGCGTATAGCGAATGTAAGAAAAGAAGAAAGCAGATACAATGGTTAATGTAAGTATCACAAAGAAGCTAGTTAGAATTAAATTTTGAGGAAGAAGTATTGAAAACATCATAATTAATCCCCCAAAGAATAATGCGTAGGAAACGGTCCTAGATACTTGGTGCCACATCCCATATGAAGCTTGTTTAAGTGCATTCTTGTGCGTATCTTTTACTTGAACACGTGGAAGTAAGTTACCTGTTACAACAAAAGTAATTCCAACAATGATAGGCAATAATAGAAGAATGTTTACTTCGTTTCCTAAACCGATGTAAATAATCGCACAATGGAGAACGAGTAGAACAATATTTACTGCAATTGAAATATTGTCTAGAATCTTTTCTAATCGTTTAAAGGTCACTCCTTGCTTACGCATAAAAGAAAGTGCAGAAAGAGAAAGACTGTTAATGATCATGGCAAATGGGATGATAAACAACATGAGGTTCTTGGAAGTATACGCGGTTGGTGATCCTTCGAAATTAGCAAATTTACTAGGCATTTTACTCGGTAATTCCTTGTAAAAATAAAAGCTTAATCCAAGAGCAAGAGCAACGAACAACCAAACGAATAATTTTCTTATCATTTATTCTTTTCCTCCTTGCGTATTTTTCATATCAATAGCCCACTTCATAATATCTTGTAATACAGTCGTGTTCAGAGAGTAATAAACATACTGTCCCCGTTTATTTGAAACGACCAGTTCAGAGTTTTTCAAGATGTTCAAATGCTGCGAAACGCCGGGTTTACTCATGTTGAAATGATTGGCAATTTCACCTGATGTCATATCGCCCTCTTTTAACAGATCTAATATTTTTCTTCTATTGTCATCTGAGAGAGCTTTAAAAATCTTACCTAAGGACACAATTTTTGTACCTCCTTTTATTAGAAACTAAGCTGCTAAAAGTACACGATAAAGTAATTAAGCAAATGCTTAATTATAGTTTATATTGGTATTTTCTTCTTGTCAATTAATTTTGTGAAGCAAGGGGGACTAAGGGGCAGATACCTCGTCCCTCGAGAAATTTGTGGAACCCAAGCGGATTTTGGCCAAACCGTAGTCACTTTATTTGTAAAATAAAATCCAGTAATCACTTGAATTCACCTCTAAGCAAATAGACCACCTCATAGTCTTTTAATTCATTCATATGTTTGTCCGCATCACGATAAAAATCACTAGAAAGAGAGCTGACTCCATCTTGGCTACTTGAATAACAAATACTGGCCAAGACCATTTGATCGGTAATGGATATATTGTCTAACGAATTACTCCCCCACACAGTACTAAGTTCACCTTTTGGCGTAGTTTCCGAGTTCCAGATGGTACTTGTACTACCATTATTATGTACACTAACAGCAAAAAGAGCTTGATTACTTTCTTCCATCGTTTGCGATGTGGTGAAGATAATGCTTCCTTTATCTTTGATCTCAGTAGAAATATTGTTTAGTTCTCCAACTAACTTGCCAGATTCATATTTTTCAACCCATAATTTTATATTCTTATATTTACCATCTACATTGAAGTCAAATATAAAAGATTGATTAGCCGTAGTTGTAAGAATAGCTTGTTCTCTTTCCGTTAGCTTAGTTTCAGAAATGGTGTTGACTTTCGAATTGGTGTTATCGTTACTGCAAGCCATTAAAGAAAACATAAGCGATGCTAACATTGTGAAAAATAGTATTTTTCTCATCATTTTTCTCCTAATCAATTGGTATTTTATATAGAATTATACTCTATACATGGATGGAATTGTTATTTTATTGTAAAATTCGATGATCTGGTGATGTAGCTACACATCAAGAAGACCTGTTCAATTTGAGTTGCTCTTAAAAAATAAATAAGCCGCTCTGTTAGAACAGGAACTTCTTTTTCCTACTTTATTCGCTTTTCTTAGCATGCATTTCCCAAATAATATCTTCTTTTAAATGCAGAGTATAATCCATGATAAATTCTAAATCGATTTGTTTCTTTTCGTATGCCAACTCTAAATGTTTATAATGCTCAGCCACTAAGTAATTAAACAATTCATTTCGATTTATTCCTTGCATTTGAGCGATTTCTACCATGCTTTTTTTCTCACGCAATTGGTGGAATTCTTTTACGCTCAGTTTGAAAAATTTAGCCATGGAAGCAAAGTCTGTTTTAAATTCAAACACGACTTTGCTTTCATCCACTTTTTCTTTCACATGTAACGGACCTTTATTGTATTCCATCTTCTGTGAGTCAGCGGCTGCTATATGGTTCATCAAAAATAAACATATAAACGCTGTTAATGAATATGATAATAGGTTTTTCATGTAATATCTCCTCGTATAATTTCACAAACAAATGTTGAATATGTTTATTTTTCCTTTTAACTTTATTTTTATGTCTGTTTTTTACATGAATAAGTTAATGGAGAAATAGGTAAAATAAGCCTATCAATTAAAGTGGAGAGTTGCCTATGTCAAAAATTATTGCGGTTCAAACGGCGTTACCTCGTCATGTGGTTCATCAGCAAGAGGCGAAGGAGATGATTTATCAATTATTTCAGCCTACCTATCCGAAAATTGAGCGGTTGTTGTCGGTGTTTGATAATGGGGGCATCGATACGAGATATTTGGCGAAACCGCTCGAGTGGTATCAAAAGAAGCATAGCTTTGAAGAGAAAAACGAGTTGTTTTTAGAGGCGGCGGTGGCGCTTGGAGAAGAGGCGATCAAGGGATGCTTAGATCGAGCAGGGGCACGATATGAAGATGTGGATGCGATGATTACTGTTTGTACGACTGGTCTTGCTGCGCCTAGCTTAGAAGCACGATGGATTAACCGTCTTCCTTTTTCAAAAAAGGTGACAAGGCTACCCATTTGGGGATTGGGCTGTGGCGGAGGAGCATCGGGGTTGGCCCGAGCGCATGATTATTGTTTAGCTCATCCGACAGCGAATGTGTTAGTGGTGGCGGTGGAGTTATGCAGTCTTACGTTTCAAGTGGACGACTTATCAAAAAGTAATTTAATCGGCACGTCTTTATTTGCCGATGGAGCGGCTTGTGTGCTTGTCGCTGGTAAGGAAAGTTCGTTGTTTAAAAACGGATCACGCCTGCTCCCGGTGATTCAACAAACCGAAACCGTTCTGATGGAAGATTCCGAAGAAGTGATGGGGTGGGACATCAAGGACAATGGATTTTATGTGATTTTTTCAAAAGATATTCCTGCGATTGTCCACCAGTGGTTGGAGCCGCAAGTGACAGAGTTTTTAGCGAGCCAACAAACAAAAATAGAAGAAATCGGTCATATCGTTGCTCATCCGGGCGGTAAAAAAGTATTGGAAGCGTATGAACAGAGTTTACGGCTAGCGCCAGATCAACTGAACGTATCAAGAAGCGTGTTAAGCCAATATGGCAATATGTCATCCGCTACGGTGCTGTTTGTGCTGGAGCAATATGTACAAAAAGATATACATACAAATGATTTAGGTTTGATGCTGGCTCTTGGGCCGGGGTTTAGTTCAGAAATGTTGTTAATGAGGTGGGAGTAGTGTTCTTTTATGCGTTTATTATATTGGTGGCAGCGCAAAGGCTAGTGGAGCTTCTTTATGCGAAACGGAATGAAAAGTGGATGAAGGCAAAGGGAGCGGAGGAATTCGGGCAAGGGCATTATCCGTTTATGGTGTTGATGCATATCACGTTTTTTGTTGCGTTAATGGTCGAGGTGAGTATAAAACAGCCCACGATTCATCCGTTATGGCCTTTACTACTTGTTCTCTTTTTGGGCTTACAGTGGATGCGGGTATGGACGATTCGCACACTCGGTCGCTATTGGAATACGAAAATTATTGTGTTAAAAGGTGAGAAAGTCGTTGTTAAAGGTCCATTCCGCTTGTTAAAACATCCTAATTATTTCGTTGTGACAACTGAACTAATTGTCATTCCACTGATGTTTCAAGCATATTGGACATTGATGATTTATTTCTTTTTGAATCAGCTTATTTTAATGATTCGGTTGAATGAGGAAGAGAAGGCATTAGAACAGTTAACAAATTATGAAGAGGCCTTTGCGAAAAGATGATATTATTTTAACAAAACCAATTGACAGAAAATTGCGAGAGGGTTATAATAATATTCAATATCAATAAGATACGAAGCGGACATGCAAAGTCACTTCCTTAAAGATTACCTCTTTTTGATCAAGTGAAAAAGGCATGCTGCTAGAGATAAACCGAAACTGTCAAATCTGCTAAAATCTCTAGAAAAAGAGACCTGTGCGCAGATCGAGCCAGTGATACCTTCCTTATTTGGAGTGGGTATCACTGGCTCTTTTCGTTTCCCTTACCCATTACAAAAAAATCGGAGGAATGAAAGATGTGCAAAAAAACAGGTTGCGGAAAATGCAAAGATTGTCCACTTGCTAACGTAGAAAAGAAAAGCAAATGAGAAAAATGGTGAATGTTATTGAAAATCATTATCGCTCATGATAAAGTATAAGTGAAGATGAATATTATTATCAATGAAACGATAAACATATATGGACTGAATAAAAAGGACGGGGTGAAGATCATGGTATGGATGTTTGTTGGAGCGACAGTTGTAGTGTACGGTGGAGTTATGAAATATGTGGTCGATCACGTAAATAAAGCGCAAGCATAATTTAGGAAGAAGGCTGATACAAAGCCTTCTTTTTTCTTTTTTATGATGGGCAATAAAGCGGAAATCAGATACAATAGAAAAAAAGAATCCGCTTCCTAATGTAAGGAAAGTGTATATTAAGGAGTTATGTGAAGATGCCATTAGAAACACAGCAGCAAACATTATCAGAAACGATTGCTAGAACGGCCTGGCTTCATGATTTATTTGAGCAATACGGGGATGAAGAACGGGCGAGAAAGGCCAAATTGTTTTTAAGGAAGTTGCATGACGAAGAATTTATTGTGGCGTTTTGCGGACATTTTTCGGCAGGGAAGTCGACGATGATTAATGAGTTGACAGGTGAAAAGCTGTTGCCATCCAGTCCAATTCCGACGAGTGCCAACTTAGTAAAAATTCATAAAGCCCCTGAGGACTTTGCGAAGGTGTACTATAAAGATCGCCAGCCGCTCCTTTTTCAGGCACCATACCGCTTTGAAAAGGTGAAAGAATATTGTAAAAACGGGGAAGAAGTAGAAGCGATTGAAATTGGTCATAGCGAATCTAGTTTGCCGCCAGAAGTGACGGTGATGGACACACCTGGGGTCGATTCCACAGACGATGCCCATCGAATTTCCACTGAATCGGCGCTACATTTAGCCGATATGGTGTTTTATGTTATGGATTACAACCATGTGCAATCGGAATTAAACTTCATTTATACGAAAGATTTGCTTTCTCACGGTGTGAAGTTGAACTTGATCATTAACCAAATTGATAAGCATCGTGACGAGGAGCTGTCCTTTGATGCCTTTAAACAATCGGTCTACGACTCGTTTGCCTCTTGGAATGTGCATCCAGAAAAGTTTTATTTCACGAGCTTGAGAGAGCCGGATCTTCCTTATAATGATTTCGCCGAAGTGAAAGAGCTGATTCATCAAAGCATGGCCAATCGGGAACAATTAACGCTCCGTTCGGCGGAAACGATGATGAGTCTTCTTGTCAGTGAGCACCTACAATGGCTACAAGATGGGCAAGAAGAAGTAAGAGAACAGCTACAGGAAGTTCTTGGTGAAGGGTGGATGGCGGAAGAAATCATCGCCAATGAACAAAAAACAAAGGCAGAACTCGATAAGCGTGATGCAAACGCTTTAGTGAAATCCGTCGAGGAAGGCCGCGAAAAAGTGCTGCAAAATGCTTATTTAATGCCTGCTTCTACGCGTCAATTAGCGAAGGACTTTTTAGAAGCGATGCAGCCGGAATTTAAAGTCGGTCTATTCTTTAGCAAAAAGAAAACAGAAGAAGAAAGACAGCGCCGACTGGATGTATTGATGGTGGATTTGAAGGAGAAAACAGAAGCCCAGCTTGAGTGGCATCTTCGTCAATTATTCGCTTCTTGGTTAAAATCAAGCGGACTGATCAGTGATTCGTTGCAGCTAGAAGCCGAGGAGTTATCGATTCCTTTTGATGCATCGTTATTGAAGGATACGATTAAAGCAGGGGCGCAAGTGACAGGTGATTACGTTCTTAATTATTGTGACGACGTCGCTAACCAACTAAAGAAAAAAGCTCGGATGGCGACAGATGAGTTAAAGACGCGTGCATCACAGGAAATGGCGGTTCAGTTTGCCTCTGAGCAAGCGGGTCTGAAAGAGAAATGGCAAGCTTGGCACCAAAAATTAACGGCGATCCAGCAGTTAACGGACTTAGATACGACGATGGAAGAGCATCGAAGCGGCTTGCACGAGCTTATGATTCGTTCGTTCTCCGATGTACCTGAGAGCTTCGATCAGTTTGTGCAAGAGTGGAAAAAAGAACAGAAACAAGTGGACATTTTTAGCGGAGAGTGGGAAGAAGAAGCCGCAACAACTGTCGAAAAAGTGGAACAAAAAGAGGAAACAGTTGTATCTAGCGGAGCAACAGTGGCCGTCAACGACACCGTGTCGAAGCTGAAAAACATGAACCGTCAGCTTGATGGTATTCCTGGATTCCAACGCTTTATCGATGGACTTCGTCAAAAAGCGGATCGTTTAGAGCAGCGTAAATATACGATTGCACTATTCGGGGCGTTTAGTGCCGGGAAATCATCATTCGCGAATGCGATGCTCGGTGAAAAGGTGCTTCCGGTTTCGCCGAACCCAACAACGGCAGCGGTGAACCGCATTCATCCGCCTGATGAACAGCATCCGCACCGAACAGCGGCCGTTCATTTAAAGACAGAACAAGATTTATTATTAGATATTCAGCATTCTCTACAATTATTTGATCGATCGGTTACATCTTTAGTTGAAGCGAATCAAGTGATTCCAGAATTGTTAATAGCAAATGAAGGAGAAGGTCGTGAAAAGATTCATTTATCCTTTTTGAAAGCGTTCCATGACGGATTTAATGAATACAAGGAGCAGCTCGGTACGACGTTATTAGTCGACTTACAAGCGTTCCAAGGCTTTGTGGCAAATGAGAAACAAAGCTGTTTCGTTGAATCGATTGACTTGTATTATGATTGTGATTTTACACGACAAGGGGTCACGCTTGTTGATACACCGGGGGCCGATTCGATTAATGCGCGTCATACAGGCGTTGCGTTTGAGTACATTAAAAATTCTGATGCGATTCTGTTTGTGACATATTATAACCACGCCTTTTCAAAAGCGGATCGTGAATTTTTAATTCAGCTTGGCCGTGTAAAGGATGCCTTTGAACTGGATAAAATGTTCTTTATCGTTAATGCGATTGACTTAGCGAAAGATGAAGAAGAAGTACAAGAAGTGAAAAACTACGTAACGGAGCAGTTGTTGCAATACGGTATTCGCTTCCCGAGATTATTTGGCGTTTCCAGCTTGCAGGCGATTCAAGAAATTGAGCGTGGAGAGACGGATCATCCAAACTCTAATATTGTGCCGTTTAAACAAGCGTTTCATCAGTTCCTCGATGGCGATTTAGCACATATGGCGGTGCAATCGGCAGAGGCTGAGTGGGAGCGTGGAGTAGAGAGATTGCGTCAACTGATTGCGACAGCGAAAGAAAATCGCGACAACCGCGAGCAAAAGCAACAACAATTGAACGATCAACAACAACAAGTAGCTACTCATTTAACAAATGAAACGTCTCAACTATTAGAAAAGAGATTGTCACAAGAAATCAATGAGCTCGTTTACTATTTAAAACAGCGTGTATTTTACCGTTTTTCCGATTTCTTTAAAGAGTCGTTTAACCCAGCGACACTCACCAGCAATCAAATAAAAGCGGCATTAAACGACGCGTTAAAAGAGCTTCTTGAAGCGGTCGGATATGACTTGGCTCAAGAAATGCGGGCAACAAGCTTACGAACAGAGAATCATGTACACGAGCTTTTAACTGAAAAATATGCGAACTTGCAGCTGCATTATCAAACGATTCAGCCACAGTTGTCATTTACGCCATTAGAGTGGTCATCGCAAGAAACGCCAGAGTTTCCAACGGCGTTTACGAATGAACCATTGTCGACGTTTAACCAAGCGCTGTCTTTGTTTAAAAATGCAAAATCGTTCTTTGAAAAAAATGAAAAGCAACAGATGCAAGAGCAGTTAGAAGAGAAGCTGTCAACGCTTGCTGATGTGTATTTAGAAACAGAAAAAGAAAAATTATGGACATGGGCTTATCATGAGCTTGATGCGGGCATAACGTTAATGAAAACAACGGTTGAGTCCGATGCGAAAGAGCAATTTACTGCTTGGCTCGATGTGCTTGACCATGCGGAAAATATCGACGAATGGGAGCGCGTTTTAGTTGAACTTCAACGAGCGTAAACAGGAGATCGTTCGCCATTTTCATACATGTGCGACTTGTCGTCATTTCCGCGCGATCAAAGGGGGATCAGGAATGAATTATATGTGTAGCCGGCTTGGGTTTGCTACAAAGCCCGGCTATACATTCGATTGTTGGGACCCTAAGGAACAAGTGAAAAAGCTGATGGAAAAGAGGCTGAAGGAAGCGGAAGATAAGGAGGAAGAGGCATGAATTTTGTTCAATCGATTGACTGGCTAGTCGAGCGTTTAGACGATCCGAATGTTTGTGTAATCGACTGCCGTTTTAGTTTAGCGGATGCTGAGGCGGGAGAAAAAGCGTATATGGAAGGGCATATTCCAGGCGCTTTTTACGCTCATTTAGATCGCCATCTATCGGGAGAAAAGCAACAGCATGGTGGCAGACATCCACTGCCGAACGTAGAAGATGCTCAAAAGGTGTTTGAGTCTTTCGGAATTACCGAAGAGACGACTGTCGTGGTGTATGATCAAGGGGAAGCGATGTTTGCCGGCAGATGTTGGTGGTTGTTGTCTTACCTTGGTCATTCGCAAGTGTATGTGCTTAATGGTGGCTTTCAGGAATGGACGAACCGTCAGCTTCCAGTGACAAAAGAGCTTCCAACAGCGACGCCTAGTTATTTCCCGGTAAATATTCAAAACGATTGGCTCGTTTCCATCGAAGAGGTGAAGGAAGCGGTGGCTACTGGAACGTCGGTGCTGATCGATTCGCGTGCTCCTGAACGTTATAACGGCGAAATAGAACCGCTGGATCGCGTACCTGGTCATATTCCGACCGCAGTCAATTATTTCTTTCAAGAAGGGTTAGAAGGGACAAGCTGGAAAGGTCAGGAGCAGCAAATCGAACGTTTTCGTGAGCTAGATACGGATCAGCTAATTATTGTATACTGCGGCTCTGGCGTATCGGCGACACCGAATATTATCGCTTTAAAAGAAGCAGGCTTTCGTCATGTGAAATTATACGCTGGAAGCTATAGCGACTGGTCTTCGTACGAGGATTTACCTATTGAAAAAACGGATAAACATTAATACAATAATGAAACGCTTTGGAAAATGATTTTTCTAAAGCGTTTTTTTGCGAATATGATAGAATAGCAGTTGAGGTGACAACATGAACAAACAAGAGCATATTTTGCTTATCGATGGAATGGCTTTATTATTTCGTGCTTTTTACGCGACAGCGGTGAGCGGTCAATTTATGTACAATTCAAAGGGAGTGCCGACAAACGGCGTCCAAGGATTTATGAAGCATTTATTGCTGGCGGTCGATTACACACGTCCGACTCATGTGGCCGTGTGTTGGGATATGGGCAGTCAAACGTTTAGAAATGAGCTATATTCAGGGTACAAAGCGAATCGATCCGCTCCACCTGAGGAGTTAATTCCGCAATTTGATTTGGCGAAAGAAGTTGCGAGTTCTTTTTTACTTCCGAATATCGGCATTGTTGGCTATGAAGCGGACGATTGCATTGGAACGATTGCGAAACAAGAAGAGCGAAAAGTGACGATTTTGAGCGGAGATAAGGATTTACTGCAATTATTAGATGACCAAATTGATGTGATGCTACTGCAAAAAGGCTACGGCAATTATTTAACGCATACAGTCGCTAGTTTTTCTGAACTATACGGCATCACCCCTCAGCAATTTATCGATGTGAAGGCATTAATGGGCGATACGAGTGACGGCTATCCAGGAGTGAAAGGCATCGGTGAAAAAACCGCCTTTAAGCTAGTAAAAGAATTTGGTTCGGTGGAAGAGATCATGAATAATATCGACAAACTGACACCTTCGCAACGGAAGAAGATGACGGATGATGTGGATATGCTCTATCTTTCTCACAAGCTCGCTCAAATTAATTGTGAAGTGCCACTAGAGTGGAACGTTCAAGAAGCAAATTGGACAGGCATTTCTACAGAAGCGGAAGAAGTAGTGGAACAGCTAGAATTAAAAGTCCTTCGCCGTCATTTGGCAGAGATTGCTTCTAGCAACCCGTGGGCTTAAAGGTGAACATGACGATGAAACACCGTTCATCTGTAGCGAGTTATTTACTACGACTAGAGGACAAGGGCTTTAAATTTTCAGATGATCAAATCGCTTTCATCTATTTTGGACAGAGGTCTACGGATGCTTCTGACCACTTAGTAACGGCCGCAATTGAAATCACATTGAAGGCCCAAAAAACTTTTGATGGCAGTTTCTATCTATCGTTGTTAGAGCGGTTGAAGGAGAAAAACATTACTTCTCGGAACATGGCGATGGAGTTTGCGAAAGAACGAGGGCTAATGAAGTAGGGTCGAGCAATTTGCTTGACCCTTATTTTTGGGAAATGTCTTTATTAAAAAACAATTTTTAAAAGCTGAAAACAAATCATTTTTCCTTCTGCATCGCATGACCCAGCCAAAATTTATGCACCGGTATTTCCGCTAAAATCATTCCAAAGAAAATGAGCAGACAACCTGTTAACCCAGCGGCGGCTAGTCGTTCGTCCAGCCAGAAGAAAGCAGCGATGGCCGCGAAAACGGGTTCCATTGCTAATAGCAAAGCGACTCGCGTTGGTGTCGTGAATTTTTGGGCAGACGTTTGGATGAAAAAGGCTAGTGCAGTCGCCGCAAAGGCGGTAATTAGTAAGGCGCTCCACACGCTAGTTTGTAGCAAATTCGCCGCTGTTAACGTTGTTTGCCAATCTTCCATGAAGAAGCCGCCTAAGCTGCAAAGAATGGAGACAGTTAAAATTTGCACGCTCGTTAAGGCGACGGCCGATGATTGATGGGTAAAAGCATCGGTGAAAATAATGTGGAAGGCAAAGCCAAACGCCCCAATCAATACAAAGAAATCGCCGACGTTCCAGCCACCTTCACCGCCGGCTGTCAGTAAATAAAGGCCGGTTGCGGCTATGAATGATCCGATCATTGCAATCGGTGTTGGTCGCTTTTTTAAAATAAATAGTGATAAAATCGGCACAAGTACAACACTCAGGCCAGTAATAAAGCCTGTTTTTGATACGGTTGTGTATGATAAGCCGATCGTTTGGAAGGCATAGCCAACCGCTAAACAAAGGCCGAGAATGAGTCCGTTTCTCCACGTCGTCCTATTCAATTCTCGAAGTTTTTTATGGAATAGAAGAACCGTTAATAAAATTAAAAAAGCAAGAAAAAAGCGCACGCCGTTAAATAATAGCGGAGGCAAAAATTCGATGGCGTTTTGTACAATCACAAATGTGACTCCCCAAATGAGCGCCACTAATAATAAGGAGACATCAGCGAGCCCTTTCATTGTTTTCCCTCCCGATCATTCATTCGAATTGCTTCACGGGCTAATCCGTCCGCCCGGTTTTCTTTCCGAGGAATCCATTTGACAAAAAACAACGGATAATCCTTGGCCAGCTCTAAAATTTGCTGTAATAACGGTTTATATTTTTCTTTATGTATATATTCCTTCTCGATTGCGTGAACAACGGTTTGAGAGTCACTTCGAAGTGAGATCAATTCCGATTGATGCGCTTGAACGAGCTCAAGTGCCTTTAACACCGCTAAAAACTCCGCCTCATGCGTATCGCACCAGCCAAGTGGAATTTTATGTCTGTCTACTTTCCCATCTCGTTTGATAAAAATGCCAGCACCAGCCCACCCAGGGTCACCTGTACTGGCACCGTCTGTATATAATTCTACCAAGCCATTTCCTCCTTTCTCTCATAAAATTAAATTTTACTGAATAATACAACGATTGGCAATAACAAAAATGAGAAAGCAAAAACGGCCTGACCCCAAATATGCCAGGGCAGGCCGCTTCTTTTCATTATTTCGGAAAGCGTTTTGCGATATAGCCAAACGGCGTGTCCATCACAGCGACAATCCATTTGAGAGCGTAGGTGGAAAGGAAAATTTGCCACCAGACGTCCATCGGAAATACACCAAGAAAAGCGATGCTCGTAAAGACGAGTGTGTCAAGTAGTTGACTGATCATCGTGCTTCCGTTGTTTCGAATCCAAAATTGTGAGTCTTTCGGAAATTTTTTCTGTAAAAAGGAGAAGATATAGACATCGGCGAATTGACTAACCATGTAAGCAGCTAAGCTTCCGGCTGCAATTCGAGGCAATAAGCCAAATAATTCTTCCATCGGTTTCTGAGCGAAATCGGTTGGTCCCGGTTCAAACAGCAATACGAGCTGCATGAGCACTGTCATTAGCAGCAACGTGAAAAAGCCGAGCCACACTGCTTTTTTCGCTTCTTTTTTTCCATATCGTTCATTTAACAAGTCCGTCGCTAAAAAAGCGGTTCCGTACATTGTGTTGCCTAGTGTCGCGGTCAGTCCGAATATTTCAATCGTCTTGACGACTTGCAAATTTGCTAAAATCGTGGAAATCCCGACCCACACAAATAATCCTGTCCGTCCAAATAGTCGATACATCGCCAAAAATATAGTAAAGTTAATAAGTACAAACAAAAAGCCAAACCATTCATTGAACATAAAAAAGATCCTCCTAAGTTGTCAAGCAAGTCATCAGATGAATTTGCCCAACGTACATTATACAAAAACCAGTCAATTGGTCAAGAGAAAGAAGGGATTCGAATGAAAATGAAGATCAGATGGCAATATGAATATAAAGGGAGAAAAGCGGAGTTTGAATCCGATTGGCTCATAAAAGAGCAGGTGTTGCCGATTATTGAAGACTTGCAAAAAGGAGGTCGCATGAAGTCTGTTGTTGTGGTTGATGAATTGTTGAATGAATGGACAGTGAAAGAATTTAAGAAGCTCGATCAACAGCTGGACGAGGAGCCAGGAGAAGTCGAAGTATATTTCGATGGAGGATACGACCGTCATACTCAAATAGCTGGTACTGGTGTCGTGATTTATTATAAGAAAAATGGACAACATTGGCGGCTGAGAAGAAATGAACGCCTTATGCAACTTGAATCGAATAATGAAGCGGAATACGCCGCTTTATTTCAAGCGATTATTGCTCTTGAGGAATTGGGTGTTCATCATGTACCAGTGGTCTTTCATGGAGACTCTCAAGTCGTGTTGAAGCAGCTGTCAGGAGAATGGCCATGCTTTGAGGATAGTTTCAATCAATGGCTCGATCGAATCGAACAGAAAATGAATGATTTAGGCATTGAGCCGGTTTACAAACCACTTGATCGCAGGAAAAATAAAGAAGCGGATAAATTAGCGAATCAAGCGTTGCAGGAAGTATTTGTGAACAGTCATGCGTTAATGGATGAATAAATGTGGTAGGAAGAAGGGTGTGACAGATTTGGATCGAAAGCAGCTATTTGCCGAAGTAGAGGGAGTGCTACAAACTTACTGTGAAGGTTGTTTAATTAAAGCAACCTTTAGAAAAGAGCACGGAAAAGCGTATGCTCATAAATTTTGCATTACGAAATGTACTGTGGGGGAACGTTTGAAAAAATACGGCGAACAGCTATCAAACGCATAAAAAGCCGGCAAAAGATGCCGGCTTTGTTACATGTTGATAGAATTATAGCTTGTTAACGTTAGCAGCTTGAGGTCCGCGGTTTCCTTCAACGATTTCGAATGAAACTTCTTGACCTTCTTCTAAAGATTTGTAACCGTCGCCTTCGATTGCTGTGAAGTGTACGAATACATCGTCTCCACCTTCAACTTCGATGAATCCAAAGCCTTTTTCGTTGTTGAACCATTTTACTTTACCGTTTTGCATAATAATGAATCCTCCTAAATCTTCGAAACACATTATATCTATGATGTGCTCAAATCAAATTATTCATCACGCCCAGATCGACTGTTCGTAATGTCTCTAATATACCAATAACTCCATATATTAGTCAAGATCAGAAAGGAGCGAAAAGTCAAAATTCTTTCGCCAAATAAACTGATATTTCTACAAAAGTAGGGCTTGTCCTCCGCCTTGTACTTCGATAGTAATTATAGTAAACTTTAGAGAATGAGCAAAAATCAGGAGGTTCACTTATGCCTACACCTAGTATGGAAGATTACATAGAACAAATATTTTTATTAATAGATAAAAAGGGTTATGCCCGTGTTTCTGATATTGCCGAGGCGCTTTCGGTTCATCCGTCATCTGTGACGAAAATGGTGCAAAAGCTAGATCGGGATGAATATTTAATATATGAAAGATATAGAGGGTTGATTTTGACCGAGAAAGGAAAAAAGATGGGGAAGCGCCTTGTCGAGCGTCATGATTTGTTAGAAGAGTTCTTGCGAATCATCGGGGTGAATGAAGAAATGATTTACGAAGACGTTGAGGGCATTGAACATCATTTAAGCTGGAACTCGATTGATCGAATTGCTGATTTAATCGAGTACTTTAACCAAGATCCGACGCGCCGGACTGATTTACAAGCTGTTCAGAAAAAAGAAGAATAACACCGTTTTTTAAAAGAAACCGTTCTGTGTGAGGGGCGGCTTTTTTTGTTGCCCCAGCTAGTCCTAGTCCCTTACAATTAAATAGAAAACAGGGATGGGGTGGAGAAGATGAAGTGGATTGTTCAAGCGCAAGAGCAATGGAATGAGAATGCAGATGGTTGGCATGCTAAAAGTAAGGAGATGTGGGAGACGGGAAGTCGAAAGGATCTCGTTTCTTTTTTAGCTACTTATGTGAAGCAACCAGCGATTGTGGCTGATTTAGGCTGTGGTGACGGATACGGGAGCTTTAAGCTTCATGAAAAGGGGTATGAAGTCATCGGAGTCGATTTATCTGATAAAATGGTGGAGCTAGCGAAAGGACTTAAAAAAGAGGGATTAACCTTTCATCAAGGGAATCTTACACAGTTACCATTTAAAGATGAATCCATCCAAGCGGTTGTGGCGATTAATTCGCTTGAATGGACAGAGTCCCCAGCAGAAGTGCTGACGGAAGTAGCGCGAGTGTTGGCACCTAAGGGGAAAATATGTGCAGCGATTTTAGGTCCGACGGCAGGCCCAAGAGCGAATAGCTATCCACGTTTAATAGGAAAAGAAGTCGTGATGAATACGATGATGCCGTGGGAGTTTAGTAAACTTGCTGCCTGGAAGGGTTTTGCCATAGTGGATGAGTATCATGTATATAAAGATGGAGTGTGTGATGAACATGTCACTTCACTGCCGAATGAATTAAAGCAAGCATTAACGTTTATGACGGTCTTTATGCTAGAAAAACAATAATTCTTTAATGTTGGAAAGAGCGGAGGAACCTACTATGAGTATACATACAGCTGTGAAGAGTGATATTGAAATTGCCCAAGAATCGATCGTTAAGCCGATTGTAGAGATTGCTGCAAAGGTTGGGTTAACAGAAGAAAACCTTGAGCTTTATGGCAAAAGCAAAGCGAAGCTCACGTATGAAACGCTAGCAACATTAGCAACAAAGCAAGATGGAAAAGTCGTACTTGTGACGGCCATTAACCCGACACCAGCAGGGGAAGGAAAGTCGACGGTCGCTGTCGGGTTAGCGGATGCTTTTAATCAAATTGGTGTCAAGGCAATGGCGGCTTTACGTGAACCATCACTTGGACCAACGATGGGGATCAAGGGCGGTGCCACTGGAGGCGGCTATGCCCAAGTGCTCCCGATGGAAGACATTAACTTGCATTTCACTGGCGATATTCATGCGATTACGACAGCGAATAATGCCCTCGCTGCTTTTTTAGATAATCATATCCATCAAGGCAATGAACTGAACATCGATCCGCGTCGAATCGTTTGGAAGCGAGCGCTTGATTTAAATGATCGGGCCCTTCGCCAAGTGATTGTCGGACTTGGTGGACCTGTACAAGGGGTACCACGCGAGGATGGCTTTGATATTACGGTTGCTTCTGAAATTATGGCGGTCCTTTGTTTAGCTGACAGCTTAGCTGATTTAAAAAGCCGTCTTTCTCGCATGATTGTCGCGTACAATTATGACAAGCAACCAGTGACTTGTGGGGATCTTGGGGTAGAAGGTGCACTTACTTTGCTGTTAAAGGATGCGTTAAAGCCGAATTTAGTGCAAACGATTGAGCATACACCGGTGCTTGTTCACGGTGGTCCATTTGCGAATATCGCCCACGGCTGTAATAGTATTATTGCAACGAAAACGGCGAGAAAGCTAGCTGATTATGTCGTGACCGAAGCAGGCTTTGGCGCCGATCTTGGTGCGGAGAAGTTCCTCAATATTAAAACGAGAATGGCTCAAATCGATCCGGATGCGGTTGTGATTGTGGCGACGATCCGCGCGCTGAAAATGCACGGTGGCCAAGCTAAAGCCGATTTAAAACAAGAGAATGTCGAGGCATTGCGCGAAGGATTGAAAAATTTAAAGAAACATATAGAGACGGTTCAATCCTTTGGGGTACCAGCTGTCGTGGCCATCAATCGTTTTGTGACCGATACGAAAGCAGAGATCGAATTGCTTGAACAATGGTGCCAGCAAGAAGGTGTCGAGGTCTCCTTAACAGAAGTATGGGAAAAAGGTGGAAAAGGCGGCGCTGATTTGGCGCAAAAAGTCGTGCAAACGATTCAACAATCTCCTTCTCGTTTTCAGCCGTTATATGAGCTGAATCAATCATTAGAAGAAAAAATGAATGTGATTGTACAGCAAGTGTACGGTGGCAAGAGTGTGGAGTTTTCTGCGAAGGCACGCAAGCAATTAAAAGAATTTGCCGAGCATGGGTGGAGCAATTTACCTGTTTGTATGGCGAAAACGCAATATTCTTTAAGTGATGACCCGACAAAAATGGGAAGACCACAAGACTTTACGATCCATATCCGTGAGCTGATCCCGAAAATTGGCGCTGGTTTTATCGTTGCTCTAACAGGTGATGTCATGACGATGCCAGGATTGCCGAAGAAGCCAGCTGCGATTGCGATGGATGTCGATGCGCAAGGAAGAGCGCAGGGGTTATTTTAAGGAGGAATCGGCTTGTTTGATCCAACGGCTTTTGACAACATTAAATTTATCGTCCAAGCCGAAGTGTATGATCGTGATTTAGCCGGACTTCTGCATATCCATGATCGCAAAGATTTAGTTGATTTAGCGAGTATGCAGCGGGAGTCCTCGATCGTTTTTTCTCTTGTGGAGCAAACGGACAGGAAAGTCGCGATCAGCATTCGGTCGACGATCCATCAATTAGCAGGTGAACTCATGCAGCTACCTAAGGCTGAACCAGGTGTCTTACTCGAAGTCATTTATTCGGGTAAGGCACCTCACTTCACAGAAGAAATGATGGATATACTTGATCGGCTTTGGGGCGAAGGACGTCTCGTGGAACGAAGAAACATTGAATCGGATCGACAAGAACGTATGAATGAATGGCGGCTTGACTTTCAGCGAACGATCACAGAAGATATGATCGAAGAAATGACCGATCTAGTCGGCTTTATCGTGGATACGCTACAAGCGATGAATAAATAGATGGGCGACATATAGAGGAACGCGGGAGTGGTAACGACGAATGAGAGTGTTAACAGTAAATGAAATGACCAAAACGTACGGGGAAAAAGAGTTATTTAAGAACCTAACGTTTTCAATTAGTGAAAAAGAGCGCATCGGGTTAATCGGTGTTAATGGAACAGGAAAATCGAGCCTGTTGAAAATTGTCGCTGGGAAAGATTTGCCTGATAGCGGAGAGATGATTGCGCCGAATGATTATTCGATTGCTTATTTAGCCCAAGAGCCGGAAATGGACCCAGAGTTGTCTGTGATGGATCAGCTATTTTTAAGTGAGGCACCGGTCATTCAATTATTAAAAAAATATGAGCAAACGTTAAGGCAGCTAGAGCAGGAGCCGAATAATCAAGCGGTGACGGAAGAATTGTTTGAGTTGCAAAAAAGAATGGATGCGCTTGATGCGTGGGAAGCGAATACGAATGCGGAAGCGATTTTAATGAAGCTGGGCATTCATGATTTTAGCCGCAAAATGGGCGAGCTTTCCGGTGGACAGAAAAAGCGTGTTGCGCTGGCGCAGGTGCTAATTGAAACACCGGATTTGTTAATTTTAGACGAGCCGACGAACCATCTTGATTATGAAACGATCGGCTGGCTCGAAGATTATTTAAGTAAATATGCTGGTGCTGTGTTGCTTGTTACCCATGATCGTTATTTTCTTGATCGAGTGACGAATCGGATGTTTGAGCTAGAAGGCGGCAACATTTACACGTATAAAGGTAATTATCAAAGCTATATTGAACAAAAAGCGGAGCGCGAGGAGCAACAAGCGGCCGCTGAAGATAAACGTCGGAATTTATATCGCCGCGAGCTCGCATGGATGAGACGAGGAGCGAAAGCGCGGACGACGAAGCAAAAGGCGAGAATTGATCGCTTTGAGCAATTAGAAGGTGCACTTGGCCAAGGTCCGAAAAATGAGCAAGTCGATTTAGCTGTAAAGGGAAGCCGACTCGGCAAGCAAGTATTTGAGCTGAGAGATGTGTCGAAATCGTTTGATGGGAAAGTGATTTTACAACACTTTAATTTACTCGTGAAGCCAGGGGATCGGCTTGGTATTATCGGTAAAAACGGCAGTGGAAAATCCACGTTTATGAATTTATTAGCCGAAAAACTTCCGTTCGATCAAGGGGAAATGATCACAGGACAAACGGTGAAAATCGCTTACTATACGCAAGAGCGGACCGATATGGATGAAAAGATGCGGGTGATCGCCTACATTCGAGAGTCAGCTGAAGTGGTGACGACAAAGGATGGCGAGCAATTGTCCGCCGCTCAAATGCTCGAACGATTTTTATTTCCAATGCACGCCCATGGAACACCAATTTATAAATTATCTGGTGGAGAGAAACGCCGCCTCTATTTGTTGAAATTGTTAATGTCTCAGCCGAATGTGCTGTTACTCGATGAGCCGACGAATGATTTAGATACGGCCACGTTAACGGTTTTGGAAGATTATTTAGAGGACTTTCCAGGAGTTGTGATTACCGTGTCCCATGACCGCTATTTTCTCGATAAAACAGCGACTCAATTACTTGTGTTCGAAGGAAATGGTGTGATCGACTCGTATTATGGCTCGTATAGTGATTATCTCGACCAACAAGCTGCGCGTGAGAAGCTAGAAACTGCTCCAGTGAAAAAGGTCGTTCAAGAAAAGCCACAAGAAAAAACGAAGAAAAAATTAAGCTACAATGAGCAACGAGAATGGGATGGACTTGAAGAGAAAATGGCTCAAGTGGAAGATCGCATCGCAGAGGCCCAGCAGGAGCTTGATCAAGTAGGAAGCGACTTTGAAAAAGCACAGCGTTTAAGCGAAGAGCTAGAAGCATTAAATGAAGAATTGGAGCATTTAATTGAACGATGGAGCTATTTATCGGAATTTGTGTGATGAGCAACAATTCCGATGTGAACGTTTCTTCTATGTTACAATGACAGCAACGACTCAACAGGAAAGGAGAAACGTAAATTGAAAATTATTAAAATCGAGCCCACGCCTAGCCCGAATACAATGAAAGTATTGTTAGACGAGGAGCTTCCGGCGGGCAAAAGTAATAATTATAAAGCGGCACAAGCGGAAGAAGTATCCGAGCCACTGCGATCACTACTAAAGATCGAAGGCGTTAAAGGAATTTACCATGTTGCCGATTTTCTTGCCGTAGAGCGAAACGGGAAATATGATTGGCAAATGATTTTGCCGCAAGTTCGCCAAGTGTTTGGCGAAGCGACAGGGGCGGAGGCTGCCAATGCTTCGATGGACGAGGCGTTTGGTGAAGTGCGAGCGGCTATTCAAGTGTTTAAAGGTATTCCGATTCAGTTGAAATTAACGTCAGCGACTGAAGAAAAGCGCTTTGCGTTGCCGGATGAGTTTTTACAAGCGTTTCAACAGGCGCAGTCCGGCGACGATAATTACGTATTGCAAAGAAAGTGGCAGGATTTCGGCGTTCGTTACGGGGACTTAGAGGAAACTGGCAAAGAAACAGTGGAGGAGCTGATCGCTGCTTATCCGAAAGAAAGGCTGTCTGCTTTAGCAGAAAGCGGTGCGAGCGGTCAGCTCGTTGAGAAACGTCCACAAGTGAAGCTGACGGAAGCGATGTGGCAAGCGGAAGGAGATTGGCGGAAGCGGTATGAATGGCTAGAAGGCCTAGCTGATCCGACGCTTGAAGATCTTCCTGTATTAACGCTGGCACTAGCAGATAGCAAACCGGCTATTCGTCGACTCGCGGTAGTTTATATCGGTATGATTGAGGATGTTCAAGTATTACCATTATTGACTCAAGCGTTGAAGGATTCCACAGTGACCGTTCGCCGCACAGCTGGTGATTGCTTGTCCGATTTAGGATTTAAAGAAGCGATTCCGACGATGTGTGAGGCGCTTAACGATAAAAGCAAAATCGTTCGTTGGCGAGCGGCGATGTTTTTATACGAGGTGGGCGATGAAACGGCATTACCTGCTTTAAAAGCGGTTGTCGATGATCCAGAGTTTGAAGTGCAAATGCAAGTGAAAATGGCCATCGAACGAATTGAAGGTGGCGAGGAAGCGAAAGGCTCGGTGTGGAAACAAATGACCGAAGCCCGAGCTAAGAATGAGGAGGAAACAAAATGACAAATGCTTATGAAGAATATATGCGCCAAATGGTATTACCGATGCGTGCTGAATTAACGAATGCAGGCTTTAAAGAGCTGAAAACAGCCGAGGAAGTAACGGAATTTATGGAACAGGTAGAAGGAACAACGTTAGTCGTTGTCAATTCTGTCTGTGGCTGTGCGGCCGGTCTTGCTCGACCAGCGGCTACGCAAGCATCGATGCATGATGCGGCACCTGATCATTTCGTGACGGTATTTGCTGGACAAGATAAGGAAGCGACGGCGCAAATGCGCACGTATTTTGATGGATATGAGCCATCGTCACCTTCTATGGCCGTATTAAAAGGAAAAGAAGTGGTACACTTCATTCCGCGTGAGCAAATTGAAGGACAAGATATTGGTTCGATCATGACGAATTTAACGACGGCTTTTGAGCAATATTGTAAATAAGAGAGAAGGATGTCGCGAGCGACATCCTTTTTATCCCGCATTAACGGGCAGTAAGACCCCTACCTCAAAATTCAGTGAAAGCAAAGAAGTTAGGTAGGGGATCAACTGCCCGTAAACGCCCGATTGGTTCAACTAATAATCAGTGGGGGATGGAAGAAAACCCCCACTGATTAAAGTTTCACTTTATAGGCATTTATTTGTTAGTGAGGAAAAAAGATGATTATTTCAACCGCAAGTAGAGTGAATACGCCATTAGAACAAAAGGCAAAGCAAGCGGCCAAGGAGCTAGGGTTTCCGTATGTTGCTAGACGAAAGCGTTCCGTTGCTGATTTGCAAAAGCAGTATGAATCCGACTGCTTAATTGTGAAGAGGGAACGGTTAGAGCTCTATCCGCTTCATGAAAGCGAGCCTTTCTTCTTTCATCCGAATTCCGCTTCCTTTCGCGTGAAGCGGCTCATGCGTGGAGAAGAAGATCCGTTTGTGTCGGCGGCTAAACTTGAATCAGGAATGTCCGTGTTAGACTGCACGCTTGGACTGGCTTCTGATAGCATTGTTGCGAGCTTTGTAACCGGTCCAACAGGTCAAGTGACAGGGATTGAAGGCAACCCGGTACTTGGTTACATCGTGAAGCTGGGATTAAAGGAATGGCAGGCACCGCTGCCGGAGTTACAGGCCGCGATGGAGAAAATTGAAGTGCAGCTAGGCCGTTATCAACAACTGTTATCGACGTTTGCCGATCGCTCCTTTGATGTCGTGTATTTTGATCCGATGTTTACGGAAACGGTCGAGGCGTCAGAAGGGATCGCTGGATTGCGGCATTTTGCCATTTATGATGAGCTCGAGAAAGAGACGCTTGAACAAGCGATGAGAGTGGCGAAACAGCGGGTCGTGTTAAAGGATCATTTTCGCTCGGATCGGTTCGAGCGTCTTGGATTCGAACAGCATATTCGCAAAACATCCGCGTTTCACTTTGGGACGATTGAAGTCTTATGTTAAGATAAGTAGCGTATGAAATAAGGAGTCGATCAACATGAGTCAAAATGAACAACAATATTTAAACCTTTGCCGCCATATTTTGCGTGAAGGTGTGAGAAAAGAGGATCGCACCGGAACAGGAACGATCTCTGTATTCGGGCATCAAATGCGCTTTAATTTGCAAGAAGGGTTTCCGTTACTGACAACGAAACGCATTCCTTTTCGTTTAATTGTCAGTGAGCTTTTATGGTTTATGAAGGGCGATACGAACATTCGTTATTTATTGCAGCATAATAATAATATTTGGAATGAATGGGCCTTTAAAAATTGGGTCGAAAGTGCAGACTATCATGGGCCAGATATGACCAATTTTGGTTTGCGAGCGTTAGAAGATGAGGCATTCAAACAAGAATATGAACAGCAAATGGCACTATTTAAAGAAAAAGTGTTAACGGACGATGGCTTTTCTGCCAACTATGGCAAACTGGGCGATGTGTACGGTAGCCAATGGCGTGCGTGGAAGACAACACAAGGAGAGACGATTGATCAGCTCCAAGATGTGATTGAAATGATTAAGAACAATCCTGATTCTCGCCGCATGCTTGTGTCTGCTTGGAATCCAGAGGATATTCCTTCCATGGCTTTGCCACCATGTCATACGATGTTTCAATTTTACGTTGCAGAAGGCAAGCTATCTTGTCAATTGTATCAGCGTTCTGGCGATGTCTTTTTAGGCGTGCCATTCAATATTGCTAGCTACGCTTTACTCACTTGCTTAATTGCTCATGAATGCGGACTAGAGCCAGGTGAATTCGTTCATACGATTGGTGATGCTCATATTTACGTCAATCATTTGGAGCAAGTCGAGACACAGTTGCAGCGTGAGCCAAAAACGCTTCCGATATTAGTGTTAAATAAAGAGAAAATGAATGTCTTTGATTTTGATATGGAAGATATCACAGTGGAAGGCTATGAGCCACATCCGGCGATTAAAGCACCAGTAGCGGTGTAAATAAAGGAAAGAAGTGATTTGATGATTTCATTTATTTGGGCGATGGATCAAAACGGTGTTATCGGCAAAAACAATCAATTGCCTTGGCGACTGCCGGAGGATTTGAAGTTTTTTAAAGAAACGACGATGGGTCATCCGATTGTGATGGGGAGAAAGACATTTGAATCGATCGGCAAGCCGTTGCCGGGGCGAGAAAATGTGATTTTAACTCGCGACCAAAGTTATGAAGCAGACGGCTGTACCGTTGTTTATTCCGTGGACGAGTTAGTCGAGAAAGCGGAAAAAGAAGAGCAGTTATTTATTACGGGTGGAGCGGAAATTTTTCGCTTAATGCTCCCATTTGTGGATCGTTTGTATGTGACGGTCATTGAGGAGTCATTTGACGGAGATACTCATTTCCCGAAAGAGCTGGACTGGGATGAATGGGAGCTGGTTTCTGCTACACCAGGGCTTAAAAATGAGAAAAACCCTTATGACTATCAGTTTCGCATATACGAAAAGAAGAAATAGCAGGTGATCTCTGCTATTTTCTTTCTGTTTTTAGGAGGAGAAACATGTTTCGCTTACTATATTTTGTCTTATTTTTAGTCGTGACGTTAATTGGGAGTTTGCCCACATTGCGAAAAAATAAAAAAATGAATAAGGAGCTGACTGTTGCCGAGCGTGATCAACAAGCGCATCAGCTACCGAAACGATGGGCGAGATCGGTTGTGAAATCGACCGGTTCAACTGTTGATATTAAAGGGCAGGAACATATTCCGAATGGCCCTGTGCTTTTCATTTGTAATCATGAAGGTGACTTTGATGTGCCGGCTTTACTTGGACATATTGAGAAGCCGTTTGGGTTTATTTCCAAAGTGGAAGTGAAGAAAGTGCCAGTCGTGCGCGATTGGATGGATGTGATCGGTTGCATTTACATTAATCGTAACAATCGCCGTGACGCGGTGAAAATGCTTCGTGATGGAGCAGGAAAACTAAAAAAGGGTCATTCGCTATTGATTTTCCCTGAAGGAACGAGAAGCTTAGGTGGAGAAATGAAGCCCTTTAAATCAGGCGGTTTTCGGATCGCTAAGGATGCGAACGTACCGATCGTTCCAATAGCGATTACAGGAACATCCGACATGTTTGAGAAGAATAACCGCAAAAAAGTAACATCTGGTCATATACAAATAGAGATTTTACCAGCGATTTCTTTTGATATATTTGAAGAATACGAGTTGAAAGATGTAGCGGAAATGGTGCAGGAGAAGATTCAAAGTGCGTTACATCAAATGAATACATAACGGGCGGAGCTGCAGATAAGTGGCTCCTTTTGTTTTTAATAAAAATAATTTTCTGAAAATCCTTGCTTTTCTGTTATTAGTATCGCATAATAATATTAATTATTTTAATGGATTACAGCGGTAAACCAAGTTAGTGAAATGTTAGGGGGAGTCATTGTGAAAAAGTGGGTAAAAGGAATGGCAGCGATCGGCATGACGAGCATGCTTATGCTAGCAGGCTGCGGCAATAGCGGCGAAGAAGAGAAAAAAGAAGAAGCAGGTCCCGCAAAGGAAGATACAGTCAAAATCGGGGTTACTCAAATTGTTGAGCATCCGTCATTAGACAATGCGTACAAAGGGTTTCAACAAGCGCTAGAAGATGCGGGCATTGAAGCCGATTATGATGTGCAAATCGCTCAAGGGGATCAAAATAATAACCAGACGATCGCTAATAACTTTGTTAGTGATAAGGTCGACTTAATTTTTGCGAACTCCACACCGAGTGCAGCAAGTGCATTAAATGCTACAAAGGAGATTCCAATTGTCTTTACTTCGGTGACAGATGCCGTCGCTGGTGGCTTAGTGAAAGACCTGAACAATCCTGGTGGAAATATTACCGGAACGACAGATCTTCACCCAGAGGCGATTCCGAAAACGATTGAATTTATGGCGAAGGAATTTGATGGGAAAAACGTCGGTGTCATTTACAATGCCGGGGAGCAAAACTCTGTCGCTCAAGTAGAAGCGGTAGAAAAAGTGATGAAGGAAAATGGATTGAAGCTTGTTCCGGTGACGGTGTCGACATCTTCTGAAGTGAAGCAAGCAGCAGAATCGCTCGTCGGGAAGGCTGATATGATCTATATCGTCACAGATAACACAGTCGTATCTGCGTTAGAATCAGTCATTCAAGTAGCCAATAAAGAGGATATTCCGATGTTTGTCGGTGAGCTTGATTCTGTAAAACGTGGAGGATTTGCGGCATTTGGCTTTGAATTTTATGACATTGGCTATGAAGCTGGTCAAATGGCCGTACAAATTTTGAAAGAGGGCAAGAAACCAGGTGATTTACCGGTTCAGCCACCGCAAAACTTGAAGTTACTGATTAACGAAAAAGCGGCAAAAGAAATGAACATTGAAATAAAAGAAGAATGGAAAGAACAAGCGGAATTTGTGAAGTGATGGAAAAAGGAGCTTTTCGGCGAGAAGCTCCTTTTTGTCACACAGGAGGGGAATAAGATGTTGACAGCTTTGTTTGGATCAGTTGAAGTAGGAATGATTTATGCGATTATGGCACTTGGCGTGTATTTATCTTTCCGAATTCTCGATTTTCCTGATTTGACAGTAGATGGAAGTTTTGTGACAGGAGGAGCTACTGCTTCAGTGTTAATTGTTTCAGGAGTCAATCCATTTTTAGCGACAGGAGCCGGGTTTTTAGCTGGCTTTATCGCTGGATGTTTAACTGGAATTCTTCATACGAAAGGGAAAATTAATCCGTTGCTTTCTGGTATTTTAATGATGATTGCTCTTTATTCTATTAATTTGCGGATTATGGGGAAGCCGAACGTCCCTTTATTGGCAGAAGAGACGGTTATAACGAAAATTTCCGCTTGGTGGCAAGGGCTAGGAATCAGCCTGTTTGACGGGGCAACTTGGGAAATCTTACTTTCGATGTTCCTGTTAGCATTCGTTATTAAGCTGATGCTTGATCTATTTTTAAAGACGGAAATTGGTTTAGGTTTACGGGCAGTTGGTGATAACGATGGTATGGTGCGCAGCTTTTCCGCGAATACCGACTGGTTAAAAGTGCTTGGACTTGGCTTATCGAATGCGTTAGTCGCTTTCTCTGGTGCGTTAATTGCTCAATATAATGGCTTTAGTGATGCTGGAATGGGAATTGGAATGATTATTATCGGCTTGGCGTCTGTCATTATCGGTGAAGCGGTGATTGGAAGTTCTTCTATTGCTCGAGCGACATTGGCCGTTTTAATTGGAGCTATTTTGTATCGCATCATTGTGACATTAGCTTTAAGAGTCGAATTTTTAGAAACTGGCGATATGAAATTAATTACAGCGGTGATCGTCATTATCGCATTAGTTGTTCCGAAGCTGATTGACAAACAAAAATCAGCATTGCGCAAAAAGAAACGAGCGGCTCAATTAGAAGCGGCTGTCGGGAAAAGAGGTGAGTCCCTTGCTTCAGTTAAATCAAATTTATAAAGTATTCTATGAGGGAACACCTGATGAAAAGATTGCCCTCAATCAAGTGAATTTACAGCTCAATCCAGGCGATTTCGTGACGGTGATCGGCAGTAATGGAGCGGGGAAATCGACGTTAATGAATATTGTCTCCGGTAAATTATTTCCTGATGTGGGAACGGTTACGATTGATGGGGCGAATATGTCGATGTTACCAGAGCATAAACGGGCGAAAAAAATTGGTCGCGTGTTCCAAGATCCGCTCGCTGGGACGGCACCAACGATGACGATTGAAGAAAATTTAGCACTGGCTTACAACCGTACGAAAACGAGAACGTTAGCTTTTGGTGTCACTAAAAGCAAGCGTGACTTTTTCCGCGGGCAGTTAGAAATGCTTCATCTCGGTTTAGAAAATCGTCTATCGGCAAAGGTCGGATTGTTATCAGGAGGGGAACGGCAAGCCTTGTCGCTCTTGATGGCGACCTTCACGAAGCCGAACATTTTATTACTCGATGAACATACAGCGGCGCTTGATCCGGCACGAGCCGAATTAATTACGAATTTAACGAAAGAAATCGTTGCTAAATTCGAGCTAACGACGCTTATGGTAACACATAATATGCAGCAAGCGATCGACCTCGGCAACCGTCTCATTATGATGGATAAAGGGCAAATTATTTTTGAAGCGAATGAAGCAGAAAAGCCGAACTTAACGGTAGAGAAATTGTTATCAGAATTCCAGCGAATTCGCGGCGAAGCGATGTTAAACGACCGCTCGTTGCTCGCATAGAAAAAGCTTGTAGAGACTCCATTCTCTACAAGCTTTTTTCATGTTTCTTCAAAAATCAATTGCTGATGCTGATTAAATAAACTCGGGTAAAGCAATAATCCTAAAATAATACTCGTTAATGAGGCCATTGCTAACAAGGAGAACACAATAATTAATTGATAACGAACCGCTTGAATGGGATCGGCACCGGCGATAATTTGACCGGTCATCATACCTGGGAGTTGAACGAGCCCGATCGTTTTCGTTCCATCGATCGTTGGAATGAGGCTAGAGCGAATCGTGTCCTTTAAGATCGCTTGTATTGCTTGTTTTGGCGAGCCTCCTAATGACAAGATCACAAGTACTTCTGCCTTTCTTGATTGGAGCTCTGCTTTTAACCGGTTAAGTAGTAAACTACAAATCACCATCGAGCTTCCGATGATCATTCCGCTAATTGGAATGACATATCTAGGAGCGGGAGGAATGATGTTCAACCCTAGCAGAAAGGTCATCGCAATGATTTCTATGATGACTAAAGTAGCGAGCACTCGTAGATGAATCCCAGGGAATCCATGCCCTTTCTTCACGACATTTTGCGCGGCTACACCAATCATTAATGAAATCATGAGAAGGATAAACAACGGATGATCGGCGGAAAAAATAAATGAGAGGACATAGCCAATGAGTAAGAGTTGAATGGTCGCCCTACAAGCTGATATTAATAGATCCTTTTCTAAACCGAGCTTTAAACTTTTGGATAAAATAATCGCTAAAAAGACAAAGACGAGGGCAGAAGACAAAGTGAATAAACTCATTATGACCATTCTCCCTTCAAAAAACGGCGAGTAATTTCTTTTTTAGGCTGTTGAAAAAAAGTCTGAGTGTCCGTTGCTTCCACAAGCTCGCCATCGACTAACAACCATGTGACATCCCCTACTCGTTTCGCTTGTTCTAAATCATGAGTCACCCATAATACCGTCTTCTTTTCTTGTTTTTGAATGTTGACAATCAATTGTTCAATTTCTCGTGCAGCGGATACATCAAGAGCTGAAGTCACTTCATCTAATAATAAGATCGATGTTGGATTGACGAGCGTTCGGGCAAGAGCGACTCGCTGTTTTTGCCCACCGGAAAGTTCTGCGGCATTGCGTGTCAGTAAGCTCGTTGGTAAGCCAACATACTCTAATCTTTTTCCTGAATCTTGAAGCTCCACTTGATGAAGTCGAGCTGCCAACATGAGGTTATCTTCCACCGTTCCTGGAAGCATCGTGGGTGTTTGAAACGCAAGACCGACATATTTTCGCAACTTGTTCACGTTCCAGTCACGTACTTCTTTGCCATCGATGAACACTTCTCCTTGATCAGGCGTCAGCATCAGATTGCAAAGAGATAAAAGCGTGCTTTTTCCGGAGCCAGAAGGACCGACTAACGTTAAAATGACGCCTTTAGGGATTTCAGCGGTCATCTGGCGAAGAACCTTTTGTGTGCCATTCTGAAAATATTTGTCTACTTGCTTAAAGGTTACTGCATAATCTGTCATCAATAATAAACCACCTATTCCATTTGAAATATCGACATGTATTAGCTATTATCCTAAATTAGGCATATCTTTTTCAAGTTTGCGATCATAGGAAAAACGATCAAAATGAGTAAATATCATTTAATTTCCTTTCATTTAACGGTATAATGGCAAGAGATTGACTGTATAGTTAGGATGTGTAAGTATGAAAAAAATAAAAATAGTAACTGATTCGTCTGCAGATATTAGGGTAGCCGATTTAGAGAAATACGGAATTACTAGAGTTCCATTAACCATTTTAATAGACGATGAATCTTATTTAGATGCAGTCGAAATTTCCCCTGACGAATTTTTAGTGAAAATGCAGCAAGCGAAAGAATTACCGAAAAGCTCGCAACCGCCTGTCGGTCGTTTTTTAGAAGTGTACGATGAGCTTGGCAAGGACGGCAGTGAAATTTTATCGATTCATATGACAGGGAAGATGAGCGGGACGGTTCGCTCTGCTCAACAAGCCGCTGAAATGAGTGAGTCGAAGGTGACAGTCCTAGACTCTGGCTATATTTCGAAAGCTTTATCTTTTCAAGTGATCGAAGCGGCGAAAATGGCGGAAGAAGGCTGCACGATGGATGAGATCCTCGCTAAATTAGCGGAAATCCGTTCGCAAACGAAGCTGTATATTGTTGTCGATACGCTAGAAAATCTAATTAAAGGTGGCCGCATCGGAAGAGCTACTGGCTTTATCGGTTCTTTATTAAATATTAAGCCGATTTTGAATTTGGACCTTGCTGAATTAAGCCCAGTGACGAAAGTTCGTAGTCATGCACAAGTCGTGAAATTTTTATCGAAGCAGCTAGCGGAAGAGCTCAAAGGCAAAGAACTACTCAAAGTAGGCCTTGCTCACGCAGGTGGACAAGAACTGGCCCGTAAGCTAACAGACAAAGTGATTGAATTGACTGGCTTTGAAGAGATTGAAATCGATACAACAACACCAATCATCTCCACTCATACAGGCCCTGGCGCAGTGGCGATTATGTATTGGGCGAAATGACAAAAGATGAAATGAATGACCCGAGTATTAGGATTATTTCTGATGCTTGGGTTTTTGTTTGTCATGAAGTGGAGAAATATAATGGTAGGCTTAGATGGGGAACTATCGTTGAGTATTAACAAAATTTTTTCAAGAAATGAGACTTCAGATTATGGCGCATAGCCAAGTGGTAAGGTGAAGGTCTGCAAAATTTTTATTACCGGTTTGAATACAGAAGATTTAAAAGGTTTATCGGCTAGCTAACCTAAACGCGGGACAGCATCTTTTAATATTAAAATCGAATATATTTAAACGCTTGCTGTATGGTAGGGTTTTTTATTCCAACTGAAGGTGTTTTTTTATATTTCTAGAAGTTGTAATATTAAACATTTGTTTGTCGAAGGAGGAAGCATTTTGGCTAAAAAGAAACGTAGAAAGCAGAACAACAGTAGAAAAAGAATACAAGATAATTATAGTATACAACAAATGGAAGTGAATATGAGCGGTGTGCAAGGGTTAGGAGATATTTTGAAATTCGCAGAACTTCTAGGATTAGGTGCTTCTATTAGCCAAGAGCCATTTGAAAATGTAGGGACTATCCATAAACAGTTTAAGGAATTGGTACATACGGTAGATAGGTTTAATCACTTTTTTGCTAAAAAAGGTTGGATAGCATTTGAAACACTAAGCTACGAGTTAATGAAGAGATGTGTAGAGCTTGCTGAAAGTGGAAAACCAAACGATGCCGAAAGGGAGTTAATTAGCTATTTTACTGATAGAGGGAATGTAAACTTTCTTGCTTCACGCTTAAAGAATATAGAAGAATTTAAGCCGCGTAGGGAATTGTTAATGAACGCATTAGATGATCATTTTGACGGTAGATATCATGCTAGTGTGCCGTTGTTTTTAATGCTAATTGATGGCTTTGTTAACGAGTTTGAACGGTATGGATTTTTTGCTGAAAAAGTAGACCTTAACGTATGGGATACAATTGTAGCTCACGAAAGCGGTTTAGGGACTGTTGCTAAAATTCTCGGAAAAAGCCGTAAAAAGACAACTAACGAAGAGATAACTCTTCCGTACAGGAACGGTATTTTGCACGGTAGGGATCTAGGTTATGGTAACGTACAAGTGTCCGCAAAAGCATTAGCCACCCTGCTATCATTAGCTGATTGGGCTAAAGGCATTAAAGAAGGTAAAAAAGGCATTACGAAAGAGTATGAACTGCCAACGTTAGAGGAATCAAGCGAACAAATAGCTTCGGCGCTAGAGGTGTGGCAGGAAAGTAGATGTCAAAGAGAGTTTATGGATGAGTGGAAACCACGTGAGGTAATCGTAGGAGTTGATATCCCTGTTAATGGTGATTTATCGGAATATGGTGAAGATACGCCTGAAAAGGCTGTAATGGAGTACATTAGCTATATACAAGTAGGTAATTACGGCAACCTTGCTAGAATGACAACCAATTATAGTAAATCGTTAACTGTTGGTAAGTTATCAGGTAGATTACGCAAACTATTTTTAGGAAAGTCGCTAATTAGTTACGAGTTGGTGAGCGTGACAGATAGTGCACCTGCTATTAGCGTAATTGAAGCTAAATTAACATTTGACATAAGCGGTAAACAGGTTGAGAATAACCGTGAATTTAGGGTTATTTACGAAGATGAAAAAAATGATCCAGTTGCCTGGGGTTACAAGCAAGCTGATTGGAAAGTAATGTTTGACTATCAAGATATTGAATACATTGAAATTTTCGGGGATAGGAATAGTTAATGTCAAGTACCGATAATGCCTGTATATAAACGTTAAATTAAGCGATGAAAATTAGAGATTTTGAATGATAATAGTTTAAAAAGGAATAAAGGGGAACTAGATAAAATGCTTCGGGAATATTATGTCTACGAATATTTTATTAAAGATACACAAGAAGTTTTTTACGTTGGAATGGGAAAAGGAAATCGAGTTACAACTGATACAAGAAACTTAGAGTGTGAAAAAATAAAAAAAGAGTTTGAATGGAGTTATAGAATTGTTCAAGATAATTTGACTGAACAAGAAGCGAGTGTTTTAGAGATACAAAAAATAATCGATTACCGTGAAGCGGGTCAACCTTTAACAAATATAAAGCCGGGTGGTGTTGGGGAGAAATTAGATGAGGATGCTATTGCAAAAACTAAGTATTTAGTCTTTTTAAATAAACATAATGTTATTAAAATGACACATAACGAAGTGTGTGAGGAAACAGGAGTCTATTCTTCTTTAGTATCGTGTCTTTATAGTGATGAGCTATACCCTGAAATCCAGCATAAAGTTCCAAATGATATTGATGATATTATACGACGTTATAATACTCGAACGTATACAGAGGAAGAGAAAAAAGTAGGGTATATTAAATACATACTTGAGTTATTAGATAAAGGTGTAATAAAAATGCCTCAAACGCAACTTGCATCTCTGTTTAATATGACACCTTCAAATATTAGTTCTATAAAGAAAGAGAAAACTCATGCAAAAATCCCTGCAATAGTACCTGATAATATTGGGTATTATCTTCGTGAATACGATATAAATATTATTTCAGAAGAAGAAAGAAAAATTGGAAACTTAAAGTTTATCCTAAGATTAAAGGAGGAAGGGGTCATTAATATTCAGGATAAACAAGTGTCAGAAATTCTAGGTGTTTCTAGTTATTATGTGGCAGATGTAAAAAGACCGCCTGATGAAAAAAGAAATCGTTACTCTTATCAAGAAGTGCGCCCCGATAAAGACATAATCGCAAAGTTGACACCATTCTTTGTTGTTAAGAAATAAATATATGTTACAAATAAGAAAAAGTTCGTTGCCTTGTCCCCATAAATAAATTCCCCGTCCGACTCTACGTTACGTTGTCAGACGGGGAATTACTTTTCGCGTTGTCCAGCCCCGACTCCTAGACACTCGAGTCAAATGCCAGCCTGACTGCATGGCTGAAGAACGCCATTACGCCATTACGCTATTCTGTCATTCGCTCGTCATGTCTAAACAGTCGGCTCCACTTTTCCTCAAGCAGGCATTGGCGTCGGAGTCGGCTCAGCATAGCCTTCATTATACTTGTTATCAATATAGTCACGAATGTCTTTTAATGATTTACCTTCTTTGTGCATCAGGACGGATTCGGCTGCGATTTCGAGGCAGACGCCGCAGCGTGTGCCATGGTCGTCCCATACGACTTTTTCTTCGTTGATGTCAGCGACGAAGCAGTTTAAGTTGCTTTTATGACCTGCTGAATCGCCGCAGCCGCAGTAGCATGGCATCGATTCTAGTACTTCTGGGTTTTTCGCTGCTGCTAAATAGATGGTTTTCATTTGATCATCTTTATCTTGTAAAAAGTTTGGCATTTCATCGACGGAAGCGGTTTCTTCTTGGAGGTCACCGTTTGGCTGGGTGTGCATATGATCCGCATGGGATTCGGATTCACTAGCTTTATGACCTTCACTTTCTTCCTCAGACACAGAAGAGCAACCGGCAATAAGCAAAAGTAAACTACTAAGAACGGCAAAGTAAGTCCATACTCGCATTGTAAATCTCCTTTTCTGTATAATGGTTTATTATACATGAATCATAGATGTGAAACCAATGGTAGCTATGGGGTGAGTGATCCTTTTTCTCGCATATGAATATGCTATAATATCAGTAGTTTAGACAGCGAGGTGAGAGGTTTGAAGAGAGCATGGCTTCTTGTCGTTGCTTTCGTTTTTAGCTTATCTGCTTGTGCCGCGCAAGAAGAAAAGGTAGAGATTGTGCCACAAGATTTACGTGTGGTTTCTATAGGGGATTCCTTGACAGAAGGTGTGGGCGATAGCACGGAAACAGGTGGCTATATCCCTTATTTGCAAAATGAGTTAGTTGAGCTAGAAGAGGTGAAAGATGCGACCTTCACGAACTATGGAATTAAAGGAAATCGAACGGACCAGCTTCTTAAACGGTTAGATGAGCAACAAGTGAAGCAGTCGATTGAGCAGGCGGATTTTGTCATTATTACGATTGGCGGAAATGATATTATGAAAGTATTGAAGGAAAACTTTACCCGATTAAAGGTCAATCAGTTTGATGATGGAAGAGAGCAATACGAAAAGCGCTTAAATGAAATCATTCAAAAAGTAAGGCAAAGCAATGAGGAAGCGGGAATCGTCTTAGTGGGATTATATAACCCATTTTTAGATATGCTTCATGACGTTCAGGAAGTGGAAGCTATTTTGAACGAATGGAATGAAACGAGCAAGCAAACAGTGGAGAAATATGATCGAACGACCTTTGTTGCGGTGGAAGATCTGTTTACCAATCCAAAAGAAGAATTGTTATATGTGGATCAATTTCATCCGAATGATCGAGGCTATCAGTTGATGGGGGAGCGTATTTTTGACACAATTAAAGGCAAAGAGCTAGAAGAATTGACCAATAAGAAAATTATGTATGTAAAAGAGGAGCAAAGATGAAAAATTTTTGGAAATATGCGTGTATCGGAATAGTGGCGGTGAACTTATTCGTGTTGATCGCGATCGGTGTGATGTTATTCTCTCCTATGAAGGACGATGCGATGCCGACAGATTCGCCTTTAGAAGGAGCAGTTGAGTTTCAAGTAAAGTCGAATAAAGAAGATTTAAATAGAATGATACAATCCTATATTGAACAAGAAGCGAAAAATAGTCCGATAGAATTGAATATGTACTTAAAAGATGAAGTGATTATGTATGGACAAATACCGGTGTTTTCAAGTGGGATTGACTATAAGCTGACGTTCGAACCGAAAGCATTAGACAATGGTGACATTGTGTTAAAGCAAAAAGAAATGAAGATGGGACGAGTGGATCTTCCTGTATCTTATGTGATGAAGACGGCTCGAGATGCCTATCCATTCCCGAAGTGGGTGAAATTTATGCCGAACGATCAAATGATCTATCTGTCATTGAACGAGCTAGAGTTGAAAAGCGATGTGAAAGTGCGTGCCGATCGCTTTGACTTGAAAAAAGATGATATTCAATTTACGTTAATGCTTTTAGAAGAAGAACAAGGAAACAACGAAGCCGCTCAACAGTAATCGAGCGGCTTGTTTTGCGCAGAAATTTCTTTACATTTTCTATCATTCTCCTTTATATTGAGGAAAAAAGGGGGAAAAGAAGTGCGGAAATCATTTTTTCATTATTTAATGAAGCATCGAGAAGAGCCTCCACGCGATGATGTCGCGGATTTTGCTAATTATGCGTTTAAGGATCATAGCTTTCCGAAGCATGAAGCAAGCTACGATGAATTAAGCCGATACTTAGAACTTAACGGGCTCTATTTACGGAGCATGGCCGTTTTTGATGAAGCGTGGGAAAGATATATCGAAGAAGAAAAAATTTAAAAAATGAAACCTTTTGTTTTTGTTTGCGTATCATTAGGTAGCAAAAAAATTATTAGGGGGAATTCTCAATGTCATTTTTCGGTAAAGTACTAGCAAGCTTTGGTGTAGGTGGAGCGAGAGTAGATACGAAGTTAGAGCGCTCTGAATATACAGCTGGAGATATGATGCGTGGTAAGGTGGAGATTTATGGCGGCAACGTTCCTCAAGATATTGATTCGATTTACTTAAAGGTAAACACAACGTACACACGCGAAACGGATGATCATAAATATACTGATTATGCTGCAGTCAAAAAGCAGAAGCTAAATGAGCCTTTTACGATCGGGGTAGGAGAGACGAAAGTGATTCCGTTTGAATTAGAATTGCCGATGGATACGCCAATCACTTATGGTAAAACGCGTGTATGGGTCGAAACGGGCTTAGATATTAAAAATGCAGTCGATCCGGAAGATAAAGATTACATAGAAGTGCGTCCGACACTACTTGCGGCAAAGATTTTAGAAGAAATCGAGCTACTTGGTTTTCGTTTACGTAAAGTTGATTGTGAACAGGCTTCGTTAAAAATTGCGAGCCACTATCCGTTCGTTCAGGAATTTGAATTTGTCCCAACGTCCGGAGTGTTCCGCGGTCGCCTTGATGAACTAGAACTAATGTTTATTTCCCAAACAGAGCAATCCGCTCAGCTATTAATCGAAGTCGATCGCAAAGCGAGAGGGTTAGGCGGTTTTCTCGCAGAGGCGCTTGATATAGATGAAAGTCTCGTCAATGTTCATATTACGACACAAGACTTGCCACAGCTAAGAGAAAAGCTAACGCAAATCATTTCTGCTCATATGTAACAATTGCAACTGTCATATAAAAACATTAAAATGAATGATGCAATAGCTATCCCACTGGAGGTTTGATCATGAGCATTCATATTGGAGCAAAGGAACATGAAATTGCTGAAACAGTCCTTTTACCAGGAGATCCATTAAGAGCAAAATATATTGCTGAAACGTTTTTAGACAATCCTGTTTGCTATAATGAAGTACGCAATATGTTCGGCTATACAGGGACTTATAAAGGGAAAAGAGTGTCTGTCCAAGGTACTGGAATGGGTGTTCCATCCATTTCGATCTACATTAATGAATTAATGCAAAGCTACAATGTCCAAAACTTAATTCGCGTAGGAACTTGTGGCGCTCTTCAAAAAGATGTGAAAGTACGCGACGTCATTTTAGCGATGAGTGCGTCAACGGATTCACAAATGAACCGCTTCACATTTAATGGCATTGATTATGCCCCGACAGCGAACTGGGATTTATTGAAGAAGGCCTATGACGCTGGGATAGAAAAAGGGCTTCATTTAAAAGTAGGTAACGTATTTACGGCAGATATGTTCTATAACGACAATGCCGAGCATCAAAAATGGGCTGACTATGGCATGTTAGCGATTGAAATGGAAACGTCTGCTCTTTACACATTGGCAGCGAAATTTGGCCGCAAAGCGCTTTCTGTATTAACAGTGAGTGATCACATTATTACAGGAGAAGAAACGACAGCGGAAGAACGCCAAACGACATTTAACGAAATGATTGAAGTCGCTTTAGAAGCGGCGATTCAAGAGTAATCATGGAGAAGGCCAGCCTAGCATAAAAAGGCTGGTTTTCCTATGTCAAATGAAATTATGGGGAAATCAGGTGACGAAATGAAGAAAACGGGTTTAGTATTGACAGCCGCATTATTACTGGGCGGATGTCAGTCGTCAGATGAGGAGAAGAAAGTAGAGAAGCAAGAAACGACTCAAGAAGAGAAAAAAGTGAGCCAGCCGTCTGGCCCGCAGCTTGAAGCTGTTTTTTTCAATGAAGTGAAGCAAGTGGATGGAAAAGCTGTGATTGCCAATCCAGAGAATGTGCTAGCGTTAGTCAATAAGGAATTTACTTTGCCAGGGGATTATAAGCCAGCCGATTTAGTGCGTCCGAACGTGCCTTTTTCCTTTGGTAATCAAGACATTGAAAAAAGCTATATGAGAAAAGAAGCGGCGGACGCGATGGAGGGAATGTTCCAAGCGGCAGAGCAAGAAGGCATTCATTTATTTGCTGTTTCTGGCTATCGCTCGTATGAACGGCAGCAACAAATTTTGGCGAGTCAAATCGCTAAAGTAGGAGAAGAGAAAGCGTTAGAGGCGGTGGCTCCACCGGGTTCGAGTGAGCATCAAACAGGGTTGACGATGGACATTTCCGCAGAAAGTGTGCAATTTGATCTCGTTCAATCGTTTGAAACGACACCAGAAGGTCAGTGGCTAGAGCAAAACGCTCACAAATTCGGATTCATCTTGCGCTATCCGAAAAGCAAAGAAGATGTGACACAATATATGTATGAGCCGTGGCATTTCCGTTACGTTGGAAAGGATGCGGCGAAAGAGATCTTTGAAAATGGCTGGACGCTTGAAGAATATTTTAACAATGTAGAAAAGATTTAAGAAGTCCATACTAAGTGGCAAAAGGAAACGAGGATCGCCACTTAGTATTTTTTTCTTGACTAATATACCATACATGGGTATAGTATAAAGTGAGAGGGGTGGAAATTATGGGAAATGAACCACATCGTACCGTGTCTCATCGAAACGAGGAGCAGAAGAAACAATTATTAAATCGGTTAAACCGAATTGAAGGCCAAGTGCGTGGAATTCAAAAAATGATTGATGAAGATCGTTATTGTGTCGATATTCTTGTGCAAATTACGGCGATTCAATCAGCGTTAAAAAATGTCGGGATGCACGTTCTTGAAGATCATACGAATCATTGTGTCGCTGGTGCAATTCAATCAGGTGAGGGGAAAGCTGCTATCGACGAATTAATGAAAGTGTTTAATCAATTTAGTCGAACATAAAGGGAAAAAGAGTTGACGAAAGAAGGGAATAAAGATGAGTCAACAACAAGTCAATTTGAAAATATCCGGCATGACGTGTGCCGCTTGCTCCACTAGAATTGAAAAAGTGTTAAACAAAATGGATGGTGTAGAGGCGAATGTCAATTTAACGATGGAAACCGCAACGGTTACGATCGATAATGAGCAAGTGTCTGCGAAAGAGGTTGCGGAAAGAATCGAAAAGATGGGCTATGGTGTGCGCACCGAAAAGGTCGAGCTAGATGTTTTTGGCATGACATGTGCCGCTTGTTCTGCGAGGATCGAAAAAGTGCTCAACAAAATGGATGGTGTCAAAACAGCCGTCGTAAACTTGACGGCAGAAACGGCATCGGTTGAATTTGAATCCGGTGTTACTTCTGTTGACAGCATTGTCGCAAGGATCGAAAAACTTGGATTTGAAGCGAAGGAAAAGCAAGGGCAGCAAGAGAAAGCAGCTCATAAAGAAGAGGAATATGAAGCGAAGAAACGGAAGCTTCTCATTTCAACTTTATTATCATTGCCGCTTCTCTATACGATGTTTGCTCACTTTCCATTTGATACGCATATACCCGTGCCTCATATTTTGATGAATCCATGGGTGCAGCTCCTATTGGCGACGCCGGTTCAGTTTATTATTGGCTGGTCCTTTTATGAAGGGGCGTACAAAGCGTTACGCAATAAAAGTGCTAATATGGATGTGTTAGTGGCATTAGGAACATCCGCTGCCTATTTCTACAGTTTGTTTGAAGCGTTTCGCACAATGGGAACGAATGAAGCGCCGCATTTATATTTTGAAACGAGTGCGGTGTTAATTACATTAATTTTATTCGGTAAGTTACTAGAAGCAAGAGCGAAGGGACGGACGACTGAAGCGATTTCTTCTCTTTTGAATTTACAGGCGAAATATGCGACAGTAATAAAGGATGGGCAAGAAGTACAACTGCCAGTTGAACAAGTGGTGCCAGGGGATCTCCTGTTAGTGAAGCCGGGTGAGAAGATTCCTGTTGACGGCGTGATTCAATCTGGAACGACCAGTGTCGATGAATCGATGATTACCGGCGAATCGATTCCAGTTGAAAAAATGATCGGTGATACGGTTATTGGAGCAACGATCAATAAAAATGGCTCGCTAACGGTGCAAGCAGTAAAAGTAGGAGAAGAAACAGCTCTTTCCGGTATTATTCGTGCTGTGGAACAAGCGCAAGGAAGCAAAGCACCAATTCAACGTGTCGCTGATCGAGTGTCTGGTATTTTTGTTCCGATCGTAGTCGTGATTGCTCTTGTCACGTTTTTCGTGTGGCTCGCATTCGTCGATCGTGGCAACACAGCAGCGGCCCTTGAAGCGGCGATTGCTGTACTAGTGATTGCTTGCCCTTGTGCATTGGGGCTTGCTACGCCGACATCAATTATGGTCGGTTCTGGAAAAGGGGCTGAAAATGGGATTTTATTTAAGGGTGGAGAGCATTTAGAAAACGCTCAACGCTTAAATGCCATTATCCTCGATAAAACGGGCACGATCACAAAAGGGAAGCCGGAAGTGACTGATTTTGAAGCGATGGACGAAGAGGTTCTTTCGCTGTTAGCATCAGCGGAAAAACAGTCTGAACATCCTTTAGCAGAAGCGATTGTTCGCTATGCCGAGGAACAAGGAGTTCAAATGATTGCTCCTACGGCATTTGAAGCAATTCCAGGTCACGGCATTCAAGCAGAAATTGCTGGAAAGAAAGTGCTTGTTGGTTCGCGCAAATGGATGAAGGAAAACGGCGTTGACTTTCATCCATACAAAGACAAAATGTTCCAGCTAGAGGAGCAAGGGAAAACAGCGATGTTAATTGCTGTTGATCAGCGCTTAAGTGGTTTGATTGCTGTAGCCGATACGATTAAAGAAACAGCGAAACAAGCGATCGAGCACTTAGTCAAGGAAGGCATCGACGTTTATATGCTCACTGGAGACAACAGTCGTACAGCGAAAGCGATTGGCCAAGAAGTAGGCATTGAAGAGGCACGTATTTTCGCTGAAGTATTACCGCAAGATAAAGCACATAAAGTCGAGGAGCTACAAGCGAAAGGCTTCGTTGTCGGCATGGTGGGAGATGGCATTAATGATGCCCCAGCATTAGCTCTTGCTGATGTCGGGATGGCGATTGGTACCGGAACCGATGTGGCAATTGAAGCGGCTGACATTACGTTACTTGGCGGTGACTTACTGCTTATTCCAAAAGCGATTAAGCTCAGCAAAGCCACGATCAAAAACATTCGTCAAAATTTATTTTGGGCACTAATTTACAATGGAGTCGGTATTCCGATTGCAGCGTTTGGTTTACTCGCTCCGTGGGTAGCGGGTGCGGCGATGGCGTTTAGCTCCGTCTCCGTTGTCACCAACTCCCTGCGCTTAAAACGAGTTAAAATTTAAAAATTGGAGGATACAAACATGGAACAAACAACTTTACAAGTAAAAGGAATGACTTGCGGACATTGTGAGAAAGCAGTGAAATCCGCTTTATTAGAAGTAGAAGGTGTGAAAGAGGTTACGGTTGATTTACCAACTGGTTCAGTAGCAGTTGCCTTTGACGCAGAAAAAGCAACAGTCGCTCAAATGAAAGAGACGGTAGAAGACCAAGGATATGATGTAGAATAAGTGAAAAAGCTTCCCATTCAATGAAATGGGGAGTTTTTTCTTTTTTATTATTTGAAAAACTGTTAGAATGGAAGAGTTGAAAAATAACTGTACTAAAGGATGGAAAGCGGTGAGCAACATGGAAGAAAATCAGTCAGAACAATCTGGTGACAAGCAAGCCCATTATATTCATTTGAAGAAGTTTCATTTCGTTATGCTTGTATTCTTTCTCGTCTTTGTCTCAGCAGCTATTACCACGATTGTTCTAGCTTTCGGCGATGAAAAAGCAGCGGAAGTGGGCGTGACGCCTCGTAATGAGTTTGCCAAGTTATATGACGCATATGACAAGTTACAAAGTAACTATTACAAGGACTTAAATAAAGATCAGCTCATAGATGGTGCAATTAATGGTATGTTGGACTCACTAGATGATCCATATTCAGATTATATGGATCAAAAAGAAGCAAAAAGCTTTCATGAAAGTGTTTCAGCATCTTTTGAAGGAATTGGTGCTGAAATTAGAGAAGAAGATGGAACGATTATGATTGTTTCGCCAATTAAAGGGTCACCAGCGGAAAAGGCGGGTATTAAACCGAATGATAAAGTTCTTTCGGTTGATGGCAAGAGCGTTCAGGGAATGAGTTCCTCTGAAGCGGTCATGTTGATTCGCGGCGAAAAAGGCACGAAAGTCAAATTGAAAATTCAACGTGCCGGAACACCGAAACCAATCGAAATGACGATCGTACGTGATGAAATTCCGGTCGAAACGGTTTATGCTACAATGGATGATCATAAAGTCGCTCATATTCAAATTACGAGCTTTTCCGATCATACGGCAGAAGAATTGAAAAAAGCAATAAAAGATATGGAATCCCAAGGGATGACATCCATGATTCTTGATTTGCGCCAAAATCCTGGCGGGTTATTGGACCAAGCAGTAGAAATTACGAGCATGTTTGTCCCAGAGGGCGAAGTGCTATTCCAAGTGGAAGACCACACAGGAAAACGTGAGAAGTTTGTGTCCGACGGCAAGCCGAAGTTCGATCTTCCAGTCGCTGTACTTGTTGACGAAGGAAGCGCTAGTGCATCGGAAATTTTTGCCGCAGCGATGAAAGAATCAGCTGGTATTCCGATCATTGGTGAGAAAACTTTCGGGAAAGGAACCGTTCAAACATCCGAAGAATTCAAGGACGGCTCTAACATGAAATTTACAACCGCAAAATGGTTAACACCGAAAGGGAACTGGATTCATAAAAAAGGCGTTACACCGGATACAGTGGTGAAATTACCGGACTATGCCAACCTAGCCTTCTTAAATCCAGATCAACCATTGAAGCTAGATCAATTATCAGATGAAGTAAAGAATGCCGAGAAGATGCTAGAGGCGATCGGTATCAATCCTGGAAAAGTAGACGGCTTTTTTGATGAACAAACAGAGATCGCTGTGAAACAATTCCAAGAGCGAATCGGGCTTGAAATAACCGGCATCATTGAAGGTAAAACATCACTCGAACTCATGGCGAAGCTAAGAGAGCAAATTGAACAAAATGATACGCAAAAACAAAAAGCCATCGAGATTTTAACGAAGCAGAAAGTTCCAGCTGCTTCCTAATGCAAAAAAAGGCTGTTTCAAAGAGAGTTTCTGCTCTTTGAAAGCAGCCTTTTCTGTTGATTAACTACATAAAAAAGGGTGAGCAGGATGAAAAAACAAGTATATGTGCTGTCAGGGTTTTTAGGAAGCGGCAAAACGACGTTATTAAAGCAGCTATTACAGCATTTAAAGTTAAATGATCGCCGACCAGCCGTATTAATGAATGAACTAGGAGACATTTCAATCGATTCCGATGAAGTTGACGAGGAGACGCCGTTAAAAGAGCTCTTAAACGGCTGTATTTGCTGTACGATTCAAGACAAGCTAGAAGCGCAATTACAGGAGCTGTTATTAACAGAAGAATTCGATGACTTAATTATTGAAACGACGGGAGCGGCACATCCGGTAGAAGCGATTGATGCCATTATGTCCCCTCTGTTTGCGGAACAGCTACAATGGAAAGGAATCATTACGATCATTGATTGCCTGGCTTGGAAAAATCGAGCGAACCTATCACCAGCCGTGTTGCAATTGATGTACGAGCAAATTAAGCATGCCGATTTATTAATCATTAATAAAATCGATCTTGTCTCTGAAATGGATCAAGGGATGATTACCTATGATATTCAACAAATCAATGCGAATGCTCCGGTTTGCTTAACAACGAATGCTAAAGTTTCAATGAAGCAGCTAAGCGAAATGAACATGTCTCCTAAAGGTGAAAGAACGGCTGTTCATGCCCATCAACATCTACATTTGACCGTCTTTAGCCATACGTTTCATGGCAGCGTCGATATCGAAGCATTTGAGCAATGGCTGCGAGGAACGAGCGAGCAACTGTACCGGATGAAGGGATACGTACCTGTCCGCAATAGGCAATACCCGATGCTGTTTCAATATTCCTATGGTATGCCTTTATGGATCCCAGAAGAAATGAATATGCCGAAAAACATTGTCATCATTGGTGAAGGTCTAAATCAAGAGGTAATCATTTCCGAATTAAAGGCGTTGGAAAAATAAAAGACTTTATCCTTGCTTCATATACCCCTTGTAGTATAAAATAACATTTGGAAAGGGGTTGTTATCATGTTCATAGTGCTTATGTTATTATTATTCTCATTCATTTTTATCGGGATTTCTTATCGATACTGGCCAGTTTCAGTCAAGAAAATCCAATTGGACGAGGTAGAATCCTATCCAATTATTGACGTTAGAGACTATCAGGAAGCGAACCAAGTACCTGTACAAGAAGCGATCCAAATGCCATGTGGGTATATTCCGCGCTACGCCCCTGATTTGAATGAAAAAGTAGTCTATATCGCTGCTGGAAATACGGTGGAGTGTAATTTTGCTGTTCGACTGTTGAAAAGATTTGATATTGAAGTCAAAGGCTGTATTTGCATGAATAGTTCTTGTTAAGCTTGTTCTTTATTTGTCATAATTGTTACATTAGTTAAGTGTCTATTCAGCTAATCTAGCTAATATTTCTGCCAATTTTTTGATAGTGTGTGATAATCTAAATGATCATTGAATTTATTCACAATAAAGGAAATTTATCTTAAATGCTGATATGATCAAGTGTCATCGAGTCTTATACCGAGAAAAATAAAAGCCAGCGGGTCTCAATTGAGACAGCTGGTTTTCTTGCTTCTATTTCCCTCTATTATGACAACAAAATCATGTTACGATGTAGTTGTCAAATCAAACAACCAGGAGGAAAACGAGCAATGAATAAAAAAATCATCGTATCATTAGCTACATCACTTACCCTTTTGGCTGCCCCATTTGCAACAAAGTCAGAAGCAGCTACGAATAATACACAAGTAGCGAATCAATCGCCATGTCAATATAAAACATATACTCTTTCTCAAGATGGATGGAAGCAACTACAAGGAAAGATAGATTTAGAACAACTTATAAAGCAATTCGGCAACGCTGATCAACTGCCTCAATTTAAGCCGACGCCACAGCCAAAGCCAGAGGTAAAGCCAAAGCCAGAGGTAAAGCCAAAGCCGACGCCACAGCCAAAGCCAGAGGTAAAGCCAAAGCCGACGCCACAGCCAAAACCGGAAGTAAAGCCGACGCCACAACCAAAGCCAGAGGTAAAACCAACACCTGAACAAAAACCAGCTGTTGATCCAAATGCTTCTGCATTAAAGGCTTTTGAACAGCAAGTAGTCACTTTAACGAATAAAGAGCGTGCAAAAGTAGGTTTGCCAGCTTTGCAGATTGATAATCAATTAAGTAAAGTCGCTCGTAAAAAGTCGGAGGATATGTTGGCCAACAACTATTTCTCTCATACAAGCCCAACATATGGTTCTCCATTTGATATGATGAAGCAATTTGGCATTACCTATCAGGCAGCTGGAGAAAATATTGCTAAAGGTCAACGTACACCTGAAGAAGTAGTCAAAGCTTGGATGAACAGCCCAGGACATAAAGCTAATATTTTAAGCAAGGACTTTACACATATTGGCGTTGGGTATGTAGAAAATGGTTCTATTTGGACACAACAATTTATTAAGAAATAACTTATAACACCGTGCTCGCCGCGGTGTTTTTTTTCTATTTATCTACTTATATTTGCATAATAACAGTAGGATGCTTACTATGATAATATAACTATTTATTAATGGAGAGGATGTCATGAGAACAAAGACAGCGCTTATTACAGGCGGCTCGCGCGGAATTGGCAAAAGGACAGCTATCGCTTTAGCAGAGAATGGATTGGATCTTGTGATTAATTACCGTTCTAGCAAAAACGAGGCGATTCAATTTGCCGAACAACTCTCAACAGACTATGCTATACAGGCCGTCGCGATTCAAGGAGATATTTCGAAAAAAGAAGATTGTGATTATCTGATTGAACAGGCAGTGAAGCAATTTGGTGGCATTGATATTTTCATTCATAACGCCGGTCCTTACGTAAAAGAGAGAAAAACTTTGGATGAGTACACATGGGATGAGTGGACATACATGATGAACGGCAATTTAAACAGTGTCTTCTATTTAACGAAGCTCACTCTACCGTTTATGCGTGAGAATGGCTGGGGGCGTATTATCACATTCGGCTTTGATCGAGTCGAAACCGCGCCTGGATGGATTTATCGCTCAGCCTTTGCTGCGGCTAAAACAGGTCTTGCTTCCTTAACAAGAACGATTTCCATCGAAGAAGCTAAACATGGCATCACAGCGAATATGGTATGTCCTGGGGATATCGTCGGTGAATGGAAAGAAAAAAACATTATTGACGCTACTGTTGAAACAGACACACTAGCACCGGTCGGTCGTAATGGAACCGGAGAAGATCTGGCTCGCGTCATCAGTTTTCTCGTGTCTGAGCCTTCTAGCTTTATTACCGGTAGCATCATACCTGTCACAGGTGGACAAGATGTATTAGGAAAAGTATTTCATTTGAAATCATAATAATTGTAAAGTTAAGCTCTCTTTTAAAGGGGGCCTATTTTTTTGATCATGCGGTTGCTTCTTCTAGACTATCTATTTACATTAAATTTACTTTACAAGCAATAAATAGAGGAGTAATATAAAGAACATTCATACGCTTAATCCGCATGGAGCGGGGGAACCAGCGCAGATTAATTTCTGCAGGGGTGAAGCCAAAAAATTTGGCCGGGCGACCTTCCAGTCCGAATCCGACAGCTAACCTCGTCAGCAGTTCAGGAAGGCTTCTGGAACCATTGGCAGAGGCTAATGGTTTTTTGTCATGTTTTTGGGGGAATATAAATCTATCTGTAAATATTGTAGAAAAGAAGGTTGTTTCAATGAAGATGAAAAGGATTAAAATGGCACCATCTACTTTACTTGTGTCTGTCTACGGTTTTTTTATCGTTGTAGGTGCTTGTTTATTGAAGCTTCCGATATCAACGAATGGACCGATTCGCTGGATCGATGCGTTATTCACTTCTGCTTCAGCTATGACAGTGACAGGTTTAGGAGTGGTAGATACAGGAACTCATTTCACAAGGGTCGGTCAGTTCATTATTATGAGCCTCATTCAAGTAGGCGGCTTAGGAATCATGTCATTTGGGATCTTGATCTTTATGCTTCTTGGTAAAAAAATTGGTTTAAAAAAGCGAGTAGTGATGCAGGAAATCCTCAATTATGTACATGTCGGTGGGGTGATTCGCCTTGTTAAATACTTATTTATTTTCTCCTTAACGATTGAATTGATTGCTGCGGCTTTTTTAGCGATGAAATGGGTACCAGAGTTTGGCTGGAAGGATGGGTTATTTTATTCCTTTTTTCACGCGGTGTCCGCTTTTAACAACGCTGGCTTTTCTCTATGGTCTGACAATTTATCAAGTTATGTAGGAAGCCCGCTTGTCAATTTGGCGATTACGTCCTTAATCATTTTAGGTGGAATTGGCTTTACGGTGATTATTGACGTGTGGCAAAAACGGAAGTGGAGAAAATTTTCCTTACATACGAAAGTAATGCTAGTTGCGACTCTTTCAATTAATATCATTGGCTTATTGTTCTTTTTCTTCTTGGAGTCTGGAAATATGAAGACAATTGGATCGATGCCGCTGTCTGATCAGCTTTGGGCTTCTTACTTTCAATCGATCACGACGAGAACAGCTGGATTTAATACGGTTGATTTAAGTGGGATGGAAAATTCTACAGCTTTTTTGATCATGATTTTCATGTTTATCGGTGCGGGGAGCGGATCGACAGCAGGGGGAATTAAGCTATCAACGTTTGTTATCATGCTTGTGGCGATGCTGACATATGTGCAAGGGAGAAAAGATATCCATCTGTTTGAGCGAACGGTTCGCACAGATCATCTTCTTCGAGTATTGTCGATTACGATGGTAAGCACATTTGTTGTTGTTGCAGGTGTGCTCATTATCAATATTACTGAGCCGTTACCATTCCTGCCGTTAATGTTTGAAGTGGTGTCCGCTTTCGGCACAGTGGGTTTATCGATGGGAATTACGGCTTCTTTATCGATCATTGGTAAGCTCGTTATTATTGCCATTATGATCACAGGAAAAGTGGGACCGCTGTCGTTAGTTTATATTCTAGCCCGTAAGCAGGAGCAAAAATATAAATACCCAACGGAAGATATTTTAACAGGTTGACATAGAAAAACCACGCCTCAAGAAGCGGCGTGGTTTGTTTTTATATCTTGAAATTTTTTCTTTTGAATAAAAAGAAGTCGAGCAGACAGGGTGAGGGCTCCAGCTGTTAATCCAGAAATTAAGCCGATCCAATAGCCAAATGCCTCAAGCTCCGTTTCGTTCGCTAAGTAATAGCCGAGTGGCAAGCCGATCACCCAGTAGCTAATCATTGTCATTAAAAAGGTGATGTTGACATCTTTATAGCCGCGCAATGCCCCTTGAACGGGCGCTTGAATCGCGTCAGATAGTTGAAATAAAGCGGCAAAGAGCAGAAACTGACTCGCAAGCTGAAGCACTTCCGTATGCGATGTGTAAATACCGGCAATTTGATCTCGGAATAAAAATAATAGAATTGTTGCAAGGAAGGAGACAAAAACAGTGGTTGCTACCCCAAACCAGCTATATATTTTCGCATCCTTCCATCGCTGCGCTCCAATTTCAAAGCCCACGACAATTGTTAAGGTCATCGACATACTCATCGGAACCATATAGAGCATTGATGAGAAGTTGAGAGCGATTTGATGGGCGGCAATCACATTTGTACTGTACTCACTCATCAGCAGCGTCACTGCGGAAAAAATGCTCGTTTCAAAAAAGATCGATAAGCCGATCGGAACACCGATCAATAAAATTTCCTTCCATTTAGGAAAAGAGATGGCTGGAAATGAATGAAAGATTTTATAGTCGGAAAATGGTCGTTCCCGGTGGATAATCCATGCAGCAATGAAGGCGATGATCCAATAGGTAAGTGTCGAAGCATAGCCCGCTCCAACGCCTCCGAAAGCAGGAAGTCCCCATTTTCCAAAAATGAGTACATAGTTAAATAGAACATTTAACGGCAAGGCGATTAGCGTAATCAACATCGACGTTCTCGTCATGCCGAGGGCGTCGATAAAGCAGCGTAGCACGGTAAAGACAAAGACAGGAATAATTCCAAAAGCCAACGCCGTCACATATCCTTTGGCAATATAGTGCACATTGTCTTCAAGCTTCATCGCCTGTAATACAGGATTAAGGGTGACAGCACCGATCGCAAATACAATCACGGCTAGGGCAATGGACGCGTAGATTCCTTGCATCACTGAAAAAGGTACTTCCTCTTTTCTCTCCGCTCCGACAAGTTGAGCGACGATCGGAGTAATCGCCAACAAAATGCCGCTTAGCCCGGTAAATACGGGCACCCAAAGAGAGGAGCCGATCGCGACACCGGCGATATCGTCCGCTGAGTACCGGCTCGACATCATAATATCGAAAAAGTTCATCGAGACCATCCCAAGTTGAGTGATCAAGATCGGAAGCATAATATAAAAAAGCTGCTTCAGCTTTTCTTTCTTTGTAAAGGTTTGTTTCATCCAACTCTTCCTTTCGCTGCTAATTGGCAGAATGAAAGCATTATAACATATTTTCTTACAGGAAAGGGATTCTTTTAGTCTTTAGCAGATAAGCCATAAAAGAATAATTGAATTAATTCCTCTGTAAACAAAGCTAGTTCCTCTCGAGAGAAATGTTCGTAAGTCAGCTTGTCACTTGCTTGTTTCCACGTATGTAAGTGAAATAAAATCGCTCGAATGGAGAGATTTGGATTAATTTCATTTCTAGCTTGGGCTTGTTCCACCATCGCGATAAATAAAGGCATAATGTCATTTTGATAGATGGACTCGACGAATTGTTGTAGCTCTTGATCATCAGTTAATAGTTGTTGAAAATTAGCTGGTTCAATCTCTTGAATCACCGCTTTTTTTTGAAAAAAAATCGCTTCGACTTTCTCTTTTAAAGGAAGCTCACTATGAAATAACTCTTTCGATTGTTGCACTTGCTTCGTGAAGTATTCTTTCATTACTTCTCGTATTAACGAGTCCTTGTTTTCGAAATAATTGTAAATGGTTACTTGCGATACTTGAGCAAGCTTCGCAATATCTTTAATCGTGATCGCTTTTGCTCGGTTTGTTTTCAATAATGTAAAAGTGGCTTCTTTAATTTGTTGTTTTTTCTTTTCTGTTCGTTTATCAAAGCCGTTCACGAGAATCACCTAATTTCCGTTCATTTTCCTTCTATTATGCCATGTTTTGAAATAAAAGAGAATGAATAGTTCAAAAAATCATTGTATTAAGGAAACGAATGGCATACAATGAAAATGAAATATCTAATTATTATTATTTCAAAACTTATTGGGGGTGGGCAAGGTGATCGATGTCAATGGATTGACGAAGCAGTTTTCCAATGGGCGAGGTGTATTTGATCTTTCTTTTTCGATTGCAGAGGGAGAGGCGTTTGGTTTTCTTGGTCCGAATGGGGCTGGGAAGTCGACAACGATTCGGTTATTGATGGGGTTTATTCAAGCGGATCATGGGCAAGCGGCGATTAGACAGCTAGACTGCTGGAAAGAGGCCGCGGCTATTCAAATATTTACCGGCTATTTGCCAGGGGAGATTGCTTTTATCGAAGGGATGACGGGTCGAGAATTTCTCCAATTATTAGCGGATATGCGTAAGATGAAGGATCATACTTTAAAAAATGAACTGATTGAGAGACTGCAATTTGACCCGGATACACCGATTCGAAAAATGTCTAAAGGGATGAAGCAAAAAGTCGCGATCACCGCCACCTTCATGCATCGACCAGCTGTCATTATTTTGGATGAACCGACGTCAGGACTTGACCCACTCATGCAGCAGCTGTTTATTAACCTTGTCAACGAAGAGAAAAAAAGGGGTACGACGTTTCTCTTTTCTTCTCATAGCTTTCAAGAGATTGAACGGACATGTGATCGAGCGGCGATTATTAAGGATGGATATCTTGTCGCCGAAAAGGATGTGCATCAATGGCAAACACTACAGCGGAAAGTGCTGGAGATTACCGTGGCGAATGAAATGGAAGCGGATCGGCTTGAGCAAGTATTGAACGGGGAACGAACGGGTAGCAACCGCGTTCGTGTGACGGTAAAAGGCGACTTCGATTCGCTCATTCATACTCTTGCGGATTATCATGTGCTGAATTTGGATGCGCATGCTCAAAGCTTAGAGGATATTTTTATGGACTATTACGATCGAAGAGGTGAACACTCATGAATGGTGCATTGTATCAAAAAATGATGAAGGTTCATGCGAAAGCGATGTTCAGCTATGGGATCGGAGCGGCTCTTTACTTATTGCTCATTGTTAGTGTCTATCCTTCTATTTCAGGGACGGAGATGGAGCAGCTTATGGAACAAATGCCAAAAGGGTTCGTTGATGCGTTTAACTTAGATCAAGGAATGGGCACGTTGCTTGATTTTTTGAGCGGAAAATTTTACGGGTTGCTGTTTGTGATTATATTATCGGTGTATTGTATTATGACGGCTTCACAGTTAGTAGCCCGCTTAGTCGACCGCGGGGCGATTGCTTATTTACTGTCGATGCCAGTATCAAGATCGGCGATTGCTAGAACGCAAATGTTCGTGCTGTTATCAGGGCTTGTGATCATTATTAGCTGTACGATGCTTGGCGGGATCATTGGAGCGGCTTTGTTTATTAAGGATGAACCCTTTGCACTTGGAGATTTTGCAAAATTGAACTTGGTCGCTTTGTTGTTCTTTTATGTCATTAGCGGCATCGCCTTTCTATTGTCGGCGATCATGAATGACGAGAAGAAAGCTTTAGCTTATTCCGCTAGTTTGGTGTTGCTGTTTTATGTGCTAGATTTAGTAGCAAAAATTAGTGATCAGCTAGATTGGCTACAATATGTGACGATCTTTACCATGTTTAATCCGGTCGAGATTATCAAGCCTGATTATGCTTTCGGTACGGTTGTGTTTGGGCTTGCGATAGCGGGAACGATCCTATTTGCATTAGCTGTTCGTGTTTTTACGAAAAAGGATTTAAGTGTGTAATCATTGGAAAACCCTTCAGCGGGATGCTGAAGGGTCCTATTTGTTAGCTCATATAGAGGATATGAGAATCGTTTTTTAAAGAATGAATTTGGCAGAGGGGAAATTTTTAAGCTTCCATTGCTTGATCGTCTGCTGTTTCGTTCATTTGACGCATCATGTAGAGAGTAAATAAGTCTTTAGAAATTTCAAAGAGGTCATACACATCTTCATATTCATTGATTTGTGCGTAAATCGATGGTCGCGTCTCGTTTGCTAATATAGCATATGGGAGTTTTCGGGCGGCTTTTAAGGATCGCGTATTGACTTTGCGAATCCGCATAAAGACAGCTTCAATGTCTAACTCATAAAATAATTCTTGAAAGAAGGCTTCCTTTGCTGGAGCATTGTATCCTTTTCCGTGATAGGGCTTGCCTAGCCAAGTACCAAGAAAACCAGCCTGTTCATTAATGTCATATAAATTAATCGTTCCAATTGGATTGCCCCACTCATCAACAATCGTTCGTGAAATTAATTCTCCACGTTCTTCCGCTTCGATCGTTTGTTTCGAAACGAAGACAAATTCTTCATAAGAGTGAGCTTTTTGACGCACGAAAGGGAAGACTTCAGGGTGCGTCATCAAATCAAATAGTACATGGCTGTCATGTACATCGCGCTTCTTTAACATGATAATCCCTCCAAATGAGGGCAGTTCGGTCCTATCGCGCCCGAATTCCACCCTCGAAATTTTTCATAGCTTTCATAAAAAATTTCGGGGTGGGAATCGAACCCACTAGAACCAGCTAAAGAAGCTGGTGGCGCACCATTTGCCTTCCCTAAATCACCATCAGTTATTTGTTTTTCTGCTACTATCATACAAAAATTTTTTTTGTTTGGAAACTGTTTTTTTGTATATTTTTTAAATTTTTTTTTAGGAAAATAGGCGCAAGAAATTGGCGTTGATTTCTATTTTTTTTGATACAATGAAAATAGGAAGGAGTGGGTATTCGTGGTTAAAGTTAACAATAAACAAAGGCTGTTAAAGTTGATGGAGTGGTTTCGAAAGGAGACGGATGAAAGCAACCAATGGACGATTGATGACATTATTAACAAATTTCAAATATTCTATGGCGAAGAATATACACCGAATAAAAACTCTTTAAAAGATGATATTGAGAATTTAATAGAAGCTAATTTTGATATCACGATTAATCAGGAAAAAGAAGGGATGCCGAAATACTATAGTCATCAATATCGACTGTTTGAGCCTTATGAACTTAGAATGCTTATTGACGCGGTCGTTTCTGCTAGGTTTATTACGAAAGAAGAAACGAAAAGCCTCACTCGAAAAATCAAAACATTAACGAGCCAGCCGCAAGCGAAACGGCTGCAAAATGAAATTTTAATTGATACGTCGATCAAAAGTGAAAGTAAATTAGTTCAACTAACGATTAATGATTTGCATGAAGCGATTACGGAAAAACGAATCGTGACGTTTCAATATGGACGATATAATGTCGATAAACGGTTTATGTTAAGTCATAATGGAGCGCTTTATAAAGTGAAGCCGCTCGCTTTAACGTGGGCACATGATTTTTATTATTTGATTGCCTATTATTTTGAGGCCAATGAAATTAGACATTATCGTATCGATCGAATGAAGCATGTGCAAGTAACTGAAGAGTCGTTCACATATGAAGCCTTTGATGTCGGCAAATATGTGCAATCAACATTCAATATGTTTGCCGGACAGGCTGATTGGATCAAAATTCGTTTTAAAAATGAGTTGGTTAACGTGATCATTGATAAGTTTGGTCATGGGGTGGATATTCAAAAAGATGGGGAAGATCACTTTATTTTGTCGGCTAAAGCGATCGTCAGTACTGGGTTAGTTAATTGGATTCTCAACTTCGGATCTAAAGCAGAAGTCGTGCAACCGAATGCGTTAAGAGAGCGGGTGCAACAAGAAGTAGAGAAGATGTATCACTTGTATATAGCAGAGAAGGAGAAGGCGGTGGATTAAGCCTAGGCCGCCTTTCCTTTGATTGTGTTTCGTAATGATGCCTACTTTTAGTCTTGCTGTTGAATGCTAAAGACCGACTCCCCGGTTCAATGGTTGCATCGGCCAGACTTATGGCTGACCGATGCCTTCCGCTTTTCGAGTGTCCAGCTCCAAGCGCCAACGACGTATGAACTTCCATGTTCCTCCTTGCGATAAGTCAACATCGATTCACTACGTTCATCGTGTTTCCTTTATCTCGATCGGCCCATTCCAGTTCATACGTCGTTAGACGGCGCTTTCCGCTTTTCTTTGTCACTTATGTAAATTGTTGTTTTTGAGGGCGGTGATGTGGCGTGTTCCTGTTTTCATTTCTGACCCGCAAAATGGACATGTTGGGGCGTCTTTTGTTGCAAAGTCTTTTCTCATCCAGCCGTTACAGTCATTTGCTACGCATTCCCATGTAGCAACATCTTCACTCGGTAAAGGTTCTGTACGTCTGTTATTGTAGTAAGACATTTCGTCACTTCCTAATTTGCATATTTTCGTTCATTGCTATTATCTCATACTTTTATGCAATTTCATAAGTTTCTGTTTATTTTGTCTAAAAGGCTTGTCTTTTCGTGTTGTGTTTCATTTCACATTAGTCGTTGAATGAGTGGAAACTTTTGCTGATTGTTTGATATTTCGCAATGAGCTTGTCTAATTCTTGGCTATACTTAATTGTCTCTCTGTGACCTAATCCCTTCGTCATCCCCGTCTGGATCATCAAATGACGCTTACACATAATCTCTGTAACTAAGTCTGGTTCCATTTTTTCCATTTTTTCAGTCTCCTAATTTTTCATTCATATTTTAATCCACACAACAGTATGTATTATGCCCACTTTATTGAGAAAATGAAAGATGTTCGACAAAACTTCTAGGAAAATTACAAAAAAACATGACATACACGAATTTTGCTTATAAAAGCCCTTGTCTAAAAGTGTTTTCGACAAACAAATCATGTTAATATAAAGTTAAAATATTTTGAAAATTCATAAAAGAAAGGGGCATCGCCTTGACTCATATAAAAGATATTATGACACCCATCACAGAAACGTTACGTGAAACATCTACGTTAAAAGAGGCGCTCGTAATGATGAAGGAAAATAAATGGAATACTTTACCTGTCACTGATAACAACCGTCAACTGATCGGTGTGTTTACCCGGAGTTCTTTATATCAAATGGTGTTAAATGAGCAGCCTTTGTCGATGAGCATAAAGGGTTATATTATTGATCAACCAGTGACACTGCCAGAGGATATGACATTTGAAGAGGTGGCAGAAGTCGTCAAAGTAAGTAAGGTAGGAACGGGTATTGTGCTTGATCAAGAGGAGAAGGTGGTTGGTCTTGCTACGAAAACGGATATCGTGAGAGCATTGATGTTTAAGCGGAAATTGGATACGGCGATTGAACATGCGTATGATGGCATTATTATGATCGACGAACAATCCAATATTGAGATGGTCAATCCCGCTTTACTAGAGCTATTTAACTTAAAGCAGCAAGAGGTGTTACAGCAGCCTGTCGATCGAGTGTTTCCTCATTTCCATCTATCGAAGGCGCTTCACACAGAGGAGGCGGAATTCAGTGATTTTATGGAAGTGAACGGCATTAAGTACATTGTTCACCGTATTCCGATTCTTCAAGATCAAAAAGTGATCGGCGTGCTCGGAAAAGTGATGTATCGTCAATTAAATGAAGTCAGTATTTTGTTTAAAAAGCTCGAAAAAGCAGAGAGCAAGGCTGCTTATTATTTAAGTGAATTAAAAAAATCAGAGCAAGCTAGGTTTACATGGGAGCAAATTATTACAGAGGATCGCTATGTAGATAAATTGAAGAAAAGTGCCGCCAAAGCCGCGAAAGGTCGCTCAACGATTTTAGTTCGGGGAGAGTCTGGTACCGGGAAGGAACTATTTGCTCATGCGATTCACGCCAGCAGCGCACGAAAAGACGGACCTTTTGTCGAAGTGAATTGTGCCGCGATTCCCGAACAATTGCTAGAATCCGAGTTTTTCGGCTATGAGGAAGGGGCGTTCACGGGAGCGAACCGTAAAGGGAAAATTGGCAAGTTCGATTTAGCGAATGGCGGGACGCTGTTTTTAGATGAAGTTGGGGATATGTCGTTAGTTTTACAAGCAAAGCTTTTGCGAGTGATTCAGGATCGAGAGTTTTATCGGGTGGGAGGAACAGAGCGTGTGCATGTCGATGTGCGAATTATTGCCGCTACGAATCGACCATTAGAGGAAATGGTCAAAAACGGCGAGTTTCGCGAGGACCTATACTACCGGTTGAATGTGATTTCACTACATATTCCGCCTTTGAGAGAACGAAGAGGAGACGTGAAATTATTAATCAACCATATAATGAAACAATTGAATCGGGTGCTTAGTACAAGTGTCACGGGGATCGAATCCAATGCTTTTCGTTGTTTATTGCATTATGATTGGCCGGGGAATGTTCGCGAGTTGAAAAATATTTTAGAACGGGCGATGACATTTGCGGAAACGGGCAATATTCAAACGGAAGATTTGCCGGAATATTTAACAGCGAAAGTAGAAACGGCTTCGTTGTCTCATAATCAGTCTTATTCAATAACGGAGCAGGCCGAAATGTCAGCGATTCAAAAAGTGATGGAGGAGGTCAATGGCAACAAAGCGAAAGCGGCTAGATTGCTAGGGATTAGTCGGTCGGGCTTATATGAAAAGCTGAAAAGATATCAGTTGTAAAACTGTCCATTTTTTGTACAGCTGTCGTCTGTTTGTTCATGAATGAGACAATCATTCATCGAGATTTCCGTTAAAGTATGCTCTTTTGTCGTTGGCATATAAATTGCAATAGTAATAGATGAAACGACAAAGGAGGGGAAAACAAATGGATATCGGCTACTATTTAACATTAAACGCGAGAAATTATCCGACAAAACGAGCGATTCATTGTGAGGGGAGAGAGTACACATATGAAGAGTTTAATGAGCAAGTCAATCGATTGGCTCATGGGCTGTTAGACCTCGGTGTACAAAAAGGAGACAAAATCGCTCTCATGATGAAAAACTCCGATTTTTTTGTATTTGCTTATTTTGCTAGTGCGAAAATCGGAGCTGTTGTGGTCCCCATCAATTTTCGCCTCACTGCTCCTGAAGTCCATTATATTTTGGATCAATCGGATACCCAGTTTGTCTTTTGTGATCAAGAATATGAAGCGATCATTCAAGTGGCGAAAAAACAAACAGCTGTGAAAGCATTGATCGTTGTAGGAGAAACGACGAGTCATGTGAGTTTTCAATCGCTTCTTTCTGACAATAAGAACGAGCCAGAAGTTGTTGTATTAGAGAGTGATGACCTTGAAATTCTGTACACTTCTGGAACGACAGGGCAGCCAAAGGGAGCACTATTCGATCATCGTCGTATTTTTAATGTGGGTTTGACGATGATGGTCGGGATGGGGATCAATCAAAATGATCGTTTTCTTCATCTTGCCCCTTTGTTTCACTCGGCTCAATTAAATTTATTTTTAGTCGCTGGCGTGATTTTAGGAGCCACTCATGTGATTCATCGTGAATTCCATCCTGTTCAAGCGTTACAAGCGATTGAAGATGAGCGAATTACCCATTTCTTTGGGGTGCCGGCGATGTACAATTTCATTTTACAAGTGCCGAATAAGGAAGCGTACGACCTTTCTTCGATTAAACGATGCGGGTACGGAGCGGCTCCGATGCCACCTGAAATTGTGAAGCAAAGCATGAAATTTTTTCAAACGGACCAGTTTTACAATTTATGCGGATTAACTGAGGGAGGACCAGGAGGAATTATGCTTGATCCTGAAGGGCATAAGTATCACCTCGGTAAAGGTGGAAAGCCGATTTTTTTAACGGAAGTGAAAGTCGTCGATTCAGAAGGGAAAGAGACACCTCCTGGGATGATCGGTGAGTTTGTCATTCGTGGGGAGACGGTGATGAAGGAATATTATAAGAAGCCGGAAGAAACGAAACGAGCGTTAAAGGATGGGTGGTTGTATACCGGTGATTTAGCAGTTGCTGATGAGGAAGGGTATATGACGCTTGTGGACCGTAAAAAAGACATGATCATTAGCGGCGGAGAAAATGTGTATTCAATTGAAGTCGAGCAAGTGATGTATGAGCATCCGAGTATTTTAGAAGCGGCAACCATTGGCTTGCCTGATGAAGTGTGGGGAGAAATGGTGACAGCTATTGTTGTTTTAAAGCCTAATGCAACGTTTGATGAGGAAGAGTTCCGTGGTTTTTGCCGGCAAAAGCTTGCTGGCTACAAAGTTCCGCGTCAAGTGATCGTTGTGGACGAGCTTCCAAGGAATACGTCTGGGAAAATACTAAAATATCAGTTGCGACAAAGATTTCATCAAAAAATGTAATCGCTTTCTAAATAAGGGGGGGAATTAAACATGTATGTAACAATAGGTGATGTGTTTGAATTGACAGTCCATCAATATGCCGATAAAGAGGCGTTATATGATGCGAAAAGCGGCAATCGCTATACGTATCGAGAGTGGAACGAGGAAGTGAATAAGCTAGCTAATGCCTTTCTAGATGAAGGCATTCAAAAAGGAGATATTGTTTCTACTTATTTATATAACCGCGAAGAACTAGCAACCGCTTACTTTGCTTGTTGCAAAATCGGTGCTGTATTTAATCCAATTAATTTTCGGCTAATGGCAGAAGAAACCGCTTATATTTTAAACGACGCTAAGCCGAAAATTGTGCTATTTGAACAGGCTTTGAAGGATCAAATTACGGCGATTGAATCACGTTTTCCACAAGTTGCGTTTTGGTATACAGATGAGGACACTCCGAGCTATGCTGCGAGCTATCAAGAGAACATCCAGTATCAGTCAGCGAAAAAGCCATTGGCACATGTCGATGAAAATGATTTATACGCGATTATGTATACGAGTGGCACGACTGGTCGTCCTAAAGGGGTGATGCATAAGCATCGCGATATGATTGAGCAATCACAAGCGCTCATTCACTCGACAAAGCTAACCGATCGCGATCGCGGACTTGTGACAGCACCGATGTTTCACTGCGCCGAACTTCATTGTGCTTTTTTACCGCGCATTCATGCCGGTGGTAGCAATGTCATCCTTCATCAGTTTCACCCTCAAAAAGTACTTTCACTAATTCAACAAGAAAACATCACGAAATTTTTTGCCGCGCCAACGATGTGGAATATGCTTTTACAAGAAGATTTAAGTCAATATGATACGTCCTCTTTAACTCTTGGATTATACGGTGCCGCTCCGATGGCTCCTGCGTTAGTTCGAGCTTGCCAAGACCGAATTGGTGTCCAATTTGTCCAAGCATACGGGATGACGGAAATGGGACCAGCCATTACATTTTTAATGGAAGACGAACAAATTACAAAAGCAGGTTCAGCGGGGCGTCCATTGATCAACCATGAGATTCGAATTGTTAGAACGAAGGAAGGGCAACCATCTGATCCAAATGATATTGCCGCTCCTTTTGAACCGGGTGAAATTATTGTGCGTGGACCGAGTATGATGATGGGATATTTTAACCGACCAGAAGCGACGGAAAGTGCACTTGATCAAGGCTGGTACCATTCGGGAGACATTGGCTATTTTGATCCGGATGGCTACTTATGGATTGCCGATCGCGTCGATGACATGATCATCAGCGGCGGAGAAAATATTTACCCTCGTGAAGTGGAGGACGTGCTGTTTGAACACGCTGGCGTGCTAGATGCCGCTGTGATTGGTGAACCGGATGAAACGTGGGGAGAGAAAGTGATTGCCTTTGTCGTCAAGAAAGATGAAAGTGTTACAGCACAGGAGCTAGAGCAACTATGCAAAAACAGCCCGAAACTCGCTGATTATAAGCGACCGCGAGCGTATATTTTTGTTGAAGCACTTCCAAGAAATGCTAGTGGGAAAATCCAGAAATTTATTTTGCGTCAACAATTAGAAGAACAGGCGAAAAAATAAAAAACAAAGGGGATATGTCCAAATGATGAATGTACCATTAACTGTCGGGTCGTTATTAGAGCGTGCTGAAAAATATTTTCCGAAGAAAACGGTTGTATCGAGAACGCATGCTGGTATTCAGCGCTTTACTTATAAAGAAATTGGGGAACGTACACGTCGCTTAATGAGCGCAATGAAACAGCTCGGTCTGCAAACAGGGGAGCGTGCCGGTACATTGGCTTGGAATCATCATCGCCATTTAGAAATATATTTCGCCATTCCAGGAATGCACGCGGTGCTGCATACGATTAATATTCGTCTTTCACCGGAGCATATCGTCTACATTATTAATCATGCCGAAGATCAAGTGCTGTTTATTGATGAAGATATCGTTCCACTCGTGGAAAAAATTGCGGATCAACTACCAACAGTGAAAGCGTTTATTATAATGACGGACAAAGCAGAATTACCAAAAACGACGTTAGAGCCGGTGTATTCATATGAACAGTTGCTTGCGGAAGGGAATCCTAACGAGGCTTTTATTAAAGATATTGACGAGAATGATCCAGCGGGCATGTGCTACACATCAGCGACAACAGGAAATCCAAAAGGGGTCGTGTATTCCCATCGAGGCATTGTGTTACATAGCTATGCTCTCGGATTAGCGGATACGGCCGCGCTTTCGGAATCCGATGTTGCGATGCCGGTTGTGCCAATGTTTCATGCGAATGCATGGGGGATGCCGTTTGCCAACACTTGGTTCGGTTCGACGCAAGTATTGCCGGGACCACAATTTACGCCAAAAGTGCTAGCCGAGCTCATTGCTGAAGAAGGTATCACCATCACAGCCGGTGTGCCAACAATCTGGCTCGGTTTATTAAAAGAGCTAGAAGCAGGAGATTACGATACGTCGAGCTTACGAGCCGTTCTTTGTGGTGGTTCAGCTGCTCCAGCTGGAATGATTCGTGCTTTTGAAACAAAATTTAACGTTCCTTTCCTCCACGCCTTTGGAATGACGGAAACAACTCCACTGGCGACATTAGCTCGGTTAAAAAGCTACCAGTTGGATTTGTCAGAAGAAGAAAAATTGGATCAGCGCGCTAAGCAAGGAATGATCGTGCCAGGTCTTGAAATGAAAGTGATTAATGATCGTGGCGAAGTCAATTGGGACGGGGCAGATATGGGCGAGCTTCTCATTCGTGGCCCGTGGATTGCCGATGAATATTACCGCGATGATCGTACGGAACAAGCATTTCGAGATGGTTGGCTCTATACAGGTGATGTCGCAACGGTCGATGAAGAAGGGGTCATTAAGCTCGTCGACCGCACGAAAGATTTAATTAAAAGTGGCGGTGAGTGGATTTCTTCCGTTGATTTGGAAAACGCACTAATGGGTCATGACGCTGTTTTTGAAGCGACTGTCATCGCTGTACCGCATACAAAATGGCAAGAACGACCAGTGGCCTGCGTTGTATTAAAAGATGGCTTCAACGAAGTGACGATGAAGCAAGAGTTAATGGATTACTTAACGCCGCAATTTGCTAAATGGTGGCTACCGGATGAAATCGTCTTTATGGAGGAAATCCCGAAAACATCGGTCGGTAAGTTTTTAAAGCGAGCGTTGCGTGCCCAATTAGAAGATTATTTTATGAAACAAAGCTAACAAAAGAGCGAATCCGCCTGTCTTGATGGGCGGGTTTTTTCAATAAGGGAATAAAAAACGATTAGCATTCACTAAATGTTTGAATAAATAATTGACTTCACCTCTATTAAATCTTGAAAAAGGAGGAGTGCTCGTGTTTTTACTTGTTGCGAGAGTCATTAAAGATAAAACTAATCAGTCTCTTTGTTTAAAAATTTTAAAAAATATGAATTTTAAAGAAGGAGAAGGTGTATAATAAGAAGAAATTAAAAGAGGGTGGAAAATTAGGAGGGGAAAGAGAATGACAGATACATCGCACATAGTTACGGAAATAAAAACTAGTGTGGAGTTGCTTAGCCTATTAAATGAAAATCGCCAGTTTTTTTGGAAAGAAAATGAACAAATGGAGATTAAAGTAGATTTGCATTCGTGGAAAGACTATGCCTTTTATGAGTTTAAAGATTTGCCTCGCCACGGAATCTGTCCAATCGAAGACTTATGGGGGTTTATAAAAGTAAATGAGCTCAATTAAAACACTTGCGTGACTGCAGGTGTTTTTAATTTTGCTATCGGTGACGATTTACACATGATCACCGACAGCTATAGACTAGGTGTGACTATTGCGAAAAGCAAGGATGGCGGTTTTGAGTGACGCATAGCTACCGATTGCTGCATAACCATAAAACCAACCCATGAAAAGCCCTGGAATGAGATGGTGGCGATGACTAATAAACACTGAAATGAACAAGCCGAGCAACAAGGCTATAGTAGGTACATATCGTTTCGGAATATGGCCAAATATTTTAATGAATTGAGTCAGGACGATAACGGCAGGAACGGCAAAAACAGCATCCCAAAAATTGGTGTGAATGACGGGGAAGGTAAGCATAGGATCCCTCCTAATATTATTCATGGAAATTTTGACTGCGTTTGATACAACATCTCGGACACAGTGACACACTTGTAGCCATTTTTGTATAAGTGGGACAAAATAGCATCCAGTGCTTTCACTGTTTGCATGCGGTTGCCACCGGAGTCATGTAATAATACGATGTTACCTGGCTTGGTATTCGTGATGACATGATGGGCGATCTTGTCGGCTTTTGGCCTGTGCCAATCCTTTGTATCTTGATACCAAGACCATAACACAACTTGGTAACCATTTTTCCTTGCTGTTTCAACAATCAGGTCATTGTAAACTCCACCGACAGGACGATAAAGAACAGGTTTCCGTCCGGTAAGAGTAGAAACCAATTGGGTTGTTTTCTGTAATTCCTTTGTTAACAAATCGGCACTGATTTTTTCACCGGATGCATGACTGTACGTATGATTGCCGATTTCATGGCCTTCCTTTGCTTGTCGTTTAATAATGGTTGGATATTTCTTTGCTTGCATACCTGTGACAAAAAAAGTGGCCTTCGCTTCATACTTTGCTAATATATCTAGAATTTCTGGAGTATAAATAGGGTGTGGTCCATCATCAAACGTCAGTGCTACTAGCTTCAAATCGGTGTGAACGTCCCAAATAATTGCTCCTGTTCGTTCATACTCTTCACGGCTCTTTTTAGAAGCTGTGGCGTGAGTGTTTGGAAGGAGATACATAATTATGATGATACAAACAATCGACTTTTTCACATGCTTTACACTCCTAATAATGAATTGATATAAGGTTTATTTTGTGGATTCATTGAAAAAATTATTATAAAATACGAAGAATATTGAAGTTTTTTCAAAATATATATCAATCAAGTAACTATTTTGATGGAGGCTTGCGATGCAACAGTGGATAGAGCAAGTGGTAGAACAGTTTGGCTATGTCGGTATTTTTTTACTGATGTGCTTAGAAAATGTATTTCCGCCGATTCCTTCCGAGTTGATTTTGCCATTCGGGGGATTTATGACGACGACCACGTCATTAACAGTCGGCGGTGTGATTGTAGCCGCAACAGCCGGCTCTGTGTCAGGGGCGTTGATTTTATATGGCATTGGTCTACTCGTCGATGTGGAAAAAATGATGAAACTCATTGACAGATGGGGACATCTATTGAAAATCAAACAAGAAGATGTGCAAAAAGCGGATAACTGGTTTGATCAGAAAGGCTATTGGACCGTCTTCTTTTGCCGGATGGTTCCTTTAATACGTAGTTTAATTTCCATTCCTGCCGGGATGTCCAATATGAAATTATGGTTATTTCTATTGTTAACAACGAGCGGTACCCTCATTTGGAATACGCTTCTTGTGTACGCCGGCGCGAAATTAGGACAATCATGGGATATTATCCTTTACTACATGGGAATTTACTCCGATGTGATCTACGTATTTATTGGCTTAGTCGCCATTTACGGATTGTATTGGTATATGAAAAAGAGGAAGGCGGCTTAGATAAACAAAGAGCATTGAAGGCAACGTTCAATGCTCTTTGTCATGCAGTTCATTGGAAGCTCAGAATGATATTGACCACAGCATGCACATATATAACCTGTTTGATCGTTCATTTTTTCGCTCTCCCAATTATTTTTATTTTCTCTTCTTTTTAACTCAACGCACTAGCAACATCATAATCCTCAAGTGGTACGTCCGTTTCTTCTCCTAAAGCAAGCTTAGCAAGCTCTGCTCCGATAAAAGGTCCCATCGTTAAGCCAGATGCGCCAAGCCCATTAGCAAAGAGTATGCCTTCATGTCCAGGGAGTGAGCCAAACACTGGCAAGAACCCGGGAGTAAATGGTCTGAAGCCGACTCGGGTTTCGAGGATAGTGGCATCTGCTAAGCCAGGGGCGATGTACAGTGCCTTATCTAATACTTCATGTACCCCACTTGCTGTCACGCGCGTATCAAAGCCAACTTCATTTTCATGCGTTGCCCCCGCCACGATGCGATCATCAAACGCTAACATGTATTGATCGTTCGGCGGCATAATGACCGGCCATTCGTTAGTCGTAGCGTTCGGCAGCACGAAATGAATGATTTGTGCTTTTTGCGGTTCGACATTTGCTTGAACGTCTAATGAGGCGAGTAGTGATTTCGCCCAAACGCCTGCTGTAATAATGATTTGATCAAAAGTAAGGGTTTGATCATTGACGATGATTTCGCGGTTATCTGTCCATTGGGCATTTCCTTCGATTAAAGTTGCCCCTAATTTTTTGGTCGCTCTGAGTAAGGCATCACGAAGCGCTCGGCCGTCGACGCGCGCCGCTCCACTTACATGCACCGCCCCGTAACCATCTCGAAGCGGCGGAAATAAAGCCTTCGCTTCCGCAGGACTTACAATTGTCACTTCGCCAATTTCTGGCGCCTCTTCTCGCCGTTTCAAAGCACGCTCTTTCATCTTCACTAATTTTTCTTCGTCTTCATGCAAGCTTAAAGCTCCGACCTTGGCATACCCTGTATTTGTTTCACCCAATTGCTCCAATTCAGCAATTAATTTAGGATAAAACCGAGCACCGCCTTTAGCGAGGCGGTACCAAGCTTTATTTCGTCGCTGTGACAGCCACGGGCAAATAATTCCCGCCGCCGCACCTGTTGCTTGACCCTCGTCTTTTCGGTCGATGATCGTTACGTGAGCTCCTGTTTTAGCGAGGTGATAAGCAGTAGAAGCACCTAAAATTCCTGCGCCGATTACACAATATCTTTTCATTACTGACACCCTTTTTTTCATTTTCTTGTCTATCATAGCAGTTTTCTTTTTTTACATACAATATAAGAATTGTTGGACACGCCGTTTGCATAAATTGGAATAAGGGGGTGTAGGATGAACAAACAAGTACAGTCATTTTTACCGCGAGATGATCGTATACTCGATGTCAAGCAAGGGGACGTCACGGGAGATGGGCAAGTAGACACAGTATATTTAATTGGAACGAAACGAGAAGACAGTCCATATGTCCAAAATATTACATTGGTCGTTGAATATGGCGATCAGTCTATAGCGACGATTCGTTTGCAGGAGAGTTCGGGATATCATCCGACCATTTTTTTAGGTGATATGACGGGAGATCAGGTCGATGATGTGCTGATCGTTATTGATTCGGGAGGGAGCGGCGGTATCGTCTATGCGTACATCTATTCATTTATTCAAGGAAAAATGAAACCTATTTTCGATTCGGACGTATTTAATAATAGTAGTCAATATGAAGTCAATTATCGCGATCAATATGTCGTAGAAGTGATTAGTTCTCGTCCGTCCAAACGTTACACGCTCAGTTTAAAATATAGGGGACAGGATTATTTAACTGACATTTATAATTCTGACGGAACATTAAAACAACCGATTCAAGGCTTTATCTCACCACTAGCGGGCATTTATCCAACCGATTTTGATCGAGATGGAACGTATGAATTAGTCATGTTTCAAAATATCGCAGGTCAGTATAATGCCGATCGGCTCGGATATATGAACAATATATGGGGGTGGGATGGACAGAATTTTGTTCCGTTACGTCAAACGGTGGAAATCCTTGGAGAAAATATCTCTTTGTCTTAAATAGATATTTATATTACACTTTAACCATAACCCGAGAGAAGTTCGCTTCTTCAAGGAGCGTGAAGGGCACAGCCCAGCGAGTAGGGAGGGGGTGAATCTCGGTTCGGCACAGCCGAAAAGCGTTTGGTTGAGGATATCCCGAACTTTGTCGAAAGAAAAAAGGATGACATTTTCCATCTCCTCTTGATGGGAACGTAGTGACCTTCAAGCTGAACTCAAAGGCTTGTATCCTCTTCACAGTCAGACGATCCAAGCGGTATGTCATAAGTTTTTGTGTGCCCGAGAAGGAGTTCGCCAAGCAAGAAAAACAAATAAGTCCATCCGGTATCCATACAAAGAGAAGTTAGTGTTTCATCCTAAATGGGTCGACAAATCCTTCGTGTTGGAAGGACGGAAATTAATACTTAGCTTAGGAAGATGGCAAGGGAAACAACAGACACCACTCGTGTTGACGCTTGCCTCGGTTCCAACTGGTGTGCTCAAAGAAGTAGAACTCGTCTATGACGGCCGATGGCATGCCTGTTTGTCATATGAAGACGGCATCGAGCCTGTACCGATTCAAGACGGTCATACAGCCGCGATTGATCCAGGTGAGATTCATACGATTGCCGCTGTCAGTACAAATGAACAAGCACTGGTGATTTCGGGCAGAAAGATGCGCAGCGTTCACCGGTTGCGAAATAAAAAAGTGAGAGAGCTACAAATTCTCATGAGTCGGTGTCAAAAAGGGTCCAGAAAATGGCGCCAATACAACTGGGCGAAGAAGTATATTCTCTCCAAAAGCGAACGGCAGCTAGGGGATCTCCTGCATAAGACGACTCGTGCTTTTGTGAACTGGTGCGTGGAACAAAAGGTCGGTCATGTCGCTCTTGGCGATGTGGAAGGCGTTCAACGACACACAAGCAAGCGAAACAAAAAACGAAAACGAATTCGTTCCAAACAAGTGAATCAAAAACTAAGCAACTGGAGCTTTGGAAAACTCACGAAACAGTTGGCCTATAAATTAGAAGCGGCTGGTGTCTCCTTATCAAAAGAAAACGAAGCCTACACGACGCAAGCATGCCCTGCTTGTGGAAAACGAAACAAAGTCCATTCACGAAACTATCAATGCTCTTGTGGATATGAACGGCATCGGGATATCCACGGTGCAGGGAACATCTTATCCCAGTATGTGCACGGGAAGTTTCGAGAAGTGATGCTGACTGACATCACGTATCTACGTCCTGTACAGGCGTAGTAGATGGGCAGAACCGCCCCAGAGAGAGAATGTTCTCTCTTTGTTGCTTACGGTGGCAGCAAGCCGTCGAGAGACTTCTTGCGTCAAGACCACTGCTTCCATATGGGAGCGTCAGTCCCCGAGAAAGACGAGGGTGTCGTGTACACCTATGGACATCGTCCAGCTTCTGATATCGAGGGGATCGACAAGAAACCTCCACCTCAAAGTGCGAAGTGATAGGTGGGGGAGGTTCATCCATAAAAAAGAAAGGAGCAAAAAAATGAATGTTCGTATTGCAAGTATTAAGAAAGATGCGAGAGACGCTTTAGCCGGAAGTTGGGGAACCGCTGTCGTCCTAATGCTGATCATGTTTCTGATTGGTGGGATCGTACCGACAATTTTTGATATTGTGGCTGTCGGAGGGCTCGAAAATTGGGTGGATCAAACGAATACATCTATGGAAGGGGACCTTTTTAGTTTATTCATTAGTTTTGTTATGATTCCTTTTTCCATTTCAGCAATGTATTGGTTCTTTTTACATTTAGTTCGAGGAGAGCGACAAAGTGTTGGGGATGTATTTTCTATCTATGCCAATATGAGTTTAGCGTTTAAGACAGTTGGTGTTTCCATTTTAATCGGGATTTTTGTCTTTTTATGGTCATTATTGTTAGTTATTCCTGGGATTATTAAAGCTTTTTCTTATTCGCAAACATATTTTATTATGAAAGATCATCCTGAACTATCGATGCTTGAAGCTATTACAGAAAGTAAACGCCGCATGAAAGGCTATAAGTGGAGTTATTTTGTATTATATTTAAGCTTTATTGGCTGGGCATTTTTAGCATTACTCACATTCGGAATCGGTTATTTATGGTTAGCTCCGTACGTGCAAGCGTCAATGGCTGCTTTCTATGATAAGCATATTGCTGATCAACATCAGGAAGTGTAAAGGGATCAAAAGGCTGTCTTTATGAAGGCAGTCTTTTGCTTTTTCTTTGTTTTTTCTGTATAATAAAATGATAACAGAATATTCGGAATTAACGGTGTCGATATCGACTTAATAGGGAATTTGGTGCGAAGCCAAAGCTGTCCCCGCAACTGTAAGTGTGGATGAAATGAGAAGACCACTGTGTAAGCTTGCTTATACGGGAAGGCTCAAAGTAAAACGAAGCACAAGTCAGGAGACCTGCCATGCATTCCGTAAGTTTCATTTCTTCGGGGAGTGAGAAATTGAATCGGCAGCTTTTTTTCCTGTGCTATTTTCTGCCGTTTTCAGCTCTTTCTAGAAGAAAGAGTTTTTTATTTTGGAAAAAAGAGAACGGAGGATGTAGATAATGAAAATAATTGTAAATCAAGAGGAAGTCCAAATGAATATGAAAAGGCTTACATTCCATTCCTTACTCAATCGATTTCGCGAGCCTGATCATCAGCAAGCGACGTTACGAGCGGCACTGAGTGAGGAAGTAACGATGTCTTTAGCTATTGATTGTGATACGATTATCGGCTACACCGTTGTGTTGCCACCTGAAAAAGAAGAAAGATGGAGCAATCTGCCTTTCGTTCGTGCGCTAGGTGTAGTCGAGGTGGCTCCAAGTTTCAGGGGGAAAGGAATAGCGAAACAGCTAGTCCAAACGGTAACGGCTAATCCTGCATTAGAAAGTAAAATCATTATTTCACTAGAATATTATTGGCATTGGGATTTGCAAATAACGAAAGGAGATGCTTACGCATATAAACAATTGCTAAAAAACATGTTGCAGGCGAGTCGCTTTGAGGACATCCAAACGAATGAACCTGACATTGCGGGCTATCCGTACAATTTTATGATGGGGCGTATTGGGAAGGAGATTACGAGCGAAGAGCTTTATCGGTTTATGAAACTAGCTGATCCGGATGCGTTTGTGTGACATAAACAGACATGTTCAATTTTATTTTATCATAATACGTTGTGAATGTTCAGTCTTTATTTCTATTTATTTCCTGGGTAATATTTTCTTTATGTTGCCATGAGGGGGATAGAAGATGATTAACTATACAATTCGGTCATTAGAAGGCTATACAGACAAAATAGGAGATCTCGTTTCGATGTTAGAGCATACAAGAGCTGTAACGCTAAGTGAGGTAGCTCATTTCAGTCAGTGGGAGTTAGATCATGTAAGTGACCAAGAAGCGAATAGTATTGGCGCTCTTTTACTGTATATCGCTTCCATTGAAGCTGTTTATCAAGTAATATCATTTGAAAATAGGGATTTTAATGAGGAGGAGCAATTGAAATGGGGAGCGGCGTTGCAATTAGGAGAGAGCGCAAGCCGGATACTGAAAAAGCAACTTCAAAATAAGGTATAACAATCTTCCAACTATGTATGTATTAACCTATTGTGATATAGTTATAAAAAATGGAGGTAGTCATAGATGAAAATATCAATTACGAGAGCTTTAGCGGAGCTGAAACTATTAGATAAACGGATTCATTCGACGATGAATTCCACTCCATTGATTCAATACCATGTCGGTAATAAACCGGTCAGTGGCTTTGCTTCTGTGAAGGAGTTTGAAGAGAAAGCACGTGCCAGCTATCAATCGACGCTAGCTTTAATTAAACGCCGAAATGCGATTAAGTCAGCGATTGTTTTATCGAATGCGAAAACGAACGTTGAAATTGCCGGTCATACATATACGGTTGCTGAAGCGATTGAACGCAAAACATCGATCCAATATGAGCAGGAGCTTCTGCAAAAGATGAAGCGTGAGTTCTCATCGGTGACAGATGACGTGGAAGAGATTAATGCAGAGGTCAAGGAACAGCTAGACCGCCAATTAGAAGTGCTATACGGCCGGGAAGCGAAATTGAAAGTCGAAGAAAGCAATGAGTTGACGAAAAGCTATCGTGAAAAACACGAAGCAAAAATCGTTGATCCACTCAAGCTACGTGACGAATACGAACAGCTAGAAAAAAAGATTGACGAGTTTTTAACAGAAGTCGATTTCGTTCTATCCACGTCCAATACGTTGACAGAAATTGAAGTACCTGAATAAAGTGAATAAATACTAGTTAGTTAGTCGAAAATCAAGGCAACTGAACAGGTGCTCGCGGCTTTGACCTTACAGCCGCTCCAACTTTTATCATAATCAGATCATTTAGTGAGATACTAAATAAATGGGATAAAAGCTCAAAGCTCAAAGTTCAGCACTCAGAGCTCAAAAATCAAGACTCTTATCATTCAAAGCTCAAGACTTACAAGCTTACAAATTCGATCAAATCCATGAGCCCGGCTTATACGGTGGTTGTTCATCGACCGTCTTGATTGCCGCATGGCTGACTAGCTAACTAGGCTACATACAACAAGCGACTGCCATCATTTTTCGAAGGCAGTCATTTTTTATCAACCAAACTGTCTATTCTCTGTTCTCTACCCACGACTTCACATGCTTCCCTTTGTTTTCAAAGTCAGCAATTAGGTGAGAAAGCTGGCTAATGAATGCGAAGATGTCGGTGGATAGGGCGAATTTTTCTTCTGAAAATTGATAAAGTCGATCAATATGCTCACGGTTATTAGAGTTTTTGTCGTAAAATTGATCTAAATCAGATGTAAAGGTCTGTAATTTAGTGACGGTTGTGTTCGTCGATGCTCGAATGTCTGTAATAAGAGAGAATAACATTTTTTCAGCGGACGCGACTTCATCAAACATTTTTTTTGTATTTTGTGTTAATGACTCGACGACTTCGATATCCTTCGTTTTGGAATGGACATCCGCTGACACTTCGCCCACTTTGCCGACGATTTCCTCCACTTTTTGATCGATTACTTGTAGTGCCTGTTTACTTTGATCGGCAAGCTTTCGAACTTCTTCCGCCACGACCGCAAACCCTTTTCCATGTTCTCCGGCTCTTGCCGCTTCAATCGAAGCATTTAACGCTAATAAATTCGTTTGATCGGCAATTCCTTGAATGACTTCTGCAAAATTGGAAATATCTCTTACATCATTTTGAAAGCTTTGAATCGTATCGCTAATTTGAAAGAAGAGCGTTCGCACATGATTCATTTGCTCGATCAGCTCATCAATTTGCACATAACCACGATCAATTAATGCTAAATTTTGATGGGCCGACTGTTCTATTTGATTCGTATGCGTATGTACTTGATCGGTTAATTGAACAATTTCTTGAATGTTCGTCTGAGACTCATTTAAAATATCATTTTGCTGATGAATACTCTCTTGAATATGAGAAATATATTCTGTTACTTCAGCGTCTCGCTTCGAGTTTTTTTCACTCGTTTTTCTTAACAATTGCGTAAGTTCTTCCATCGCTTCAATGACTCTCTGTTGTTCTTGCTCATCTAATGCTAAAAATTCTTTGAGCTCTGCGCTCACATTCACCGATGGTTTTCGTTTTCCCCACATGATAATTCCTTTCTTTCTATCGTTATTTTTTTCCAAAAGATAGCATGACGAGTGTTTGATTTAACTGCGTTTTATTTAATTGCTCCCCGTAGCTACTGAATCCAGCTAATGAAGGGAGAGCAGCTAACTGTTGATTTAAGGCTGGAATTAATTGCTCCTGTTCAAATTGCAACTTACGCAAAATACAGTTAATTGCCAGCACCCCTTCAATGGTATGAAATGACGCAGTTAACTGAGCGATGCTCTCCTGCAACGTGGAAACCGGATTTTTTGGCTCTAATATCTCCACTTTTTGATGCTGGAAAATTTGACAATAAAATTGAATTGCCCCATCTTTTAGCACTTGAAAGGGGGAAGCAATATACACTTGTCCATTCACTGTTCGACCAAGAGGATTCTTCATAAAGTAGGAAGGGAGCTGTTGCTCGCTAATTCCGAGAAGCCGCGCATATTCGGAAGCGGCTCGCTTGTTGTTCATTTCATAGACGATGCGCTCTTCGGTATGGACACGCGTCATCTCCATTGTCTTACCTGTTGGTCGGAAAATATTTTCTTTGTGGATCACGAAGTCCAATGACGTTTTTATAAAAACAAAGGCGCCTCCTTTAGAGGACACTATTCCATTTACAGAGACAAATGTTTCGGTAAACTTAGCATCATCTCCCGCCGTCCCGCCGAAAATTGGAAAGCCTTCATGCTCAAATAGGGAGTTGACGATTGAAAGCATCTTTTCTTCCCCAGCGACTAAACCATTCGGAAATATTAAACCTAGTCCTTCCTTCTCAGGATGAGCAGAATACAAGGAAATGCCTATATTTTTAGCGGCCTCGATTAAATGCTTTCTTGAGTAAATCGGGAAGCGTTCAATATCTTCAACGAGTACGCCTTTTGCTTGGAATTGCTGATTAAACGACATCGCGACGACACCGCCTGATTGGAAACCAGCGGATGAAATCTCGCCGACGGTCGTAACCCCAATCACTTCACTTTTCGGAAACATCTCATGTAGCTGATGGGATAATGAGGCGAAGTCATAAGCAGTACTTGCGAAAAATAACACAAGTGTTGGTTGGTCATGAAGCTCATTTTTAAATTGTGAGGCGACAGAATCTAGGTTAGATGTATGACAATAGCTTGATAGAATAGCTTTAACCATTACTTTCGACTCCTTTTTCAGAAATAATTACTCATATATTATACTAATAGTACCATTTAATCCTTTGTTTATTAACGAAAAATTGTTAAAAAATGATCGATATTTTACTAGTTAATGTTAAATAAATGTAAAGATAATAGGGTTAAGTTGGTATTCTAGTCGGAAATTCATTATAATATTATAGGTATAAAAACCTATTGTGAAGTGTTGTTTTTGGAGTGGAAAAGGGAGGCGATTCGGTTGATTTTATATAGACGAACATTAGCGATTGATAATAATTACTTTTGCGAATCACCTTAAAATTGTAGAGAGGTTTTATAAACATGCTGAAAAAATCTTTAAAAACGAAACTAGTTACGATTCTCTTGTTAATATCCGCTATTCCATTATTGATCAGTTCGACGTTACTTTATCGACAAGCGACCGAAGGATTAGATGGAATGATTGATGAGAATATCCAACATGCGAAAACTGTATCTGATTATTATTTTGAACAAAAAGCAAATGAAGCATTGCTCATCGCGAAACGTTATGCAAACGATGAGGAAGTCATTTCTATTTTTAAACAAAAAAATAGAGAGAAATTAAATCAAAAAATGGTCCCGATATACAATATGCTAGAGGAAGAAAAGGGTCTTTCCATTTTTGAATTCGGTGATGAAAAAGGTCAAGTCGTTACGCGCGCTCATAATTTGACAAAATTCAGTGATGATAAGAGTGATAGTAAAGACATTGCAGCTGCTCTATCAGGAGAAGAAGTGAAAGGGTTTTCTTTTGGTCAATCGGGATTAGCTGTGCGAGCATTTGTGCCAGTCAAAGATGGAAATAAGGTCATAGGTACGTTTCAAGTGGGCTTTGGTTTTACAGATAACATGCTAAATGATATTCGCCATTCGATTGCAGGAAATATCTCACTCTATGAGAACGATAAACTAGCATTAACTACAGAAAAAGAACATCTTAACGAAATGGGCCAACCGATTCGAGATGTTTCGATTTCAGACAAAGTGTTAGCTGGTCAAGAAGTGAAAGTGATCGAAGGGGAGCAAATCCATTTTTATCATCCTCTCTACAACCCTTTAGGAGATAAAGTACAAGGGATGATCCAAATTTCACAAGATTTAACGCCGATTATGAAGATGGAGAAAAACCTGTTTGTCAAAACGATCATCATTATACTTGGAACGATTGTCATCGCTATTGTCGTTTCGTTTTATTTGGCTAACAGTATTACTAGACCGATTTCTAACGTTGTGAAAAGGCTTCAAGCGGTGGCACAAGGCGATTTGAGTGCGGAAAAAATGGTGACTTCATCACAGGATGAAGTCGGAGAACTAGTTCACGCAATTAATCAAACGAGCGATCATCTTCGGTATACGATTCAGAACGTTTCTCATGCAGCGGGAGAAGTATCAAGTCGGAGTGAAGAGTTAACGCAATCCTCCAATGAAGTAAAAGAAGGAAGTATGCAAGTAGCTGTGACCATGGAGGAGTTAGCTCGGGGGGCAGACACCCAGGCGAATATAGCGCATGATCTCGATCAAGTCATGGAAGATTTTATTATTAAGATGGAGCAAGCGAATGAAGCAGGAGAACAAGTTGCCCATGCATCTAATGAAGTGTTAGAAATGACAAGTAAGGGACGTCATTTCATGGAGAGTTCGATTCAACAAATGAGTTCTATCCATTCGCTTGTGAAGGAATCCGTTGAAAAAGTACAGGGATTTGACAAACAGTCGCAAGAAGTATCAAAGCTTGTCGATGTCATTCAAAGCATTGCTCAACAAACCAATTTACTAGCCTTGAATGCCGAGATCGAAGCAGCAAGGGCTGGCGAACATGGAAAAGGCTTTGCTGTCGTGGCTGATGAGGTGAGAAAGCTTGCTGAACAAGTCTCTGAATCTGTCACAGATATTACTACGATCGTTGGTAATATTCAAAATGAGGCAAAGGGAATGGTACATTCATTAGAAACAGGATACAGACAAGTTGAAGAAGGCTCAAGTCAAATCAAAGTGACGGGAGAAACGTTTAAACAAATCAATGAGGCTGTCACGACAACTGTAGAAAAAATAGGAAGAGTTTCACGAAGATTAGCGAGTATGTCAGAAAACTCAAAGGGAATGAATGCTTCGATTGAAACGATTGTGTCTGTATCAGAGCAAGCAGCAGCAGGGGCTGAACAAACCTCTGCCTCTGTCCAACAAACCGCGACATCTGTAGAAGAAATTGCAGAAAGCGCTCACTCTTTATCACTGCTTGCGGAACAGTTATATCATCAAGTAAGTAAATTTAAGCTATAAAATCGATAGGCTAATGTATGGGTTATGCTCGTATATTAGCCTATTTTTTTGTGGATTTAAAAAATAGCAGGTATTCTCATTAATATTCAGAATATTATAAATAAAAGGAGGATTGAATCATTTTGTCGCAATCGAATATAAGAAAAGTGATGTGGGGCTCGATCTTGTTAGGTCTATTGTCGGTTGTATTGATGAACACTGACATTCCGACGATGCTAAGCTCTCAAATGAGTGTGAACCCCGTCCGGGTACTAAAGGTCATCGTTTTATTTTCTTTGTTGTTCGGTTTAGTGAGCTTTTTCAAATTAGAAGAAATGGAAAGAGAAAAATCACCTCAATAATTTTTCGCCAAGAGAGTGGCTTTTGACGGTCTGACAGCAATTTTAGTCAGACCTTGTATTTTTTTGCGGAAAATTTTCAAGTGGGGTGTCTTTCTTTATGATTTTTTTCTATATAAATGGTGAATAGGTAGAGCCGGTCAGTTGATCAACAAATTGCCGAAATAATTGTACAAGAAATGGGGCATAATAAATTTTTATAGAAATGCAGTAGAAGGTTAAAGAAAGCGCAGGAAAGTCGAAGAAGTACCATGCAAGGTCGAAGAAAGCGTAAGAAAGTGGAAGAAGTGCCGTACAAGGTCAAAGAAAGCGCCCAACACAATAAAGATTGGAGGATATAAACCGATGGATGCCTACGAAGTGCTACATCAGATGAGAGCTTACTATATCAAGACAGGAAAAGTGATGCAAGGCCAAGTGTTTATGCGTGAAATTGCGTTAAAGTTTAAAGAAGAAGATGCGGTAGCGGGCTTGCTGCTGTTTAACGATTACTTAGATCAGGAGAGGAAAGCGATTTGAAAAGAAAGACGATAGTGTATTTGTTTGTTGTTAGTATGGGATTCTATTCATTTTTGACTACGCAATTTTTTACAAATGATCCACCTGTTCATGAGCGTGTAGCTCATGCGGATAAAGAACTGAGAAAGGATCAAACGTTCCAGGTAGAGTCGTTTCACAGATTACCTGATAAGGAAATCACGCTTTTAAATGCTTACGAACTTGGTTTTGAAAAAGCAAAAGAATATGATGAAAATCCAGAGCTACTCTTTTTAAACAGTGTCGATGATCGAAGGGTTGATGGAACCAATGGAAAAAGGAGAGATTGGCGAGGGGTGTATGCATTACCGAATCGAGATCGCCATCTCGTTGTTGTTATCGAAAAGGGAAAACTAAAAAATTACACTATAGCAGCTAGTTCAGATGAATATCGGATTAAAAATTCAGACATTCAAATAGACAGCAATCAAATAGTGAAACAAGCTATTACACAATTTGAACTACAACCTGGGCCAAAAGACGACCCTTTTTCAACAGGATATCATTTTCGGATTGTCAGAGATGCGAAAAATATTTTTATCTCTGTTAGCGGAGAACGTAACGGAAAAAGAGTAGATGTGTACTACCAGGCAAAAACGGGTGAGTACCTTGGTCGGGTGGAAAGTTGAAGAAAACCGACGATTCCTAAGTGAAGGAATCATCGGTTTTTTTATATCTTTTTGTTGCCATTTAGATATAAGTATACTATTATATAAGCAAATGATTATATATTGATGTAAATCGGAGTATAGGGGGTGTTTATATGCAAGAGTCAATGGTTGAAATAGGGAAAGCGGCAGCGATCTTAAAGTTATTGGGTGATAAAACAAGGCTAACAATGGTCAAAATGTTGGACACGAATGATTATTGTGTTTGTGAATTTGTGGCGATTTTTAACATGAGCCAGCCTGCTATTAGTCAACATCTTCGCAAGTTGAGAGATGTGGAATTAGTACAGGAAACAAGAAGAGGGCAATGGATGATTTATTCATTAAATAAAGAGAATACTTATTATCCTTTCGTCCACAGTTTACTTTCGCATCTTCCAAGCCAAGATTTTCAATTGAAACAACTAGAAGAACAGGGGCTTCGCATCTCTTGTGACTAATGGAGGTTAGTATCGTGACAACAGCAATATTGGCATCTGTCATTTTTTTAGTAACACTGGTTTTCGTTATCTGGCAACCTAAGGGCTTGAATATCGGCTGGTCCGCCTGTGGGGGAGCGGTGCTTGCTCTTGTAGTAGGAGTGGTTGGCTTTGATGATGTGCTCGAAGTGATCGACATTACATGGAATGCGACATTATCATTTATTGCCATTATCTTGATCTCTTTAATATTAGATGAGATTGGATTGTTTGAATGGGCGGCTTTGCATATGGCACGAGCAGCGAAAGGAAACGGCATCAAAATGTTCGTGTATGTGAGCATGTTAGGTGCGATCGTCGCCGCGCTATTTGCCAATGATGGGGCAGCTTTAATATTGACGCCGATCGTATTAGCGATGGTTCGTCACTTAGAATTCAAAGAAAAGATGATCTTTCCATTTATTATGGCAAGTGGGTTTATTGCGGATACCACTTCTTTACCCTTTGTCGTCAGTAACTTGGTGAATATTGTCTCTGCCGATTTCTTTAACATTGGCTTCGTCGAATATGCTTCACGAATGATTATTCCTAATCTGTTTTCATTGGTCGCAACGATCACAGTATTATTGATTTATTTTAGAAAAAGCATTCCACAAACGTATGATTTATCTAAATTAAAGCAACCTGTAGAAGCGATTAAGGATCAAAAAATGTTTCGTCTTTCATGGTATGTTCTTGGGATTTTATTGATCGGCTACTTTGCCAGCGAGTTCATTCAAGTTCCCGTGTCCATTGTCGCTGGCTTAATCGCTATTTTCTTTTTATTAATGGCAAGAAGAAGTCATGTGGTGAATACGAAAGCCGTGCTGAAAGGAGCACCGTGGAGTATTGTCTTTTTCTCCATCGGCATGTACGTAGTCGTTTATGGTTTAGGAAATGCTTGGTTAACACATTCATTAGCTAGTGTTATCCAATCTGTTGCTGAACAAGGGTTATTTGCGACCACAATAGGAATGGGCTTTATTGCCGCTTTCTTATCGTCTGTGATGAATAATATGCCAACTGTTATGATCGATGCCTTGGCGATTGCTGAAACAAATACGTCGGGTGCGATTCGTGAGGCGCTGATTTATGCCAATGTGATTGGATCAGACTTAGGGCCAAAAATTACCCCGATTGGCTCATTAGCGACGTTAGTATGGCTTCATGTTTTATCCCAAAAAGGGGTCAAGATTTCATGGGGAACGTATTTTAAAACGGGGATTATTTTAACGATTCCGATTTTATTTATCACGTTATTAGGTCTATATGTAGCATTATTACTTTACTAAAAGGAGAACTAGATCATGTCTAAAAAATCAATTTACTTTTTATGTACAGGAAACTCTTGTAGAAGCCAAATGGCAGAAGGATGGGCGAAGAAATATTTAGGCGAGGAATGGAACGTGTATAGTGCTGGTATTGAGGCGCATGGATTGAACCCTAATGCGGTAAAAGCAATGAAGGAAGCAGGTATAGATATTTCCAATCAAACGTCTGACATCATTGATCCGGACATTTTAAACAAGGCCGATTTAGTTGTGACATTATGCGGAGATGCCGCTGATAAATGTCCGCTCACGCCACCTCATGTGAAACGTGAGCATTGGGGATTTGATGATCCAGCCAAAGCGGAAGGAACAGACGAAGAAAAATGGACGTTCTTCCAACGCGTCCGTGATGAAATTGCTGAAAGAATCCAACATTTTTCGGAAACCGGACAGTAAGCCTATAACTAGGAGGTTATCAGATGAATAAAGTTGAAATTTTTGATCCGGCTATGTGTTGTTCCACTGGGGTGTGCGGGCCTAGTGTAGATCCCGAATTAACGAGAGTAGCATCCGCTGTTTATTCACTAGAGCAAAAAGGTTTTTCTATTAAACGTTACCAACTAACTAATGATCCTGACAAGTTTGCTGAAAACGATGAAATCAATCGTGTATTGATGGAAAAAGGTCCCGATGCGTTACCTGTTGTTTTAGCAAATGACCAAATGGTAAAAATAGGAACATATCCAACGAACGAGGAGTTTGCTCAATGGTTTGGCGTACAGGTAGAAGAATTAAATAAAAAGCCAACATCTCGAGTTTCGATCAATTTAGAACAATTATCATAATGGGGGAAGAAGGAAGACGTATGTATCCTACATTCAGTCCAAATCATGTTCATACTAAATTTTTATTTTTAACAGGAAAAGGTGGGGTAGGGAAAACATCAACGGCCTGCGCCACAGCCGTCGCCTTAGCTGACAGTGGAAAAAAGGTGTTGCTTATTAGTACCGATCCCGCTTCTAATTTACAAGATGTATTTGGCATCGAATTAACAAGTACACCTAAAGCGGTTCCGTCGATTGAACATTTATTTGTAAGCAATATTGATCCTGACGCCGCAGCGAAAGCTTATCGTGAAAGTGTTGTTGGTCCGTATCGAGATAAATTTCCAGAAGCAGTAGTGGCGACAATGGAAGAGCAGCTATCCGGGGCTTGTACAGTGGAGATTGCTGCATTTGATGAATTTACAGCCTTTCTCACCAATAGTGAAATGGTCCATCGCTATGATCATATTATTTTTGACACCGCTCCAACAGGTCATACGCTACGTCTGTTACAGCTTCCGACTGCTTGGACAGGATTTTTAGAGGAAAGTACCCATGGGGCATCTTGTTTAGGTCCTTTATCTGGATTAGGAAAGAAAAAGGAGTTCTATTCAAAGGCAATGTCTGTCCTTTCTGACTCGACTAAGACGACGCTAATATTAGTCACAAGGCCAGAGATGTCAGCCCTTGTGGAAGCTGGTCGTGCTTCAAATGAGCTTCAAGAGATTGGCATCAACAACCAAATGCTTATCGTTAACGGACTTTTTCAAAAGTACAATGAAGAAGATAAGGTCTCTTTAGCTTTTTATCATCGACAAAGAAAGGCATTAAAGCGGTTACCAGAACATTTACAAGAGATCACTACGTACTCGCTACCGTATGTGCCTTATTCTTTAACAGGGGTGGAAAACCTCCGAAAGCTGTTTAAACTGTACGAACAGACAACAGTAACGGATATAGAAGCGAAAAAGCTATCAAATGATCTGTCAGGATTAAAAGACGTTATTGATGATTTTTCAGTTAACAATACGAAGTTAATCTTTACAATGGGAAAAGGCGGAGTAGGAAAAACAACCGTCGCAGCTGCTATTGCGGTAGGGTTAGCTGAAAAGGGCCATCGTGTACATTTAACAACGACAGACCCTGCCGCTCACCTAGACTATCAATTTCAAAGCGATCATCTGAATCCAAACTTAACGATTGGAAGTATTAACCCAAAAGTTGAAGTCGAGAAGTATAAAGCGGCAGTGATAGCTAAGTCAAGTAAGGACTTAGATGAAGCGGGTCTTGCTTACTTAAAGGAAGATTTAGAGTCGCCATGTACAGAGGAAATTGCTGTTTTTCATGCTTTTGCTGAAGTAGTAGCCAAAGCAGAAAACGAAATTGTCGTCATAGATACGGCACCAACAGGACATACCTTATTATTGCTAGATGCTTCGGAGTCTTATAGTAAAGAAGTGGCTAGATCAACAGGAGATGTACCAGAAAGTGCAAAAAAATTACTGCCACAAATTCGCCATTCAAAAGAAACAGCCGTGGTGATTGTCACGCTTGCAGAAGCAACACCTGTTTTAGAAGCGTCACGATTACAGGATGATTTAAGAAGAGCTAGCATTCATCCGCAGTGGTGGGTGATTAATCAAAGTTTATCCGTCACAAACACGAACGATCCATTTCTAAAGAGCAAAGCAATGGCGGAAACGGAATGGATTCAAGAAGTCAATGATCATAAAGCAGAGAAATGTGCCCTTATTCCTTGGCTACAAGAAGAAAAGATTGGATACGACGAGCTGAAAGATTACATTCAGTAAATGAATTGAAGGAGGAGTTAGAAATGAAAATCACAGATGAAGCGAAACAATTGCTACAAAATTTTTTACAGGAAAAAGGGGCAGAGGGCATTCGCTTAACTTCCGTAGCTGGCTGCTGCGGCCCACAATTTGCATTAACTTTAGATGCACCACTTGAGTCTGATACGGTTAAAATGATTAATGGGATTCAAGTCGCATTCGATTCGAAAATGACAGGAACGGATGAATTAACGTTAGATAAAGAAGAAAATGAAAATGGTACAGGGTTGGTTTTATTAGGTGCTAGCAACTGCTGTTAAAAATAGTTGAACCTACATAAAAGCCGATGATTCCTAAGAGTGGAATCATCGGCTTTTTTCATATTGTAACTTATTCTGCTGGTGGCACAAATGTACGAGTCGCTAACTCATTGTCTAGCATAAATAGGGCGTTGGAGTTGTTTTCAATGCGCTTAATTTTGTTAATGAGCGTATCAAATGTAGATTCTTCTTCCACTTGCTCATCAATGAACCATTTCAAAAAAGCCATTGTCGCATGCTCGCGCTCATCCATCGCCAAGTCTGACAGGTGGTAGAAACGTTTTGTTACTTCTCTCTCATGCTCATAGCCAATTTGGAAAGCTTCAAGGATAGAAGAAAACTCGTTATTCGGGTTTTCAAAGCCAGACACGATCGCTCTTTCTCCACGATCATTAATATAGTGGTACAACTTCATTGCATGAAAACGCTCTTCTTCCGCTTGCACAAGGAAAAAGTTAGCAAAGCCATCGTAGCTTTCTGACGTACAATAAGCAGCCATCGCCATGTACGTATGAGCTGAATAAAACTCAAAATTCATTTGATCGATTAGTGCATCTCGCAAAGTCTTAGATAACATAGGTAAAAACTCCTTTGTATGTAATGTGATAAAGTTCTCATAGTTTATTGAGAATCAATATCAATTATATTGTAATGAAAAAATTTGGTTGTGTCTAGTTATCAATCATAATCAATTTTTTCGAGGGTTACAATAGTTCAAAATGAAAAATTAGCTTTAGAAGAAATCAATTCAACAAAAAGAAAATTTTAACTTTCGATTGACTAGAATTACCATATCCGTTATAGTAATTAACAATATACAACAGGCGTTGAAAAGGACATGAGCATTTTTTACGGTTCACAGAGAGGGAAGCAAAGGTGGAAGCTTCCTAACACGAAAAAATGACTTACCCCCTTGGAGCTGTATTGGTGAACGAATAGTAATCAATACCGTAGCGGCTACGATACAGCCAAAGGAGCCATCATGGCAAGGAACATGATGGGAATCTGGGTGGAACCACGGGTCTAACACACGCTCGTCCCTTTTTA
>NZ_KZ454941.1:1818439-1820564 GCF_002797375.1 Bacillus sp. FJAT-42315
TTTATAAAATTAATCATCGTTTAAAAAATTTAAATGATAAAGTGCTTTTAAGTGTTCATTGTCATAATGACTTAGGCATGGCAACTGCCAATACGTTAGCTGCCATTAAAAATGGTGCTGATAAAGTGGAGTGTACGATTAATGGGATTGGCGAACGGGCAGGGAATGCGGCACTAGAAGAAGTGGCGATGGCAATCAATACTCGCTCATCCATCTATAAAGCGTACACTAATATTAATACGAAAGAAATCATGAATACGTCTAGGTTGGTCAGCAGTTTTATGGGGCTTGATGTACAAGTAAATAAAGCAATTACAGGAGATAACGCCTTTGCTCATTCTTCGGGTATACACCAAGATGGTTTGTTGAAATCAAGGGATGCTTATGAAATCATTAGTCCAGTTGAGGTTGGTTTAGATGATATGGAACTGGTTTTAACAGCACGCTCTGGTCGCCATGCGGTGAAACATGCGCTTGAAAAATTAGGTTTTAATCAGCTGACTGAAACACAATTTGAAGGGATATTTGAAGCATTTCTGGAATTAGCAGATGCGAAAAAAGAAGTATACAATCATGACTTATATGTCATCGTGGAGAACTATTACACGCAACATAATAGTCAGAAGGAGGATTTAACAAACTATAGGGGGCATTTCTATGAATTAATGGATTTGCAAGTGATTAGTAATACCACTTTCCCATCAGCAAGTGTGAGCATGAAAAAAGGTGATCAAATATTGAAGAGCAGTGCAGTCGGTTCTGGCCCGATCGATGCTTTGTATTCTGCTATTACAGACATCAGTGATTTAGAAATGAAATTAATTGAATATAATATTAGCAGTGTTTCAAGAGGAAAAGAAGCATTAGGGAAAGTAAAGATTCAAGTGGAATATAGAGGAGAAAAATATATGGCTAAAGCAACAGATACCGATATTATGAAAGCAAGTGCACTAGCGTATATCAATGCTGTCAATAGTATTGTTGTGGATCATTTGCTTCCAGTTGAATAGGAAAGCTATTACCATTGATAACAGACTTTTCGCGCGAACTAATATTTACCTTTATTCGTGGTATAATGAACACAACTTGATAGATAGGAGGTCAAAATATGGGCTTTTATTGGATCGGTTTCGTTTTTTGGACATTAATCTTTATATCTATCATTTGTGTAGTCTGGGGCATATGGAAAAAGTCAGCGAGCCGTTTAGTGATGGGAGCAGTATTATTTGTGCAAGTTGCTTATTACTTTAGCGGTGCGGAGAATCATTTTAAATACATTATGCTTACACCCATTGTGTTCCTCGTTATGGCGTTTGTCGTGAAAAAGCAGGAAGCGAGTTTTTAAAGAAATCCCCTTTTTTTCAGTAAATTTCTGAAAAAGGGGATTTCTTTATGGAAACGTCTATGTTAGAGTGAAAGATTCGTTCCCAAATGATTTTAGTTGACTTTTGATTGCTAAGAATTTATTATTTCTATATTGTTTTTTTGTAAAGATTATATAATAATTGTAAAAAAAATTAGGAGGGAAAGTAAAATGAAGAAGGAAGCCAAGAAGAATTCGCTTCTTAGCAAACCGCTCATTTTCTTCTCATTAGCAGTCATACTTCTTTGGATCAAAACGTATATCGCTTATCAGGTAGAATTTGAACTAGGTATTGAAAATACGATGCAGAAGTTCTTGTTATTTATCAATCCGATAAGTTCGGCCGTTTTGTTTATTGGATTTGCTTTATTTGCTAAAGGAAGAAAAGCGTTTAAATGGATGGTGAGAATTCACTTTCTATTATCCGTATTATTGTATTCGAATATTGCCTATTATCGTTTCTTTACCGATTTTATTACGCTGCCAACGCTGACACAAACAGCGAATGTGAGCAGTATTGGTAATAGTATGGGGGCTTTGTTTAAGCCATATGATGTGCTTTATTTTGCAGATACGTTGATTTTGCTCGTTCTATTTTTATCTAAAAAGGTGAATCCAGAGCCGATGAAAATCAAGCGCCGTCAAAGAGCGGCTGTATTTATAACTGCGATTGTGATGTTTACGGTGAATTTAAGTCTAGCTGAAATCGATCGTCCACAGCTATTAACGAGAACGTTCGATCGAAATTATATTGTGAAATAT
>NZ_KZ454941.1:1820574-1842796 GCF_002797375.1 Bacillus sp. FJAT-42315
AATTCAACAAAAAGAAAATTTTAACTTTCGATTGACTAGAATTACCATATCCGTTATAGTAATTAACAATATACAACAGGCGTTGAAAAGGACATGAGCATTTTTTACGGTTCACAGAGAGGGAAGCAAAGGTGGAAGCTTCCTAACACGAAAAAATGACTTACCCCCTTGGAGCTGTATTGGTGAACGAATAGTAATCAATACCGTAGCGGCTACGATACAGCCAAAGGAGCCATCATGGCAAGGAACATGATGGGAATCTGGGTGGAACCACGGGTCTAACACACGCTCGTCCCTTTTTAGGGATGCGTGTGTTTTTTTATTTTATAAAGATAAGCGCTGAAAAGGACATGAGCATTTTTTACGGTTCACAGAGAGGGAAGCAAAGGTGGAAGCTTCCTAACACGAAAAAATGACTTACCCCCTTGGAGCTGTATTGGTGAACGAATAGTAATCAATACCGTAGCGGCTACGATACAGCCAAAGGAGCCATCATGGCAAGGAACATGATGGGAATCTGGGTGGAACCACGGGTCTAACACACGCTCGTCCCTTTTTAGGGATGCGTGTGTTTTTTTATTTTATAAAGATAAGCGCTGAAAAGGACATGAGCATTTTTTACGGTTCACAGAGAGGGAAGCAAAGGTGGAAGCTTCCTAACACGAAAAAATGACTTACCCCCTTGGAGCTGTATTGGTGAACGAATAGTAATCAATACCGTAGCGGCTACGATACAGCCAAAGGAGCCATCATGGCAAGGAACATGATGGGAATCTGGGTGGAACCACGGGTCTAACACACGCTCGTCCCTTTTTTAGGGATGCGTGTGTTTTTTTATGCGAAAAAATGATAAGAGGTGTTGAAAACATGAGTGCAAATGAAGTTGTAATTAAGTTTCCAGATGGCAAGGAAAAGAAGTATGCAAAAGGGGTATCTTTAGCAGAGATTGCGCAGTCAATTAGTTCAAGTTTAAAAAAGAAGTCTATCGCTGGTAAGGTGAACGGATCATTATATGATGTAACACGTCATATTGAAGAGAGTGCAGAGATTGAACTATATGATCTTCATTCAGCAGAAGGGCTAGAGGTCATGAGGCATACAACGGCCCATGTGTTAGCTCAAGCTGTCAAGCGTCTATATGGAGACGTTCATTTAGGTGTCGGTCCTGTCATTGAAAATGGTTTTTACTATGACATTGACATGGAACATCACTTAGCTGTTCATGAGCTGTCAAAGATCGAAAAAGAAATGAATAAAATTATCGCTGAAAATCTTGAAATCACACGTGAAGAAGTGTCGCGGGAAAAAGCACAAGAGCTATTTGCTCACGATCCGTTTAAGCTTGAATTGCTAGAACAGATTCCAGCTGAAGACGTGGTGACAATTTATCGTCAAGGAGAATTTTTTGACCTGTGCCGTGGACCGCATTTACCCTCTACTCGGCATATTAAAGTATTTAAATTAACTCATATTTCAGGAGCCTATTGGCGAGGAGATAGTAATAATCAAGTGTTGCAGCGTATTTATGGTGTTGCTTTTGCTTCCAAAGAAGAACTAGCTGACTATTTTTATTTTATTGAAGAAGCGCAAAAGAGAAATCACCGGAAACTAGGCAATGAGTTAGAATTATTTATGTTTTCTGAAGAGGCACCGGGCATGCCGTTTTATTTAGCGAATGGGCAAGTGATTCGCAATGAATTAGAGTCCTTTTTAAGAAAGCTGCAGCATGCCCATGATTATCAGGAAGTTCGGACACCGACGATGATGAACCAACAGCTGTGGGAGCAATCAGGGCATTGGGATCACTACAAAGAAAATATGTATTTCTCTGAAGTGGAACATCAAAAGTTTGCTTTAAAGCCGATGAATTGCCCGGGGCATATGCTGATCTTTAAAAATAAACTTCACTCTTATCGAGATCTGCCGCTTCGGATGGCGGAGTTTGGGCAGGTTCATCGTCATGAATTCAGCGGGGCTTTAAATGGCTTGTTGCGAGTTCGGACATTTTGCCAAGATGATGCTCATATCTTTGTGACATCGAATCAAATTGAAGATGAAATTATGTCTGCCTTAAAGCTTATTGAAGAGGTGTATCGCACATTTGGCTTTCAATATGAAATTGAGCTGTCGACAAGACCGGATGATTATATGGGAGCAGACGCATTATGGGATCAAGCAGAAGGAGCTTTAAAGAACGTATTAGAGAATCTTAATTATGAATACAAGATTAATGAAGGAGATGGCGCCTTTTATGGGCCGAAAATTGATATTCATATTAAAGATGCACTGAAAAGAAGCCATCAATGTGCAACGATTCAATTAGATTTTCAAATGCCAGAAAAATTTGATCTCACATATATCGATGAGAACAACAATAAAGTTCGTCCCGTTGTCATCCATCGAGCAGTATTTGGATCGATTGATCGTTTTCTTGGGATTTTAATTGAACATTTCGGTGGCGTGTTTCCTTTATGGCTAGCACCTGTTCAAGTAAAAGTGATCGGTGTGTCAAATGATGTTCATAAAGAGTATGTAGGAGAGATCGGCAAACGATTGAAACAAGAAAACTTACGAGTAGAACTAGATTTACGTGAAGAGAAGCTCGGCTACAAAATTCGAGAAGCACAAATGAAGAAGATTCCATACATCCTTGTCGTAGGGGATCAAGAACGAGAACGTCAATCGGTAAGCGTGAGGAAACATGGACAAGAAGCTTCCTATGAAATGGGATTGGAAGAGTTTATCGCTCATTTAAAGCAGTCGGTGGTAAACAGAGAGCTTTAAAAAGATAGATAAGATCGCGACGGCTATGATTTGTAATAGCAATATTTCAAACAGGTAGAATGACAATCTCCCAATGCTTGTTATTGGGGGATTCGTTATTTTATTGTAAAACATGTTAAGCCCTCCAACTTTAATTTATATGGTATATTATGTATTGTTATATATTTTTTCACAAGTGTTTTTGGTATAGTGATGGGAACCTCTTATCATTTCAAATGAGCGAAAAAAACGAAATGATTCAAAAATGTATAATTATTAATAATTTTCTGTTATTTGTATTGACAATTTGAGGTTACAGGTTTAGTATTGCATTTAATTAAATAATCATATGCAAAGATTGGAACTAGTAGAAGGTGAAATAAACTTTTCAGAGAGCCGATGGTTGGTGAGAATCGGTAGTTATTCCCTTTGAACTCATCCAAGAGCAACTCCTTGAACATGTATATTAGTAGGGGATGTCGGTTTTCTACCGTTATAAAGATAGGTGGTGATAGCCACTGAAAATGAGCGGATTAATCATGTTTAGATTAATCAATTAGAGTGGTACCGCGAGCAAAGCCTCGTCTCTATATTTTTTATAGAGATGAGGCTTTTTTTATTAAATTGATATGGTAAAGGAGTGTTTCTGAAATGACGAAGAAAATTTGGGTGTTTGATACGACTCTTAGAGATGGAGAGCAAGTTCCTGGAGCTAAGTTGAATCTGTATGAAAAATTAGAGGTAGCACAGCAATTAAGGAAGTTACAAGTTGACATCATCGAGGCCGGTTTCCCTTCGTCTTCAGCCGGTGATTTTCAAGCTGTGAAAGAAATCGCCAAGAAAGTAGGAAATACAGACGATGTTGTTATCACTGCATTAGCAAGGGCAGTCAAAGCTGATATTGATTCTGTCTATAACAGTGTGAAATATGCTGAGAGACCGTTAATCCACATCGTTTTAGGTACGTCAGACATTCATGTGGAAAAGAAATTTGGGAAATCGAAAAATCAAATTTTAGATATCGGTGTTGGTGCTGTCAAATATGCGAAAACATTACTACCAGATGTACAATATTCAACAGAAGATGCTTCTCGCTCTGATTTTGAATACTTATGGGCAACGATTGAAGCGGTTGTAAAGGCAGGAGCTACCATAATCAATGTACCCGATACAGTTGGATATGCAGAGCCTGAGGAATTTGGCGAGTTAATTTATAAAATTAATCATCGTTTAAAAAATTTAAATGATAAAGTGCTTTTAAGTGTTCATTGTCATAATGACTTAGGCATGGCAACTGCCAATACGTTAGCTGCCATTAAAAATGGTGCTGATAAAGTGGAGTGTACGATTAATGGGATTGGCGAACGGGCAGGGAATGCGGCACTAGAAGAAGTGGCGATGGCAATCAATACTCGCTCATCCATCTATAAAGCGTACACTAATATTAATACGAAAGAAATCATGAATACGTCTAGGTTGGTCAGCAGTTTTATGGGGCTTGATGTACAAGTAAATAAAGCAATTACAGGAGATAACGCCTTTGCTCATTCTTCGGGTATACACCAAGATGGTTTGTTGAAATCAAGGGATGCTTATGAAATCATTAGTCCAGTTGAGGTTGGTTTAGATGATATGGAACTGGTTTTAACAGCACGCTCTGGTCGCCATGCGGTGAAACATGCGCTTGAAAAATTAGGTTTTAATCAGCTGACTGAAACACAATTTGAAGGGATATTTGAAGCATTTCTGGAATTAGCAGATGCGAAAAAAGAAGTATACAATCATGACTTATATGTCATCGTGGAGAACTATTACACGCAACATAATAGTCAGAAGGAGGATTTAACAAACTATAGGGGGCATTTCTATGAATTAATGGATTTGCAAGTGATTAGTAATACCACTTTCCCATCAGCAAGTGTGAGCATGAAAAAAGGTGATCAAATATTGAAGAGCAGTGCAGTCGGTTCTGGCCCGATCGATGCTTTGTATTCTGCTATTACAGACATCAGTGATTTAGAAATGAAATTAATTGAATATAATATTAGCAGTGTTTCAAGAGGAAAAGAAGCATTAGGGAAAGTAAAGATTCAAGTGGAATATAGAGGAGAAAAATATATGGCTAAAGCAACAGATACCGATATTATGAAAGCAAGTGCACTAGCGTATATCAATGCTGTCAATAGTATTGTTGTGGATCATTTGCTTCCAGTTGAATAGGAAAGCTATTACCATTGATAACAGACTTTTCGCGCGAACTAATATTTACCTTTATTCGTGGTATAATGAACACAACTTGATAGATAGGAGGTCAAAATATGGGCTTTTATTGGATCGGTTTCGTTTTTTGGACATTAATCTTTATATCTATCATTTGTGTAGTCTGGGGCATATGGAAAAAGTCAGCGAGCCGTTTAGTGATGGGAGCAGTATTATTTGTGCAAGTTGCTTATTACTTTAGCGGTGCGGAGAATCATTTTAAATACATTATGCTTACACCCATTGTGTTCCTCGTTATGGCGTTTGTCGTGAAAAAGCAGGAAGCGAGTTTTTAAAGAAATCCCCTTTTTTTCAGTAAATTTCTGAAAAAGGGGATTTCTTTATGGAAACGTCTATGTTAGAGTGAAAGATTCGTTCCCAAATGATTTTAGTTGACTTTTGATTGCTAAGAATTTATTATTTCTATATTGTTTTTTTGTAAAGATTATATAATAATTGTAAAAAAAATTAGGAGGGAAAGTAAAATGAAGAAGGAAGCCAAGAAGAATTCGCTTCTTAGCAAACCGCTCATTTTCTTCTCATTAGCAGTCATACTTCTTTGGATCAAAACGTATATCGCTTATCAGGTAGAATTTGAACTAGGTATTGAAAATACGATGCAGAAGTTCTTGTTATTTATCAATCCGATAAGTTCGGCCGTTTTGTTTATTGGATTTGCTTTATTTGCTAAAGGAAGAAAAGCGTTTAAATGGATGGTGAGAATTCACTTTCTATTATCCGTATTATTGTATTCGAATATTGCCTATTATCGTTTCTTTACCGATTTTATTACGCTGCCAACGCTGACACAAACAGCGAATGTGAGCAGTATTGGTAATAGTATGGGGGCTTTGTTTAAGCCATATGATGTGCTTTATTTTGCAGATACGTTGATTTTGCTCGTTCTATTTTTATCTAAAAAGGTGAATCCAGAGCCGATGAAAATCAAGCGCCGTCAAAGAGCGGCTGTATTTATAACTGCGATTGTGATGTTTACGGTGAATTTAAGTCTAGCTGAAATCGATCGTCCACAGCTATTAACGAGAACGTTCGATCGAAATTATATTGTGAAATATTTAGGAATGTATAATTTCACGATCTATGATGCAGTTCAAAGTACAAAAGCATCGACGCAGCGTGCGTTAGCTGATAGCAGTGATGTCGTAGAGGTCGAGAACTATACTAAATCGATCTATGCCGAGCCGAATCCAGAGTATTTTGGGAAGGCAAAAGGAAAGAACGTCATTTATGTTCACTTAGAATCTCTACAAAGTTTTATGATAGATTATAAGCTGAACGGCAAAGAAGTGACGCCATTTTTAAATTCATTAGCTCACGATCCGAATATGTTTTATTTCGATAATTTCTTTCATCAGACAGCACAAGGAAAAACGTCAGATGCGGAATTTATGTTAGAAAACTCATTGTTTGGGTTACCGAAAGGATCAGCTTTTTCAATGAAAGGGCAAAATACGTATCAAGCTGCTCCAGCTATTTTAGGACAGCAAGGATATACGTCAGCTACTTTCCATGGCAATACCAAATCATTCTGGAATCGCGACGAAATCTATAAAGCTTTCGGAATGAACCAATTTTTCGATTCTAGCTATTACGATATGAATGAAGACGATGTAATGAACTACGGATTGAAGGATAAGCCATTTTTTGAAGAGTCGATTCCGTTGTTAGAAACGTTGCCACAACCGTTCTATACGAAATTTATCACGTTATCGAATCACTTCCCGTATCCAATGGATCAACAGGAAGCGACGATTGAAAAGCATCATACAGGAGATACTTCCGTTGATGGTTACTTCCAAACAGCGAGATACTTGGACGAATCTGTGGAGCAATTTTTCACGTATTTAAAGAAATCCGGTTTATATGATAACTCAGTGATTGTGATGTATGGCGATCACTACGGCATTTCTGATAACCATAATAAAGCGATGTCTACTGTATTAGATAAAGAGGTTGGCGCGTTTGAAAATGCACAGCTTCAACGTGTGCCACTATTGATTCACGTACCAGGAGTCAAAGGGGGCGTGCAGCATCAATATGGTGGTCAAGTGGATTTAATGCCAACATTAATGCACTTGCTTGGTGTCGATACGAAAGACTATCTTCATGTAGGAACAGACTTATTATCTAAAGATCATGGCACGGTCGTTCCATTCCGTAATGGAGATTTCGTAAGCAAAGACGTGACAGGCATTAAAGGAAAGTATTACAACACAGCAACTGGAGAACTAATCGAAGAAACGGAAGAAATCAAACGAATGAAAGAATCCGTTGATAAGCGCTTAGAAATGTCAGATGCGATCGTAACGAAAGACTTGTTGCGTTTCCATCAACCGAAAGGCTTCACGCCAGTTGATCCATCCGACTACGACTATAATAGTCGTTCAGATGAAGAGGAAAAATAATCAAAAGCTGCCTGAGATGATCATCTCGGCAGCTTTTTTGCATGGAATTAGTTTTTGCTTTGGGCAATAGCGGCACCGACGATGTAGGAAATATTATGCCCAACCCATATGGCGGTAATAAGGAAAAAGGCAAGCTTAGATTCGAAAATAGCAAGCGAGATGAACCAAACGATAAAAATGATGACGGCGGAAGCGATCCAAGCATAGCTTCTTCCTATATGATGAATCTTTTCAAAGCGCTCATCGACCATTTTCTTTTTCTTTAAGTAGCGATGATTCAAAAAAATAATAGCTAACGTAAACAAGCCAATGGCCAGCCACATGAATACATTAATGATAAACTCATTCATTTTTTTCTTCCTCCTCAAATAAAAAGACTTCTTCAATCGTGCAATGAAATACACGCGAAATTTTATACGCGAGCATGATCGAAGGATTGTACCTTCCTTTTTCTAACGAAATGATCGTTTGCCGTGAGACATCTAAACGGTCAGCCAACTCATCCTGCGTTAAATGATGAGCCGCTCGCAACTCCTTAATTCGATTTTCCAATCCATCACTCCCTTTTTGTAAAGGTAACTTTACGTAAAGTATACTTTACATGAGAGGTGAATGTCAAGTTTGCTTTACAAAAAACGTTAATTGAGTGAGAATTGAAAGATGTGACTTTCTCCAATAAAAGGTTATAATTGTCATAGTGTTTGAGGCGGAGTATTTACATATGGAAGGAGAAAAGAAATGAAGAGCTATATACAAGGGTTTTGGGACGAATCGGATTATTTTACCATTCCATTCCAAGTAACGAAAAGGATGATCGATGAAGCAGAGCAAACATTAGGCTATAAACTTCCAAACTCTTATATTGAATTAATAAAGATAAAAAATGGGGGAGGCCCTGTACATACTTGTTATCCAACGACCACCGCAACTTCTTGGGCAGAAGATCATATCGCTATTGACAGTCTTCGTGGAATTGGGGGAAATAGAGGGCTCGATTCTGAAGACGAAAGAAGTACGGATGAGGATTGGGGCTATCCGATTGACATTGGATTTGTCATATGTGATTGCCCATCAGCTGGTCATGATGCTGTCATGCTTGATTACAGTCTTTGCGGAAAAAATGGCGAACCGAGAGTGATTCATGTAGATGTGGAAGTGGCGGATGAACCGACGATCACGGTTGTAGCTAAAGACTTTGAGACGTTTGTGAGCGGATTAGTTAGTGATGAGGAGTTTGATGATTGAGTCTGTTCACCTGACAATCTGCGAGGGATGAAGGAAACCCTCACAGATTGAAGGTTCACTTTATAGTGATTAAGTTATCAATTTGAAAGGTATCACCTTTCTTTTCTGATATGTCATATAAGAGATGATTAAGCTTACAGTACCCATTATTAAAAACAACACACTAAATACAGTGCTACCCTCTGTAGTTCCGTACAGTAAAGAAAGACTGGATATCAATAAAATTAATCCTAAAAATAGATGACTAATATATCTCTTTTCTTTAAATAAGCGATTAATAACAAAAAATAAAAGGATATACAAGCTTAGTATCATTACAGTCGGGAAAAAAGGTTTAAATTTGGCTGCATAGATGAAGAAGTCCAGTTGGTTAATATCGTGTGGAGTTTTAATTACTCCTAAATAATTTGAGATAATCGCCGTATATTCCGATTCGAACGTATCTTCAATAAGGTTACTTCCTTCATACCAAGAAAAAAACATTGAACTTAGGAAAGTTAGACATGCTAATAGAAAAACGATGACTTTCAAAAGACGCTGATTCACATGTATCACTCTTTCTTTTTTATTAGATTTTATTTTTACATATAAACCATTTTCATACAATAGGTATTGAGAAGTTCATCAATTCCACTCTTGTACTATTTACAAATCATTTTTTATTACATTTATGTTATAATATTCTAAAAAAGGGTGGTATTTTTGAAAAGGATAATTGGATTAAGTTCAATTTTAATTGCTAGTATTACATTATTCGGATGTTCAGGTATAATAGAAAATTCTTTAGATTCAAGTGATAAAGCTGATTATGAAATTGCTACTAAACAAGAAACTGGAAACGGAAGTATTGACTTATTAACACCAACGATTACAACAAAAGATAATCAATTAGAATTTATGACTGAGGGAATTGATGAAAATAAAGTGACCTTTATTTTTGTTGCCAATAAAAAAGTATTTGAACAAAAAATGATGAATCTTACAAACTTGACATTATGGGTATCAAAGATGCTCATAGGACGGACTACGAGCCAAAAGTTCAACTTTTGCAAACTATAGATGATACTGAAGATGGAGATATAGTAACCTTTAAACAAGTTAGATATACAGTTGAAAAAGATTAAGTTCAATTTGATGAACAAAAAGAGGTTTTTGGTTAAGGGGTATGAAATAATTTCATAAATATGAAGGAATATATTTCCTGTTTGAAGAATACATCTCATTAAATATGTATACAATTGTATACATGATAAGGTGGGAGGGGTTTAAATGGATCAAGATTTTCGTAAAAAGACATTTAGAGGAGCTAAAATTGAAGATGTCATCTTGGAATTAGAGAAGTTAAGTTCGCTGTGTGAAGAAAAGGTCAAAAATAGTGATGTATTAGATAGGCAACGCTTTTACGAAGGAATGGCGATTGCTTATACGACGGTTGCCTTGAAATTAAAAGGAGAGTTCGATTACATTGAGTCAACTGTAATTGACGAATTGTACAATGCAGTTGAGAACACTTTGCATCCAAAGAACGTTCAAAAAACAGAACATGTTGAGGGTTGTTCTTTTTGCCGAAGAAGCAAAGAAGAAGTCGGAGAATTGGCTATGGGGCCAGGTGTGTCTATATGTAGGGAATGTTTACAATTTGGTACAGAAGTGATTCAATCCCATTCATAGAAGGTGTGAGTTTTTTCAGCGAAAAAAAGAAATAGCCCACCCTGCTACCACCATAGTTTAAGGGGAAGGTTATTTCTTTAGTCAAACTCTGAGCTACTGTTTTCTTGCATGTAGCCGTATGTCTAGGGACGCTAGTTGGAGCTAGTGTCCCTTTCTTTAATATCTGCTGTATATCTTCATTATGTGCATGCTCCATTAATTTGTAAAGAAGCGTGCTGAATCAAGGGTTTGTTTTCGAGGAGGCTGTGAAATGAAAAAAATCTTTTTATTATCCGTTATACTCCTTTTAAACATCGTTCTATTTGGTTGTAATCTGGAAGAGAAAACAGATTGGAATTCTCTAAATGATAGTAGCAAAATCGTAGTCACAGGTAATGGATTGAAACAGTTTTTTTCAAATGCGAAGGAATTAAAGGATAGGGAGATTGTTTTTGATCAAACCGAAGAAATTGAAGTGTTCATAAAAGCTATACAGGACTCTTCAGCTTATTCGGGCCCGATGACTGCGGAAAGCGCCAACTTTAACATAACCTTTTTTTCTCGGGAGGAATCTTCTCAGACATTTCGCTTATGGCTATATCCTGAGAGAAATGCTGGAAGAATTCAAAAAGAATCTGAGAATGAGCCAACTTATTTGTTGAGTGAAGAGAGTGTACAAATGATTGCAAAGTTATTAACTGAAAAAAGTTAGGAGGAGCACCAATGGGGGCTTCCCCCGTTTTTTCGAGGAGGTAATTTCTAATTTTGGGCTGATGGGCAAGTTACCAAAACGAGCTTCAGGCAATATGTTACTTGTATAAGCTGAAGGGGTGAGGAAATGGGGAGACGAATCAAACATACTTCACGTGACGTGGAGGAATTAGCGAGGCTCATGATGGCAGAAGCGATCGGTGAAGGAGCCCAGGGGATGAACATGGTGGGAACGGTTGTGGCCAATCGGGTCGAGGCTGACTGTGCTCCTGACTTTAAAGGGTTGCGCAATATTAGGCATGCGATCTATCAAACGATACCTGGAACTGGAATTCCTCACTTCGAGCCGGTCTTAAATGGAGCATTGTATACACAACGTCCCAGAGAAGCTGACCTCCAGAGGGCTAGGGATTTGTTGCATGGACATAGGGACCCTCGAGCCAGAATGAATTTGTGGTTTTTTAATCCAAGTCCGGGGAAAAAATACCGAGCACCTTGTACCCCCACGATGCCAAGATCCCCGATGACAAAGTTTGATTTTGCGCACAAAAATCATTGTTTTTATGTCGCTGTACCGGACTACTGCACAGAGTTTTATCGATAAATTAAAAAGGAGCTAATTTTCTTATGACTTGTGGAGACTCTAATTATTATCCAATGAATTATTATCCTGGTTTTCATCCAGCTTCCATGATGTGGAGCAGTGTCGCACAGCAACCTAGCGGCGGTTTCCCAGCGAATATGCCTTCTGGACCGTCGTATGGCGTTCCAGTAGTTCCAATGGGGACTGGGCAGCAACTTCCGACAGGTGCGATCGAAGAATCATTTATTGAAAATATCTTACGCTTCAACAAAGGTAAAATCGGTACATTCTACTTTACTTACCAAGGTAACGACAAATGGAATGCAATGATTTACCGTGGGCGCGTAGAAACGGCTGGTCGTGACCACATCATCATCAGCGACCCGGCCAACGGTAAACGTTACCTGCTGCTGATGTCAAATCTCGACTGGGTAGAATTCGGGGAAAAAATTAACTATCCTCAACAGGAAATTAATCCAGATGTTCAGGCGTCCCTGACGACATCGGAGTGAGTTTGTAGAACGCTAAAAAACCCGCTTACTTCCTTTTTGGAAAATAAGCGGGTCTTTAACGTTCTGAGCCCATATGGAATGCAAACTGGTGTCGATTGTGAGGATATAACGTAGCTAGTGAAGGAATTAGATAAAGCCTCTCTCGAATGAGAAGGGCTTTATTTCTAAATCTTACTTTAATGTCCATTTTTACCCTTACCAAACCTCATTCAACGCTTCTCTAAATAACTCATCTAATGTTTCCGTCGGATCGGAAAGAGTGCTGTTCATCGTTTTAGCGTACGCTTCAAGCCGAGCGATTTCCTCGTTAAGAAACTCATTAATTAATAAATTGGGCAGTTCTTTATCGAGTTCATCACCAGCCATTTTTCTTTGTAGCAACGTTTCTACTTCATTTTTGACCTGGCTTTCAGGGAGCATTTCCTCCAGTAATGTTGGAAACTCCAGCGGCGGAAATTCATTGAATTGTTCGATCCATTTGGCAGCGAGAACGGGGCGAAGGGCATAAAAATACTTTTTCAGCTTCACTTGATCACGCTGCAAATGCTCACGGTAATTTTTATGCGCCATATTTAAGTAATGATACATACAGGAGTGCGGCGCAAACACATCGTTCTGAAGCTCTTTCATGCGCTTTACTGTTGAAAAAGCAGTGTAGTAAACGATCGGTGAATGCAGCCACTCCAAAAGCGGTGGATTCGATTTGCGAAACAGCTTCAACGCTTTCGTCAGCTCCCATCCGCTCATATCGAGCAGATCATCAATCGGCAGCTCAATTACATCGCGCTTTTTACCAACGCCAACGGGATCAATGCTTAAATAATACTCCTTCTTATGTACATAAATAAACCGCACATCATAATCGCTGTCTTTCGAAGGGAAGCCCCATGCCCGACTGCCGGATTCGCACGCATATAATATTTTTACGTGATGCTCTTTTTCAATATCATTGATAGCTGATAAGATTCTTTCTTTCATTTTATCGTCTCCTTATAGTAGATTCTTTGTCAGAAGGGTTTATAGAAATGAAGCAAATGGCTCCGAAGATAAAGAGCATCCCGAGTAAGTGGGCAAGTGTGATCTCTTCTTTTAGTATAACAAATGAGAGAATTATCGAACTTACAGGTAAAACGCTCGTTAAGACGCCAGCAGAACTGGCTGAAACTTTAGCTAACCCTTGATACATAAGTAAAAATGCGACGACCGTGACGACCACTCCAAAATAAATGATATTTATCCAATCCCAAACGCCTACACTAGAAAAATTAAAGTGAAAAGATTCATAAATAGCAAAAGGTAAAAATAAAATGACACCAATGATACTGATCATCGTCGTGACTGTAAGAGGAGTTAATTTGTTAGAGGCGGTTTTCCCTAGTGTAATAAATAATGCTTCACAGATGACGGCGCCGATGACTAAAAGGTTGCCGAACAAGGAAGTAACCTCACTAGTCTCACCTCCGACAACGTTCATTAAGAGGACGCCTAACATCGCTAATAAAATACCAGCCCCTTTTTGGAACGTAATTTTTTCCTTTAAAAATAAAAAAGCGATGAAACCAACGACTGCTGGGAGACTACTTGTGATAATTCCTGCTTCCATAGCGGTTGTAAATCTTAAACCATATAGCATAAAAATATTGAATAAAAACACTCCTGTGAACGCTTGGAAAAAGAGAATCAGCAAATATTTTGCAGGAATGGAGGGTAGCTTTTTTTCTTTATAATAAAAAACTAATATGAGAATGACGGACGCGATGATGAAGCGGAGCTCGGATGCTAAAAAAACAGGAAAGCTCGAAGTAATCAGTTTGCCAAATACGACTGAGCTTCCAACGATCGCCATCGCTAACGCAATCTTTAAATGCGCGAAAAAGATAGAATTCATGAGGGGTCTCCTTATATTTATTTTAAAATAAGTATTCACGAAACAATCGGGAATTCCTTTCTTTTAATATCAGAAAATATTGACAATAATCATTTTTCTGGATAAAATGAAAGCGCATACATATTCTGCTACCATGAGAAACTTTGATGAATAAATAAGTCGAAGGGAGAATGGTTATGCCAAAAACGATGTTCCAGTTAGACTTAAGTAAACCGATGGAGGAGCAAGCGCATCCAGGACACAATCGCTGGCATCCGGATATTCCAGCTGCCTTTTCGGTAGAGCCAGGGACAGCATTTCGAATGGACTGTAAAGATTGGACAGATGGACAAATCAGCAATAACGATGATCCGAGCGACATTCGTGATGTCAATTTGTCGCGGGTACATGTGTTGAGTGGCCCTGTCTACGTCAATGGGGTGGAACCGGGTGATTTATTAGTTGTAGATATTTTGGACATCGGGGCATTTCAGGGAGAAGAATGGGGCTTTAATGGTATTTTCTCTAAAGAAAACGGAGGAAGTTTTTTAACAGATTATTATCCGGAAGCGGCGAAATCCATTTGGGACTTTGAAGGGATTTATACGACGTCCCGACATGTGCCAGGTGTGAAGTTCGCTGGAATCATTCATCCGGGGTTAATTGGTGTAGCCCCTTCGATGGAGCTATTAAATAAATGGAATGAACGGGAAAAAGAGCTACTGGAGACGGAGCCAGATCGAGTGCCGACGCTGGCTAATTTGCCAAATCCTGAGCGAGCGGTGCTAGGAACGTTGAAAGGAGCCGAGTTTGATCGGGTGGCTAAGGAAGGGGCGAGAACTGTTCCACCGAGAGAAAACGGTGGCAACTGCGATATTAAAAATCTATCAAAAGGCTCGCGAATTTTCTTCCCGGTATTTGTGGACGGAGCAAAGTTATCAGTTGGTGATCTTCACTTCTCGCAAGGGGATGGCGAAATCACTTTTTGTGGCGGTATCGAAATGGCTGGCTGGATCGACTTGAAGGTAGATGTGATCAAAGGGGGAATGGAGAAGTATAATATCACCGAAAATCCAGTGTTTAAACCGGGGCCAGTCGAACCAAATTACAATGACTTTTTAGTGTTTGAAGGGATTTCTGTCGATGAAAAGAACGGCAAGCAGCACTACTTAGATGCAACTTTAGCGTATCGTCGGGCGTGTTTGAACGCGATTGAATATATGAAAACACTTGGCTACACAGGCGAACAGGCTTATATGATTTTAAGTACCGCTCCGATCGAGGGCCGCATTAGCGGCATTGTCGACGTTCCGAATGCGTGCTGTACCGTCGCCATTCCTACTCAAATTTTCGAGAAAAATATTTTGCCAAAATAAAAGCGGATGGAGGGAGGAGCATGCCAAGTTACACCTTTCGATGCCAAGCGTGCGGAGATTTCACCTTGTTTTTTAAATCAATGAGTGGCAGTAAAGGACAAGCTAATTGTCCAGAGTGTGAAAAAGAATCGGTGCGCGTCTATGCTCCTCCTTTAGTATCCACATCTTCAAAGGAGCTAATGAATCGTATCGAACGTGGAATGGAGCCGCAGAGGATGACACGCGAACAGCTTGGAGCGAAACAAACAGTGAAAAAGTCACAAACAGCGAACCGGCCGTGGCAGGTGGGGAATTGAGCTACTCTTTTTGAAGGGTAGCTCGATTTTTTTGTAATAGTTTTGAGTGTGTTATCATGCCAAACATGCTGTTCATTTTAGGAAATTATAGCATGAATGTTATAATTGTTTGATTAGTTGAATTCAATGAAATAGATTTGTATAGCACTTCCGAATCTTAATCTTTTTATGTTGAGGGAGATATAAAATGAAAAGTGGAAAAGAAAAAATGTTGAGTGGGGAACTATATTATTCTGCTGATTCCGAATTAGTAAAAGAAAGAGAAGCGGCGCGTAGAAAAACTCGGATTTACAATCAAACTTTAGAAAATGAAATTAACAAACGTACTAAACTTTTAAAAGAGCTTTTCGGTTCCACTAGAGAAAACTTATTCGTGGCACCAAATATCCGCTGCGACTATGGGTACAATATTCATGTAGGGGAAAACTTTTATGCGAATTTTGACTGTGTCATTTTAGATGTTTGTGAAGTGCGAATAGGCGATAACTGCTTTATGGCTCCAGGTGTACATATCTATACAGCAACACATCCATTAGATCCATTCGAGCGTAATTCAGGAGTGGAGTACGGCAAACCAGTAACTATTGGTAACAACGTATGGATTGGTGGAAGAGCGGTAATAAATCCTGGAGTTACTATAGGGAACAATGTAGTTCTTGCTTCAGGAGCAGTCGTAGTAAAAGATGTGCCTGATAATGTAGTTGTAGGTGGAAACCCTGCAAAGATAATTAAACGACTTGAACTATGAATGACTTTACCTTAAACATCTTGTGTTAGAATGCAGGGAAATCTGGATTTACAACTGTTTAGTAAATATAACAGTTTCTTTGTATTTTCTACCTGACGATTTATATCCGTTTTCCAGCTTAACCGGTTCATCTTCCCAAGTTAAAATGATTTCTAATTTTTCAGTTTCAGTTTTAACTGGGAAGTTTTCGAAATTAAAGAATTGATTTGTTTCCACAAGCTTATCCTTCATTTGGGGAGCGAGTCCAAACATTTTATTCGTACCAGCTTCATCTCGATATACCTCGACGCTAGCATTGTATGCTTTCTTCCCCTTATTAGTTACTAACAGACTGTATACTTCAAACTTTCCTGCTTCCCCTTTATCTTTTACGGGGGGTAATAATTCGATTGTCCATTGTCCAGTTTCTTTTATGGCTGGAACTTTAAATTCAGCGTTTGTAGTAATTGGCAGCATTAATGTAAACAATAATGTCAACATTCTTATCTTTTTCAAGTACCTCAGCTCCTTAAAATGTTGTTTATTTTATAAGTGTTCCAATAAAACGGGGAAGTATTCAACGAGCGAAATACCTTGCCAAGGATAATGAACTTTCTAAAAAGTAGGGGAGAAATTACTCATAGGGTGTGGGGTTCTTTATATGGGGATATATCTGATTTGATTCAAGAGACAAAGGGACAGGCACCTTTTCCCTTAAAAAATCCTGCAGTCTAGAAGATTTAAAAAAGTCAGGATCTCTAAGCTAGAGATCCTTTTGATTGTCTTTCTAAAAAGGGTTAAAGGGCAGTTGGACTAAAAAAACGGCACCACCATTTTGGTGATATAATCCATATTTATCCGATTGTCATCTTTTTGTTTACTTTACATCTCCAAATCAGTAATTTGATTTTGAATGTGTTGAGGTTGTATATGATTTGGAATAGGGTTTTGATAGGCATTGTTTTCTATTCTATTTTTTAATTCTAAAGAGGCATGTTCAATTAACTTTGGTTGAGTGACAAGCTGAATGGCTGTCGCAGCTAATACTTTCCCAGCGTGTAACATCCCTTTATGTGCAATAGATGTACAGCCAGTTGCAACGACTTGCCATGAATGTAATTGTGTTCCTTGTGGGAAACATGTTATTGTACACTGAGTTGTTGGGACAACCCAACTCACATCCCCAACATCTGTAGAGCCCGGCATGACGACATTAGTTAACTCTTTTTGATAAGGAAATAAAGACGTTGTTAATGCATGATTTTTTTCCTTTTGGAGAGTTTCTTTAAATAACGGAATCGCTGCATACATACCTCCACTTTTCTCTTGTACAGACAAAGTATTGCGGATCTGCTCAGCAAATTTTAGTTCATCTTTACTATAAGAAGGTGTACCTAGTTTGATAAATTGTTCATACATCACTTGTTGAACTAGATGATTTGGCACAATATTTGAGCAAGCTTTTTCAAATATAATTTCCATCTCTGTTTCTGTCATTAAAGCGGCTCCTTGGGCAACTTTGCAAATTCGTTCATAGATTTCATTCACTTGATTGGTTTTAGGTGCTCGAATTAAATATAGGACAGTTGCATCTTGTTGAACGATATTTGGGGAAATGCCGCCTGAATTTGTAATTGCATAATGTATGCGAGCCTCTGGAATAATATGTTCTCTTAAATAATTGGTACCAACATTCATTAACTCAACGGCATCTAATGCACTACGGCCTAAATGTGGGGCAGTAGCTGCGTGAGAAGCTTTGCCTTTAAATTTGAATGTAGCTTGAATGTTTGCAAGTGAACTTGAAGCCAGCATAACATTCACATCTGCAGGATGCCAGCATAAAGCGATATCTACGTCTTGGAACGCTCCAGCCCTCACGATAAATGTTTTACCAGAACCACCTTCTTCGACAGGGCAGCCATAATATCGAACAGTTCCACTTATATTATGCTGCTCCATATATTCTTTTGTAGCGACTGCAGCAGCTAATGAGCCTGTTCCTAACAGGTTGTGTCCACATCCGTGTCCATTGCCGTTCGGATTTTCAGATTTTTTCTCCGTTATACCACCTTCTTGATCAAGACCAGATAACGCATCATACTCACCTAAAAAAGCAATAACAGGATTGCCTTTCCCCCAAGAACCAATAAATGCAGTATCAAATCCACCGATATTCGTTTCAATATCAAAGCCTTCCGCTTTTAAGCTTTCTATAAGAAGAGCTGACGACTGATGTTCATTAAATCGTAATTCGGCATAATTCCAAATCTCGTTAGCAATATGAATATATGTATCTCTTTTTTCTTCGATGATTTCTGAGATCTTATCACTGATAGTTAATGTTGTTTCCATTTTTATCACTCCATAAATTATTTGATAGGCACACAGATTTCGCAATAATGATTGGAAACCATCGATCCAATGTATCTTTCAAAAATTGGTCGTTCGTCAATCTGATAACCACGGTGTGCCAATTCATAAAAAATTTCGCTCCATGCTTTTTGAAGGTCTTCTGCTGTGTGTTTAACTTTGTAAATGGCATATTTTCCGCCTGGAAGTTTATTTTCACTGACGAGTTCATCAATTTGAGCATTGTCTGAAATAACGATACCAGCATCATAGCGGCAGTTTTCAGGGAGAGTTGTTTCTGGGTTATCATGTGAAATTCCAACGATTACTGATGTTTGAGAGAGCAGATTTTTTGCTGTAGCCCATTGCTTTAATTTTTGCATCGTTTGAACGTTAGCCGAACCATACGGCCCAACTTGTCGCACGTAGGCGATACGGTATTTTGGAAGGATTTCGATCTTAATACTCATATTTTTATCTTCCTTTCTGTACCAATATTTACTACATTTTCAATGCTATCATCATATAAAAATATAATCATTTGTTTTTTTTAAAATACAAAAATGCCCCATACACGATTTGTTAAATTGTGCATGGGGCTAATTGATGTTATAGACCAATGAAAAATAAACTATAGGTATTTGAAAGTGATCGAACGTTTTTACAATAAACTCATTTTCGTACGGACAAAGCAAAAAATGTGATATTGTTAATTGGAAATAAACCGCTGTTACTTTATTTTTGAAAGGAATGATTTTTTGTATAGAGCTTTTAAGAAGATTATTATTTATCCAATAATTATCGTTGCTTTTTTAGCCGTACTTATTCCTTTAATATTTTTCATATTATTTGTTTGGGGTGATTATCGAGGGATGGATACGCTCGTTTTTTTCGAGGACAGCGATTATGAGATCGGAAAAGCCTATCAGGAATATGCTGTGTTTCATCGCGAGGAAGGTGGGGCATTATTCGAGCATGTCACAGGATATTTACATGAGGATGATTATTTATATGTAGTCAACAAAGATCAAATGATGATTATTGACTTGAAGCAGGATCAGCATCAGATTAAATCTTTAGCGGATGTTACAGAAGAAGAACGTTTAATTTTACAAGAGATTGAAAAGGACCCTCTAGTTAAATAATACAATAGGCTGCATCTCAACGTCTGTTTATATAATAAACAATTATTCTCTTTCATAGAAGACATTTCTTCCTGTAAATGTCCTTTTTTGTAGGTTTCTTATGGAAAAATATTAATAATTAACAAATACATGGTAATATAGAGGTGGAGTAAACGAGAAATTGAAGCTTGCCTAGTAATGAGGGAAAAGGAAGGGGAACGATGAAAAAGAAATTAAGAAAAAGAGGATGGTTGATGATTGCTACAATTTTGCTTGGAGCAGGTGTTGTTTTTTGGTTTACAGGAAAAGGATCATCCGTATCTGATGCACAGAGTGAAAATAAAAAAGTTGAACAGAAAGATCTTACAAAAGAAGCCGTCGAGAAATTATCGAAACAAGCCAATGAGATTTTACAGCTACTTGCCTCTTCAGGAGGGACATCTGAAGCTGAACAGAAAACGAATGAACTGATTGCTCAAATCGACCAATATAAGATGAAGGATGATGCGATGGGAGAATATATGAAAATATTAAACTCCTCTTTAAAAGCCATCGATTCCTATCGAGAGGAAAATACCGATGAAAAAGCGTTAGGTCAAGTGCATCCGAGCTATTTATCTGCTCTAGCAAAAGTAAAAGAAGCCGATCCTTCACTGCGTTTGGAAGAAATCGATCCATACGTTTGGTTTTATGCTGCTGCGGCTAATTATGAGCAGGGGCAAAGGAAGGATGAGCAAATAACGATTAGTATGGTAGGAGATAATTCGTTCGGTACGTATCCAGAGGCTCCGGAGCATTTGCAGTTCGATTATGTTTTTGAGAAGAATAATGGGGATAATCAGTACGTGTATAAAAATAGTCTTCCGTGGTTCAATTCTGACGATTACACTGTGATTAACGCGGAAAGTGCTTTTACAACCGAGACGAAAGCTCAAGAAAAAATGTGGAGAATAAAAAGTCACCCTAAATATGCGGCTTTTTTGCCAGCGAGCGGGATCGAAGCAGCTAATTTAGCAAACAATCATACAATGGATTATTTTGAAGCGGGATATCGCGATACATTGAAAGCCTTTAAGGAGCAAGATGTCGCTGTTTTTAACGAAGGGATGCCCCATATCGAAAAAATTAAAAATATTGAAACAGTTTTCTTAGGCTATGATTATAGATATAGAAAGTCAGCTGACTCATACCTTGAAAATATTATTAGAGATGTGAAGAAGTATAAAAGAAAAGATAATTTAGTCATTGTTAACATGCATTGGGGGATCGAATATATGGAGACTCCGGCTTTTTATCAAACGAAATTTGGACATGCTGCTTTAGATGCTGGAGCCGATATTATTATCGGTCATCACCCTCATCGTTTGCAAAGCGTTGAAAAGTACAACGGGAAATATATCATTTACAGCATGGGAGACTACGCTTTCGGCGCCGACCCGACGTTAAAATCAAGGCAAACAGCAATCTTCCGTCTTACATTTACTAAAGAAGCCGGTTCGGTAGTGATGAAAGGACTGAGAATTGTCCCAACTTTAGAAAATTCCGATGATAGTGAAACAGAAAATAACTATCAGCCGCTCCCGGTATTTGGAGAGGAAGCGAAAGAAATCGTGGACGAGTTAACTAGAATAAGCACCATCATTCCGAATGGTGTCGATGAGTTTGACTATTTTGATCCTTTTCTTGAGAAGGCAGAATAATCAAGATGGCGCATTCGTTTTTTTTTTTGCCAATCATCTAATTCTCGCTAGAAGAAAGTGAGAAATAAAATATAGATTAATAATTTGTCTTGACAGGAGAAGACGATATGTATCTCCTGTTTTTATTTTGTTATACCTTCTTGGTTACCTCTAATGAAATGTTTCACGCCTAATCAGAGGATGTTAGATGTTCAAAAGTTGACAAGATATATCCCATATGGTATTCCTTAAGTAGGTTAAATATTCAGAAAATATAGAAAATATCAGAAATTTAAAAAAGGAGATGGTGAAGATTATGATGGGACAAGCAGTCATGAATGATCTCAAGAATTCTCTTGACAATGTTTTGCAGAATGCTGTAGGGAGGGCTGGAGGGATACCAGGAGTTGTTGCAATGGTAACTGATCGTGAAGGGAATATTTACGAAGGTGCAGCTGGAGTACGTGAACTTGGTAAGGAAACACCAATGACAACTAACACGATGTTTACCCTATTTTCGACTACAAAAGCTATTACTGGTGCAGCATTAATGCAATTGGTTGATGAAGGAAAGGTGAATCTGGACGATCCAGCTAAGAAATATGTTCCAGAGATTTCTGAGATTAAAGTTCTTGAAGGGTTCGATAGTAAT